>CAVQFZ010000017.1:0-398999 GCA_963711905.1 uncultured Nitrospiraceae bacterium | reverse complement strand
AAACTCTGGAACTACTGCAATGTCCTCCGTGACGACGGGATGAGCTATGGCGACTACGTCGAGCAGTTGACGTATTTGCTGTTCCTCAAGATGGCCGATGAGCGGACGAAGCCGCCGTACAACCACCCAGCCGATTCCGGACAAGTACAGTTGGCCAAGGCTGCTCAAGAAGGACGGCGACGACCTGTTCGATCACTACCGCCATCTCCTGGAAGAGCTCGGCAAAGGAAAAGGGCATGCTCGGCCTGATCTTCACGAAGGCCCAGAATAAGTTCCAGGACCCGGTCAAGCTCCGGCGGCTGATTGTGGATCTGATCGACAAAGAAGACTGGTCCACGATGAGCGCCGATGTGAAAGGGGATGCCTACGAAGGGCTTCTGGAGAAGAACGCGCAGGACACCAAGTCCGGCGCGGGCCAATACTTCACGCCTCGGCCGCTGATTGCGGCGATGGTTGAAGTGATTGCCCCGAAGCCCGGTGAGACCATCTGTGACCCAGCCTGCGGGACCGGCGGATTTCTTCCTGGCGGCCCACGACTACATCGTGAAGCACTATCCCAACCTAACCAAGGACGAGAAGCGGCAGCTCAAGCAAGGCACGTTCAAGGGATGGGAATGGTCCAGAGCACGGCGCGGCTGTGCGCGATGAATCTGATGCTTCACGGGATTGGGAGCGACAAAGAACTGCCCATTGTCGTGTCGATTCCTTGGCCGCTGATCCGGGGGATCGGTTCGATATCGTGATGACCAATCCGCCGTTCGGGAAGAAGAGCAGCACGACGATCGTCGGCGAAGAGGGCCAAGTCTCTAAGGAACGAGACATCGTCGAGCGTGACGACTTCTGGGCGACGACCTCCAACAAGCAACTCAACTTCGTCCAGCATGTCAAAACGTTATTGAAGCAAAATGGCCGCGCCGCCGTCGTGGTGCCTGACAATGTCCTCTTCGAAGGAGGGGCAGGCGAAACCGTCCGCCGCAAGCTCCTGCACGAATGCGATGTCCACACGCTCCTGCGTCTGCCGACCGGGCTTTTCTATGCGCAAGGCGTGAAAGCCAATGTGCTCTTCTTCGATAAAAAACCAGCGAGCGAAGACCCCCTGGACCAAGCAGCTCTGGATCTACGATCTCCGCACCAACCAACACTTCACCCTCAAGACCGATCCGCTCAAGCACGAAGACCTCGACGAGTTTGTGAAATGCTATAACCGGCAACTCGCACACCCGTCCTGACAAGCCAGGCCAGGCAATCGACACGCAAAGAACCTGGTCAGAGAAGAACCCCACGGCCGCTGGCGCGCCTATGACTATGATGAACTCATCGCCCGCGACAAAGCCAGCCTCGATATCTTCTGGCTCAAAGACGACTCCCTTGAAGACTCCGCCACTCTTCCTAACCCCGACATCATCGCTCAGGAAATCGTGGATGACCTCGAAGCCGCGCTTGAACAATTTCGGCTGATCGCCAATGATTTGGGGGGTGAGCCTTCAGAAAGGATGACTTAATGAGTGAAAACCAAAGGCGTCGAGAATCGTTGTAGGGCAGGATTGATTCGCTCGGCTCGTGAAAGCCGGTCACCGTAGTCCCAGCCGCAGTTCCGCTTTCTGAACTCACCATCACCAGCCAGAGTGACCGGGAGAGACTGGTTACGTCGCTTCCACGTTAC
The DNA here is from genome assembly GCA_963711905.1 of uncultured Nitrospiraceae bacterium. Taxonomy (GTDB): domain Bacteria; phylum Nitrospirota; class Nitrospiria; order Nitrospirales; family Nitrospiraceae; genus Nitrospira_D. The sequence goes on along the minus strand of CAVQFZ010000017.1, from coordinate 397,336 downwards.
AGGCCGTGCCGCCCGTGCTGGTTTTTATCCATTCAAGCCGGCTGGTGAGAGTGGATTGGACCACGAGTAACTCATCCGGCCCCAGCGGATTCGATTGGATGCAGCGGTCGAGGGAGAGGCCGGCTTTCTGAATGGCCGGCGCCAAGGTCTCGATCTCGTCGTCGATCCAGAACCATTCGCGGCCCTTCAGCTTCTCCACGGCCTGTTCGATCCAAACCACTTTATTCTCGCAGTTCGTCCAGTTGGCATGACGGAACGGCGGGATGTCCGGATTACTGCGGAACCGCTCGCAGTACAGGACGCTCAACAGGGTCTTGATCTTGTCTGACTCCCACGAGGTCAGCCAGATCAATTCGAAATGCTCGTGTGCCCACGCGAGCCAGGACTTTACTCCTGGACGGAGTTGGAACTCGCCCGCATAGTCTCCGAACAGTACCCCGTCGATATCATGAAACAAGATCGGTGCAGCTGTCATACGCCTCCTCCTGGCTCAAACCATAGGGCAAGAGCGCGTCGAGGGCAAATGGAATTCTATTTATCGCACTCCACGCCGGCTGTCCTGAGATGCAGACGGTGGTGGTACGACCTCGGCGGAATAATCGGAAATACACAGAGGTTGGGACTCTTTGTTCGCCACCCGTCATCACCGATGATCGTGCAGCTGCATTGGACCAGTTATGCGGATGCGTGAGAGGCGTGCAGGGGCTTTCCCCAGTATGTCCTCCTTCTCATGCCGGTTACTCTATAAAAGTTGATAGTGACTCAATTAACGAAATGGGAGGATTTATTATGATGAAGCGAAGTGTTGAAATGTTGATCGTCGCCGCCCTGGTCGGTGGAGGGGGAGGACTCGCGTTTGCGGCCGATCCCATGAAAGAGAAGGAAGCCACGCCGACCGTCGGTGAAAGGATAACCAAGGATGCCATCAAGGGCACCCTCATGAAGATCGAGGGGGAATATTATTCGATCAAAAATACAGACGGGGAACTGGTAAAAGTGCATGTGGACAAGAGCACGAAGCTCGACAAGGTAGTAGATGGCGATAAGGTCAAAGCCTACGTCACCGATAAAGGTCATGTGACGACGTTGCAGCGAGTTGAACAGTAGCACTGCCCGAACTGGTCCGGGGGCGGTGGGTTTGCAAGCCCGCCGCCTCCGCCTGTTTTTCTGAGGAGTGGGATATCCCCATAGGTCTTCCTACCGTGACAGCTACCCCTCCGAAACATTTCTTGATGCTCCGCGAGTTTCATCTAGCGGATGTCCTCACGCTCGCCAACGCCGCCTGCGGCCTCGGGGCTGTGTTCTTCGCCATGCACTATATGAGCAGTCGGTTGCCGGCTCATTTCTTCGCCGCCGCGCTGCTGTCCCCGGCGGCGCTGCTTTTCGACTGGTTCGATGGCCGGGTCGCTCGATGGCGGCATGAGCAGTCGGTGCTCGGACGTGAATTGGATTCGCTGGCCGACATCATTTCTTTCGGAGTCGCACCCGCGACCCTCGGATTCGCCGCCGGCCTGCGGGGAGGGTGGGACTGGATTGCGCTGACCTACTTCGTTTGCTGCGGGGTGAGCCGACTGGCCCGGTATAATGTGACCGCCGAAAGCCTCTCCTCGGGCAAAGACAAGGTAGCCTATTTTGAAGGGACCCCCATTCCCACCACCGCGCTGCTGACCGGCATCCTCGCCCTGGCCGCCTGGCAGGATCGACTCGGCGAGCATCTCTACTGGGGTGCATGGAGCATCGGACCATGGGATCTGCACCCATTGTCCCTGATGTTCGTCCTTTCCGGAACCTTAATGATCAGCAAAACCCTCCGTATCCCTAAACTGTAACGGCCTTGCGGAAAAACAAAAGGGTCGGGAATTGTTTCAGACCGCCCGTTCTCATCGACGATCTCGACGCCGCGTTGAACCAGGTGCGTTGATAGGGGAGTGGGCGTGATGGGGCTGCGCTTATCGCCGGAGGATCGCGATCCAGCGCCACAGGTTCAGCAGGCTGGCGAGGGAAGCTGCCACGTAGGTCAGCGCGGCGGCGGTGAGAATGCTACGCGCCCCCCGCTCATCGTCAGGCCCCAGGTACTGGCCCTGCCGGAGTATGGGAAGGGCACGCTTGAAGCTGGCGTCCCACTCGACGGGAAGCGTGACAAGATGGACCAGCGTGGCAATCCCCATCGTCGCCAATCCGGCCATCATGACGACGACACTCGCGACCGGCGTTCGAGCCACGGCCGCCGCGATCGGAATCCCCATCATCAGGACCGCTCCGACCTTCTCGGCCTTCTGCGCGACCCGCACGAGCTTGGTGCGTTCCGCCAACGGCTGGTATCCCAGGTGGTCTTGAATGGCGTGTCCGACCTCGTGGGCGGCGATCGTAATCGCCGTGAGAGATTTCCCATCGAAGATAGCAGGCGTCAGGCGGACCGCCTTGAGGACAGGATCGTAATGGTCGCCGGTCTCGGTCGGTTCGACTTTGATGTGCTGCAGGTCGAACCGATTGAGCAGATGCCTGGCCAATTCTCCTCCGGTACCCGGATAGTCGGCACGGGGCGCACTATGCTTGGCAAACACCCGCCTGGTCCAGAGTTGCGGCCCGACTAGGACCAGGCCGACGATGATCAAGAGCAGAACGAGACGCACCATATATTCCGATCTCCCCTCTCACGTTTGTCGGGTGAAACCCCTGGCCAGGGTGATGGGCATACCCGGTTGAGAGAGGACTCTCTCTCCACACAGGCTAACACAATTGCAGACAGGAACAGGCTCAGATCTCTCAACGGGACTCAACATGAGATGGGTCTCGTCTGCTCGGCCGAATGAATGGTCGTCCAGGTTGTGATCGAATGGCTTTTCCCATCGAGGCTCAATGCGGTATCCTTCCGTGATTCAAGAACGAGCAGGGGCTGTCGACCGAACCTCGCGATCTCCCGCAGGCGTCTCATTTCGTCAATCGATCTGCGATTTGCGCGGTCATCCGTCTGCTGATGGCATATCTTGGCTCTCGGCTGGATGGAGCATAACTTGAACGAGCACAAGCATAAGGCATGAACCGCACGTATGACGTGATTGTGGTCGGCAGCGGACCGGCCGGGGCTTGCGCGGCGTGGCGTCTGGCGAAGGCTGGAATGGCGGTCGCTGTGATCGAGAAGGCCGCGCTGCCGCGGTACAAAACATGCGGCGGCGGTCTCGTGGGACGGGCCATGCAGGCGTTGCCCATGGATGTGCGCCACGTGGTCGAACAGGACTGTCATACCGCGCAGTTAAACTTTCTCGATACCGAATTATCCTTCACGACGCATCGACATTCTCCCATCATCTCCATGACGATGCGATCGCGGTTTGACTATGCCCTTCTGTCAGCCGCTCAAGATGCCGGGGCTGTCGTTTACCAACAATGCGCCCTCGAAGATGTCTCATCCCACGACGACTTCGTCACGCTCATCACAACCAGGGGCGCCATGCGCGCCAAATTCGTCGTGGCAGCCGATGGGGCGCTTAGCACGGTCGCCCGAACAATGGGTCTGGTCGATGGCCCAGTCCTCATTCCTGCGCTCGAGTACGAAGTACCGGTTCCTCATGACCGGTTGGACAGATTTCACGGCATGGCGAGATTTGATTTCGGCTTGCTGCCCCATGGGTATGCGTGGGCCTTTCCCAAGCAACAGCATCTGTCGGTCGGTGTCCTGTCGATGGCGCGGGGAGGACGCGACCTCAAATCCACCATGGCGCGCTATCTCGACCTGCTTGGCTGTGGTTCCGTCACTCAGATCGAGCGACACGGCTTTGTCATTCCCATCCGACCACGCCGAGGGCCATTAGTCGATCAACACGTTTTGTTCGTCGGTGATGCCGCCGGCTTCGCCGATCCCGTCACCGGGGAGGGCATTTCGTTTGCCATTCGAAGCGGCCTGATGGCGGCACAATCCTTGGTTGAGACGCAGCTTGAAGAGGAGTCCGTACGACAGGCGTATCCCCGCGGAGTGGCTGAGACGATCCTTCCTGAACTGCGAGCTGGACGAGTGCTGGCTCGACTGCTGTACGACTTTCCTCGCGCCAGATCCTGGGCATTTTCGCGACAGGGGCAGCGCCTCTGTGAAGCGGTGACGGACGTGATGACCGGGAAACGGACCTATCGAGACCTGGCGTTCAATCCCCGAGCGCTGCTCCGGTTTCTGACACCTCCATGCTTCAAGAGGGTGGGGCACCGGCCTGCTCGGCCACGCGATGATCAGGCATGAGAGCGAATCGACCAGGTACCGGGAGTCCTTTCTGCCGCCCATGCACTGATGCGAGGAATTGTTCTATACTCTCCTCATGCCTGACCCATCCGATTTTAGTTTTTTTGAATCGCTGACGAGTGACCACCGGCGGCGGTTCTACGAACGGCATCGGTCGGTTGCGGTGCTGATGATTCTCATCCTGTTGCTGGCTCCATTTGCCGGGCTCTATGTGACGGGCCTTCTCGGATCGGTGCTCGGCCTGCTGTTATCCGTCGCGGCTTATTACCTGACACCCCCGCTCTGGATCATGCTCGATCTCCAATAACCGCGCCGCGTCAGATGTGCCGTTCTGAACCCACCGCAGTCGTTTGAGTCTTCACCGTCCCGCCGGTTTGATCTGCGTCAAGACTCCCGCCCCATCCACCTGAGCCTCGACGGTCTCACCCATATTGATCACCGATTGCACGTCGGTGGCGTTCGTAGACTTGAGCGTCACTTCATGGCCGTTAGATTGCCGCACGACGTAAGTATCGCCCGCGATGGACAAGACCTGCCCGATGATCGTCCCAGGCCCAGACGGTGCGGACCGCACTTGGCTGGGGTCGATCAACGGCCTACCAGGCTCTCCGGTACCGCGATTGCCCGGCCCCAACCGAGGACTCTGTTCGTCAGGCCTCCCGCCGGTCACCGGGCTTTTCCCACCGCCCGGCGCGATGGTCGACGGTTCAGTCGCTGCCTGAATATCCACGGTTCCAGTCAGTGCTGCTATGACGGCGGTGATTCCTATGACAATCCGTAAGCGGCGCATAAAGACTCCTTTCCAGCTTCATTGCCTCAGTGTATTGCGGATGGGCTCAGCCGTGGTCTCGGAAAAGGCCTAGGTATGGTCGTCCGCGCCTTACCCGAGCGGGCTTTCCTATCGAAGCCCAGTGCGGTATCCTCCCGGCAATCATAAACGGAAGGAGTGTCGACTGGACTTGAAGATTCTCTCCAGCCTGTCCCGCGTCTTTGGCACGCCTTCGAATCGCGTTGCCGTCTGTCTGCTTGTGACCTGTAGCGGACTCTGGACCGGGTGCAGCACCTCTCCAATGGTTCACTCCCACCCTGACAGCGGGTCGGAGGCCGTGTTTCATCAGCTGGCCGGCTTAGAGGTGGCGTCGGATCGCTTGTTTCAGGCGATCGCGGACCAAGCCGATGTGGCGGGATTCAGCCACCAGTTGGAAATCGAGTCTGATCTCGCCGACTCGTTCACTGCTTCTGAGATGGAGCGCATCGCGCAGTCGTTTGTTCGCTCGCTCAAAGTCATGCTGTTCGATCTGGCCCCGGACAATTTCTGGGAGCACCATCTCGCGGAATACTATGCCTCCACGTTGTCGATCACAGAAGCAAGACGATTGGTCAAGAGATATGGCAGCGAGATCCTCATCCCGACGTCCAGGGTACAGGAACTTCGCTGGAATTTTGTGACGGACCGCCTGCCGGACCTGTTGCCGGAGGTGCGATCGCAGTCGCATCGGCTTCAGATCTCGAATGAGGCGATGGCGCCGGCGCTCTTGCCGGGAGACCATGTGATTGCGCATAGGGCTGCGTATGACACAGCCGAACCTCAGCGCGGTGATGTCGTCGTCTATCGCTATCCGGACGAGAATGGGACACTCTTTCTCCAGCGCGTGATCGGGGTTCCCGGCGATCGGATCGAAGTTCGCAATCAGATGGTCTCCTTGAATGATGAAACCTTGACCGAACCCTATGTGCAACATACCGACCTAGCCAGCATGGCCGGAAACGTCCGTGATAATCTCGGGTCTGTGACCGTTCCTCCCGATACCTATTTCGTCTTGGGTGACAACCGGGAGGAGAGCCTGGATAGCCGCTTCTTGGGACCGATCAGCAAGGAGCGCATTCTGGGGCAGGCGGTGTCCATCTACTGGTCGGTTGATCCCAGCACGAGGACTCCTCGCTGGGATCGCCTCAATCAGCCTGTCCAGTAGAGGCAGCGTGAGGATTCGGAAGTGCATGTCATGATTGCTGATACGCACATGGAAAGAACGTACTGAAGGGAGTGTCACCGTGCTCGGAATGTGCGATCCCTTGCTTGCCGTTTCCTCGATGCTGCTGGGTGGCGCGGCGGCCTACGTCATCCTCAGCATCGCCGAACGGATGCGCGCTCCCGACCAAGGCCCCGTCAAGTTGCGATGGCTGACGATCGGCGCCGTCGCAGCGGGTCTTGAAATATGGGCGATCCACTACATCGGCAATCTGGCGTTCTGTCCGCCGGTTTCAGCAGCCCAAGACTCAGCGCTGGCCGTTCTTTCACTTCTGTCTGCAGGAGCGGCAGGAGCCGTGGCCGTGTACCTGATCAGCAGCCATGCCGACAGTCGAATGCGACTCGTCTCCGGGGGAATGCTGATGGGTGCCTGCATGAGCCTGACCCATTTCTTCAGCATGATGGCGGTCCACCAGCCGATCGATTTTGAGAATGACGTGCTGCTCTTTGTGCTGTCGGTTGTGGGGATCGTGGCACTGAGTGTCATCGTTCTGCTGGTTGGAGGGTGGAATATCGCGTACCGAAACTGGCGGGTGACGGAAAAGGCGAGCGCCATGGGGTTTGCTCTTGCCGGGTCCCACCTCATCGGGATGATTCCGACGTACGGTATTTCCGACATGACGACTAGTGCTCCGCCGCCGGGAATCGAGGTGGATCTCCTCGCGGTGGTCGCCGTCTCGCTCTCGACCCTCCTGGCCATCATCGATCGGCAAGTGACGTCGGCATCAAGTCTGGCGCGCGACAGCCGGGCTCGGATGATCGAGGCCATCGAAAGTGTCCCACAAGGCTTTTCGCTCTTCGACGCGGACGATCGTCTGGTGATCTGCAACCGCAAGTATCGAGAAGTGGTGTCTCAGCCCGGCGCCGAAGTTCAACCCGGCGACTCGTTCGAATCGATCATCCGCCGTATCACCAAACGAGGCGATATCCCTGCAGCGATGGCGGATATCGATTCCTGGGTGAACATGCGGCTCGACATGCACCGCAATCCCAAAGGACCGCACATCCAACAACGCTCCAGCGGGGAGTGGGTCATGATCAACGAGAGGAAGACACAAGATGGCGGCACAGTCGCAGTGACAACCGACATTACGGCCCTGAAAAATGCCGAACAAGCCGCCGAGGATGCCACGGCGCGGCTGGCGGATTCGTTGGCGGTGGTGGAGGCTGCGAAGGCTCGCATGCAAGAAGAACTGAATGTCGGCCGGGATATTCAACGGAGTATGCTCCCGCGCGTGTTTCCGGCGTTTCCTGATCGGAAGGAGCTGGAGCTCTATGCCGTCCTCGAACCGGCCCTAGAGATCGGCGGCGATCTCTATGACTTCTTCCTGATCGATGACCATCGACTCTGCTTTGTGATCGGCGATGTGTCCGGCAACGGAGTCCCAGCCGCGCTGTTCATGGCGATGACCAAGATCATGGTGAAGACCAGAGCGGCGTCGGATCCCTCGCCCGCCAGTATCGTCACCCATGTGAACGATGCGCTGAGTGCGGACAATGACAGCTGTATGTTTGTCACCCTGTATCTCGGCATCTTGAATCTCCGCGATGGGACGCTCCTGACGACAAACGCCGGCCACAATCCTCCTCTGCTCAAACGGCAGGATGGACAGTTCGAGTGGCTGACGGCCAAAGACGGACCCCTGGTCGGTCCCATGCCTGGCATCGCCTTCAAGGAGACGACAACCCAATTGGGTCCGGGAGATGAGCTCTTCTTATACACCGATGGGGTCACCGAAGCGGATAACAGGCGGCGCGAACTGTTCGGCAACGACCGGTTGAAAAGGGTCCTCACCCAATCTCGGGCCGTCTCAGTCGTCGATCGACTTGGTGAGGTCATGAACGCGGTCAGGGCATTTGCCGTTGATACCCCGCAGGCGGACGATATCACCATGTTAGGGTTGCGGTATCACGGCGTCGCTCCGTCCGACGTGGCAGTTCTGGTCTTCCGCCAAACGATGCCCAATCAATTGCCGGCCATTCCTATCTTGCAAACGGCGTTTGAGCAATATGTGGCGCAATGGGAAGGGGCCAAGCCGCTCATTCCCACCCTGAACATGGCGCTGGACGATCTGCTCAACAATGTGGTGCAGTATGCGTTCCCCAACGACCCGACGGAGCATCACATTGAGGTGGAGGGCGAAGTGCGCGATGCGTGGGTCATCTTCACCATTACGGATGACGGCATTCCCTTCAACCCCTTAACGGTCGCTCCTCCGGATCTGTCGCTACTGTTGCATGAGCGCGAGATCGGCGGGCTGGGGATTTACTTGGTGCGCTCCATGTTCGACGAGGTCACATACCGCCGTAATGTGGGTCGCAACGTCCTGATGGTGAAAAAGAAGCTGGTATCCAAAGCAGAGACCCCTAGCAGCCATGCCGATGTGACCGGAATCAGCGCGATCGAAGTCGGAAGGCACCCGCAACAATCAGGCCAAGACACAAGGAGAGTAGAAATGAGCGTCGAATCACATCGGAATGGTACTGTGGTGATCGTCACCCCGAAGGACCGCTTCGACACGAACAGCGCGCCGGAGGTGGAACGCGTCCTGACAGGCCACATCGAGCATGGGGAACGGCAGATTGTGCTTGATCTCTCCAGCATATCGTACATTTCCTCGATCGGGCTGCGGGTGATCCTGAAAGCCGTAATGGCGATGATCCGAACAGGCGGAAGGGTGGTGCTCTGTGGAGGGAACGACCAGGTCCGCACGGTGCTCCAATTGAGTGGGGCGATGATTATGAGCCTCTATGCCGCCACGCTTGAAGACGCTCTCTCGAAGGTCCGAGAGCCACACTAATGTCCCCTTTTTCCCATCGACTAAGTCACGGTGTATCGGTGACGCCCGGTCGAGGATATCGTGCGGATGGAATTGGGGAACGTATCGATGGTATGATGCGGGCCACTGTGGTAGCGAGTCCAGTCCGAATAGGGCATCGGCTTTGAACGAGATGGTTTGAAAGCGACCAAGAAAAAGGAGTGCGTCCATGAGCCAAGAGACCAGACATACATTGACGGTCACCTCTCGCGAGAACGCCGGAGTCACCTTCGTCAAGATGCACGGCAGTCTTTCCGCCACCACGGCGGAACAAGGACTCCAGGAGATGAAGAAAATCGTGGACTCGGGCGCGAAAAAGGTCGTCATCAACCTGGCTGATGTGGACTACATCAGTAGCGGCGGCATCCGGGTCCTCATCCTCGCGGTCAAGCAGATCAACAACGTCCAAGGAGAGATGAAGATTGCCGCAGCGAAGGGGATGGTCAAAGAAGCGCTTGAAACCGGTGGGTTTAATCTGGTGAGCCGCGTGTATGGTGAAAAGAATCAATTGTGCAACACGGAAGAAGAGGCGGCCGCCGCCTTTAATGCCTAGGTCGGCATTCCCATGAGCAAGATAATGGGTGCAAGCCCATATCAATGATCGTCTGATTCACATCTCGCTCGGCCCTCGTGCCGAAAAAGAATCCCCGCCTCACAAGACAATCGCTTGATCATCAGCCCACGCTTCCCTTACAAATACTCCGTTTCTTTGCCCTGCGTCATCGAGGAATGTTCTGATGGAATCTCCTTCCGGCACCCCAAGACCGGACTCCTTTACACAGAGTTGCCGCGATCTTGTCCGCACCTTTACCTATGAAGACATCTTGGGCTGCACCATCTATGCGGCGCCCATGATATTCATGATCGGCCCGGCTTCGATCGTCGGCAACGCCCCCTTCATCGCCATGGTCGTCCAGAGTCTCATAGGCTTTGTGCTTGGTGGGACGGTCCACCGCATGGGACATCGATTACTGACCGCCCTACCCAAAGAACCGCGCAGTCTGTATGTCTCGCCATCCCGGTGCTTGCCCGTGAGACTGACCGCGACGCAATTCTTATGGCTGATGGAGCTGATCGTCGCTGCGGCAGTGTTCGCCGCCGTTGTGGGGAAACGATTACTGCACTCCATCGATCCAGTCGGACTGTTGAGCGGCGTCAGCTTCATTGTCGGTGCGTTCGTGTTGTATTTTGTTCCCGTCTATCTGGGACGGCTTTGGATCCGGCACTATTACCCTGCCATGACACTCGTAGGCCCGACCGAAGAGGTCATCAAACGCTCGCTTCCAGGATTTCGGTGCCGCTTCATCTTCATTCAGAAACGCTGACGCCTGATCGCTGAGAGGTTGGGTAAGGGTTCGGGGTTCTCCTAGGAGAAGGGCTTACCTGTCTTCGCTATGATATGTCCTTCGTTCCGTTGAGGGCCATGTTCTATGGGCGAAATTCTCCGTATCAAAACGACAGCCGCGAAAGAGATCGTCGATCTGACCGATCGGCTTGAGACGGTGATCCGGAAGGCGAACTTGCTGGAAGGGCTCTGTTCGCTGTTTGTAACACATACGACGGCTGCTTTAACAACCGGGGAAATCGGGGAGGGGACAGACGATGACCTCCTGGAGGTCGTCGAAGAGATGATTCCTCGGATTCGCTTTCAACATGCGCATAATCCCGCGCATGCCTGGTCCCATATGGCTTCGTCAATTTTGGGACCGTCGCTGACAGTGCCCGTGTCGGCCGGAAAGCTGGTGCTCGGCACCTGGCAATCGGTGATGCTGGTCGAACTCGATGGCCCGCGTGAGCGGACCGTGCACGTCACCTTGATCCCCGGTTGAGGTGAGATGAGGCCATCGTGACCCATGCCCCGCGACGATCCTGACAGGAGCAAATCTACCCGAGCCGGGGCTCGGCGACTCATCGAGCAGACGCCGAAGGCATTAGCCGGTCTGGCCGCCATGAGCGGGGTGGCATATCTCGCGGGATCGTTTTACACAAAAGCCTATTTTTCTGAATTCGGAGCCTCATGGATCCTAGAAGAGGTTCCGGCGGCGATCTATTTCAGTCAAAACTGGGTGCCGCTGTTGCTGATGCTCTACTTTGGATATCTGGCTATGACGAACCTCGCGGTGATCGGGAGTCAAGACGACGTGACGGCGAGCGTTCAGTTCAGATTCTCCGTGGCTCTGGTTCAGTATGGGCCATGGTTCTTGCTCGCCCTCCTAGTGATAACCCCGCTCCTGAGCACATTCGGCTATGTCACTTCGGCTATCGTGCTGTCGATTATTGGTGTCGCCACGATTCTGCTCTTGTTCAGTTCGGCCCTCGAGCTCGTGGTGGTACGGTTCAACACAATGGGCCGGCTCACTGATCTGTCGATGACGTATGTCGCATTCGCCGTGATTGCCGCTGGTCTGTATGTGGTCCCTGCGCAGCTCGGTCTGAATTGGGCACGGGTCGATAAACAACCCACATCCTCGCTGCTCACGGTCTATCTGCGCAGTGATGCTGAAAAGGAGTATCGGCTGCTGTTTTCGGTTGGGGAACGCTTGTACGTGTTTCCCGCGAGATTCGAGGGGGCCTACCCTCCAGTCCAAGGCACTACCATCGCCAACGTCAGCTTCGTACCCCCTGAGCGATAAGAAAGATCAGTTGTGCGATCGGGCGGGGGGCGGCTACACTTCCGCTCCATGGCCAGTCTGATCCCGCGCTGTACCAGCACGGTGATGCGCGACTTTAGCCCTTTATGAAGAAGTTTTCATCTGCTCCTAATGGTCTCCTCATGTTTCGAGACTATAAAGAGATTCGAAGCGATGGTTCAGGCTATTCAGGCCATAAGGAGGACCGTATGAAGGAAGCGACAAAAGGACTGACCGTATCCAGCTCGGTGATCCCCATTCCGGTGAGACAAGGATCTGAGCGGTTGTCACCCAACCATCTTTTGGAATTGGTCACCCGGTTGTGTATCTTCAAGGCGGAACGTTGGGGACGCCGGGCGCTTTTTTACGAGCGGCACCGCGACTATTTTCCACGGTTGTCCGCCGGTCGATTCGTGAATCGATGTCGCGAATTGGAAGCGAGGTACCGAGCGCTCGCACAAATCATGTTCCTTATACCGGCAGAAGATCAGTGGGTTCCGGCACGCGCATTGGCCCTGCCGAAGCTATAGAGTACAGGTCTCTGACTGCGTCGCGGCACAGAGGATGACTCGTATCAGGCGCTGACTCTGGCTGACTCTGATTGGGCGGACAGGTGACGAACGTCCTGTCCGCCCAGGTCGTGAGAGCGATCCCCTCAGACAAACTGATTCCTATCCGGCGGACTGAGAATCGATTCTGTTCTCGTACTCGAGCCATTGCTACTCAGCGACCTGCCCCGGCGACGATGACACAGGACCGGCTCGAACCTGTTGCGCTGCCGCCTCATTCCAACGTAACATTACGCCTGCAGTGAGTCCTCGGTTCATGCGCTCCACGATACCGCGACCATCGACGGTAGAAAGGCAACGCTTCCGTGACGAAACAGAGTCACTCGACGGTGTCCGCCGGCCCAACCGCCACTGGGTTCTCACCCGGTTTTGTCTCCTTAGGACTTGAAGCGCCGCTCCTCGCGACGCTCGAAACGCTGGGCTACGAAGAACCCACCCCCATCCAACGCGAAGCGATTCCGCCGCTCCTCGCAGGCCGAGATTTGCTTGGGCAGGCGGCGACCGGCACCGGCAAGACCGCGGCTTTCGCGTTGCCGATGCTGCAGCGAATCGGTCATGCCGAGAGGGCGCGTCCATCGGCGCTTGTGCTCGTGCCGACCCGGGAGTTGGCGATTCAAGTCGGGGAAGCAGTACAGCGGTATGGAAAGGAATTACGGATGAGCGTGCTGCCGGTGTACGGTGGACAGGCCATCGGTCCGCAGTTGCACACGCTGAAGCGGGGAGTCGATGTGATCGTCGCCACACCCGGTCGGGCGCTGGATCATATCCGGCGCGGCACGCTGAAGCTGCACGAGGTGAAAATTGTCGTATTGGACGAAGCAGACGAAATGCTCGACATGGGGTTTGCGGACGATCTGGACGCGATCCTGACCGAAACGCCCAAGACCAAACAAACCGCCTTGTTCTCAGCGACGATGCCGCCAAGGATTCGCTCCATCGCCCATCGACATCTCCACAATCCCGTCGAGATTACGATTGCGAAAGAACCTGTCAAAGCCGGCACGGCCCCACGCGTCCAGCAGACGGCGTATATCGTGGCGAGGCCGCATCGGGCGGCGGCGCTCGCCCGTGTAATCGACGTGGTGGGCGCCAAATCGGCACTGGTCTTCTGCAGAACCAGACTGGAAGTCGATGAAGTCACGGCGATGCTGACGGGCCGCGGCCATCGAGCCGAGGCGATCCATGGCGGCATGAGCCAGGGGCAGCGTGACCGGGTGATGCAGGCGTTCAAGGCCGGGCAAACCGAATTGCTTGTGGCGACCGACGTGGCTGCGCGAGGCCTGGATATCCCGCAAGTGTCACACGTGATCAACTACGACCTCCCGTCCTCTGCTGAGGTGTATGTGCATCGAATCGGCCGGACGGGCCGAGCTGGTCGGGAAGGTGCAGCCATCACGATCCTCGACCCTCGTGAACAGCGCCTGCTGCGGACGATTGAGCAGCATACGAAAGCTCAGGTCGTCGTCCTGCCGGTGCCCAGCGTCGCCGATCTTCGCGCGAAACAGTTGGAGCGTCTACAAGCGGTGATGGCAGAGGTCTTGCGCGATGGAAAGCTGGATGGTTTCAAACCGCTCGTCGATCGGTTAACCGCCTCCCATTCATCGGACGATGTGGCAGCAGCCGCGATCAAACTCCTTGTCCGGGCGCAGGGCGGCGAGCGTCCGGAACAAGAGATTCCTGGGATGCCTGCCAGGCAGCCTGAATTCGGAAGGCCAGCCCGTAATGCCGGTCGCTATGACGATCGGTCACGCAGCACATCCTCCAGGCCGGAACGTCGGCCGACAGGGCTGTCACGTCATGGCCGGCGGGAGGCCGGTATGGCAAGAGTCTATGTGGGAGCAGGGCACGAGGAGGGGATCAGACCGGGTGATCTCGTCGGGGCCATCGCCAATGAGGCGAAAGTTCACTCCAACGTGATCGGCTCGATTGAGATCGAAGATCGATTTTCCCTCGTTGATGTCCCTGAATCTCTCGCCGCGCGTATCATCGAGCTACTCGGCCGCGCTCGGATCAAAGGCCGGAAAGTGCCCGTGCGATTGTTTCGCGAGTAGCTTGTGTGATCGCGAAAGGTCTGACTATTATGACCGGCCATCATGAAAGATTCGCAGCCTCTCGTCCCTGCCTCAATCACACTCCCTGAGATTACCGTCAAAGCGGTCGCGTTGTCGGTCATCCTGGCTGCGGTCTTGGCAGCCGCCAATGCCTACCTCGGCTTGTTTGCCGGCATGACGGTATCCGCGTCTATTCCTGCGGCAGTCGCTTCCATGGCGATTTTGCGTCTGTTTCGCCGATCGAACATCCTCGAAAACAACATCGTTCAAACCGCTGCTTCATCGGGCGAAGCATTGGCGGCCGGCGTCATCTTCACGATTCCTGCACTCCTGCTGGTCGGGTATTGGTCTGAGTTTGACTACTGGCAGACCGTTCTCATCGCGGCTGTCGGTGGGTTGCTCGGCGTGCTCTTCACGATCCCATTGCGGCGGGCACTCATCGTAACGGCGCGCTTGCGGTTTCCAGAGGGATTAGCCACGGCGGAAGTCCTCAAGGTTGGCGCAGCGGAACGGGGTGAAACCGGATCACGCGAATCAACAAGGGATTTTCAGTCGCTGTTGTCGGCTGCTCTGCTCGGTGGCCTGACGAAGTTCGGCGAGAGCGGCCTGCGTGTGTGGACAGAATCTTTGGAAGGAGCGACCCAAGTTGGGCGCACCGTGTTCTACGGAGGACTCAATCTTTCTCCGGCGCTTCTTGCAGTTGGATTTATCATCGGTTTACAGACAGCCGCGGTGGTCTTTCTTGGAGGCGTCATCGGATGGGTGATGCTGATGCCCGCTTATGGCCTCGTCCATGGGCTACCACCTGATCAGACAGGACTCGCGGCGGCGATGTCGATCTGGAGCGGACAGATTCGATACGTCGGTATCGGAGCGATGCTGACCGGTGGGCTCTGGACACTCACGAAATTGCGCGAGCCGGTCTGGAAGAGTCTCCAGACGCTCCGAGCGAGTTATCGTGCATCCGACATACCACAAACTACCCCGGGACTGTTACGGACTGAACAAGATGCCTCATTCCTGTGGATCGTCGTGCCATTTGGCCTGTCGCTTCTGCCGATGGCCTGGATCTATTCGACGGTCGTGGACAGTCCTCCTCTCGGCCTACTGATGACGATCGTCATGGCACTTGCCGCCTTCCTCTTTTCATCGGTCGCCGCGTATATGGCTGGAATGGTCGGAAGTTCGAGCAATCCCGTCTCAGGCGTCACGATTGCCACCATCATGATCGCGGCTTTGCTTCTCGTGCTCTTCATGGGAGCCGGACATCCGGCAGGGCCAGCGGCCGCATTGGTGATCGGAGCCGTCGTCTGCTGCGCCGCCGCCATGGGCGGAGACAATCTCCAAGATCTTAAGACCGGTCATCTGCTCGGGGCGACACCCTGGAAACAACAAGTCATGCAAGTCGTCGGGGTCCTGACAGGCGCTCTAGTCCTCGTGCCGGTTCTGTCGCTTCTCCAAGCCAAGTACGGGATCGGCGAACCAACGAGCAACCATCCCCATCCGCTGAGTGCGCCACAGGCCACATTGATGGCCAACCTAACGCGAAGTGTGTTTGGAGCAGGGTTACCCTGGCCTCTCGTGGGACTGGGTGCTGTGATTGGAGTTCTGATCATTCTGGTCGATCGACGGCAGGAACAACGTGGCAGTGCATGGAGGTTACCCGTGCTTGCCGTGGCACTCGGGATCTACCTACCGATGAAGCTTTCTGCGACTATTTTTCTGGGTGGGGTCATTGCAGCCTTGGCACATGTGCGAACGGGGCGGGGACATGAGCCGTCGCAGCGGGGATTGCTCTTTGCCGCCGGACTGATCACCGGTGAAGCCTTGATGGGTATCTTACTGGCCCTGCCGATCGCCCTCGCCGCCCTGTGGCCCGGCCTGAGCGCCGATCCATTTACGATTTTTGCCGTTCCTCCGTTCGGCGGGTGGCCCGGCCTTGCGATGGTGGTCGTCGTGGGATTCGCGCTCTATCGGATCGCGGTAGGACGTGGCCGGACCGCTTCGACATCCTCGATTGAACCGGCAGCGCAGAATAACTCATCGAATGAGGCACCGCGATGAGCATCATACCAGGCCGGATACGGCTTCCTATAATCGTCGTTCCTTGGTATTCTACAATGGCACTGACACAAGACCAATCATCATGGAGGTGAACGATGAAGCTATCGACCAGGTTCTTTGAATTATTGCGAATGATCGGTCGTCTCTGGACCGACCTTCCCCTCTTGGTTCGGCTACTCAAGGCTTGGAAGGGGGGTAGCTACCGCGGCCTCTCGGTACGCACGCTCGCGTCACTGGCCGCAACCCTGCTCTATGTGTTGAGTCCTGTCGATTTGATTCCGGACTTTATTCCAGGAATTGGATTGATTGACGATGCGGCAATACTGGCATTGCTACTCCACAGCATCGCACAGGATCTTGCGGCATTTCGAGTCTGGGAGCAGAGCCGCGTCAAGGTATGACGGCGAGAAGAGGCTCCATATGAGACTGACGCTTTGCATCGTCTGAATGAAAAGGAGCCGGGTCGTTAGGCAGCTTTCTTTTTGGGAACCTTGGCGCCTTTGCGTCTCGCTTCAGAAAGGCCGATCGCGATGGCTTGATTGCGGCTCTTCACGGGCTTGCCACTCTTTCCGCTTTTGAGAGTTCCCTTCTTTCGCTTGTGCATCGCCTGTTCGACCGATTTTTGAGCACGTTTTCCGTACCGCGCCATAATGCCCTCCGATCAATTCGCTCATTCGTTAAAGAAGAAGTCTACGTTGTTTGTATATGTTGATAGAGCCATCCCCTCGTCATAGAGGTATCTTATCGAAGAACCATTTGTTTGGGGGACTAGGAAAGAGCCTGGCTTGCCTCGGTGCTCGAGGAAGGTTCAACGTTCCGAGTGGAAAAGAAGTGAGCCGGCCCAAAGAAGATGAGCCGAGTCTGGGCGGCGCTTATCCTACCAAGTCGGAATTGGGCTGATTGAGAGGCCGTACGGTGAGCGCGTTCACTTCATTGTACACGATGAGGCGACCAGCTTGCCGTCTCCGGGTAAACGTCCCTTCAACAATAACCTGGTCCCCATTTTCGACTCGCGTTCGGCTGGTGACTTTGAGCGTGTCGACACCGTCGGCAAGTAGGAACTGGTACGTCGGTTGACCTTTCTGATCGATGACCAGTTGAACATTCTTTACCAAGCCGACGACAACCACAGCTTTATGATCATACACTTCGGGATGGGTCACGAGATCGGTCATCTCAAGCAGGCTGGCACTGCCGAATGGTACGAACAGAAGATTAACAAAGAGAACGAAGAGACACGCCGGTTCCCACAGTTTGAATCGCCTATAAACTAGGGTTTTGCTTGCCATGATTGGAGGGTATTGTACTGAAGATCACGGCAAGTGCAAGTTGGGCGATCACCTTACTCAATCGTCACTCAGTTCAGTTACGGGGTGACTGAGTACGGAGTGATGGGCTGTTGCGTAATTCAGCGGGAGGCAGTGAACGTGAGCGATGTTTCGGAGCGGTCGGCTTCGTCATCCGGATGCTGGAGAGTCTCGGTCTTCTCTATGATCAAAGGCTGTGCGATTTGCAGGGAATCCGATGTAGCCCGTTGATCCTCGCTTACAGGGCGATCATCCCGTCCTACGGCGAACACACCAAGGCTCAGGAGGAACGCGAGCGTCACGGCAATCCCCTTTACGTCAATTTCGTGAGGAAGGCTCTTCTCTGCCCGGTGACGTGTCGACATATGGTCTCTATTCTCTGTAATGAGCGACGTTGTGGACTGAGTACCCTATCTGGACAGCACAAGCTACAAGGAAGATCCCTAGCTTCGGTTTTTTTGCTTCGTCTTGGCGGTCGGCGCCGCCCCAATCGGATCTTCAGGCCAATGGTGCTTGGGATATCGGCCGCGTAATTCTTTCCGGACATCTTGATAGGCCCTCTTCCAAAAGCCGCCAAGATCTTGTGTCACCTGCACCGGACGTTTCGCAGGAGACAGGAGGTGCAGCATCACGGGAATCTTCCCATCCGCAACCCGAGGTGTGTCTTTGCAGCCGAACATCTCTTGTACACGCACCGCCAACACCGGAACGTCTGACTGGTCGTAATCAATTCGAAGATGAGAGCCGCTCGGCACGGTCAGATGCGTCGGAGCCAGTCGATCGAGGCGCCGATGCTGTTCATAGGTGAGAACAGCATGCAGCGGGACGCTAAGGTCCAGCCGTTTCACTCGATCGAGCGTGGTGATATCAGTCAAGTAGGGACCCAGCCACTGATCCAATGTCTGAAGCAATGCCTCATTGGACAGATCAGGCCATGCTGATTGAGGATCATCAATGCGTTTCAGCCACATCACGCGAGCGCGCCACTGTTGGAGCAGATGACCGAACGATAGAACCTCAAGTCCGGCCTTATGAATACCGTGTAAGAGCGCGGCTGTGATCTTGCCTGGATCAGGCGATGAGACGTCCTCCTCTACAAGGATCATCGCTCCAAGTCGTCGGCGGCGTACGGCTCGTACCGCGCCGAGGGATTCATCCCAGATCACTTCTTCTTCCTCCACCAATCGGTCAGGGTACAGCGATTCAATATCCTGTTGTGTGATCGGAGCAGCGAGATTGATCTCGGACCACTGATCGCCTCCATCTAAGTCGGCGATCACAAGGAAGGGTTCCATGACCAAGGGATCGGCTGTCCTAAACCGAGCCCCTCGACCATTCACAAGGCGGTAACGCCCTTCACGGTCCGACTGCAGCCGAGCAATCCGCTCAGGATAGGCCAGCGCAACCAACCGCCCGACTGAGCTTGAACGATCATATCCGTCGTCTTCAGCCTTACGAGATTGTTCACTGAGCTGTCTCCGCCATAGTCGAGCCGTTCGCCTCACTCGGTCAACCGCGGCTCGATTGACCACCAGACCGATGGAATCGTACTGCCCGTGCAGAACGTCCAGCCTGAGCCTCAAATCAGCGTTCTGTCGTTCACGTGGTCCATGCAGGATGTCTCGTTCACTCAACAGCGTCGCCACCTCACACGCGAGATCGGCAAGACCGAACGGTACTGCCCGAAGCATCATGTGCGCCAAACGTGGATGCAGAGGCAATTCCGCCATGCGTCGTCCGTGTTCGGTTAGGCGCCCGTCGGCAGAGAAGGCTCCGAGTTGGACCAGTAAATCTCCGGCCTGAGCGACGGCCCCGGCAGGTGGCGGAGTGAGCCAAGACAATTCCGCCGGATCACGTACGCCCCACTGTGCAAGATCGAGCATAAGCGGAGTGAGATCCGCCTCGAGAATTTCCGGTGGACGACGGGGAGCAAGCATAGTTTGTTCTTTTTCGGTCCACAGCCGGTAGCACAGGCCTGGTTCAAGTCGTCCGGCTCTGCCTCGGCGCTGTTCGGAAGAATCTTGCGTGACGCGGATCGTCTCCAATCGAGTCAGACCGGAACGAGGATCGTACCGTGGGATACGTATGCGGCCTGCATCGATCACCACGCGTATGCCGTCGATCGTCAGGCTGGTTTCGGCGATAGAGGTGGCAAGCACGACCTTTCTCCGCCCAGGAGCCGTCGGTCGAATCGCGACATCCTGCATGTCCTGAGGCAGATCGCCGTGCAGCGGCGCGATCTGGATAGAATGGTTGACCTTGGAGTCCAACAGTATTCGTTCGACCCGACGAATTTCCGCCATCCCCGGGAGGAAGACCAACAGACTACCGTGATCGTTTGCCAGTGATTGCCGGATGAGCTGCGAGACGGCCACATCGAGCCGCTCGGTGAGCGGCTGATCGAGGTACCGGGTCTCGACCGGAAACATCCGGCCTTCGCACGTGATGAGAGGAGCTCGACCCAACAGTTCGGCGACCGGACCGCAGTCCAGAGTCGCCGACATGATGAAGAGACGAAGGTCGGGGCGGAAGAGGCGTTGAGTTTCGAGACACAGGGCAAGTCCCATGTCCGCTTGCAAGCTTCGCTCATGGAACTCGTCGAACAACACGATGCCGTAGGCCGCTAGCGACGGGTCTTGATGGAGCAGCCTCGTGAGCACCCCTTCGGTGACCACCTCGATTGTAGTCGTCGGTCCGATCTTCGTGTCGAGGCGCATCCGATAGCCGACGGTCTCTCCGACCTGTTCGCGCAACCCTTCCGCCATGCGATGCGCGGCGGCTCGCGCAGCGAGCCGCCGGGGTTCGAGCAGCAAGAGTTTTTTACCCGACAACCAGGGCGCGCTCAGGAGCGCCACGGGGACACGAGTGGTTTTCCCGGCTCCGGGAGGAGCGGTCAGCAACGCATTGGGGCCGGCTTCCAATGCTCGGCGGACTGACGGCAGTACATCTTCTATTGGAAGTGTGGACATGACGTGATAGGTTCACGAATAGAGAGGCGTACTGTACCAGAACATGGAGACGGGGAGGAATGACGAACCGCTCGGGACGTGAGGACACACTGTTGTCGCCCTATCGTTGGAGCCACAACAAACCGACAAGGCCAGGCTGGTACTGGTTCCGTGGGCAAGCCCATGAGGCCGACCCTTTCATTGTCCTGGTCGACGAGGCAGGACAGTTTCAATGGCCGGACGGTGGATTTCAGGAGGTCCTGCTGGCCAAGGGTGAATGGGCCGGCCCGATCGAGGAACCGGAAGAGTAAATCGAGGCCTATTTGAAGAAGACATAGGATGTAGGGGTTTGGTCCATTGACGATCTATCATAACCGCGATTGGAATGACTGATGACGGAGCGAACGGTCGAGCCACATTTGTTCATTATTCTTGGAGCGACAGGCGATTTGACGCGACGGAAACTGTTGCCCGCATTGTTTCACTTGCGCACCTATGGCGAGTTGGAGAAGCAGAATACGCTCATCGTCGGAGCCGCCTTGCCTGAAATGGGCGAAGAGGCCTTTCGCTTGTGGGCCTATGAGGGACTCTCCAGTTCCGGAGCGCGTCACGCTGCCGACCTGCGGCAATGGTGCGAGAACCACGTATACTATCATACGCTGCGCGAAGGGAGAGCGGCGGACTATGAAGGCCTCGCCTCGTTTGTCTCCCGGCTTGAAGTGGCGCGGAATCTCCCGCAAAACCGCATTTTTTACCTGGCGCTGCCGCCGGCGATTGTCCCCGAAACCCTGGAGCTGCTCCATCAAACCGGGTTGCTGAGGAGCCATGGGTGGGTGCGAGTGGTCTTTGAAAAGCCGTTCGGTCATGATTTTCACTCGGCGCGCGCCCTCAACACCCTCTTACATCGTTATCTGGACGAGTCTCAGATTTATCGCATCGATCATTATCTGGGCAAAGAGACCGTGCAAAATCTGTTGGCCTTTCGCTTCGCGAACCCCATTTTTGAATCGCTGTGGAATCGCGATGCGGTCGACAGCGTGGAAATCACGGTTGCGGAAGATCTCGGCGTCGAACACCGCGGAGCCTACTATCAGGGGACCGGCGCCTTGCGCGACATGGTGCAGAACCATTTGACGCAACTCCTGACCGTGGTCGGCATGGAAGTACCGACTTCCTTCGAAGCGTCCGAGATCCGGGCTGAAAAACTGAAAGTTCTTCGGTCTATCTCACCAATTCGCCCCGAAGACGTGATCTTCGGTCAATATACGGCCTGGGATGTCGCCGGCCAGAGGATTGCCGGCTACCTGGAAGAGCCGGGTGTATCTCCAGACTCGACCACCGAGACCTATGTGGCGCTGAAGTTGGAGATTCACAACTGGCGCTGGAGAGGCGTGCCGTTTTACCTGAGAACCGGGAAACGACTTCCGCGCAAAATTACGCAGCTGGCCGTCACCTTCCGCTCGGCGCCTATTCAGGTCTTTCGTTCATTGGAACCAGACAGTCTCAATCCCAACAAGTTGCTGATCACGCTGCAGCCAAGTGAAGGATTTTCCCTCTGCTTCTCCGTGAAAACTCCTGGGCGGCCGTTCAAGTTTACCAGTCGGGCATTGAGATTTGACTATGGTCAGGCGTTTGGCGGCGAGTTGCCGGAAGCCTATGAGACGCTGCTGCGCGACGTCATGATCGGCGACCAAACATTATTCGTGACCTCGGACTTTACGGAAACGGCCTGGCGACTCTACGATCCGCTTTTGGTCGGACCTCGATCGGTGCATGTCTACACCGCTGGATCCTGGGGTCCACAGGAAGCGGATGCACTCGTGTTACAGGATGGTCACACCTGGCAATTGGGCTGGTGAGACTCCATCGTCACATATTCTCTCCCGGTCGTCATGCTACGATAGCGCATGGCTGCTGCCGATCCCGCCACCCCGATCACCACCAATATCCCGCAGCGGATGGACCGATTGCCTTGGTCGCGCTGGCATTGGCTGGTCGTCGGGGCGCTGGGGGTGACGTGGTTGCTCGACGGACTTGAAGTGTCCATCGTCGCCTCCCTCGGTCCGACGCTGACCCATCCCGACACGTTACATCTCACACAATCGGAAGTAGGACTCACGGCGTCCGCCTACTTGGCAGGTTCGGTCCTCGGCGCGTTGATCTTTTCGTATTTCACCGACCGTCAAGGACGAAAAAAATGGTTCATGATCACGTTGGCGCTCTACCTCGTGGCGACGGTGCTGACGGCGTTCTCATGGGACCTCATGAGCTTCATGTTCTTCCGATTTTTGACCGGCGCCGGTATCGGTGGCGAGTATGCCGCCATCAATTCGGCCATCGATGAATTGATTCCCGCCCGCAATCGAGGGCATACCGATCTGGCGATCAACGGGACCTGGTGGCTTGGATCGGCGGCCGGCGCACTGCTGACGCTGCTGTTGCTGAATCCGGCGATAGTTCCTGAATCCATCGGCTGGCGACTGTGCTTTGTGTTCGGCGCCGTGCTGGGGGTGGCCATCATCCTGGTTCGGCGGATCGTTCCGGAAAGCCCACGCTGGCTGATGACCCACGGCCGAGTCCCTGATGCGGAGGCGATCGTATCCGCGATTGAACAACAGGCCGTGCAGGAACACAGAGCGCCGCTGCCGACTCCTCACGGCACCCTGACCGTCCATGCTCGACCCCACGCGACGATCGCGACCGTGGCGCGAGAACTATTTCAGTCTTATCCACGGCGGACAGTGTTGGGCATAGGATTGATGGTCACACAATCGTTCATGTACAACGCCGTATCGTTCACGTATCCGCTGCTGCTGGCGAAATACTACGCGGTACCAAGTGCCGACATTGGTCTCTACATCCTGCCGTTCGCATTGGGCAATTTTTTAGGCCCCCTGTTGTTAGGCCGGTTCTTTGATACGGTCGGCCGCAAGCCGATGATCAGCTTCACCTACGGCATGGCCGGTATCCTTTTGACGCTTGCCGGGTATCTGTTCTGGCAGGGTTCGTTGACGCTCTCCACGCACATGGTGATCTGGTCATCGATTTTCTTTTTTGCATCGGCCGGGGCCAGTGCCGCCTATCTGACAGTGAGTGAGGTATTTCCGATGGAGATCCGCGCGATGGCGATCGCCTTTTTCTTCATCGTGGCTCAAGGAGCCGGCGTGGCGGCACCATGGCTCTACGGCATGCTCATCGAAACATCGGTCACCGGCGTGTTCTACGGCTATCTGTTAGGCGGCGGTTTGATGATTCTCGGCGCACTTATCGAGCTATGGCTGGGCGTGAAGGCAGAAGGGCGGTCACTG
This sequence comes from uncultured Nitrospiraceae bacterium, assembly GCA_963711905.1. Classification (GTDB taxonomy): domain Bacteria; phylum Nitrospirota; class Nitrospiria; order Nitrospirales; family Nitrospiraceae; genus Nitrospira_D. The sequence continues at coordinate 373,380 of CAVQFZ010000017.1, read as the reverse complement.
GAGGAATTGGCCACTCCGCTATCCGCGCGAAAGCCGGACTCAGTGTCTTCCTGAGCTCTCCGACTTTCCCGTGGGTTCGATCTCGCCGCTAGAGTATCGCTTACGCAGTTTGCGGGGCAAGACAGTGCGCGCTCGGATTCGTAGGTTGATCATCTCCACAGCGACGGAAAAGGCCATTGCAAAATAGATATAACCCTTGGGCACATGAACATCGAAACCCTCCACCATCAGGTCACTCCGACAAGGATCAGGAAGGATAGCGCGAGAATCTTGATCGTTGGATGGGCATCGACGTACTCGCCGATGGGCCGAGCCGCGAACATCATTACCAGCACAGCCACGATGATCGCCGTCGCCATGACCGACACTTCGTCCACCAGCCCGACAGCCGTGATGACGGAATCCAGCGAGAAGACGATATCCAGCAGCGCGATCTGAAACAGCATCATTCCAAGACCGGTCGGACCGGCCGAACGCTCCTGTTCGTCCGGCCCTTCCAGGCTGTTATGGATTTCGTGAGTCGCTTTGACGAGGAGAAACAACCCGCCGATGATGAGAATCAGATCTCGCCCCGAGATGGCCTGATTCAGCACTGTGAACAGAGGAGCCGTCAGCTCCATCATGAGTGTAATGGAGAATAACAAGCCCAGCCGCGCGACCATTGCAAGACCGAGTCCAAGGCGCCGAGCCACATTCCGTTGGCGCTGAGGGAGTCGGCTCACGAGGACGGAAATAAAAATAATGTTGTCGACCCCGAGGACGATTTCCAGCGCCGTCAGGGTGCCCAACGCAATCCACATTTCTGAATGAGCCATCCAGTCAAACATGCGATTATCCTAGTAGAGGGAAGATCGAATTCAGAGTAGGCGCGCTATGTCCTGGTCAATGGATCAATCCTCAGGGAGTTCAATACAGCTGGTCGCGTGAATTCACCGTTCCATCTCATAATCATCGACACGTCGCCCGTAAATCAACATATTCTGTGCCCAATGGCGTCATACAGAACTCCCTGTGTCATGGTCAAACACAAGATCCGGATCTCCGACAGATTCAAGACTAGAGCCAAATATCCCTAACGTAAGATCGCCAAACAGGGCTATTAGGCACTGATCATCGCGTTGCATTCAATGCTATGTATCAAGATGAGACGCTACACGGAGATTCTTAGAGTGAATCTGTAGAACTGTTGAAGTATGCGAGCGAGAGCCGCACTGCCTATCTGCAGCATACGCTAGAGCCATATGTATCGAGTAATCTTTCAACATTTGCCCTCTACTGGTTTTGTCACAGAAAAGTTTCGATGGAATAGAGGCTTTCGATCCTATTCACTCGGAGCCATGCCTGATTGCACCGTGGGATGTACTTCGTCAAGGATACGATCGTCTCAGAAGTATCGTTTCAGAAATCTACACCGAGGAGGTATCTGTGGATACCGTGGACGAAATGGTGGGAACGAGCCCCGCCATCCGCACAGTGTTTGATTTGGTCCGCAAGGTGGCGAACACCGAGATGCCGGTGTTGATTACCGGCGAGACCGGTACGGGCAAGGAATTGACTGCCCAAGCGATCCATGAGCGAAGCCTCAGGAAGCACGGGCCGTTCGTGCCGATCAATTGCGGCGCCATCCCGGAAACCTTATTGGAATCGGAACTGTTCGGTCATGAACGCGGCGCCTTCACCGGCGCGGTCCAGCAAAAGAAAGGCAAGTTGGAAGCGGCGGCCGGCGGCACATTGTTTCTCGATGAGCTTGGTGATCTGCTGCCCGCCCTACAAGTCAAACTGCTTCGGTTTTTACAGGAGGGCACCTTTGAACGGGTCGGGGGGCACGAGACGCTGCATGTCGATGCCCGCGTGATTGCCGCGACCAATGTCGACTTGAAAGCGGCGATCGACAAAAACCTGTTTCGGGAGGACCTCTATTACCGGCTCGGTGTGTTGCACATTCATCTGCCGCCGTTGCGGGACCGGGGCGAGGACACCTTGCTCATGGCCATGGTATTTCTCAAGCAAGCCGCCGTGACCTATCGCAAGCCGATCTGCGGCTATACAGCCCAAGCCGTCGACGTGCTGCGCGCCTATTCCTGGCCGGGAAATGTGCGGGAGCTCAGCAATCGGATCCGACGCGCCGTGGTCATGGCGGAGGGCATGGAGATTACTCCGCATGACTTAGACTTAGCCGGCGAGGAACTCCAACCAGAGGATTCATTGGATTCTCTGCGCGCAGCTCACAGACGGATAGAGATGGAGTTGATGGTGAAGGCGATCAGTTTGCATCGAGGGAACTTGACCCGGATGGCCCGAGACTTGGAGGTGAGCCGTTCGACGTTGTACCGCAAACTACGGGCCTATGGGCTTGAAAAGTTTGTGTCCGCCGCGACTCCGCTTGCTTTCGGCTCCAGAACCAAGTCCAAGAAATCGGCAAAACTCTCCGCTCAAGAGAGCGGAGGTGGCATGTCGCGTGAATCTGCACCAGTGGGTGTTCCCTTGGAACCAGCGCATCAGATTCCTCAATCGGTCTAGGCGAGCAGTTTCTTTCGCTGTGTTGCTGAATGAAAAGCGATCTCTGTCTCTGGGCTGTGACCGTCTTTTTTTTCAGACCTCTATCCGCCTCCACCTATTGGAGCGACACGGGAATCGCGGGACCTCCAAGCGGCGCTTCGAATTCCAACGGCGTTTCTCTTTTGTGGAAATAGTTACACGGTCCACTGGTTGAATGTCCAACTCATCGATCTTTCTTACAGGGAATTGAGTCACAGTGTTTCATCATGAAACACTGCAGGACGGGCGACCGGTCACAAGATGTAGATGCGATTTACGAACTATTCGTATTCCATGTGGTGGATTGTTTGAAACGAGAGTGAACAGCTCCAATCCGATGTTCCACAAATCGTTACCAACTGTCTCCTTTTAGAACAGCTGATATCGAGAACAATTTCTTCCCGCTCCGGTTAAATTCTCAACATAATACGCGACCTAGACTAATTTTTGGTGCTGACTCTTCCCAATTCGCCATGAGACAGGCTTCACGTCAGAGCAACATATGTGTCCAATACTAATACAATGCCTGCACTTTCATACACTCTACAGATTGTTCTTTCATGCGCGTGGTTCGTAACTCATTGCGAAATAAAAATATACCAACTCAGGCATCTGAATTGCTTTTTCCTCGTACGAGTCGTTCTTCAGCAACCATCGATCTGTGGGTATCGTGGATAACTCTGAACGGAAAGAACGAATGTTTCTGTTGAAGCAAGAAACGACACTTGCACATCCTCACTGTGAGAGTGATTGCGGCCGGGAGCAGATGCAGGCTACGACGTCGGCAGTCTCGTCCAGGGGATGCTCAGGAGGTAGTGTCGCGCCTGGTTGGTGGTTCCACCATTTCGAACCGATGTGGGGGCCATTCATCCACGGGTTTCGCTGTCAAAAGAACGTCACATTGCCCGAGTTCGAACGAGCCGCCTCTCAAGTTCCCGGTCTCACACCCATCGAAAAAATAATCGCCATATCCGCGTTCCGTCAACAACAGGAACAGGGAGTGGCTCCTTCCCCTACGACCTCTGCGTTTCGCAGTGAACGCCGCCTGTCCGCCGTTTGAACGACCACCTACTTCTTCTCTGTGCTGGTTCTGAGACGCCTATCGTCCGCGAGTGATGTGAAGCCGAATGGCCGGCACTGCAATGTTCTTCCTCCTTCGACTGGGTGTACAATCTTAAACTTAGGTCATGGCTCCGAGGGACAGCGATGTTCTCCACGTCCGACAGTTGGCTCGGCATCGGAGTTGTCGTGATGATCGGTGTAATCGTTGTGGGACTTTCCACAGGCATAGGGAAGGTGATCATCTGGATATTCGGAACAGGGCATGAACCACAGAAACATCCGGCAGAGACAAGCCGACGGTGACGTCTTGGCCGTGACGCGATTTCTCACAGAGGATCACCGGCGATTAGAGCAACTTCTTCAGACAGCCGTTGCGACCGCAGACCACGTGGCGCAGGAGGCGTATGATCACTTTCGAGCCGGACTGCTCCGGCACATCGGAATGGAAGAGAAAATTCTCCTGCCGGCGGCGCAGCGATGGAACGGAGGAAGGCCGCTATCGATTGCGGCGAAGCTTCGGCTCGACCATGGAGCCCTGGCAGCCCTGCTCATGCCGACTCCCACAACTCACATTGTAGTCACGCTCCATAGAATTTTGGAGCAGCATAACCTCCTTGAGGAAGGGCCTGATGGTTTGTACGAAATCTGTGATAGATTGGCCGGGGCCGAGGTCGAGCAACTGATGATCAGGCTTCGCGCCGCTCCGGAGCCGACGGTGCTGCCGCATTCCGATACTCCGGCTGTCCTTGGCGCAGTCCACCGTGCATTGGAGCGAGCCGGTTATGCGTTGGCCCCAGATTCCCGCTGAGCAACGGAGTCAGGAGAAAGTTCAAGAACATTCCAAGCCTTGTTCGAACTCAAATCGATGAGGCCGACTCAACGGCTCGACGCACTCACCGAGAGAATCATCCCCTTCAAACGCGATATGGTATGCTGCTCCTCGCACCATGACGACTGAGACGAATCTATCAAACGAACTTGTCGCCGCCACTGCGCGGAGGCGGACCTTTGCCATCATCAGCCATCCGGATGCCGGGAAAACGACGCTGACCGAAAAGCTTCTCTTGTACTCCGGCCTGATCCGAACCGCGGGCATGGTGCGCGGACGCAAGGGCGGCAAGACGACGGCATCGGATTGGATGGGAATGGAACAGGAGCGCGGCATTTCCATCACGGCGTCGGCCATGCAGTTTCCCTACAAAGACGCCGTGATTAATTTGCTCGACACGCCAGGCCATCAAGATTTCTCCGAAGATACTTATCGCACCTTGACGGCCGCCGACAGCGCCATCATGGTCATCGATGCAGCCAAAGGGGTGGAAACCCAGACACGCAAACTGTTCGCCGTGTGCCGCATGCGTCGGATCCCTGTCCTGACCTTGATCAACAAGATGGACCTGCCGGGGCGCGAACCGCTCGATCTCATGACCGAAGTGGAACAGGCCTTGGACATTCACGCGAGCGCCGTCAACTGGCCGATCGGGTCGGGCAGCGACTTCGTGGGCATTGTGACCCGCGCCGACAGTCGCGTGCAGCTGTTCAGCAAGACTATTCACGGTGGGGCGACCAAAGTGGAAACGAATACCTTGCCGCTGGACGAACTCGGGTCACACCGGCCGGGTCTCGCAGGAGACGATGGAACAGGTTCGGCACGATCTGGATCTCGTGGAGATTGCCGGGAATCCCTTCACGCGAGAGCAATTTCTCCAGGGGGAAGTCACTCCGGTCTTTTTTGCATCGGCGCTCACGAATTTCGGCATTGAGAACTTTCTCGACGCATTTGTGCACCTGGCGCCAAGTCCCGGTGCGAGACCGGCTGACCGCGAGAACGGGACTGAGTTCACAATAGACCCGATCGACATGCCGTTCAGCGCCTATGTATTCAAGCTGCAGGCGAATATGAATCCCAAGCATCGCGACAGCACGGCATTCCTTCGGATCTGTTCTGGACGTTTCGAACGAGATATGGTGGTCAAGCATCATCGATTGGGTCGGGATATTCGACTGGCAAGACCGCATAGTCTGGTGGCGCAGGAACGCAGTACGGTCGAAGAGGCCTATCCCGGCGATATCATAGGCATCATCAACCCCGGGATCTTCGCCATCGGTGATACGGTATCCTTGACAGGTGGCTTCAATTTCAAACCGTTGCCGCAATTCCAACCGGAAATCTTTGCGCGTCTCAGACCGACGGATGTCGGCAAACGCAAAGCGTTCGACAAGGGCCTGTCCCAGATGGCGCAAGAGGGGACGGTGCAGATCATGCGAAGTCTCAATGATCAGGAAGCGCTGGTTGCAGCGGTCGGTCGTCTCCAGTTCGAGGTGCTGCAATACCGACTGCGCCATGAGTATCGAGTGGAGTCCATCTTGGATGCGCTGCCCTTTACCTGTAGCGCGTGGCTCGATGGGGATCCCTCCACCTTCAAATCACCGTCGGCCTCGATGATGGTGAAAGATCATCGCGATCGAGTCGTCGTCCTCTTCGGCGATCAGCTCATGAAAACCATCGCGCGAGATCGGAATCCAGATCACGTGCTCCGGGATATGGGCTAGACTTTCCCCTTTCCCAGAGAATTCAACCGCGAACGCCCTGGGCCAGCACTTCCAATAAAATTCAGGGTTCACTTGAGCCTCTAACTCAGCGCTCTGCACTGGTGACTCAGGACTTCCCATTCCCAGCCTGAGAGGAGCGTATTGCTGGAGTTCCCGGTTGGTTTTGGCTACACTAGGCGCAGGAGACAGATGATGAGCATCCGCCAATTACTCCAGTCCAAGCGAAGCCAAATTCTCCAAATTGCCGCGCGGCATGGTGCGCGAAAGGTGAGGGTGTTCGGGTCAGTCGCGCGTGGCACCGCACACCGCGGCAGCGACATCGACTTTCTTGTCGACATGGAGGAAGGCCGGAGCTTGCTCGACCATGCGGCGTTGATCCTCGACTTGGAGCGACTGCTGAAACGACCGGTTGATGTCGCCTCCGAGCGTGGACTTCGGCGCTTGGTTCGAAAAGACGTGTTGAAGGATGCCGTCGCCCTATGAGGGAAGATCGCGACCGTCTGCGGGATATCCTGGACGCGATCAAGAACATCGAGCGATATGCCAAGCGAGGTCGGCAGGACTTCGAAGAAGATGAACTAGTCCACACCTGGATGATTCACCACATCCAGATTATCGGCGAGGCCGCCAGTAAACTGACCGCTGCATTTCGCAAAGCTCACTCGCAAGTCCCTTGGTCACAGATCATCACCATGCGGCATGTCCTGGTTCATGACTATCTCGGCATCGACCTGGGAGAAGTCTGGACCGTGGTGGAGCGGGATCTGCCGGCTCTCAAGAAGCAAATCCGCCAGATGACCAGGCCTCCGACCAAACGTCCGCCAAAGGGCTGATCCCACTATCACTCGCCAAGTCCAAGCCCTTCGGCAAGCTCAGGGCACGCATTTCGACAAGCCAGACTCGACCACATTCGCCACAGGAAGGACACGTGGGGCAGGCTTCTTTGTTTTGAGTAGAAAACGTGATTTCTCGTAAGGAAACGGGTAAGCTTCCGCCGGCTTTTATAAGGAAGAGGCTCCTGGTACCGTTTCAGTACCCCATCATGAATTTTGCCATCCGCAGGATCGAGCTGACACCTACAGTCTATGCCCGAGATTGATTTAAAAAACATTGCGGCTCGCGGTGGGAGTGTCGAAAACGCCTTTGAGGAACTCTGCTGTCAGCAGCCTCCAGGAGTCGACCGGCCGGCACGAAGTTCGAGCGCTATCGTGGGGCGGGCGGCGATGGCGGCGTTGAATGTAAAGTGATCAACACGAATGGTTCTGCGACCGGCTGGCAGACGAAGTACGTTTTCAACATCGGCGGTCTTTTGAAGCAGGCTCAGCTATCACTCGAAGCGGCGCTTTCCATCCACGCTGACCTGACCTGTTATGTAGTTTGCTTCCCCTTTGATCTCACGGGCAAGACAGGGCGCAAAGGTAAAAGCCAAACGGAGAAGTTTGACGAGTGGGTCTCCAAAGCAGAAGCCAACGCCAAAATCAGGGGGCGAGCCATGACCATCGAACGACGGTCGGCGCACGAAATTCAAGACCTCATTTTGGCGAATGATTCCTCAGGCGGCCTTCGTCACTATTTCTTTTCTGCGACGACATTCTCGGACGATTGGTTCGCCAAGCACGTTGCCGCCGCCAAGCTCTCGGTAGGCCCGCGATATAACCGCGAGATCAGTCTCGAAACGCCCCTGTCAAAATGGTTCTCGTCGTTCGGTGAAGGATCGGTCTGGCAGAAGCAGCTTGTCGACTACCTCGACGCGTGCACAGCGGACCTGCTGATTGAGGACGGACCATCAACCGATGCTATTGGCGCAGAGAACGTCGTGCGTCCGGCCTTCGAGCGATTCGGCGACTTCCTTGTGGCGTCGGAGATGCTTGAACCCCTCACAAGCTCAAACGTTTATCAGGCCTTCCGGAGCGGCGGTCAATTCGTTCGCCTCTTGGGCACAATGCAGGTGATTCGGGAAAATGCTGGCCTGCTTTCCGCGCTTTCTGTTCTCGTACCGGAAATGATACCCGGCATGGAGCTTACCGACTTGGTCGAAAATGACTCTGTTCGAGCCGAAGTTGCCGCCGTCGTTGTGCGCTCGCTCCCATGGCGCACTGCAGAACGTTCTTGCTATCAACGCGGAACGTGCTAAGGGAAATGCTCAACACTCCTGACGCATACAAAGCAATCGATGCGATGCTGACGGTCTCCACGCAGGAGTCCGAGATCGACGCGTTTTGGCTCAATGAGATCATGGGGTGGTTGCCATTCACTAAGAGGGACGCGTTTTGGTGCGGATATCTGAAGCTCGGCTACGAGGAAAACGACATCGTCCGCCGTATTATAGAGGCTGCGAAGGACATCGACCTTCAGAGGTTGATGCCTCGACCGCTGAACGTTGGTGCATTGTCCTCCTTTGGTTCAACACAGCAGCTGATCGCCGAGTTAAGGACTCCGCGACCAGGGCCGCAATAGCGATCCTGCGCTTTCACGCAATGCTCCTCCCCAAATTGGTGACCATGTTCCTCTCGGCCGATGACGACGAGGTACGAGAGCGGGCACTGCTCATCGCGTATGGCGTCCTAATTCATTCACGAGACAAAACAGTGCTGAAAAAGCTGGCTGAGAGGCTGCTTACCGCATATGTGGCCCACCCGGAAGGTTTTCAAAACGCGATCATCCGCGACCACATTCGATGCATCGCTGAGCTGGCGTCATATCTTGACTGCCTTGACAGGAGGTTCGACCCACGCTACCGAACCAGCGCAATTCGGATACACCGGGCCCAGAGCCTCCAGCTGTGAGCGAGGGAAAGGCATGGGAAGAGGAAAAAGACTACGGCGTCCGGCTGCTGGTTCGAAGTTGCCTGCATGACGACTTCAATCACTACTCGATCAATTGTCTGAACGGATGGAATCGCGTGATGCCAAAGCCAGCTATCGGACGGTGGATCGTACAGCGTATTCTGCGCGACTTCGGTTACAGAGGTTCACAGTGCGGCAGCTATGACTCCACCGTAACCAGCGAGACTGGAGGTGGTCGGGGAAATCCTGCGTGGGCCGAGCGAATCGGAAAAAGTATCAGTGGATCGCGATGTATCAGTTGGCATCCCGCCTCTATGACAGCGCCGACCGAGAGAAGGAACTCGTTCGAACGGACCACGGGACGGCTCACACTGATTTTAAACGACGAGCGCAAGCTAGACCCGACCATCTCTCGCACCGAACTTCCCGACCGGACACCTTCCGAGTGTTGGTGGGTCGGCGGCAACGTGGATCTACACTCAACAAGACAGCTCGACTACTCAACGTGGGTTCACCAAAAAGACGACCTCCCATCGATGCAGTCGCTTCTCGCGCCAAGAGCTGCGAAGACCAGAGATGGCTTCCGTTGATTTGTTATCCGACGTGGTCCGAGTATCGAAAAGGCCTACCATATGGCGAGCCATACAGGTCAACATGGATTCACTTGGAGGCGTTTCTAGTTCCTGAGGCTCAATTCGCTGCTGCAATGAAGGCCATATCTCGATGCAACTTCTTCGGAAATTGGATGCCTCGCGGTGCTCAATGGCTTCATGTATTCGTCGGCGAATACCCTTGGGCGAGCGCGTGCAACGTGGAAACCGATGACTGGCTGGGCTTCGGTCTTCGGGCAGGCGGTTCTAAATTGGAGTTAGTGCCCGTCTCCAATGAAATAAATTGCGCATGGGAGTACGACGGCAGTCTGCCCAGTAGTATCCATTTTCATGTCCCAGCTCGCGCATTCTTTGAAGCGGGGCCGCTCTGGTGGGATGGTGTCGATGGTTTCTCAGCCCCCGATGGAAAAACTGTCTTCCGCGATCCATCTGCTTCGGAAGGTGGCCCCGCTACTTTGTTGGCAGATATGGGAGATCTACTCCTGAGATTGAAGAGTTTACACTGTCGTCTTGTATGGACGCTTCTCGGCAAAAAATACATCTTGGATGAGAAAGCTCCTGGTACGCCTCAAGTGACATATTCTCAAACGGCATCCCTTAACGAGGATGGAACTATCGCTGTTGGAGATCGCGTCTTTTTCGATGACTATAACAAAGACCAGGGATTGGCTACTTGATCTACTCGTCTGACATGCCGCCTGGTCAGAGCACATGCTCGTGTGGGAGACTAGGAAAGAATCTTGTGGTGGTCTATCGAGAACAGAACGATGACGGCTTCATCATCACAGCGTTTCTCACCCGCCGCATTCGGTCGCTGGAGAAGAGGAGGCAGGTATGGCCATAGCGGATATTCAGGAGTAATTGGAGCTGATTCCCGCCGTCAATCGGACACCGCAGCGTGCCGTCTGGCTGACGTACGACGCCGAGGCCGACACGCTATATGTCAATTACAAGAAGCCAAGTCATGCGACTGATAGCGAGATGACCGATGAAGACGTGATCCTCCGCTATGAAGGAGATGAGGTCATCGGCTTTACCGTGTTGCACGCGAACAAGAGGCTCAAAAAGTCGGCCTAGTCTTTGCTGCTACATGGTTCCTTCTGGTTCTCAGCGATCACCGAAGTACTCAGCATATTGGTCCACCTCACAGTGGCCATTGGCATTGGCTTTCAAACAAAGAAATGAACCGCGAGTCTTTCTTATCCATAACAGCGTGAACGTGCGCGAAGGGGTTCCATTGATTGATATTGTGTCACGGGTCAGCGGCGGATCACAGAGACGACTACATCAAATATGATGTTGCCATAATATGGAGTTCACGGTAGAATATTATGAAACTGCGGCGGGACGGTGTCCCCTGCGCGAGTTTCTCGATGAGCTGGAGGCGAGCGATCCGGACGACTTTGCGGCGGTCTTCGCTGGTTTGGCAAAGCTCCGAAGGCGACAGGCTCACCGCGAACCGCTGACCAAGGCGCTGGGCGACGGGTTGTTTGAACTGCGCCACGTCGGCAAGTTGAACACGCGGGTGCTGTGGTTCTTTATGAAAGGCCGGTGCATCGTCGCCGTTCACGGCATCCGCAATAAAGGCCAGGCCATTGCACCCCGAGACCTCGACACGGCCCGGGAGCGCATGCGCGACTGGCAGGAGAGAATGACATGATGAAGAAAACCAATTTTGATCTTCATCTCGAACAGCAACTCCGAGACCCGAATTTTGCGGAGCGGTTCAAGCGAGCGGGTGAGGCGTGGGACGTGGCGTTGCAGATTGCGGCGCTGCGCGAAAAGGCCGGTCTCTCTCAAAAGGATCTCGCGCGCAAACTCAAAACCTCCCAGCAGCAAATCAGCCGCATCGAATCGCCGAGCTATGAAGGCCATTCGCTCAGTATGCTGCGTCGCGTAGCGCGGGAGCTCCATGCGCACGTGCGCGTGGTGCTGGAACCGGACAAGGCGGCTGATCATGTGGCTGAAACGCCGGCGGTCTATCGTACTCAGCTCCGTACCGTATCGAACCGGGCCGCACGATCATGGCGCGCAAAAAAGCGCCGGAGCTGACAAATTTAAACGTCGTTATCGTGAGTCCGGCGTTGTTCCGCGTAAGTCAATGCCCCATGCCGGCGGAGAAGGAGCAAGTAATTGGGACGCCGTTTCTCGTACTTGATCGCCAAACGATCGAGGCGTATTCATTACACCCGCCCCCGAGCTGCTCGGGCAGCTCTTACCCGGTGGTACGTTGAGCCTCTAAGCGATGGAAGAACGAAGCTGGAGGACTTTTCAACAGCCTGTTAGCGCCCGGTGGAAGATTTCATCAAACTGTCGGCCTGAGGCGGGAGGAATCCTTGGTACCCTCGGTGGCGTTCGGCCAATTCCAAGACGGAAAACGGTTGGCCGTCGATCATCTCAGGAGAGGAAAAGATCTGCCGGAGATGGCCGCCTGCGGCTCCGACAATGTTGCCGGCAAACACAACATCTTTTTGCTGCAGCCGAGCGACGGCTTGTTCGATATCCTCCACCCGAACAGCCACATGGTGAAAGACCTTGTCACCGAATGTATTGACCCACCCGGGAATGATACTGGTCTTACCTCGTTCATCCGGATAGGCTTGGTCTACGAATAGGGCAGGGTAACCGACCTTGCGGTAGACCTTCGCGTACCAATCGTCGTACTGCAGGGTTTCATCATAGGCATAGCCCAACTTAACAAATGGCTCAGCCCCACGGTCGATGTCGTGTGTCCGGATGGTGACATGGTCAATGACCGGCGAGAAGCCTACGCCGATCTCATCAAGCATCGCCTTCAGAATACTGGACGCTCGGTTGTGCTCGATATAATCTGTCACCATGCTTTCCATGAGATCATCGAGTGCCTTGGCTTGATCCATGGGTATACCTCAGTTAAGAACCAAACTTAATGCCTTGAGCCAGCGGTAACTCCGTGCCCCAATTGACCGTATTCGTCTGGCGGCGCATATAGGCTTTCCAGGAGTCTGACCCTGCTTCGCGACCCCCGCCAGTGTCTTTCTCTCCGCCGAACGCCCCGCCGATCTCGGCCCCCGAGGTTCCAATATTGATGTTGGCGATGCCGCAATCGCTGCCGGCCGCAGATAAAAACCGCTCGCCATGGCGCACATCGTTCGAAAAGATCGCGGAGGAGAGGCCCTGCGGGACGTCGTTGTGTATCTTGATGGCCTCATCGACTGTTTGGAAGGTCATGACATACAGAATCGGCGCGAAGGTTTCGCGCTGCACGATGGGCCATTGGTTTTTCGCTCGTACGATCGTGGGTTCGACGAAATACCCAGGCCGATTCAACACATGTCCCCCACAGAGAATCTCGCCGCCTTCTTTCTTGATTTCATCGAGCGCGGCACGATAGCCCTCCACCGCCACGTGGTCGATGAGCGGCCCCATGAGCACGTTCTTTTCCAACGGATTGCCGATCTGCACTTGGGCATAGGCCTTCACGAGCCTGCCGACCAATTCCTCGTAGCGTGATTCGTGAACGATCAGACGTCTCGTCGTCGTGCATCGTTGCCCGGCAGTTCCAACGGCGCCGAATAAGATGGCGCGCAAGGCCATGTCCAAGTCGGCGGTTTGATCGACGATGACGGCATTGTTGCCGCTGAGCTCGAGAAGCGTTCTGCCCAATCGCTGTCCGACGAAAGAAGCGACTCTTCGACCGACGGCTACCGATCCCGTAAACGAAATGAGCGGCAATCGCTCATCCTGCACCATCTGCTCGGCCAGCGTCGGTTGGTCCGCGATGAACAGCGAAAAAATTCCTGAATAGCCCTGTTGCTGCATGACGCGATTACAGATCTGTTGCACCGCGACGGCGCAGAGCGGCGCCTTCGGCGAAGGTTTCCAGATGACGGTATCGCCGGCGATGGCAGCCACAAACGCGTTCCAGGCCCACACGGCAACAGGAAAATTGAACGCGGTGATGACGCCGACCGGTCCTAACGGATGCCACTGTTCGCTCATCCGGTGGGCCGGTCGCTCGGACTGCATCGTGATGCCGTAGAGCATCCGGGATTGACCGACGGCGAAATCCGCCATGTCGATCATCTCCTGCACTTCACCATCGCCCTCTGCCTTGATCTTGCCGACTTCCAATGAGACGAGGGTGCCCAACTGATCCTTCTTCTCACGTAAGGCTTGGCCGATGAGCCGAACGATCTCGCCACGCTTTGGCGCCGGGACCATCCGCCAGGCGCGGAAGGCCTCAACCGATTCTTTTACGATGCGCTGGTAATCATCGGATGAACAGGGATAGACGCCCGCGATTTGCTCCCCCGTTGAAGGATTGATCGAGGGGAGGAGGGACCCATCATTACGGCCGGACCACCAGCTATTGCCGGTACTCCCGCCGGAATTCACGGCTTGGATCCCGAGGTCTCTCAAGACGGTGTGAAAGGCGCTCATCGGAAGCAGGCTCCAAAATCATTGTCCAGAAAATCTTTCAACAAGATTGATTCCTGAGTGACGAACCCATGGTACTGCGATGGATGGGTCAACACAAGGTCCATGACACAGCAAACACTGGACGCGGTCGTCACCTGGATCGCCGACCAGAGTTTTCCCTTGATACATTGCGGATAAATCTTCTTCACGTAGTTTTCTTCGAAGAATCCGTCCTTGTTTCTTCCGGTGACCGAGGCATAGACCAAGACGACGTCCTGGAGCGTCTGGGGAACGGCCTGCTCGAGGACACGCTTCAGGGTCTCTCGGTCTTCGTTGAGCTTGAGGTCCTTCATCAACAGGGAAATCTTTTCACAGTGGCCGGGATAACGGAGAGTCTTATAGTTCATGATTCGAACTTTTCCCGCATAACTATCGGCCAAGGTACCCAACCCTCCAGACGTGTTAAAGGCTTCGTACAGCAACCCGTCCAACTCGATCGTTTCGTACCCCTCGAGCGGTTGCAGCGGGACTTTCTCACCTTGTTCAATCCCGTAACACACATTGCCGTACTCATTAATGAGTCCATCGGTGGACCAGGTGAGCGAATACTTGAGGGCATTACTGGGATGCACCGGCAGCGCGCCCACCCGCATCTTGACCGTATCCAGCGTTTCAAAGTGGGTCATCAGCTCGTGCGCAACGATGCTGATAAAACCAGGCGCGAGACCGCATTGCGGCATGAAGGCATGCGTGGCGCCTGCGCTCAAGACCTTGATCTGGTTCGTCACCTCGACATCTTCCGTCAGGTCGAAGTAGTGCAGATGATGGGTCAGGGACAGTCGGGCGACGGTCGGATTACAGAAATAGGGGAGGCTCGAGACAACGGCGTCGAATCGATGTGCTGAAAGATAGGTGCTGACGGCATCTGGATGGCGTACGTCCAGCAGACAGGGGGTGACCCGTTCTAAACCGAGATCTTCGACCAGATGCTTCGGCGCATCCAAGGTCATGTCGCCCAGATGGACCTCGTACCGGCCACAGTGATTGAGCAGGCAGGCAATCAAGGACCCGATCTTGCCGGCACCAAGGACAAGCACACGATTCATCATGAGGCATTATACTCCACCGTGGAATTCCGGCCACTCGCTTTGAGAAATAGCGCGCCCGACAGACCCAAATTGTCAGTGCTGATCGAGAGAATCGATGAGATACTGCAGACGCTTGGTCGGCTCCGTTGTGGTCTGACTGTACCGGCAGGGAGGAATATCGGCTTGCAGTCTTCGTAAGAGCGTCGTCATCTTCATCGTGGCGGGCACGTCGCAGATCCAGACATGCATGCCGGATTCCAGCTCATCACAATGGCGCAGGACGCGAAAACTCGGCTGTTCCATAAAGTAGGCGGAGAGAAAACCGTTCACGGCCGTCACGACCCACGGATGTTCCTTGATATAGCGGTAGCTCAACCGCAGTTCCGTCGTCGTGACTTGTCCGTCGGACTCCATCCCCGCACTCTATCAATTCCGCTATGAGACCGCCACTGCCTAGCCCACACTATTCATGACGGTTCGTGACGAAACCGCCAAGACGCCAGGCGAGACGGGCGCGCGGAGCCGTGAGGAAGGGAGGCATACTTGAAACAGTATGTCGACCGACCGAGCGGCGAGCCCGCCTGTCTGGGCGCAGCGCCAGCCGCGTCCAGGCTTGGCGTAGCAGCGTATCGGCGGTTGTTATAGTAGAAGCGCTCATGAATAATGTGGGCTAGATGGAATGTCTCGTCATTATCACTATCGAGCTGAACCAGAAGGTGCAGCGGGTGGTGAAGCGAGAGCGCCGCCGAGTTGAGCGGAGCGAAAGGATTCGTGCCATGACAACAATTGCCAGGTGCCGTTGCGACGTTCGAGAACCCCGGTTTCCCGCATCGGAAGCACGGTCCGTTTCAATTCAGGTCCGTCTGCAACATAGCGGATATAGTCGAGCTCCATCGTATACCAAGCCAGATCTCCTTTCGTCCAGACCTTGAGTTCATTGATCGGAATCTCGAGTTTCTGAGAATTGACGAATTCCTCCCGCATTCCCTCTTCAAGCTCCGTCCAGCCGATGTACTTACGTCCGGCGACCGCGTAACTGATGATATCGGCATCATGCGCCATCAGTCGTGAAAGCGTCGGCAGGTCCTTTTCCGCGTTCGCGCGCACCATCCGGCGGATGGCCGACTCTGCATCGGAAGGTTCCGACGCGATGGCAGTGGCCGAAACGCTGATGCACAGTATCAGGACACAGCATGCACACAGTCTGCGGCGGATCATGGATGACTCCTTTCATCTACACACTCAGGTTCTCATCCCGCTAGATCCTCAATCCCCGGAATGGACGAAGCACCGAATCAGCGTTCCCATCGATACCCGACAAGAAATGGCATGACCGTCAACACGCCGAGCGCGCCGATAGGAATCGTTTCAACAGCAGCGTCTTGACTGGTGACGTACCCCTCGAACGACAGGCTCTGAAGGGATTGGATGACCGTCCACTCCGAGATCAGCATGAGGCAGAGGGCCACAAGACCAACACCGAGGCGAATGCCGGGCAGGGGAGGCAAGGTGAATCGATCAACCACCCACCGCGCTCCGATCATGGTGGCGAGAAGCACGTTCGGAATCTCCAGCATCCCGGCAAGTTTCTCGCCGATATGCAGGGCCACCACCTGTAGGCGAATGATCTCCAGAACAAACTCAGCTCCAACCGCGACAAGAAAATACATGGCGCCGGCCTTCAACACCTGCACCAGACCATGTGGTCGCTCACTGCCGGGCGTCTTATCCAGTACGGAAGTCACAGGATATGCGACATCCAGCGATTCGACCGATGTGGTGGTACGGCCAGCATGGGTTCCTCTGTTACCACAGCGGCAACTGGGGTTTCAATGGACACGCAAAGGTGTGAGCCTGGGCGGCAAGGGCAGACACCCATCGACGAGCGCTGCATAGGAGAAAGCGGCCTTCATGGGGCGTTCCTACTTCAACGGAGTTCCGGTGATAGTGGTATTGCCTCAGGCTCCTTCGGCGCCCTGTATCAATTCTCACATTGAGACCACCTGCATGAACTGTGTATGGTACAAGGACCTGACAGGGAGATGCTGCGATGCCATTGACCACATACAATCACGTTTCAATTCCCTCCTTCATGTACGGCACGGCCTGGAAGAAAGAGGCCACCACCGGACTGGTGCTGCAAGCCGTGGAAGCCG
This sequence comes from uncultured Nitrospiraceae bacterium, assembly GCA_963711905.1. Lineage (GTDB taxonomy): Bacteria > Nitrospirota > Nitrospiria > Nitrospirales > Nitrospiraceae > Nitrospira_D. The sequence continues at coordinate 356,185 of CAVQFZ010000017.1, read as the reverse complement.
GATTTACCGCGATCGATACGGCGAATCAACTCGTCCATTACGATGAAGCAAGGGTGGGGGAGGCACTCCTCCAATTAGCCACGCAGGGCATTACCCGCGATAAGCTGTTTCTACAAACCAAATTTACATCGATCAACGGCCAGGATCATCGCCTGCCGTACGATGCGCGGGCGAGCATCACGACGCAGGTGCAGCAATCCTTTGCCGGTTCCTTGGCACACCTCCATACGGATTATCTCGACTCCTATGTGTTGCATGGGCCCTATTCACGGCGAGGCTTAGGGGCGGAGGATTGGGAAGTCTGGGCCGCGATTGAATCCCTCTATGACACGGGCAAGACGAAGATGATCGGTGTGAGCAACGTCTCAGCCGATCAGCTGACGTTGCTCTGCGTCAAAGCCAGGCATAAACCGATGGTGGTGCAGAACCGATGTTATGCCGCGCTGGCTTGGGATAAAGAGGTGCGGGAGATTTGCCGGACGCAGCACATTCTGTATCAGGGGTTCTCGCTCCTCACAGCGAATCGCGACGTGTTCATCAATCCCGATGTCAGAGCCATGGCGGCACGGTACGAGGCGACCCTCGCGCAACTCACCTTCCGATTTGCGATGCAGATCGGCATGCTGCCTCTCACCGGCACAACGAATCCTCAGCATATGAAAGAAGCCCTGCAATCGGATCGCTTCACCTTGCTGTCGGAGGAGGTCAGCCAAATCGAAACAATCGGCCTGTAGCCACTATGGGGAAAATCCTGGTCAAACGTGTCTATGAGCCGGCGGCCAAGTCCGACGGCTTTCGAGTGCTGGTCGATCGCTTGTGGCCACGAGGACTTTCCAAAACTGACGCGAAACTCGATCTCTGGCTCCCCGATCTCGGGCCGTCGACGGCCCTCCGAAAATGGTTCAACCACGATGCTGCACGATGGACGGAATTCCGCCGCCGCTACTATGCCGAGCTGAAAAAGAAGACAGGGAGCTCCTCGCAACGATCAACAGAACAAGCGCAAGAACCAGCCCCGTGACGCTCCTCTATTCCACCAAGGACGAACAGCACAACCAGGCCGTCGCGCTTCGGAGCTTCTTGAGCAAACGACCGGCCGCTCACAGACCCACCATCAGAGTGGCAAACAGAGTGGCAAAACCAGCACCGATCGCTACGCAGGAAAAACTGAAAGCAGGGCTATCATGAAACCCGTCGTTCAATTGGAACGGACCGCTTGCGGAATTGCCGCTGTTGCGGCTCTCAAAAGACCTTAAGAAACGCGGATTCCATTTCGTGGGAAGCACGATCGTCTACGCCTTCATCCAGGCCATCGGTATGGTGGACGACCATCTTAACGGCTGTTTCGCCAAGACGTGAACTCACGCCAGGCAAATCTAATCAAATTCTTCCTGCCTTTTCATCGTTGCGTCCTTTTAGGATCTCCTCCGTCTATAGAGATGAGTGCGGAATCATCTGCAGCTCTCTAACAAGGAGGTCTCCCATGCGTCCCCATATTTCTCTTGATGTCCGTGATGTATCCAAGTCGGTGGCGTTCTATGAAAAAGTGTTTGGGGTGCCGCCGCAGAAACAGGTGGCCGACTATGCCAAGTTTGACTTGAAGACCCCGGCACTGAACTTTTCACTGGTGTCCTCGACCGGAAGAGTGAGTGCGGTTGACCACTTGGGGATTGAGGTTGAGACGGTCGAAGAGATCGCCGAATGGAAAGCCCGTTTACAACATGAAGAAATACTTGAAAGGGTAGAGGATAACGTCGCCTGTTGCTTTGCCAGACAGGATAAACTCTGGTTTACCGACCCGGACGGCAACGCCTGGGAAATCTTTACCATCCATGAGCAATTAGAGGTCACAGGACGACTGAGTCAAACGGGCTGCTGCGTGCCGAAGAAGGCTGGTGCTCATGAACCAGCCACTTGCAGCGTCTGAGCTGGAGCAGTACCGTATGGACGCCAATAAGGGAGGGGCCATCATGACAACCAAGACAGAAGATCTCTGGCAACTTGTTCATGATGGCCTCCGTGCCTTCATCGCTAGACGTGTGAACGATCAGGGGCACGTCGATGACATTCTGCAAGACGTGTTTATGCGGGTTCATCGGCAGATAGATTCTGTGAATGATCCGCGCCGGTTGCTTTCATGGATCCATCAAATTACGCGCAATGCAATCATCGACCATTATCGGAAGCCAGGAAGGCAGCGAGAGATTCCTGCTGGATTGAGCTCTGATCTTGAAGTGTTGCATGAAGTTCCAACAATCTCAGAAATGATTCGTCACAGCGAGGCTGCTGAGCTTCGCACGGAACTCGCCGACTGTCTTCGCCCCATGATTGAACGATTGTCCCAGGACTATCGAGATGCGATCAGCCTCGTAGAACTCGAGGGCCTGACGCAGCAGATTGCAGCCAAACAGATGGGTATTTCATTGTCCGGCATGAAATCCCGAGTCCAGCGAGGGCGGAAGCAGCTCAAACAGATGCTCAATGACTGCTGTGTGATCGAGTTGGATCGCCGGAAAGGCGTCGTCGAGTATCGTTCGCGGCGAGCCGAGTGCGATCCCTGCACAACCGCCAAGAAAAGGCCTGAAACGGATCTATGAATGTATAGGAGTTGCGTACCCTCTGCTGAGAGGGTACGCAATGAGGATGAGGCAGGTCTAGTCCAGCGGGTGAACGACACCGGCAAACTTCAGCAAATCGGTGATCTCGAAATCACCGGATTTTGCGGACGGCAAGGTCGGTTTCCAGTTCTTATCGACAACGAGGTACGAGTCCCTATCGGCTTTGAGTAAGCCGATGAACACTTCCCCGACGATACGACCTCCGACCGGTCCCATGCGTAACCCCTGCTCGAGCACTTCCGCCTCCTTCAGAATGTAGTACCAGAGCGGGGTGCTTCGGTCCATGTTGGAAGGAGCCAGTTCGGCCAGTTGTTCTGGTGTCAGTACCTGAACGCCCATCACCCGGGCAATCGCTTGCCCGGACGGAATACCGAAATTGACATGTCTCATGAGATTACGCGAAGCCAGCGACTGGATTTTGTCTGTCGGCATACCGGGCGCTGGTCCGCGTAACCCAAGCAAATGCATGAGGGGGCTCGACAGTTTGGTGTCGATCCGCTTGTTGAATCTGAAGTTGTCGTTGTCGAACCTGAAGAACGTCTGCCAGTCGACGAACCGACGCGAGGCCCGCTTGCCGCCACGCATGTCGTTGGGATCGGGCTCGTTCGGATCGGCTGAATCGTCGAAGATAAACATAAAGACCTGAGACCCAGCATCCGCGCCGAAGTTCAACCGATAGCTGGGACGAACTTGCGAATGGCCGAATCGATACGCGGCCACGGCGAACTCCACCGGAATCAATGGTTCTCTTCTCGAACTGCGAAAGATCGAATCTTGAGTCCGGTCGTGGACTCTGTAGAACCGCGGACCGTTCCGCAAGATCTCATCCACCCGATCTTGTCCGATGGTCATCGGCAAGAACTCGTTGACGATGATCCACTGGTAGTGCCATGTCACCTGACGGCGCGCCTCTCTGAAAATGTCCCTGGCCGAACGATTGGCCTGCGCCGGATCGGCGCGCAATCGATCGGTCACAGCATTGTGAAACTTCAGCATGGCGAGGTGGAATTGACTCAGAACGACATTTTCGTCGTTCCGGCTATCCGCAATGATCGCGTTGTTGTTGGGATCGCGCGGGAGATCGTATCGCGCTACACCTTTTCGAGACACTCCTTCAGACCCAGGAATGGCTTCGACACGGAATTTGATGTCACCTGAACTGGTGTCGTAGAGTTCAGGTGATCCGTCCTGGCCATTACCGTACAGGCTGTCGAGGTCAAATTCGGCGGTGCGAAAATTTGTCGTCCGCCGAGGATGCGTTTGCTCGAGCAGCGGCGCTTTCAGCGTCAGCGTGAGGTCGTGATCCAAAAACTGCCCGAAAAATGTCACCCCGGCCGTCATATTCGGATTATCGGGGTTTTTCGGGCCAGGATTCGCAATCGAGTCTTTCGCATCCATGAGGGGATCCAAGGCATCGATGATGCCACCTTTGACGCCAAGATCTTCAGCCTGCTTCCGTGCTTCATCGGTCCCTGGGGCATATGGTGGAAGGCCAGGAAACATGCGGCTGAACACATCGTCTGGAAACCGTGGGCGTGTGGGTTTGGTTACGTGTAAGTTGTTTCGTTCCGATAAGTCCTCGGCTGCAAGGGCCTGTTCGGCATTGCCGGATAACAAGCCGGCAAGACCAAGCGCAACAACACATGTCGCTCGAATGCGCATTCGGATTCCTCTTAGGTTTGATTGTAAACAAAAAACATCCATATGACGATCTCGGAGCAAACTTCCTCACTGCGATGGCCATCACAGTGTCGAGTGTTGTGCACTGGCAAGAAACGAGCCTAAGTAAAAAAGTGTGAATTACGTGAAATAGCGACAAATCGCAGAGTCGATCTTCCGTGTAGTTTCGTATAAATGTAGTGAGCTTCATACACCTATGGACCGCATCGATATTTCTCCGGGCAAAACAATCTGTATTCAAGAGAATACAACTTGTAACGAATCGTCAGGATGTTGATGGGAACGGTGGTGATAATCGGTGGTGGGCCTGCCGGCCTCATGGCGGCAGAAGCGGCTGTAACTGCAGGGGCGGCAGTCGAGCTGTATGATGCCATGCCGTCGGTGGGCCGAAAGTTTCTGCTCGCCGGTAAAGGCGGGTTGAATCTTTCTCATTCGGAACCGCTGGAGTTCTTCCTTTCTCGCTATAGCAATCGTCGCGCATTCATCGAGCCAGCGATCAGATCATTTCCCGCAGCGGCTCTGCGGGCTTGGGCTCGTGAGCTTGGTATCGAAACGTTCGTCGGCACGTCCGGACGGATCTTTCCAACTGATCTGAAAGCCGCGCCGCTCTTGCGTGCATGGTTGAGTCGATTGCGAAAAGCCGGCGTACGGTTTTGTGTTCGACATCGATGGCGTGGCTGGGATCAAGAAGGAAATCTTCTCTTCACCAGTCCACAAGGACGGCAGAGCGTACAGGCTGATGCTGTCGTCTTGACGCTGGGCGGAGGCAGTTGGCCGCACCTCGGCTCCGACGCCGCGTGGATTCAGATTTTGGCTGAACGGAACGTATCGATTGCTCCGCTGAAGCCGGCCAATTGTGGGTTTGAGGTACGATGGAGCGAGCACTTTCGAATCAAGTTCGCCGGACATCCGGTGAAGACAGTCGAAGTCACCGCGAAGACCCTGGACGGGAGCGTGATCCGTCGACGGGGAGAGTTTGTCATCACAGAGACCGGAGTAGAGGGGGGTGTCATCTACGCTGTGTCGAGCCATTTACGAGATCGCATCGAAAAGGATGGACCAGCGATCTTGCGGCTTGACCTCGCTCCAGATCGATCGCTGCAGCGGCTCAGGGATGATCTTTCACGGCCGCGCGGTAAACACACGGTCGCGACACATCTCAAACGGCGCGCCGGTGTGGCGGGAGTCAAAGCCGGTCTTCTGCGCGAGGCGGCACCCAAAGAAGCGTTGGCAGATCCTATGCGCCTAGCGGCTGCCATCAAATCCCTCCCGCTCACACTCACGGCGCCTCGCCCGCTGGCAGAGGCCATCAGCACGGCCGGCGGTGTCTCGTTCGAGACACTGGACACGACATTGATGCTTCGTTCACTCCCGGGAGTGTTTTGCGCCGGAGAGATGCTGGACTGGGAAGCGCCGACCGGCGGATATCTGATCACAGGTTGTCTGGCGACCGGCCGTCTCGCCGGAAGCGCAGCCGCCGCGTGGGCCCAACGACATCCTTCATCGCCTATCTGAAGCGCTTTCTCGTTCAGTCAGGAGTGATGCTCGCACACTACGCGAACAACCAATTCCAGATTTTGGTTAACCAGCCGGCGATAATGCCGATCCAGGAATCGTTTGTCGAAGGCGGGTCAACTTTCACGGACGGTACAGGCGCCGGCGGTTTGATAGGAGCAGGACTCAGAGGAGTCGGATTGGCTTGCGCGATCTGTGGTGATGCCTCACTCGGACTGGTCGGTTCCGTAGAGGGAGGCGGCTCTATGACGGCGGCCTGGGTTGTAGACGACCTATTCGCGCCTGATGCCGCCAACGTCGACAATTGGGCCCGTTCCATTTCCTTCTTGTACTGTGCCACCTCGGTTTGCAAGGAATCGCTCTCCTGCCGAATGTCGACTATCTTGCGGGCCAGATGCCAACTCTGATTCATTAAGGTCGCCACCTGCGTCTTGAGCGACGCGAGGGTGTCCTCCGCTCGCTGTCTCATGATCGGCAACTGTTCTTCTTCCCGCTGAAAGGCGGCCCGCAGTTTGGACACAGCGGCATCTTCGCGTCGGTTCGAGGCCTGCAATCCCGCGATCTCCTGGTCCAGCTCCCTGAGGTCCTCTCGTACCGCTTCCAAGACCTGGGTCTGTTCCAACGTCTCCGCCTTGACCTTTTCGTACGTAGGACGACTGACGCAGCCGACCTCCAAGAGCAAGCCCGCGGCAAGCGCACAGAGAACAACCCGTTGAGCGACCAGAGACATTGTGCCGGCAGGACGTGTCATAGGTGTTGCCTCATGGGTTAACCAAACCGAAACCCTTGTGTCCAGGTTTGCAGTCGGTCCGGTGAGTGGCTACGCGTAAGGTGTACACAGTTGATGGATGTCAGTCAACCCTCCTCGGTCTCCCTTCGGGGAAAGCGTGGATAACCCAACGGAGTGTGCGTACTATGGGGCCATCATGTCGTCTGATGCGGCGATGTCCATTCGGCTCCCACCGGAGTGCGAGACTGCTCTCTTGGAACGGTTTCTCAAGGCCGAGGCCATGGCGCTGTGGACGATACGGTCGGCGCGGTTGCAAGGCGTCCCTCCGAACGTCTATGCCTTTCTCCGACAACACGAGGAAGATGAGCAGCAGCATCTGGCACAATTTGAAACCCTGATCGGCCGTCAACCTCGCGAACGGGAACGGCTTCCGTCCGTGCCACGACAATGGTCCGCGCTGGCCGTTCAGCTCTATGGGTATGAGTCCCTGGGGCTTGAACTCGCCACGTTACTCGTCACGTTACGGCCGGACTTGGTCTCGATCCGCGACGATGAACTTATCCATGTGGAATTCTTTGAGCGCGAGATTCACCGTCTCCTCGAAAGCGAGGCCGTCGCTGCCGAACAAGCCCGAGTCTCCGCGGTTGCGTGGTGGCGGAAATTGCCCCGAACGGTCAATCGCTATCTCGAAGCGGCGGTGCTGGACCCCTATCGGCAGGCGCTGACAGAGCGGATTCTCACGGCAATCGAGCGGCGATTTCGCGACGCGGGACTTCTTCAGAGGAAAGAATCGACGACGATGACGTCGGTCAGGCTTGATCAGGACGCAGGCCGGTGACGGCCCCCATCTTGCGGTATTTCTGATCCCGCCGCGCAATAAGTTGTGGGACGGGTAGATCGAGCAGATCGAATAGGTGGTTGGTCAGCGCCTTCCCGACCACATCGCAGACGGCTCGCGGCTCGCGATGCGCGCCGCCCAGCGGTTCGGGAACAATCGTGTCGATCACACCGAGATCAAGCAGATCGTTGGCGGTCATTTTCAATGCGAGGGCGGCATCGGGAACCTTTTCCGGGCTGTCCCAAAGAATGGCGGCACAGCCTTCAGGTGAAATGACCGAATAGACCGAATGTTCCAGCATCAGGACGCGATCGGCGACGCCGAGGGCTAAGGCGCCTCCGCTCCCCCCTTCACCGATGACCACGGAAATAATCGGCACGCTCAATCGAGACATGACAAACAGATTACGGGCGATGGCTTCGGCTTGCCCACGCTCCTCGGCGCCGATGCCGGGATAGGCGCCCGGCGTATCGATAAAGGTCATGATCGGGCGATTGAACTTTTCCGCCATCTTCATGAGACGGAGCGCCTTCCGATACCCTTCCGGGTTCGGCATGCCGAAGTTCCGTTGCATGCGCTCTTTGAGGGTTTTGCCTTTTTGATGACCGATAATCATCACGGGGCGATCGTTGAATCGGGCAAACCCTCCCACGATGGCCCGATCATCTCCAAATACACGATCGCCATGGAGCTCGAGAAAGTCTCGAGTCAGTTCATGGATATAGTCCAGTGTGCTTGGGCGTTGAGGATGGCGGGCGAGCTGCGTTCGCTGCCAGGGGGTCACGTTCTTGTAGAGTTCGTGTTCGACCTGCGCCAGCTTGGCGCGAAGCTTCCGAATGTCGTTCTGTGAAGACGATTTACCGCTGGGAGCCGTCGCGGAAAGTTTCTCGATCTTCTCTTCGATCTCTCGGATCGGCTTTTCAAATTCGAGGTAATCGCGCATAGCCGCGTTCAATTCCGTACGACGATCAACCACTCGGTCCAACTAAGCCCCCCTAAGATAGCAAAGAGAGGACCCCTTTGCCTAGCACTTCCTCAACATCCGATACAAAATGGTCGCTCGGGCAGACGGTGAGATGAGGAAGGGGAGCCGTCTCAGCCTCCAAGGCGCCATCGGTTCGAAACGCCATGGAGATCGTGGTGCTGCCGGGATGTCGCCGGAAAACGTCGAGCAGGCGCGGCAACTGGTCGCACACCTCCGGGTGATCCGTGAGACGGATGCGGATACGTTTGATGGACTGCGCCTGGACCTCAGCCAGCGGTTCGATCTTACTCCCGCGAATTTTGGTGCCCTTGTCACCGCGATCGATGGTGCCGGTGACGCGGACGATCCGTTCCGGCGCAATCAATTCGCCTGCCGTCCGGAATACGTCCGGGAAGACGATCACTTCAGTCGTCCCTAGCAAGTCTTCCACCGTGAGATAGGCCATCCGGTCGCCCTTCTTGGTGAGCATCGATTTGACTGAGGCGATAATGCCGCAGATCTTCACCTCGCTGCCGTCCACACAGTCTTTCAACCCCACCGTGGTCGCGGTGGACAATGCGCCCATCGTGGCTTCGTAGCGGGTCAACGGATGCGCGGAAATATAAAACCCGGTCAATTCCCGCTCGTATTTCAAGCGCTGCGCTTGGTCCCACTCCATAACCGCAGGCAGGGGTGGAGTGGGCAGCGACGCCGAGGCGCTGAGCCCGTTTGTCTCCTCACCGAAGATACTGATCTGCCCACGATCGCGTTCACGCTGTGCCGCAGCGCCCTCCTCCACGGCTTGATCGAGCACCGCCATGAGTTGTGATCGCTTGGCGCCGGTGGAATCAAATGCGCCCGCCTTGATCAGGCCCTCCAACATCCGCTTGTTCACCTTGTGAAGATCGACCCGCCGGCAGAAATCAAAGAACGACCCGAAGGGACCGGTCTGCGTTCGCACGTCCAATACGGATTCCACCGCGCCCTCTCCGACGTTCTTGATGGCCGCCAACCCGAACCGGATGACGCCGTCAGCGACGGCGAACTGTTTTTGGCCGGCATTGACATCCGGCCCCAGCACTTTGATCCCCAGGTCCCGACATTCGGTGAAATAGCCGACGAGCTTGTCCTGGTTGCCCATGTCGGTCGTCATCAGGGCCGCCATGAACTCGGTCGGGTAGTGCGACTTGAGATAGGCCGTCTGATAACAGACCACAGCATAGGCCGCCGCATGCGACTTATTGAACCCGTATCCGGCGAACTTGTGGATCAACTCGTAGAGCTTCTCCGCTTTTTTCTCAGGAATGTTATTGGATTTCGCGCCATCGATAAACTTGACGCGCAGCTTTTCCATCTCTTCCGGCTTCTTCTTCCCCATCGCGCGGCGGAGGATGTCGGCTTGGCCCAGCGAGAAGCCGGCGATCCGATTGGCGATCGCCATCACCTGTTCCTGGTACACGATCACGCCATAGGTGTCCTTCAGGAGGGGCTCCAACTCCGGGGCCTCGTACGTGATCGGCACCTTGCCCTGTTTGCGTTTAATGAAATCTGGAATCAGGTCCATCGGTCCAGGTCGATAGAGGGCGATGATGGCGATGATGTCCTCGAACCGATCGGGCTTCAGTCCGGTGAGCAGATCCCGCATGCCGGAACTTTCCAGCTGGAACAGTCCCGTCGTTTTCCCGGAGCTCAACAGCGCAAATGTCCTCGGGTCATCGAAGGGCACCCGATCGATCACTAATGGTGGAGCATCAGGGTGAGTGTCGTTAATAAGGGTTTCGGCCCGCCGAATCATGGTGAGGGTCTTGAGGCCGAGAAAGTCGAATTTGACCAACCCGATTTTTTCGACGTCCCCCATCGAGTATTGGGTCACAATTTCGTCGTTGGCGCCCTTGTAGAGCGGCACGTGGTCGGTGAGCGGGCCTTCGGAGATCACGACGCCGGCCGCATGGGTTGACGCATGACGAGCCAGGCCTTCCAACGATTGCGCGTTGGCCATGAGCTCTTTCACCTTGGGGTCCGTCTCAACCAGTTCCCGCAGGCGAGGCTCGGTCTCCAAGGCCTGTTGCAACGTGATGTTCAATTGATTCGGGATGAGCTTGGCCACCTTGTCGGCATCCGCGTACGACATCTCCAGCACACGGCCCACATCGCGGATCGCCGCCTTGGCGCCGAGTGTTCCGAACGTGATGATCTGCGCGACGTGGTCGGCGCCGTACTTCTCCACCACATAGTTGATCACCTCTCCCCGGCGGTCCATGCAGAAATCCATGTCGATGTCGGGCAGGGAGACCCGTTCAGGGTTTAAGAACCGCTCGAACAAGAGGGTATACACCAATGGATCAAGGTCGGTAATGCGTAAGGCATAAGCGGCGAGACTGCCCGCCGCAGAGCCGCGACCTGGTCCCACTGGGATACCTCGCGACCGGGCAAATCGGATGATATCCCAGACGATGAGGAAGTAGCCGGCAAACCCCATCGAACAGATGACCATGAGTTCTTCCCGGAGGCGCTGATCGTAGACAGCGGAAGCGACCCGGCTTGGCCGTTCCCTTAGCCGGTCTTTCAGTCCGGCCAGCGCGAGGTGTTCCAGGTACGATTCGCGGTCTTTGAACCCTTCCGGAATACGATATTGCGGGAGATGGGTTTTGTTGAGCGGGAGATCGAGCTCACAATGGTCGGCGATGCGGCAGGTATTCGTCACGGCGCCGGGAAATTCTGCGAACGACGGAGCGATTTCGTCCGTTGATTTGACATACAGTTGATCCGTGTCGAACTTCATCCGGTTTGGATCGCTGACCGTCTTTCCCGTCTGGAGGCACAGCATCAGCTCATGCGGCCGCGCGTCATCCTTCTTCAGGTAGTGACAATCATTCGTCCCCGCCATCGGAATCCCGAGTTTCTTGTGAATTTCCATCAAGCCGACATTGGCCACCCGCTGATGATCGAGCCCATTCGCTTGCACCTCGAGATAGAAATGATCCTTCCCAAAGATCTCCTGAAATTCACCGGCAACCGTCATTGCGCCATCCATATCTTTTTGGCCGATCAGATAGGGAATTTCGCCGCTCAGGCAGCCGGACAGGGCGATGATTCCATCGTGATGTGACTTTAACAACTCCTTATCAATTCGAGGCTTATAGTAGAATCCTTCAAGATATCCTTTACTTACAATCTTGATGAGATTCTGGTAGCCGGTCAGATTTCTTGCGAGGAGAATCAGATGATAGTAATCATTATGCGCGAGGCCGCTGTCCTTCTTGGCATGTCGACTGCCGAGTGCCATGTAGGCCTCACAGCCGATGATCGGCTTGACGCCGGCCTCTTTGGCTTTGCGATAAAACTCGACCGCGCCGAACATGTTGCCATGGTCCGTCATCGCCACAGCCGGCTGGTTGAACGATTTAATCTGTTGGATCAGCGGCCCAATTTGATTTGCGCCGTCGAGGAGACTGAATTGGGTGTGGAGATGAAGGTGAACGAAGGACGAAGCCATGGCGAAGGATTCTATGGAGATGGGGGAGGGAAGTCAAACGTTGGAGGATGCGGTCTAGCTAGGAGGTGCTTGACGGAGATAACGAATCGGCTGAGAATATGCCACCCGTCCTCAATCGAAGCGGCAAAGGTGTCCGAAGCCCAGCCGACGCGCTGATCCAAGGGTTGAGTCCTTCGCAGCTATAACGGAATTAGGACGGTCTGCATACCACGCCAACGCTGCGTTGTGGATAAGAGGTGACAAGCCCATGAACCATTACAAGAACCGCGCGGGAGTTGGCACGCGGTATCTGCGTACTATGCCGGTCAGTATATTCAATAGTTAGATGACAATCATGTCCGCCACCGAGCAAGCCGCCTTTCCTAGTCGGAGTCAAGCCATTCAGGCGGCAGTGGAGGAAAAACCCGCCCGGCTGGACCGAGACCGCTTGGCTAGGGAGCGTGCGAAACTCGATCCTGTCTTCGAAAAGACGCTTGCCGAGGAAGGCCTGTCAGAGGATGTTTCGACATGCCAGAATACTGAGGGGCGAGATGTTTCCTTTCGTGCTGAGCTTGTCGAAGCACACAAATCCAGTTTTCCCGCAGCCTGCTAGAGCCGTTCGCCGTATTTTCGGTAGTGTTGCTTCTTGGCGTCAGCGATCCAATTATCCCGTTTAATGCGCTCGGGTTCGGTGTCGAGCTTCTTGGCGATCTTCGCAATATCTTCTGGTTTCCAACGAGCAATCTGGATAAATGTACGGGTGCCCATCTTATTGAGAGTCTGTGCGAAGACAGACCCGATCCCAGAGATCTTTTTGAGATCATCTTCCTGAATGCCCTTACCCACCTTGGGCTGGCCTGCTTGGGAATTGGCCTCGGCTCCATTCTGTCGCGGCTGACGAGGCATGATGGTTGCTGGAGTTGGTACTTTGGCGCGAAGCGCAGCCCGCATTTCTTTAAGGCGTTGTTGCAAGCGATCGATATGCTCGTCTTTCCCGGGAATACACTGCACCTCTCGTAATAGGCTTTCACGCTCCGCTTGAAGGTCATGCAGCTGACGGTGGAGGCTCGCCATCTGTTCGTCTCGTTCATGCAGATGTTGCTCATCGAGCAGATGTTGCGCGCGGAGGTGTTCCTGTGCGGCGCATTGTTCTTGGAGCTTTGCGACTTCCACCTCATGTTCTTGAACGGTGCGCGCGTATATTCTTTCACCCTCTTTGATCTCTGACTCCTTCTCACGAAGGAGGTGAGTGACCGGCACCAGCTCTTCGATACGGCGGTCTCGTTCGGCGATGGACCGTTCGAGCTGCTGGATCGTGCCACGATGGGCGGCTTCGCGATCACTCAGTTCCATCTCCAACTGATGGACGCGGCCTTGAACCGACCCCAGCTTCTCAACCTGGGCACGGAGTCGGTCCCGATCGGCGAGGCCTTCGTTGAGCTGGGCGATGTGCTCCCGCAGGACCTGGATTTCCTGCTCCATGACCGCGCGCGCTTGGTCGGCGGCGCCACAATCCTGTTGCGCGCCTCGGAGTTCTTCAGCCCGAGCGGCTGCGATCGTGTCAAACTCGCCGATTCGGCGGTCTCGCTCGGCGATGGACCCTTCAAGCTGCTGAATCGTGCCGCGATGGGTGGCTTCACGATCGCTCAGTTCGATCTCCAGCTGATGAACCCGGCCCTGCGCCGACTCCAGCTTCTCAAGGCGGGCTCGGATTTTGTCCCGGTCGGCGAGCCCGTCGTTGAGTTGAGCGATATGCTCCCGCAAGACACGGATTTCCTGCTCCATGACGTCGCGCGCTTGGTCGGCGGTCCGACAGGCCTGTTGCGCGCCTCGGAGTTCTTCAGCCCGAGCGGCTGCGATCGCATCGAACTCGCTCTCGCGTCGGCGCGCCGCAACTCCTTCAGCTTCCAAGTCCGCCAGCCGTTTCGATCGTGAGGCCAATTCTGCTTCAAGCGCCTTCAGCCGTTCGCCGCGCGCGGTGAGCTCACGTTGGGCTGAGGAGTACAAGGTCTCGGACGACATGAATTTCTGCTCGAGAATCTGCATCCCGGAGGTCTTCACCTTTAAATCGTGTGACGTCGTCTCCAGCGCCTGTTCCTTGGTTCGCAACAGATTGGCAAGATCCTCGTATGGTTGCTCGACCGCATTCTTTGGGAGCCCTCGCAACAACCAGCCGACCGCGGCACCGATTCCTGCCGCGATAAGGAGACATCCGACCATCTGGCTCATCAGGGTGATCATACGTCATTCCGTCCTTACATCAGTAATTCGATCCGTTCGTTCCGTTGGAGACCTGATTGCTGTTTCCCACGGGAGAGGGGGCGCGTCGAACCATAGCCGATTGCGGTCAACGGATTCGTGAGTCCGTGACTGGTCAAGTATTGCTTGACCGCTTCGGCGCGACGCCGGCTCAACTGCATGTTCTCCCCCGCCTCTCCGGTATTATCGGTATGGCCCGCGATTTCAATCGATGTGGTGGGAGCTCTTCGTAAGAGCGCGATGATTTGATCCAGTACCATCTGTCCTTTGACCGTGATCGTGGCGCTCTTGGGCTCAAACTCGATCGAGGATTTCGCCAGGACCTGGTTCAGCAACAGCTGGAGCGCCGACAGAGGAACGGCGGCGGAAGAAGCTGATGTCGTCGGCGCCACCACCACACGGTCTTCAATTCTTAAGCCCGCTCGTATCGCCGGCGCCACGGTTTGTAATACCTCAGCCTTCTCGCGATGGCCGGAAACTTGACCGCTGACCACCAGCGAACGACCATCGATGATGATTGAACCCCGCTCGACCATTAAGCCCAAGATCGGCAAGAGTTGCGGAACCGTGTCCACCCATACAGCCGCCTTGACCTGCTTATCAACTGTAATCTGGTCGATCACACGCATTCTCGTTTTGGCGGAAAATGTCTGAGCTTGCTCAAGAATCGTGGCCTTGCTCCGTTCATTGGGCAAGGAACCGCGAAGCACCAAGCTGCCTTGTTCGACGCCGGCGTGAAAGGTGGCTGATATCGCGACGGGCCGTGGCGCCGAGGAGAGATGTCTCGGAATACACACCACGGCGACGAGTATCAACGACACGACACCGCCAGTGAGAATCCACGCACGCCTCATGAGATTAGCCCGCTGTAGATGATGTGACGACTAGCCCACATGATTCATGACGATTCGCGACGAAACCGCCAAGACGCCAAGCGAGACGGGCGCGTGGAGCCCCGAGGGGCCGAGGCATACTTGAAATAGTATGTCGAGGTCGCGAGGGGCGAGCCCGCCCGCTGGCCGCGCGAAGCTCGCGGCCAGGCTTGTCGCAGCAGCGTATCGGCGGTTGCAGTAGAAGCGTTCATGAATCATGTGGGCCAGGGTGCGACGCGGCACGGTACCATATTTGATGATAAATAGACTAGGGTAAGATTTGCCCGCTGAAGCAGGCGCAGGCTCTGGGCGTCTATCATTCGAGGAGGTTACGAAATGGATGTCAGTCCCAGGATCAGAGTGGACGATCCTGGGAAGACACGCATCTTCTCCGCATATCTCGTTCATATGAAGCACAAACAACTGGGGGATTCACCAGTCTCATCACGGACGTAGGACCGGTATGCTCCTCTTTATGGTGCCTGCTGCGATCCTACACGAAGATGAGCTGGTTAAACTTCCTATGAGATGGTGGGCGATCGCACTCCGTGGGTTGCTCGGGATTCTTCTCGGCATCGTCGCGTTCTTCATGCCGGTTGCCACCTTGCTCGCGCTCGTCTATCTGTTCGGAGCCTATGCCTTCTTCGATGGAGTCTTCAACCTCATAGCCGCATGGCGGCACACCAATCGACAGAAGCCTTGGTGGGCTCTGCTGCTGTCGGGCATCGCCGGCATTGGGGCGGCCGCCATCAGCTTTGTATGGCCCGGCATCACCGCGCTTGCGTTGGTCTACGTGGTTTCGGCCTGGGCGCTCATTACTGGGGGATTACAAATTGCGGCTGCGGTGAAGCTGCGCAAAGAAATAGAGGGTGAATGGTTGTTGGCACTTTCCGGTCTCTTGTCGATGGTCCTCGGCTTTCTCCTTGTCTTCTTTCCTGATGCGGGGGCGATAGGATTGGTCTGGTATCTCGGCGCCTATGCCGTTGTGTTCGGCATCTTGATGGTTGCTCTGGGTTGGCGCTTGAGAACGCGTCGGGCGCGCGATCATTCACAGCCTGCCCAGGCGGCGGCATAAGGTCCGCTGTCCCGCTTCGAATTGTTGTATTGGAATTGTGATCCCGTTCTGCATAAGTCACAGCATGGCAAAAAAACTGAGCACGGGGATCCATCTCTAGCGAATTCGACCGCGCATCGGAAGATCCTTCTAGGGCAGCGGCTGTTTCTTGCACAACTTGAGGAGATGGTCCAAAAACAAATCGGCTGAAGTCATCATTCAATTTCACTTTATGGGGGTATTATGAAACGCACTGGATCTGCGATATGGCAAGGCGATTTGAAAACCGGCAAGGGTACCGTGTCTACAGAGAGCGGGGTCTTGTCACAAACCCAATACTCGTTTTCCACCAGGTTCGAGAACGGCAAAGGGACAAATCCCGAAGAACTCGTCGCAGCCGCACATGCCGGTTGTTTTTCAATGGCGCTCTCGGCCCAATTGGGCGAAGCCGGCCTGGCTGCGGAAAAACTGGAAACGACGGCCACGGTCACCTTCGATAAGACAGATGCCGGATGGACCGTGACCGGCGTGCATCTGAATGTGAAGGGCAAAGTCCCCAAAGCCGATGAAGCGGCCTGGAACAAGGCCACACAAGCGGCCAAGACCGGTTGTCCCATTTCGCGGCTTTTGAACACAACGATCACGATGGACGCCAAGCTGGAGCGTTGATCCTCGTGGCCGCCCGTTCCGATTCCGATGTGTTGGCGTTCTTGTTCGATCTGGACGGAACACTGGTAGACAGCGTGTATCAGCATGTGTTGGCCTGGCGAGAGGCGACACAGGCGGTCGGTATTGAACTGCCCGTCTGGCGCATTCATCGCCAGATCGGTATGAGCGGTGGCCTGATGCTCCATGCATTGCTGCGTGAAACCGGCCGGTCTGTCTCTCAAAACGAAACGAAACAGATCCAGCAGGTTCACCGAGAGGCCTATGCCAGGCAAGCACCTTCCCTTCGTGTCTTGCCTGGCACGCATGATCTTCTGATTACGTTGACCACCCATCGAATTCCCTACGCCATCGCGACGAGCGGACGGATGGAGAACGCCCGCCATGCGCTCCAGCTATTGAAACTCCCTGCCGGTGTACCTATTGTCACGCGAGACGACGTTCGGTTCGCAAAACCAGATCCCGATCTTTTTTTAGAGGCAGGGAAGCGGTTGAATGTGCCGATGAGTCGTTGTGTCATCGTGGGCGACAGCGTCTGGGATTTGTTGGCGGCTCGACGAGCGTCAGCTCTCTCGGTCGGCCTCTTGTCTGGAGGCTATGGACAAGACGAACTGGAGCGAGCCGGGGCCTACCGAGTGTACCAAGATCCGGGGGATCTTTTGAGACATCTCGACGAAATCGGTCTCCGGCTGGCATCTGAGAAGGTCTAGCAGGCTGCGGAAAAACCCAGGTTGAGACTCCCTGGCTTCCTTACGAGCGGCGTACCGCCGGATGAAGTGGAGCTGATCGTCAAGGCAATCGGTCTGCATCAAGGGAATTTGACCCGTGTGGCGTGCGACCTGGAAGTGAGTCGAACGACGTTGTACAGAAAACTGCGGGCATACAACCTAGAAAAGCTCGTGCCCTCCGGAGAGGATACCTGTTCCGTAAGAATTTCTCAATCGCCGAGACCTCTGAGGCGGGGCCCCCCTCATGTGGTGAGCGCGTCTCCTGGACATGTGAGCTGGCGACGCTCAGTTCTACTTCAGTCCCAACCGGAACGTGGTGTAGGCAGACTGTTTCGTGTTGAGATTCGTCCTTCCCTAGGAAACCCCCTCCAAGGCCGGCCTAGCTGTCTCCATGACCCAAACATGCCGTGTGTCGACGATTGAGAACTGTGGAGCGACTCAGGTTTTAGCCAAGGGTCCATTCGGATCTGTCCACTTTCTGGACATAAGAATTCGCCACTGCCTTTTGCCCCTAGGCTATGGGACATTCGGCCCCATCAAAAAAATAGCGAAATATCAAGGTGATCGCATGGGCACTCACGAAGGCGTGGCGGAAGTCCATTCTTTTTGTACACGATCATGATACTCAGCGGGATTGTAACACAATGAAACAATCGAGCCAGATCTCTTTCAATTGTGCATTACGAGCGTAATAAAATCAAGGGGTTCTACTAGGGCATCCGAATTGCTTCACTCCTGAGCTGAGATCCGGCGTTCAGCTTAGAACCGGGTTGTCGCAGAGGGCACCGTTTTAGATGTACATACCTTCCTCAAGGTTAGGATGCCTAGCTGTTAAGCCCTAATATAACTTGACATTCAGCTCTATTGTTTCTATGTACGTATGCTTCTTAAATACGTAGCGCTCTACCATCTGGCCCTGCACCATCGGGCCCGCCACCATAATGCTGAAAAGAAGGTTGGGACTCACGTGGCGAAGCTATGCCCGTCTCTATCAGGCACAATCAACTCGGTAGCACGAAGGGACAACTATGCCGGCGAACGATTCTCAGTGGTATGCCCTTCAGACACATTCTCGCCACGAGATACAGGTTCGAAATAGGCTGCTATCAGTCGGGATCGAACCGTTGCTTCCATTGACCAAGCAATGCCGCCAATGGTCTGATCGTAAAGTATGGACAACATTACCGTTGTTTACCGGGTATTGCTTCGCTAGGTTTGCTTTGACCGATAGCCTTGCTGTTCTCACGACACCGGGCATCGTCCGTATCGTCGGGTCCCTGAAACCCGAACCCATTCCTTCCGAGGAGATCGTTGCCCTCCAAAAGGTTTCCTCGGCTGATAGCACAATGGAGCCGTGCGATTATTCTACCGAAGGCGCATGGGTAGAGGTGATACGAGGTCCGTTTGTCGGCCTCCGTGGCCAACTGGTACGGCGAGCGACTCACCATGGGCTGGTGATCCGCGCCTCCCTCCTTCAGCGAGCTGCGCTCATCCACATAGGAACCGACGAGGTCGCACCTGTGCAGTGAACCCTTCTTCCTCCCCTCAATGCCCAAACCCCGCTTTACCCGAGATCAGATAAAAGTCATGGTCTCGGAACTTGACGCCGGTCAGATGGCCCGTGAGATTTCACGTCGGTATGGGATTTCCATCAGCACCCTCTACCGGTGGCGGGTGAAGTTTGCCAATGAGCGACAACCGGACGATAAGGAGCGGGTACGTTCATTAGAGGACGAGAATCGACGGCTGAAAAAACAATTTGCCGAGCTCACGCTCGATTATGCGACGCTTCGAGCAGCCTTGATCAGAGATGTGAGGGGAGACTGTTAGAGCGAATCGATGATGGTAGTAGCCGGGAGTAGGCAAAGGATGTGGACCTTTTTCAGCTGGATTCTTGTCGTCCCTGTAGTGCTCGGGGTGGTGGGATGCGCCAAAGAGAAGGCGAATTACAAAAGCGACTTGATCGCACCGTCGGAGTTTTTTCTCGGTCCGGAGGACGTGCTGAAAGTAACGGTCTGGAAGAGTTCGGACTTATCGGGTGAGGTGACGATTCGTCCGGATGGCACGATCACCCTGCCGCTTATCGGGGATGTGCCGGCAGCCGGTCTTACTGCCAATGTGCTGGCGAAACGCATCGCTGAGCGGCTTACGGAATACATCTCGTCGCCGATCGTCACGGTTCAAGTAAAAGAAGTAAACAGCTATTTCATCTACGTTTTGGGAGAAGTCGGAAAGCCGGGGAAGTACCCGCTGAAGTCCTATGCCAACGTGATGCAGGGCATAGCGCTGGCCGGCGGTTTCGCACCCTTTGCGAACAAGAACAAGATCAAGGTGTTGCGCAATGTCAGCACTGGCCCCGAAGGGCATGAAGAGAAACACCAGATCGAAATTCCGGTGCGCTATGACGACATTCTAAAGGGCACCGCCGTGCCGGGAAATTTTATTCTACTGAGCGGCGATGTCATCGCGGTGCCGTAGTTGCGTGGAAGTTGGATTCTTGCGCATATGGCAAGCGTCATGCTTGGAATGGGCATTGGATTGTGTTCGATAAGTCAGGCACAGATGGGCGGAATGGGCGGAGGAATGCCGATTGTTCCAGGAACAGCGTTTGGCGGGGCGACCGACCCCAGTTCGATTCGAGTAGTAGAGGGGTTGCACGTTGTCCCCTCGGTCCAGGTTTCTGAGCGATACGACAGTAATGTGTATTTTGCGCCCAAGAGCCAGCTTCAAGGACTCACTCCAGAAGATTTTGTCACGACGGTCGTACCTCAAGTCAGAGGGTTATATACCGATCATGAAAACCTGGTGAAGGTGAACGCAGTCGTGGGAGCGGTCGGCAGTTATTATGTGAACAATACGGGACTGAATTATGTGGGCGCGAATGCCGGCGTGGTTCTGGACATGAGCGATCTGTTGAGTCGATGGAGGCCGGGAGCAAGGTGGACGGTGTCCGATACATTTTTTTATAGCCCTCAGCCCCCCGCGTTTCTTACAGGAGGCCCATTAGGAGTACAGGCCAATCCCTTGGTGGCAGGTTTTCAGGCATATCGTATCAATACAACTTCCAATAGCGTCAACACCGTATTTGAGTTTCCGCTCAACAAGACCGACAATTTGACCGGGAGCTATAGGAACAGTTTTATCCACTATGGGGAATCGCAAGTCCCACAGGCGGCTACCCTGATTAGCCAAGACGCTCAGGCCTATACCGCAGGTATCAAGTCGCAGATCTCTTTTTATGACTCCGTGACGGTAGACTTTATTGGTAACGAATTTGACCAAGGTGAACAGGGGGCATTTAGCGCAAAGGGCGGTAGCCTGGGCTGGATTCACCAGTTGACTCCTACCATTACCCTCAACGCAACCGGTGGAGCACAGGTGCTGTCGGGGGAATCAAACGGGGTGCGATTCTCCTCGGTGATTGCACCAATCGGTAGTCTCGCCATTTCCTGGAAGGATCCTACGACGGTTATTACTTTCGCATACCGGTCCGGTATTACTCCGTCGTTTCAGTCCCAAGGGGCGGCTATGCTCAATCACACGGTGTCGTTCAACATGATTCACAATACTCCAATCCGTGATTTGGCCGGTCTGCTTGGAGCGAACTATGGCGTCGCCGACGAGTATGGGTCGAGTTCAGGAGCCGCCCTCTCATGGACCACTGTGGGAGGAGCGACTGGTTTGCAGTATCGGGCCACCCAGAAAATGTTTATTACGCTGATCTATACTTACCAAAACGTTGATAACGTATTCGGAGGAACCCATTTTGCGTACGACAAGCATGTCGCCCAGCTGAGTCTTGCTCAGGCTTTCTATTGAGTAGAGGAAGAATGACCCGATGAAATGAAGCACTCAAAGCAGGTAAATGGATAATACCCGGGTTCTCGGCCACGCGGTACTAGATTAGAGGAATTGAAGCGACGTTGATCTGCATGCGTACAGGCAACTCAAACAAACCTTTGTGTCCCAGAGAATTCCTATTTGGCCGGAATATGGTTCAACTCAACCTAGTGGCGGAAAAGAAATGAGCACGAACGAAATCGAGTCACAGGCTGATCCCGGACTCCAGGCAGAGCCTTTGTCGGTGCTGATCCAGGAATATTGGGGGAATATCGTTCGTCGGAAATGGGTCGTGCTCGGCTCTATTGTGGCAGGGGTCGCCATTGCCGCGATCTTGTGCGTAGTCCTGCCGAGAAGTTATCGCTCCAGCACCCTGATACTCATTGAAAATCAGAAGATCCCCGAGGACTACGTCAAGGGAATCGGAGGGGCGAGCATCGAACAGCGGCTCACGACTATTCAGCAACAGGTCATGAGCCGGACTTTCCTCAGTAAAGTTTTGGACGAATATAAACTTTATGAAGGGCAGGTCAGACGGGAAGGTCTCGAGTCGGCCATTGAGACATTGCGCAAAATGATCAAAGTAGAGACCGTAGGCACTCCCAGCTCATGGGGCAAGAGTGTCGAGGCGCTCTCTATTTCATTTGCCCACGAAGATCCTATGACGGCCATGAAGGTGACGGAGAAGCTCTCGGAGTTATTTGTCGAGGAGAACTTCAGAGCTCGTGAACAGCTCGTAACAGGAGTCTCGGACTTTCTCGAGCAAGAACTGCATGATGCAAAAAAGATGTTGGAGGAGAAAGAGCGCGCCATCAGCGAATATAAAACACGCTATGTGACAGAGCTTCCGGAGCAGAAGGAAGCAACCCTCAGAACATTGGATCGTCTACAAACGGAACTCAACACGACCGTAGAGGCAATCCATAGTCTCACTGCGCGGCGGAGCCTCTTTGAAAAGGCTGTGGCGCAGTATGAGCAGTATGAAATGAGAGACAGTACTGCCGGTCGTCCGATGTCTCGGATGAGGGATCAGTCCGTTCAAGATCCCCTGGCCGTTCGCTTGAGCGAGCTTCAAAAGCAACTTGCCACATTGATGGCGACCTACAAGAACACATACCCGGATGTCATCTTCCTGAAAGACGAAATTAAAGAACTACAAGCTCAGATGGCTGAACGAGCTCAGACGGCCGAGAAGAAGCTTTCCCAGACAGAGGAACCTCATCCGGATTCCAGCGAGAATCCAGGGAGAGTGTCCGATCCACAGCTCCAGAAGCTTTTGGGACAGATGGACGAGTCCAGGCTGGACATCACCAACCTCAAGGCGAAGGAAGCCAGAATCATTCGGGAAATGAGGGAACTTGAAGGCAGAGTCGAACGTACGCCGACGCGTGAACAACAATTAATGATCCTGGTCCGTGACTACGACAACATGCAGAAGAACTACCAAGCATTGCTGGACAAACGATTGAACGCCCGCGTGGCGGAAAACCTGGAAAAGCGTCAGCAGGGAGAACAGATCCGTGTGCTGGACCCGGCGAATCTACCTCAGAAGCCGGAGAAACCAAATCGATTGGTGGTTATGATTTTGGGCTTGTTAGGGAGTGCCGGCCTTGGAGTAGGTTTGGCCATAGGACTCGATCAAGTGAATCCGACGTTCAAACGACGAGAAGAGGTGGAGAAATTGTGGGGAATACGATTGCTGGGGATTATCCCCAATTTCTTCACCATGCATCCGCGTCTTCAGGCACAGGAGCCGGCCAACCGCTCGAACGCCAACGGTCTTTCCCGTTCGCCTACTGAAAGACGAAGTTGGGCCTATCCATCATGGTTTACTTCGGCAAACCGAGAGGTATCATTCACGCCCAACCTCAATCTTGTCACCAAGTGGCAACCGGGTTCGATTGCCGTCGAACCCTACCGCATGATTGCAACCAAGGTGGTCTTGTCGACCAGCGAAGGCGGATCGACCATCATTACGGTATCGAGTGCGTTGAAGGGAGAAGGCAAAACGACGACCGTCGTGAATCTTGGATATACACTCGCTCGAGATCTGGGCAAAAGGACATTGCTCATCGATTGCGATTTTCGATGCCCGGCCCTTCACCACTATGTGACCGTACCTGCTCGAGCCGGATTGATCCAATTGTTGGATGGCCAGGCCGGGCTGGAAGACTGCTTATCCGCCATCGATGAGGCCCCATGTTCGATCATATCGGTGGGAGGATGGAGTGACGACCACAAGGAACTGACGAGGATTCAGCAACTCAGCGCCCTATTGCCGAAGTTACGAACACAGTTTGATTTTGTGATTCTTAATTGCGCTCCGATACTCCCGAGTGCCACCATGGGAATCCTGGCGAGCCTGGCGGATGTTCTCATTCTGGTGATTCGGTCGGGCACGACGCCAAAGCGTGCCGTGCAACAAGCGCTCGCGATGCTTGGGCAGGCCTCCGAGGTCTGTGTCGTTCTCAATGGGGTTGAGCATCAAACAATGCCGTACTACATGAGCGAATATGCCGGTTCGTATGGCAGAGGAGCCTCATACGAACAAGCACCAAGATAACCTCTCCTAGTTGTGTCAGTTGCGCCAACGTGTTGGTCTCAGCAATTGACCGTTGAAACCTTCCTGCAGTGGCTCAACCATACCGAGAGGATCAGTTGTCAGGGAAAGCCGGCTGTGGAACCGTTGTTCCGTCCTACAGCATGCGTCAGGCATTGTAACGGTTGATAACCCCTAAGCCGTTGGAGGCATAGATGAAGAGGACGGATTTGCGCCTACGTAACGGAAGAATCTTGGATAAGCACAAGCCTCCGCCAGGTTTGCTCGAAGCCAACGAACTGTCGACGCGAAATGGGAATCATAGTGCGCCTGTCAGGTCTTCAAACGGCAAATCAGGACAAGCCAAATCAGGACAAGCAACGGGCATTTTTTGCTGCATCGCACCCGATGTCAAGGTCGGGAACAATGTGAAATTTTCCAAATTCGTCAACCTCTATGGGTGTGAAATCGGCGACGACACCAAAATCGGGGCTTTCGTGGAAATTCAGAAGAATGCCAAGGTCGGGAAACGGTGCAAAGTTTCGAGCCATACTTTCATCTGCGAGGGCGTGACGATCGAAGATGAGGTTTTTATCGGACATAATGTCACGTTTGTGAACGATACCTTCCCTCGCGCGACCACTGGAGCGGGTGCTCTACAGACCGAGGCGGATTGGAAAGTGGAAACAACCTTGGTGAAGCAGGGCGCATCGATCGGGTCCGGCGCGACGATTCTTGCCAATGTGGTGATCGGGGAACACGCGCTGATCGGGGCCGGCGCGGTCGTCACGAGAGATGTGCCGGCGCATGCGGTCGTTTCGGGGAATCCAGGCAGGGTAGTGCGATATTTCGAATCAGGGGGACAGCGATGACGAACGAAAACATTCCGTTTCTGGATTTGGTCACGGTTCATCGGGAGTTGCAAGACGAATTGGTCGAAGTGCTGAAGGCCGCTCTGAAAAACGCTGGATTTATCGGCGGGCCGATGGTGCAAGGGTTCGAAGAGGACTTCGCCCGATTCTGCGATGCCGGATTCTGCGTCGGGGTCGGCAGCGGTACCGACGCCCTTCGATTTGCCTTGATTGCCGCCGGTGTGAGGTCCGGTGACATCGTGATCACGGTTCCCAATACGTTTATCGCCACGACGGAAGCCATTTCCCAGGCAGGCGCCCGCCCTGACTTTGTCGATGTCGATGAACGAACGTATACGATCGATCCCCTCATGCTGCGCCGGTATCTGGAAACACAGTGTCGGTGGGATGCTGCGCAGAAGCGCGCCTTCCACAGGGAAACCGGTTGTCCGATCGCTGCTGTAGTCCCCGTGCATCTCTATGGCCAGATGGCCGAGATGGACCCCATCCTTGATCTGGCTGCCCGGTACAATCTGAAGGTGATTGAAGATGCCTGTCAGGCGCAAGGGGCGGAGTATTTCTCCGGTACGGACAACCGTTGGTGCAAAGCCGGCTCGATGGGACACGCCGCCGCATTCAGTTTTTATCCCGGCAAAAATCTCGGCGCCTGCGGAGAAGCGGGGGCGGTCACGACCAACGACGATGGGATCGCGCAGACATGCCGACTCTTGCGCGACCATGGGCAATCAAAGAAGTATTTTCACGACATCGAAGGCTACAACGGCCGCCTTGACGCCATCCAGGCCGGCTTCCTTCAAGTGAAATTGCGCCGGTTGAAGCAGTGGAATGACCAGCGTAGAGAGATGGCGGAACGTTACGACAAACTATTTGCGGGTGCCGAAAACGTCGTCACCCTGCCCTATCAGCCGGACTGGTCTCGATCAGTGTACCACCTGTATGTATTGCAGGTAGACGATCGGGCGCAGCTCCAGAAGCATTTGAATGAGACCGGCATCGGTACGGGCATTCACTATCCGATCGCACTTCACCTGACAAAGGCTTACGAAGAACTTGGTTTCCGGATTGGCGACTTTCCTATTGCCGAGAAGTCAGCGGCCCATATCTTGTCGCTTCCGATGTTCCCCGGGCTCACCCCGGACCAGCAGGAGAGAGTGGCGACGGAGGTTCTGAAGTCTCTTTCCGTCAAGTCCATCAGTGCATTGAGCTGAGACAGCCCAAATCTGTCGCGAATAGCTTTGAGGAACAACCATGCAAATCGAAGGCAATCGGTTTTTGATCACGGGCGGAGCGGGATTGATGGGGTCCCATATTACTGATCGGCTCCTGGCGAAAGGGGCTTCTGAGATCATCTTGCTCGATAATTTCGTCCGGGGAAGCATGCACAATATCGAATCTGCGCTGAAGGATCGACGCGTCAGACTGGTGAAGGGGGACATTCGTGACCTCGATCTGTTGAGGGAACTCGCGACCGGCGTGGACGGAATCTTTCATATGGCCGCATTGAGAATTACCGCCTGTGCCGACAATCCGCGGGAGGCGATGGAGGTGATGCTGGTCGGCACCCACAATGTGCTCCAAACTGTGGCGGAGCAGAAAGTCGGCAGACTTGTCTATGCTTCCTCGGCCTCCGTGTATGGATTGGCTGATGTGTTCCCCACCAGTGAAAATCATCATGCTTTCAATAATCGGACCCTCTATGGAACGGCCAAGATGGCAGGCGAGGGGATGGCCCGTTCGTTTGCAGACATGTACGGTTTGCAGTATGTCGCACTGCGCTACTTCAATGTGTACGGACCGCGCATGGACATTCACGGAAAGTATACGGAAGTCCTCATTCGATGGCTGGACAAGATTGCTGCCGGTGAGCCTCCTGTAATTTATGGAGACGGCCTCTCAGACCATGGATCTTGTGTATATCGATGATGTGACGGATGCCAATATCACCGCGATGGAATCCGAGATCACCGACGAGGTGTTCAACGTCGCAAGCGGGATCGAGACAAGCCTCCTGGGACTCCTTACAGCGGTCCTCAAGGTCACGGGATCTGTCCTGAAGCCGGAGTTTCTCCCCGCGCGCGCGATCAATCCGGTTCCGCGTCGGCTGGCCGACACCAAGAAAGCAGAAGACCTGCTCGGCTTCAAGGCAAAGGTCAGCGTAGAAGAGGGGTTGAAGCGTCTGATCGCCTGGCGAAAAGAACGTTCTGTGGGCAGCCAAGGATAGCGTGGCATAGGCAGCGTCTGCGGGAATGCGAGGAAACTGTATTGTCGAGGCAGAAAACAGATGATTCCAATTGCTAAACCCTTTCTTGGAGAAGAAGAAGCCGCTGCAGTCAGAGAGGTCCTCCTTTCTGGTTGGCTGACGCAAGGCCCGAAGGTCAAGCAATTTGAGGAGGCCTTCGCCACTTACGTTGGAGCGCCGTACGCTTGCGCCGTGTCGAGCTGCACGACCGCCCTGCACCTCGCGCTTCTCGCCGTCGGCGTAAAGCCGGGAGATGTGGTCATGACGGTCAGCCACTCCTTCATCGCCACAGCGAATGCGATCCGGTATTGCGGCGCTGAGCCGGTCTTTGTCGACATCGACCCCCACACCTACAATATGTCGCCGAAAATTACTGGAGCAGTGTTTGCGCGAGCAATGCGATGCAGTCGACGGGAAGCTCTACTATCGAGATGTCGCCCGACTCGCCGTCGGCGAGTCCCCTCTAGGCCATCTCGTAGCCACGGTGCAGGGTCGGCAAACGAAGTGAGATGGGACGGGTCGCGGCCATCCTGCCGGTGCATCAAATGGGAATGCCCTGCGAGTTACCGTCCATTCTGTCCCTCGCCGATGAATTCCAGCTGCCTGTGATCGAAGATGCGGCCTGCGCGATCGGAAGTGAAATCGAGATTGCCGGGCAATGGGAAAGGATCGGCAAGCCCCATGGCGACATCGCATGCTTCTCATTCCATCCCCGGAAAATCGTTGCTACCGGCGACGGAGGAATGATTACCACCTCCAATCCCCAATATGACGCGAAGTTTCGTCTACTGCGGCAACACGCCATGAGCGTGCCGGATACGGTGAGGCATAGTGCCGGCAAGATCATTTTCGAAGAGTATGTCACGACGGGATTTAACTACCGAATGACCGACATTCAGGCCGCCATAGGGATCGAACAACTCAAGAGATTGCCCGGATTCCTGGACAGCGGAAAACAGCTCGCCGCCCTGTATCATGAACAATTGAAGAAAATCTCGTGGCTGGAGCCGCCTCATGAACCCTCCTATTGTAGAAGGAATTGGCAGAGCTATCCCGTCAGAGTACTGGAACATCCCACCGGTGAGTCGCGATGAGCTGATGCAGCGCCTCCTGGATTCAGGCATCTCGTCACGCCGCGGCATCATGAATGCACATCAAGAACCTCCATACAGTTCGACATCCGGCATTGAAGCAATCAGAAGCCGCTCGAGACTCGGTGATCCTTCTGCCACTCTATACAGGCATGGCTCAGACAGAAGTAGAAATCCGTCATTAAGGCAGATAAACAATGTCTAAGAAGCTTCTGCTCTTTCCATTTGGCGGCAACGCAAAAGAGGCACTGATATCCGTTCTTTGCCATCAATAGCATGCAACCAGAATGGGACATCGTGGGATTTCTTGACGATGATCAGTCTGTCCACGGAAAAGACTATTGCGGCATAAAAGTATTGGGCGGCAGGGAATTGCTGGGCGTGTATGAGGGTGCGTACGTCCTCGCAGTCCCTGGCAGCCCGAGCGGGTACTTGAGACGTAAGGCCATCATAGACGATTTGTGCCTCGACAAGTCTCGCTTTGCGACCATTATTCATCCCTCAGTGGGGCGAGCGAATGACGCCACAATCGGGTACAACACGCTGCTAATGTCCAACGTCGTTGCGAGCTGCGGAGTTCAGATCGGCAATCATTGCATCGTCCTTCCCAATTCTGTGATCTCCCATGACAGCGTGATCGGGAATTACTGCTGTATCGGCTCGAATGTGTCCCTGTCAGGATCTGTCACGATTGCGCCTGAATGTTATATCGGATCAGGAGTGAAGATACGGGAACATATTCAAGTGGGAGAACGAACGCTCGTCGGCTTGGGTTCTAATGTGATTTCCAATCTTGGGAAGAACACGGTCGCTGTCGGAAACCCCGCACGACCGATCAGGACATATTCCCACATCAGTTAAGAACTGGGCCACTCCTCCCTAAGCAATATCAATCCTGCGGTGCACAAGCTCTCTTAGCCATGCAAGCCATTGCACGTGTCTCAACAGACAGGCCTCACATGATGACGGACGAAACAGGGGAGAAGAACAGCTACGGCCAGATTCTCAAGTCTTCGGCTTTGATCGGCGGCTCATCGGCCATCAATATCGCCATTGGGATCATTCGAACCAAAGCGATGGCGGTGCTTCTCGGCCCGGCTGGCTTCGGATTGATGGGCGTCTATGGGTCGATCATCGATCTGGCGCAGAGCATTGCCGGCATGGGGATCAACAGCAGCGGTGTGCGTCAGATCGCCGCTGCAACCGGATCGGGAAATACGAACCGTATCGCGCGAACGGTCGTCGTGCTGCGGCGGGCATCCATTGTATTAGGGATAATCGGCGCGGTTCTTCTGGCCGCATTCTCGTGGCAGATCTCTGACCTCACTTTTGGCACCCACGAACGTGCGGCTGCAGTGGCGCTCCTGTCACTTGCCGTATTGTTCCGATTAGTCTCCGCCGGTCAAGGCGCTCTGCTACAGGGCATGAGACACATCTCCGATCTTGCCAAGATGAGTGTGTTCGGCGCTGCCTTCGGCACAGTGGCGAGCATCGTTTTGGTGTATTTCTGGCACGAAGACGGGGTGGTATTCGCTCTGGTTGCCGTCGCCGCAATGTCCGTGGTCATCTCATGGTGGTATAGCCGGAAGGTGCAGATTCAGACTCCCGTGATGACGGCGTCGGAAATAAAGGAGGAGACGGCCGCACTCTTGAAGCTGGGCTTCGCGTTCATGGCGAGCGGATTTCTGATGATGGGGGCCGCC
Organism: uncultured Nitrospiraceae bacterium; assembly: GCA_963711905.1. Lineage (GTDB taxonomy): Bacteria > Nitrospirota > Nitrospiria > Nitrospirales > Nitrospiraceae > Nitrospira_D. The sequence continues at coordinate 326,502 of CAVQFZ010000017.1, read as the reverse complement.
TACGCTGTGAGGATGATGGTCATCCGGATGGTTAGTCTGGAAGCAGCCGGATACTATCAGGCTGCCTGGACCTTGGGCGGGCTGTATGTGGGGTTCATTTTACAAGCAATGGGGGCTGACTTTTATCCACGGCTGACTGTGGTCGCTCAAGACAATGACCTGTGTAACCGCCTGGTGAACGAGCAGACACACATCAGCCTACTTTTGGCAGGACCCGGAGTACTTGCCACTCTCGTATTCACCCCGTTAATTACTACGGTATTTTATAGCAGCGATTTCCAAGCTGCGGTGGAAGTTCTCCGCTGGATCTGTCTTGGCGCGGCGCTCAGGGTGATCACCTGGCCGATGGGCTACATCATCGTCGCAAAAGGCGAGCAGACTATCTTCTTCTGGGCCGAGCTGGCTTGGACCGTCGTGAACGTCGGTCTTTCGTGGATCTGTATAAATTCTTTCGGCCTGAAGGGGGCGGGCATTGCGTTCTTCGGATCGTACGTGTTTCATGCCATTTTTGTTTATCCCATTGTCCGACATATGAGCGAATTTCGGTGGTCGACAGAAAACTATCACATCGGCTTTCTTTTTCTCTCCTCAATCGCGGTGGTGTTATGCGGGTTGTACGTAATGCCACCCTTCGCGGCAACCGGGGTCGGGGCATTGGCGGTAATTCTGAGCGGCATTTACTCGCTTCACGTCCTAACAACTCTAGCTCCTCGAGACTGGATTCCTCAACCCTTGGCGTGGCTCTTTGTAAGATTCAGGTTTCTTCGCTGAACAGGTTACTTGTAAGGTTTAAATTATGGGAATAGTCAATGAATGATATTCAGGCAAAACTCGATTACGCGGATGCGATAGCGGATTGGTTTCTCGACATCGGGGAATCGAAAAGTCGACGAGGGGATTTGGAAGAGGGACTGAAATACATACATATAGCCGCTAACATTCTCTCCAGGCAGAATCGTATTCTGTCATCTTCGCGGATTGAAGCGAACATCCGATTCGTTGCCTCTCGCCTCACAACGGACAACGATTTGCTGCCTGCTCCCCCTCCCAAAACCACCCGCAAGGAAGTGTGTCTCCATGTGTTGGGTGAAGCCCTTCCGGCTGGTGGTCTTACCGCAATGGCCATCAGGTGGATGACAAATGATTCAGCAGAGCGAATCCATAATGTTGCTCTTCTTTCGCAAGAAATACCTATACCAGTTGTGCTGCTCGAAGCGGTAGCACTAAGCGGAGGAAAGGTGTATGAGGCAAATCCAGACGACTCGTTTCTCAGTCAGGCGTCTTGGTTGAGAACATTGTCTAGGGATATAGCTACGTACGTCATACTGCACATTGACCCTTCCGATGTTATCTGTGGGGCTGCTTATGGCACGAACGGCGGACCGCCAGTATTGCTCGTAAATCACGCAGCACAAATATTTTGGACTGGAACGTCTATTGCCGACTTGGTTGTTAATTGCCGGGGATCAGCGCTTGAAGGTCTCTGGACGACAATACATCGATGCAGTTCAAGATGTGCAGCGGTTCCTATACCGTTGCCTGAACAGAAGGCTCTCACGAGCGGAAACACTTCGGATCTTGAACTGCGCGACCAATCTAAGAGGCGTATCGGCATTCCCACAGATTCAATCGTGATCCTTACGGTGGGCGCATCTTTCAAATACGTACCTGCCAATGGCCTGGATTTTCTTGCGGTATGCGAATAGCGTTTTGAAACAACTTCCAAAATGTTTCTTACTGGTGGTTGGTTTTGAGGCAGACAGTCGCTGGAGAAGCGCCTCTCAAAGATTGGCCGGTCGTATCAGAGTGCTAGGTACGCTCTTGCACTCCGAATTGGCCATTATCCATGAGGCTACCGATGTTTACATCGAAGGTTTTCCATTCGGTACGACAACTGCCTTGCTGGAGGCCGGACTTAAGGGGATCCCTGTGGTATTGGCCCCCGTTCAATGCCCACCACCTTATGGATCTGATGGTGTTGCGTTGGACGCTACTGTAACCAGGCCTCGCTCCGTCGAAGAATACAAAACCAAAATAGTCCAATTGAGCAATGATCGAGCTAAGCGTTCGCTGGAAGGCGGTAAGCTACGTGATTCCGTGAGAAAGCATCACACAGGATCCGGCTGGAGAATGTATCTCGACGAGGCTATTAAAAGCCTGCCTCACGAGCACTCCACGTATCCTTTGATAATGCCGGTTCGAACCCCCGAGGTCGTTCACGAATATTGGTCAACATTTGTAGCGGAAACAAGTTCTGGTTACGAAGAAACACTTGAAGCCTCGTTTGTGCAAGCCTTAACTATGAATTTACGGCCTAGATGGAATGCAGCATTGCAAAAGATTTCTAAGGACTACAGATCTGTAAGGATTCATCGGACTGTCCCTATGCCATTGTTGGTATTGCTCTGCAATTATCTCTCGTCAGTCCTTCCTATCGTATGGGAACGTCACATCTTCCAGGTATTCTCTTTTTTGTGCCGAGCATCCCTTCTGCCTCGGGTACTTAAAAGAGTTTCTTGCCTATTTGGAAGAACCAAGCGCCAGCAGGGATATGCAGCATACCGCCATATCCATGGCTGCCCGGAACTGGTTGGGGGAGCAAACCCTACTTCGGGAAACCGACACGAATACATGCGAACAGATTGACATCTTGTTTGCCTAGCTCCAGCAGGGTGGATGGCGATGCGTTTTAGTCTGGCGAAATCCATATTTAGAATTCAGCATATCTGTATTTGAACTCCGGCTAGTTCAAATAGCATTATAATAAGAACAAGTTAAAGAAACCGATGCTGCAATTAAGCGTTATCATACCAACCTATAATCGTGCGCAATTTGTAGTGAAAGCAATCGAGAGTGTTTTTCGGCAAAGCGTGACGGATCTTGAAATAATCGTGATTGATGACGGATCTACTGATGATACACGAACAGTCCTTAAAGAATATCCGCCCAGGATACGGTACATATACCAGGAGAACGCGGGCGTCAGCGCTGCCAGAAATGCAGGTATTAGATTGGCGCAGGGCGAGTGGGTGGCATTTCTTGATTCGGATGACGAGTGGACAAAAGACTATCTCTCTACCCAAGTGGAACAAATTGAGAAATTCCCTGAAGCCGTAGCACACATCACGAATGCCTGTACCGTTCTTTCTGGAGGAGAGAGAAGCAGTCTCTTTGAGGAATCCGGATTGTCTGAGCTATTCGATGGACAGTCGAGTGTGATGCTCCAAAAGCCCTTGCGCGTAATACTCGAGTACGGACTCTGGTTTCTGCAATCAATGATGGTTCGCAAAGTCGTTTTGTTAGAAGCAGGACTTTTTGATCAAGACTTGTCCATAGCCGAGGACCTTGACCTTATCGCTCGGGTCGCCCTTAGAGGGCCAGTTACGTTTTCTAAGAAGGAATTGGTCGACGTTTACAGGCGAGAGGAATCGACCGAAAACCTCATGGCGCAAAGCTGGAGACGAGGCATATACCGGTACACATCCTTTGGAAAAGTGTATGCCAATCTACAGAAGATTGGTGGACTTACTATGATGGAACGAGTCTCTATTGCACGTGCGCTTAGCCGCACCCAACGTGCGTTAGGAAACAGATTGATTCTGGAAGGAAAAAGAGTAGAAGCGAGATCAGCTTATGTTCAGTCTTTTACCTCATATCCCTCTGGTAAGTCTGTAGTTAAGATTGCCGGTACATTTCTGCCATCCGCAGTTTCTCGCGCACTTGTTAGGAAGGGCGGAATGACCTGCCCGCTATCCTCACCAGAGAACTAGACATTGGTTAGCAAGACCGTCCCTGCTGACGGTATTGTGTTCACGACATAAGCCGATAATCCTCCTGGCTCGATCATGAATTCCAAAATTCCCAAACGCATCATCCAGACGAGCAAGAGTCGTGATCTCGGCCTATTTGAAAGAGCAGCTGTTGTAAACATCAAGCTTCTTAATCCTGATTTCGAGTACATGCATTTTGATGATAGACAGGTCGAGGAGTTCGTCGATGAGGAATTTCCGGAATATCGAAGCGTTTTTGATTCGTTCACTATTCCGATCCAGAAGTACGATTTCTTTCGATACTTGGCGGTCTATAGATTGGGTGGTTTCTATTTCGATACGGATGTCTTGCTCGCATCGAGCCTCTCCGATTTGTTGCGCTATGAGTGCGTCTTCACTTTTGAAGCGATTACCGGCAATACCTTCCTGCGGGAACAGTGCAACATGGACTGGGAACTAGGCAATTATGCCTTTGGCGCCGTGGCCGGCCATCCGTTCCTTCGCGCGATCATCAACAATTGCGTGAAAGCGCAGAATGATGGTGAGTGGGTACGTCCAATGGTGCAATCCCTGCCAAGGCTGTTCCGTGAGGAATATCATGTGATAGCGACGACCGGTCCATGGCTTGTTTCTAGAACGTTGGCAGAATTTCCTGATGCCGGTGCGAGGGTCAAAGTGCTGTTCCCAGAGGACGTATGCGATCAAGCATCCTGGAATCGCTTTGGGGAGTTTGGCATACATCTCATGAACGGCAGTTGGCGAAGACCAAAGAGATTCTTAAAAAGACGGTTACAGGGCTACTGGGAGCTCTTCCTTCTGAACCGATGGATGAAAGCGAGTCGGAAGCTTGGGAAGGGTAGGACACTGCAATTTGAAACACCCGTCAGATCCGAACCCGGTGTAAGCAACGTTCCAGCCCTCAAATGAGTTGAGTTTAGCAGGAGATGCGGGGCAGTGCTTTCGATGCCTCTTGCTGAATTCAAACAACTTCCCTCGCTACTAGGCCCCTCGCTGTAAGACCGGCGTATTTAGGTAGTGAGCCCACGCTGCGGTAGTGCCACGCAACCCCAGGCTATGAGAACCCGCACAGTAATAGGCTGATTCAAGGATCTTTCTCCTGGCGGATGAAGGATCGCATGATCGGCTTGTGCTGAGACATAAGGAGAATCGCATGAAATCGATAGCGGTCATCGGCGCAGGGTATTGGGGAACGAATCTCGTCCGTAACTATTTCGAGTTGGGAACCCTCCATTCCGTGTGCGACGCGAGGAGAGAGGTTCTCTCTTCGCTCAAGGCGCACTATCCTGATGTGACCTATGCGGAACATTTCGATGATGTGCTGACCGACACGACGGTGAAAGGCGTGGTTATTGCCCTGCCGGCTGAATGCCATTATGAATATGCAGCCAAGGCGCTGATGGCCGGCAAGGACGTGTTCGTTGAGAAACCCCTTGCCCTGGACCCTGATGATGCCAGGAAACTAACGGCTATGGCGTTGGAGGGGAAACGCGTTCTTATGGTGGGACATCTGTTGCGGTACCATCCGGCTTTTCTGAAGCTGAAGGAACTCGTTGAGAGGGGAGACCTCGGCCGTCTCCGATACATTTATTCCACGCGATTAAGTTTGGGAAAAATCAGAAGGGAGGAAAATGCGCTGTGGAGCTTTGCTCCGCATGATATCTCCATGATGTTGGCTCTGTGCAATGAAATGCCCGACGGCGTGACTGCTGTGGGTCATAACTACCTCCACAAGCATCTGGCGGATGTCACCACCACGCATTTGTCGTTCCCCAGCGGGGTCAATGGCCATATCTTCGTGTCTTGGCTGCATCCCTTTAAAGAGCAGAAATTGGTCGTGATCGGCGAGACAAAGATGGCGGTGTTTGAGGATACTCAGCCCTGGGACAAGAAGATCGCCCTGTACTCGCATACCATCAAGTGGCAGAACGGCATGCCTGTTCCCGAAAAAGCTGAACCGTCGTTTACAGCGGTAGACGCGAAAGAGCCGCTCAGGGAAGAATGCCGACATTTCCTCCACTGTATTGAGAAGCGAGAAACGCCGGTGACTGATGGGAACGAAGGGTATCGAGTCCTCTCAGTCCTGCAGCGAGCCCAATCCGCCCTTGAGCAGCAGGCGGACGGCAACAAGCGACCCTCATCGACGAAGGTCGAGCGGCCCTATTTCGCGCATGAGTCGGCCTTCATCGACATGCCCTGCCGTATCGGCCCCGGCACGAAAGTTTGGCACGGGTCCCATGTCATGAAGGGAGCCATAATCGGGGAGAACTGTATTCTGGGGCAAAACGTCTGCATCGGAAACGACGTGCGCATCGGCAGCAACGTCAAAATCCAAAATAATGTCTCCGTGTATACCGGAACCGACATCGAGGATGATGTCTTCCTCGGTCCGTCCTGTGTGCTGACGAACGTGACCAATCCCCGATCTCAAATCGTCCGCCATTCCCTGTACGAAACGACCCTTATCAAGCGCGGCGCAACGATCGGTGCGAATGCCACGATCGTCTGTGGCGTCACGATCGGACGCTATGCATTTATCGGCGCCGGGGCCGTGGTGGCCAAAGACGTGCCGGACTATGCCTTGATGGTCGGCGCGCCTGCGAGGCAGCAGGGCTGGATGAGCCGGCATGGGACCAGACTTCCAGCGCCCGATGCGGAAGGGATCATGGTCTGTCCCGAAAGCAAGTTTCGGTACAAGGAAGTGAGTGCAGGTGTTCTCCGATGTGTGGACCTTGACGAGGAGAAGCCCTTGCCGTGCTGAGATGGCAGTCGGAAGAGTCTCGTACGATCATTTCAAACGGGGTATTTCGAGCGATCTCCAGTTTGCTACGTAGAGGGACATCGTATTAAAGGAGCCACAATGGAGTTTATTGATCTCAAGCAACAGTACGAGAGGCTCAAACCGCGGATTCATGAGCGGATCGATCAGGTGTTGGAACACGGCAAATTCATTATGGGACCGGAAGTCGCGGAGCTGGAGAAGAATCTCGCGGCGTTCGTCGGCGCTACGCATTGCGTCTCCTGTTCGAACGGGACCGACGCGCTGCTGCTGGGCCTGATGGCGCATGATGTCGGACCCGGTGATGCCGTCTTCACCACGCCCTTTACCTTCATTGCGACTGCGGAGGTCGTTTGCTTGCTTGGCGCCACTCCGGTGTTTGTCGATATCGATCCTGACACCTACAATATCGACCCCGGAAAGCTTGAGCGGACGATCGCAGAAACCAAAGAGGGGAAGGATCCTTTCCGTGGAAGGCAGAACCGTCTCAACCCGAAGGGGATCATTGCCGTCGATCTGTTCGGTCTCCCCGCGGACTATGACGCCATTAACCGGATTGCCGGACAGCACGGCCTATTTGTCATGGAGGATGCTGCTCAAAGTCTCGGGGGAAGCTATAGAGGGAAAAGAGTCGGCAATGTCACGGACATTGCCGCCACCAGCTTCTTTCCGGCAAAGCCGCTCGGCGGGTACGGTGATGGAGGAGCGATATTCACCAACGACGAGACGCTGGCGAACTGTCTCCGCACGCTTCGTGAGCATGGGAAGGGATCCCACAAATACGATAATGTTCGCATCGGCATCAACGGACGGCTGGATACGCTGCAGGCCGCCATTCTGCTTTCAAAACTGGAGATCTTTGAAAGCGAAATCAAAAATGCGCCAGGATATTGCCGGCCGGTATTCATCCGCGTTGAAAGGGTTCGTTCAAGTCCCTTTTGTTCCCGATGGCCTTGCATCAGCCTGGGCGCAATATTCCGTAGTCACGGATCACCGAGAAGCCTACCTCGATACGCTCAAAAGAAGAGGGATTCCGACAGCCATCTACTATCCTCGACCGCTTCATCTGCAGACGGCGTTTGCTCGTCTGGGCTATCGAGAGGGGGGCTTTCCCGTTTCCGAGCGGATGTCAGAGCGCGTCTTCAGTCTTCCGATGCATCCATACCTGACCGCAGAGGATCAAGAACAAATCATCGATGCGGTTCGGAATGTACACGCAGAGATCCAGAAGACTTGAGCATGTATCCCATGGTCTACCCAAATGAAGCAGCACCTGGGAGGCAACAACCGACAGTAGTGGGTCCGTTCCATGTAAGCGTATGCGTGTGTACGTTCAAGCGACCGATCATGCTGCGGCGTTTACTAGAGAAGGTGGTTGAGCAAGACACAAATGGGCTGTTTTCATTTTCCATCGTAGTCGTTGATAACGATCGCGCTGAATCGGCAAGAAAGGTGGTGGAGACATTTGCGAGCACAGCGCAGTTTGAACTGTGCTATTTCAGCGAGCCTCGCCAGAGCTTCGCATTGGCAAGAAATCGGGCTGTCGAGCAGGCAACGGGGAACTTTGTCGCATTCATCGATGATGATGAATTCCCATCGAGACAGTGGCTGCTCAATCTCTTCAACACCTGCATTGCGTACAACGCTGCTGGTGTCTTGGGTCCGGTGAAGCCTTATTTCACCCAAACTCCACCGGGCTGGCTAGTCAAAGGAAAATTTGCCGAGAGAGCAGCGTTTGAGACGGGGTACATCTTGGATTGGCGTCAATCGAGAACGGGAAATGTCTTATTCAAGAAGGAAATCATAGAGGGAGAGCAGGAGACGTTCAGGACTCAGTTTGGAACCGGAGGCGAAGATGTAGACTTCTTCCAACGGATGATGCGCAAAGGATTCGTATTTGTCTGGTGCAACGAAGCGGACGTTTTTGAGGAAGTGCCTCCCGATCGCTGTACTCGCAAGTATCTTTTGAGAAGGGCTCTCCTTCGTGGGAAAAATACGTTTGAACGGGAGGGAATCCGACTTGGTAGTGCGGGAAAATCAATACTTGCTATGTCCCTTTATGGCTTCTTCTTTCCCTTTCTATTGGCCATGGGACAACACTGGTATATGAAGTATGCCATTAAATTTTCAGATCACGCAGGAAAGTTATTGGCAATCATTGGTTTCAATCTGGTTCGAGAACGGTAAAACGGTCAGAAAGCCGGTCGAGGCGGTCCACTAGTTGAATGCAGAATTTGGAAACTTTCCATAGCATCTCAGTGCACTTACTTATTCCTTTGAATCAGAATTGCTCAAAAGGAAGTTTATAAACGGCTAGCCGCCATGTTTTCAATTCCGGGGTAGCTCAGTCGGTAGAGCAGTGCGCTGTTAACGCACAGGTCGTAGGTTCGACTCCTACCCCCGGAGCCATTCTTGAGTAAGCGGATTTGCAGGTTGCGCAACGGGTAAATGTATTTGCTGAAAACAAAAGCGATTGCCGCCCATTCCGCCGACACCGCCATACTCAGATAACCCAAGGCCGTGTTTCCAGTCAGGCTTGCATCGCGCTGTCCACTTAGCAAACCCCTCAATTCATTTCCGACCTTCGCAGTTCATGAATTGCGACGGCCAAAACTCTGAATGCACAGACCAGCGAGAGTTGCAATGATCACAAACTCGATCGGAGTTGATATCTGTTAGGTCACCTATGCCGGCAGAATTCCTAACAATCCAGGTCCAGGGAAAGAGCCTCCAGGTACCGAACTGTGCCATCGACGGCAAAACTGTGATCACAGGGGGAGGTTGGATAAAGACAGCGAGTGTAATGGATGAGGAGTTTCTGGAAGGGGAAGTCATTCTCGATCCAGAGGATTTCTTTCGCCGGCTTAGCGAGAGCTGAGCTCAAGGCGGACCTTTTCACCTTTTCTCAGAAGATTCCCAATGTGACTCCAAAATACAAATATCATTATGAGTGGGATAATTTCGCCATCATCCCGATTACCACTTACTCGGAATGGTGGGATAAACGCATCGAGCGCGATGTGCGGAAGGCGGTCAATCGCGCGACAAAAACTGGGCGTTGTGGTCAAAGTCGTAGAACTTGACGATTCGTTGGTGGAGGGGATACGTCGCATCTACAACGAGAGTCCGGTGCGGCAGGGAAAACCTTTCTGGCACTATCAGAAAGACTTCGCGACGGTAAAGCGTGAGAATTCAACCTATCTCGAGAGAAGCATTTGCATCGGCGCCTACCATCACGATGAACTAATCGGGTTCATTCGAATGCTGCGGGTGGGAACTGTGGCCATGACTCTGCAGGTAATTAGTATGATGGGGCATTCTGAAAAGAAACCGACAAATGCCTTAATCGCTAAAGCCGTGGAAGTTTGTGAATCGAGCCGGTTGTCTCATCTCATCTATAGTAGGTTTATGTACAACAATATCCACAGTTCACTCACGGAATTCAAACGTCGCAATGGTTTTGAGCAGGTATGTGTTCCGAAGTATTACGCACCGCTGACGATGAAAGGTGCGATCGCTGTAAAAATGGACCTGCATCTCCCTCTGGCAAATTTGATTCCGGCATCTGTCTTTGCAAGGCTTAAACGAATGCGAAGCTCCTGGACCAGCAGCCGAATCCAGGCGCCAAAGGAATTTTAACGAGACCCCATGCCTGGAATCGTCGGGCTACAAACCAGAATGCCTCGTGGATGGGCCGAACCGCAGTTAAAGCGGATGGTCGAGGTTCTACTACATGAGCCTTTCTATGGCGCGGGAACCTGGATCGACGAATCAATGGGCATCTACGTCGGGTGGATCGCACGGAAAGGCTCTTTCTCTGAGACCGGATTGCTGCAGGGTGACCAAACCAAGCAAACCCTAATTTTCTCAGGGGAAGACTTTTCTGAAGCCGGAACAGCCTGCTGCCGCGACGACTGCGCCCCTTTCTATCTCGCTCGACTGGCTGAAACGGATCTCAATTTCCCTGCGACTTTGAATGGCAGATTTCATGGACTGGCGATTGACCAGCTTCGTGGGACGGCAACATTGTTCAACGACAGGTACGGATTGCATCGCGTCTATTATCACCAAGCCAGGGAAGGGTTCTACTTCAGCGCCGAGGCCAAGGCCATCCTCGCGGTGCGGCCAGAACTGCGAAGAATGGAGCCGCGAGCCCTCGGCGAATATGTTACATGCGGTTGCGTGTTAGAGAATCGGACACTGTTCGAAGGGATACGGGTACTGCCCGGTGCATCAAAGTGGCTTCTCAAGAATGGTTCGGCGGAAAGGAAGGACACCTACTTCGATCCACGAGAATGGGAGGAACAGGAGGTTCTGGAGCCGGAGAAGTACTACCGTCAATTGCGGGATGTCTTCACAAGGCAATTGCCCATCTACTTCGAATCGAAGGAACAGATAGGCATGTCGCTAACCGGTGGGTTGGACAGCCGTATGATCCTAGCTTGGCAAAATCCACCTCCTGGATCCCTTCCTTGCTATACGTTCGGGGGAATATATAGAGACTGTCAGGATGTCATTGTCGCTCGCCAAGTTGCACGGACCTGTCAGCAGCCGCATCAAGTACTAGAGGTTGGAGATGCTTTTCTCTCTCAGTTTCAGAACTATGCAGAGCGCACGGTCTACCTGACCGACGGATGCGCCGATGTCCGTCGGGCATCGGATCTGTATTTAAATGAACAAGCGAGAGAGATTGCTCCTGTACGAATGACAGGCAACTATGGGAGTGAGGTGTTGCGAGGGGGAAGGGCATTTAAACCCACAAGTCCAATGCCCGGTCTCTTTCAAGAAGACATGCTCCCTTTCCTTCGTCAAGCTGAGATAACGTACCAATCGATTGTCAGCGCCCATCCTGTGTCGTTCGCAGTCTTTAGACAGGCCCCGTGGCACCACTATGGTCTTTTGGCTCTTGAAGAAACAAAAGTCTCACTCCGTTCGCCCTACTTGGATAATAAGACGTCCTTCGAACAGTTTACCGTGCTCCCTAGGTCAACATTTGCGAGCCCCACCCTCAGTTTAAGGCTTATCGAAGACGGCGACCCGATGCTACGACGAATTCCGAGTGATCGCGGCCTGGGACAAACTGGTCTATTTGGATTGGTAATGAACCAAGTAGAAGAGTTCCTTGTAAAGGCAGAGTACTCCTACGATTACGGAATGCCTCAATGGCTGGCCCGCGCCGATCACATTTTAGCTCCATTACACATAGAACGGCTCTTTCTCGGGCGACACAAATTTAACCATTATAGGGTGTGGTACCGAGATACCCTTGGAGACTATGTTTCTCAAATCCTTTTGGATCCTCAGACGTTATCTCGACCCTATCTACAAAAAAGCCAACTTGAGAAGATGGTTCGCTCCCATCTCACAGGAAATCAAAATTTTACTATAGAACTCCATTTGATGCTGGCACTCGAACTTATCCAACGTTTGCTTATTCATCAGAAATAATTGTCGGTATTTGAGTTCTTCGACAGTAGTGCCGGAGGCTTCATGCTAACAGGCAAAGGCGCTCACTATGATACGCAGTATCAGAAGCCGAATTATTTTAGTTATTCAGAGCGGCTCTACGCGGGATATTTATCGGGATTAATTCAGGCTTGTGGGCTGAAGCCTGGTGCTACTGTGCTGGATGTTGGTTGCGGGCAAGGGTTCTTTTCATACCTATTTCGAAAGCATGGTATGGCTGTCCGAGGGATTGACATATCTGCCGTGGGAATACGAGCAGCACAAGATCTATACAGACATCTTGGGATTGAATTTGTGGTTGAGGACATAGAAACAAGCGCTCCCCTCGCAAAAATTCGATTGTATCTCTCGTCCGTGGGCTGTCGCTTTATAACGTGCCTGATTTCCCTTATAACGATCAGGTTACAAGTAATCTGCTAGAACTTTTGAAACCTTCAGGCGTGTTGATGTTTCTATATTACTCAAATTGTTCTTCAAAGAAAAGCGTCTCATGGCGATATCATTCCTGGGCTGACCTTAAAAGGCATTTTTCACGTTATCCTGATGCCCGGTTTTACTTTTCCTTCAAACTCGATGCCTGTCTTCTAGGAAAACATGCCTTTTCGGGATGGTGTACGATGGTGAATATGTTCATTAGTAAAGTCTCCCGCAAAGGGGGGGACCTTATCTGTCTTCTTAAGAAGCCCGCCGTATCAATTGCACAGCCCAACCCCTTGTGCGCAATCGTCATCTAGCGGCGAAATATGATCGGTATTGTCTCGACCCCAGAGCAATTGGACGTGGCAAGGGAGTTCTTTGAACTCTTTAAGACTCCATGGGAACCCGCTGTCTCTGGGAAGAGATATCGTCTAGTAGTAGCAACAAGTGACGAGGTGTTAAATATCACTGCTGAGGTTTTCATCATTTATGGAGCCCGACAATCTGTGTTCGACCAAAAGGCAGGGGTTGGAATTGCCCAGTCTGTTGATTCAGCGAGTATCCAGTGGGGAAATTGTGTGTTTCCTATCTATAAGGGAGTGGTTACATACGAACCTAATAGTCAGAAAGGGAATCTTACGGTTCACGGAAAATCGATCGATTACCATTATAGCATCGGCGATTCTCTCGTGCAGAGAGTGGGGTACAACTTGCTCGATGAAGTTCGATATTTATTGATCAACGGACAGCCCGCCTCAAATGCTTTGGCGCCAACGTTGGAGCTTCATATCGATTTTCTAAGATATTTATTAATTCACTCGAATGTCCCTTTTGTTGAAATTCTTCCCAGGCCAGCTGGATATGATTTTATCTGTTGCCTTACTCACGATGTGGACTTTTTCGGCATCCGACGTCATAGGTTCGACCGTACCATGGTAGGTTTTTTGTATCGTTCCTCATTCGGCTCTCTCTTTGATCTTTTACAAGGTCGCCGTTCATTTGGCGAAGTAGTTAGAAACTGGAGTGCTCTCTGTTCTTTGCCCTTCGTATTCGCGGGACTACTGCCTGATTTCTGGCAACCATTTGAAGATTACGCAAAGGAGGAATCACCTGGGCAGTCAACATTTTTCCTTGTTCCCTTCAAGGGGGTGCCTGGCATCTCTCCTGACGGAACGATTAATGCCTGGCGCGCTACTCGTTACCAGATAGGTGATGTTCAGCATGAAGTCAGGAATGCCGTATGTCTGGGCAGCGAGTTAGGCTTACATGGAATAGATGCGTGGCGCGATAGTGATGCGGGTGGACGTGAGATGAGGGAAGTGACCGCTCTTACTGGGTCGAAGACAGTCGGCATTCGAATGCATTGGTTGTATTCCGATGAAAGCACTCCAAAGCGCTTGGAGGATGCCGGATTTGATTATGATTCAACCTGTGGATACAACGAAGCGGTAGGTTACCGCGCTGGTACGTCACAAGCGTTCGTTCCAATAGGCTGTACTACGCTGATGGAGCTGCCAATGTCCATCATGGACTCTGCGCTCTTCTCTTCAGGTCGGTTAGGTCTCGCGCCCGAGAAAGCTTTGAGATTATCCGGCAAGATCATAGAAAATGCGAAGCACTTTGGAGGCATGGTGGTCGTTAACTGGCATGATAGAAGCTTGGCTCCAGAGCGATTACTTCGCAGGTTCTACCACGATCTGCTTGAGGTTGTCCGAAAGGAAAATCGGGTTTGGTTTGCTAAATGTCGTGAGGCAGTGGAGTGGTTTCGCTGGCGTCGATCGATCAGCTTTTATGAGGATCCATCTTCCAGAGATTGTCCAAGTCCAAATAGCAGAGCTGCATTCGGCTTGGCCGGGAGCCGTAGCCCGTATTTACAGACTTGGCGAAAGGAAGGAGGCTGCAATCGAAATAGAGTTTGATGGATCAAAGCCTCTTCAGATTCGTCTTTGAGCTAACGGTTTGTTTACAGGATTACTCACATTGATACTCTCCTGATACTGCAACACTCGGTGCTGAATAATTCTACTCTAGACTACCACGAGGTATGTAACCTGTAAAAATGGCTCAAGATGGTGGGTGAAAGCATGGCCATACGTGAGGACCCCAACCACCTCGGTTCAGATGAGGTGACAATACGGAGCCGAGTAAGGGAAGCCATCGAGTGCAGCCTTGATCAGGTAGTAGCTTGGGTCAAGCGACGCGGGTACTGCGCCTATGAACCTGCCGATGGAAACCTCTCGTGGCTTTTTACGCTCACAGAAGGTCGTGACCTTCCGATGCGGGTATTGCAGCAAGTAGTACTGCGGGCGCCTCTCAATATCCGTCCATTGCTTGGCATCGCACCTCACGAATCTGCTATTGGTCGTGGGTATATGGCCTGGGGCCTTCTCAATTGGTATCAACTGAATGGAGACGAAATCATTCGGAAGGAGGCTGTCGGCTGCCTGAAGTGGCTCATGGGGAATCGAGTGTTTCGCTCCACCGACTTTTGCTGGGGAGATCCTTATGAATATGCCACCAGAAGCGGACGACGTCCATTTGGCCAACCGATTCTCATTTGGAGCGCCCTGATAGGCCAAGTCTTCCTTGACGCATACGAGTTGTTGCATGACGGCACTTATTTGGACGTTGCATTGAGCACAGGTCGTTGGATCCTTGCGTTACCAAAGGAGCACACGCCCACGGGCAATTGCTTGAGCTATGTCGCCTATCGACAATCGTCCATCCACAATTCGAACGCAATGGGCGCGGCTTTTCTCGCTCGCTTAGGTTTCCTGACGGGGGACCGAGAGTGTCTGGCGGTGGCCACAAGCTCCATGGTGTATACCTGCACCAGGCAGCGGAAGGATGGCTCATGGTACTACGCGGAGGAGCCCAAGTATCATTGGATCGATAACTTCCACACCGGCTATAACCTCTCCGCATTGAAAGTATACCGGGATGCCACAAAGGATGAGTCTTTTGACGAATACATCGAAAAGGGTTTGCAGTTCTTCAAAATCCACTTTATCGACGTAGATGGCCGTCCGAAATACTTTCACAATAGGACTTATCCCATCGATATCCAGTGTGCGGCGCAAGCGATCGAAACGCTTGTCGCTTTTGCGGAGGATGATCCCGGCTGTTTGGACCTGGCCAGGAAAGTGGCTGCGTGGACGATCGGCAATATGCAGGCAGAGGACGGGCATTTTTATTACAGAGATCTTGGATGGAAGAAGGTCAAGACTCCGATGCTGCATTGGGGACAGGGTACGATGGTCAAAGCTTTGGCGGTTCTTTTGAGGAAGATTGTAAATGCTCAAGAGTGAAAGCTTACGAGGTTTCGCGCAATCTCCATGAAAACCGATGAGTCTGGCGTACGCACTTATTACACCGGCATGGAACGAGGAAGCACACCTGAAAAGGTTGATCCGCTCCGTCGCGAGCCAAACCCGGTTACCGATGCGGTGGGTTATTGTCAGTGACGGGTCGACGGACCGGACGGATGAGATTGTCAAGGCTTCTGCCAGACAGTTTCCCTGGATGGTGCTGTTGAGACTGGAACGTGATCCCGAGCGTCATTTTGCCGGCAAAGCGCAGGCCGTCAATGCTGGCTACGCGTCACTGAAGGACCTTGAGTTTGATCTGATAGGAAATCTAGACGCCGACATTACACTGCCATCGGATTTCTACCAATTTCTTCTCTCTAAGTTTGAGGCGATCCCCAAACTGGGTGTAGCAGGAACTCCTTTCGTCGAAGACACGGGCAATCCCGGCTCGCATAGTCACGCCTTCTCAAATCCTGAACATGTCTCAGGCGCTTGCCAATTGTTCAGGAGGCGATGTTTCGATCAGGTTGGAGGATACCGTCCTATCAAAGGCGGGGGCATCGATTGGGTTGCAGTGACGACAGCCCGGATGCATGGATGGACAACGAGAACTTTTTTGGAGCGCACTTGCACTCATCATCGAGCTATGGGAACTGCAGACCGTAATCCGGTCAAGGCCCGTTTTCGCCATGGCCAAGAGGACTACTATGTCGGAAATCATCCCTGTGGGAGGTGGCACGGAGTCTATTTCAGATGAAGAATCAGCCACTAATCGTAGGAGGGCTGTCTCTGCTTTCTGGTTATACCTATGCATGGCTTTCCGGGGATCCTAATCCGATTCCTGCTGAATTACGATCATTTCATCGCCGTGAGCAGATGGAACGAATTCGGAGAATGTTGCATTTGGGAAACATCTGACAAGCTGCTCCATGGCAGGTACTGTGACTTTAGCGAATCAAGATTCATCATGCTCCACGATCCAGGCCGTTTTGATGATCGCCTACACTTACTATGAGAGTGATCCTCGCGTGATTCGCATGGCCGAAGCAGCTCTAGATGGTGGATTCTGCGTCGATGTCATCGCGTTGAAACGTCCTGGGCAGCTTGCGCGCGAAAGTATTCGCGGGGCTAACATCTACCGCGTTCAATCGCGATATCGAGGAAGCTCTCTAGGAAAATACATGTGGGGGTATGCGCAGTTCTTTCTTCGAAGCACGGTGATATCGACACGTTTATTCGTGACTAGGCGCTATAAGGTTGTCCATGTCCATAATATGCCCGATGCCCTCGTGTTTGCGGCTGTTATTCCAAGATTGTGCGGGGCCAAAGTTATCTTGGACATCCATGATCCGATGCCGGAAACCTATGGTTCGAAATTTCATAACTTTGACGAACAGGGCAGTAAACCGACTGTTGCTGTTTCAGGAAAGATTGAGCGTAGCTTTTGCCAACAAGACCATTACGGTGAGCGAGCCGGTTAAAGAGGGCATTCTTCTGAGCGAGGATACTCTCCGCAGGCTATCGGCGTGGTCGCTAACTTTGCTGATGATAACCTCTTCACTCCGTTGGAATATCCATCGACTGATGGCTTGATACGGTTTATATTCCATGGAACCATCCTGGAAAGGTATGGATTCGGGCGCCTCGTGAAGGCGGTAGCCAAGGTGCGCCATCGGGAAGTGATTCGAGTCAGAATCATCGGCGAAGGGGATTTCAGTGCGACGCTTCGCGAGCTGATTCAAGAGCATGGTGTCGAGCGATGTGATCGAATTCGTGAATCATGTCTATCCTTTACATGAGATTCCAAAAATGTTGGCCGACTGTCATGTTGGCCTGGTGCCTTTGGACGTTGGCCGTTCAACTGTAGCGAATTTTGCCCTGCCGTTGAAACTGGTCGAGTATACCTGTTTGGGATTGCCTTCGATCACAATCAGAAATGCTGCGATCGAATACTATTTTAGGTCCGATGAGTGTATGTTTTTCAATTCTGGTGATACAGCGGCGTTGGCGCAACTACTCGATCATATCCTGGAGAAGCCTGAACGTCTAAATGAGTATCGGAAGAGATTGGCGGGCGTGCGCAGCCGACTCTTGTGGAGCAAAGAAAAGGAAAAGTACATGCGGATACTCAAGGACTTGGCGGGCGCCTAGGACCAGGCTGTCAACATGATGTCGAAGGCAACAGCAGCAGTCTCGATCTTGGCTAGGATCAAGGGAAAATATTGTAGAACTTTGTCGACGATTACTGCTCGCCGTTTGACAAAGATGCAGAATGCAATTCCGCTGATCTCTTTCACTTTTGATGATTTTCCACAGTCTGCATTGGAAATTGGAGGGAGGATCCTACGCTCGTATGGCGCGTGTGGTACGTATTATGTATCACTAGGGCTTCTTGATCGAGACGAGCCAACAGGTCGGATTTGTTCCGCTAGCGACCTCGCGGACGTAGTGGATCGAGGACACGAATTGGGATGTCATACGTTCTGGCATTCTGACGCATGGCAAACCGATCCGGGATCTTTTGAAGAATCGATATTGACCAATAGGCTCAGATTGAAGGAGATCCTACCAGGCGCACAATTTGTAACGATGTCCTATCCGATCAATACTCCCCGGCCTGATACCAAAAGAAGGAGTGCCCGGTATTTTACAGGTTGTCGTGGAGGGGGGCAGGCTCTCAATGTGGGGAAAGTGGATTTGAACTACATGCAAGCTTTCTTTCTTGAACAATCCCGAGATACCCCTTCGACTGTATGGGAGTTGATCGAGCACAATCGGCAACAGACGGGGTGGTTGATCTTTGCCACGCATGACATAACGGTAAGACCGAGCCGGTTTGGTTGCACACCGGAATTTTTTGAAGAAGTCGTCATGCGGGCCGCAAAATCTGGCGCGCTGATTCTTCCCGTAGCTCAAGCGCTGTCGGCTCTCTCACTACAGGGAAGTCGGCAGGCGTGGCCAACCATTTGACTGAAGGAAATTTCGTCTCGTGAACGGATTGATAGCTCTATTTGTTTTGAGCCTGTGGATCATTTGGCTATTTCGCTTTGAAAAAAATGAACGCCCGTCCGTTTCTCCGGCCATATGGATTGTGCTGATTTGGGTTTTCATTCACTCGACCCGCACAACCTCTGCATGGTTAGGCCTACAAGGCCCCCAGTCGAGGGATGAGGGGAGTCCGGTCGATGCTGCTATAGAATTGATGTTGCTACTCCTAGCTGTCGCGGTGCTCCTACGGAGAAACATAAACTGGTCACGAGTTATCAGTGGCAATATATGGGTGTTGGTGTTTTATGTCTTTTGGTTCGCCAGTATTACGTGGTCTGATTATCCCTTCATTACCTTCAAACGGGTGTTCAAGGATTTCGGCAACGTCATTATGGTTTTGATCGTCTTGACCGAAAGTAATTCGTGGGAGAGTTTCAAGGCGGTCCTCGTGAGGATGGCCTATCTGTGCATCCCTCTGTCGATCGTGCTTATCCGATATTACCCGGAATGGGGCCGAAGTAACATCGGTTACCATCTGGACGCCACCTTCTATAACGGCGTGGCGACCCATAAGAACATGCTTGGGGTCGTCGTCCTCGCCTCGGCATTGGGTCTTGTATGGGATCTTATCGATTTTTCTAAAAAGAGCCGGGATTCATCTCAAAGATTTTCATATGCTTCACGTGTCCTGGTTTTGTGTATGTGTTGGTATCTTCTGGCAATCATCGATAGCGCGACGTCGCTGGTTGCGACCGTCGTTGGTACTGGGATAACCCTTCTATTTCAATGCCGCACGTTCAAACGAAAGCCGGTTCGCGTGGAAGTTCTTTCAGCGGTCGTCATCGGCTTTGTTCTTGCGCTCGACCTGCTCTTTAGCGTGAAGGAAACCCTTATAGTAGACATACTTGGCCGGAATATGACCCTCACCAGTCGGACCGATATGTGGCAGATTTTGGATCGTTACGTAGACAACCCGATACTTGGGGCGGGATTCAACAGCTTTTGGACGGGAGATCGGCTTCATCTTCTTCCGGAGCATCTCCAGGGAAACGTTCAGGCGCACAACGGATTTATCGAGCTGTACCTGAACGGCGGTGTAGTAGGTGTTGGCTTGTTAGCCGTCCTTATCTTATCTGGGTATGGACACATCAGGAAGAGGCTTAGACTTGGCACGGCCGAGGATATAGCCCGACTGGTCGTACTTATAACCATTATTACGCACAACTATGCGGAAGCATCGTTTACAAAGATAGGGGTCCTGTGGTTCGTGACGATATTTGCATTTATGCAGTATGGCCAATACTATTTACCGAAGGTAGGGAGATTTCGCACCCTTTCTATCCATTCAAAGTGGAAGCAGAAATCTGGTTTGTCTGTGAGTAATGCCTGACTCACCAAAGCTTAATCCTCCATGAATTTGCGTCCATGGGCAGGTTCAAACTTATTGAGCTCTCAGATTGGTTGGGGCGGGCGGAGTGATTGGGTTTCCGCCGCCACCACCAGCACCAATTGTCTGTAGAGGATGCGGGTAAGTGTAAGGGGCATATCCAGGCTTAGGGGTGTTTCCATTATTCACAAAATCAACATGGCCGTTGGTGTGAGGAGATGAGAGGGTCTTCCAATAGGTAGAACCTTGGGGAAGGCACGCACCGTTGATCTTGATAAGCACATTATTGCTGCAGGATCCACCAGTTGCACAGCTTGCATCACTACCATTCTTCCATCCGTAGACGGGCATATTCGATTGCTGGGCAGCGTTTTCTCCAATACCTGCTACAGCTCCGCGCCCACAGGAATCCAAACAGGGCCAGCCGGTAGATTCAATATTGCCGTCTCTTGAATTGGTTCCATCGCATCGTCCCAATGGACTGCTGCTTACTGCGCATGGAGTATTTGCACGTTGATCATCAACGTGCGCCTCATTGATTTGATAGCCGGATACTGTATTGTTAAACAATACACCCGTTCCGGATCTGAGATTCACCCAGCGGTAGAATCCTTTGCCATTAAAGGTATTGTTATAGATCTCGTATTTCATTCCACCTCTATCATTGTTCCGAGGCGAGTGTGTAATAACATAGTCTCCGTTAATCGTGCTATAGCGCAATACGGCAGAACCGCCGTAGACGAGATCAAAAAATGCGGGATTTCCACTACCATCGAAATTCACTGTAATGTTCTCGAAATAGACAGCCTCATCGGATCCTAAGTTCAGGTTGCGATTCCAATACCAATAGCCATAACAGTGCGGAGAGCAATTCGCTCCCTCATCAGAGCTAGAATCCATGTACCCATATATTTTAGAAATTTCGTGTGGCCTACCGTCGAAGGTGACATGATCAACAAGCCCCCATGTGATTCCTCGGATGTAAAATTCGTGAGCACCGCTACTGTAGTTGGATCTAATATGATCAATGCGCCAACCTTTTGTGGCTGATTTGGTACCCCCGGACGCAAGGTGGAATAATTGGTTAAGGTTAGATCCCTGAAAAGTCATTCCGGACACTCGCCACGACTGTGTAGGGTTTGTCATGTTGATCTTAAATGCTGATCCACCATCTCTTGTAATGACAGTATTGCCGGTCCCCGCTCCAATAATTGCGATGTTCTTATTGGTCCATGATACGGTATTCCCCCATGTTGCAGAACCGGCTGTTATGTTAATGGTCGCACCATTGGCAGCGCTGTTGACGCAGGTTTGAATGCTCGCTTGGTCCGGCGTACTGGTCCAGTTTGGGTGTGATCCTGAGCAGGCGGCTTCGGCGGAAGAATTCATGGTCAATAATATGGCAATGCACAGTCCCAGTAGAAGCGATAACAATCGCATGAGGTTCCCCCGTGTTTGTAGCGTTGATGCGCGATCATTGAGTCCAATATTGATTTACTCAAAGCGAAGAGATAGAAGCAAATGCTATGCCGCACTTCTCCGTTTCTTGAGTTTGAAACACCGAATTTGACCTCTGCAAGCTATGGAAACTTAAAAGTAATTTTGCGCACGTACTTATTCGAGCACAATCATTCTGGCCTGACTGCCCATATTGGCTCATATATATGTTTAGTGTACCTGTTCCCTCAGGAAACCTCTCAGAGTTTTCATCGCTCTCATGAGAAGGCCAGTGCCTGCTTCTCGGATCATCACTCGAGTGCAGAGGTTAAACCAGTGATGCAGAATATGACCACGTTGCATGTTTCTAAACGCGGCGTTTGGCGTACCGTGTATGGTGCTAAAGCAAAATAAATGCCAAGATTGAAATGGCCTGCCATTCGCTAGTTTCCTCGCAGTTCTGACTATTTTCCGATACTCGGGCTTAGAGGGCTGTTCTCGCACGCATCAAAGTGAATGCATTTTCCTTCAATAGGTTCCGTGAGTAATCCGACCAATTCCATTTCGGTACAGTCCTTGTGCACGAACCGACGGCGACTCACGATAGCTTCTGAATCTGTCCAGAACTGCTCAAAGTGTGAACTGATCAAGAAGCTTAGGCAAAGGAATGACATGGGCTCGACGTTTGGGAGAGGGGCAAAGCGAGG
Source organism: uncultured Nitrospiraceae bacterium (assembly GCA_963711905.1). Lineage (GTDB taxonomy): Bacteria > Nitrospirota > Nitrospiria > Nitrospirales > Nitrospiraceae > Nitrospira_D. The sequence continues at coordinate 304,225 of CAVQFZ010000017.1, read as the reverse complement.
GGCGTGCACTTCGATATGTATGAATATGGATTTGTGGAGTGAAATACGGAGTAAGACTAAGACCACATCGCGCATGACGAAGCATACTATTTTCTGAAGCCGGCTATCCCATGGGCCATCAGAATACGAGTACGACGTCTGATTGCGAATCGTCTGCGGAGGCAGTTCAGCGGGTCCTGGCCTATTTTGCCGTCTGCAGCTCGGCCGCCGGAGGGCTGGCCCGGGTGGCCGAATGGGAAGAAATTTGCATTTGTGGTCACGCATGATGTCGAAGGCGCGCGCGGATTAGCACGGTGCCGGAAGCTGGCTGAGCTGGACAAAGCCTTGGGCATCCGCGCATCTTTCAATTTCGTTCCAGAGGGCGAGTACCGTGTGCCGGACTCGCTCCGAGCGGACCTTGAACGGGAGGGCTTTGAAATCGGTGTCCATGATCTGTCTCACGATGGGTCGCTGTATCGCTCGTCGCGGCACTTTGAAAAGCAAGCTCAGAGAATCAATCACTATCTTAAAGCGTGGGCGGCATCGGGTTTCCGGTCTGGCTACATGTTCCATAACCTCGATTGGCTTCACGGACTCGACCTGCTCTACGATACCTCGACCTTCGATACCGATCCGTTCGAGCCGCAACCGGATGGAGTCGGGACAATTTTCCCGTTCTGGGTTCAACGTGACGGCTCGAAAGGCTACGTCGAACTTCCCTATACGCTTCCGCAAGACTCCACCTTGTTCGTGCTCTTGAAGGAAACAACGATCGATCTGTGGACGAAGAAGCTTGATTGGGTGGCTTCGCGCGGCGGCATGGCCTTGATGATTGTCCATCCTGACTACATTTCTTTTAATGGCAAACCGAGTTCCTCGGAATATCCGGCCGATCTGTATGAACGTCTCCTCAAGTATGTCATTACCCGCTATGGGGATAGCTGTTGGTATGCCCTTCCGCGTGAGATAGCGGCCTTCGCCGCACAAATCAAACCTCGACTCGATCGCCGGTCCGGCAACGAGAGCGTCACGTAATTTCTCTGTCGGCTGTCCGCGACCAGGCATTGCCGACCATGCGACCGATGGATCGACGCTTCTCCTCGTTCATTGTCATCTAAGCTACGCTTCACGACTTTCTCATGCGCTCAGCGACTCGGTGGCGTAATAAACTCTCTTCCTTGCTTGGCCTGACTAAGAACAAGCAGTCTGCTTCTTCTGCCGACTGCTATTCTGAACCGGTCTATCGCGATCTCATTCATCGAGAATCCAAGCGTTCCGAGCGATCGGGTCATCTCTGCCGGATCCTGCTCATCTATCATACAAACACACAAAGAGGAGCTGTGCCCTTCGGATCCGAGCTTGCCGATAAGACCATCTCGGTATTGTCCGGCAGTTGTCGTGACACCGATTACATCGGGTGGTATCGGGAAAGCCGGATCTTGGGGGTTCTATTGACGACCCTACGGCCGGATTCCGCTGGAGACAGATGCGATAGCGTGATGGCTCGTTTGGAGGACTGTTTAGGCGGCGTTCTGACTTCCGCGGATGACCATTCTCTTCAGATACGGCTGCTTGAGCAAAGTGAGCTCACAACATTCAGTGCAGCCGACAATCCTATTCCGTTTTCTGCTTCCAAAGACTAGGTCCTATAACCTCTTTCAAGGAGTGTCATTATGCTAAGGCTTGGTGTGATCGGGTATGGGTATTGGGGTCCGAACGTGGTGCGGAATTTCCTCGCACATCAGGACTGCAAAGTCGTCACGATCTGCGACAAGTCGCCCGCTGCATTGGCTCGTGTGATGGCGGCGCATCCCGGCATCGGTGTGACGACTGAGCCGGAAGCGGTTCTTTTCGCCACGGACATTGATGCTGTGGCGATCATCACGCCGGTGTCGTACCACTACGAACTCGCCAAGAAAGCGCTTGAGAACGGCAAGCATGTGTTTGTGGAGAAACCCTTTACCGCAACCTCCGCAGAAGCCGAGGAGCTGATCGAGCTCGCGGAGCGTCGGGGGCTCCAGATCATGGTGGACCATACCTTTCTCTTTACCGGAGCCGTCCGCAAGATCAAGCAACTCATCGATGACGGCACGTTAGGCCGTCTCTACTACTATGATTCGACACGCGTAAATCTAGGGCTCTTTCAGCATGACGTGAACGTGCTCTGGGACCTTGCGCCGCATGACTTGGCGATTATGGATTATCTGATCGGGGTCGAGCCCGAGTTGGTCGTGGCGACCGGCGGAGCCCACGTGAACAATCTCGAAAACATCGCCTACCTCACCGTGTATTTCCCCGACAATGTCCTGGCGCACATCAACGTCAATTGGCTCTCACCCGTGAAAGTGCGCACAACGCTGGTCGGCGGGCAAAAGCGAATGCTGGTCTGGAATGACCTTGATCCGGCGGAAAAACTCCGCATCTACGACAAGGGCGCGGATGTAAAGAATGAATTGGGAATGCATGCGGCCTTGGTCAGCTACAGGACCGGCGATATGTATGCGCCGAAAATCGAAGAGGCCGAAGCGCTGAAGGTGGAAACACGCTACTTCTTGGACTGCGTCACAAACGGGACGAAACCGATCAATGATGGCCTGGCTGGACTACGAGTTGTGCGCATTCTTGAGGCGGCTGAACAATCCCTCAACCAACACAGGGATATTGTGTTGGCCTAGCTCGATTGGAGGGGAAGCGACATGATCGCTAGCACGCATCGAAACCCGGACATCGACAGGACGGCAATGTACTCGATGCCGTTCTCGACGAGACGCTCTTCAAGAAGGACGATCACGAGGGAGCGCAAGCGGGCAGAGCGGCTCCGGAATGTGCGATGGTGCTGCTGTTGATCGGCCTTCCGAATAGGTCGGACGAGCAGTGGACGGTTGACGACCCTGTCCTGTCGGCCGCGTTGTCGGCAGTGGCATCGGAACTCGATATCCTGGGGTGGTTTGAACCATCGAGCGTCATGGGTCTCATCATGCCAGAGATTGACCCCGCCGATCTGACACGCACCTGTGATCGGCTCGAAAGCACAGTCCGGAGCGCGATCGCGATTCATGGAGATGCAGAGATTGCGCAACAGTTCTTGATCATGATGCGCGTGTATCCGGAGTCGACCACATCAAACGAAAAGCAGGCGTCCTCAATTGATCCACTGCTGTACCCGGAACTGTCGGCGAATGTGCCGGCCGACTCGAAGTTGCGGCTTCTCAAACGCGGCATGGATGTTGTGCTCAGCGCCTTGCTGTTGGTTCTGCTTTTGCCGGCGTTCGCCATTATCGCCGTCCTCGTCAAGCTTTCCTCGCCCGGGCCGGTCCTGTTCAGGCAGATGCGGGTCGGATACATGATGAAACCCTTTACGATGTGCAAGTTCCGTACGATGTATGCGATGGCGGATCATCAGGTTCACCATGACTATGTGAGCTGGTTCATCACCGCCCGCGGCCAGGGACAGTCGCAACAGAAACCGGCCTTCTTTAAGCTCACGAACGATGACAGGATCACTCCCATCGGCTGGTTTCTCCGGAGAACGAGTCTCGATGAGCTGCCTCAGCTGTGGAATGTGCTGGTCGGCGACATGTCTTTGGTAGGGCCACGGCCGCCGCTCCCGTATGAACTGGAACAATACAAACCGTGGCACCGAGGTCGCGTGTTGGAGGCCAAGCCTGGCATGACCGGTCTTTGGCAAGTGGTCGGTCGAAGTCGGACCACCTTCGACGAGATGGTGCGTCTCGACTTACAGTACGCCAGGACTATGTCCCTGCGGTCCGACATCAAGATCCTGCTGGCGACACCGGCCGCAATGATCACCGGGAAAGGGGCCTGTTGACATGACTTATATCCTCGGGATTTCTGCTTTTTACCATGATAGCGCCGCCTGTCTCGTGAAGGATGGCGAGATCCTCGCCGCAGCTCAGGAAGAGCGCTTTACGAGAAGGAAGCACGACCCCGCCTTTCCTACCTCCGCCGTGCGCTATTGCCTCGCCCAGGGAGGCATCGGAATCAAGGATCTGAAATACATTGTCTTCTACGACAAGCCGCTCGTGAAGTTCGAGCGATTAATAGAGACCTATGTCGGGTTTGCGCCCAAGGGCATTCAGTCGTTTCTGGCGGCGATGCCGGTTTGGCTAAAGGAGAAATTACTCCTGCGAAACCTTCTCCAGAATGAGGTTCTGGCCTGTGCGGAAGGATTACAGAAATCCGATCTCCCGGAGCTGTTGTTCGGCGAGCACCACGAGTCCCATGCGGCGTCCGCCTTTTTCGCGTCCCCCTATCAGAAGGCTGGAGTGCTGTGCATGGATGGGGTCGGCGAGTGGGCAACTACGTCGGCTTGGTTAGGGGAAGGCAACGTCCTGACACCGTTGTGGGAAATTCCATTTCCCCACTCGCTGGGTTTGCTCTACTCTGCCTTCACCTACTATACGGGATTCAAGGTCAACTCAGGCGAATATAAGGTGATGGGATTGGCTCCGTATGGAGAACCCAAGTACGTCAAGGCGATCTATGAACATCTGCTCGATCTGAAACCGGACGGCACTTTTCGGATGAACATGGACTATTTCAACTACTGTACCGGCTTGACTATGACCAGCAGGAAGTTCGCCGATTTGTTCGGCGGGCCGCCTAGGAAACCGGAATCGAAATTGTCTCAGAGGGAGATGGACCTCGCTCGCTCTATACAGGAAGTTACGGAAGAAGTGATGTTACGGTTATCGAACACGATGCATCGGGAAACCGGTGTCGATTATCTGTGTCTGGCAGGAGGAGTTGCCTTGAACTGTGTCGGCAACGGCCGAATCTTGCGGGAGGGTCCATTTAAGGGACTTTGGATTCAGCCTGCAGCCGGCGATGCGGGAGGGGCGGTCGGCGCGGCGCTCAGCGCCTGGTATCAGCATGAGGGACGGAAGAGAGGCGCGAACAATGCTACGGACGCAATGAAAGGTAGCTATCTTGGGCCTGCCTTCTCCAACGATGAGGTAGAGTCCAGGTTGAAGGCGATAGGGGCTGTTTATCAACAACTCAACGATGATGAGCTGTTCGATCGTGTGGCGAACGATCTGGCTGGAGAAAAAGTCGTGGGATGGCTTCAGGGGCGGATGGAGTTCGGGCCGCGATCGTTGGGGGGACGTAGTATTTTGGGAGATGCCCGCAGCGTGAAGATGCAATCCGTCATGAACCTCAAGATCAAGTACCGGGAATCCTTCCGGCCCTTTGCCCCCTCGGTATTGAGAGAGCGAGTCCACGAGTACTTTCAGTTGGACTGCGACAGTCCTTATATGTTGCTGGTTGCGCCGGTACACGAGAAGCGCCGCTTGCCGTTCGATCCGGGTGGGAGCAACCTGTGGGGAATTGATCTGCTCAACGTGCCCCGTTCGGATATCCCAGCCGTCACCCACATCGACTACTCGGCGAGGATCCAGACCGTGCACGAAGAGACGAATCCACGGTACTACAGACTGCTCAAAGCGTTCGAAGAAAAGACCGGCTACGGCGTACTGGTGAATACATCTTTCAACGTGCGGGGCGAGCCGATTGTTTGCACCCCGGAGGATGCGTACCGATGCTTCATGCGCACCGAGATGGATCTATTGGTGCTTGAGAACTGTGTGCTGCGGAAAGAGGATCAAAAGCCGCTCGACAGGGACTCCGATTGGAAGAAGGAATTTGAACTGGACTAGCAGAAGGGTGGAGGCTTATGGATCAACCGGCGGGTAAAAAAGAACTTCGGAACTTCGGTTTGTTGGTAGGGGGGGTATTCAGCATCATGGGACTGTGGCCGGTCTTTATGCACGGGGAGCCGATGCGGTTCTGGGCTGTGGGATTGGGAGCCGTTCTCGTCTTGCTGGGAGGCTTTGTCCCTTCGTCGCTTGGATTGCTCCACGGGAGCTGGATGTGGATCGGCCATGTTTTGGGTTGGATCAATACCAGGATTCTTCTTGGTCTGGTCTTCTACGGGTTGATCACCCCGATGGGTATGTTGTTCCGCCTCCTGGGGAAGGATGCCATGAGACGGACGATTACGCAGGACAGTCCGACCTATCGGGTTAACAGGTCATCACGGGCCAGGGGCCATATGAAATATCAGTTCTGAAATCTGTTTCATCAAGGAGGTGTGCAATGGGCGGGTTCATCATGGAACTTTGGGAATTCATGAAGGAGCGTAAGAAATTCTGGTTGTTCCCGATCATTCTTGTATTGATGGTGTTCAGCGCGTTGATCGTGTTTACACAGGGCTCCGCGCTCGCGCCTTTCGTCTACACGCTCTTCTAAGGACAGCCGGAGTGAGCCGCGATTACTTTGGATGGGGTCTCATTGGGATGAGGAGCGTAGAGGACCGTCCGTCTGACCAAGGCCGGATCGCTCGTAAGGATGGCATGAGACAAGTTCGTTCCGCGGCAAAAACGGTTGTGTTTTTCGTGATCACGACGGGTTTATCGATCGCCCTCAGCTTCGCAATCCTGGAATTTGGTTTGGCGAAATTCTATGCCGAGACCGAAGAAGGCAAACCTGAAATGTCGTTCGATCCTACCCTTGGTTGGAAACCAGTTCCGGGAATTCGATGGACCAAGCCGGTTCATACCTTTAATGCCCATACGGTCTCCATCAACCAAATGGGTCTTCGGAACAGAGAAATTACACCAGGGATGCAGTCTGAGCTCAAGCGCATGGTTCTCTTGGGTGATTCTTTCACTTTTGCCAAAGCCGTTCGGAGCGAAGACATTTTCCCTTCCCTGCTAGAGTCACATTTGAATCAAGTAGGTCGATTTGAAGTAGTCAATGCCGGTGTTCCAGGTTATGGCACGGCTCAAGAGCTCTTATTGATGCAGGATCTGATCAACAAACAGATTGTCGGAGATGTGTATGTGCTGATGTTCTTCGTTAACGATATTCTTGATAATTTGCGCTTGGACTACGGAAGTCTTGAGGAAACGCCCGCCCGTCCAGGTTTTGCCATCCAGCGGGATGGCGCGCTTAAACAGGTGTCCTATCCTAGAAAGGCGTACTCGGAAAGCCTGGTGCCCGCTCCTACAGGAGCCGCCAATTTTGTAACCGTGGAGGTTGTCAAGAGACAGTTGGCGAGTTTCGTTCAGTCGAGACCCTGGTTCGCCAGTCTGATCACCAAAATGGGGATTAAGCCAACGGTCCCAAGAATGCCTGGGGTCATCAATGGATGGTATCGTCAGGATGTGCTGGACGATGGTGTTCCTCTAACAAAAGCGTTAATCAGAGAAATTCAGGTGGAAACGAGAAAGAAGGGGGCCGACTTTCTTGTCAGCATCATACCCTCACCTTTTGAGGTGTATCCAGAAACCTACCACCCCATTCTGAAGACCACCTTCCCGGATGATAAGTCTGTTGAGGACTATTTGGGTGATCAGACCCGACCTCAAAGAATCATCGGGGCTATCTGCCAGGAGTTGCAGATTCCGTTTCTTGATCTCCTTCCCATCTTGCGCTCGTCGAATGAGAAAGCATTGTATATCCCACTTGAAGGGCATCTTACGCAGGAAGGGCATGCGGTGGTTGCCCATCAGCTTGCGGAGTTTATCCAGGAGCATCTTTAAGTCTCAATTGCCTCTGGCCTCTAATAAAGAGCCAGTTCTAGAGATTGGACGCGAATAGCTGGAATGGATTCTGAGTCGCCCTATTTCTATCCAGATCCGGTCAGGCTTGCATGCAGTTTGCCTTATATTCAGGAAATGTTGAGCTTAATGCGGTGTAATCTTAGGGCTTGATTGAAAATGACCCGGCAACGCGGGTAGACGCGGGATGTATCTTGTCTCCTGAACGGGCATATTCTAAAAGCTTGTGGGGTCATGAGGGGTATCCTCAGTGGTTCGCGGGTTTCGATCTTAGGAATATCTGTTTCCTCCTTCTTGTTACCGCAAGTATTCTCTGGTTCCATGAACCCCTGACTCTTGTCCTCGCCAGTTCTCTGCAGGACGAACATTCCGAACATTATTCCCATATCGTCTTGATTCCGCTTCTGTGTCTGTACCTGCTGTATCTTCGACGAGCGACGATCTTTACCAGGGTGGAATGGAGTCCATTCCTCGGCTCAATCCTGATGGTGATCGGAGGCGCTGTATCGTTGAGCGCGAAAGAGCCCATAAGTGAGACGCTCGATAGTGCATCTCCCTCGATACTTTCTTTTGTGATGATGTGCTGGGGAGCCTTCCTTTTCTGCTATGGGATACATGCCTTTCGCACGGCTTCCTTTGGATTGGGTCTTATGGTCTTCATGGTCCCGTTTCCTTCTGTTTTACTCGAGGTCATCGTCGCCTTCCTGCAGCACGGTTCGGCGGAAGCGACCGATGTACTGTTCTCTGTGCTCGGCGTTCCAGTCTTTCGCGAGGGGTTTGTGTTCAGCCTGTCGGACTTCACCATTTATGTAGCAGAAGAATGCAGCGGCATCCGATCTACTCTCGCGTTATTCATTACTGGTCTCGCGGCGGGCCATCTGTTTCTCCGATCCACTTGGGCGAAAATGGGGCTTGTGTCGATCGTTGTTCCGTTGGCGATCGTGAAGAATGCCGTGCGGATCGTCGGATTGGCACTGCTTGCGAATTATGTCGATCCCAGTTTCATTACGGACAGCGCTCTCCACCGGAATGGCGGCATTCCGTTCTTTCTCGTGTCGCTCGCAGTGCTCCTTTCTCTTGTCTGGCTGATACGCAAATTAGAACAGCGATTTGGGTATGACCCACAAAATGAGTCTCATGCGCAAGCTTGACCAGAACATCGTAGCTACAGGATGTGGGCGGCTCATCCCGAACGAGAACGCGATGGCCTTGGTACAGGATGATGTCTGGACGATCGATCCTCTTCTAGATGATCGGTGGCCTGAGTTTGTCGATAGACATCCGAACTCGTCCGTCTTCCATACGATCGGCTGGCTTCATGCTTTGCGGACCACCTATGGGTATGAACCGGTCGCCTTCACGACCTCTGCACCCTCCGAGAAGCTGACGAATGCTCTCCTGTCTTGTGTCGTGCGAAGTTGGGTGACCGGTGACCGGTTGGTCTCCCTGCCCTTCACGGACCACTGCGAACCGCTTGTCGAGAACATCGAGCAACTCCGAGCGCTCTGTGCTCATCTCGAAACGCTCCGAAGAACGCAGGGGTGGAAGTATGCTGAAATGCGAACCAGCAGCGCCTTTCTCGGTGCCGCAGAGAGCTTTAGGGTGTGTAAAGTCTATCAGTGGCATCGGCTCGACCTTCGGTCCAGCCTCGATGCGTTATACAAGGGATTCCATAGGGATTGCATCAGACGGAGAATTGGCCACGCGGAACGCCAAGGCCTGAGGTATGAAGAGGGACGGAACGAATCCCTAGTGCGATCATTTTATGATCTCATCGTGCTGACGAGGTCGCGTAAACATCTTCCGCCGCAGCCGTTCGAATGGTTCCAGAATCTCATTGCATGTATGGGAAAGGATCTTTGTATTCGCATTGCTTTCAAGGGGGGCCGGCCTGTCACGGGAATCCTGACCATGAATCACGGAAAAACGATGTATTACAAGTATGGCGGATCCGATGCCCGGTTTAACCATCTGGGGGCGACCCCGATGCTTTTCTGGCAAGCCATCCAAGCAGCGAAATCGGCTGGGATGGAAGTGCTCGATTTGGGTCGGTCGGATGTCGAGGATCGGGGGCTGATCAGGTTCAAGGAACGTTGGGGAGCACAAAGTATGCGGCTCACTCTGTGGCGTCGGTCCTGCCGATGAGGTGTCTCCCTCCTTGGAACGTCTGAAGATGCGCTTGGCGAAAACCGTTTGTGCTTCTGTTCCTTACAAGATACTGGTTTTAGCTGGTCGGCTTATGTATCGGCATGTCGGCTGAGTGATGTAGTCCAGCATGGAACTTAGAGGATGTGAGTCTCTTCGAGTATCGAGTGAACAAACTCTTCGACAGATAGTGAAGCGGAGCGCTGAGTCATGACAACATCCCCTATCTTACTACTTGTTGACGATGATGCCGGCCTTCGGGATCAAGATGAAACGGGCTCTTACGTCGGACTATGATTCTGCTGGAGGCATCGGATCGCGCAGCAGCCATCTCACTAATTCGCCAAGCCATGCCGCCACTGGTATTGCTGGATTTGGGATTATCCCCCACTGGCGGCGGGATTTCCGAAGGTTTGGTCATTTTGCGTGAGGCGGTTCACCTCAATCCGGCGGCCAAGGTGATTGCTGTCACGGACAAGAGCGATCGAGCAGAAGCTTTCGCCGCCATCGAAAGTGGCGCGCATGACATTCTTGAAAAGCCGGTGCCGCTCGACGTGTTGAAGGTGGTACTCCAGCGGGCGAGCTATCTCTCTGAATTGGATCGGGCGAGTCGTGTCATTCAGGAGCAGACCGTCGGGTACGAATTTGAAGGTCTTGTGGGAAACAGCAGGCCTATGCAAGACGTGTTTGGCATGATGCGCCGTGTCGGGCCGTCCGATGTGCCGGTCCTCATCACCGGTGAGAGCGGGACGGGGAAAGAACTCGTGGCTCGTGCGATCCATCGACTGAGCGGGCGGAAAGCGGCGCCCTTCATCACCATCAACTGCGCAGCGATCCCAGAAACACTACTGGAGAGCGAGCTGTTCGGGTATGAGAAGGGAGCGTTTACCGGGGCCGTCCAGCAACGAAAAGGCCGAATCGAATCCGCGCAAGGCGGCACACTTTTCCTGGATGAAATCGGAGATGTTCCGCTCAGCCTGCAGGTCAAGTTGCTCCGGTTTTTGCAAGATCATGAGGTCCATCGGTTGGGAGGAAAGGATGGGGTCTCGGTCAATGTCAGGATTCTTGCTGCGACGAACGTGGATCTGCAAGAAGCTATCGACAGTGGTCGATTCAGGGAAGATTTGTTTTACCGGCTTTGTGTGGTGGCCATTTCCGTACCTAGCCTGAAGGCACGGGGGTCTGATATCACGCTCCTCGCAAAAACGTTCTTAGTGAAGTTTGCGGAAGCACAACAAAAAGTGCTGAAAGGGTTTACGCCACAAGCTATCGAAACGTTGCTGGCGCACAATTGGCCTGGCAATGTCCGAGAATTGGAAAATAGGGTCAAACGGGCGGTTGTGATGACGGAAGGGAAATACGTCAGCCCTGCGAATTTGGAATTGAAAAATCTCTCCCTCATTGATAATGGTTCCACGACACTCCGAGGCGCACGTGACCTTCACGAAAAGGAGCTGGTACAGTTAGTACTGGAAAAAGCCGATGGCAATCTATCCAAAGCAGCTGTTGAATTGGGGATCAGCCGTCCCACCCTCTACCACCTGCTGTCTCGGTATGGGTTAAGAGCATCAAAGTTTGCCGATAAACTAGAAGAAAGAGGAGCGTAAAGAAGCCTCTGATGTCTAAATTTATTTTACAACGTGTGTATTTCATGACCTAACATTGAAATAAATTTTCATTTCAATGTTCTGCAATAATTCGATGTAATATTATTTTACAATCCGTATTTTATGAATGAAGAAATATACACAAAACAGCAATGCTTTCAGTTGTTTAGATGCATGCGTTAGCCATTATGTACAACCTACTAGTGGTGTTCACCAGATGGTAGCTGTGAGGAGAACAAAGATGAAGAAGGACGGTAGGTTTATTCACTCTCTCCTTCTAGGAGTCGCCATAATTAGTTTGGCGTTGTCCGGGGATTTTGCAATTGCTCAACCGGCTGAATGACAAAGGTTGCGGACCGAGTGGGGGAGTTCCTCAAACATTAGCCGTGCCAATGTGCATCCGTTCCTGAACCATCATCCTTGATCTTGCTGGGGGCTGGACTAGCTGGGCTTGGAATCTGGAAGAGGACTTCACGGAAAGACTAACCAAACTTTGTTCATAAAGCGAACGGAAGTAGAAGGGCCATCCCTCGTAGGGGGATGGCCCTTTGTTTTTGTAGCTGATGTAGCTAGTGGGTCATTGGATTGTCTTGCTGACTTCGTTGGAGGGATCGCTCTCGCCGGCACCGTTGTACGCCGTGACAGCGAAATAGTACATCCTGCCGACGGTCAGATTATTGACGGTCGACGTTGTGACGGTGCCCACGTTGATGGTTCGTGTATAGCTGCCGGGTGCTTCCCCGACGTACACTTTGTAGCCGCTGACTGTGGTGCCGGTGACCGTATTCCAGGTGAGGGTGGCGGAGGACGTGGTTGATGGCGGTGGCGAGGTGGCGGGCGAAACAATCAACGTCACCGGGACGGTTTTCGTGTACCAGGTGCCCACCTTAATCGTGATGGTGGCGTTATAGGTCCCTGCTCCTCTCCCGTTCGTGTTGACGGCGACCGTGAGCTGCTTACTGGTGGTCATGGATGTGCTGGCCGGAGACACCGTCAGCCAGGTGCGATTGTCTGAGGCCGTGAGCGTAGCCGTACTCGTTCGGGTCCTGGAGACGGTTATGGTCTTGTTCGGAGGATTGCTCCCACCCTGCACCGCATAATAGGTCAGCGAGGTCGGGCTAACGGTCGTCGTTTGCGCCAAGCCTTCAGAAACGAGCCCTGCGCAGACGAACGCCGTGATCCCAAGCATCTGTCGAAACCAGAGTGTGGCCGAAGTCGTACTATTGGACTGTCCCGTTGGGCGGGTGTGTGTCTTAAAAAGGTGTACCATCGGTGTCATGACCTTTCTTCGATGATAGACGTTTCACTACGGATGTTCGTCTGTAACAGCCCCTGTATAAGTCGCAGTCACTTCAGTTGAGATGGCTTGTGAACCACCAACCCTCTGCAGCGGAATGATGCATCACAGGATTCTGTGTGTGATGTGGTGTGAAAAAGTTCAGTTTCTCGCACGGTTCAAATCCCTTGTCGCTGGAGAAGGGCTCCTGGATCACGTAGTCTCCTTCACACAAGAGATGTGTACTCTTAAGATTGAGCTGAAGACGTTACCGCCGTGATCTCATTCGAGCAGAGGCTCTCAGACTCGTTGAACGCACGGATAGCGAAAAAATATGTTGTGTTGGGTTCGAGCCCGGTGATCGTGGCGGGTGGAGCCTCGACGGCCTGGCTTTCCCCGGAAGAACATGAACTTGGTTCTTCTGAGGCGGACTCTTCTGAGAGCGGACTCTTCTGAACTCGGTTCTTCTGATGAACGCTTCCCATAATGGATGTGGTAACCAGTTACTTCGATGCCAGGGGGAGGAACCCAGGTCACATGCGCGGTAACTCCCGCTGCCGTCGGAGTCATGGTAATCGTGGGGTCTTGTTCTCCATCAGAACCTGCCACCTCGAGGTTAGTGGCTTGATCCGAGTCCGATCCTGCTGCATCGTCGGTTGGCGTAGGAAGGCTCGAAATTATCGGTCCTCCCCCTCCTTCACCTGAGCAACCAGCCAGTGGCATAAGTAGGAAAATAGCAAGTATCAGATGGGCCATCGAGATGTTCGATTTCCGAGAGACAAAGCGAACCGAATCCTCAAGCGTCAACATAGAGACACTCCTATAGATGAATTGGTATGGATCTGTGACGGTATTAAGTTTTTGCCTAGTGGTAATCAGTTAAGACAGAGAGCATCACCAATGTTCGTAAGCCTAACGAAGAATGAGATACAGCAAAAGTGATGCCGGAGGGAAACATGATCAACGAGTTTGATTTTCAAATGCTTAAAAGGGGTAGTCGAGACCTGAAAGTGTAAAACGTGAAGGGTTCAACCTTCAAAAATGGCTCTTCAAGAAGTCGTATGGGTAAAAAAATCGGAGTAGATCGTGATAAACGGCTACGCATATAGAGGGGGCTTCGGAAATTCGGACAGTGTGCTAAGTGGTAGCCTGGCTTCACCGACGCCACCGCGAGGTGGCGAACCAAAGGAGCGAGGCGATGAAACGACCGAGACGGAATCACGGGGCGACCTTTAAGGCGCAAGTGGCCTTGGCGGCGGTCAAAGGCGACAAGACGCTGGCCGAATTGGCCGAGCAATTCAACGTCCATCCCACCCAGATCACCGAATGGAAGCAGCAACTGCTGGCGCGAGCCGCAGACGTGTTTGGCGGGACGAAGGCTCCGTCAGAGACGCCGGATCTCAAGACGCTGCACGCGAAGATCGGGCAACTGGCCCTGGAGAATGATTTTTTAGAAGGCGCGCTCACCAAGGCAGGCTTGCTGAGCGCAAGGCGATGATTGACCGCACTCATCCGCTGCCTGTCGTCCGGCAATGCCACCTGCTCGAGGTGGCTCGCTCGACGGCCTACTATCAGCCGACGTCCGTGGCTGATGCCAAGCTGGGGCTCATGCGTCGGATCGACGAATTGCATCTGCTGTATCCCTTTGCGGGAGCTCGAATGCTGCGTGACCTACTCAGGCAAGAGGGCGAGTTGGTAGGACGACGCCATGTGGCCATCCTGATGCGGCGCATGGGGATCACGGCCGTGTATCGCAAGCCCTGCACTACTCAGCGGCAACCTGCTCACCGGATCTATCCCTATCTCCTGCGCGATCTGGATATCGTTCGCCCGAACCACGTCTGGGCGTCGGATATCACCTACATTCCGATGCAACGTGGCTTCGTGTATCTGTGTGCCCTTCTGGACTGGGCAAGTCGTCGGGTGCTGGCCTGGCGGCTCTCCAATACGCTGACCACGGACTTCTGCATTGAGGCCGTGCGGGAGGCGATCACCCGCTATGGCCGCCCGGAGATCTTCAACACGGATCAAGGGTGTCAGTTTACCAGCCAGGAGTTCACGGGGTTACTGAACGCCCAGGGCATCCAGATCAGTATGGATGGTCGCGGCTGTTGGCGGGATAACGTCGTTGTGGAGCGCCTCTGGCGGAGCCTCAAGTATGAAGAGGTCTATCTCCACGCGTACGAGACCGTGGGCGCCGCGCATGAGGGCATAGCGCGCTATCTGACGTTCTATAACCAGCAGCGACCCCATCGAGCGCTTGACGGCAAGACGCCCGATCAGGTGTACTGCCCCAACCGGACGATGCGGCTTACGGCTGCATAGTCAGCAACCCGCGAGGCGCCACTTAAGAAAGACCAAATTCTGTCCAACCAACCGGAGCCACCTCATATAGCATTGTTTCGTGTTTTGATGCGGTCTGCAAAACTGGCATGCTTTACCCATGGCTACCTCACGTAAACGAAAGCGTCTTTTGGACGCATATGCTTCCCTGGGTTCTTCCCAAGGAAACGGTTAAAGGCGTTTTTGGTGACCCTAAAACGCGGGTTATCACTGTGGCGCGGCGCTCAAAAAAACAGCGTGCGGCGTCTGCGGTCGGGTATATTGCGGCTGGTACGACCGCAAGACTCGTCGGGTGCGGGATCTGTCCTGCGCCGACACGCGCGTCTATCTGGAAATCGAAGTGCGGCGCGTTCGCTGCAAACCTGTGGCAGCGTGAAGCGCGAAAAGCTCGCTTTTCTGGCGGACAACCCGCTGTACACTAAAGGGTCAGACAAAAAGGGTCAGAGTGAGGTGGCCCTGAAAAAACAGACACGTGAATTACGCACCACCCTCCTGACGTTCGAACTCGTCCGGACTCCGATAGCCGAGGGCTTGATGTAACCGCTGCCGGTTATAGAACACCTCGATATACTCCGCAATCGCATACCGGGCTTCTGCGTGATGCTGGAAGCGGCGATGGTGCACCAATTCGTTCTTCAATGAACTGAAGAAGCTCTCCACCGGTGCGTTATCGTAGCAGTTGCCTTTGCGACTCATGCTCGCGACGACCCCGCGTCGGGCGAGCTGCTGCTGATAGAGCCCTGCTCGATACTGGTTCCCTTGGTCGCTGTGATGAATGAGCCCTGGCGCGGGCCGGCGGTGGTGCCACGCCATCCCCCAGGCCTCTGTCACCACGGTGAGCGTTTGCCGGGCACTCATGGCCCAGCCGACGATTCGGCGCGAGTAGAGATCCAGCACGACGGCGACATAGAGCCAGCCCGTGCGAGTCGGGATGAAGGTATAATCGGCAGCCCAGACACGATTCTTCGCCGAGACGGCAAACTGCTGATTCAGCCGATTAGGAATCTCCACACCGGCGAGATGTCGGGCCCGGATTGTGCGGGCGTGGCGTCGACGGCGAAGCGTCACGAGGCCCGCCTCCCGTCGCAGCCGTGCCACCCGATGTCGCCCACAGACCAGCCCATCACGATTCAAGCGCTGCCACATCTTGCGCGCGCCATAGGCTTCGCGAGTCTGGTGATGGAGCACGCGCATCCGCTCGATGAGCTGTTGATTCGCGAGCAGTCTCGCACTGGGCCGTCGTCGTTGCCACCCATAGAAGCCACTGCGACTCACCTGCAGTACCCGACACATGCGCGTCACCCGAAACTCGTGCTGATGCATCTGCATGAACGCGTACCTCACCGTGATTCCCTGGCAAAGTACGCCGCGGCTTTTTTTAAGATGTCCCGCTCCTCCATGACTCGCGCTAACTCTCGCGTGAGCCGCGCGATCTCCGAGGTGCGCTCTTTCCGGGACCCGGCCCCTGGAAATGCCCCGGTCCCCCGCGCCCGAACCTCGGTCTGCCATTTGTAGAGTTGATTGCGGGCGATCCCCAGTTCGCGGGCAATTTCGGAGCCAGGCCGAGATGTCCGGCCTCATCACCAATGTGGTTGTCAAACTAAACGGGGTCAGGGAGGGCAGAAGGTCCTACTCATGTCGGATGCCGGCGGTGGGTTCGATGTGGGGAACGTAAATCTGACATTTGACAGTGCTGCATCAACTTCTCTCCCAAACAATGCTCAGATCTTGTCCAGTACCTACCTCCCAGCCAATTATGGATCTCCAGACTCGTTCAGTGCCCCTGCTCCAGCGGGGCCATACAGCACAAGTTTGAGCGTGTTTAACGGGACAACTCCAAACGGTTCATGGCAACTGTTCGTGGTCGACGACGAAGCGCTAGATCTTGGCTCCATTGCGGGCGGATGGGAGCTCACCATCACGACCAACTGAGGCTGAAAAACAGCTCGCCTGATCGGCGGAAAATCCTCGCGCCTGGGGTGGCAAAATACTTGAAGAAGGTCCTCCAGACAGTGCGGGAATTGCAACCTGGATTGGTTTCTGGAGGAAATAGGAGTGGAACTGCGACCATGTTCATCTGCATATGGGATTCCGCTGAAGTACCGGTCTCAAAGGTGGTGGAAACCCTGAAGAACCTGACCAGTCGGCGGCTGAATGAGAAATTCTTGCACGTGTTGAGCAAAGTATATTGGGATGGTGGCGGAGTCTGGGCACGAGGATTTTTCGCCACTACGGTAGGCATCAACGAAGCCACGATTCGGCAGTATGTGCGGCACCAGGGCGAGCAGGAGGCGTGTTAAGCGCAACTTGAAATTGTAAAGAGACCCCGCCTGTAAGGGCGGTGTTCTTCATCCAAATCTGCCCATAAAAAACGGAGAAGAGGGGCCATCTCCCGGTTGGGGGGTGGCTCTTTGTTTTTGGGGTTGATGTAGCTCGTTGTTCATCCCGGATTCCGCAGTTGAGGACGATTCAGGATCGCGGCCGCGAGCACCGATCGCCAAACACCTCGCCCAGGCCCGAAGCTCTGATTGCTGGTGAGAATCATCGGCCCCTTCTCGTAGCGCCACGAGATGAGTGGCAGCGATATCAACGAGCGAATCGCCCGGGACGGTCGGTGTTGCTCGACGAAGTAACGCGGGTGTGTGGCTCTCATCGCAAGTATGCGATCGGGCTGTTGAGCCGGGCAACCCCGCCTCAGCCGCCAGTCAGCCGCGTCGCTCGGCGGCGGCAAGATCGGAGAAGCCTCGCAAGTACGATGGTCCACCGGAGTGAGCAGCTTCGCGATCGGTAGTCGCATGAGCGGAGCAATTGTCACTTCGTAGACGGGTGAAGCGCCTCAAACTTGATCGAGGGCCCACTGTATCGATGATAATGGCTGACTAAATGACGGGCTACCGAATGTCAGCTCTGCGGCGTGAACGGCTCGATTGAGGTAAGTATGGGCTCACCCTTCATGCAGTGAGCCGTAGGTGTGGTGGGTCACACAAATTCCGCTCGGACAACTCCTACGCGCGCACTTTCTGATGATCGTCCCTGCGCCTGCGGAGGTTCGTTCCAATACGAGTCCGTTCCCCTTCATATCCGACTGCCGTATAGTATAAGGCGCGGTCAAAAAATCTACCGAGGACATGCATGAGTTCCAACTCACCGTGCAACTCGATGGCGCTATCGGACAACCCTTCCCGCTGGACAAAGGCCACCATATGGTCCCTGGTCGCGGTGATCGCCCAGAGAAAATGGCTATAGGCGACACCTTGCGAGGCTCGGCGCGCGCCCAGCTCTGTGTAGCGGCGCTCGATCTCGGCCTCCGTCATATCCATCAACCAATTATTCAAGTTCTGGTAGATCTCACGCGTGCGGGCTTGGAGTTCGTTTGCCGGAACCTTGCGCAGGTCGCTACAGCGTGGAGAGTTCCATACTTTCTCGCTGAGCTCATGGGCAAGCTGTTCGGAGTTTTTCTCGATCAGTTTCACCAACCGGCCAGCCAGCATAGCGCACCTCCATCGTGAATGGTTCTGTAGGGGAATGCATGGAGACACTTCATCGCCGATGAGACATTACTTGAATGGCAGCACCAACGTCAATGATACGTTCGTCGGGGCGGGGGCTGATCAATACCGTACTCTACATTGATGTACGAGAACATGCCCAGTAAAGGGAGTGCCGTATTCAACCGTCTCCGCCGATCCCGTCGCAGACACATGAAGTTCTATCTCAAATGATGCAGTCGGCCCCCACATGTCGCCTTGCACTTACCCCGCCCATTTGCTATTCTTCCCCCGCCTTTCGTAGTCGACGGATCTCTTCCACCTCACACAACGATTCTAAGGAGTACTCACATGGCCGGCATTAAGCGGGCGTTGATCAGTGTTTCGGATAAGACCGGAGTCATCGAGATGGCGAAGGGGCTGGCAGCGCTTGGCGCGGAAATTTTGTCCACGGGAGGAACAGCCAAAGCGTTGCGCGACGCCGGGGTGAACGTCACGGATGTCGCGGCCTATACGGGATCACCGGAGATTCTCGATGGCCGGGTGAAAACATTGCACCCCAAGATTCATGGCGGCTTGCTGGGACGCCGGTCGCTTCCGGCGCATGTCGAGCAGATGACTCAACATGGGATCGGTCCAATCGATGTGGTGGTGGTCAATCTCTACCCTTTTGAAGCCACGATCGCCAAACCCGATTGCCGTTTCCAGGATGCCATTGAAAATATCGACATCGGCGGCCCGTCAATGTTGCGGTCGGCAGCCAAGAATCATGACGATGTGTTGGTCGTCGTCGATCCAGCCGATTATTCGCGGGTGCTGGAGGCGGTGAACGGCCATATGGTGACTCCGGCGTTACGCCGTGAGTTGGCGATGAAGGTCTTTCAACATACTGCGCGCTATGACGGATTGATCGCCGGGTACTTGGAGAAACACGCTCAAGCCAGAGAGGTCAAGTTCCCCAACGTGTTATCGCTTCAGTTTGAGTTGGCGGAGTCCCTCCGCTACGGCGAAAACCCTCACCAGCAAGGCGCGTTCTATCGTGAATTGGACAGCAAAGAGCCATCCGTTTCTCGCGGGAAGATCTTGCATGGCAAGGCGATGTCCTACAATAACTTCCTCGATGCGAATTCCGCGCTCGAGTTGGTGAAAGAATACGAGGAGACGGCCGTCGCGATCATCAAGCACAATAATCCCTGTGGTGTGGCGCTCGGTGAGACCCCGGTGGAGGCGTATGTCAAGGCGAGAGAGACGGATCCCGTGTCGGCCTTCGGCGGTGTGATTGCGTTCAACCGACCCGTGGATATGGCGGCTGCCAAGGAAATCACGTCCACGTTTGTTGAGGTCGTGATCGCTCCAGGATTTGTTGAAGATGCCTTGGCCGAATTGAAGAGGAAGAAGGATCTGCGCTTATTGGACGTGGGACCCTTGACGAAAGTGAAGCAGGAAGGGTTCGATCTGAAGAAACTCGTCGGCGGGCTTATTGTACAGGATCGCGATCTTGGTGTCTTGCCTGATCTTCGGACGCTTGCCGTGCCGACCATCCGCAAACCGACAAATGAAGAATATGCCGCTTGTGGGTTTGCGTGGACAGTCTGCAAACACGTCAAGTCCAACGCGATCATCTATGCCAAGCCGGGCCAGACCGTCGGGATCGGGGCAGGACAGATGAGCCGTGTGGATTCCGTAAAGTTGGCGGCCATGAAAGCGCAACTGCCGGTCAAAGGCTGCGTCATGGCTTCGGACGCGTTCTTTCCGTTTCGTGATGGCCTCGATGCCGCCGCCGAAGTCGGGATCACGGCCGTCATTCAACCTGGCGGATCGATCCGTGATGCGGAAGTCGTCAAAGCTGCGGATGAACATGGGATGGCGATGATTCTCACCGGCATGCGGCATTTTAGACACTGATACCGATCGTGAGTAGTGATCAGTGATGGGTAATCTGTTGTCTCGTCACTTCTCATCACGTTTGTTCACCCACGCTGTCTCCCGTTCCAACTCATCACACATCACCCATCACTCATCACAGACAGGTTCCTTGTGAAAATTCTCGTGGTCGGCAGCGGGGGACGCGAGCATGCGATGGTGTGGAAGCTTGCGCAGAGCCCACGCAAGCCCGTCTTGTACTGTGCCCCGGGCAATGCGGGAATTGCGTCCTTGGCAGCATGTGCGCCGATCAAGTCGGATGATCTCGCCGGGCTAAAAGACTTTGCGATTCGAGAAAAAATTGATCTCACGGTGATCGGGCCTGAAGCGCCGCTCGCGTTGGGCATCGTCGACGAGTTCCGCAAAGCTCGGCTCAGAGTGTTCGGGCCGACCAGAAACGCCGCGCGTTTGGAAGCCAGCAAGATTTTCTCGAAAGAGGTCATGGCACGAGCGAAGATTCGGACGGCTCAAGCCAAGAGTTTTGAAAAGATCGCAGACGCACTGGCCTATGCCGAACATCATGAATTACCGGTCGTGATCAAAGCGGACGGGTTGGCGCAAGGGAAAGGCGTCATCATTGCGACGACTCGTGATCAGGCTCGCCAAGCGATCATCGATTCAATGGAGAAGGCCCTGTTCGGCCAAGCCGGCAAACGGGTGCTGGTCGAGCAGTTTCTCGACGGCGAGGAACTGACGATCATGGCGTTTACCGATGGCAACACCGTGGCGCCGATGCCGCCGGCGCAGGATCATAAGCGGGTGGGCGATGGAGACACGGGCTTGAATACCGGCGGGATGGGCGCCTATTGCCCGGCACCGCTGGGAACCATCGAGATCCAAGATCAAGTCCGTCGCGAAGTCTTGCAGCCGATGGTGGATGCCATGGCACGACTCGGTTCGCCGTTCCACGGTGTGCTGTACGCAGGACTGATGGTGGTGAATGGGACGCCATACGTGCTCGAATTCAACGCTCGTATGGGCGATCCTGAAACGCAAGTGGTGCTGCCCTTGCTTAAGACTGATTTAGTCGATGTTCTTGAAGCTGTGGTTGAACATCGGCTTGACCAACTTCCCGTCGAATGGCATCAAGAGGCTGCGGTTTGCGTGGTGATGGCATCGGGAGGCTACCCTGGTTCTTATCAGCAGGGGATGCCGCTCTCTGGACTCCCTCCGCCAACCATGTCGTCGGACTCCTCGGTGGTCTTTCATGCGGGAACAGCACAGAAGGAGAATGAGATCGTGACAGCGGGAGGCCGCGTCCTCGGCGCCCTCGGTCGAGGGCGAACGTTATCCGAGGCACAACGCGAGGCCTATCGAGTCGTGAAGACGATCTCCTTTAAGGGTTGCCACTTCCGGACGGACATCGCGCACCGGGCTCTCAAGGCCTAACAGGCTGCGGCAAAACTCATTCTGACATCTGTAGCCGTCAGGGATATCGAGGTCTGAGACGTCGCCGAACAGCCGGGCATGATGCGCAAAAAGGCTGTCCAGCTAGGCCGCTGCGAGCGAAGAGGCGAATCGTACTCTGTGCCGTACGTTGAGCCTCGAACGATGCGAGAACGCCGCTGGCGGCCTTTTTCCGCATCCTGCTAAACCGGGACGGTCGCTATCCACGAACGACCCATCCAGCCATCACGTCGATCGCACCCTTAGGACTCATCCACGCTGTCGACATAGATCTACCTACCGAAGGAGACCTAGGCCCGAATAGCCGGAGCCGATCTTCTTCGTAGCCAATTCGTACGTTCTGTTAGAATACCTTCCCACGACGGCCATTGCACAACATGCGAGAGACACAGAAATTTCTCTACCGACACTTGGTATAGACGGAGCATGATCTGATGAAAGGGGGAAGAGGCCATGAAATGCCACCCGATGCGGGCCATCGGTACAGTCGTTGGTTTCAGCTTCACACTTGGCCTTGCGGGATGTGATTATTGGCCTCCCGCCTTGCAATCCGAGATCGAACAATTGCGGTCTGAAACCCAAACCCTGACGATGGAGAAGAGTCAGCTTCACGCCCAGGTCACCGACTTGTCCAAGACCAAACAGGAGCTGCAGGGGCAGATCGATGAACTGAGCCGCTTCAACCGAGACAAAACCGGCATGATCACCAGCCTCCAGAACCAGTTGGATGCGACCCGCGCGAGGGCGTTGAAGGCAATGGCTTCGAAGACGCCGCCTCATAAAACACCGGCGAAACCGACTGTGAAGGCCGCCACCAGGCCGATTTCCAAGAGCGCCCACAAGGCGCCGGCAAGCAAAAGCCCGGCTCCGAAGGCAGTCGGCATCCGATAACGGCTCTCGATCCTATTGTGAAGAGGAGGGCGTCGTCGGCTTGGGTGTAGATGTTGACGAGCCGGCAGGTGCCGCCGGTGTCGCGGGAGGAGCTGAAGATGTTGCGGGTGCCGGTGTTGAAGGGGCTGACTCCTTCTTCTCTTCCGTCTTCGTCGTGCTGGTTTCACCGGCCGCACCAGACGGCGGTTTGAGTTTATCGGAGTAGTCGGTGACGTACCAGCCACTCCCCTTAAACATGATCCCGGGCGATGAAATCAGCCGTCTGATCGCTTTCCCACACCGTTCACAGGTCGAGAGCGGATCATCTTTGATGCTCTGCTTCACTTCGAAACGATACGAACAGCTGTCGCACTGATATTCGTAGATCGGCACCGATTTCCTCCCTCTTAGCTTGACATAGAGTCGGATGAGTTCATCTACCCTTATGCTAACGTCGCAAACGCTTGCTCCAGTCGCTCAAGTCCTCGGGTGATGTTCGTCATGCTGGTGGCATAGGATAGTCGGAGATGCTCCCGGCTTCCAAAGGGTTCACCTGGAACGACCGCGATTCTGGCCTCATGCAAGAGATACTGTGCCACGTCATTCGGGGTCTTCAGGACACCCGAAGGGCCGCGTTTCCCCAACACGCCTTTAATATTCGGAAATGCATAGAAGGCTCCGCTCGGCATTCGACAGGACACTCCCGGGATCTTGTTCAATCCTGCCACGATGGTGGTGCGGCGACGGGAAAATTCTTCCACCATTTTGAGAGTGAAGGGTTCTCCAAGGCGCAACGCAGCGACGGCAGCCTTCTGCGAGATCGAGCAGGGATTCGAGGTACTCTGACTCTGGATATTGGCCATCGCCGTCAAGAGATCTTTTGGACCGGCTGCGTATCCGATTCGCCACCCTGTCATGGCATACGACTTCGATACGCCGTTGACAATGACCGTTCGCGCCGCGATCTCCGGTCCCAACGAGGCAATGCTGATGTGCCTGGCACCATCGTAGAGCACCTTTTCATAAATCTCATCCGAAATGACAAGGAGATCGTGCTGGACCGCTGCTGAGGCGATCTGTTCCAGTGTCGCCCGATCATAGGTTGCCCCAGTAGGGTTGCACGGGCTGTTCACGATGATGGCTTTGGTTCTCGGCGTAATGAGTCGTTCCAACTCTGGAGCATGGACTGCGTACCCGTCCTCCTCCTTGGTCCGTAACAGGACCGGCGTCGCATCGTTGAGCAGCGCCTGATCCGAATAGGACACCCAGTAGGGGATCGGAATGATGATCTCGTCACCCGCTTCGAGTAAGGCCTCTGCTAAATTGTAGAGCGAGTGCTTGGCTCCACACGAAACGAGGATTTGAGACTTCTCATACCGAAGCCCAAGTTCAGCCTGGAGCTTGTCGGCGATCGCTCCCCGCAACTCATCGATCCCGGACGACGGGGTGTATTTGGTAAACCCCTCGCGTATGGCCGCTTCTGCCGCGGCTTTCACCGGCTCGGGCGTGTCGAAATCCGGTTCTCCTGCAGAAAAGTCGATGACGTCGAGTCCTTGCGCGGCCATGGCCTTGGCGGTTGCAGCCATGGCCAGCGTCGGGGAGGGTGCAATCCGACCGACACGTGCTGCCAATTTCATGATTTGAGACTCCGGATACGAGCTTGTAGGCGCCGGGCGACTTCCGGATGAAGAAAGTCGATTAAATTTCCACCGTGTTGGGTTACATCCTTGATAATCGTCGAGGACAAATACGAGTACTCTTCGCTGGGCATCAAGAACACGGTCTCCACCGTCTTCGCAAGTTTTCGATTGACGAGCGCCATCTGAAACTCGTGTTCAAAGTCGGAAATGGCACGCAAGCCACGGATGATCGCATGGGCACCTGAACGCTCGACATACTCGACGAGCAATCCATCGAACGCGGTCACCTCGACCTGTCCGACATCCTTCATGACCAGCTGTACCATATCAAGGCGTTCCGCCAAATTGAAGAGCGGATGTTTAGATGGATTCGGAGCGACGGCCACCACCACCTTGTCGAACACGCGGAGGCTGCGAGTGATGATGTCGGTGTGGCCATGCGTAATCGGGTCAAAGGTGCCAGGGTAGATACCGGTTCTCATGCCTGCACAGCATGGGGACGGGAGTAGAGGGATAAGGCGGTATCACCGTAGCGATACCGTCGTAAAAACTGGGAGCATCCCATCGACAGGGGTAAGGCAGTTTTCGCAGCATGTTCGATGACGAGCCATGAATCCTGGGCAAACAGATCATCGGTGCATGGCTCAGCGAGCAATGATGGAAGCTCCGACGCCTCGGCATAGGGTGGGTCGGCAAAGACGATATCATAGGGACCGTTCCACTGATCGGGATGGTTGAGAAATTGTTGGACCGTCTGACTCAGCACGGCTAGTTCATCACCGATATGACAGAGCTCCAGGTTTTGTTGCAGCAGTTTCAATGCATCCCGGTTCGACTCGACAGAGGTCACGTGCTCAGCACCACGGCTGACAGCTTCGATCCCCACGGCTCCGGTGCCGGCATAGAGGTCCAAAAAACGGCCGTTCATAAGCCGATTCCCGAGAATTGAAAACAGGGCTTCTCGAACCCGGTCAGAGGTTGGACGAAGAGCAAGTTTTCGCGGTCCGTAGAGTCGACGACCTCGATGGGTACCGGCGATCACACGCATACCAAACAACATCGTCTTGAACGATAGAATCTAACATAGCGTTTTTGCAGGGGTCAAGAAATGCTCAGGAGAGGGCTGAGCGGATGAGCCACAATTGAGTCGGAGAAGATCGGTACTCTTTTGACCGTCTTCATGCAGAAGACTATAATGCGATCGTTGCCCTCTTGGTACGTCAGTGAAAACACGACCGTCTTCGAGTCCCAGGCCCCAGACGGGCCCGGGCTCCGTGCACGAAGTATGTCAATTTACCGAGCCGCGACGGTCTGAGATTCGCGGGCAGCCAAGCTCTTTCTACGGTTATTGGAGATGGTGCGGTCAATAATGGCACCGCAATTGATACATTTCCATGCATAGAACACGAGAAAGAAATCAGAGAACCGTTCCAACATCATCATCCCTTTGCACTTCGGACATTCCATTGATCCCTCCAAGGTGGCTATGTTTACAGCTGGTGGCAAAGTCAAGCAAAAGCTGCACCAATTTGTCATGTTTCAGTATTTCAATGGGTTATGAATTACGTATTTGCCTTAGGCAGGTAATTACCCCTTATTTGCCGGTACAAAAGAGTCCGGGCCGTCAATTTTTTGTCACCTGAGGGTCTTCGTGGCAGGCAAGGGACCGAGAAATGGCATTGCGTACTGGCCAAAGACCGAACGTCCCCGTGAGCGTCTTCTTGCCAAGGGGCCTGAGGCATTATCCGATGCCCATCTTCTCGCCATCCTCCTGAGAACCGGCCGCCGCGATTCGTCCGCCGTGCAAGTGGCCATCGAGCTCCTCGACCAAGTCGGTGGGCTGGCAGGACTGGCGGCCTGCGGCATTGAAGAACTGTGCGCCATCCCCGGCGTCGGTCCGGCCAAAGCCGCTCAACTCAAGGCTGCGTTGGCATTAGGAAGACGGTCGCTGGCCCTTCCTATGTCCACCGGCACCCGTATTTCCTCAAGCGCGGAGCTGTTCAAACATTTTCACCCTGCCCTCCGCGATGTGAAACACGAACTCTTCAAGGTCGTGCTCCTGGACGCAAAAAATATCGTGATCAAAGAGGCCACGGTCTCAGAGGGTAGTCTCACGCTCAGCATTGTGCATCCACGTGAGGTCTTTGCGCTCGCCGTCCGCGAATCGGCAGCCGCCGTCATTTTTCTTCACAATCATCCCAGCGGAGATCCGACTCCAAGCCCGGAGGATCGGCGATTGACCGATCGACTCGCAACGGCCGGCAGGCTGTTGGGTATCCGCGTCTTGGACCATGTGATCATCGGAGATGGTCGGTATGTGAGTTTTGCCGACGAAGGATGGCTGACAGGGCGGCAGAATGAGCACGAAGACCCCTGAGATGCTGCCCGACCGACACACCGGTCTGAGGATATAGAGGAAGCGAATGGCCTAATCCCATACTCACCAAGGAGGGCAGACCATGGAAACAGCCCGTCAGGAGCCCATCAGAAACGTGGCGATCGTATCCAGCGCCGGTGCAGGCAAGACCTCTCTCAGCGAGGCCTTGCTGTATGTCGGGGGAGCGATCCCCATGCTCGGTTCCGTGACGCAGGGTACCACCGTTTCTGATTTTGAGCCGGAAGAGCTTCGTCATCGCAATTCGACCAGTACCAGCCTCCTTCAGTTCATGTGGAATCACACCAACATCAACCTGATTGACCCTCCCGGCGCACTCGATCTTCTTGGTGAACCGCTCGCCGCCCTGCAGGCCGTCGATGCAGTCATCCTGCTTCTGGGCGGAAACATGGAGGTACGGACGGAGCTGGCACGGCTGTGGGCGAGGATCAAAGAGCTGGACCTTCCTTGTCTCATGTTCGTCAATGGACTGGACAAGGAAGGCGCATCGTTTGAGAACGCTCTGGAGACCTGCCGCCAACAACTTGGCTGTGTTCCAATCCCTATGACAGTGCCGGTCAACCCGGGCGTGAATTTAGACGGCGTGATTGATGTGCGACATGAAAAGCTTGTGCGGTCCGGGCCGAGTTCCGCTAAAGTCGAACAGGTACAGATTTCACACGACCTGGAGAATATTCTGAGCGGAGCGCGCAAGCAGCTCGTGGAGGCGGTCGCGGAGAGCGGGGAAACCTTGTTGGAGACCTACGTGACCCATGGAGATTTACGCCAGGAAGACCTTCTAGAAGGACTCCGACGCGACATCCAGACGAAGCAATTTCTTCCCGTGTATGCCGGATCCGCCACGCAGAATGTCGGAGTCTGGTCCCTGTTGGACGCCATTGTTGCCTTATTGCCGGCACCCTCCGAGCGGGGGACGGCCCACCCATGGCACGGCATCCACCCAGAGACTCACCAAGGCGGCGAGCGGAAGGGGAGTGTGCAGGAGCCGTTTTCAGCCTCTGTCTTTAAGACAATCATCGACCCATTCGTCGGTCGGCTGTCCTATTGCCGTGTCTTGTCGGGAACAGGCCATGCCGATGCGACGGTGCTGAATGCTTCAAAACATGTCAGGGAGAAGCTCGGCCATTTCTACCGGGTCTTGGGCAAACGTCATGTGGCCGTCGTCTCAGCAAGAGCGGGAGAGATCGTGGCGATCGGGAAGCTCAAGGACACCCAGACCGGTGACACGCTGTGTCAAGAGAATGCTCCCATTTGTTACCCCATGCTGAGCCTCCCGAAGCCGATCATGTCGTTCGCGCTTGAAGCCAAGTCCAACACGGACATCGATAAGGTCAGCCTAGGCCTTCACAAACTCATCGAAGAGGACCCCACGCTGGAATTCTCGCGCAATGCCGAAACCAAGGAGATGGTGCTCAGCGGCATGGGGCAGTTCCACATCGATTTGGCCCTCGAAAAACTTCATCGAAAGTTCGGAGCCGATGTCATACTTCACACACCAAAGGTCCCGTACCGGGAAACGCTCAAGACGAAATCGCAGGCACAGGGCAAGTACAAGAAACAAACCGGCGGTCATGGACAATACGGCGATTGCTGGCTTGAAGTGGCGCCGCTTGCCCGTGGCAGCGGGTATGTGTTTGAGAATCGCGTGGTCGGAGGGGCAATTCCTCGAAATTTCATTCCCGCCGTGGAAAAAGGGGTCCTTGAGGCCATGCATGAGGGACCGTTGAGCGGGTTTCCGGTCGTCGATGTACAGGTGGCCGTCTATGACGGATCCTGTCATGTGGTGGATTCGTCCGAGATGTCGTTCAAGATCGCGGGATCGATGGCGTTCAAGAAAGCCATGGAGACCGCGCATCCAGTGCTACTTGAGCCAGTCATGACGGTCAACATCGACACACCGACCGACGCGGTCGGTGCAGTCATGGGAGACTTGAGCGCCCGACGAGGTCGAATCGTGACCGTCAACGCGCAAGACCATGCCGAACAGATCACCGTGTTGGTTCCGCTGGCTGAGCTGCTTCGATATGCGACGGCCCTCAACGCCATGACCGGGGGACGGGGTAGCTATGTCATGGAGTTCGCGCAGTATGATGAAGTCCCGAGAGAACTGGCTGCAAAAGTCATCGAGCGACAGAAGACGGAAGGACAAGCCGCCACGGCCCACTGAACTCGTCAGTCGGAGGATTTGAGCACGACATAAAATGCCCGGTTTTCTCGAAGCACGCGGAGCAACAGGGTGTCGCCACGCCTGGACCGCGCAATGGCTGATGTAAATTCTCCTACAGACGACACGTCCATCCGGTTGACCTCTTTTATGAGGTCGCCTTCCCGGAGACCTTCGGCTTGAGCGAGACTGTTAGGCTCAACCTTTGCAATCAGTACGCCTTTCGACTCGCGGAGCTTAAATCTCTCCGCCAGGGCGGCCGTCAAGTCTTGGAGGTCAAGACCAAGTCTGACTCCCAACTTCTCCTCTTGTTGAGGAAGCGATGTTATGACAGCCGTATCGCGCCGCTCGGTGAGGGGAACGTCCACTATCACGTGTTTCAGGTCCCGGACGACTTCTATCTTTGAGGTCGCGCCCGGAGTCAGCGTCGCGATGAGACGAGACAGCCTATTCGGTGAATCAACTACGGCACCGTCGATTCGGGTGATGACATCGCCGGGCTTGATTCCGGCCAAGGCGGCGGGGTCCTTCTCGAAGACTTCGTTCACGAGTACTCCCTCGCCTTCGGCGACTCCGAATTTTTTCGCCAACTCAGCCGTCAACGGCTGAATCCCCACGCCGAGCCAACCACGCACCACCTTGCCTTTGGCAAGTAACTGTTCGATGACCTGCTTGGCCGTGTTCGAGGGAATGGCGAATCCGATGCCTTGGGCAAAATTGATGATCGCCGTATTGATGCCGATCACCTCACCCCGGAGGTTAAAGAGGGGGCCTCCTGAATTTCCAGGGTTGATCGAGGCATCGGTCTGAATGAAGTTTTCGTACCGCGAGAGGTTGATGTTTTCGCGACCGATGCCGCTGACGACGCCGAGCGTCACGGTTTGGTCCAACCCGAATGGATTTCCGACGGCCAGCACCCACTGGCCAACCTTAACGCCGGCGGAGTCACCGAACCGCGCACTGGACAGCGGTCGATTGGTGGTCACTTTGAGCACCGCTAAATCGGTGTCCGGATCTTTGCCGACCACATGAGCGATGAGCTTCGTGTGATCGGAAAACCGCACTTCAATTTCAGTCGCATCGCCGATCACATGGTTGTTCGTCACGATATGGCCGTCACGGTCGACGATCAGGCCCGAGCCGGAGCCTGACGCATTCGGCATACGCTCGCCGGGTCCTTCGCGAAGTCGACCTGCGCGGGTGATGGGAAACAGGTTGACGACAGAAGGCTTGGTCTGCTCAGCGAGTTCGGTCATGACGGTTTGGATCTCCTCCAGCATGCGAATCCCTGGAGAGTCGACCGATATGGTCTCGGCTCGGCCGCTACCTATGACATAGGAAAGGAGGAGAGGGACAACACAGAGAAGAACACGTGAGGAGGGGAATGCGACAGCTGACATTGAGGGTGATTGTATCTGATCTCTGTCGATGTGCCTACTCTCCTACGACGATCTCGTGAGCGAAGTGGTCAGAGGGCGTTGGCCGGTAAACCATGACACGAGTTGAGCGAGTTCCCTTTGAGCACCGACCAAGACGACGATATCGCCCGGTCGGAACAGGAGATCGTCGGTCGGAGCCAACAGAAAAGGTCCTCGTACTACCGTGGCCACGTATGCGGATGAAGACGGTGGAAGCGCGCTGAGCGGCTGTCCAGACGCGGCAGCGCCTCGAACGACGGTCAGCCGTTCAATACCTCCCGAACGAAGCGCCAAATCACGTTGGAGAGAGAGGAGATCCTGATGAACCGTCTCGATTTTGAGCTCGCGAATATGGGCGTCAACCCCGAGCAACGATTGCTTCAACTCTTGAACACGAGAGACGGCGCCAGCAAGGGTCTGATCGATTGCACCGACTACTGAATCAGGCTGACTCTGGTACAGAAGCCGATCGGAAACTTGCGCGACGATTTGTTGGCCGACCTTGGCCGTGACATCGTCAATGTGCTGGAGCAACATGGAGGCCTGCCAATGGAGACGAATAATCTGAACCTTTCGATTCACCAGTTCAGAAATAGAGAGAATCGTTTCGTAGAACGCATGTCCGGTAATTGAAAGCTCTTTATGGACACGGCCAAGAAGCTCGAATGTCATAGTCTGATAAGATATATTATGTTAACTCTGTACTCTTTGTCTCGTGCCCGCCTACCGGTGCTTTCTCTAGCTTCTCTCGTGCCAATATCCAGTCTGTGGTACTTCATAGCGGATCGTGGTCCGAGGTCAATCACGTAGAAGATTTTGGAAGTCCGGTGGATTTGCCAGTGAGCGCAATTACCTCTCTCAGTCTTTTGATAGCGTTTACATTACACGCGCACCGTTCATGACCACCCTGCTCGCCCCTCATCCATCGCTCAACATTGTGCTTCCCGCCGAGGCTGTGCCGGTTTGCAATCATCCTGGTTCACTCGTATGATCGGGAACATGAACTGCACAAAATGCAAGACGAAAGCCGTCCTCAAGTTGCCCCGCCACAACGCAGCATTTTGCAATGATTGCTTTAACAGCTTCGTCCATGACCAGGTTCTTAAAGCGATTCGGTCTCAGGAGATGTTCGTAAAAACAGACCGTCTCCTGGTCGCCGTTTCAGGCGGCAAGGACAGTTTGGCTCTCTGGGATATCCTTCTGAAGCTGGGCTATAAGACCGATGCGCTGTATGTGAACCTGGGGATCGAAGGCTATTCCGAATCATCGCAAGAAAAAGTCGCGCATTTTTCCAAGACCGTGGCCGCAGGATACGGCGCGGCGCTCCATGTCCATACGGTCGAGCGAGAAGAAGGAGCCGGAATTCGTGAACTTGCCATGATGGCTCACCGTCCGACGTGCTCCACATGCGGCACGATCAAACGCTATCAATTCAACCATGCTGCCATCCAACATGGGTACGATGTCATGGCGACCGGACATAACTTGGATGATGAAGCGGCTCGACTGCTCGGGAACGTGCTGCACTGGCAGAACGAATACCTTGAGAAACAAGGTCCCAGCCTTCCCGCCTCCGTCGATGGATTCGCCAAGAAGGTGAAGCCTCTGTATCGCTTGACTGAGCGCGAATTGGCAGCCTATTGCGTCTTGAATAGGATCGACTACGTTGTTGAGGAATGCCCAATGGCTAAGGGCGCTCGCACCCTCCTCTACAAGGAGGTCCTGAATCGCCTGGAAACCGAATCGCCTGGCACCAAGCAAATGTTTTACTGGGGGTTTCTTGAGAAGTCTCGCACGACCGAAACACCCACAACCATCATGGAAAAAGATCGCTCGGTCTTGCACCCCTGTTCCGTGTGTGGCCAACCAACTACGGCTGAAACCTGTTCCTACTGCAAGCTCATGGCCCGGGCGAAAGCTTCGACCGCTCGTTGACCCAATCGGCCCTTGCAAACCGTTGCTACACTCCGTAAGCTGATCCATACTGTCACGTTTCTCATCTCGTATCACGTATGGCCACTCCCCCGCGCGATTACTATCACATTCTCGGCGTCCCCCGAACCGCCTCGCCCGACGACCTCAAAAAAGCCTTTCGACGCCTCGCTCGCCAGTACCATCCCGATCTCCATGCCGGCTCGAAGAAGGCCGAGATGGAAAAGAAATTTAAAGAACTCAACGAGGCACAGGAGGTCCTGACCGACCCGGAGAAGCGGAAGAAGTACGACCAGTACGGGGCCGATTGGGATCAAGCACAAGCCTTCGAGAAAGCTCGCCGGCAGGCCGGGACGCAAGGATATGGCGGGCCATGGGGTTCCGAACGAGGCTCCAGCGGTCAAGACAGCGGCGGATCCGGAAGCGAGCAATTCTCCGATTTTTTCGAGAGCATCTTTGGAAACCGCGGGCGCGGCGAAGCCGGACGCAGCGGATCTGGAATGCCGGGGGAGGACATCGAGACCGATGTCCAGCTGGGGTTGCGTGAAGTGCTGACCGGTATCACCAAGCGCGTGAATCTGCGTGAACCTCGGACGTGCTCGACCTGTCAAGGGAGCGGGACCTTGCGTGGCCGATCCTGCGCGACCTGTCAGGGAACCGGGATGACGACCGAATACAAGACCATTGAAGTGCGGATTCCTGCAGGAGTTCAAGACGGAACGCGGGTCAGGGTTGCCGGAAAGGGCCAGCCTGGAACACATGGCGGAAAACGCGGAGACCTGTATCTGCATGCAGTCATTCCCTCCGATCCCATCTTTCGTCGGCAAGGTTCGGACTTGCATGTCACCCTGCCCGTCTATCCGTGGGAAGCTATTCTCGGGGCGGAGGTGACGGCGCCGACCTTAGCGGAGCCGGTGAAGGTCAAAGTTCCACCAGGCAGCAAGGCCGACGGGAAACTACGGCTCAAGGGCAAGGGCCTACCCTCAGCCACAGGCGGGCATGGCGATCTGTTCCTGACGTTGCAAATTGTCATGCCGACCGGTATCAGCGAAGACGACCGGGTGTTGTACGAACGGTTGAGCAAGCAACGGCATCCGGACCCGCGAACGGAGCTTCTCTATAGCGCCCAACGGCGTTGAGCCGAAACACGATCGGCGTCGACGGAATGGTTTGAGTCGAGAGACTCGCTTGCGTTGCGCTGACTGCTATGGCAAGCTTCGGTTCCAAGGCTTCTCAACCAAGGAGGAATTCATGACGTCTATAACGAAGACGATGGCTGCTTTTGCCGTCGCGTCGGCATGCCTGTTGGTGGTGGGCATACCAAGTCTATGGGCCAATGATCCAAGCTATAGTCATGGTGGAGGCGCACACGGCTCGGGGGGAGGACATGGCTATGGGAAAGGGATGATGCACAGCGGGACCGGCCACCTGATCCGACACTTGCTGAAACACGAAAAGGATATTGGACTCACCGCCGACCAGGTCGCCAAGCTGAAAGACATCCAGCTCAATCTTGACAAAGCACGCATCAAGGCCGAAGCCGACATCCAAATTGCCGAACGCGAATTAAAAGCCTTGACCGACAATGAAAAGTCCGATCTCGGGTCGATCGAAGCGAAGCTCAAGCAGAGTGAAGATTTACAGGTCGGTTTGCGCATGACATCCATTAAAACGCGGCGTGATGTCATGGGTCTGCTGACACCGGAACAGCGCGAGAAGGAGACGGCTGAACATGACAAGGCGCTGCAGCAGCACAAAGGGTATGGCACTCCCCATGGAAGCGCGATGCCGTATGGCACGAATCCCCATGGCGTCAATCCGCACGGCAAGAACCCCCATGAGGCCGTTCCCCCAACCGCACCGGGCAGCATGTCTGTGCAGTAATGGGATTGCGAAGACCGATGAAAAAAGAAGTGCGACTTCAGAGTCATGATCTCCTAGTCGGGGCCGGCCGTGCTCCGGCGAGGGCCATGCTAAAAGCTGTCGGCTTTACGGACGATGACCTGTCGAAGCCTCTCGTCGGCGTGGCCAATACCTGGATCGAGGTCATGCCGTGCAATTTTCATTTGCGGCGGCTGTCCGAACGAGTGAAAGCCGGGATCAGAGCGGCGGGCGGTACTCCGATTGAATACAACACCATTGCGGTGTCCGACGGGATCTCGATGGGCACCGAAGGGATGAAGGCGTCGCTCATCAGCCGAGAAGTCATCGCGGATTCGATCGAACTGGTGGCGCGCGGGCACTTGTTCGATGCCGTCGTCGCCCTATCGGGGTGCGACAAAACAATCCCCGGAACCGTCATGGCCCTCGCCCGATTGAACCTGCCGTCGCTCATGCTTTACGGCGGCTCGATCATGCCGGGACAGTTTCAGGGACATGATGTGACCATTCAAGATGTCTTTGAAGCAGTCGGCAAACATGCGTCGGGAAGGATGACCGATGCCGAACTGAAGGACTTAGAAGATCATGCCTGTCCAGGACCTGGTGCCTGCGGAGGTCAGTTTACCGCCAATACGATGGCCATTGCGTTTGAATTCCTCGGCATTTCACCGATGGGGCGCAATGGAGTTCCCGCCATGGACGGTCGGAAAGACGATGTCGCCTTTGAGTGCGGCAAGATGGTGATGGAGCTCGTGAAGCAGGATCTGCGCCCTCGCCGGATCATCACCCGAAAATCGTTGGAGAACGCCATCGCTGCCGTCGCCACGACCGGGGGCTCGACGAACGCCGTCCTGCATCTGCTCGCCATCGCCCGTGAATCGGGGATTAAACTGAGCATCGACGATTTCGACAAGATCAATCGTAAAGTCCCATTGCTCGCCGATCTGAAACCGGGTGGTCGTTTTGTCGCGGCAGATCTCTATGCTGCAGGCGGCACGACTCTGGTCGCCAAACGATTGCTCGACGCAGGACTCCTTCATGGGAATCAGCCCACCGTCACAGGTCGAACGATCGGTGAAGAGGCATCACAGGCTCGTGAGACGCCCGGGCAACAAGTCTTGCGTTCCCTCTCCCACCCTATCAAACCGACAGGCGGTCTTGTCATTCTGAAGGGCAATTTGGCGCCGGAAGGTTGCGTGGTGAAGGTGGCCGGCCATTCGATGACCAAGTTTCAGGGATCGGCAAAGGTCTATGACCGAGAAGAAGATGCATTCGTGGCTGTTAAAGCGGGGCAGATCAAACCTGGTGATGTCGTCGTCATTCGGTATGAAGGGCCATCTGGAGGACCGGGCATGCGCGAGATGTTGGGCGTCACAGCTGCGATCGTGGGCGCCGGGCTCGGTGATTCCGTGGCCCTGCTCACCGATGGCCGTTTCTCCGGTGCGACACATGGTTTGATGGCAGGCCATGTAGCCCCAGAAGCAGCCAAGGGCGGACCGATCGCATCGGTCAAGAACGGCGATATGATTACCTTCGATATTCCCAAGCGCCGTCTGGATGTGGCTCTATCGCAGAAGGAAATCGCCACTCGGCTGAAGAAGGTCAAACCACCGGTACCGCGCTACACCTCGGGCGTGATGGGGAAATACGCCAGACACGTCTCATCCGCATCGGAAGGCGCGGTGACCAGCTAACCCCTCCTACCGTGGCGTGATCCCTGTATCTAGCGGAAGTCCCGGCGTTGAAAGACGATGGAGGCGAGCATCAAGAGGAAAGCTGTATAGGCCAGTCCATAGGCGGCGATCATCAATAGATCGCCAGCCGACACATCAAGGTGATGAGTCACGTGCCCTTTCAGATTGAATCGATCCAGGTTTGGCAAAACATAATACATCCCCTCCAGCACCGTCCGCCCTACACCTTCCATTTTTTGACCGAACGCTTTCAAATCCGACGTCAGATGGCCGATCACATAAATCGCCAGAGTGAAGATAGCACTAAGAGTTGCGCTTGAGAAGGTGGAGAACAGAAGCGCCACCGCTGTGACAACCATGAACTCCAGTACGATCATCCCGAGTGCCTTGAACAGCACGGCATGGATCGGCACATCTTGAAAGTAGAGCACGGCCAGCAACCCAGCCGCCATGATCGCCGTATTGATCAAGAGCGTGAGACTTAATCCCAGATACTTCCCCAACAGAAACTGAAAGCGCGCGACCGGCTTGGAGACGATGGTGTAGATCGTTTTCTTTTCAATTTCCTTGCTGACCAGTCCTATGCCGACGAAGATGGCAATGAGCACGCCAAAAAAATTGATGCTCCCAAGGCCGATATCCAGAGATCGAGCCGATGAAACTCCCCGAGCGTCAACCGCATCAATATAAGAGAACTGCCGATCATCAACAGAGCGAAGATCAAAGGTTGTACAGCAGCTTATCTCGAAGATTCTCGCGAAACGTGTTGAATGCGATCGAAAGCACCTTCATCAGATCCGCGCCTCCACAGGCTGCTGCGACCCCGGTGGCCTTGCGAATAAACAGATCTTCGAGCGAGGCCTTGTGCGGGGTGAGCGCCACCAGCTTAGCCTTGGCCGACCGGACCACATCGAGCGCCTGATCCACCGCCTGCTGGTTGGACAGCACCACCATGACTCGCTCCCCTTGAAGAACGACTTTACCGGCCAAGGGCTTGATCCGCTCGAGCGCCTCAGGAAGCAGCCGGTCGATCACCATCTCGACTTCATGGGTAGTATCCCCTGCAATCAATTCCGACACTTGCCCGCAGGCGACTAACTTTCCCTTCATGATCATGGCCACCCGATCGCAGAGCAGCTCCGCATCGTGCAGAATGTGTGAACTAAACATCATCGTCTTGCCGGATTCTTTAAGACGAAAAATCAGATCGCGCACTTCTTTCCGCCCGATAGGATCCAATCCCGACATGGGCTCATCCAACACGACCAACTCAGGATCATTGATTAAGTGCCTGAGCGATCCCTACCCGCTGCAACATACCTTTTGAGAATTTTCGTAACTGCAGATCGCGGGCATGTGCCATACCGACAAGGTCTAACAACTCGTCGATGCGCTTTTCGAGCGCAGTTCCCAAGAGCCCAAAAAGATGACCGTAGAATCGCAAGAATTCTCGACCAGTCAGGTAATCATAGAAGTACGGCGACTCCGGCAGAAATCCGACTTTTGCCTTAGCAGCCAGGTCGCCAACAGGCCGTCCAAACAGAGTGGCCGTTCCCCCACTCGGATAAATCAACCCCATCAGCATCTTGATCGTTGTCGTTTTCCCAGCCCCGTTGGGACCGAGAAACCCGAAGACTTCGCCTCGCTGCACTTCGAACGACAGTCCATCAACGGCAGTGACTCGGCGACCCCAGAAGCCAACGCGGAAGACTTTCCGTAAGTTTTGAATTTGGACGATAGTTTGGGCTACTCCATCCATGGTTTCTGACCTAAGTTATACCCTTCCCTGCTTGTCTAACCTGAAGACTTTCAGTCGATTAGGATGGGTGGAACTCCTGACCGTTCCAGTCCTGGAATCCAGTTCATAGGAACCCCCGAACGGTTCTTGCGGCAATTGGCTCAGATACCCGCTCGCTATCAGGTCGTGCAATGTCCTCGGATACGACCCTCGTTTGCTTCGATATTGTTGGACCGCCGATTCCAAGCCCTGAATATCTCGCTCGATCATGATCTCCTTCGCTCGCTTCTCCAGGATTTCGCGCGTTTCAACATCTTGAGTCTGTTGCCAGAGAGTTTCAAGAAATTCGAGGGCAGTTTCAGGGTTGTTCGCCTCGGCATACATGCGTGTCGCAAGTCCAGGCAAGTAAGCCGGGCCACCGGGCAATCGAGCTGCTGCTGAGATGTATTCGACAGCCTTTGCTGCATCTCCCAGAATGAAATAGTAGTTATAGCCAAGCAAGAAAGGGATGTTCCAAACAGTTGGGTTTTCCTTGAATCCCTTTTCGAGTAACCGATTACTGAAATCAACTCGATTAGCCAGATTGGTTAACACCACACCGCCGACGTAGTAGACATAGTCATACTGAGGATCCAGGGTTGTGATGACATTCATGGCATGATAGATCCACTCATATTCATTCGCTGGTGTTCCGCCTCTTCCCAAGCACCTGCAATACTCTCAGCCAGAGAACATCTGCTACCAGATTGTGATATCCGAGCAAGGCTCGGTTTCAAATGCTCTCCATGAGGGAGTTGGGCCAGTTCTTTGATTTGGATGACGCCTAGGTCGATGCGATGGTCCAGATATCGTTGGAGTTGAAAGATGGAAATAAGAGCCAGAAGACATCCAACAGCAAAGAGCCCGGTCCGGATGAGTATACTTCTCGAGCTGTGTGAAGCCTGTCCAATCGCCGAAAAGGAGGTCATGGAAGAATCTTCGTTAGAAACAGTCTAGCCCCGCCGGATGAACCCGGCGGGGCTAGACGCAGCACATCCGACTTACACCAGCTTAGAACTGACCGGTTGTACAATCGGCCGATCCATGATCGACAGCGGAAACCCAGGTTGAGATATTGGCATCGCCATCAAGGTTGGTCCTAGCATGGGCAAAGAAGTTGTTCGCACCAGCAGGCCCCAAACCTGTTGCGCCGGCAATGGCAGCCGTGCAGGAGTTTGAAGCACCGCCCGCACCCTGCGGATGATAGGTCAATGCCACGCCTGCACCCGCTAGCACCACAGCATCTACCGCATAGTGATAGTTAACGTTTCCGGTTGCTCTGAATCCAATATCATTGAATCTTCCAACAGTTACTGCAGCAGCTCCGGTACACCATTGAACCGGAGGAGGAGCCGGGACAGTGCCCAATCCCCCATTGGTACGGGATGTATTTTGTGCTAACTACTGCTGCAAGTCCGACCCACCTCCGGAGTGATTCCGATATAAGCAGCCCTGTTCTCCTTGAAATGAAACCATCGAAGTCTTGATGGCCTGTAAGTTTGTCTTAGCCTCCGACTGCCGAGACTTCATCTGATACTGCAAGAAGTTGGGGATGGCGATGGCCGCCAGGATCCCGATGATCGCCACAACGATCATCAACTCGATGAGGGTGAAACCCTCTTGTTTGCGTAATGCCTTTAACATCGTCCTGCCTCCTTGTTGATGGTTCACTGACGGCCCCGACTCATAACCCGCGGCGCCATATTGCCGCCTACCGGTTCCTATAGCAGGTTCGATGCCGGTCAATGACAAGGCCTAGCGTACCATTGATCCCTGATGAAGCAACAAGTTATGAGAAATCGGCGCGAGCGGGTTCAGGAAGGAGGCGGTTCTCTTTCCGTAATCTGCTCCGGATAGCCAAGAATTGACACTTTTCGGCATTGCCGGATGGCCTTTGGGCGCAAGAACCGGTAGCCCTCAGGCAAGCTAACCGGAAAAAGGTCGGCGGTGATTTTCGTGGCTGAACCTAAGGAGTGGCTACTGGACTTGGCGTCTTCTCTGGGACGCGGCGCTTGGTTTGTTGGATACGATCTTCGTAGGTCGGGTTAGCCAGACCGGATTCACGGAAGCGTTGGTGCAACTTTTCCATTGAAAGGATCGATCTCCAGTGAGTGGAGTCAAGATTCACGAGCATCGGTAAACCTTTTGCTGCTTCACAGAGAGTCCCTAGAGAATTGATCTCCATCAAAGAGCTTGCTAGCATCTGAGCCAGAGAGGCTCTTTATGGTAACGACTGTGCGCGCCAAATTTTCTGACGGTCACTTCATGCCCATCGAACCGCTTCCCGCTGAAGCGCTCCAAGAAGGCCACGAAGTCCTCCTCACTGTTGCTTCTGCCCCAGAACGTTCCCGATCTGCTCTTCTTGAGACCGCGGGAGCCTGGAAAGGGCTGATCGACTCAGAGGCTCTCAATCGGGACATTTATACCAGCCACTTGATTAGCTCACGCTCACCTGTGGCTCTCTAACGTGCCTGGCCCGGCGTATCTCCTCGACACCGAATGGATCATCGACCACCTCTCAGGCGTCGTACACGTCAGCCAGAAAATTCTTGAGCTGGACCAGTCCGGTCTAGGCGTGAGTATTATCTCTGTGACAGAGCTCTACGAAGGTTTTCATTTTTCTCGGGACCCTGTGAGGAGTGTGGCTTCTTTTCGTCGTTTTCAAAACGGGATCAGGATCATCGGTTTCGATGAAGACATCTGCTCGTGGTTCGGCAAAGAACGTGGCCGAAGGTTTGGGCAACAAGTTTTACTCAGAAGCCGGTGATTCTCGCAGGTGGGTGCTTAGTGTGGTCCAGAAAGTTGGAATATCCATAATAGGAATATCCTCGATGTCTCGGAGGCTGAGAAGATCGTGGTCGGCCGTTACGAGGCATGCGGCATGACCTGCCACGGCACATTCTAGAAATTTGTCATCGTCTGGATCTCGGCTCCGGCGGATGTGCATTGCCGGGGCCAGAAGCTGCCCTCGTCGACGGACGAGCAGAACCAAGGCGCGAGCCTCGGTCGCGGTGAATCGTAACTTTCTGAGGACCTCTGGACGCTGCAAGACCCGTTCGATTTCGTTCAGGATGGCTTCCGAGAGCAGCAGTTCAAATCGGGAGTCGAGCCACGCGCTCCGTAGATCTTTGCGGTGAGGCTATTGTTGGCCGCCACAGCGCCTCGCAGGAGGACCTGCGTATCAAGAACAACGCGCACGTCGAGCGGCCTGCATTGCGTCATCCACCACGGCGGCAACAGCTTGGTCGGGGCACTCCCGGTTCCTCCGGCGTGCCTGTTCCACGAGGGCACCGAGTTCGGGATCGGACGGTGAATGGAGCGATTGGTCGATGGCTTCCAGGCCCGCCCGAGTCAGCAAGAGTTCGGGGAGAACCCCTTCGGCCAGTTCTTGGCGCGCATGTTCGGCAAGAGCCAGAATTTCTTCAGCAAGATGTTTCACCTTCGTTGAACTCATCATGGGTTCCCTCTGGACAGTGTCCGACTTCTATTGAAGAGCACTATACCACAGACGCGCCGGCCGGCACGTATTGTCCTCTGCGCCCTTGCATCGAAGCTGCCTCTTCATGTCCACCAGCGGGTGCAGTCCCCAATGCGTGCGCGATGTCCTGCATTTCCTCGATGGCCAGCAGGATATGTTCCAACGGCAAGTGCGCCCAGCGGCGAAGCTGCTCCCAGTGCGCGCCTTCGAAGCTGGTCATGCGCTAGTCGAATTCTGATGTGGGCGATTTATTGTCCGGCGTCATCTTCCAACCTCGCGCGCAAGCCTGCTCCGTAACTCATCTGGCTGTTGCTGCTCAGAAGGTTGCCTATGGCGTGGCTTGCTGAGGCTGTGTCTTCTCCGATACACGGCGCTTGGCCTGTTGAATGCGGTCTTCATTGGTGGGATTGGCCAGGCCCTGCTCGCGGAAGCGTTGGAGCAGCTTGTCATTGGAGGGGTCGATCTCCAGTGAATGGAGCCACGCTTCACGAGCATCGGACACTTTCAGCTGCTTCAAATAAACTTCTCCCAAATGTTCGTAGATCACGGGGTCATCACCGACCAACGCCACAGCTTTCTTGATCTCCGTGATCGCCTCAACCAGCATGCCTGATTTGTACAAGGCCCATCCCAGACTATCGACGTAGTAGCCGTTCTCCGGCTTGAGCGCCACGGCCCGTTTGGTCATGGACAAGGCTTGATCGATCTTGATGCCCCGCTCCGCATAACTGTAGCCGAGATAGTTCAAGGCATCGGCGTGATGGGGGTCGAGGGAGAGCGCGGTTTCCATGGCGCGCTCCACATCGTCAAACCGATTCAGTTTGTCGTAGGCGGTGCCGAGATTGAAATGGAGATCGGCATTCTTCGGATTGTGCCGAATTCCCTCTTCAAACGCCTGTGAGGCCTTTTCGAATTGTTCGATCTGGAAATGGGCCAACCCGAGGACGATATGCGGTTCAGGCTGTTTCGGCGTGAGACGGACGGCTTCATCGAGATGGGTCACCGCCTCCGAGAATTGCTTGA
Source organism: uncultured Nitrospiraceae bacterium (assembly GCA_963711905.1). GTDB lineage: Bacteria > Nitrospirota > Nitrospiria > Nitrospirales > Nitrospiraceae > Nitrospira_D. Next base: position 262,202 of record CAVQFZ010000017.1, on the reverse strand, counting down.
GTCGGTAGAAGAGCACGCCCAGATGAACATGACTGTCGGCAAATTTTGGATCCAGATGAATATTATAACGGTAGGTCTCCATCGCCTTGGGGAAGTCCTTGGTCTCCTCGTACAAGTACCCGAGGTAATCTCTCACTTTCAGTTCAGCCGGCTTGGCTTTCAAGATCTCGGTCAATTGGCTGATCGCCTTGGTGAACTCTTTCTTTTCTCCATAGATCAGCGCCATGCGTAACTGCGCATCAAGGTCGCCGGGATTGTCTTCCAACAGCTGTTCCAATTCCGCGAGACCTCCGGCATAGTCTTTGGTCACGATATACAACTGGATGAGATGTTGTCGAATATCCCTGTTCCGAGGATTCACCTGCTGGAGATACCTTTTGAGAACGGCAATGGCTTTGTCCTTCTCTTGACGTGATTCGTAGACCGATGCCTGTGCGATATAGGCGGGCTCGAACGCCTGGTTCACGGCGATAGCCCGATCGAAATTAGCCACAGCCTGTTCGGTATTTCCTGCTTCGATCGAAATGCGTCCCAAATAGTAATAGCCGATCGGCGAATCCGAGGTATATTGTAGTCCTTTCTTGACGACCTGTTCCGCTTCGGCCATGCGTTTCTGGTTCAAGAGAATGAGTCCCTTCGGGAAGTAGGATTCTCCTCGTTCCGGATCGCTCGCGATGGCTTTGTCCAATAACTCCAAGGCACGCTCCGGCTTTCCCGTACTGGCCAAGATGCCGGCCATATGGGTCAGCATTTGCGGTTCTTGTCCCGTTCCTTCTCCGACTTCATCCGCGTACTGTACCGCTTGAGTCACATCACCCAACGCAAAATACAGCGCGGCCAAACGAGATTTGACCTCGCGAGAGGTGGGGTCGACTTTCAGGGCGGTATGATATTCCTTCAACGCGCCGTCGAGGTCCTGAGCGAGTTCCGCTTGATGCCCCATCATAAAATGGTAAGTGGCATCAGACTCTGGAGCCGGTGGCGAAGGTGGCAATGCTGTGGCGGGTGGAGAAAGCGTTGTCTGCGGCTGGGGCGAGGCAGCGCAGGCGACCATGGCGCCGGAGAGGAACAGAGACAGCAGCATCGTCCTTAACAAAGGCATGCCATCCTGTCTGAGCGACCGACCGTACAAGACCATTCGTGTGTTCCGCATAACCTTTACGTCAGGGCACGTGGGAGGCGAGGATACGCAATGATTATACCGAGTGTCAGGGTGATGCGCAAACGACACTCCAGCTATGCTTCGCGAAGATCGAGGCTTTCGAATTTGGCGAATCGGTCCTGGAAAAACAACTCTTTTTTCCCAATGGGTCCATTACGATGTTTACTGACGATGATGTCGGCGATCCCTTTGCGCTCGGAATCCTGGTCGTAGACGTCTTCCCGGTAAATAAAGATGACCACATCGGCATCCTGTTCGATCGCCCCGCTCTCTCGCAGGTCGGCCAGCATGGGGATCGGCGGCTTACGTGCCTCCACCGCGCGGCTCAACTGGGACAGGGCCACAACCGGCACATTCAGTTCCTTCGCCAAGGCCTTTAACGAACGAGAAATATCGGAGATCTCTTGCTGACGAGACTCCGAATCGCTTCGTCCTTGCATGAGCTGCAAGTAATCCACGATGAGAAGATCAAGTCCTTTCTCGGCTTTGAGGCGGCGGGCCTTGCCTCGCATCTGTTGGACGGTAATGCCGCCCGTGTCATCGATATAGATCGGTGCTTGTTCCAATCGGCCGGCTGCCTCCGCCAATCGCCACCAATCTTCTTTTTGAAGCTTGCCCGTCCTCAACGCATGCGAATCGACCCGTGCTTCCGAGGCGAGCATGCGAAGAACGATCTGCGGCTTGGACATTTCCAAGCTGAAGACCCCCACCACCGCATTGGCGTGAATAGCGGCATGCGTCGCAAATCCCAAGGCAAGGCTCGTCTTACCCATGCTCGGCCTCCCCGCCACCACCACGAGATCCGAAGGCTGAAGCCCTGCCGTAATATCGTCGAGGTCGTAGAACCCCGTGGGCACTCCCGTGACATGTTCCTTTCGCTTCGAGAGTTTATCGATGACATCCAGACTTTCCTTGATGACCTGACTGATCGGGCTGAACGACCGTTCCAGTTTGCCTTGCGCAATGCTGAATACCGATCGCTCGGCAAAATCAAGCAGGTCATCGATCGAAGCGGTGCCTTCATAGCCCCTGGTCAGCACCTCGGTGGACGTGCTGATCAACTGACGGGCCACCGCCTTGTCCCGGACAATCTTACAGTGATATCGAATATTGGCGGAACTCGGAACGATCTGGACAAGCTCCGCCAGATACGCGGCGCCACCGATCGCTTCGATCTCCCCCCGAGACTTCAACCGCTCGGTCAGCGTGATCTGATCGATCACTTCGCCGGTGTCGGACAGCTCAAGCATGGCTTGGTAAACTTTCTTGTGGGCCGTCCGATAGAAATCCTCTTCCACCAGCAGTTCCATCGCCTTCGGCATGGCGGCGTTATCGAGGAGGATGGCGCCGAGCACCGACTGCTCCGCCTCCAAGTTCTGAGGAGGCAGTTTCGGTTGAGAGAGATCCACCATCCCGACGGATTTCATAACGCCCCTTCGAGGTCGGCGCGCAGGCTTGCGACGAGACCTGTGATCGACACCGTCCTCTTGCGAACAGAAGCGCGGCCGTTCGATCCCGCGACTCGCCGGCGGTCGTCCTGATGAAGCACGACGACCTGCTCAGGTTTGGAACTGTCCGCGCCGACGACAATAATGGTATCGATCTCTGCTTCAAGGCCGGCCTTAACCGCGGCGCCAACCAAACCCCGTGCTGATGGATCGATGGCTTGCTGAACCGCACGTATCCCCGCCTGTCGAAGTTGTTGAGCGATCAAAATCAGCGGCGTCGACAACCCTAACGGAGCGACGACCAAGACCTCCGGCCCGACAGACTTCGACCTGTCGGAAGGATTCAGCCCTCGGAAGAGCCGGTCCACACTGAGGGCGAATCCAGTCGACGGAAGGTTCCGTCCGAATCGTCCGATGAGGTGATCATACCGCCCGCCGCCGCCCAACTCTACCCCGACACCGTCGGTAAAGACATCAAAGACAATACCGTCATAGTAGTCGAACCCTCTGAACTCTCCGAGATCCAGCAAGACCGCCTCTTGAAATCCTGTCGCGCAGAGCAACTGATAGACCTTCGCCAGTCGGTCCAACGCTTGTACCAGCGACCCTTCACCTTTCGCCAATGCGCGCCCTTTTGAGAGCACTTCAGCTTGTCCGCACAGCTCCAGCGCGTCCAAAATCCTGCGAGCTGACCGCTTGGTCACCCGCTCCCGCGACAAGATCTCTCCCAGCCTCGGCAAATCTTTTCTTGCCGCTGCTTGCTCGGCCCGCTTCCGACCTTCCGGCGACAGTCCCGCACAGACAAGCAGCCCTTTGAAAAACCCGACATGCCCCAGTGAAATCTTGAACGAACGCAATCCGACCTGCCGCAGACACTCGATCAATAACATGATGATTTCACTATCGGCGGACGGATCGTCAGCCCCGATCAGCTCCGCGCCGACCTGAAAGATTTCTCGATCTCGGCCGGCATGTTCCGGTTCATACCGAAAGACGGTCGCCCTGTAGGACAAGCGCAACGGAAAGCGAGCCCCCACCATGCCCATCGCCACCGTGCGGGCAATCTGCGCCGTGACGTCGGGCCGCAACAACAGAATACGGCCGGTCGTCCGATCCACGATCTTATAGGAGTTCTCTAACAACGTCGGTTCGAGGCCCGGCGCCAGCACATCGAGATACTCGAACGTCGGAAGGATAATCTCGTCGTACCCAAAACGATTGAAGTAGGACAGCAATTCAGCTTCCAGGTGACGAACCTGGCGGGCGGCCTCCGGAAGGATGGTGGTCATCCCGACCGGAACCAGTGAGTGCTCGCGCAAAGACGTGACCTGCCCCGAAGAAGTCCTACGCATCCGAGGAGCAGAGGCCATAATAACCTGGTCGCGAGAATCGTTACGAAAGGTTGGCGACCTTGACGGACAGAATATTCGAGCTGGAACGGATCTGATCCAGGACCGCAGATGGGAATTCCGTATCGGAACCGATGATCAGCAGGGCATCTCCTCCCCGCTTTTCCAAAGCACACTGCATCCGCACGATGTTGATTCCCTGATCCCCCAGAACCTTTCCGACCATACCGATGACTCCTGGGCGATCGACGTTGTGAATCAATAGCATATGCCCTTCCGGTACAACTTCAACTTTAAATTGGTCGATCTCCGTCACTCGGGCCTCTTTCTTGTGATACAGCGTCCCTGCGACTTGGTGGGACACCTTGCCGGCCTCGACCCGAACGCGGATCAGGCTTGTGAAATCCCCGGCATCCGTGCTCTTGATTTCTTTGACTTCAATACCCCGCTCTTTCGCCACGATTGGGGCATTCACATAGTTCACGGGATGTTCCATGATAGGCGTGAGCAGGCCCTTTAAGACGGCGATGGTCAAGGGCGCGATTGAGAGCGTGGCGACCTCCCCGCTGTACTCCACCGTGACTCGTTCGATTCCCCCTTGAACGAGTTGAGCTTGAAGCGCGCCAAGCTTCTCGACCAATGTCAGAAAGGGTTGCAAACGAGGCAACAATTCCGGAGCGATCGATGGAATATTGATGGCTCCCTTGGCCACTCCCTTGGTAAAGTAGTCGACAATCTGTTCCGCAATTCCGAGCGCGACGTTTTCCTGAGCCTCCGTGGTCTGAGCTCCGATATGCGGGGTACAGATGAAATTATCCAGGGCGAGGAGCGGATTGTCCGGCTTGACCGGCTCCTCTTCAAACACGTCGAAGGCTGCGGCGGCAACGTGCTTGGTTTTCAAGGCTTCGCATAAGTCCGGTTCGTTGATGATGCCGCCTCGGGCGCAATTCACGATGAGCACGCCGGCTTTCATCTTGGCGATGGCCTGTGCGTTGATGATCCCGCGTGTTTCCGGCGTAAGCGGTGTATGGACCGAAATAACGTCCGCCCGCCGAAATAGTGCTTCCAGGTCCAGCATCGTCACGCCCATTCGCTCGGCCCGCTCCGGCGCCAGGTACGGGTCAAACGCGACGACGCTCATGCCGATCCCCTGCGCCATCTTGGTCAGATGACTGCCGATCTGTCCGGCGCCGATGATGCCGAGCACCTTGTTGTAGAGCTCGACGCCCATGAATTTGTCCTTTTCCCACTTGCCGGCCTTCACCGATGCGGTGGCTTGGGGAATGCGCCGACTCATCGCACAGATCATCGACATCGTGTGTTCTGCAGTGGTGACGGTGTTCCCTCCAGGCGTGTTCATGACGACGATGCCGCGACGGGTCGCAGCAGGGGTGTCGACATTGTCTAGGCCGGACCCGGCTCGGCCGACGACCTTGAGTTTCTCTGCCGCAGCGATCAGTTCTGCCGTCACCTTGGTGCCGGATCGCACAATAAGCCCATCGGTGTCTTTGATTTCTTTGAACAGCTCCTCCTTCGGCATCTTGGACTTCACCACCACGGTGAATCCCGCCTTTTCAAGCGCCTCGACACCTTGCGCCGACAAGCTATCGCTGATCAAAATCTTCATGCCCGCTGCGGCCATGTGCATCCTCGCCGTGATTATTTTGCCAATAAGATTTCTTGGGCTTTTCCAACACCGCTTCCCAGCTTCACGGAATGGCCAAGTCCTTTCAGGACCATTTCTGTCGCGGCCAATGCAGTGATCACGTCAAACGAATCCGCATACCCCATATGAGACAGTCGAAAGATCTTTCCCTTCAGGTGATCCTGTCCGCCGGCAGCCGTCATGCCGTATTGCACACGGAGATTCTTATAGATCGCTTGTCCATCAATGCCATCAGGAGCACATATCGCAGTCAAGGCATCGCTCGGCGACTCCTTTGGGAACAGCGCCATCCCAGCTGCCTTCACGCCTTCTCGCATCGCCAGAGCCAGCCGACCCTGTCGAGCGAACATTTTTTCCAGCCCTTCCGCCTTCATCATGCGGAAGACCTCTTGCAGTCCGATGATCAGCGAGACGGTCGGGGTAAATGCCGTCTGATTCTTGACCTGGTTTTCACGTTCCTTCTTGAAGTTAAAATAGAAAGCGGCATTCTTCGCCTTGTCGGCCAAGGCCCACGCCTTCTCGCTGACACTGACAAACGCCATGCCGGGAGGAAGCATCAGGGCCTTCTGAGAGCCGGTGATCACGACATCCAGGCCCCAGGCGTCAGTCTTGATGTCAAATACACCAAGCGCGGTAATGGCATCGACCACCAAAATCGTATGGTCATAGCCCTTAACGACCTCACCGAGTGCCTTGACATCATGAGCGACGGCCGTCGAGGTTTCGCTGGCTTGCACATACACTGCCTTGATCGAAGGATCTTTTTTGAGAGCATCAGCAACTTGCTGAGGATTCACCGCATGTCCCCATTCGACCTTGATCTCGCTCGCTTGGACGCCAAAGGTTTTACAGAGTTTGCCCCAACGCTCTCCAAACTTGCCTCCGTTGACATACAGGGCCTTGTCGCCGGGAGATAAAAAGTTTGAGACCGCGCCTTCCATGCCGCCCGTTCCGGACGCCGCCAACATCAGCACATCGTTCCGCGTTTGAAACAGCCACTTCAGTCCTTCGCGAACCTCCGCGAAGATCGGATCGAACTCGGGCGCGCGATGATGGATCATCGGACGAGCCATCGCCAGCAACACCTCCGGAGGAACGGGCGTTGGGCCTGGAGCCAAGAGATACCGCTTCAACATTGATCAAACCTCCTTACAATGCGATTCTGGATGGGGTACCACTAGAAGAGGCGGTACGCTATCATTTGCGTCGGGAGACTGTCAAGAAATCGACCGGCCTAAACGAAGACTGCAACGGGAATTTCCTCTTGCGATGGCGCTCGAGCACCTCGTCTCATGTTCCCCGCACACCGTGCTCGCCTCCCAGCATGCCACCAAAATCCCAGCGTCCTACCCGTTCAATTCTTGACAAGCATGTGATGGATCGATAGTCTTTGATGCTGATGCTATTGAGGTGATTCATGATTGCAATATGCCCCAGGCTGTGGTGCGTCCAAGCGGCAATCACAGCCGTACTCAGTGCCATCCTGCTGCTGCCATCCGAGAGTCGGGCGCAAGGTAATCTTGCCGCTGAGCAAGGTAGTCCTGCCCGTGAGATAGAATCGCCACAAGAAGATGATGGTCTCGATTCAAACCTGGTTCCCTTAGAACCTGAACTGACGACTTCTCCTCCTGACCTCCCATCGACAGACAATACCGAGCAGCCTGAACAGACACCAAATAAGGACACGCCCGGCACGGCGAGTGCGGATGCTCTAGGCCCGATGTACAACATTCCCGTCGTCATCGATCAGGCTGTGCAAAGCCATATCCGTTTTTTCAATATCTCGATTCGAAACAGGTTTGAACAATGGCTCTCGCGCTTCAGCCGCTATCGCCCGCTGGTCGAAAACATCTTTGCCGAATTCGATCTTCCGAGCGACCTGGTGAATCTCTCCCTTGTTGAGAGCGGCTTCAACCCTTACGCATTTTCACGAGCAAAAGCCACCGGTCCATGGCAGTTTATGAAAGGGACCGGACAACTCTATGGCTTGCGCATCGATCATTACGTTGATGAACGACGTGACCCTATCAAATCCACCGTGGCCGCGGCGCGGTATCTGCGAGACCTCTATGATTTATTCGGCGCTTGGCCCTTGGCGATGGCGGCCTACAATGCGGGAGAGGGGAAAGTCCTGCGGGCCCTTCAGAAGGCTCAGGCGGAGTCCTTCTCGGAGATCTCAAAAACGAAACTCATTCGGCTGGAAACAAAACAATACGTTCCCCGGATTATGGCTGCGACCATTATTGCGAAGAACCCCGACCACTACGGGTTCAATCAAGATCCCGTCCCTCTTCATCAATTTGAGGAGGTCGTGGTGACTCGCCCCTTGCACTTCCGCGCAATTGCCAACGTGACAGGTATTCCTTACGCCGAGCTCCGATTACTGAATCCGGAGTTGCGGCGGGATGCGACGCCTCCTGGAGATACAGCCTACCATTTGAAGGTTCCGATCGGTGCGAGCTCTAAGGTATTAGAATTGATCGGGCGAGTTCCAACCCACAAGTTTCCCTCCCTGCAGACTCAGGTTCGGCAGACTCGGAAGGTCAAGACTGATTCTGCCCACTGGTACAAGATTCAGGGGGGCGACACGCTTGAAAAGATCTCTCGAAGGTTCGGCATTCCGATTAAGACCCTCAAAATCCGCAATAACCTTTCCGGTCCCACTATCAAGGCTGGCAAGCTTCTCATGATCGATCGTTAGCACACACCAGTCTTGAAAGAGTGAGACCTCTGCTCTCCAAGACAAAGACGCTTGTCTACGGTTTAGATGGCTTCGAAGGACTGGAAGGCGCAGGAGGTGCTGCAGTGGGCGCCGGATCGGAAGTTTTCTTGGCCTCGATCACCTTCACACGCATGGCGGCCTCGCCCGTCAGGGGAGAATTGGAGTAGGTCTTCATCAGATCCTGATAATGCTTCAAGGCTTCATCGGGCTTCGAGCGATTCTCTTCCAATCTGGCAACTTCAAAGAGCGCGTAATCCCGGTTCATCGCTCCGGAAATCTCAAGGATCGTCGAGTAGGCCTTGGCCGCTTGGTCGAGATCCCCCTTGAGAAGATAGGCATAGCCCAGCTTTTGGTGTACGAGCCCGAGTAGCGATACATGAGACCCATACGTCGAGATAAACCGGTTATAGGCCTCGATCGCTGACGCGAGGTCGTTCGACTGAAGATAGGCATTTCCAAGGCTGAATTGTGCGAGCGGGGCCGTCGGAGTCCGAGGATACTCATCGACCACCCTCTTATAGAGGGCAATCGCTTCCTTCAGGTTGGCCGCTGCCTTCTGCGGATCATTGGCCGCGCGTGTAAAGAGATGGATCGTCGCTTCTCGTTCCAGATCCTGAGCCTTGCCGGCATTTTGTGCGTCATACCAGAAGACGCCCCAGATCCCTCCCCCCATCAAAAGGAGCAGCACGAACCCGACCACAATCGACCAGCGGTAGTTCGCCAGTCCAAGCATCCAATGCTCAAGCCCACTCACGAGGTGAGCTTCATCCACCGGCAACGTCCGAGGCGGAACTTTAATTCGGTATGTCATCAGACATCATCACTTCACGGTTGAGACCAGGCTTTCTGCGACAGAACCGTTGCTTTATACTAAGGATGAATTCCCATTGTCAATGCAATCACAACGGACTCCTTGTATGGTTACGACGCGACCGAGGATCTAAAGGAAGTTACGAATCCGCATGTTTCGAAGCAGACTCAAACAACTTGCTGACCAATCGCTCATGCGTCGACTGTCTCCATTGGAATCAGGCACAGGGCCGACCATCCGATATGATGGGCACGAGGTCATCTTGCTGTCCTCCAACGATTACCTGGGACTGGCGACCCATCCGGAAGTCATACGTGCTGCGATACGCGCAACCGAACAGTATGGAACGGGCTCCGGAGCTTCTCGCTTGGTCAGTGGAACCCTTCCTCCCCATATGCATCTCGAAATCGCTCTCGCGACTTTTAAAGGAACGGAAGCCGCCCTTCTGTTTGGGGCCGGTTACCTAGCAAATATCGGCGTCATTCCGAACCTCGTCGGGCAAGGAGGCCTGATCTTGGCGGATCGACTGTGTCATGCCAGCCTCATCGATGGATGTCGACTGAGCGGTGCCGATTTTCGAGTATTCCGCCATCGAGACTGTGCGCAACTAGAGTCGTTGCTGCGACGACGGAGCGCGAATCGTCCCACGCTCATCATCACAGAAGGGCTCTTCAGCATGGATGGCGACCTCGCTCCGTTGTCGGATCTGGCATCGCTGGCTGAGCGATATGAGGCGACGTTGTATGTCGATGATGCCCATGGGACCGGCATCATGGGACCGACCGGACGGGGAACGATCGAGCAATTTGGCCTGGAGGGGCGGATCCCCTTTCACATGGGGACGCTCAGCAAAGCACTGGGGAACCATGGGGCCTACATCGTTGGGCCCAACGACTTGATTCAGTATCTGGTCAACGTGACCCGCCCGTTCATCTTCACCACAGCACTGCCACCCGCGATCGCGGCGGCCTCCGCGGCTGCAGTCGCGGTAATTCAACGCGAACCCGAACGTCGGACGAGGCTCTGGTCGAATCGACAACGGCTGTTCAATGGAATGCAGCAGCTCGGTTTTCGGATGACTCAGACCGTCAGTCCAATTCTGCCGATCTTGGTGGGTGATGCAGCCACCGCATCAGCACTAGCCGAACGACTGCTCGCTCACGGAATCTACGCGACCGCCATTCGACCCCCGACCGTTCCGGACGGAACCAGCCGCATACGCTTCACGGTGACGTCGGAACACACGACCGAGCAGATCGACGAAGCGCTTCATGCCCTTGACCTCGCTGGTCGCGAGACCGGCCTGCTCTAATCGATCTCTTCATCGCCTCGCACCTTCCGGCTATTTTCTTGCTTTCATGTTTTCCTATGGCATGATCACAGAAGATTTTCACCTCCCGAGCAAACCATAACACTGAGGATCACGGGCGATGGATATTTCCAAGCTGCTGACCTTCTCGGTCAAAGAAGGCGCCTCCGACTGCCATATCAGTGCCGGCGAACCTCCGATGATTCGGATGCAGGGCGATCTAAAAAAACTCGACCATCCTCCTCTCACCCCCGACGAAACACATGCCCTCATCTACGACATGATGAATGACGCTCAGCGGAAGACCTTCGAAGAAAAGCGAGAATGTGACTTTTCCTTTGAACTGGGAGACATCGCCCGTTTCCGTGTCAACGTGTTTGTGCAGCAGCGGGGGCTAGGCGCCGTCTTTCGGAACATTCCGACCACCATTCTTCCGTTGGAAAAACTCGGCATGCCACCGATTCTTCGGCAGCTGTGCGACAAGGAAAAGGGGTTGATCTTGGTGACCGGACCGACAGGCTCCGGCAAGTCCACCACGCTTGCGGCGATGGTGGACTATCTGAACAACACGTTTGAGGGTCACATCATCACCATCGAAGACCCCATCGAGTTTGTCCATAAATCCAAGAAATGCCTGGTCAATCAACGCGAACTCGGTGTGCATACACTCTCCTTCGCAAACGCCCTGAAGTCGGCGCTTCGCGAAGATCCGGACATCGTCCTGGTGGGCGAAATGCGAGACTTGGACACCATTCAGTTAGCCTTGACCGCCGCAGAAACCGGACACTTGGTCTTCGGAACCCTGCACACATCGAGCGCGCCCAAAACGATCGACCGCATCATCGACGCATTCCCGCCGGCGCAGCAGGCGCAAATCAGGACACAGCTATCGGAAGCCTTAGAAGCTGTGATCACCCAGACGCTCTTGAAGAAAAAAGCGGGAGGGCGGGTCGCGGCGCTGGAAGTCATGGTCGCGACGACGGCCGTACGGAACCTGATTCGTGAGGCCAAGCTGCATCAAATCCCTGGGATTATGCAGGCAAGCCAAAAAGACGGCATGCAAACGATGGACATGGCGCTGGTCGAGCTCGCGACGCGCGGAGTCGTCCACAAGGCCGAAGCGCAGTCCCGCAGTATGAATCCCAATCTCTTCGGCGCGCCAATGACCGGAGTAGCCTAGCGCGCGACCGCGACGGGGTACGGCTGATGGATGTTCGAAGCCTCTTAAAAGTGATGGTGGACCGCGAAGCGTCGGACTTGTATCTGACCGTCGACGCCTCGCCGATCTACCGCATCCATGGCGCCACTCAGCCGACCGACGCTCCCCCGTTCACCAACGAGCAGCTCGAAGCGCTGGCCTTAGCCTTGATGCGCGGTCAACAGCGGAGTGAATTCGAAGAAAAGATGGAGATGAATCTGGCGCTCTACTACAAGGAATTAGGTCGGTTCCGTGTCAACATCTTCAGGCAGAGGGGTAATGTCGGATTGGTCTTCCGGCATATCAAAGCGGACATTCAGACCGTCGAACAGTTGGAACTTCCTCCGATCATCAAAGATATCGCGATGACCAAACGCGGCCTCGTGCTGGTGGTAGGCGCGACCGGCTCCGGGAAGTCGACGTCGTTGGCCGCCATGATCGACCATCGCAATACCGTCCACCAAGGCCATATCATTACCGTGGAAGACCCGATCGAGTTCGTTCATCAGCACAAGAAGTCCATCATTACGCAGCGCGAAGTCGGATTCGACACCTTGACCTTCCAGAACGCGCTGAAGAATACGCTCCGACAGGCTCCGGATGTCATTCTGATCGGTGAGGTGCGCGATACGGAGACCATGGAAGCGGCGATTACTTTTGCCGAGACCGGTCACCTGTGCATTGGAACGCTGCACTCCAACAACGCTAACCAGGCGATCGAACGGATCATGAACTTTTTTCCGGTCGAGCGCCATGCCCAGATTTATTTACAGTTGTCCCTCAATCTGCGCGCGATCATCTCACAGCGATTGATCCCGTCGGTCGACGGCAAACGAGTGCCCGCACTAGAAATCATGCTGGACACGCCGCGCGTCAAGGATCTGATCAAGAAGGCCGAAGTCGACACACTCAAGGAAGCCATGGAACAAGGCGTCGACGAAGGGTGCCAGACCTTCGATCACGTGTTGTTTCAGCTCTACAAAGTGAACAAGATCTCGCTGGAACAGGCCCTCATCAATGCCGATAGCGCGAACAACCTGCGTCTGAAGATCAAGCTTGAAGGACTCAAAGGCGACGACGCCGTGAACGCCTTGCTCGATAAGCAGATGGGGGGCCATGGCACGGATGCCTTCAAGATACAGGGTAACGCTTCAGGAAACGTGACACCAATCCGCAAGCGATAAGTTTCCTACTCTTCTCAAGGGGCTGAACTTCCCGCGGTCTGACGTTCAAGGTACGACGCCATCTTCTCAAGAGCCAGCGCACTGAGTTTGGATCCGTACCAACTCGGCATCGTGTGCTCTGGATACCCTTGCACCACAAATCGCTGCGGCTCCAGCACTGATTCCACGATGTACTCATGCACCGTCTTGGCCTGACCACGGTATCCCGGATCCTTGAGCCGCTGCGCGCCGGTCGTACCGAGTACCAATGGCGGTCCGACTTGGCCGGTCGCACCGGGAATCCCGGGAATGATGTGGCACACCGGACAGCCGGGTCTGGTCAACACCTCGACGAGGGATTCGTCGCCGGTGACCAATGGGATTTTTTCTGGTGTCAGAGCGCCAACGGCTGTTCCATCTGTCTTAGGCCGTGCAGCAGGAGGCTCTCGAAGTGCCCACCAAACCGACAACAAGACCAGACCGACGGCCATCCAGGCTACAAGTCGGTCCCGAGTGCGCGTGCCGGCGTTCCGGCCGGATGATGGAACCAACACCTATCAAACCTAGTCGACCGTCACTTCGTGAGGCGACTACCTCATTCCTTGAACCAGTTTCATGAGCTGATCGAGCCCACCGGCTTCGACCTTGCCGTTCGGAGTTAGTTTGTCGACGACATCAGGAAGAAGACCGGCGAGTTGGGAGCTGGTTGCGCCAGAGGAGAGTCCTGCTTTACTTGCTAATTGGCCCAGCAGGTCGCCTCCCAAACCTTGCTCGATCTGGCTCGGTGTGACGGGCAGATTCTGGCCTGTGTTCACCCAGGAATTCACGATGTCGCCTAGCCCGTTCTTCTGAAACGCCTGGACAAGACCGGCCAGTCCCCCGATGTTGCTGTCCTTTCCGAGTAGTCCCGCGACCGCCTGCAGAAGAGGATTTTGTCCTCCTTGTCCTCCCATCATCCCACCCACTGCTTGCCCCAATTGATCCATGAGTCCCATAGGTCGCTCCTTCTGTAAAGGAATGATCACCGCGGATGCTTGATGAAACGTAACTCGGGTCGCCCTCCGTAGCGGAGGGTGTACCACAGATTTCGGTAACAATCCAATGGACGCTTACGGATTTTCTTAATAAGGCATGAACATCATTTTAGAACGTGGAACAATCTTGCAAGTTGTCGGTTTCGCCCCGGCGATGTTCGAGCACTATAGCAACGATCTAATTTTTGGTAAGATATCGGGCGGAGTCTACACATGCCAAAGAGCACAACCTTCATCGCAGGACTTTTGACAGCAGCGGTCTCATTCACCACCTACTGTATCCCACACCAAGCTTCCGCAGAAATGTATGTCGCTGGAGAGGCGGGCGTCAACTTTGCGGATCGCATCAACAGCATTGCTGGGACAGGCCCACTAGCTGGAGCTCCGGGTTCTTTTGAGGACTTTGACCTCCAAAACTCGATTACCTATGGCGGCAAAGTTGGATATTTCCCCGGGCACAGTTGGTATGGGATCGAAGCCGAAGCGTTTCACACAAACCCTCACATAAAGAGCTTGCCACGCACCGCAACCTTAGCTGAAGTTCCCGGCATCCATTTTCGAGTAACTACGGTCGGCGTTAACTTTATTGCACGGTATCCAGGTCGCACATTTCAGCCATACCTAGGCGCTGGTGTAGGAGCAGCGATTGCCCACATCGGCGATACACCTACGGTCCGAAGTGACACGGATGTAGCAACGGCATGGAACGTATTGGCCGGTCTACGCGCATTTATCACACCTAAAATCGCGATCTTCGGAGAATATAAATACACTGGTGCGACGCTGAAGTTCGATCAAGCCTTCGGCCCCGATGGTGGTTTTTCAGGAAACTACAGAGCGCAGCATATCCTCGGTGGGCTGTCCTATCACTTCTAGGAGAGGAAAACGACCATGTTGCGCATGACTGTCCTCGCTCCACTGGTTGGTGCGGTCCTAATGCTGGCTGCCTGTGCAGACTCTATTCATCAGGTCCATCGCGATACGGAACTGCTGGGCGTTCCTCCCGGGTTGGAAGAGGAAATCGATACCAGCGTGAGTTTTGCAGACCTGAAGCAAGCTCCCGGCGAATACATCGGCCGAACGGTCATGCTCGGCGGGAACGTCATTCGGGCCAAACGGACAGCGGCGGGAACCGAGTTGGAAGTCTTGCAACTGCCGACTGAAAAGGAAGGTCCCTTGACCGAAGAACGTCTTCGGTCTGAAGGACGATTCCTGGCTGTTCGAGAAGCGTTTCTCGACCCAGCTAGTCTGCCGGAAGGCACACCTATCACTGTGATCGGTACCGTAAAAGGTGAGACCACGAGACAACTTGATGAGACCGACTATACCTATCCCGTTCTTGAGGTCAAACACATTATCGATTGGAAGAGTATCGCGGCCCAAAGACGAAGAGATCGAAGTCCATACTATGGCGCCTACTACCCGCCCTATGGGGCCTATGGATGGAGTGGGTTCTCCCCGTACAGTAGTTGGTGGGGGCCGTTCGGCGGCTTTGGCGGGTATGGTGGCTATTATGGAGGGCGCGGATTCTATGGGCCCGGTCGCTTTTATTCCCCAGGGTCACCATCTTTTTCCTCCCCTCCGCCACCTCCGCGAAGCGTTCCACCGAATCTAAGGAGAAGATAGAAATCGATGCCCTTGTCCAGCGATGAAGACTGAGTTGCATGACAGAGAATGATAAGCCGATCGGCCCTCTTCTTTCCCGCCGTGAGGTCATGGTGTGGCTGAGAGCCGCTGGTACCGCTTGGCTGATAGGCGGACGGCCGAACAAGGGAGGGGCTCTCGCCGCCACACCCCGCTCTCTCTGTACCGTCCGTCCTGAACAGACTGAGGGCCCCTATTTTGTCGATGAACGCTTGCACCGCGTCGACATTCGCGCTGACCCGGCTACTGGGCAAGTGAAGCCTGGTACGCCGTTGGAGTTGACGTTCCAAGTGATGCGCCTCAGTGCCGGAGACTGTCAGCCGTTAGCGGATGCCCAAGTCGATGTTTGGCATTGCGATGCGGCAGGTATCTATTCCGATGTGCGAGACCCTGGGTTCAATACACTGGGTCAGAAGTTTTTGCGCGGGCATCAAATGACCGACGCGGAGGGCAGGGTGCGCTTTCTGACAATCTATCCGGGCTCGTATCCGATCAGAACGGTGCATATTCACTTTAAGGTTCGAACTGCCTCGGCTGCCCGGAGAAGCTTTGAGTTTACGTCCCAATTGTACTTTCCCGATGAACTGACAGACCGCATTTATACCGCTCTCCCCTACTCGTCGAAAGGACAGCATCGAGTACGAAACCAGCGCGATTTCATCTTCCGTGACGACGGTGATCAATTGATGCTCCAACCCTCCCCAACGAACGACGGCTATGCGGCGACCTTTCCGATCGGCTTAGAGCTTCCTTGACCTATACTCGGGACGCCCGACCTTTCTGTTGATTCGTGCACAGCCGCGTCCTGAGCCGATTCCTCCTGCCTTGACTCCAGCCATTGTGAGAGCGATGCTTATTACTATCCTGGAGGTCTTTATGAAACCGGGGTGATTACCGTTATTCAGACGCTCATTGCCGATTCCTGCCTGGACGCCCTCAATAGCCTTGTGCTTGCGAGGGCGTTGTTGTCTTTTCCGTATCAGCAAGGAGGGTGCGCCATGAAATCCTTATCGCTCGTGTTTCTTGCTGCTGGTGTGCCGTTGACAGTTTCTCTCGCGTTCGCCAATCCGGCTATGCTCCCCAAACATCCCGGTTATCCGATAGACAAAGCCGTTGATCCCATAAAGGGCCAATCACTGGCAAACGATCCGGGACAAGGCAATGCCAGAGGCCGAGAGGCCCTCAACAACGCAGCGATCGTCGACGACAGCCGTTCTAAACAAAACCTGCCCTTCAACCTGAACGACGAGCGGCTGTTGGAAAAACCTGGTGCCGGACTGCTTCCAAAGGTGGAAGGTCCGAACATCACAATTGAACCACCCGTGAAAGAAGGGACAAAGGTGAGCGCCGCACCGGAATAGCCGCGAACATGACGCCACGGACAGCGGGGCCGGGCTCTGGACAAACCATCGCCAAAGTCCGGCCTTTTGCTGTAACCGCCCATAGCTCAGCGATAGTGGATCTATGGTATTCTTCTCACTCTTCCAAATCGGCACAACGGAGGTTCCTCGAAGTGAGCATGCGAAAGGCCAAGATTGTCTGCACCATCGGGCCGGCGAGTAGTTCGCCGGTAATGTTGGACCGGTTGATTGAAAACGGCATGGATGTCGCTCGCTTGAATTTCTCGCACGGCACCCATGAATCTCACGCTGCGGCCATCGCTGCGATTCGTCGAGCGGCATCCCGCAGAAGCGCGGCGGTGGCGATTATCCAGGATCTGCAAGGCCCCAGGATTCGTGTGGGCCAGTTGCCGAAGGAAGGGATTGAAGTCAACACCGGCCAGATGGTGCGGTTACGGACGTCGGCTCAGTCTGGTGAACTGCGTGATGTCCCAGCCTCGGTTCCCGACTCTGTTCCTGAGATCCCTGTCACCTATGCTTCGCTCACCGGCGACCTCCATGTAGGATCACGAGTGCTCATCAACGATGGGCTCATCGAGCTACAAGCCGTTCGCATTGCAGACGATCTGATCGACTGTTCCGTCATCATCGGCGGCACGATCACCTCACACAAAGGCATCAATCTTCCCGGGACCGCCGTCAGTGCCCCGACTCTGACTGAAAAGGATCGGGAGGACATTCGATTCGGAGCCGAACAGGGCGTGGACTATGTGGCACTCTCCTTTGTGCGGGGTCCTCAGGATATCGTCGCGGCACGAGCTGTACTGGCGGAGTACGGAATCAACGCCCCGATCATCGCAAAGATTGAACGGGCGGAAGCCATCGCGTCTTTGAACGACATCCTGGAACAAGCGGACGGTGTCATGATTGCGCGCGGCGATCTGGGTGTGGAGATGGGTCCTGAAGCGGTGCCGGTTTTACAGAAGCGGATCGTGGCAGAAGCCAATCGTCTCCGCCGTCTGGTCATCACCGCTACTCAGATGTTGGAATCGATGACGCAAGCTCTACGTCCGACCAGAGCGGAGGCGTCGGACGTTGCGAACGCTGTGTTCGACGGCAGCGATGCGCTGATGCTCTCGGCCGAAACAGCGGTCGGAGCTCATCCGATCGAGACGGTTCACGTCATGGACCGCATCATTCGCGCGGCGGAGGAGGGCGCCGAGCACGGCACCGTGCCCAAACGCTCCACCGACCTCCCCGATGCGTCCTTTTCCGAGGCGATCTGCAATGCCGCCTCGTCCGCCGCCAGAGCCATCGATGCCGGTGCCATCGTGGCCTTCAGCGAGCGGGGCACGACTGCTCGGCTGATCTCTAAGCAGCGACCGGCAGCGCCGATCATCGCCTTCACCCCCTTCGAGACGGTCAGGCAGCAAATGGCCCTCTATTGGGGC
Source organism: uncultured Nitrospiraceae bacterium (assembly GCA_963711905.1). Taxonomy (GTDB): domain Bacteria; phylum Nitrospirota; class Nitrospiria; order Nitrospirales; family Nitrospiraceae; genus Nitrospira_D. The sequence goes on along the minus strand of CAVQFZ010000017.1, from coordinate 243,905 downwards.
GTGCGTCCGTACACCATGCCGCAGATCGAGCAGACCGATGCCCGTGTGGATGAAGCGGAACGGCGATTGAAACATGAGGGACTAGCCAAAACCGGGGGAAAAATCGTGATCTTGTCTGGGACGCGCGTCGGGCAGCCGGGGGGGACCAATCTCATCAAACTGCACGAAGTCGGGTAACGAACCGTTTCTCTGATCTCACTCTGCCATAGTCGGCGGCTTGTCGTCGTCGAAACTCTTGATTCTGGTCGAGCGAACAGGCTAATTTAAGCGAAGGAGGCTGGTGCATGATCAAACTCCTCCTCGCCGGCATCCTCATCCTTCTCCCACACATTGCACAGGCCGAGTCACTGACCTGCGCACACGCCGAAGAGTCGGAACCAAGTCTTGCCGCTGATCCTTTCGAGGCAGAACATCACGCCGATCCACATCCTTGTTTTTGAATTTGGATTGTATCCCAACCCATATAGCCCTGCCTCGCCGACAAATTTTGAGGCGCTCATTGGACCGTATCTCTATGTTCAAGGGCAACGGGATCGTGTCTTGTACGACGCTCGCTCGAACAATCCATTAGATGTCTACGATCACGGATATGGGCCACCGTTGCGCCAGTCGGAAGTTTCTCATAGAGCACTAGGGAAACCACCAGGTAGTACAACTACGATCAGGTGATACAAGCTAGCGTACGCAGGAACTATCCAGGAGACTATAGAGGCATTCACCTACACACCTTGAGGAGGGCAACCTATGGGGCACCACAAGATCGGTCTCATTATTCCACATCCCGAAGATCAGAAATGGGATTCGGTCTGGAAGCTCTTCCGTACGCCCAATTTGAACCTCCCGACGCTCGCCGCTCTTATTCCTGAGGACGAGTGGGACATCGAAATCCAAGACGAAATCGTCGGCCCGCTTGACTTCACACGTGACTACGATTTGGTGTTCATCACCGTCACCACCGTCGTGGCTGTGCGGGCTTATGAAGTGGCGCGTCTCTTCCGCGAGCGCGGCGCCAAGGTCGTGCTCGGCGGTATTCACCCCTCGACCATGCCTGATGAAGCGATCAAATACGCTGATGCGGTCGTCATCGGCGAAGGGGAGCTGACCGTCCCGCGGCTGCTCGAGGATTTCAAGAAGGGCACGATGCAACCGCAGTACCGTATGCCGCACATGGTCGAGAAGTGGGATGAGAAACCGCCCCGCTGGGATCTGCTACCTCAAGGCTATATGTTTCGAGACGCTCTCACGGCGACCAGAGGGTGTAATTATCGGTGCACATTCTGTTCGATTCATTTGGCCTTAGGAGGCGGACAGTACGGGTTCCGAAAAAAACCACCGGCCGATGTCGTGAAGCTCGTCGAGAAAATGAACGGGCCGATGGTGATGTTTTGGGACGACGATTTGTTGTCCGACCCGGCCTATACGCGGGAACTCTGTGAGGCCATGAAGCCACTCGGCAAGAAGTGGATGAGCCAGATGAGCGCGACCTACGTCGCTCATCACCCCGAATTGCTCAAGACGCTGAAAGAAGCCGGCTGTTCGGCAATGTTCATGGGAATCGAATCGATCAATCAGGATTCGCTCAAGTCCGTCGATAAACAAAATTCGGCGAAGCTGTATGAGGAGATGATCAAGCGCATTCACGACCAAGGAATCGACATTCATGCGGGATTTATCTGCGGCTTGGATCATGAAGACGTCTTCGATTTCGAGCGTACTGCCGAATGGGCGACGAAGATGGGCCTGGCAGGTGCGCTCTGGCGCATCATGACCCCCTATCCCGGCACCAAGCAGTTTGCGGAGCTCAAAGCCGCCGGGCGGATCCTGACGGAAAACTGGACCGCGTATACCGGCGAGCATGTCGTGTACAAGCCGGCCAAAATGACCGTCGAACAATTATACTGGGGCCATAAGTGGGCCAAGGGGAAGTTTTATTCATTTCGTTCCATCGGACAGCGGGCGATCCAGCGGGCGTCTCAGAACGGGTTCGGCGAGCTACTCAACATTACCGGCTGTGGACTGGGGTATCGCTCCATGTTTCACCTGGCCGCAGATTCGGCGCCGGTCAATGTCTACCGCGACATGAAGCACTTGCCGCCTCAAGCGGAGCCGATCGCCTATCGATTCCCCTATCCACCGAAGAAGCGATTCAGCTTTGTCACGGACCGTCTGGATCGAATCCGCTCGAAAGTCCAACCTCGACCGAGGATCAATAAATGTTGAGCCGTGATCGGGCTTTTGTGCGCCAAGGAAGCCGCCATGCACATGTATTGGCCTGGTTTCTGGCATCTGATCATGATGCCGGCCCTGATCCTCATCCATGAACCTGTACAGGCTGGGTGGGTGATGATCGATCGGCAGTACCAATCACCTGGATTACAAACGGTCTACATCGATCTCAACAGCATTCGTAGAGAAGGTCATGTGGTGACCGCATCGGCATTGATCGATTGGAAGTGGATGCAAGGAAACCGCTCCCCCACCCGTTTTTACTCGACGAAGATGACCAAACAATTCGATTGCGCAGAAAAGCTCGTTCGGACTCTAGCGGCCACGGACTTCTACGGCCATATGGGGACAGGCGAAGTGATCGGTGGCAGTGGCCACACGAGCGAAGGCCACTGGGTCGGTATTGAACCGGGAACGCTCAATCAAGGCTTGTGGGAGGCGGGTTGCAGAAAAGAATAATCGGAGAAAAGGGTAACTCCCCTGCTCAATTCCCTCACGTGAGCGCGACCCACAGATCCTCCATCGAGTTATCGCCATAGAACAGAGACCACTTCCCCGTTGTCGAGGGCATGACGATGTTTTCCAACTTGCCTCCGGATAGTCCAGGAGCAGGAACACCTTCGGCAAGCTGTCCTTTTTGACCTAGCCTACTTCTTAAATCCGCTACCTGTACATCGTACATGATCACTTTTCTCGAAACTGCGACGCAAGCTCACCCGGCTTGAAGACACCTCGCTCGGTGATGATGGCGGTGATGAGTTCGGCCGGGGTTACGTCGAAGGCTGGGTTGTAGACTGCCACATCTTTGGGTGCGACCGGATGGTTGCCGTGGATGGTCGTCACTTCGAGGGGATTTCGCTGCTCAATCGGAATCTCGTCCCCGGATTTCGTTTTGAGGTCGATGGTCGAATAGGGAGCCGCGACGTAGAAGGGAATATTGTGGGCCTTCGCCAATACCGCCACGGAATAGGTGCCGATCTTATTGGCTACATCCCCATTGGCGGCAATTCGATCCGCGCCGACGACGCACAAATGAATTTTCCCCTGCCTCATGAGCGTGCCTGCCATGTTATCCGTGATCAGACGTAACCGGTATCCGATCTTGCATGAGCTCCCAAGCCGTCAGTCTTGAACCTTGAAGCACAGGACGAGTTTCATCGGCAATCACCTTGATTTTTTTGCCTTGCTCCCAGGCTGTACGGATCACTCCGAGCGCTGTCCCATAACCCGCCGTTGCAAGGGATCCCGCATTGCAGTGGGTGAGGATGGTCTGTCCATCCAAGATCAGTTCTGCTCCATGGCATCCCATGGCTTTACATAGCGCTATATCCTCTTCAAGTATCGCTTGAGATTCTGCGATAAGGGCTTGTTTGATCGCTGAGACCGGCTGAGTTCGTAAGGACTCCAGCTTGTGCCTCATTCGCTCGATCGCCCAGAACAGATTCACGGCGGTCGGCCTGGTCGCCGCCAGTTCATCACAGATTTTAACGACAGCGGGGGCAAAGGAAGAATAGTTCGTCGCATTGATCGTCTGCGCGCCCAAGGCGACACCCATCGCGGCCGTCACACCGATCGCCGGCGCTCCGCGAACTTTCAACGTGCGGATCGCGTCAGCCACCGTTTGATAGTCACGGCAGTCGAGGAATTCAATCGTTTCAGGAAGCCGGGTTTGATCGAGCAGGCGGACAGCGCCGTCTTTCCATTCAACGGTTGGAACCATGAGGAGATCTTCTAGCGGGAATAGAGAAGGAGTGCAAGCCCTATCGACGGCGACCGCTGATTTCCAATACGGTGATCATCGCGGCGATCAAGCCGGCCTGAATGAGGAGCAGCACCGCCTCCATCATGCCTGCATGTCGGAGCGCCAATGCCGCCAGCCCGAGACAGATGGTGAAGAGAAAAATCATGGCGACACTAGCCTGACGGGAACCAAGCGCCCGCTCAAGGCGATGATGGAGATGATCCTTGCCGACATAGACCAGCCACTCTTTCACAGATGTGACCTTTCCTGTGATGACACGCTCCACGGTAATGTGGATCATGTCATAGATGAGCACGCCGAAGATCAGCAATGGATTACTGAACGACACAATGGGGCTAGAATCAGCCCAGTTCCCCTTCACGGCGAGACAGGCCAGCGTGAATCCGATGAAGGTCGATCCGCCGTCACCTAAAAAAATGACTGCAGGCCTGGTCCCTCGAAAATTGTACGGCAGAAACCCAAGGCCCGCTCCGATCATGGCAATAGCGAGCCACCCCAACCCCGCTTGATGTGTCTCGAACGCGACGACGCCCATAAACCCGGCTATGAGTACTGCCAGACCTGTCGCCAATCCGTCCATGCCGTCGAAAAAATTGAACGCGTTTGTAATCCCGACGATCCAGAAGAGCGTCAGAACAATGTTGGCCATATCACCGAGTGGTCCGGGCGGAAACAGTGTCAAGATCTTGCCCGAAGCAATGACGAGGCCGGCCGCCAGCAATTGTCCGAACAGTTTTACCGACGCCGGCAGCTCTCGAATGTCATCCATGACGCCGATGATCAACAGAAGAGAGCCGGCTACCAGAATGGCCACCATCCAATCGGGCACGATCGAGTTCAGCAGCACGGAACCGATAAACCCGCCATACAGCGCAAGACCACCAAGCCGTGGAGTGGGGAGGACATGGATTTTTCTAGCAGCCGGGATATCGACAAGGTTCCATCGATGGCCGATCCAGACCATCAGCGGGGTCAAGGCTCCGGTCCCGAGAGACGCGAAGAGAAAGATATGCAGCCATCGCAGGCCTTCAAGCTGAAAGAGTTCACGAACAGAGGGAATGGCCAGCGCGATGGCCCCGAGTGCCGCGCCGGACACGACCGGAGTAATCCAGCGCCATGTCGTGGCGTAGAATGGATGAGCCAGTTCCGTTTCGAGTGTCTTCATGACCACTCCGAACGCAGCGCCACATGCACCTGCGCCACGTCTTCGTCCGTGAGCGACGGGAACAGCGGAATCGAGAGCGCAGTACGCTCCGCTTCTTCCGAGGCGGGGAAGCCGTCCAACTCCAGATAGCGATGGAGCGAAGGGAACACCGGCTTCCGACATTGCACTCCGCGGCCTTCAAGTCGTGCGATCACATTGCTCAAACCGTCCACCTGGTCGCCCAAGTCCGGTATGCGCACTACGAACCGGTAGTACACGTGCGTGCGGCCGGCAGGCACGATCGGCTGCAGGAGTTTGGTGCCGTTCAGTGTCGCTCGGTATTCATCCGCGAGCCGGGGTCGTCGTTCGAGGAAGATTGCCAGGCGGTTCAGCTGTGCCACGCCGATCGCGGCTTGGAGATCGGTCATCTTTAAATTCGTCGCTGCCGGACGAAGGGACGGCGCCTCGTCGTATTCTCTCAGCATGCGTACCCGTTCCAGCACACTTTCATCGCGAGACAGCACCATCCCCCCCTCACCGGTACAGAGCAGCTTTGTCGCGTAAAAGGAGCAAATAGTGAACAGGCCGACTGATCCCACGGATCGTCCCTGCTCCATCGCGCCCAGTGTCTGCGCACAGTCTTCAATGATCGGCACTCCCAACCGTTCAAGGGCCGTCAAGTCAGCGGAGAGACCGAACAGATGAGGGACGATCACAACCTTGGTTTTCGATGTGAGGGCCTGTCGCGCTGCTGCCGGATCGATCGCAAAAGACTCCAGATCAATATCGACCACACGAGGCATGGCTCCGACACGCTGGATGGCCAACAACGGTGCGGCACAGACATAGCTTGGAAGGATCACCTCATCGCCTGAACCGATTCCCAATGCGCGAAGCGCAACTTCCAGCGCCGCCGTCCCGGAGCTGACGGCGACTCCGCCGGCCAGGCCCAAATAGGCCGCCATCCCACGCTCAAATTGCTCGACCATGCCTCCCTGGGCCAGCCTGCGAGATTGCAGAACTTCGACGGCTGCACGAATGTCCTCCACTTCAATTGAGGGTTGTGAGTGAGGAATCATCATCGCAGCCAGGATTACATCCCGATGTTGATAAACAACCGCAAGGGAAGGAACCCTTCAGCAGTTCTCACACGGCCTTGAATGCCGCGGAAATGCGCCGATGACCTCACGAGATCCGCAATGCTGATCCCTTCGATATTGGTTTTCTGCACTTGGGAGGCATGCGCTTCCAATGCCTGAATTTTTCGATCCAACGCTTGTTGGATATCCACAAACACTGTGGGTGCGAAGTTCTGCGTGGTTGGTCCTTCATAAAACAGGACATTTTTGGTGTACCGCGTGGCGGTAATCAGAGCCGAAGAGGAGGAACGTTTGTCGTCATGAGAATTGGAGGAAGAGCCGGTGCCAATTCCGGTACTCACAACGCCAAAGACAATGCAGAAAGTCAACTGGTTGCAGAATAAGATCTCTCATGCGGTTGACCGTGAACTCGGATGTTGAGAGCCGGCCTGTCACCCAGATCGCTCCATCACGGTCCGTACGAAAGACCGTAATGTGTTGATCTTGATACGTTTGCAGTACCGATTCAACCGGATGTCCATAAGGATTCGCCTCGCCCGCCGAGACGACGGCATACTGTGGGTGGACTTGCTGAAGCCAGTCGGGATCCAGCGAGCTACGCGCTCCGTGGTGGGGCACTTTCAGTACAGTCACCGGTTGGTACCCTTCTGCGTTCAATCGTCTCAATCCAGCAATTTCAATATCTGCTGCAAACAGGATGGAATAGGTTCCACACTGCAATCGCGAGACGATGGACAGGTTATTCAATATTGTTCCGGTAAGGGCCTGAGTCGACTCACGAACCACTGATGTTTCCGGTGGATTGAGAATGCTGAGTCGGCACTGGCCGGACTGTAACAGGTCTTGGCCTCGTACAGCGGTGCGTTGATCGATATGCTGATCATGAAGAGCTGTTTGAAGATCTTCAACGAATTTCTCAGAGCGTTCAATCCCTCCACCCCAGTACTGTCCGACTGACATATGCCGGAGTACCCAAATCAACCCGCCCACGTGATCCAATTGCTGGTGTGTCCCAATGACCTTGGCAATATGGTGGATCCTCCGGCTCCACAGAAACGGCGCGACCACATTTTTCCCCATGTCAAAACGTTCATATCGAGATCCACCGTCGATCAGGACAGTCTGACCATCCGGCAACTCGAGAACAGCGCTATCTCCTTGTCCGACATCAAGGAATGTGACCCGCCAACGATCGCCGTCCGCTTGCGACAGGGGCGGACTCAGCCACCAACCGATCAACACTATCGTCAGACCGGCGCCCGCCACTCGGACACGCCACGATATGACCGGAAGGCTTGCTATCAGTAACCCGGAATAAAATAGGGCGATCGTTGGAATGGATGGCGCTGCCACATGCCACTCCCCCCCTGGGAGTCGGGCACACCACTGCAATCCAAGAACCATCAACCCGAACAATTGCTCCATCGCTGCGCCAAGGATCAAAGAGTCGGCCCCTGTCATGATCGTCCACAGAGCGACAAGCAGTCCCAAAGGCACTAAGATGATTCCGGTAAACGGAATAGCGATCAGATTGGTGATGGTTCCCATCCACGGAACCTGATTGAAATAGAATGCAACCATGGGCAACGTAGCCATAGTCACAGCCCCGCTCATCGACAGCGCAATGAGTGCATTTCTCATGAAACGGTCTCGCAATCGACTGTCGACTCTTGTAGTTTCGGCGTTCCATGATTTCGTGAGTACGATCATTCTGACCATCACGAGTACGGACAGAAAGGACAGTTGAAAGGAAATGTCAAAGATGGCACGAGGATCGTGCAAGACGATCACCAGGAGGGCCACAGCCATCGCATGACCCAGATGGCGTTCATACCCGAGCCACATTGCGATCATTGCCAGCGTGATCATTACGAGGGAACGCATGGTCGCCAACTCGGCTCCCGCAAGCAACGCATACAATGCGACAGCGGGCCAAGCGAACAGAATTGCAATTTTTGATGGCGTGATTGTTCGCGATAGCGCCAACAAGAGAGTGAGCGGAAGCCCAAGCACAAGTCTTTTCACCAACCAAAAGACCACGATGGCCACGAGCCCGAGATGTGAGCCGGAGATCGAGAGCAGATGAACGGTTCCGGTCACCATAAACCAGTCTTGGAGCTCTTGTTCGAGATAGCCTCGTTCGCCGATGATCATGCCCAGATATAGCCCTCGCGTGGGTTGGCTCAACGTCTTGACGGCTGCAGCGCGTATCGTGGCCCTCCAATGATCGATCCGATTCCATAAGCTCCACAACCCGATGTGGGTCTCCGCATCTAACAACGCCACCGCCTGAGCGCCGGTCACGGTTGTCAGAAGATCGATACCCTGGCGCTCCATATAGGCAGCATAGTCGAATCCACCCGGGTTCAACGACCCTCGTGGATGGTGAAGTTTTCCCTGAAACGAAATACGATCGCCGTGATGAAGCGTGATAGCCGGGTCGCGCCACACAAGGCGTATGCGCCTCGATTCTGAATCCAATCCGTCTGTTTGAACCAAGATCGTCTGACGTCCCATACCGTGCTGAACGGGAGCGATAACCCGACCGACGACTGAGGCTTGAACAGCTCCATGAAGAGGCAGCGACATCTGGGGAGACTCCGGCGTCGGAGTGGTAAGGCTCCAGTACACGACTCCGGAGAGAAGGCTAGAATACAGCAGCAGCGCGGAGGGTGAGTCGATATAACCGACTCGCTCGAGAATGCTGAATCCGACGGCAATGCCGGCCAACAGAACGATGACGGAGAGCGGGAAACATGAGATGTATGCCCCACACAGAAGACCGAGGAAAAACACTGTTGCGAGGGACGGGAGCATGAGCTTCCCTCATGTACCGGGGGAGGGAACACTCAGCCGATATGTTTTCGCACGACCCTGGCAAGATCCTCAGCCATTTCCTCGACCATGACGGACTGCTCTCCTTCCACCATGATCCGCAGCAGCGGCTCTGTTCCGGAATATCTGATGAGGACTCGCCCACACCCGTTCAGGCGACGTTCGCTTTCTTGTATGGCGCAATCAATGTCAGGAATCGATTCCAATGGCGGCTTTTTCGTAACATGCACATTCACCAACACTTGAGGCACGGCGGTCATCGCCTTGGCCAACTCGGATAACGGTTTCTTGGTTCGCTTCACCAATGACAACATCTGCAGAGCAGAGATGAGGCCGTCTCCAGTCGTGTTATGGTCCAGGAATATGAAGTGTCCCGATTGCTCTCCTCCGAAGGTATAGCCTTCAGCCAACATTCGCTCGAGCAGATACCGATCACCGACCGGAGTTCGAATCAGTTTGATGCCCGCTTTCGACATCGACAGCTCTAGCCCAAAGTTGCTCATCACGGTTCCCGACCAAGGTCTGCTTTGCCAGAAACCCATTCTGGTGGAGATCCAGACCCAAGGCTGCCATCACATGATCGCCATCGATGATCATCCCCTGTTCGCAAACAAACACAGCCCGATCGGCGTCGCCGTCCAACGCGATTCCGAGATCAGCTTTGTGGCGGAGCACTTCCTCCTGAAGTAGCTCAGGACGGACGGCACCGCAACCGGCATTGATATTCATTCCGTCCGGTTTATTGCCGATGACTTCAACCGTGGCTCCCAATTCCCTGAGAACCGTCGGAGCCACTTTGTATGCCGCTCCATTCGCGCAATCGACGACAAGCTTGATCCCCTGAAAATCCAAGTCCTTCGGCAATGACCGCTTTGCAAATTCAATATAGCGCCCCTCGGCATCGTCGATGCGGTAGGCTTTGCCGATGAGGTCTGCCGTCGGTCGAAGATGGCTGATTTCATTCGATACGATCAGTTCTTCAATGCGAGCTTCCACTTCGTCCGGAAGCTTGAATCCATCGCTTGAAAAGAATTTGATTCCGTTGTCTTGGTAAGGATTGTGCGACGCCGAAATGACCACCCCCGCATCGGCCCGTAGGCTCCTGGTCAAAAACGCGATCGCCGGCGTCGGCATCGGTCCGACTAACAGCACATCCACCCCCATCGAGCAAATACCTGCCATCAAAGCGGATTCCAGCATATATCCGGAAATACGGGTGTCTTTACCGATGACGATCTGATGGCGGCCCGCTCGTCGCATAAAGATATGCGCGGCGGCTCGTCCGAGCTGCATCGCCATTTCACTGGTCATGGGATCGAGATTGGCGACCCCTCGAATGCCGTCGGTTCCAAATAATTTACGCATCATGCTCCTGTCCGCAAGCTGACCAGCGTGGATTCAACGCCGCGGCCATCTTGACTACGTCGATCATCATGGCAACATCATGGACACGCACAATGTGAGCGCCGCGATCAACCGCCAATGCCACCGCCGCTGCGGTCCCCCATTCTCGATGCTCAACAGGCCGTTCAACCACTTTCCCAATAAACGCCTTCCGTGACAGGCCGACCAGTACCGGGCGGTTCAATACCGCGAAAGCGGGCAATCCGTCAAGAAGGCCAAGATTATGGATCAACAGCTTACCAAAACCAAAGCCCGGATCAAGAATGATGTTGGTTCGAGCAATCCCTGCACGGATAGCATTCCGGAGGCGCTCATCAAGAAAGTGCAATACTTCGCCGACCACATCGGAATAATGTGGTGATTGTTGCATCGTTTGCGGAGTCCCTTGCATGTGCATCAGAATGACTCCCGCATCGGAGCGGGCAATGACCGACGCCATCTTTGGGTCATGCCGCAGAGCGCTCACATCGTTGATGATCGATGCTCCGCAACCCAACGCGACCTCTGCCACTCGCGACTTGGTGGTATCGATCGAAATCGGAACCGGCACGCGGGGGACCAGCCCTTTCACCACCGGAATCACGTGAGCCAATTCATCCTGCTCACTCACGAAACGTGCTCCAGGCCGAGTCGACTCTCCTCCGACATCGATGATGTCAGCCCCCTGCTCAACAAGTTCCAGGGCGTGGGCGATGGCTCGTTCAGGCTCGACATATCGCCCCGCATCACAGAACGAATCAGACGTGACGTTGACGACCCCCATGATGAGTGGACGCCCTTTGCAATGAATTTCGCGCCCTTTGGCAGAGAACCAATGTTGCGCCGTTCTTACCTGTGGTGACACTCGATCCACTATTCCACCGACGAAAGGAAGGTCCAAACCGTTGCTCCAATTATCCTGGAGGAATCAGACTCAGTGCGGTCCATGAATACAGCGCTAGAGGACCAACGGCTCCAACACCAACGAACCGTCGGCACAATATATTTAGGCTGGAACTGTTTGGGAGGAGGATTGCAACAGAATCTGATCAATTTCCGGTGCGTCAAGCACTTCTTTTTCAAGTAGCGCCTCCGCCAAAGCCTTCAGACTCGTCATTTGCTCAGTCAGCACACGTTTAGCACGTTCATAATTTTCTGTAACGAAACGCTTGATTTCCAAGTCGATTTCAAGCGCAACTTGATCACTGACATCTCGTTTAGTAGCAAAGTCTCGTCCGAGAAACACTGAGTCTTCCTTTTGCCCAAAGGTCAAGGGCCCTAACTTCTCGCTCATGCCCCATTCGCACACCATCTTTCGGGCAAGGTCCGTCGCACGTTCAAGATCGTTACCGGCTCCGGTTGTGACATGTTTGAATACAAGTTCTTCAGCAACGCGCCCACCCATAAGAATCGCCAAGGTATTGTAGAGGAATTCTTTTGAATAGTTGTGCCGATCATCTGTCGGTAGCTGCATCGTGACACCTAGCGCCCGACCTCTGGGAATGATCGTCACTTTGTGAACAGGATCGGTTCCTGGGAGGAGTTTCGCCATCAACGCATGGCCGGCTTCATGATATGCCGTCACTCGTTTTTCTTCCTCGGTGAGAATCATGCTCTTGCGCTCGGCACCCATCATGACCTTATCCTTGGCCATCTCAAAGTCGATGTTTTCGACTTCCTTCTTGTTCTGACGAGCCGCCCACAGCGCCGCTTCGTTCACGAGGTTTTCCAAGTCTGCCCCGGAGAACCCGGGTGTTCCTCTGGCAATCTTCTCCAGCTCCACATTCTCTGCGACAGGCACCTTTTTCGTGTGAACCTTCAAGATTTCCGAACGGCCTTTGAGGTCTGGGCGATTCACCACCACCTGCCGATCAAAGCGTCCGGGTCTCAGCAAGGCCGGGTCGAGTACATCGGGACGATTGGTCGCCGCAACCAAAATGACTCCTTCGGTTGTGTCGAAGCCGTCCATTTCCACCAGCAACTGATTGAGTGTTTGCTCCCGTTCGTCATGGCCACCGCCGAGGCCTGCGCCCCGTAAGCGGCCGACCGCATCAATTTCATCGATGAAAATAATGCAGGGGGCATGTTTCTTCCCTTGCTCGAACAAATCCCGGACCCGTGAAGCTCCAACGCCTACAAACATCTCTACGAAATCCGAACCACTGATGCTGAAGAAGGGCACCCCGGCTTCTCCGGCAATAGCCTTCGCGAGCAAGGTCTTTCCTGTTCCTGGAGGGCCGACGACAAGTACCCCTTTAGGTATGCGTCCACCGAGTTTCTGAAATTTACGAGGGTCTTTCAAAAACTCAATGATTTCAAGAACCTCCTCTTTTGCCTCATCGACACCTGCTACGTCGGAAAACGTGATCTTCTTTCGTTCCTCCGTCAACATGCGGGCTCGACTCTTTCCGAAGGACAGAGCCTTATTTCCCCCAATTTGCATCTGACGCATCAAGAAAAACCAGAGGCCGAGGAACAGGATAAACGGTCCCCACGTGACGAGGAACGTGATATACCACGGACTCTCATCCGGCGGCTTGACCTCAATTTGAACATCTCTTTCTCGAAGGACTTTGACAAGGTCTGGGTAATCGGCTGAATAGGTACGGATACGAGTCTTGTCCTTCAGGACCCCGCTGATGTGATTGCCTTTGATGATGACCTTTTCAAAATCACCCTTGTCGAGCTTGGCCATAAAATCGCTGAATATCACTTCTTCTTCAGGCGCGTGAGTCGGTACGCTGAACAGATTGAACAGGAGAATCATGAACAAGCCGACCACCACCCAAAAGAGCAAGTTCTTGACCCGGGAATTCATCCAGTTCTCCTTCGCGACAACGTTCGACGCAACGTATTCATAAATCGAGGTGATGTTAACACAGCCTTGCGCAAATTGACAACAGCTGGTTGGAAAACTCTACTCCTCTTGCTGATTCAGTTGATCGAGGACAGCGAGGTATGGGAGGTTCCGGTACTTTTGTTGATAATCGAGTCCATACCCTACGACGTACTGGTTCGGAATTCTGAAGCCGACATACTGCAACTGCACATTGACGACACGGCGCTCCGGTTTACTCAGCAAGGTACAGACCTTGATGCTTCTCGGTTTCTGCTTCGCCAACACGTTTGTGAGATATTGAACCGTCAATCCCGAATCGACGATATCCTCAACCAGCAATACATCTCTATCCTTGATCTTTTCGGTCATCTCGGTCATGAGCTTTGCCTTTCCCGATGTCTTCGCTTGTGTTCCGTAGCTCGTCACGATGATGAAATCGACCCGCACAGGAATTCGAATCGCACGCGCCAGATCAGCAAAAAAGGCATAGGCCCCCTTTAAGACCCCTACGAGCACGAGGTCTTTGCCGGCATAGTCGGTGCTAATCTGTCTTCCCAGCTCGCGGATACGGGTCCGCATTTGCTCCTGAGTGACGATCGGGCGTCCGAACATACGTTCCATCTCACTCAATCCCTTCCCTTAGAGATAGATTATCAGAAGTGAAGACCAACCAGCGTTCCGTTGCGACAGTGGGTGCCCAGCGGGCATCCTGCCGATACCCGACGACCCACAGGATTCCCTCGGGAGCCACCACCAGAGGAATGAGCGATCGGGCCGCAATCGGTATCTTCAGATCCGTGAAAAAATCCTGCAGCTTCTTCGAATGTCCTCCCATGCCGGAGGGATAAAATCGATCCCCCGGCAACCAGTTCCGTACCATCAACGGCTGAGACACCCGATCGGCATCCACCAGAATCCGATTCTTTCCGAGAGGAACAGAAATCTTGGCACGTGCCTGCTGTTGTACCTGAAGTCGTTGACCCGTTCCAGACCATATGAGCGCTCCTGGTACAGACAAGAGTTCCTCACATCTGCCGTGCGATTGTCCAGCATGGGAGAGCTCTCGTGCTTGAAGCGGAACAAACCGTAGCCGGCGATCACCGACGACCACGCGCCCCCCCTTCACATCGAGACTTGAACCGGATCCCCCCTTTGAAGCCAGACGAATGACGCAATCAACCGTTCGGAGACTGGGTGAGCGCAATTGGTCATCATTCTGCCGGAAGAGATTTCGGATGCAACGCCGTTGAAGGGCGGGCGGAAGCTCCAGAAGAACAGTGCGATCGATGGTCCAGCCTCCCGCAGATCCTCGTTTCACGGCAGAAGAGGAAAGGGCCTTGACCTGATCATCCAGGCAACGATCGTCTTCTCTGCAGATATCAGCAAGCTCGCAGAGCGCGTCGAGGCCGGATGGGACCAGTCGATTCAGAATTGGGATCACCTCTCTCCGAATGCGGTTCCTCAAGTAATGCGGCTTGAAATTGCTGGAGTCTTCCCGAAACGACAACTCGGCCGTGCGAAGATATGCCAGGACTTCTTGCCGCTTGGTGTCGTATAGAGGCCGAATAATCTTGTTATCGCGAAACGCCGGCATGCCGGACAGACCGGTCAGTCCCGCACCACGGAGCATCCACAGCAAGACCGTCTCCGCCTGATCGTCTGCCGTATGGCCTATGGCGATACGGTCCGCCCCGCATTTCTCGGCAATTTCCTGCATCACCCGATAGCGGACGTCACGGGCTTCAGCCTGCAGTGATGTCTTGCGCCGACCTGGAAATTCAACCCGTCGAACATGGAGAGGAACTCCGAGCCCTTGGCAAAAGGCCTCCACAAATTTTTGGTCCTCTTCGGACTCAGCCCCTCGTAGTCCATAGTTGCAATGAACGGCTGACAGGGTCAGCTCCCAACTCTGCCGGAGATGATGCAGAATCGATAACAGTGCGACCGAATCGGGGCCGCCCGAGATGGCGACTAATATGTGCTGTCCACGTTGAAAGAGACTTCTCGACCGAACCGTTCGAACGACCCGATGCAAGAGCGGGGGCCAGGCCATTTTATCGATGGATCTGTTCAAGGTCGGTTGCAAGGGCTCATCACCCTCCGATGATTTCATGATATCGACGTAGGATGCCCCTCGCAGAATCCACGTCGGCCGTGATTTGCCGACTCAGAGCTTCTCCACTATCAAACGACGCGTCGCCTCGTATACGACCGATAAACTCAACAGTGAGCGTTCGTCCATACAGCTCGTGTATCCCATCCAGGATGGAGACTTCCAACCCCCGCTCACCACCATCAAATGTCGGTCTTGTACCGATATAGGCGACCGAATCATGTCGCTCCTTGTCTATGATCGCGACAGAGGCATAAATGCCGTCGGCAGGTGCCACGCGGTCTGGAGGTAATGGAAGATTTGCCGTAGGGCATCCTAATGTTCGTCCCCTCCCCTCGCCAGAGGATACGACTCCGCTCAGAGCATAGTGTCGGCCGAGCAAGACAGCCGCCTGATCGACCTTCCCCGTCATAATGAGCTGTCTGATTCTCGTCGAGCTGACCACTCCTCCGTCGATCATCACTGGAGGAATCGGATGAACGATGAAGCCGAATCGTTTGCCGAGCGCAATCAGATCACCGATCCGTCCTACTCGCTTGTGCCCAAAGGCAAAATGTTGTCCGACAAAAACCTCTTTGAGTCCGAGCCCCTCGGAGAGAACCTGTTCAGCGAACATCTCCGGCGAGAATGAAGCAAATACTTGAGTGAACTCCAGGGAGACCACCTCATCGATGCCGGCTTGTTCGAACCGGACACGTTTTTCTTCCCTGCTCGTCAAAAACCGCAGATCAACGTGAGGCGCAAGGATTTTCACCGGGTGAGGGTCGAACGTCAGGACGACAGCCGTTCCATGGGCACGGTGTGCCGTCTCAACCACCTGTTTTAAGAGCGCATGGTGACCGAGATGATGTCCATCGAAATTTCCAATGGTACCCACCGGATACGGCCGCACGACCTCGTCCGAATATCCGCGGGTCACTTTCATCGTCGATCAATGAAGCAGCTTGACGCCGTCTTTTGCAAAGTACGACAGAATCAGATCGGCTCCCGCCCGTTTGATCGCCAAGAGCGATTCCATCATGGCGCGTGATTCATCGAGCCACCCTGCCCTCGCCGCCGCCTTGATCATGCTGTATTCGCCGCTCACCTGATACGCCGCCAGCGGGAGCAGCGTGCGAGCGCGGGCCGTCGCAATGATGTCTAGATAAGGCAGCGCCGGCTTGACCATCACAATATCGGCGCCTTCTTCGATATCGAGCTCGATCTCGCGAAGCGCTTCGCGCGCATTCGCCGGATCCATCTGATAGGACTGCCGGTCACCGAATTGAGGGCTGGAAAAGGCCGCGTCACGAAAAGGGGCATAGAAACAGGATGAGAATTTGGCGGCATAGGCCAGGATCGGCAGATCCGAGAACCCGGCGCAATCGAGCTCGCGTCTGATCGCCGCGACACGACCATCCATCATATCCGATGGCGCGACCATATCCGCTCCAGCCTCGGCATGGGTTCGCGCCATCACCGTGAGACACTCGAGCGTCTCATCGTTCACAATTTTCCCATCTCGAACAATCCCACAATGTCCGTGGCTGGTATATTCGTCGATACAGACATCCGTGATCACAAGCAATCCCGGCACCTGTTGTTTGACGGCCCTGATCGCCCGCTGCACAATGCCGTTCGGATCCCACCCCGAGCTGCCTCGCTCGTCTTTGTGGGCCGGAATACCAAATAGCATGATGGCCGGGATACCTAATGCCTGAATCTCTCCCGCCTCTTTGACCAGCAGATCGACGGATAGCCGAAATTGGTCCGGCATCGAAGCGATCTCTTCACGGCGATCCTGTCCCTCGACCACAAACAGCGGATAGATAAAATCTGACGGCGACAGCGTCGTTTCACGCACCATGCGACGCAACGATTCATGTTGCCTCAGTCGTCGGAGACGCTGGATCGGAAACCCCATAGCCCACCTTACTTTCGTGGCAAGTTCGTCAAGAACACGACGAGATCGCGAACGGAAATCACTCCGACCAGCTTCCCCTCGCGGGTGACACCGAGATGGCGAAGATGGGATTGCGCCATCAAATCGTTGGCATCGAGCAGCGTCTTGCTCTCTTCAATGGTCATGATCGGCGCCGACATGATTTGCTCAACCATCGTCTTGGTTGCATCCGCCCCAGCCGCAACCACTCGACGCACCATATCCGTATCCGTGATGATGCCGATAATCTCACGGTCGTTGGCCACGAACAGACTGCCGATCCCTCGATCGCGCATGATGCGGGCGGCCGTCTGAGCATCGGTATCACGAGGCACCGTCACGAACTTTTCTCGGGGAATCATGAACGACTTTACAGGGACCATCTCACTCTCCCTCCTTGTATAGGACCATCGTACATCTCGCGTGCTTTCATTACTGCAGAGCTCCCGTGGCAACCTGCTCACGGCTTCCATAATGGCGGGCGATGGCGTCCACCAGTGCGGGAATCGTATTTTCCCTCGGCATGATCGAGACCGTCAAACCATATTCCTCGATCGTGTTTGCTGTAATAGGGCCGATGGCGGCTATCACGACGGAGTGCATGAGCGGCTTCACCGCTTCTCCACCGCCGAGCATCGCCACAAAGTTGCGGACCGTGGAAGAGCTCGTAAACGTGACGACATGAATCCGGTGATCCATGAGCTCCTGCCGCCACCCCGCGGAATCCTGACCTGGTGTGAGCGTTCGGTACACGGGAATGACATCGACATGCGCCCCGGCAGCACGAAGTTCGTCCGGCAAGAGCTCTCTGGCCGTTTCCGCCCGAGGGATCAGGATGCGGATTCTCCTTAAATCCTGCCCATTCAGCGCGGCTAACACTCCCTCCGCCTGATATTCTGCCGGAACTACATCCGCTCTGACACCGAACTTTTCCAATTCCTGAGCCGTGCGGGGCCCGATGCAGCAAAGCCGACGCCCGGCCAAGCAGCGCGAGTCGAAACCGCGAGCCATCAGCCTGGTCATGAAACGGCTCACGCCATTGACACTGGTAAAAATAATCCAGTTGTAGGTCCCGAGTTCGGAGATCGCGTGATCGACAGGGGCCCAGTCGGGAGGAGGAACGATCTTGATCGTCGGAGCCTCGACCGGTTCAGCTCCATAGCCGGCCAATCGGGCCGCTAACTCACCAGCCTGCTCTTTCGCTCGCGTCATGAGCACCCGTTTTCCAAAGAGCGGGCGCCGCTCGAACCAGTTGAGTTTCGGCCTGAGTCGAACGACCTCTCCCACGACAATGACGGTCGGCGGCTCCATCTGCGCCGCGTCGGCTTTGTCCGCAATATCCGCCAATGTGCCGACGACGGTCTGCTGTGAGACTCTCGTTCCCCATCGAATGATCGCCACGGGAGTAGACCCCGCTCGCCCTTCGGCCATTAAGGTCGCGGCGATCGTCGAAAGATTTTTCATACCCATGAGAAAGACGACGGTACCTTGGCTCGTCGCCAGCCTTGACCAGTCCAAAGCCGTGGAAGGCTTCTCTGGATCTTCATGTCCGGTCACAATCGTCAGCGTAGACGCCAACGTTCGGTGAGTCACCGGAATACCGGCATACGCAGGGGCGGCCACTGCGGCGGTCACCCCAGGAACGACTTCGAATTCGATCCCGGCCGAGGCGAGCGCTTCCGCCTCTTCTCCTCCTCGCCCAAAGACAAACGGATCGCCGCCCTTCAATCGCACGACCACGTGGCCCGCGCTTGCTCGTTCAATCAGGAGACGATTGATGGCTTCCTGCTCAGGGTATTTCCCTTTGCCCCTCCGTCCGACGTAGACTCGCTCCGCTCGGTCCCTGGCATGGGCAAGAAGGGTGGGATTGGCGAGATAATCGTAGAGAACCACGTCAGCCTGCTCAAGACACGCCTTTCCTCGAAGGGTCAAGAGCTCGGGATCTCCAGGACCGGCTCCGACCAAATAGACCTTCCCCTTGTCCCGTCGTACCATGTTCACGCTGATCCGTAAATCTCCCGGAGAATTTTGTCCCCTCCCCGAGCCAGCAGTCGTTCAGCCAACTGAATCCCCAGAGCGTGAGCCTGCTGATGTGTCCCCTCGATCTGGTCGCGAATGACGGTCTTCCCATCCACACCGGCGACAAGACCATCCAATACCAGCTGCTCACCGGACAGAGTTGCGTGGGCGGCGATGGGCACCTGACAGCCTCCCTCTAGGCGGCGCAAGAAGGCCCGCTCCGCGGTCACGGTCGTATGGGTTGCCTGATGATTGAGTCGGGAGAGGACGGCACACACGAATGCATCATTGGTCCGACCTTCGATACCAAGAGCTCCCTGTCCGATCGCAGGCAGACTGAGGAGGGGGGAAAGATATTCCGTGATGGTCTGTGACCACCCCAACCTGTGCAGACCGGCAGCGGCCAAGACAATGGCATCGAACTGTCCCTCTTTAAGTTTTCTCAGTCGCGTATCCAGGTTACCGCGCAGCATCGCAATCTTTAGGTCCGGCCTGGCCTGTAGCAATTGCGCTTGGCGCCGAAGGCTCGCAGTCCCGATGGTGGCTCCGAATGGAAGATCCTGAAACGAGGACCCTTCACGACTGATGAGGGCATCACGGGCATCCTCACGCGGAGGAACACAGAGAATGTCGAGCCCTTCGGGCAATTGCGCTGGAACATCCTTCATGCTGTGAACAGCGAAATCGATCTCACTGGCGAGTAACGCGTCCTCGATTTCCTTGACGAACAGGCCTTTCCCACCGATTTTTGCCAACGGCACGTCGACGATCTTGTCGCCGGACGTCTGAATCTTCTTGAGCACGACCCGGACCTCCGGCACCACCTCTTGAATCTTGGATTGGAACCATTCACTTTGACAGAGCGCCAATTTGCTCCCTCGCGTCCCAAGAACCAAGGTTGAGCGTTGGCCGTTCTGTATCGACATGTTGAGGCTCTTCCGTGATCCGCCGGTCAGCGGGCTCGCTTATGGATTGACGGTTCCGGAGCCTGATCCTCGGTATCCGACTCTGCAGAGCTCTCGGTCCGATAACGCGACGACTCCGTATAGGTCTCGATCTGTTGAACAGAGGGAGATTGCCGGTCGAGAGAAAAAAAACGACGCGCCGCTTCGACGAACGCGGGACCGCTCGAAGAATTGACTTCGGCCTTGAGCGTGACCATCGTGCGATGAATCAGTTTGTTCACGATCGAACAGGCAAGGCCTTCAACCAGATCACGGTCTTGAGGAGACAGATGCGGCAATCGCGCGAGTACTTTGTCGACCTCGGCCCGCTTCATGTCGTCGACGTGGTTCCTGAGCGCGACGATCGTCGGCGTGACCTCCAAGGATTTCATCCAGTCAAGCACGGTGGTCACTTCTTCCAGAACCATCCTCTCGGCCTTCCCCGCCTCCTGCACTCGCTCCGCTCGGTTCTGTTCGACTCGATCTTTCAGATCATCAATATCGAAGAGAAACGCATTGTCGACATGACGAACGGCCGGATCAATGTTTCGCGGAACTGAAATATCGATTAAGAACATGGGACGGTTCATGCGCTCCTCGACCGCCCGGCGCACATCCTCTGCGCCGACAAGATAATGCGCCGCCCCGGTGGAAACCAGCACAATATCCGCTGAGGCCATATCATCCTTGAACTGATCGAATGGGACCGCCGTCCCGCCGAACTTGTCGGCGAGTTCCACTGCATGTTGCGGAGTCCTCGTCGTGATACGCACATGCCCCACACCATGCGCGATCAAATGGCGCGCGGCCAGCTTCGCCATTTCACCGGCGCCGACCAACAAGACGGTCTTCTCGTGAAGATTCGAAAAGATCTTCTTGGCCAGCTCAACGGCGGCATAGCTCACCGATACCGCCATTTCTGAAATTTTCGTTTCGGTCCGCACGCGTTTGGCCACTGAAATAGCCTTCTTAACCACCTTGTTCATGATGAGGCCGGTCGTCTTATGGGCCAGCGCAACTTCAAACGCATCCTTCAGTTGTCCAAGGATTTGAGATTCCCCGATGACCATTGAGTCGAGACTGGCGGCGACTCTGAACAAGTGGCCGATCGCTCGATCGCCGGTATGCCAATAGAGATGCGGGGTCAACTGTTCGGACGATAACGAGAGATGCGTGTCGGCAAGAAACTCTTGAATACGTCCATAGCCGGATTCAATGTCGTCGACCACCGAGTAGACCTCGACTCGATTACAGGTCGAGAGCAGGATGCCCTCCTTCACACCGGGATACGAACAGAGGCGAGTAAGAGCCTCGCCAAGACGGCTCTCGGGAACCGCCAGCCGCTCTCGGATCTCGACCGGAGCCGTCTTGTGACTCAACCCTACGACAATCAGATGCATGTGACCATCACGCGCATATGTTGACCAGGCACTAGGTTTCTTTCAGCACCACGCCGACCAATGTGAGAACGACACACGCAAACCCGATGACCGTCAGGTAGGCCGCGCGCTTCGCCCTCCACCCGACGGTCAGCCTTCCCAGCAACACGACGAAATAGAAGACCCAGGTGACGAGCGCCCAGGTTTGCTCGGGATTCCAACTGACATAGGATCCACGCGCAAACTCGGCAGAGATAGCTCCCGTTACGATTCCCAAGGTCAGCAAGGGGAACCCCAAGACGATGGATTGCTGATTGAGATGATCGAGAAAATCGAGCGCCGGCAACTTGCTGTAGAGGACGTTGAACTGTTTCGACTTGAGGAGTCGATCCTGAATCAGGTACATCACTCCTGCCACGAATGCGACGGTAAACCCTACCGTTCCCAACATGCTGAGCGTGACATGAAACCACAAGGTCTTGAACACAGGCTGCAGCGTGGGCACCGTTTCCGGAAGGGCTGCGGACGAGACCAAGGAGACCAAGGCTAAGGGCACCATGAAGGACCCCAGCACATGGATCTGGTGGCGGAACTCGACGACCACAAACACAAGAATGATCATCCAGGAGAAAAACGAAAGGGCGTCCGAAAAGCTGGGCGGCGCCGATGATGAGACATCGACCATTCTGATGACGAGACCGATGGTATGGGAGATGAAGCCGGCCGCCGTAATCGCTAATGACACTTTCGACAAGGCTTCGGAGCGTCGCAGCAAATAGGCGAGAAACGACACCGTGGCCACGAAGTACAGGACCATGGTGACCATGAAACAAACGGCTGCCATCGGGAATGCCCCTGCGGTGACTCGATACCTCGCGTCGACGAGATAAGCGTGAAATTATATCGATGCCGACCAAACAGAGTCAACAAAACGCCGGCGCGGCAATGACTTCGGTCAGCCAACCACATCGGAACGGAACGCTCTACGTGGTCGCTGTGCCCATCGGGCATCCCGACGACGTGACCGTGCGCGCCATTCGAATCCTCGGCACGGTAGACCTGATCGCTTCCGAGGATCCAACAATGACGCAACAACTCCTGATGCATCACGGCATCCAGGCAACTGTGACGAGCTACGGACCCAGAAATCTTGGGGAAAAAGCAGCGGTGCTTGTGCAACGTTTACAGCAAGGCATTGATGTCGCGTTAGTGTCTGATTCTGGATCCCCTCTCGTTGCTGACCCCGGCCACCTTCTTGTTGCAGCCGCCCACACGCATGGCATCTCGGTGGTTCCAGTACCCGGTCCTTCTGCGATCATCGCGGCTCTGACTGCCGCCGGGTTCTCTTGCGACTCGTTCTATTTTCTTGGACATCTGCCGAGCGCCTCCTCACGTATCGTTCAATCCCTTATTGATTCCCTGAGGAGAGATGGTCCCACTGTTGCCTTCTGTCATGGAGCAGTGGTCGCACGCATACTGCAGGCCCTTGACGGCATTGCTCCTCGATGCTCTGTGGCTGTTGCCTATGACTTAACGAAACCGAATGAGCGCATCATTCGCGGGACGGCTGGTGAGGTACGCGAGAGACTAGGTCCTACTCGGGGACGGGAAGTGACGCTCGTTCTTGCGGGAAAAGATGGGACAGAATTGGATGGCCACGGCGCGCGCCGCGCTCAGTCGGTCTCCTCTCGACGGATCAAGACCCGATAGGCCCGATCGACTCGCTCCTGCGATAAGACCGTATGGCCTTCGTTCTCGACGCTTCGAGGCACATTGCGGATAGGATCTCCGTCGTCCAGTAGAACCGACAGCACATCTCCCTGCTTCATCGTCTCGAGCTTGAGCTTCGTCTTCACGAAGTTGTAGGGACAAATCACCCCACGAAGATCAAGCTCGGAGGCCGGCGCATCCCGTAGGTTCTGGTGTTCGTTCATCTGCTCATCCGTTGGTCAGGAAGGGACTACCAATACTACACTACCGGCAAGGGTCACATGAAAAAGGGGCAGCGCAAGCTGCCCCTTTCGAAAGCAGAACTCCAGAGCGTCTTAATTGAATCCCTTTACCATATTCGGCTTTGACGCGTCAGTTCCATAGTCGGATATGTTAGGCATCTTTGTTTCCGGCGTCGACCGTTTTATACCCCCATCCCGGTTGAGGTTCGCAATTCCAACAAGGAGCTGAACCGGTAAACTCACCGATGGTGGTGTCCACGGTTCCGGTAATCTTGCCGGGCAATACGGATCCTGCCACCCCACCTGTCGTCGTGGCACTACTGGTCTCGATGGCCCGTTCGGTCGAGGGATTCGGTCGCTGCCCTAGGCCGCCAAATCCGGCGAGTGTCTCGTTGCCCCGGAGCACGTACACCTCGCGAAGAATCTTGTGGCCTGTGCCATACTGTTGATTGGGCGAAGTCGCTTCTACCACTTGGAGAGCAATATCATCGCCGTGATTCAATACCTTGAGCTGATCCAGGTTAGTCTTTGCATCGAAGTAGACGGTCAGGGAGCTCATAGCTCCCTGACCAGCACGACCTTCGTCATGAGAGCTTCCCCCGGTTTCCAGATACATCTTCCCCGCCGGTAAATCTATCGCCAGGACACGGCCATAGATCGTCTCAGGCAGGGAGAGGCGATCAAGGAACGCACTGCGATCGAAGGCCTGGACCCGATTAGCATTCCCTGACACGTCGCCGACACCTGTGCCCACACCCATTGCGGACCCACCAGACTGCTGCAGTCGCTCTTGAGCCACTGCAATATTCATAGAGCCGACACACAGCATTGCGACCCCTAGTGCCAACGCTTTACGCATGTGCTGCCTCCTTAAAAATAAAAAGTAAGTGGACGGATAGTCCCGTAGAAAGGAATCCGACAATCATATTCGGAGTTTCACTGCTTCTCGTTCGGTCATGCATACACCATTGAGGAATATGGCAGAAATTAGGCTAATAGCGCGGCGCTGTCAAGAGGGTAGTCGAATCGTTTCAGTTGATCACCCCATCGCCAACTCGCTTCTGAGCATCCTTCGATCAAAAGATTCGCAGGATCTTATCCCATAAAAGCAAGCGAACTGGCTTGGCGAATCGGCATAAGTGGTTACGTTGGTGCCCGGAGGGAGGGTCGAACTCCCACTCTCTCGCGAGAACCGGATTTTGAGTCCGGCGCGTCTGCCAGTTCCGCCATCCGGGCACATCACATAAATATGATATGGGATTCACTGCGGCAGTGGTTCTAGCATGCCGCCGTCAGAGGGTCAATCGGGATCAAACCGGACCGTGAGATCGTAAGCAATGCGGTTCGTTCTCTTCCCCTTTCTTCATCAAGACGATTGTTGCTCCTTGTGCTGTTCTTTACCAGAGAGGGCGACCCTGCTAGGATAGCTCAGTGAAGGAGACTTGCGCCTATGCTGGCCCGAACTTTTTGGAAAGTCGTCGTGGCGGATCATACTGACTTCCTCGATCATTTTCTTGATGGACTGACCGCCCGACACATCCGATTTTGTGTTCTCGGAGGACAGGGAGTCAACGCGTACGTCGATCCGGTTGTGAGTCTGGATCTTGACATCGTCATCGCCGTTGAACACAGCGGGCAAGTTGAAGATTGGTTACGGCGAGAATTTCTTGTTGAAACATTTCCTCATAGTCTCAATGTGTCGGCCGCAGGATCTGACCTTCGGGTGCAGCTTCAGACGGACCCACGATATGCCTCGTTTGTGGCGCGAGCCACGGAGCGGACAGTTCTGGGCCGGCGGCTACCGGTGGCCAGTTTGGATGATCTGCTCCAGGGGAAGCTCTGGGCCGCGCAAGATTCGGGTCGCCGCCCAAGTAAACGTCAAAAAGACCTGGCTGACATCGCCCGCCTGATTGAATCGTATCCGGAATTGCGTAACCACATACCCACCGATATCCTGTCCCGTCTTGTTTAGTTTGAGCTCCTGAAGTGGAACACCTTGCGCCTGTGAAAAATACGTGTCAGTTCTTGACCTTACACCGCGTGGCCACGTTGACTTGCTTCGGTGTCAGTGAACGGCTCTCGAGCCGTCCGTTGAACCTACGAGATCCATGATGATGACTTTATGCCGCCGTGCTCCATTTATGTAGAAACGATTGGGTTCCTCAATGCGGATTCTACTGCCTCCCGTGAGAGAGGCAAGGTAAACACTGTATTGCCCTTTGGAGTTCTCAGAACAGCCAGCACACAATGTCAGGTTCTCTCATGAGTTCTCGCTGGATGAATCCTGTGTGACGCCTCACCTTTTCTTCCTGTGAACATCTCTGATAGAATGCCCATCAATACTAATGAGAGCTGAACTCGGTCGTTGATTGTTGACACTTTACTGGGTATTGAAAATAAGGAGCGCTCCGTTATGGCAGAGGTTTCTTGTGTGACATGTGGGCAAACTGGCGAAGCGATTACGACCCCCTTGTTTCTCGGCAAGCTTGAATCGGAAGTAAAGAGCAAGGTGTGCACAGGCTGCTGGAAGAAGTGGGAAGGCATGCGCGTGATGGTCATCAATGAATATCAAGTCAATCTCGGCGATGAGAGCGGGCGTGAACTCGTTCGCAAGCAGATGAAGGCATTTTTGAAACTGGGCGAAGAGGTCGATTCGTCGAAGGTTGCCGAAAACTATCGTCCGCCGACCAGCTGATCGCGCATTTTTCGGAAGAGTTTTAGCAAACGAGCTTCACGTTTTCTCTTGGATTGTCGCTGGGTTCGTTGACTTCACTTGTCCGAAAATGCTAGGGTGCCATGTTTTGTTGTTCACGAGTGGCAGAGGAAAGGAATCGGTTCGGAGATGATCACGCAGATGCAGGTCAAGGGGCTCATGTTCGACCCCTACAACAATGCGTATATCGTCATACTGCGAGATGATGATCAGTCTGAAATGCTCCCCATCTGGGTCGGGAAATCGGAAGCCAGCTCGATCAGCCTGGCGATCGAGAATGTCGCCCCTCCACGTCCCATGACCCACGACTTCATGAAATCATACTTGGATGCCTTCAACGCCAAGGTCATTAGCGTAGTAATTACGGACCTGAATGAACATACTTATTTTGCTAAAGTGCATTTGACCTACGCAGACTCGGAATATACCGTTGATTCCCGTCCCAGCGACGCCATCGCTCTCGCGCTCCGGAGCCAGGCTCCGATTTTTGCGAGTGAATCCGTGATTCGAAAGCAGAGCTCGGAAGAACTCGATCAGTGGCTGGAGAATTTAAAGCCGGAAGACTTCGGGAAATTGGACTCCTGACCAACGATCTTGATTGTTGTATGGAAGAGCACACGCGCCAAACGACCGAACCGTTGATACAGCTCGCAGTCAACCGAGTTGTGGAAGACTCGACTACGGATACCAGGATCGTCGTTCTGACACGAGCCGATGACGCGTCGGAACACTTCATGGTATGGGTGGGAGCGTCGGAGGGCGAAGCAATCAGGCGTGTCCTGGACACATCGGCGACACCACGACCGATGAGCCACGATCTGATCAAGAGTTTCGGCGAGCACCTCGGCATCAAGATGGAACGAGCGGTCCTCACGGACGTCAAGAGCAGCACCTACTATGCGAGCGTCTTCCTCGAAAACAAAGGAGTCGCGCGCACCATCGACTCCAGACCGAGCGACGCCATCGCATTGGCTCTCCGCTGCCAGGCGCCCATTTATGTGACGCAGGACGTGTGGAGGCGACGCAGCGGTCAGAATCTGGACGCGTGGTTGTCCAAGCTGGAAACGAAGAATATCGGCGCGCAAGAAGTCTAACACCCCTCAAATGCTGACAGAAGTGCAGCGGTGGAGAAAAAGATGATGATGACGTATTTCGAGAATCCGACTCAAGTGAAAGAAAGCTGGCATCTGGTGAACGCCGAGGGGAAAACCCTGGGCCGATTGGCGGCACGAGTGGCGAGCATCTTGCGGGGGAAACATCGCCCGACATTCACGCCGAATGTCGATATGGGCGATCATGTGGTCATCGTGAATGCGGAGAAGATTCAATTGACCGGCGACAAGATGGACACCAAACTGTACCGGCGCCATACGGGGTATCCGGGAGGATTGAAAACCGCCTCCGCCGCGCACGTGTTTCGGAAAGACCCTACGCAGCTCCTGACAAAAGCGATTAAGGGCATGCTTCCCAAAAATCCGCTTGGCAACGGCATGGCACGCAAACTCCGCGTCTATGTCGGATCCGATCATCCGCATCACGCTCAACGTCCGGAACCTATTTCCCTCTAGAAACCTTTCTCAAACAGAAGGAGACGAGTCGCATGGCAGTGGTGACACAATATGCAACGGGGCGGAGAAAATGCGCAATCGCTCGAGCCTGGGTCACAGGCACCGCGGGCGATATTATGGTGAACGATAAGCCATTGGAAAAGGCGTTTCCTCGTCTCACCCTCCGGCAAATTATCCAACTACCTCTTGAGATGGCCGGCCTGATGGGCAAATACTCAATCAGCGCAACCGTCTATGGCGGTGGCCCAACCGGGCAAGCCGGCGCGCTCCGCCATGCCATCGCGCGAGCGCTTGTTGCCATGACTCCTTCGACCCGTACCCCTCTTAAGAAAGAGGGCCTGCTCACACGTGATTCACGCGTGAAGGAACGAAAGAAGTACGGACAGAAGGGAGCGCGCAAGCGGTTCCAATACTCCAAGCGCTAGGCGCAGGGGCCGACGATCCAGAAAAAGGGAAGGCTCCATGCCTTCCCTTTTTTGTGTCTTCTTTATGTGGCGCCCCACGACCTGACAGCCATGGTCCCTGGTGGTTCTTCGGCGACACCTCGCCGTAGGCGGGTGAAACGACCGTCGGCCAAAAATAGAAATGGTGACCCATGAGTAAGAAATTTCGAATCGCCATTGCAGGAGCCAGCGGATATGCCGGCGCAGAACTTGTTCGGCTTGCAGCGGCACATCCCTATTTTACGATCACTGCAGTGACGTCGGAAAAGTCAGCAGGTCAGTCGGTCTCATCCGTGTTTCCGAGTTTCAAGGGAATCGTCGATCATCAATTTGAAGCCTTGGCGCCGGAAGCCCTGACGGAGCGGGCGGATGCCATTTTCCTCGCACTGCCTCATACTAAATCGCAAGACCCCGTTGCGGCCTGTATCAAGGCAGGCAAGCCCGTCGTCGACCTCAGTGCGGATTACCGGCTAAAAGATGTGAGCATCTACGAGAAGTGGTATCACGCTCCGCATAGCCAGCCACATTTGCTCCAAGACGCGGTGTATGGGTTGCCGGAACTCCATCGGACCGCGATTGCCAAATCGAAACTGGTTGCTTCGCCTGGATGTTATCCCACTGCCGCAGTCCTCCAGTTGGCGCCCCTCTTCGCCAAACGGCTCGTGCAGTCACAGACGATTGTGATCGACGCCAAGTCCGGCGTGTCAGGAGCGGGACGGAGTCCGGCCCTGGCCTACCATTTTCCAGAAGCGCATGAATCCTTAGAGCCCTACAAGATTGGACAACATCGTCATATTCCTGAAATCGAGCAGGAACTTTCCGGACTCATGGACAAAGCCGGTTCCGTGACCGTGACATTTACGCCTCATCTTGTGCCGATGAATCGAGGCATCTTGAGTACGGCATACTGTAAGCTGACGCAGACCATGCAACTTTCTGATCTTCGGAACTTGTACCGAGAGTTCTATGCAGGCGAGCGCTTCGTCCGGCTCTACGAAGATCTCGTTCCCAATCCGCGTTACATTAAGGGAACAAACTATTGCGACATCGGCGTGTACCAGGATTCGAGGACCGGATGGGTCGTCACAGTGGCGGCGGTCGATAATCTCGTCAAGGGAGCCGCCGGTCAGGCCATTCAAGCCATGAATGTGATGCTTGGGATTCCTGAGGACACCGGCCTCACCGCACCGGCCAGTTATCCCTAACCACCCTCCTCGAACTCGTATGAGACCAAAACACGTCGGCATCACGGCACCGCTGGGGTTTCAAGCCGCCGGAATCCATTGTGGGATCAAAAAACCAGACGTGCTCGATTTGGCTCTCTGCGTGTCCGACGTCAGCGGACCGATCGCGGGGGTTTTCACGAAGAATCGCGTTGTGGCCGCTCCGGTCCTCCTGGATCGACAGCATCTTCGGTCCCGTCGCGGGCGGGCCATCATTGTCAACAGCGGGAATGCCAATGCCTGCACGGGTGCACAAGGGCTGGTGGCGGCGAAAGCGATGGCGACGGCCGTGGCACAGCAGCTCTCCATTCCCGCGCACCACGTCTTCGTGGGTTCGACCGGTGTGATCGGTCGTGTGTTGCCGATTGATCGCGTCATCGCGGCCGTCCCGGCATTGATCGCGCGTCTCAGCGTTCCAGGAGGCGATCACGCAGCGCAAGCGATTCTCACCACGGACTTGCGGCCAAAAACCGTCGCGAGACAAGCGAGAATCGGCGGTCGCGTCGTCACCATCGGCGGCATGGCCAAGGGTTCGGGCATGATCCATCCAAATATGGCCACCATGCTTGCCTATTTGACGACCGACGCAGCGATTGCTCCAACCGCCCTCCAGTTGGCGTTGCGATCAGCAGTCGATCAATCCTTCAACTGCATTACGGTGGACGGTGATACCAGCACGAACGACACGGTTCTCTGTCTGGCGAATGGCCTCGCCAAAAACCGACCTATTCAACAAGGCACCAGGCCCTCTCGAGACTTCGAGCGACTCTTGACTGATGCAGCACGGGAATTGGCTCTCATGATTTGTCGCGATGGAGAAGGGGTCACCAAGGTCGTCACGATTCGAGTGCAAGGAGCCACCACGAAGGCATCGGCGAAACGAGTCGCCGACACCATTGCGACATCCAATCTGGTGAAGACGGCTCTGTTTGGGGAGGACGCCAATTGGGGCAGAGTCATGGCTGCCATCGGGCGATCGGGCGTTGCGATCGACCCAGATAAAGTTATGGTGCGATTCGATGACATTGTCATGGTGCGGCGGGGGGTCGGAATGGGGCCGGAAGCGGAGCAGAAGATCGCGCAAGTCTTCAAACAAAAGGAGTTTATGGTCACCGTTCAGCTTGGGCAGGGACAAGCGTCTGCCCACATGTGGACAACAGATCTCTCGTATGACTATGTCCGAATTAACGCCAGCTATCGATCCTAGCCAAAAAGACTGTCGGCAGCTTGAAACCTCGGTAAGACTATGATAGCGTCCCCGATCTGGGTTTGACAGGGGGTTCGTTTCCGGCACAAAGAAAGAAACGACTCCATTCAATAAAATCACTATCAGCGTCGATACGCTGCATGGCTTGAGAATAAGGGAAGCGATTCCCTCGCCCGATGCATGGGCGCTCTGCAAGCTTGAAGGGAGGTGAAGGCATGGGAGTGGTGGCCATCAAAGAGTTGTTGGAAGCCGGCGTTCATTTCGGGCACCAAACCAACCGCTGGAATCCCAAGATGAAGCGGTTTTTGTTCGGTGAACGCAGCGGCATCTATATTATCGATCTTCAGCAAACCGTCGCGCGGATGGAGCACACCTATGCCTTCGTCCGAGACCTTGCGGCAGCGGGAGACTCCGTCTTGT
The DNA here is from genome assembly GCA_963711905.1 of uncultured Nitrospiraceae bacterium. Taxonomy (GTDB): domain Bacteria; phylum Nitrospirota; class Nitrospiria; order Nitrospirales; family Nitrospiraceae; genus Nitrospira_D. Next base: position 212,714 of record CAVQFZ010000017.1, on the reverse strand, counting down.
TCGTCGGCACGAAGCGGCAAGCTGCGGAAATCCTCGAAGAAGAAGCCAAGCGCGCCAACATGTTTTTCGTCAACCAGCGCTGGCTGGGTGGAATGTTGACCAACTTCCAAACCATTCGACGCAGCATCGATAAGATGAAGAAGATGGAGACGACGCTCCTAAACCCCAGCGAGCATGGTCTCAAAAAGAAAGAAATCCTGCTCATGCAGAAGGATATCGCGAAGCTCCAAAAATACCTGTCCGGCATTAAGAACATGCGTAGCCTTCCGGGAGCGGTCTTTATTCTGGATACGAGACTCGAAAAAATCGCCGTGCAAGAAGCGAAGCGACTCGATATCCCGGTCATCGCCATCTTGGACAGCAATTGCGACCCGGACGACATCGCCTACCCGATTCCTGGAAATGACGACGCGATTCGTTCGATCAAACTGATTACATCCAAGATCGCCGATGCCTGTATCGAGGGCGCGCATGTAAAAGCCCAGCGAGAAGAAGCAGAGTTTCAACCGACTCCCGCCGGCGGCGACAAGAAACCAGCCATGCGCGTTGAAAGCGTTCAGGTTTCGTAATCAACACGCGTGATCCATCAACGGCTCATTCTCATCGACGGAGCGAAGGACTAACGAATCATGGCAGGATCCAGTCAGCTCGTGAAAGAGCTTCGGGAAAAAACAGGCGCCGGCATTCTGGATTGTCAGAAGGCCCTCACTGAAAACGGGAATGACGTCGACAAAGCCATCGACTATCTGCGGCAAAAAGGTCTCGCGGCGGCTGCCAAGAAGGCTGGGCGTGAAACCAACCAAGGGCTGATTCATTCCTACATTCATATGGGTGGCAAGATCGGCGTCCTGATCGAGATCAATTGCGAAACCGATTTCGTCGCGCGGAATGAGGAATTCAAAGCCTTTGTCAACGATCTTGCGCTTCAGATCGCGGCCGCAAAACCGTCATTCGTGAAGCGCGAGGATGTTCCAGCTGATATGGCCGAGAAAGAGAAAACGATCTACGAAGGGCAGGCCAAGGAAATGGGTAAGCCTCCCGCCGCATGGCCGAAGATCGTCGAAGGCAAGCTTGAAAAGTTCTACCAGGAAAACTGCCTGTTGGAACAATCCTTCATCAAAGACCCCGCCGTCACCATCAAGGATCTCCTCGCCCAGAAAATCGCGAAGATCGGCGAAAACATGAACGTCCGCCGATTCACCCGCTATCAGCTAGGCGAAGCATGAGCTCTGCCAAATACCAACGCCTCCTTCTGAAAGTCAGTGGGGAGATGTTGGCCGGCGAGCAGGGTTACGGCATCCAACCGTCCATTCTGGAAAACCTCGCGGAAGAAATTGCCTCCGTCGTCGCGCTTGACGTTCAAGTGGCGGTCGTCATCGGCGGCGGCAATATTTTTCGTGGGATCGCGGCAAGCGCGTCCGGTATGGAACGGGCCTCGGCTGATTACATGGGGATGCTGGCGACGGTGCTCAATGCGCTCGCGCTCCAGAATGCGCTGGAGCGGGTCGGAATCATCACCCGCGTTCAATCCGCCATCGAAATGCGCCAGCTTGCAGAGGGGTACATCCGTCGAAGGGCAATCCGCCACCTTGAAAAGAACCGCGTGGTCATTTTTGCCGCCGGCACGGGCAATCCCTATTTCTCGACTGATACGGCCGCCGTCCTGCGCGCGATGGAGATCAGCGCGCAAGCGATTATGAAGGGGACGAAAGTCGACGGCATCTATGATGCCGATCCCGTGACCAATCCGTCGGCCAAAAAGTATGAGAGGATTTCATTTCTGTCCATCCTCAATCAGAAACTCAAGGTGATGGATTCCACTGCGATCAGCCTCTGTATGGACAATAAATTGCCTCTCGTCGTATTCAACCTGAAAGTCAAAGGTAACTTTAAACGCGTGGCCTTAGGCGAGCAGCTCGGAACCCTGGTTACGAGCGGCGATCACTGATCCCATCACGAGGTGTCTTCATGTCCAACGCAGCCCAGGTTCGGCAGTCATTCATCTCACATATGGATCAATCGCTCGAACACTTACGGAAAGACCTGACCGGCCTCCGAACAGGGCGGGCTTCCGTCGCTTTGCTCGACGGCATTCGCGTCGACTACTATGGAACCATGACCCCGCTGAAACAGGTCGCCGGCGTCTCCACCCCCGAAGCGCGACTCATCACCATCCAACCCTGGGAACCGAAGCTGATCAAAGAAATCGAGAAAGCCATATCCAATTCAGGATTGGGCGTGACGCCTTCAAACGACGGCAAAGTGATCCGAGTCCCGCTTCCGCCCCTGACGGAAGAGCGCCGCAAGGAGTTGACGAAGATCTGCAAGAAACACGGCGAGGAGACGAAGGTCCAGATCCGAGGGTTTCGGCGAGACGCGAATGAAGAGTTAAAGAAACTCCAAAAAGATGCCACGCTCACCGAGGACGAACTGCATAAGGCCGAGCATGAGACCCAGAAGCTGATCGAGCAATATGGTCAGAAAATCGATGACGTGATTAAGAAAAAGGAGCAGGAAATCATGGAGGTCTGAGTCTGGCTTCCTGATTCTCGCTTCCTCGTGTGCCGAGTACGCCACCCTTCTTCCCAACCATCGCCACCGTAGATCTGACGGCGCTCGCGCACAATCTCTCCCAATTTCGTCGAATCGTGTCCCCTGGGTGTGACGTCATGGCGGTGGTCAAGGCCAACGCGTATGGCCATGGCGCGATCGAAACATCGCGGACACTGATTCGGCATGGTGTCACACGCCTTGCCGTCTTCTCGACGGATGAAGGGGTCGCGCTTCGGCAAGCCGGCATCACCGTGCCGATCGTCGTCCTCGGACCCGTCTTCCAAGAACAATTCGGTGATCTCTTCACCTACCAACTCACTCCGGTGGTGAGCGATCCTTCCGTACTCACTGCGCTGGGACAGACTGCGGCATCGCGCGAGGCCCCCCACCCGATCCATCTCAAAGTCGAGACCGGCATGGGTCGTCTGGGCCTGACACAGCTTGAGCTGGCGACGTTCATCAGCTCCCACAAATTTCCTCCCTTCCTACGACTGGAAGGACTCATGACCCATTTGGCCGATGCAGACGGATCCGACCCAGACGCGACCGAACAACAACTCAGTCGCTTCAACAAAGCCCTGAACGTCGTTCTGGAAGGCGGGTTTCAAGTTCCTTTCGTTCATGTGTCCAATAGCGGTGGAGCGGTTCGCTTCCCGTCAGCCCACTTTTCCCTCGTACGGCCCGGCATCATGTTGTACGGGTACCATACCCTTCCCCATACGATTCAGACTCCGGACTTGAGGCCGGTGCTCTCACTCAAGACCCGCATTGCCCAACTCCGAACCATCCAACCAGGCAATACAGTCAGCTACAATCGCACCTTCACCGCAAGATGTCCTACACGCATTGCGGTTCTCCCGATCGGCTATGCCAATGGGTTGAGCCGGCACCTCTCGAATCGAGGCTCTGTTCTCATCCGGGGACGTCGAGCTCCCATCGCGGGATTGGTCTGTATGGATATGGTGATGGTGGATGTGACCGAGATCCCTGGTACTGCCGTGGGCGATGAAGCGGTGGTCATCGGGCGCCAGGGACATGACGAAATTACGGCTTCCGATATCGCCAAGTGGACGGACACGATCCCCTACGAAGTCCTGTGCGCGATTGGATCGCAAATTCCAAGACTCTACCACTCCGCCTAAACCGTTCCCACACGGCTCTTTAGGTCTGCGGTGAACCGGAGCAAGCCGAGGAGACGCGTTGAGCGTGATCCTGCTAGAAACTGGCTCGGAAGGAAAGGCCGCCGGCGTGCGCAGTATTTTCGTAAAACCCATTGACTCCTGCTCGAATCCCAGTATTCCCCTCGACAGTTCTTGGTTCGTAGAGTGACACCTGGTACGACAGGTCCACGCCGATGGTTTTTGCCTTTATTGAGCCGATTCCAAGATTTCCGCATGCCACTAATCCAAAGAGCGATCCAGTTCCCTTACAGAGAAAACCAACTCCCGTTGAAATAATATGAAGATCGGCCGATGGGATCGCCGGATTGTAGGTGGAGTCCGGGACTTGTGTTTGCAGATTCGAATAGCCGCCTCTCACGGCTACCTCCCACCCCGGCAGTCGATCCATCTTCAGCCATCGATACTCGGTTCCGATTAAAATGGCATAGGTGCTTTTCCAATTTTGTGGCTGTTGAAGAATGATCGTTCCATCAGGTCGTCGAAGATCTAAGTTTCTGACCGATTTCCAGCCTATGTAGTCTACATTCAATTCGAGTTTCCACTCGCGTTCAGCATTCCGGACCGGCCACACTGCGATACCACCGGTGATGACTTGAGGCAGCACCAAGGTTGTCGTCGTGTCTTGGACCTTCACCCCGTTGGCCAACTGCACTCCATCCAAATGGAGCGTAGCCTGACTTCGGTAGACAACGGCAACGTTCACAATCGGTAATCCATCTGAGTTCCGCACTGCGGTATATAACGTGCCGATGTTAAAGCCAAGTGCTGTGTCTTTCCCATTCAACTCAACCCTATTCCCAGGGGGGAGGATTCTTTGGAATTCGGCATGGCCTTCCCCGAAAAGCCCTGAAAAGGTGTAGATGTCGACACCTGCACCGATCGAAAGATCCGGAAGAAGCTGATACGCAAACGTCGGCTTGATATCGAACAACGGCAATGCACTGAATGTGGTGATTGCACTAAAAGGACTAGTACTTGGCCACCTTGTTGCTGAACCGAACGGGGTGGTGACCCCCACCCCTACCGTGAGTTTATCAAGCAGGGGAATACCAAGGCCCTGGAGATTTGCCGTAATATAGGTATGGGCGGGGGGAGGCCACGCGACGACGCCATCGTGATCACCACTTGTCGTGGTACCGTCCGGACTTCTATGGTCGAGCGGCCCACCGACAAGAAGTCCCCCCGCCATGATTTGCACACCACGGAGCTGAGTCATCCCAGCCGGGTTGTAATGCAACGCAGACGGATTGTCGGCCTGAGCAGCAAAGGCATTACCCATCCCAGATGCAGCTGCTCCCTGTCCTTGAACGCGGGGAACCTGAGCGAACGTAGGTGAGGAACACCAGGTGGTGGTGACAAGAATCAACAGCAGGGAGAACCCACATAGGATGGAATGTCTAGATGTGAACTGACTTCGAGTCTTCCTGACGAGCCCGCAGTTGTACTGACCTAGCAGACGGCGAAGGTCACGCACGTCGGAACCACCGATCCATGGTTTGCTGAAGCTGTTCCGCGTCGAATGGCTTGAGCAGGTAAGCCTGAGCTCCCAACCCAATGGTCCTCACAGCGAGCTCCTGGGAACCCGACGCCGTAATCATGATGATAGGGAGGTGCTGATTCATCTGGCGCACCTGTCGTAGCACTTCCAGGCCGTCGATCTGCGCGATTCCGATGTCGAGAATCATCCCATCGAACTCGCGTGACTGAAGCATCCCTAGCGCTTGACGGCCATCGAACGCGGAGGATGTCTGGTAACCTCCTGCCTTCAGCCGGTCATGCAGCAATTGCTGAATGTCGGTATCATCATCCACGACCAAGATGTGTTGGCCTAAGAGCTGGGACTCAAGCAACAGTGGCATCTGCGCGGCATGGATCGGAATCGTGAAGGACAGTTCTGCGCCGCCCTCCGGACGATTACACGCCGCCACCTCCCCTCCTTGCAGCTCCACCAGCGTTTTCACGATTGACAGTCCCAATCCCAGCCCTTTGGGGGCTGTGCGCTGGCCTTGCTGGACGCGGAAGAACGGGTCAAAAATCTTGTCGAGGTATTCCGGAGCGATACCGGGTCCGGTGTCCCGAACCAGAACTGTGGCCGTGCGGTGATTCGGCCAGTCGCAGGCCACCGACACGGTTCCGCCCGGCGGGGTGAACTTGATGGCATTTTGCACCAGATTGACGACCGTCTGAATCAACCGATCGCGATCCGCCCACACGACGACGTCCGTATCGGCACAACGGAATTCCAGTGCTTGTTGTTTTGCCTGAGCCAACGGCTTCAGTTGCTCGATCACGTCGGCGAGACAGGGTTCAAGCTCGACATCGGCCGGATGCACTTCCAATCGCCCAGTCTCGATACGGGTACGATCGAGGAGATCCTCGATCATCCGAACCAGCCGATCCGAATTGTCCGACATCCGCACGAGATAGCGCTGCTGCTTCTCGTTCAACGGTCCGGTCAGTCCGTCCAGCAGATTTTGAATGAATCCCTTGATGGACGTGAGCGGTGTTCTCAATTCATGGGACACATGGGAGAGGAATTGCGCGCGCAACCGGTCGGCCCGCTCAAGGGCTTCGGTGCGCTCTTTGACTTTGACCTCCAACCCCTGATTCCACTCTTCGATCTGCTGGTAGGCTGAAGCGTTATCCAACGCGATGGAGACTTGACTCGCAACGGTCGTCATCAGTTCCAAATCGTCTTCCGTCACGCTTTGATTGTGCGAGCGATCGACCGTCAACATCCCCCAGATACGCTCTTTGGTCTTGATGGGAACCACGACCAAGGCTTTGGTTCCGCTCAATTCTGCTAACCGTTGATTGACGGGATGAAGGCGGTGCCGTATCGATTCGATATCCTTGACCAACAGTGGGTGTCCTTGAAGAACCACCGTCCCCTCGGGACTCTCGCGATCGGTGATCGGAATTCGACAGGACTGGGCGAACGTTTCAACCTCCGGAGGCGCGCCGATCAGACGGATATGTTGGACGGTATTCTCACAGGGATCAAACATGGACACCATGGCACTGTTATAGTTGAGTTCGTGCGTCAGGGCTTCCAATACCTGGTGCAAGAGCGCATCTCGCTCGAAGGTCGAGCCGAATGACAGCCCGGCTCGATGAAGCGCCGTCAGTTGGGCGACTTTCCGGCGCAACTCCACCCGCATTTGCTCTTGTTCCAAATAAGCTTCGCGCAATTCCTCGTGGCGGGATTCGACGAACGTAATCTGCTCTTGAATCAAGACCTCGCGTCGCTCGCTTTCGCGAAGCAGCCGTCGATTGACCATAATGCCGACAGCAAGGATCGGGCACAGCCCGACCAACAACACCTCGCCGAGACTCACCGTCGGATTCAGCACACCGACTCCGGTCATGAGGGTAAGGCCCAACACTCCTCCCCATAAGAACCATGTAAAACTCTGCTGCGCATGGGGCGAGCGCTCGAGGCGGGTCGCTGCCGAAGGGTGTGCGCCCTGGGTGCTCTCGACGCCGGCGACTGACTCGCTGATCAGTCGAGTCGGGCGTGTCTGCTCAAGGGGCGATGTCGCTCGCCAGAATCGCTTCCGATACCGGCTCTCTTCCTGCCATCGGATCGTCCACTGGCACCAGTCATCATCATTGCCGATGCAGGAGGTCTCGATCACTTTCGCCTGAGAGAGGCCGTGGATGCGATCAGCCATGGCGACCATGATGCCCTGTGCAGACTGACAGACCAGGCAGGCACACCGCCTGCGGTAGGACCCGAACTGCCGAAGCGTCCGGTCGGTAAACCGCATCCCCACCGCAGCCGTGCTGCTCGTGACTTCCACCACGCGGAACTCGACAGCTCCGGACGTAAACTTATTCCCAAAGTACGGGAACATCGTGTAGATCTGCGACAGAGAAAAGGGGCGAGTCAGGGCCAGCATGATGGGAGACACCTTCTCCGTCCCGGCTCTGAAGGCAAAGCGTGGATCCCCCGAGATGCGTTCACAGAATTCATACAGATAGCAGGTAAATTCGTACGAGTAGCTGTTCCAGGGGTTCTTCAAGAATTCCGGAGTCACATGATAGACGGGATCCTTGATGCGATCGTTCAAGAGGCGGCACAACTCCTCGACGGCTTCTTTTCCGGCCGGTGCTCCTCCCGAGGACGTCACCAACTTCTCTAAAAAGACCACCACGGCTCTGATGCTGACGCCGCTGAGGTCTCGGATCGTCTGACCCTGTTCATCCAAACCGAACGGGCGACAGATCATTGCGCCCTGCTCCAGAATGGTTCGTTCTTTCGATAAGAGTTCGATGTTCGGGATGGATTTGGCCTCGACGATGTCGAGCGTGCTGCTGGTCATGGTGTCATCCCCTATGACAACAGGTCCATGGGACAGAAATGGGCGTGGTGCTTCGCGCAGTCAGCCATTACGACGACCAAGGGAACGCACAGGATCAGAGGGATTGATCACCTGAACAGTTCACCTACAGGAATAGCACGTATAGCCCGCCGAGTATATCGACGACCCCGTGAGCTTTGCAATACGAAGGTTTGCCCCGCGCGTCTGAGGGGGAAAGCCAGTCAAAAGATGGGGCTGTCTGTGGGGGAGAACGCCTGAGGATCTGATCCTCTCGGCTCGTGGGACACGTCTATCGGCAGAGCGCCGGAGGGTGCGCCCTCCTATTGCCTAACCGACCGCTTGAGTTTCTTTTCGATGCCGGCAACCTTGCTTTGGAGCCGTCCGGAATGGCCCTTTCGGTAATCGACTTTGATCGTGCAGGAAATGCGGTTGCAATCTTTCTTCATCCGCTCATAGCATTGCTGCACCACTGAGAAGACGCGCTCCCAGTCGCCTTCTAAGACCGTTCCCATCGGGTTCAATCGATACGCGACTCCGCTCTTGTCAATAGTATCGAGCGAGCGGGCCACATATTTTCCGACACTCTCGCCTTTTCCCAACGGCGACATGCTGAATTCCAATAACACCATCTCCCCTCCTTCCCTCTGCTTCTTTCGTGTCACGTGTCACGTTTCACGGCAGACGCGGCCTCGGCCCGTCTTTCCAACCAGACGTTGGGATATCGCACCTTGCCAAGGAAACGAAAACCGTCTAACGCGTCGCGGAGCAGTGTCCTCCGCTTCTCGGCATCCGGCTCGTTCGCCTTGGCCTGTTCACGCAGCTGTCCAAGCCACTCGACAAAATCAATGAATTCCGTATCGAGGATCCGTTCAAGATCCTCTTTCATGAATCCGGAAAGAGCCGGCGCCGTTCCGCTTGTACTGATCGCCACTCGCACATGTCCCACTGCCACGACTGCCGGCATCGTGACGCTGCTTGCCTCCGGGTAATCTACCGACCAGAGCAGCACACGCTTTTCTCTGGATTTCGCCGACAGCATCTGAGCAAAGTCACGATCGCCTCGAATGGTATTGAGAATGAGGATGGCGTGTTCGAGATCCATGTCGCGAAACTGTCGCCCGCGATGGATGACCTTACCCGAAGCCGCCAACAAGCGTAGCGGTTCATTCAGCGTCGGGCTGATCACCGTGACCCGCGCGCCCGACTCGAGCAGGCGTTGGGATTTTTCCGATGCCTCCTCATCGCCGCCGATCACCAGAACCGGCCAGCCTCTTACGTCCAAGACCAAGGGAAAACCAGGATTGGCAGCCATGACGCGACTCCCCCTTTTGACCGAACGGCTCAGTATCCGAGAATGGACATCCATCATGCAAGTGGGATTTCAAGAACCCACACTCCACTCCCCCTTTTGATCAGTCCGTCGCTATAATGCGACACGTTCGAAAAACTGGAATGGTTCCTGCGGGTTGTTGGAAGACTGACCGAAGAGAGAGCGGTTGCGGATCGAGGCTGCGACGATTATTTCAAGCCTGCGCGTTAGGTGTCGGCCGGATCTGCATCCAGCTCCATGTTCCAATAGAGATAATCACGCCAGCTTTCCGGCGTGTTGCGAATACCGATCGTGATGGTAATGACGGGGCTCCATCGAGGTTTCACGGGCCGCTTCTTTAACTTCATGCCGGCTTCTTCCGGCGTACGCCCGCTTTTCCGATTGTTGCAGCGCCAGCAGGCAGTCACAATATTTTCCCACGTCTTTTTCCCACCTTTGGCGATAGGGACGACATGATCAAACGTCAGTTCTTCAGTCCGAAATCTGTGAGTGCAGTATTGGCAGCAGTACCCATCTCGCGTAAAAATATTGATGCGGGAAAACTTGACGGCGCGATGACTGTCCTTCAACTTCACCAGCCTCAGGAGTCGCATCACGGCTGGAAGTTTGATCGATAAAGAAATCCCATGGATTTCCCTATCGTAGACCTCCAAGACTTCGACTTTCCCTTGCCAGAGGAGCGCGATCGCTTTTTGCCAATTCACGACCCGCAGGGGTTCATAGGTCGCGTTGAGCAGGAGGGTCATTTCCATACAGGAACCTCATCCCCTATCGGGCCTCCAGGTCAGTCAAGGAGTCTCTCCGCGGGGCATGGCTACAAGGCTGATAGTTCTATGCCATAAGGTGACGATGAAATCAAGCAAGTGCCCTTCTGATGCCGCATACGGCGAACCGGCTGAGAAATGACTATGATGAACGATTTCACCAGAGTGGCCTTCACGCACGAGATTCCACCCGGCACGGGACGAACCGTGGAAGTCGATGGGATTTGGATTGCGATCTTCAACGTGAAAGGAGAATTTTACGCCATCGATAACACCTGTCCGCACGCGGGCGGCCCGCTCGGAGAAGGGAAACTGTGTGAGGGAGTTGTCGAATGTCCCTGGCATGGATGGAAATTCAGCGTCATCTCAGGGGAGCGAGTCGGTAATTCGAACTTCCAGGTCGCTTGTTGCGAGGTTCGGGTCCAAGGGAATGAGGTTCAGATCGCCGTGCCACCGGCGCTCAGGGGGCCAGTCTAACTTTGCGACGGATCGGACGGTGGAGGAACAGCTTGCTGATCGACATCGGGCGCTTTCGGCGTCACTCCGTCCGCCGATAGCGAGGCCGCATTGACCTTCTTGAGTTCGAGATGCGCATGCCAAATGAACTCTCGCTCGAACCATTGGCCGCGGGTCCCCTGATCGCGAAGCTGCACACGAATCTCGTAGATATCTCCCTCGACATGCTTCACTCGCCATTCGCCAAGCCGAACCCCCTGCCCGCGATCCTTCATCGTACGGACATGCTCGTTCATGGCCTTTAAGATTGTCGGGTGCCCGATCGCCGGATGACTCTGGACCAAGGCTAATGCCTCAGCTTCCCGCTTATCTCTTGATGGAGTTCCCGACGGCAGCGTGGTCCATGCATAGTAGAGTCCACCCAGTAGCAGGACCGCGACAACAGCGTAATGGATACGGTACGTGCCGAGCGATTGAGAGGAGGTACTGTCAGTCATGCCGGGCGTTGCCTCAGTAGAGGAGACCCAAATCGTGGAACCTTGTTGACGGCACGGCATCTTAGGAAGGCCCGGACGCCATGTCAATGCACCGTCGAGAACTGGTCGTGACGAGAGCCGCTTGTCTGGTGAAAAGCCGGTGTGTTACAAGTACAAGTAGGCTTCTTAACGATCGGGCGTAGAATGAGTACGGTGCATGAAGTTCTTTTTGTACGGTGATCTCCTCAATCCCTCACAACTCACGCGGCGGGCTCCGGAACACAGATTTCTCTATCTCGCGACCTTGTCGGACCATACCGTCAAATTTTGCCGATGGTCGTCACAATGGCGTTGCGGGCTCCCCAGTATCGTGCCGTCACAAGGTGAAAAGACCTGGGGCGGGGTGTTTGAACTGACGGACGAAGACGTGAAGCTCATGGATCAGTTTGAGCAGGATGTGCCGCAGGGAGCGTACCGCCACCTGCAAGTCACCGTCTCAACCGAGCGCGGGGAAAAGGAACTCGTCACCACCTACGCCGCAAACCCGATCGGGAAGTTCAAGCCCAAAGACCATTACCTGGACTGGGTGCTGAAAGGGCTCAAACAGTGGAAGTTTCCGGAGGACGTGATCCAGGAATGGGAGTCGTATCGGCCCGAAATAAAACCCGGAGCATATGGCGTATAGCCGATGGCTGATGGTAGGCCTTGAGCGGAGGTTTGCCGGTCCACGGTTCCAGTTCATTCTCGTGCCATAAGCCATACGCTATCTGCCATCAGCTCTTAAAGAAGGAGAACTCATGCCAAAACCGAAATATCACATTCTCGTCTGTACCAATTCACGTCCTCCCGGCCACCCGAAGCCGTCCTGCGGGTCGGCCGGTGCCGCGCAGCTGCTGATGGCTTTCAATATGGGACTGATGCAGCGAACCGTCCCGCCGGGTGAGGTGTTGGTGAGCGCCACAGGCTGCCTCGGTCCCTGCGAGCAAGGTCCGACGGTCGTCATCTATCCCGACAATACCTGGTACTCCAAGGTGACAGAGGCGGACGTCGCCACCATCCTCGATGAACACGTGGCGAAAGGGACACCGCCGGCAAAACTGAATCCGGACTCCGTATGGAAATAAGCTTACCCGCCGGCGGCCCGCTCGATCGGTCAAGCGTGACGGAACTTGATTGCTGAAGTTGATTGCTGGTAGCTTAACTCATCGTACATGACCACGCCCACCCATCACGAACACAAAGAGCATGCACCCAGCTCAATCGGGTGCATGGTCATTACTTGTAGCGATACCCGTACGCTTGAAACCGACATCAGTGGTCAACTGATTCGCAAGCTCCTAGAAGAGCGAGGCCATACGGTCGTCGGGTCTCATCTCGTGAAAGACGACCCGGCACAGATCCAACTGTGGATCGCTCGAGGCACGACCAACGAAGCGGTGCAGGCCATCGTCATCAATGGCGGCACAGGCATTTCCAGGCGAGATTCCACGTTCGAAGCAGTGGATGAACTGTTGGAAAAGCGGCTCGATGGATTCGGCGAAATCTTTCGGTTGTTGACCTATCAAGCCATTGGCTCACCGGCGATCATGAGCCGAGCCACCGCCGGTATTATCAAGAGCTGCGTGGTCTTCTCCATTCCAGGTTCAGAAAACGCCGTTCGCCTCGCAATGGAAAAGCTGATCCTGCCGGAACTGGGCCATCTGGTCAGAGAACTCTCGAAGTAACAGTAAGGGGTAAATGGTTAGGGGATCATCCGGAAACCTCCGTTCACACCTTACTCCTTACCCTTCACCCCTCACCGTTTCTAGTCCTGCGAGATCTTCGGTTCCGAATACGCCCCCCCTGCTGGAATCTTCGACTGGGCGTACCGCTTATAGAACAACAATAGATCCCGCACCGAGATCACTCCAACAATCGCACCCGATTGTGTGACGCCGAGGTGGCGCACACCCAGGTCGGCCATCATATCCTGCGCATCATCGACCGACTGATTTCCCTCGATCGTACAAATCGGCGCCGTCATGATCTTCTCGACGGTCAACTTGCCCAATGGCTTTCCGCTCGCAACGGCACGTCGCACAATATCAGTATCCGTCACGATCCCGATTAATTGCTTGCCCTTCTTCACGCAAAGCGATCCCACCCGCGCCGCACGCATCGTCTTGGCAGCACTGGCAATCGACGTTTTCGGTCCTACGCTCTTGGGTTTCTTATTCATGATCTTCGCGACTGTGGACATGCTCTTGCTCCTTTCTTCAGTGAACAATGATTGAGAAAGAGCGCCGACCACGCTCAATCTGATGGATTTAGAGTAGCATAGAACGGCAGGTAGGCTCAAAAAAAGCCGGCTTCAAGAAAAGGATCGCGCACTCAACAGACGAGCACGATCTTGCCGAAGAACTTCCGGCTCAGCATCAATTCCTGGGCCGCGCGGGCCTCCTGAAGAGGGAATGTGCGATCGATCACGGCGATCAACCGTTTCTGGCCGATCAGTTCCGCCGCTTTCACCAGTTCCGCCCGCGTGCCCATGTAGGAGCCTTTGATCGTGAGCTGACGGGAATAGAGGTAGCGGAGGTCCAGTTTGACTTCCGATCCGGTCGTGGCGCCGCAGGTGATCAAGCGTCCACCCTTGGCCAGCGCTTCGACACAGGTGTCCCAGACCTCCGGTCCGATGTGTTCGACGACGACATCGACTCCTCGCCCTTCCGTCAACAGCCTGACTCGTTCCGCAACCTTTTCCTTGGCATGATTGATCACCGCATCGGCGCCCAAGATCACGGCCTTCGGAATCTTGTCATCGCTCCCGACCGTTGTCAGCACCCGAGCCCCCGCAAGCTTCGCCAGCTGAACAGCCATCATCCCGACACCGCTCCCCGCACCCATCACGAGCACAGTTTCTCCAGGCTGGAGCCCAGCCAGCGCAAACAGCATGTGCGATGCCGTGACGGAAACGAGTGGAAACGCCGCGGCCTGTTCGAAGGTTATACTCTCGGGTATCGGCAACACATTCCGAAACGGAACTTTCACGTACTCGGCATAGCCGCCATGCATCTTGGCTCCCAACAGGTTGTACGTTCGGCACATATTGTCCCGACCGGCCAAGCAATACTCGCAATTCCAGCAACAGATCCCTGGCGACACAAAGACCCGCTCCCCCACTTTCACACTTTCCACTTGTGCACCGACCGCTTCAACCACTCCCGCCACATCCGACCCTGAAACATGCGGCAAGGGTATCGGGTAGGCAGGATTCCCCTGCCTGATCCAAATGTCGAGATGGTTCAAGGCGCAGGCCTTCGACACGAATCAAGACTTCTTGCGGACCGATCTGCGGCATCGGCATCTCTTCATACGAGAGCTTGTCCGGCCCACCATGTTCGCGGAATAAGACAGCCTTCATTTCCTCATTTTCCCCCTACACCTTCTCCAACACCATTTGAAATCGTGGGTGGCAGCGAGGTGAGCGCTCAACCGCCCGCAGCGGGGTCCCGATTTTAAAACCTCAACACTCCTTCCACCACCATCACACACTGTCCACCGACCTTCACGCCTTGGATCACGTCATCGTCCGATTCTACTTGGACGAGAATCCGTGATGGCCGATCGATTTCGTAGCCCTGTTCAATAAGGATGTCCGTCCTCGGCCCGACTTCAACGACGCCGTTCTGAACCAGATACGCGCCCAGTGCGCCGCCGGCGCTCCCCGTCGCAGGATCTTCCAAGATGCCGATTTTCGGAGCAAACATCCTCGCGTGGACAGAGGCGAACGATTCAACCGTCACCGTCGTGAAGACCATAATCCCGTTGGCCCCGAATCGTTCACAGACATTGATGATGGCCGACGCATCGGGGTTGATCGACCGGACGGCCGTCAACGTTCGCACGGGCACAATCAAGACCGGCAAGCCGGTCGACACGACTTGGAGGGGCCATTTCGTATCGGCAATCACGTGCTTCGGCAAGCCGAGGGCTCTACCAACCAGATACACGTCGTCAATGGCTTCGATGGGATCGAGAAATTCCGGCTTGGGTTGAGACATGACGACCCGCACCACGCGACTCTGTTCCGCATGCAATTCGACGGCGAATAAACCGATATTGCATTCCTGCGTGACATGCGTCACCGGTTCCCGAGCAGAAATCCTTCCGAGCTGGGCCAACACGTAAAACGTGCCCAGTACCGGATGGCCGGCAAATGGAATTTCCTGGGTCGGGGTAAAGATCCGCAAACGGGCCACTGCATCCGGATTAGTCGGTGGAAAAACGAACACCGTCTCCGATAGATTCATCTCCCGCGCAATCTGTTGCAGCTCATCGTCAGTCAGTCCATCGGCGTCTGGGAAAACCGCAACGGGGTTGCCGCCAAACGGTTGGTTGGTGAACACATCGGCTTGGTAGAACTTCAGCGATCGAGTTTCAGACATAGTCATTCCCACCGATGCGAAACGTCTCGTCCGTCGAGTTGCGCATCAGACCTCGCGCGCAGGCGGAAGCCAGAACCACCTACCCGGCTACGATACTCTTTTTTTTCATACAATGAGAACCGGATGAAATCGATGTGCGGGAGTTGGAATAAATTGACAGACCATGCGTGGCTTTGCGACACTCGCCTCGTGAACGATGTGAGTGAACAGGACGTCGCGCACGCTCTGGAGATCCTGGGGCTGACCCTCCCGGTCACCTCCGACACCCTCGATCGCGCCAAACGCGTGCAGCTGTACAATTGGAATCCGACACGCTACTCCAACCTGACGAACAATCCTGCGCAATACATGCAAGCCTACAAGAAGGCCGAAGCAATGACCAAACTGGTCGAGGCGTCCTATGCGCTGCTCTCAGCCGTTCTGGTGCCGGACGATGCCCCAAACCCCTAATGTTGAATGTTGAATTTTGAGTGTTGAATTGTCCGGTCCTTCAACATTAAACATTCAAGACTAAACATTGGTTTTCATCCCACATCGTGACTCGTGACACGAGACATGCCCTCGTCTCCCTCCGCATGAGCAACCGGCCAGGTGATCAATCCTGACACGCCCTCCCGCGATCCGACCGCTTGCGTCTGCTGCGCATAGATCTGCGGCAACTGGTTTGTCCCGAACTTTGAAATATACAGGAAGACATGCTCCCGCGAGTTCACACGCACAGCCCAGGGGTGAAAATCGTGTTTATAGAATTCTTCGCAGAGCTGCATCGCGTCAAGACACGACAGGGTCCTGGGGTCATTCAACGTGTAGTAATAGTCCAAAGGGAGATCGTACTCTTCCTGCTTGTGAATCGTAATCCCGAATTGTTCCGGCTTCCGCACCATCGGCGTGTGTCGGTAAGCCACGAAGTAGAACAGTTCCAGTGAGTGAATCACCGGCTGGTTCTCGACGACAAACTGACGAGTTTCCATCGCCTCCTCGAGCGTTTCGCCAGGAAACCCGTAGAACGCCATCACATGGTTCCAAATTCCAGCCTGCCCCGCCATCTGGAGATTGCGCTGGATCACGCGCTTCGTGGCATGCTTATCCATGAGATTCAAGACCCGTTCGTTCGCCGATTCCATCCCGTAATACAGGGTGCAGCAGCCGGCCTTGGCCGCAAGATCCCACGTGGCCTGATCTTGAAGCGTCTCTTCAAAACGAATGAGCGTCGTCCACTTAATCCCGACCTGTTGATCGACCAGCAGCTGTGAGACCTTCTTGAACAGCGCCGGTGGATAGGATTCATCGCTGAACAAGAAGTGGCGACAGTGATATTTATCCCGCAGCGTCTTGATCTGTTCGATCACCAGCTGGGCCGGCATCCCACGGTACTGATCGAAGTAGCCCTGGCCATGGTCGCAGAACGTACAGCGCCCCCAATAGCAGCCGCGCGTCGCCAGGTAAGGAATGATGAGTTCCGGGACGAAGTAGCGATCCAGAGGCATCCCGTCAAAGTCCGGCAGGGGCAGCGCGGTCGTCTTCTCGGTATAGACTTCGGGGTTCCGGTGAAGACCCGATTCATCGCGATAGATCAAGTTGGGGACGGAGGCGAGAGGCCGCTGCCGATTCAATGCTTCGATGAGCCACAGCAGAGCATGCTCACCCTCATAGAGAATGGCCGAATCGAATACCTCCGTAAAGAATCTCTCGTGATGCACGAGGTCTTCATGCAGTCGAGTAATGACATTGCCGCCCACCACAATATGGACCTGCGGGAACGTCTCCTTGATCATTTTGCAAAATGTCAGGCCGGCTAACAGCTGCATCTGCGTCCCGATGGAAATCCCGACCACGTCCGGCCGTTCCCTCGCCACATCCGGCAGGACCAACTGATTGCAGAGATCCCGATAGACGTTCACCTGTTCATCTTCCAAACAGGCGAACACCTCTTTCGAGACACCGGGGCGATAGCCGAGATTGCTTTCCATCGGGTAAAAGACAAGTGAGGCAGGATAGTAGGCGGCGGAGATATAGGCCATGGCCTCACGGAAGGTGTTGAGCGCTCCTTCCAGGAGTTCCGCCTCATAGAACCGCTCGCCACGCACAATCAGCTTGGCATCTTCAGCTCGATCCGCCAGATCGAACATGTCGCGCTCATAGGCCTGCTCCACAACGGCCTTGTGATCGACGTCCCGCTCAGTCAGCACACCCGCCTTCTCTTTGTCTTGCAGCGCCTTGAGCTGCATCCCCAAGCGAGCCTTCACCCAGATCAGGAACTCCATGCTGAAGAAGTGATCCCACATCCCGATATTGATATCGCGCTGGATGACCGTATGGCCTGCTTCCCGCAGCACAGCGGTCAGTGAAGGTAAGGCAAGGTATGGCGCAGTCGGCACCCACTCAGGCGGGAACAGAAGCATGACCTTGGACTTCTTCCGTGCGTCGTTGGCTACTGGAGAGAGGCCGGCTATTTGTACTAAGTCACTCATCGCATCCGTAATTTTGAATGTTGAATGTTAAATGTTGAATTGTCCGAAAATTAAACATTCAAAATTAAACATTGAACATTGTGCGCTTCGCGCCCATCACATCTTCCCCGCTAATGTCGTCGTCACCCCAGCTGTCTTTACCGATTGATATTGGAGATCAGTCAGCTTCCCTAAACCAAACCGTGAGATATAGAGAAAGATATATTCCCGCGTGTAGAGCCGCAGATCCCAGCCCGGATTGTGGTTCCGCTCGAATTGCTCGAATACCCGCTCGGCCTCCTCGATACTCATCCCATTCTTCACGGTGTAGTAGTAATCCAGCGCCAAGTCCCACTCCGAATTCATGTAGGCCGTCACGCCCCATTTCTCCGGATGTTTCGCCACCGGATTATGCCGTCCCAGATCGAACGTGCCGAACCCCAGCGAATGCACATGGTCCTTGTTCTGCTCGAGGAACTGCACCGATTGCCAGGCCTCTTCTTTCGTCTCGCCGGGAAAACCGAAGAAGCCCATGCAGTGGTTCCAGATTCCCGCATCCGCCGTCAGCTTGAGATGCTTCGTCATGATCTCCGCCGTCGTTGCCTTGTCCATCAATTGCAGCACCCGCTCGACGCCGGACTCGTATCCGAAGTGCAAATAGCGGCAGCCCGACTCCTTCGCATCCTGCCAGACCTGTTCATCGAGCAAGCTCTTCTCAAACCGCATGTGGGTCGTCCAGACGATCCCCATCCGGCTCTCGATCAATCCCCGAGCGAGCTTGCGGAACAGGGCCGGTGGATAGGATTCGTCGGTAAAGTGGAAGTGTCGCGTACCGTACTTATCGCGAAGAAACCGAATGTCGGCAAGAATATCCTGGATCTTCTTCGACCGGTATCCGGCGGTATACCCTTCGCCGTGATCGCAAAACTCGCAACGGCCCCAGTAGCAGCCGCGCGTCGCCAAATAGGGCAGGATCTTCGTC
The DNA here is from genome assembly GCA_963711905.1 of uncultured Nitrospiraceae bacterium. GTDB lineage: Bacteria > Nitrospirota > Nitrospiria > Nitrospirales > Nitrospiraceae > Nitrospira_D. The sequence continues at coordinate 193,773 of CAVQFZ010000017.1, read as the reverse complement.
GGCACGAAATACTTCTCCAGCGGCAGGCCGTCGAAGTCCGGAGGCGGCAACGTCGCGAGATCTTCCGCATAACTTGTCGGCGACGTATGGATCCCGGTCTCGTCCTTATAGATCGTATTCGGCACATCGGCCAAGCTTCGCTTCGCCCCCACTGCCGACACCAGCTGCATGAAGGCCGTCTCCCCTTCATAGACCACCGCGCTGTCGAAGTATTGGAACAGCGGTGACCGAGGCAGCACATCGCGGAGGCGCGTCACCGTATTGCCGCCGATCGTGATATGGATGTCGGGGAAGGACTGCTTGATCAAGGCGCAGAAGGTCATGGTCGAGAACAATTGCTGCTGCAGGACGATTGAAACGCCGATCACGTCCGGCTGTTCAGCCTCGATCGCCGGCTTCACCAGCTGATCGAACACGTCACGGTAGATATTCACCTGCGTATCGTTCACCGCGTCCATGATCTCGGACGAGACGAAGACCTTGTACGAGAGGTCCGTCTCCATCGGCGGCATGCAGATTCTCGCCGGGAAATAGACCAAGGAAACGACCGACATGACTTCTCGAAACACTTGAAGAGCCCACTCTAATTGATCGATATCATAGAATTGTTCGCTTCTGATAAGTCGCTTCGCCTCTTCGGCATCCTTGATCAACTTTGTCATCCGTTGATGGGTGACGTCGCAGAGCGCCAACTGCAAATCCATCTCGTTGGCATCCAGATCCCGCTTCTTCGAGAGCTTCCGCAGCCGGTCGAGCTGGTGTGGTACCCGGCGCAGGACCTTCCTCAAAAAATCCTCGCTGAAGTACCAGTCCCACATCTCACAGTTGATATCTTTTTGAATGACCGTATGGCCGGCCTGGCGAAGCACGGCGGTGAGGGATGGAAGGGACAGATAGGGTTCCGATGGATACCAATCCGGCGGGAAGATCAGCATGACCTTCATCTTCCGGCCGCTGGAGGCTTCAAGCTGTTGACGATCGAGAAGGATCAACTCCTTGGAGGCCCGTTCGCCCTTGGAATACTCAATGCGCATTAAGCCCGCTCCCCCTCCTCTCTTGGCCGCCCGAAACTATCAGAAAGCCAATGGGTTAGCCTGCAGAAACGACATTTTACGGGGCGTTGAGAAGGAGATGCAAGGGTGGGAGGGTGTGAAGGGGAAGATCAGGCAGTCCTTGTGCTCGCTGAGGCCCCACGATGAAATGGTGGTCCCTCAATGCGCGCAGTAAAGGACCGCCTGCTCCTCCCCTTCACGTGTGAGAAGAGAGAAATGTGCTCGGTCAATGCGCGCAGATTGGGAAGTACTTGGTCACCCATCCGCCTGGAGAAAGCCTTTGGCGGTGGCGCTGAAACCTGGCTGCGGATGCAGGCCGCCTATGATCTCGCAAAGGCGGAAAAACGGATTGGGAGGATCAAGGTCCGGCGCGTTACAACTGTGTCGGCGCCGGCTTAAAACCGGCGGACATGTGGTCGGCGCTGGTTCTCGTGAGGAGAAGCACGATACGCGGGCGCTCTTCTCCACCTCCATTCGGCACCCCAACCCCGCGAACGAGCACCGGGTTGCCGGACTTGGCGGCAACATGCCGGATCACGAACTGTCCGTTCCCATTCTTCTCATGGCGGGTTTCAAACAGGCTGAGAATTTCACCCGATAGGTCGACAAGCGCCGGAGGGAGCACGTCCGTTCGCTGGTTCGGTTGTGGGGCCTCTGAAGTATGTGGCCCCAAGTCGCTGATCAAGACTTGCGCTTGACGATTCATGTGAAGAATCTCCAGCGAAGGAGAAAGCACTACAATTCCCGGTCCTCTTGACAGAATCTTTCCACGGCTCATGCCGTTCTGAGACGGCTTCACCTCATTGACCATGCTGAATTACCTCGCTAGAGATCACACAGAATGCTCGGAATGCATCGCCGCGCCAGATCGCTGTACTCAGGATTCCGCAATTGACCACTGTCCCTCCCGTCATTCTCGCGTGCTTCAAGCGGGAATCCAGGAGGTCCGGAACGCCTGGATGCCCGCCTCCGCACCGCAGGCGTTCGACGCAGACGCGGGCATGACCCTCTTCTCTGAGGGGTGTCATCTTCCCATCTTGCGAAGGTTTCTAATGGCTGGCCCGTGATGGCAACCGTTCAACTGCGGAATCCGGTTTTACTCCGCGTTTTACGGTTGCCGAGAATGCCTTGGTGGGCTAGACACGATTGAGTATGTGCTGTTCGGCCGTCAACCAGTCTTCAAGGTCGCGGCCGTCCTTTCGGCCATGCTCCTCATACAGAGCGTAGGCCTGTTCCGAGATGCGCGCATGGATACCGTTGGAATTTTCATCAGGCCGGTGCCGGTTGGTCACGCCGTTCCCGTTGCTCCGTGATTCAACTCCTGCGTCACGTGGTGTGGAGCGTGAGACTGACTGAGTTTTCTTGGGCATGACGAATTCTCCTCCTAATTTATGACTAACGCGTACTATTGCGCTTCCTCTACCGGTTGGCCGAGGATCTCACTATAATTATTTATGCCACTGCCGCACTCAGTTCAGACTGAAGCACCTCGCCGATGTGCGAGAATTCCACCGGCTTGACCAGCACATGGCGAACTCCTTGGCGAAACACGACTTGCGTCAGGTCCTCGCTGGTGTGATCCGCCATCATGATCACCGGAACGGATGGACAAATGGTCTGGATCAGAAGGAGTATCTCAACCATATCGACCCGGGCCGCTCGCGTAGAACAGCCGAGGCCGACAAAGACCGCCTGCGGCCTGAAACCGGCCAACCCGTCGATCGCGGCATTGGCTGTACTGATGAATGCCGGGTGATAGCCGTGAGTGGCGAGCCAATCGGCAAGTTTCAACCCAAATTCCTGGTCCTGTTCCACAATCATCACTCTGGTTCTCTCACCGTTCTTCCAGTTCGTCATCATCAGATCTCCTTTCACTCTTCTGCCTTAGCCCGTATCTCGTGAAGCCCGCTTCGCCGATTCAGCGAGGCGAGCGTCGTTCGTATCTCGCGAGTAAGAACCCCGTCCGGCGTTCATGTTTGCGCTTCACGCTCACCGTTCGGCAAGCTCACGGCCCTGAGCCTTGTCGATGGGCGAATGACGAGCGACGGCGGATATCGGCGGAGGAGTCGGCCCGATCATAACCACGTAGTCGACGCCGACCATCCGGCTGACCGAGAGGGTTCCTTGCCGGCTGAGCCGATCCACCGACGAAAACACTTGCACCCAGGAATAGGCCGGCAACCGGTGAACCAGCTCATCGAAGGTACAGTGCCCCACGCTGGTGATTTCTCGGCAAATGACTGAATCAACACTGGAGATAGCCGTTTCTGGCATACCATTCTCCTTTATGGTGAGAAAGGACAATTGGCGATCTGTTGCGCAACGTGTCTGGCTGGATTTATAGCCGAATCCTATGAGGAACCCTATCGACAAAAATCGGATTTTGGTGTCGTTCGTCAACTACATCACTGTCATGGTTTGTACGACAGAGCTAATAAAGATGAGAGTTCTGAGTTCTTAATTTTGAGTTCTGCGCCCGGATTCCGTAGTTGAACGGATGTGATCAGGGACGACCGATCAGAACTCCTCGCAAGATGGGACAATGACGTGGGCTCATGGAGGTGAGGTCATGCCCGCGCCTGCATCGACGCCTGCGGCGCGGAGGCGGCCATCCAGGCGTTCCGGATTTCCTGGATTCCCGCTTGAAACACGCGGGAATGACCAGAAGGAAAGGGATCAACTGCGGAATCCAGGCTGAGTGTTGAGTTGGAAGATTCTGAGTCGAATCTTTGCCGCTCAGAACTAAAACCCGGAACTAAAAACTAAGAACTAAAAACTAAGAACTGAAAACTACCTCTGCGCCAAACGTATGATCTCCAATGCAAAGCGATAACTCTTGTCCTTCACGAGACTCTTCTTCATCACTCCCAACTCAAAATTAAAAAACTCAACACTTCTACTCTTCAAGTCCCTGTTGTATCACGTAGCGGGTGAGCTGCGCATTGGTCTTCATGCGCATCTTTTCAAGAATCCTGGCGCGGTACGTGCTGATGGTCGAGACGCCCAGGTTCATTCTCCCGGCAATCTCACCGACGGTTTTTCCCGAGCCGATGAGGCACAGCACCTGGTATTCCCGATCTGAAAGCAATTCGTGAGGCTCCTTTGTGGCGCCGGGCTTGATGGTGACGACGAGGTCCTCCCCCAGCGCAGGGCTCACATATTTGCCTCCCTCGCGCACCTTCGTAATCGCCTTGACCAGTTCCTCCGGCGCGCTGGATTTGGTGAGATACCCATCGGCGCCGGCTTTGATCATCCGGATCGCATACTGCTCTTCCGGATACATGCTGAGGATCAACACCGGCAGATTCGGGGAACTCCTGTTTCACTTGTTTGAGCGCATCCAGGCCGTTCATGTCCGGGCATGCTGATATCCAGCACGGCCACGTCCCACGGCTTCCGCCTCAGCAGCTCCAGCATCTCGTAGCCATTCCCGGCTTCGCCGATTTTTGCGCCTTGAAATCCCTCGATCACGAGGTCCCTCACCCCTCGCCGGAAGAGAGGAGAATCATCGACCACCAGAACTTTCAACATGGGGACCTCCCATGGATTCAGGCTGTTCCGCGCCGACAGGCAAACACACTGTGACGGTCGTGCCCTTTTCGGGATGACCCTGGATCGTCACGATCTCTCCACCGAATGAGCGCGACGCGCTCCCGCATCCCGATCAACCCCAACGACCGGCGATCCGAGACCTTCGTATCGGGAATCCCGACCCCGTTGTCTGCCACCACCAGCTGCAGGGAGTCTGTTCCCGATTCTAACCGTGACCGTTACCGCCGTGGCCTGGGCATGTCTTGCTGTGTTGGTGAGGGCTTCCTGGCAGATGCGGAAGAGTGCCGTGGCCCGCTCCGGTTCCATCGCGATATCGTCCGCGCTGGTCACACAGGTGCAGGGAATACCGGTGCGCTTCTGAAAATCCTGACATTGCCACTCAATCGCCGCGACTAATCCCAGGTCGTCCAAGAGAGCCGGTCGTAGTTCCGTCACCAGCCGTTGCACGGAGGCAATGGTCGTATCCACCTGTTCGACCATCGAGCGAATCCTGTCCTCCAGCTTCGCGCGAGCTCGCCTCACCGATCCCCCGCACGATCGTCATGCAGGCGCGAGAGATCGATTTTGAGGCACGTCAGCCCGACACCAAGTTCATCGTGCAGCTCGCGGGCAATGCGGGTTCGTTCTTCTTCCTGCACCGTGGCGAGTCGTCCGCTTAACATGCGGACCTGATCGAGCGTGACGCGCAATCGCTCTTCCGCCAGTTTGCGCTCCGTAATGTGTTCCACCGTTCCCTCGTATCCGACCAGCACCCCGGCCTGATCGCGCAGCGTCCCGCACGTTTTCGGAAATCCAGATAAAGCTGCCGTCCTTTCGGTACACCAGCGCCTCGAAGCCAGCTCACTTCCTCCTGTGCCTGCATCAGGCGAATAAACTCATCGCGGCGCCCAGGGTCCACGTACAGCTGGCCGGCGATGTCCGTGATCGTCGGCGATCATGTCGTCCGGCGAGTCATACCCATACATGCGCGCGAGCGCTGGATTCACGGCGACATACTTCCCGTCGAGGGTGGTCTGAAAGATCCCTTCCACGGCGTTTTCAAAAATGCTGCGATACCGCTCCTCGCTTTCCCGCAGCGCCGCCTCCATCCGCTTGCGCTCGGTGATGTCCTCATAGATTCCGAGGACACCGATAACCTGATTCATTTCATCGCGCAAGGGCACCTTCCAGGTTCGCAGCCAAATGAGCTTGCCCTCAGGAGTGGTTTGCGGTTCTTCAAAATCCAGTTTTGGAAGGCCTGACTCCATTACCAGGCGATCGTTGGCCCGATACAATTCCGCCTGTTCTTTCCACGCCAGATCGTAATCCATCATTCCGATAACGTGCTCAGGAGTAGTTTCTCCCGCATCCTTCGCAAAGATCTGGTTACAGCCGAGATACCGCGACTCACGGTCCTTCCAGAACACCCGGATCGGAGAAGTTTGAATCACGGACTGCAGCAAATTGCGCGAATGAATCAAGGCCGCCTCCGCCTGCTTGCGCTCGGTGATGTTGCGGACGAACGCACAGTGATATTCCTTCCCTTCGTAAGACAGAAAATTGACACTCACCTCGATGGGAATCAACCGGCCATTCTTGGCCTTATGGAACGACTCAAACACCAGGGGCCCGCTGTTCCGGGTTTCTGCCCAATACCCCGGCCACATGTCCGCCTGAAAGTCGGGATTCAGATCGTGGACGGTCATGGCGCACAACTCGTCTTTCGAATACCCCAACATGAGACTGGCCGCCTCGTTCACATCCAGCACCTTCGCCTGTGGATCGATCCAGTACACGGCATCAGCGGCCCGGTCCATCGAGAATTTCGCCAGTCGCAAGGCCTCTTCCGTCCGTTTGCGCTTGGTGATGTCGCGCGTCACGCCGACCATGCGCGCCGCCTTGCCATGTTCCCCAATCGTGTGGCCTACCGCGTTGATCCAATGGAGGCTCCCGTCGGGCCAGATGCATCGGTAGTCCGCTTCGTAGTCGCCGCAGTGCCTCACGGATTCGGCCACCCGTTGCTCCACCGTGGGCCAATCCTCCGGGTGAACGGATGCGCGGAACATCTCGTACGTGAACGGCGCTTCCGGAGTTCGGCCGAAGTCGCTCTTGCACTGGTTGGAGGACTGCAAATCCATCGTGGCGACGTCGAGTTGCCAGCTCCCCAACTTTCCGGCGCTCAGCGCGAGCCGCTGGCGCTCTTCGCTTTCTCGCAAGGCTTCCTCCGCCTGTCTACGCTCGATGGCGATGCCGGCCAGTTGTGTTGCACGTTCAATCAGTTGCCGGTCATGAGCGCCGGGATTGTGGGGCCGGCGATAATACATCGCGATCGTGCCGAGCAACCGGCCGTGGCTGGATAGAATCGGCGTCGAGTGACAGGCGCCCAATCCGTGGGCCGCAGCCAAGTCCTTGCCGCCGGCCCACCGTGGGTCGGCGGCAATATCGGTGACGAACACCGGCTTGCGCTCGAACGCCGCCGTGCCGCACGATCCGGCAGACGGCCCGATGGCGAGACCATGGGCGGCCGCGTTGTAGGCATCGGGCAAACTCGGCGCCGCGGCGTGCAATAAGCGTTGTCCTGTCTCATCGACCAGCAGCACCGAGCACAGCACGCCGTCGGTGGACTGCGCTTCGGTCTCGCGCATCAACGTGTCGAGCACGTCCGGGCATCGCCGCTCCGGTCGCAAGCAGTTCGAGGACTTTCTTCTCCGCCGCCAGGAGTGCCTCGGCCTGCTTACGTTCCGTGATATCGCGCACAAGGGCAAGAATGCAGGCTCGGCCGTCGACGAGGAGCGTTGACGCGGAAATCTCGCTCGTTATGAAACGGCCGTCCTTGGTGCGGCAGGGAAACTCGTTCGTCCAGCCTCGGCCTTCCTCAAATACTCTTTGGAAAAACTTTTGAAACTCGGCCAGATCTCTCGGATGGAAACGCGAAATCGGTGTCGCCAGAATTTCATCGGGCCCATAACCGAACATTTCACAGGCTTTGGGATTGGCCTGGCAGATGACATCTCGCTCCGGATCGAGCACGAAAATCGCGTCATTGGAGCACTCAAAAATCTTGCGCAGCCGCTCCTCGCTCGTGCGCAGGGCCTCCTCGGCTACTTTGCGCTCGGTAGTGTCCCGAAAAACGATGGCGACGCGGCGGTCGGATTCATCGCCGACGCGCGAAACTTCGACTTCGAACCAGCGTCCGAAGGCGGGCGAATACCGTTCGGACTGATAACTTTCGCCGGTGGCGACGACACGAGCATAAATGTCGTTCCAGAACTGTTCGACTCCCGGCATCAATTCGCTCGCCAGCCTGCCCACCGGATTTATCAATCCAGTATGTTTTTCAAACGCCGGATTCGCTTCAATAATGCGATGGTCTACCGCTTGTCTGTCGTCCGCGTACAAAACTTCGACGACGCAGAAGCCTTCGTCGATCGAATTGAAGACCGCGCGGTACTTCTCCTCCGACTCGCGCAAGGCTGCTTCGGCCTCGTGCTGCTCGTTGACATCAGTGAGACTTCCCACCCACTCCCGGACTGAGTCATCGGGGTTGAGTACGGGCGTGCCCCGCGAGATGACGTGCCGCCACTGCTGCGTCGGGCCGTGCCACTCCCGGGAGGGGGCTTCGTACTTCGTGCGCGTCGCTACCGCGTGCTTCCAGATGCGAACCAGTCGCTCGCGATCGTCGGGATGAATGTACTGGGCCCAGCCATGGCCGCGCAATTCTTCCCACGACGCGCCGGTATAGCGCGAGTACGCCTCCTGCGGCGTCACGAACTGCCCCTTGGGATCGGCCGTCCATGGCACATCGGTGAGCACACCGACCAGGGAACGGAAGCGCTCTTCGCTCTCACCCAAAACCTTCTCCGCTTGCTTGCGTTTGGTGATGTCGCGCACGATGCCGGTGAAAAAGACCCCGTCCCTTGTGCTCCAGGAGGAGAGCGAGAGCTCGGTTGGAAACTCCGTCCCGTCTTTTCGGAGGCCTACCAGTTCGAACATGCTTCCTGCGGCTGTGAGATGACCCGCGTCGCTCGCTCGCTCGATCCCTCGCTCGTGCCTCTCGCGGAATCGTTCCGGCATCAGCAGGGTCATCGGTTTGCCGAGGACCTCGTCCTGGGCGTAGCCGAACAGTTTCTCCGCCCCTGGATTCCAAGATATGATCAGCCCCAGACGATCCAACGTCACGATCCCATCGTCGATGGACCGGACGAACGATCCGAACCGCTCCTCGCTTTGCTTGAGCGCCTCCTCCGCCCTTTTGCGCTCGGTGATGTCATGGCCCAGATAGATCAAGCAGGGAGTGGACCCAAGTTGAATCGATTCGACAGTGACCATGAGAGAGCGGATCTCGCCGGACTTGGTTCGGAGCAGTCCTTCCCGATTGTGTACGAAGCCCTGTTCCCGAATTTCTCGGAGCACAATCTCGCGTTGCGAGGGATCGGCCCACAACCCCAATTCTAAGGTGGTCCGACCGATCAGTTCCTCTCGGGTATACCCGGTCAATCGGCTAAACCCTTCATTCACATCGCACAACAGGCCTTCCGCCACGGTACTGATCCCGACAGCGGAGGGAGTCCAGTTGAAGAGCGCGCGAAAATATTGGTGCGACCGGTTCAGGTCTTCGATGGCCAGATTTTTCGCCTGCTCCGCCTGCTTCCGATTATTGGGAGGAAGGGAGCTTTGAGCATTGAGGGTTGGGCGGCGTTGAGCGCGACGCTTCGGACCGGTTGATGTCGAGCCTCGTTGACGTTTCTTATCTTTCATTTCTTTACTTTTCTCTCAACGCTTTTTTACTCAAAGCTTCCGGGCACGCTTCCGAGCTAGGTGCAAAAGGCCCACCCCATCGTCTCCATTTGGGTCTAAGAATGCCATGCGGGGAGAAGAAAATATAGGGGGTGCTACCAGGGCATGTTGGGAACGTCTTCTAAAGATAAGGTTCGACCATGCCATCCGACATCCCCAACAGACGCCCGCCCTGCCCTGCCCGCCCTGCCACAGTTTCCCATGGTTGAGCTCCTCTGCGATGCCATGTTCGGCGGGAATACCTACGGCAGCGATCTAGCTTCTCTAGATCGGTATTTCTTTCACTTCGCCATGGCGGCCCGAGCCGGACAGTGAACGAAGGATAACGGAGAGTGTGTGGAGGTGAGACCAGTCCCAGTTTCCGTCGAGACTCTGCCCCCTTGGATAAACCCGACGCCGCAGACTCACATTCGACATCTCGCTCATACTTCTGATATACATCACCTATATATATTATTTGAGAGGCCGCATATGCCCCAGGCCAATGTGCAAGTCCCAGTGTTGATGAGCCAGGCTCAGAAACGCCGTTTGGCCCGCAAGGCCAAAGCCGCGAACCTCACCATGGGGGAATTGCTTCGTCAGGGAGGAGAACGATTTTCTCCCGCAGAAGATGAAGCCGCTCTGGATCAGTTCGCCAAACAAGTCACGAGGGCCACTCAACGAGCCATCCAGTCGATCGATAGGACCTTGGCATTGGTCGCACAATCGGAAGCCCGCATCCAAGCCCTGACGAAATCACACAGAAAGCATTGATGATGGGCCTCACCGAACGAGTGTGGGACGCATTTGCCAGAACAATTCGATTAGCCGACAAAGTCGAACAACTCACCGCCACTGTAGCCAAGCAACAGCACCACATCGAAGACCTGACCGCCCGTGTCATACGGCTTGAAACTGCGCTCGAACTTGCTCTTGGATCGAAACGTCACAAGAAACTGTCCGGACCATCTGCCTAGCCGGCGTGATTGATTCAGAATCATCGAGACAACACATCCCGCGATGGAAAGGTCGGCGGAAAGATCGGGTAAGAACTGACCCGCGACAGAAAACGGGTCGCGCGACAGAAAACGGGTCGGGAGTCTTTTCTCGACAGGATGGCATCGACTTCGTTAGAAGCTCCGACATGCCTCGTCGTCCCTAATAGGCTGCTGGCAACCTCGCCTACCACGTTCTGAATCTCCGGGTTATGCGACTGCCGTTTTTTTGAGAAGACTCCCGACCTCTTTTCCTCTGGCCCGCTTGCCCAGGGACTCAACGCTCAAGTATATTGGTCTCATGCGTCGGAGTAAGAGAGGAGCAGTTCGGTTTCTGCCTCAGGTAACAGCCTCGGCCGTTCTGGTCTTCTATGTCTGTATCTGTGTATTCTTCCAAATGCTTGGCGCTCCGGTCACGCTGCTTGGTGTACTTGTGTCGGATACGCCGGTGGAATCTCTCTCTGAAGACTTATCAATTCCTCCGATCACGCCTGCGCCGGGCATATCGAGTCTTTCTAGCTCACATTCAGCGTTCCAACCTTCACCTCATCTTCCGATCTTCTCAACTGCAGTCTTTCATCCTCCCCAAGGCTAGCCTTCGTTCTCATCGTATCGAATCGGTGTACGTGCTCCGCTGAGACGTTCACGCGTGGATCGTTCGCACCTCACCTCATGTGTGTGGCGGGAAGTTCTTCGTGACCTCACGGGGTGGCTTCAGGTTTCAAACACTCATATGCCGTCACGCTTGCTCCGCGAACGAAGTCAGTGGTTTGCATCGAGAGGACAAGCCATCGCGAAGAAATGGAGAAATGACATGGCCAAATTGAATCATTCCGATTGGTGCTCACGTACGAGCGTACAGCAATATTCGTTTCTTGGGGTGTCCCCTTCCAACACGTCCCACCAGGCGGAAGATTTTCAAATGAAGGTCGCTGAGGAGGTTGCGCAGATGCGCCGCAATGACCTTGCGGTGGACGTGCCGAAGGACTTTGACAACGTGGATCTTCACGATCATACAATCACGGAGCCCGATGATTCCCAGCTGCTCACGGTAGAACCCCCTCTGACCTTATCAACGATCTGTTCCAAACTGACAGCCGTTGAGCGGCTCTGGGTGGCCCGGATGGTCAAGGCGCATGGCAAAGAGGTGGTACTCGCTCGGTGGCCGGCCTACGAAGTCCACATAAACTACGTTCGGTACCTTCGTTAAATTCCAACGGACAGAAAAGGAGTCGCTCATTTCGAAGGACTGTTGCCGGTTGGCCTACCGACGCGGGATAATGTGTCGCTAAATGAGCCAGGCACACTGGATCAATCAGGCTACAAGAACAAGTCCCCCCTCCCCTGTTTCCTTCTGAATGACAGAAAAAGGGTCGGGAGTCTTTTCTTGACAGTATACCACTGACTTCGTTAGAAGATCCTCTATGCCTCGCCGTCCCCGATTGGCTGCCGGAGATCTCGCCTACCACGTGCTGAACCGACGAGTTGGACGACTGCCGCTGTTTGAGAAAGCCCCCGACTATCTCGCCTTTGAGAAGATTTTGGCTGAAGCTCATGCGCGTTGCCATGTCCGGATTGCCGCCTACTGTCTTATGCCCAATCATTGGCATCTCCTTCTCTGGCCGCGGCAGGATGGAGAACTCTCTGAAATCCTGCGATGGATAACCGTCACGCATACGCAACGCTGGCATGCCCACCATCATACGGCAGGGACCGGACCGCTGTATCAAGGCCGCTTCCGATCGTTTCCGATCCAGACAGATGAGCATTTTCTCACCGTGGCGCGCTATGTGGAACGCAATGCCCTACGAGCAAGGCTGGTGACCCGCGCAGAGGAATGGCAGTGGTCCAGTTTGTGGCGACGCACCCAAGGGAACTCCAAACTGACTGCCTGGCTGAGTGACTGGCCGGTAGAGCGACCCCGTCATTGGCTCACGTTCGTCAATCACGCCCAGAGTGCGTCAGAGCTGGAGGCGCTCCGGCTCAGTGTGCAACGAGGCCGCCCATTTGGCGAGGACGCCTGGGTGAAGCGCATGGCGACACGATTTGGGATGGAATCCACGTTACGGCCACGTGGACGACCGAAGGGCTCTTAAACAAAGACTCCCGACCCCTTTTTATTCATTTTTATTCCGCGGTTAATCCTAAGGGCATCAGAAACAGTTGAAACTGTTATCCACTACTTAGTTAGGAGGTTGTTTCCCATGCTGAAAATCAAATGCGCTGTGTTAATTATGGCAATGTTTCTTTCAAATATAACTGCGCAAGCAGTCAGCGCGCAGTCAGTCGCAACCATTGAGTTGACGGGTGAACCCTCTTCGACTGGAATCTCCGGATTTCCCGGTTCAAAGTTCACGCTGGGAGATACCGGCAGCGGTAGCCGTGCGCTCGTGGGCGTGTTATCGAGGGAGCGTTCGGACAAACCGTGTGAGGTGAGTGTCGGTTGGGAAGATGTGAATCAGTCCAGCACCAACGATGCGATCACGAAGAACCTGTGTGGAAAGAATGGCGCGACGTTGAGTACGATGGGAGGCACCTACGCCAATACCGGTGGCACCGCAAACCGCGTGTTCGTTAACGGCGTGCAAGTGTGCATGAACAAGGGCGACGATCGCGTCAAGGGAATCCATCTGCGTGGCAAGCGCATCACTGATACTGGCACACTGACTGACTTTGGGCCGGATCAGCAAGACTCGCGCAGCAATTGTCATCAAGATCACTGGAAGCGTTGGGTCAACTGTCCTGAGGGGCAAATCGCCACTGCTGCGATCATACACTTCGATGCGGGGAACACGCCTCGAAGCTGGACCGGGATCGGGTTACAGTGTCGCGCTATCACGGTCACAGGTAACAGCGCGTCTTATAATACTGAGCCAGCCACACTTAACTCCGTCAGCAAAGGCCTTGCCGAAACCATCGACTGCACCGACACCGAATCTTCAGACATGCGTGCCGTTGCGTGGAACATCGCGGACGATTGGAACAACTTCTCAAATACGCTCGAGAACTCGACCGGACAAAATGTCGGATCATGTTTGCAGAAGCGTTTCGCCGCGGACGGTAAAGTGCAATGCGTGCACACGCTAAAGTGCAATCAAGCCGGCAAGTGTCAATTGGGCTTCGGCGGAGGGTTGGGTTCGAAGATTAAGATCTTTCAGACGTTCTTCGACAACATCAAATCGATGCCGCAGCCTGACCGCCGCGCCTGTTACGCAGCATTGATGGCACATGAGTTCTCACACACGTGCGAGCACTACGCGGAGGCGGGTCCGGAGGCGCGTGGGGCCGCGGCGTTTAATTACTGGAAGGGGCAGGAGCGATTTGGGGTAACGAGCGACCTGAAGGTGGACGATGACTGTGGCATGAACGATTGATGAGAGACCGCCGGGTTCAACGCTTCGGCTGGGTAGGACCTGAGGTCGCAACTTGAACCCACCGACTTGCGCGGCATTCCGTTTCGGTCTGGCGAGCATAGGTTACACTCAGGGTCAGATCTTGTACCATGCATGGCACAGCAACGAAGGTCGGCTGCAATCCAACACCCTCAGCAGACGCCCACCCCTGCTGCCACACTTTACCCACGGTTGAACTGCTCTATAATGCCATGTTCGGCGAAAAATTCTTTAGGAGTGACCTCGACCACTCTTTCTTTCACTTCGCCCAGGCGGCCCGAGTCAGCAGCCCTTGCGTTCAAGCATACCTGAGCTATACGGTACCTGGAGATGCAGCTCACCTATGACGGGAGAAGGCGTAGATGAAGACAAACATATTCGTGACCACGTTGCTCTGTTGCGCAACGATCGTTTCGGCCAGTCATGCTGAGGAAATTGGGAGTGTCGACACGAAATTCAAAGTGTTTGGGCCGGATCACAAGATTGTGGTTGAAGCGTTTGACGACCCAAAGATTGAAGGCATCACGTGTTATCTGAGTCGATCAAAAAAAGGCGGCTTTAAAGGGATGGTCGGATTGGCAGAGGAAACCTCCGATGCCTCACTTGCCTGTCGTCAAGTCGGTCCTATTCGCCTTGTGGGTGAGCTGAAGGAAGGGGAAAGAGTATTCAGTGAGAGTCGATCCCTGATTTTTAAGAAGCTACAAGTTGTCCGATTTTTCGACAAGAAACGCCAGGCATACATTTATCTCGCCTATAGCGATCGAGTGATCGAGGGCTCGCCACAAAATGCCATCTCCACCGTGCCGATCCAATCCTGGTCAAGTCGATAAGGGCCACGAGACGTTGGCGATCCGATGTCTTCCTCGCCTCCTCTTCGTTGCTCCCCCATCGCCTCAGGAATGATGAATTGGCCTCCGACTTTGCAGTAGACTTACCGCAATAGACTTACATGGGTACACGTCGCAGGAGGGCGACCGAGAGCGAGACCGCGGCCCTAGGCGACCGAGAGCCTCCTGACAGAAGATTCCAGACCCTCATGGTTTGATGGTTCTGGTGAAAGGCTGGTGATCGATGCAGCGTTTTTTCTTTGCCATGCTCTTGGTTCTGACCTGCGCGACAGGCGCGAGTCCAGAGACCATGGTGGCAGCAGATTCCATTGAGGAGGCGGAATTTGCGTATGATCGTGGTGATTATACACAGGCGGCCCGCCTCTTCAGTCCCCTAGCGGAGCAAGGAGCGGCATCGGCCCAATTCTATCTGGGCTTGATGCATGAAAAAGGACGAGGCGTCCGACAGGACTACCCAACGGCACTGACGTGGTTTCGCAAGGCGGCGGCGCAGGGCTACGCTGGTCCGCAGAATAATCTGGGCCTGATGTACGAGAGGGGACGGGGCGTCCGGAAAGACATGGTTCGCGCGCTCATGTGGTACCACGTCGCCGGCGCTCTGTTGAATGGCGATGAGGGGAAGGCAGCCTTGAAGCGCCGAGACCATCTGACGTCACAAATGACTGCCGCGCAGATCGAGCAGGCGCAGGAGATGGCACGGCGTTGTCAGCAGTCCCAGTTTAAGGAATGCGACTAACAGGATGCGGAAAAAGGCCGGCGGCGGCGTTCTCGCATCACTCAGAGGCTCACCGTACGGCCCGGGTCAACGCCTGTTCGGACAGGTGATGGGTGGGCGGGTACAAATGGGCTACGCTTCGCCTCTTTGTTCGCCGCGTTGCGAATCGTTTTGCAGCCTGTGGTGAGGTTTTGCCGATTTGGTGTACACTAGGTCTGTAACGAGTCGCCCTTCTCCTGGAGTCTCGCATGGTGCGGAAGAGCGAAGAGCAGCCCTATCGTGCGCGCGCGCTGAAATTATTCCCCTGGATCTGTGCCCACTGTGGACGCGAATTTGACGGAAGGAAGCTGAGCCAACTCACGGTCCATCACAAGGACCACAACCATGACCACAATCCCCCGGACGGCAGCAACTGGGAGTTGCTCTGCCTCTACTGTCACGACAATGAGCATCAGCGCGATCAGGTCGGTGGCGGGTCGAACGAATCGAGCCGTGAGCCGGATCGCCCGTTCACCCCCTTCGCCCATCTTGCCAACCTGCTCAAACGCAACAACGAAGCCTGATCAAGGCCCGACAGAATGACTCGGGGTTAGAACAGACAGGGCGAAAGCTAAAGAGCCACAATCGTTACTCACCCACTCAAGTCCACTCCATCCATGAACCAGCCGCTCTCCATGACTCATCCCCGCGATCCCTTGCACGGAATCACATTGGAAACCATTGTCACGACCTTGGTCGCGCGGCACGGATGGGCGAAACTGGGCGCTCGTGTACCCATCCGCTGTTTCCGCCATCACCCGACGATCCGGTCGAGTCTGACGTTCCTGCGCAAGACGCCGTGGGCGCGCAAGCGAGTTGAACAGATGTTCGTCGCGGAACTCCCCTAAGCTTTATGGTTGGCATCAACCGAGTTTTTCCGCAGCCTGATAGATTGTCGTTCGCTTGACGGACCAGTTCCTTACCACGTAGCATATTCCCACGACGTTTTAGCACGCCGACCTCATCCCTCGCGTATTCGGCCTGTTCTTGACGCGATCGATTCCCCAGTCTCCGCGTGCCGACGCCGAGTAACACTCCGCATCTCACCAGACGCAACCACAGCCAGGAGGAATGGCCGATGCCTATCAACAGACCAATTACCGACCGTATCCTGGCCTTACTCCATGACTCTTCAGAGTGTGACTTTGACCTCTTAGTAGCTCGATCCCCTGAACACACCTGGAACGAACTTTTTCAGGAGGTGAACCGATTGAGCAGGACAGGACAAGTGATCATTACAAGAGGAGTCGGAGTGTTCACGGTCAGATTGGCACCGGCCAAATAAACACGGGCCATAACAGGCTGGATTACACTCATAGTACATCGGGCCACAGAGGTTATGACGTCGGTGCCTACTTCACCGAAGCCGATGGGGGGCGGTTATCACGTCGCCGATCATGACGACGTGATCTACCGCCCTTTGTTGGGTAATCTTTCTGCTCAGGGTGGCTGAGGATTGTATGCTGCCGTCACCGCGTGCGGACTGTGCACACGTTCATGCTCGAACAGGTGCGCATTTCGCTAGAATCTCGACGCCGTCAGCGTCACATCGGTGTCTGGCCACGCTCGGCGGAAGCGCGCTTCCACTGCGGCCGCTTCCGTGTTCTTCCCCTGTTCTCGAAGCGCCTGCGCGAGGCCAAACAGGGACCAGCCGTTCTCTGGAAAGCGCTTGAGGTCTTCGCGATACACCTTCTCGGCCTCGGCATTTTGTCCCGCTTTCACCAGCGCGGCGCCAAGCGAATGCCGAATCGGGTAATACCACTTCGGCGGTTCGAAGTAGAGTCCCGCGTCCTCGATCTTGGCCGCTTCCCGGAAGTGGGTGATGCCCACATCAAGGTCGCCACGGCGAGTGGCGATCTCACCGGAGAGCGCATGCACGGCGATCGAAAGCGCCGTCTTCCCCTCGGCACCTTCGGGCGTCGCGGTGTCGGCTGCTGTCACCTGGTCGAGCGCGGCTTGCGCCTCATCCCACTCTTCCTTGGCGGCGTGCGCCACGCCGCGAGCGTAGGAGGCCATGGCGTACGAAAAGCGAATATCTTCCGGCGGAAGCGGTGCGGCGAGCACCTCGTTCCATTTTCCGAACGTCGTGAGCGTGAGCGCGTGGTACGGCAGCATCTCTTGCAACATTCCGACCTGGCGCGCGGCGTCAAGATTCACCTTGGAGGTGAGCGTATTGGACGCCTCGATTGCCTGCGCACTGCGGCCCGCCATGGTGGAGGCGAAGGCGAGGAAGTGGATGTTGTGCGGGTAGTACGCGATCGGATAGACGCCCATTGGGCGTTGCCCTTCGATGAACTCCTCGTCGGTGTGGATAGCATGGTGGTTGGACTGCACGGCGTCGTTCCACCGTCCGACGCGGATGAAGATGTGCGAGGGCATGTGCACCATGTGTCCTTCGCCCGGCATGAGCTTGGCAAGCCGTTCGGCGCACGGCACCGCGGCTTTCGGGTTCACCGCTTCGACGGCGTGGATATAGTAATGACAGGCGCCAGGGTGATTAGGGTTGCGTGTGAGGACCTTCTCCAACTGGCGTACGATGTCCTTGGTTTCGGGGTAGGGAGTGCCGTCAGGGCGCCAATAGTTCCATGGGCGGAGGTCCATCAGCGATTCGGCGTACAGGGTCGCGGCGTCGAGATCTTTGGGATAGGTCTTGGCGACCTGTCCCATCGCGCGCGAATACGACGAGTCCAACCGAGCACGATCGGCCGGGGGATCCGCTTCATACCGCTGCGCAAGCGCCTCAATGTACGCGCGCTCCTGCGCCGTGGCATGAGACTTGAGCGCCAGCGCCTTCTGCACCGCCGCGTAGGCGGCGATTCCGCTCGCCTTGTCCATGGGAGCGTTGACGTGCGGCCCGTAGGCGAGCGCGATCCCCCAGTAGCACATGGCACAGGTAGGATCGAGTTCGGCGGCGCGCGTGAACGAGCGAATCGCTTCCGCATGATTGAATCCGTAGACGAGCCGCAGGCCCTGATCGAAGTACTGTTGTGCGGCTGGAACTCGAGTGGAGATCCGTTTGTGATGAGAGCCGAGGTCTGTATAGAGGGGGACCGTGCCAGAATGGTTCTGCGGCGGCGCGGACGCGTCCGTCGATTCCGTGTCCGCCCAACTGGGAGCGGCCCAGACGAGCAGAACAGCAGCTGCGAATGCAATAATGTAGGCGGACTTCATGGCGTGCCTCCTTCTAGTCAATGCGAGTAATTGCAATAATTTCATGGCAACCTCCTTCTGCATGGTCGAAGACCGGATTGTATACGTTTTTACCCTGTACTGCTGTGCGCTTCCCCATCACGCCCGAACACCGATGACTTCAAGATATTCTCCGTACACAGTGGTGCAGTCCGTCCCGGCTCGATTGTGTGTGGTCCAGAGCGATTCGAGTTCCCGGCGTAATTGAGCTTGGCCGTCGGCATCGAGCGACGCGAATGCCCGATTCGTGGGCCCATAATAGAGGCGAAAGAATTCCACGACCTCCGATGGCGGAAAAGGATAGGAGAAGAGATACTGCCGCCTCGTGAGGCTGAGTTCCGAGAGCCCATGGCCAAGCCGCTCACGGACGGTGGCTTCGTCGCCCCACAAGACGGGCGCCGGCATCCCGGACGGCGCGATGAATTTCGAAACGGCCTTGAACATCTGCCCAATGAATCCCTGTTGCGTCCAGTTGGCCATGGCGATGGTGCCTCCCGGAACGCACACACGAAGCAATTCTTGGGCAACTACCTGAGGTCGCGGGGCGAACATCGCGCCGATCAGACTGGTCACGACGTTGAAACTCGCGTCATCGAACGGGAGCGCCTCGGCATCGGCCTCCTCGAAACGAGCCCGCAGCCCCTCCCCATGTGCGCGGGCCTTAGCCCGCTCCACGAGGGTACCCGCGATATCCACACCAGTTACCTCGATGCCGTCTTTCGCCGCCATCAGCGCCAGTTGGCCGGAGCCACAGGCAACGTCCAACAACCGGCATCCCGGCGCGATGTTGAGCCGCTCGTAAAATTCCCGCGCGCCGCCTTCCATATACCGTGAAAATCGATCGTAGTCTCCGGCTGTCCAGATCGATCTGAGCCGCGTCTTTATACCGTCCATTTCCCCAATTGCTGTATTGGTCATGATGGCCTCTCCCTTTATCTTATCGATTTAACGCACTGTCTCATGCACCGCGTTATTTCCTGTTCGCACTATACGAGAGAGTCGTGCTGGTGTCTTAGCCGCGCGTCTGGCTCTCTTATCAGGAGAATGATAAGCTGCGGCTCACTTATCCAGGCGTCCGATTCGCTTAGCAGGACCCCATATTTCTAGGAATCGCTATGGACGTGTTATCTGAAGTCCTAAAAGCCGTGAAGCTGGACGGCGCGGTGTTCTTCAACGGCGAATTTTCGTCGCCCTGGTGTGTGCGCGAACCCGATGCCGGCACCGTGGCGTCGTATCTGTCCGACCATACCAAGCATGTCATCATGTTCCACCTGGTGACTGAAGGACAGGGCTACGTTCGCGTCGAGCAGAACGGCGCGGTGCCGTTTGAAGCCGGCGAAATTGTCATTGTCCCGCACGGCGATATGCATCTGATGGGCAACGGCCCTTCCGTAACACCGCTCGACAGTGCCGAGCAGCTCCGGCAGGTCCTCGCTGAAGGACGCATGGTGTCCCAATTCGGAGGAGGAGGAGAACTCACCAAGCTGATCTGCGGCTACCTGACCTGCGATCCGCAACTCAGCCATGTCTTCTTAGCCGGACTTCCCTCGATCGTCAAGGTCCATATCCGCGACAGCCCATCAGGACAGTGGTTGGAAGATACTCTTCGTTACTCCGTCGATCACGCGGAGGCCTCAGGCCCAGGCGGCGCTACCGTCATCGCCAAATTGTCGGAAGTATTGTTCGTCGAAACATTGCGGCGGTACATCGCGAAGTTGCCGCCGTCGCACACAGGCTGGCTGGCCGGCGTGCGTGATCCGGAAGTGGGAAAGGCGCTGGCGCTCCTCCATCGGCAGCCCGCTCATCCGTGGACTATCGCGACACTCGCGGACGAGGTTGGAGTGTCCCGCTCGGTGCTGGCCGAGCGATTTCGGCACTATCTGGCGGATACGCCCATCGGATATCTCACACGTTGGAGGCTCCAATTGGCGGCACAGCTGCTCTCATCGACTTCGAAAAGCGTGGCCGAAGTGGCCGGCGATGTGGGATACGAATCGGACCCCTCGTTCAACCGAGCATTCAAGCGAGAGTACGGCCTTCCACCAGCAGCATTCCGCAGTCACGCACGCTCCTCCCGCCTGGCCCCCCCGATCAGCACTCGCCCGCGTCGTGGTGTGTAATCGAGCATTCCTCACCACAATCGGTACATAACGCTTGTATTCTGGTTAAGAAGAGGAACTAGGCGCAGGCCGGTACGGTTGGAGACTCGCTTTCCGACACGAGAATGGGATCAATCCAAGCATCGAGACAAAAGAGGCGGTCAAGAGCCAATGCTCATTGTGCGATGCCGTTACTCCACGCATGCCGTTCTGCTGTCCTCCCGGTGCAACCTTGGCCCTCGAGCGCGGAACGTTTTACGAATGGAACGGCAGTGAAGGCAATCGCACCCTACACATTCTTCGGCCACAAGGAACTCAACTCCGGATACTTCGCGCGATAGTCGGCGTGACCGGCGCGGATGACTTTCAGCGCCTCTTCCGGTCCATACACGCTCGTGATTTCCACCTTGTGATGCGTCGCGCCGGGCGCGCTCTTATAGGTGAGAAAATAATGCTGGAGGCGTTCCATGAGAGCCGCCGGGCATTGTGAAATGTCCGTGAAGTTGCCGTACACCGCATCGTCCCGCATCACGGCGATGATCTTATCGTCGGCCTCGCCGCCGTCGGCCAGGCTCAACCCGCCGATCGGCAACGCTGTCAGGAGGATGTCGCTGTGCGGAATGCTCTTTTCCGACAAAACGCAGATATCCAGCGGATCGCCGTCCCCGACCATGCCCTTGCATCGCGCGCGCTTCGCAAAGATACTCGCCACCTGCTCACCAGAGTAGGTCTGCGGAATGAGTCCATAATAGACCGGGCAGAAGTTGGAAAACCGCTGCGGCCTGTCCACCTTGAGGAAGCCGCTGCTCTTGTCCACTTCATATTTGACGGTGTCGGTCGGGACGATTTCAATATAAGCCGTGACCACGTCCGGGGCTTCCTCCCCGATCGATACGCCGTGCCACGGATGCGCCTTGAACATCAGCCCGAGCAGACGTTGAAAGGGATCGCTCCCCGCGCGTAGCTCCGTCGTCTTGTCCGTGGCCTCTCCCCTTCCCTTTCCCTTCTTCTCTTTCATGTGTCCTCCCGATCTTTTCCGAACAACTCGGCGGCCTACAACTCTCCAAATTGGAGCTCAGTATCTCCCAAGATCTCGATGGGAGCAATGGCTTCCCATCTTTAACGGAGAGGAGCATTTTGACTATTCGCTCACCGAACACGCAACGCCTTGATTCCGCCATTAAATAGTACTTATATAGGCCTCACTGGTCAAAACGCAGGTATCCATACCGTCCAACGACTGCAAGGCACAGGTCCGGCGCCGAAAGAGGAACGGTGCTGATTGACACAACCCTGCTCAGCGAGTCTGAACAGCGATTTGCACAACGGCAGACCACGCGTGAGGAGAATAGCGAGCCGCGCGTGCCATTTCTGGTTTGTTATCGCGCCAAAAGAGATTATGCCGCCGTCGATTGTTCGCGCCGTCTTGCTCGTGATTCTCTGCCTGCCACTGTCAGGTTTTGACGACGTCACCCGCCGCTCCGTAGAGATCCTGCCCCACTGGAAGCGGGGAGACTCCTTTGATCTCATCATGACACGGGCGCGAAACAAATCCGTCGACGGCCAATCAACGCTCTCAGGGAAGACACGCGCACGTGTTACCATTGACGTCCTCCGCGCAGATGACAAGGGATACCTCGTCGGGTGGACTGCGGGTGAGACGACGTTTGAGGACCCGGCTCCCTCTGAATCTTTTCTGCGTCAGGTCGTCGGCCTCATGAAGGGCATGCAGATCATCCTCCAGCTCGACGAGCGCGGGACCATCAGAGGTGTCCAGAATTGGAAGGAACTCCGAAGCGAGACCTTGAAGGTGATGGATGCCCTTTTGGCCAAGACACCGGACTCACAAAAAGGTAGTACCGACCAACCGCTCATGTCGAACCTACGCGCGCAATGGGAAACCATATTTACGACAAAGGAGCAGGTCGAACAACTGTGTACTCGAGACGCTCGGGTCTATTTTATGGCTCTTGGGAGAAGATATGTCATCAACGAGCCTTACGAGTATAACGATCTGCTTCCGAATCCGCTCGGCGGCGATCCCTTTCCGACGCGGGCAAGAATCATCTTGAAAACATTCGATCAACGGTCCGGGCAAGCCGGTCTGAGCTGGAACCAAACGACTGATCCCGAACAAGCCGCACGAATTCTGGAACCCATGATCAAAGACCTGGCGGCCCGTCGAGGGAAGAAATCACCGGAAGGAGCATTCGCTAAAACCATCTCCATGGAAGACACGGCGGACATCGTGGTCGATGTCCGCACGGGATGGGTGAACAGGCTCGCGCTGACACGGTCCGTCAATCTCGGCACCCGGACCCAAGCGGATTTCACATCAATCACGAGGTCAGCACAATGACCCAGGCAAAGAGCCGGCATCCCCGTGCTAGAATCGCGTTACATTATGTTTGTTTTTCTCTAGTCCATCGAAACGTCTCGAAGGAGAACCTATGAGCACCTTGATCCTGCTGCCGTTGGCCATCGTTGTGAGCGCAGCTCTCTCTTTCCCTTCATCGGTCTTCGCGCAGAGTTTTCCTCCCATCGTGAACCAGAAAGTTGAAGCGGCGCAGAGGCAGGTGAAAACAATCGGCATGGAAGAGTATCGGAAGCTCGTTGAGAATCCAGGCGCTGCCGTGATTGTGGATGTCCGGGAGCCGCATGAGTACGCTGCAGGGCATGTGCCTGGAGCGATCAATATTCCCCGCGGCGTGATCGAATCTCAAATCTGGGACCACGTGGGTGTTCCAGATAAGGCCGACATGGAGAGGCCTATCATCCTTCAATGTCAAAGCGGAAGGCGCGCCTCGCTTGCGGCACAGTCTCTTGAAGATCTGGGCTTCACACGAACGACGGCAGTCGTGATGAATCTCGATGACTGGCAGAAAGCCGGCCATCCATTTGTAAAGTAATC
This sequence comes from uncultured Nitrospiraceae bacterium, assembly GCA_963711905.1. Lineage (GTDB taxonomy): Bacteria > Nitrospirota > Nitrospiria > Nitrospirales > Nitrospiraceae > Nitrospira_D. Next base: position 170,226 of record CAVQFZ010000017.1, on the reverse strand, counting down.
GTTTGCTGGTTGAGATACTGACTATGGACAAGGACATGACCGTAGCTACTTCCCTACGCGTGATTGCCCGTGCCAAGGCTAAACCCAGTCATATTGCACAGGTGCGAGAGATCCTGTTTGCCCTGGTTGAACCCACTCGCCGAGAACCAGGGTGTCTCAGCTACGAACTGGTGCAGAACAGCTCCGACCCAACCGATTTTGTGTTCATTGAACAGTGGGCGAGCGCCGCAGCAGACCAGGCGCATTTCGCAACTCCGCACCTCTTGTCCACGCTGCAACGATTGGTGGGGCTTCTAACCGCCGAGCCGGAGATCTGTCGGTACACTGTCCTCAAGTGACGGAGTGCGATGGGATTCGATTACATAACCATGAAGCCTGTCACACCTGATACTGAACTCTCTTTATCCTTTGAAAATCAGCGTGCGGTTGTTTCACCTTGGGGAGCCTCCTTACGACGCTACCTATTAATCGACGACGGAGGGCGTGAAACGGATATCGTCTGGGGCTATTCTGGCGGCAGCGGGAAGCGAGGCGGACAGGGCGACGTGCTCATCCCGTTTCCCGGCCGCATCAGCGATGGACGCTATACGTTCGAGGGGCAGTCACTGCAGCTCGAATGCAACGACAAGGAAGGTCCGAATGCCATCCATGGATTCGTTCGCAATCTTCCGTGGCACGTGCAGGAAGCTCACGCAAACAAGGTGACGTTTGAAATTCGTCTCGACGCTGATACGTATGCTGGACGAGGCTATCCCTTTTCACTTGCCGATATGGGTGACATATGAACTGGACGTCTCCGGGCTGACCTGCACATTCACCGTGAAAAACGTAGGGCAACAGGCTGCGCCGGTCGGCGTCGGATTTCATCCCTACTTCACCGTTGGAACGTCATTGCTCGACGAGGCTGAGGTGCAGATTCCGGGAACCGCTTATTTAGAATTCAACGAGCGGCTCGTCCCGACAGGGACGATTCTGAGCGTCGTCGGCACGCCGTGGGACTACCGACGATTTCATGAGATCGGTCGTCAGCGCTTCAACCATTGTTATGTACAGCTCGAACGCGACGCACAGGGAATGGCCACGGCATCCCTGCGACATACGGCACGCCATCGCACGATCGACATTACGATGGATCCCGCGTTTTCCGCAGTGGTCGTGTATACCGGAGATGCCATTGCAGACGCGCCACGAGCCGCGCTTGCCATCGAACCGATGACCTGCGCGAGTGATGCGTTCAATCATCCGGACTGGGGGCTGAAGCGGCTCGTTCCCGGTGAGACATTCTCCGGACGTTATCACGTGCGGCATCGAGACAGAGGAAAACATCCTCTTGACCCTCGGCATGAGCCTGCGCTTCGGTCATGACTGACGCCCGTTGGATTCGTTGAACGAGCGAGTCCGACGACGGCATTCGCCATCGGCTCGTGGTCTTGATGTTTCAGCGGGGACTATCGTTCAGGCAATCTTCCGAATGTTGGAAGACTTGCCGTCGATAAGACCGAGGTGGAGCTGGTAAAGCTTGAACTGCAGCTCTTCGAACGACTCCCCTTGAACCTGCTGGTCAGGAGAGCCCTGCAGACAGCCTCGCCACTTACCCTGATCTTCCCAAATATTGTATTTCGTCATGTTGCCGAGTATAGCTGCAGGTCTAAATTCCGAATAGAAGTTTGTAAATTTTTACCCAGGCTCGCAACGAAACAAAGCCGCTCCTGTGCGAGGCTGATTCTTAGCCGTGACCAAACTTTCCGAGGATAAGCGCATGGTTCTCAAGACTGTTGACGCACAAGCAGTGACGTTTCAACAGATATCCGCGAACCAACTGTCCTTTCGAACGGCAGCAGCCGGGTCCGGCGATCGATTGGTGCTCTGCCTGCATGGGTTTCCAGAATCCGCCCTCTCGTGGCGGTATCAGATCGTTCCGTTGGCGCAGGCAGGATTTCGAGTCTGGGCTCCTGACCTCCGGGGATATGGCGGCACGACACGACCGATAGGCATCGACGCCTATCGAATTGAATCCTTGATGGACGATGTCACCGGACTGCTCGATGCCGCTCAGGTTCAACGCGCCATCCTGGTCGGGCATGATTGGGGTGGAATCATCGCCTGGTACTATGCGATGCGGCACGCCGATCGCGTGGAAGCCTTGGTGATTGTGAACGCGCCCCACCCGGCCTGCTTTGAGCGGGAAGTGCGGCACTGGCGGCAGTTGCGCCGCTCCTGGTACATGGGCTTTTTTCAAATTCCCTGGCTTCCGGAAGCGGCATTGTCAGCCGGCCATGGTTATGTGATCGGTGAGATCTTTGGGCGCATGGCGATTCATCGCGAGCAGCTGCCTGATGATCTCGTTCGGTTGTATCGACGGCAAGCCTGCGAACCGGGAGCGCTCACCGCCATGGTGAATTACTATCGAGCGGCCTTACGAGGCGGCGGGGCACTGCGTCAGCGAAGGTTGGGATATCCTACTGTCCACACCCCCACACTGGTGATCTGGGGGTTACAAGATCATGCGCTCGTCCACCAGAATCTTGATGGGCTGAATGATTTCGTCACTGACCTGACGGTGGTGAAGGTCGCCGACGCCGGACATTTCGTGCATGAAGACAAGCCGGAAGAGGTCACCCGTGAAATGCTGACTTGGTTGGATCTGAAAAAGAAGCCCGAGGAGCATTGACCGAACCGCGGGCTATCCGATCCTTCTAAAGAAGAAGCTTATGGGCGACCCGGCGTTGCAATTCCTACGGCGATCTGCAGAATCGGAGCTAACACCACGCCCTGTACCAGCCGTGATTGTATACGCCGACACATTGTTCGCCTCCACCCTGATTGCTCATATACAGGAAGCTTCCGTTTGGCGAGACCGTCACGGCACTGGGACTTGTCCCAGCCGCAAATGGGTTTCCTACTCCTGAAACGAGCGGCACCAGCACCCCTGTACCAGCCGTGATTGTAAACGCCGACACATTGTTCGAACCCTGATTGCTCGCATAGAGGAAGTCGCCATTCGGTGAAACAGTCACGGCGCTGGGACCCGCCCCGACTGGAAACGGCGACCCTGCTGATCGGGATTAATGCTCCAGCCCCTCCAATCGTGTAGGCGGACACAGTGTCCGCCCCTTGATTGCTCACATACAGGAAACTTCCGTTTGGCGAGACCGTCACGGCACTGGGATTCAGCCCGACCGGAAACGGCGATCCTGCAATCGGAACTAACACTCCTGTACCAACCGTGATTGTATACGCCGATACAGTGTTCGTTCCTTGGTTGCTCACATACAGGAAGCTTCCGTTTGGCGAGACCGTCACGGCACTGGGACTTGTCCCAGCCGCAAATGGGTTTCCTACTCCTGAAACGAGCGGCACCAGCACCCCTGTACCAGCCGTGATTGTAAACGCCGACACATTGTTCGAACCCTGATTGCTCGCATAGAGGAAGTCGCCATTCGGTGAAACAGTCACGGCGCTGGGACCCGCCCCGACTGGAAACGGCGACCCTGTGATCGGGGTTAATGCTCCAGCCCCTCCAATCGTGTAGGCGGACACAGTGTCCGCCCCTTGATTGCTCACATACAGGAAACTTCCGTTTGGCGAGACCGTCACGGCACTGGGATTCAGCCCGACCGGAAACGGCGATCCTGTGATCGGGGTTAATGCTCCAGCCCCTCCAATCGTGTAGGCGGACACATTATTTAGTCCTCGATTGCTCACATACAGAAAACTTCCGTTCGGTGAGACGGCTACACCGGTTGGTGCTGTTTCTTCAAATCCTCCGTCTTCTCCGCCTCCTCCGTCCGGGCAGCCGGCCAACAGCAGCAGCGGCAAAGCAAGCCATGGCGACACTCGTGTCTTCATGTGGTGTCCTCTTGTTCGTCTTCCATGTGGATATCTATTCTTCGTATAGCACGATGAAATACGTACACCAACTAAAATGACTTTTTTCGTTGGACTCTGATCGGTTCTCGCTGGCACACTGCGTGCCAACCAGCAGGGAGCATGATCGATCTTGCATCATTCACTCACCATTCTCGGATCCGGTTACACCGCCAAGTTTCTCCTGCCCCTCGCCCAACACCGATACACTCAAGTCTTCGCCACCAGTCGGGATCCAGATCGGCGCCTCAGTCATCTGAGGCCTGACCAACGAATACGATTCGATCTGGCACGGCCTGAGACGTGGCAGGCGATTCCACCATCATCCGATGTCGTGTGGTGCTTTCCCGCAGTACCGATCGAGTCTGTTCAGCAGTTTGCCGACGCCGCATCTCTACGAACCTGCCGCCTGGTGGTACTCGGTAGTACCTCCGCCTATGATGTCTCCGCCGCAGTCGAGTACCCTCCGCCCTGGGTTGACGAAACAGCGCCGGTGACCTGACAAAACCTCGTGTACAAGGTGAGGAACTATTGCGAAACTCCTATGGAGCTATCCTGTTGCGTGTTGCAGGGATCTATGGACCAGGCCGCAATCCTGTCGAGTGGATCAGAACAGGCCGAGTGAACCGCTCACGCAAATATGTCAACCTGATCCACGTTGAGGATCTGGCTTCGTCCTGCCTCGCAGCCCTCAAACTTGCTGAACCAGGCGGGATCTACAACGTCAGCGATGGAAATCCGAGGACCTGGATGGAGATCTGTCAGGTCGTCGAGCAACGATGGGATATTCGATCCGTTGACGCTCAGGAGACCGACTCAACAGGGAAGCGGGTGTTGAACAAGCGGATGCGCGAGTTACTGAAGTTGGATGGCACGGGTCTGCGCTATAGAGATCTCTTCGAGACGCTTGAGTTGCTACAGCGGAACTCGCTCAACGAAGCAAGGCCATCACGGTAAGGCACACGAGCAGGTTGTTGAGCGCATGGGCAACCATGCCTGGAATCAGACTCCCTGTTCGTTCGTAGATCCACGCCCAGAGAAACCCGCTCCAAAATACGCTGATGAAGCCGATCAGGCTGTAGCCGTGAGCAAGCGCGAAGATGGTGGCGCTGATGATCGCGGCGGGGAAAAACGCGAATCGGCGGCGAAGCATCGCGAACAGTAATCCACGAAACGCCAGTTCCTCGAAGATCGGCGCGAAGATGACATACTCGAGTACACTCACGGCCAGGACGGGCGGAGCTCCCCACACGAGATCCTGATCAAACCATTCCGTCCAGTGGTTATTCAAATTCAGGAACTCGGCGGCCCGTCCCATCACCCATTCACCCCAGAGTCCGGCTGCGACAACCGCAAGCACGATGCAGACCAGGCGTCCAAGGTTATCTCGCTTGATCCCTAGACCGAAGCCGTTCGAGAAGGTCAGGCCGGCCGGCTTGAGCAATTGGACATACGCGAGGGCCAGCAGCGGGAGGTTGGCCAAGGGAATAGCCAATGCGCGCAACGACGCATGTTGAAATGACGAAGTAGACAGAATCACTGCGGTCGTGACGACCCCTAAGGCGCCGCCTCGGAGGATGACCGCCGCGGCAGTTTCTCCAGACCAAGAGGGCGGAACGCCGGGTACATGAAGACGCAGGATGTCCATCCTCTGTCCCTGCCGCTGTCCCCGCCATCCGGCAACACCCAACAGCATGACCGACCCAATCACCAGGCACATCAATTCGAACGCGATCAATGGGCGAATCCATTGCTGAACCCGATCCTCCCTGCGCGCGCTCTGCGCTTCAACCGTCGCCAGAAGATCCTGATTGCCTGCACGCCGTGCCAACCGTGCGGCAAGGTGATCATAGAACCATCCGCTCGGCAGCGCCTCTGCCAGCGTGGCCTGTAATTCTACTTCTTGTGTCCTATCAAGCGGCTGAGGACCATACGCAGCTTCTATCAGTTGTCCGAACAGCAATGCGGACGTACCACGGCTTTGCCATCCCTCGGTTTCAGCGAGTGCCGCCGTTTCATGCCCGGACTCCCCGAGTAGGATGGCCAACCGAAGCTTGGAGAGGGGATCATCGGTCGTCTCAACTAATTCCCGGTACCACTGGATGGCTTGCCCTCTGGCTTCATCATCGCTGCCCATCGTCCAGTCAGCCAGCCATTGCTGCCATTCCGGCGCTCGACGAAGGCTGTCTTGTGCGTCCAACATCCGGCTGACCATCAGATCAAGCGCGCGATCCGGCTCCTCAAATCGCTGGAGTTTGGGTTGGGTCACCGAAAACCAGAGAATGGCGCCGAGTGCCGCAACCAGGATGCCGGCGCAGACCCCGCTCACAACCAGAGACCATCGAGAGCTATACGGGGCAATCGATTGCTCGGGAACTTTAGAATGGTCGCGCTGCGGGAAATCCGATGATCGTCCGATCGAAAGTGTCTGTTCGCTCATGGGTTGCCGACTATACCATGGGCCTGTACCCTGCCGAATCCCCTCAAAGTGGCTACGGAGCACTTCCAGCAGGTGTTTCTCACATAGCCTTACCCATCATACTTGGCTATACTAACCGCCCGATCTAAGGAGCCTATTGTGATGGAACATTTTGTCGCCCCACGGCGGTTGCTCTTGGGACCCGGCCCCAGCATGGTGCATCCTCGAGTACTCCAAGCCATGGCCACTCCGCTGGTCGGACATCTGGACCCGACATTCTTGAGAGTGATGAACGATATTCAGACCCTCTTGCGCCGCGTCTTCTCGACCACCAATCAATTTACGATTGCCGTCTCCGGAACTGGATCAGCCGGGATGGAAGCGGCGGTCGTCAACGTCGTTGAACCGGGCGACGCCGTCATCGTGGGCATCAACGGTGTATTCGGGACCAGACTCGCGGCCATCGTTGAGCGCTGCGGAGGGAAGGCTATTCGAGTGGAAGTTCCGTGGGGGCAGGTGATCGAACCGGATACGATTACCGCAGCGCTCCGGCAGTCGAGTCCGGTCAAGGCCGTTGCGCTGGTGCATGCTGAAACTTCGACGGGAGCGTGGCAACCCCTCGAACCGATCAGCACCCTGTGTCGTCAGTACAACGCGTTGCTGATCGTCGATGCGGTCACATCGCTTGGTGGAATCCCCGTGGAAGTTGATCGATGGGGCATCGATGTGTGCTACAGCGCCACGCAAAAATGTCTCAGTTGCCCCCCCGGCTTGGCTCCCTTGACGCTAAGCGAGCGCGCACTGTCCGTCGTCAAGACTCGCCGCTCTCCCTGTCAAAGCTGGTATCTGGACCTGTCGCTCATTGCGGATTACTGGACGGAGCACAACCGTGCGTACCATCATACGGCGCCGATCTCGATGCTCTATGCCTTGCGGGAGGCGTTGCGCCTGATCGAGGAAGAAGGGCTTCCAGCCCGGTTTGCCCGCCATCGGTTGAATAGCCACGCGCTGCTCGCGGGACTGATGGCGCTCGGTCTCGACCCGTTGCCTCCCCCTGATCGGCGACTTCCGACACTGACCTGCGTCACCATTCCAGCACACATCGATGAGGCAGCCGTCCGATCCCAACTACTCGAAACGTTCGGGATTGAAATCGGCGGAGGCCTTGGCCCACTCAAGGGAAAGGTCTGGAGAATCGGACTGATGGGCGAATCGTCGACGGAAGCGAACGTCCTGACTCTATTGAACGCATTGGAAGAAATCGGTATTCGAAGCGGCTGGGTCTTGACTCCGGGCATCGCCCTGCAGGCAGCCGCTCAGACATACAGCCTAGGACATTAGGTTGTGATCGTTGCGATTCATCACACACGCCTCATCGATGGGACGGGAGCCGTTCACGAGCGCGCGACGCTGCTGATCCGTGACGCCAAGATCTCAGCCGTCGGCCCAAGCAACGAGGTCAGAATCCCCAAAGGGGCTGTCCGTATCGACGGCCGTGGCCTTTCGATTATCCCAGGACTCATCGACTGTCATGTCCATCTTTGCTTGGGCGGAGAGCCGGATGTCGTCGGCACGCTCGAATCGGAGCAGCCTTCCTATACGTTACTGAAGTCGGTCACGCATGCGAAGGCGACGATCGACGCCGGATTTACCACGGTGCGCGACGTTGGATCCCGCGATCATTCGATCTTCACGCTGAAACAAGCCATCGACTCGGGCGTGATGCCTGGGCCACGTATCGTCGGCGCGGGACGCGCCATCTGCATGATCGGCGGCCACGCACGGTTCATCGGCCAAGAAGTGGAAGGCACTGAGCAGGTCAGGCAGGCTGTGGCTGAACAGGTCGCAGTCGGCGCGGGGGTCATTAAGATCATTGCCTCGGGGGGAGTGTTGACGCCCGGCACCTCGCCGGACGAGGCCCAAATGACGATGGAGGAATTAGCGGCAGCCGTCGATGCGGCACAGCAAGCTGGGAAAAGAGTCGCCGCCCATGCTCATGGCGCCGCCGGCATGAAGAACGCGATCCTTGCGGGGGTTCGATCGATCGAACATGCCACCTTGTTGGACGACGAGTCGGGAGCACTCATGAAGCGCTATGGAGTCTACATGGTCCCTACCCTTTCGGCTCTGGCTACGACGGCGGCATGCCGGCCAGGCTGCGGCATCCCGGAAAGTGCATTGGCGAAAGCCAAATCCATGACCAAGCGCCACCGGTCCAGCTTCAAACAGGCGCATCAAAGCGGCATCGCTATCGCCATGGGCACCGATGCCGGAACGCCGTTCAATTACCACGGGGATAACGCGCAGGAGCTTGAACGGATGGTCGCATTTGGCATGACGCCGATGGAAGCCATTGTCGCCTCGACTGCCACGGCAGCCCAGCTCATCGGCATTCAGGATTCAGTCGGCACACTGACCAAAGGCATGGAAGCCGATCTTGTGATCCTGAAAGGAAACCCGCTTCGACGGATCGAGTGCTACGAGACCGAGACAATGATTATGGGCGTGATGAAGGCCGGCAAGTTTGTGTCGGGACCGCTCGCGAAGTAACGTCATGGCTCACCCAGCTGCCTCGATTTGCTGGAGTCCGATAAACCGTGGCAGATCTTCGCCGGCATCTTGATATGCTTCAAGACATAATCCCAGCACTTCCTTCAGATACTTCTATCCACTCAGCGGCCCAGCGCCATGGTTCTTCGAAGCCGCTGTGCGGTTACTGCTCCAACTGAATACTGACCACGATCGCACCCATCACGTCATTGAGCTTGAAATCCCGCTTCGGACTGTCGGGATGGGCATTGTGGCAACCGGCACAAGCCGGAGTGACGGCCAGGTCGGCATAGACCGCTTCAAAATATCGGGTGTCGCCGACCTTCGTGACACCCTTGTAGGGACGATCGGGGTGAGTCGCGACGGCGCCGAGCCCGATACTTTCAAGCGCGTTCGCTGCCACATTGCGTTTGTTAATCGGCCAAAAACTGATCAGCCGATACTGCACCCCAACGCCCATCTTGCCGGCATAGCGTCCGGATTCCAGGAGGAATTGGGCCGGAAGGGGCAAGGTATTTCTTTCATCCCATTTCTCCGACACCGCGACGACCCCTTTTATTTGCATCCGTTCCACGGCATGCCTGGTATACACCTCACGGTCAGCCGCGATGACGGCGTGGATGTAATCGACCACCGTCTCGATCGGGACGTTAATCGATGTGGCTTCAGGCAAAGCCCGAGCCGGCCACAGGACCGTCACGCCTCCTATGGCACATCCCAGTACGGCTCCCCACAGCAATTTTTTAGAGGATGTCATAGAGACCTCCTTGTTGTGCGCACGGATGGCCGCACTATTGGCCAATCCGACTTGACCGTTTCTTGCCTGTCCGGTTTCAATCCCAGCTTGTTTTGGGTGCATATGATCAAGCATGTTTCCTCACGGCTTGGCGATTGCTACGTAGAAATAGCAATTCTCATGCTCTGGCCGACGCGACGCGCTTCAATCCACTGAACGACACAACCACTGTGGAAAATCAGGCGGTTTCGCGAGAACTCGCGTGACCTAGCCTGATCTTCTTCAACCCACTGTATCGAATCAGCTGAATCTGAACCGATGCAGCTGAATCCAATCCGATTCATGCGGCATCCAGAGTATTCGAATTACGAATGGAGATCGCGTTTGACGTTGTGCTAGGATGGCACCCTCGTCATGCTGGAAATCCATCAACGGAGCCACTATGACGCGAGCCTGCCCCCCTTTCTTATTCTTATTCATCTACTGTTTCCTTCTCTGTACCGACGCAACTATTGATTGGACGTGCAGGGCGTCTTCGACCGCCTGTATCGAATCGGCTGAATGGGAACCGATGCAGGTGCATCGGAATGGATTCACCTGACCGTGTTCATCGCACGGTCCTAGAGTGGCTGGTGTTTGAGATCAGAGGAGTCCCACTGTGGCAACAGTGATGCGATTCCGAGCACTTCTCCTCCTCTCTCTCTTCTGTTCTTTTTTCATCTCTCACCTTGGAGGTCCCCATCTCTTTGGGATCGGAATCTGCATGGCTGAGTATGAGTCCCTGCCGGTCGCGGAGCTGCGGGGCGACGCGAAGGCAGAACGGGATGCGGAATTGCTGTATCTCAAGGAAGAAACCGTGTCGATCGCGGCCCGCCATGAGCAGCCGATCTCGCAGGCCCCGTCGAACGTCTATGTGATTACGGATGAAGACATCCGCCGGTCCGGCGCCCCAGATCTGCCCACGGTACTCCGTCGCATTCCGGGTCTGGAAGTCATGCAGGTCACGGGGGCTGACTTTAACGTGAGTATGCGGGGGGATAACCAACTCATCACCAACAAACTACTGGTGCTGGTGGATGGCCGCTCCATTTATGTGGATTTGCAAGGGAGCGTGTACTGGAAAGCTATCCCGGTCACCTTGCCGGAGATCAAACGCATTGAGGTCCAGAAAGGTCCTGCCTCGGTGCTCTATGGCTTCAACGCGTTTGACGGCATCATCAACATCATCACGAAATCGCCGGAGGAGATGAAGGGAGCGACTGGGCAGTTCGGCGGCGGGGCCTATGGCACGATCAGCAGCGCCGCAGTCTATGCCAACAGGTATAAGAAATTGGGTTTCCGTCTCTCCTACGGCCACGATCAGAACCAGCAGTGGCGGAACGGCAGTGCGCTGGCTTATCGCGACAACAAGTTCAATGTGCAGACGGAATATGCCCTGGGAGTGAATCCAAGCTCTCGTTTTCAGGAGGCCTTGTCGATGTGACTGACTTCGATGGCCACGTAAGTGGCCCATCCATAAAGTCCTCTACACCCACTTTCGGGTATTCCCAGATAGCCTATGATCGGCCGAGTTTCTTTGTCAGGGCGTTTTGGAACGGTTACTATTTCGACGGCACTATGATTTCAATCCGCTTCTTCACCCATTCCTTCGTTTCACCGATCGCAACTTGAGGTCCAATTCGAAGCTTTCGAGGGCATACCTACAATATCGAGGCTCAGCATGCTCTTCAAGTGGCAACACCCATCGCCTGACCTATGGGATCAACTACCGCCATAATACCCTTCGCAGGTAACTTTATCGCTGGATCTAGCACGGAAGATCGGCTGGGACTCTACCTCCAGGATGAATGGAAACCTACTCCCGATGTTCCAAATTGGTGGGTGGGTGCGCTACGATTTCGACTCCTTTATCAATCCGACCATCAGCCCGCGCGGATCGCTCCTGTTTACCCCGGTCCCCGATCACACTATTCGGGCAACTATTGCCGTGGGGTACCGCCCCCCGACCCATTTTGAGACCGCATCAGGCGTTCGAGCTCGTGACCACGCTCCCTCCTCCCATCCCTCTCTCCCCCACCGATCATCGTGCGAGGCTACCTGACCTCAGTCCTGAACAAATCGTTTCCTATGAATTGGAGTATCAAGGTTGGTACGTGAAACACCGGCTCCGCATTCGTGCCGCGCTCTTTTTTAACCATATTTCGGACCTGATCACCTTTATCCCTAGCCGCCATGAACAGCAGTGGATCAGCGGATATCTATGGGGGCGAGGCCGGCCTGGAATTTCTCGCAACAAAGTGGCTGAGCGGATTCGGCAACTTTGCGTATCAGGAGATCGGCCAGACCCTCACGGGAACTTCCCAACGAGGCGGGCCCAGGTTCAAGTACAACGCCGGCCTGCGAGCCCAATGGGAGAACGGCCTCAGCGGCGAGATGGCCTATCATTATGTCGGCGCCGCCACGTACCCGCTTTCACCCGCCTTCTCGATGTTCTCCGCCTTTGGCGTAGTCCCACCCGATTCGTTCGTCGAAAGTTACCATCTCCTGAATCTGCGCGGGGCCTATCGGTTCTGGCAGGAGGCCGCGGTGGCTGGTTATCGCCGTGAGGCGGAGGTGGCGATATCCGCGTTCAACGCTCTCAATGACAACATCGGGAACATCCCTTGGGCGACCTGATCGGCAGCCGAGTGATGGGCTGGGTGACGCTGCGATACTGCTAAAAAGTGCTGAGTGCTGGGTCCTGAGTGCTGAGGCAGGAGAGCCATCATGCTGGTGGACCTGGGCTATGGTAGGATGGTCAGGGCGAAAAAATCGGTCAACAGGTGATACGATGACCGAACAGGAGTTCCCACTCTTTCGAATCGATCGGACTATTTCCTCACAGAGGACTGCTCCCTGCTCCCTCTCTCTTGACTCGCTTCCCTGTATTGCTCCTCGGTTCTTTGGCTTCGTCCGCGTCGACCGCCTCAGCTGCCGAAGTCGCGATTCTCAAGTCGGCCGATGTGGCCTACTACAATCAAGCGGTTCAGGCCTTTCGTGAGACGCTGCCGCCGAACACGACAATCACGGAATACAATCTCGCAGGCAACCTGGCACGAGGCCGAGAGATCGCCACGTCGTTACGCGCGGCGCCGCCCGCATTGGTGCTGGCCGTCGGCCTGAAGGCGGCGCTTGCCGCAAAGTTGGAACTCGTCGATACACCCGTGGTGTTCTGCCTGGTCCTGAATCCGGAATCGCACGGGCTGCCCGCGCAGAACATGACCGGGATTCTGATGCGTGTGCCTCCCGCCGCCCAGCTTGCATCGATCCAAACCCTGACACCGCACGCCCGCCGCATCGGCCTTTTGTACGATCCAGGTCAGACCGGAGCGCTGGTCACGGAATCGGAGCGTGTCGCCCGCAAGCTGGGACTCCAGCTGATCACCGTGCCTGTCGAAAACCCATCGGACGTTCCCGGCGCATTGCGCAGGGTGCTGCCGACGATTGATCTGTTCTGGTTGTTGCAAGACCAGACGGTCATCACCGAAGATTCCATGGAATTCATCGTCCAAACCACGCTGGAGGCAAAGGTGCCGATGTTCGGTTTCTCACCGACGCTTGTGCAGCAGGGGGCGCTCGGCGCTCTGGTGATCAACGCGCGGGACATCGGTCGGCAGGCCGGAGACCTTGCCAGGGCGATCCTGAGAGGCGGATCTCCGTCTCGGCAACCACTTCAAGATCCCGCGCGCCCACAGTTGGCCCTCAACCTCAATGCGGCCGAATATTTTGGGCTGGGCCCTTCCAAAGAGGTGCTGCGTCTCGCCACCGTGTTGTATGGCGGACCGGGAGCCGTGGCTCAGCGAGAAACGATGAAGGACCTGATTCCATAAGCCACCCTATTCTCGACAGCGCGACAAGGAACCCGCGCTATGACGGCCCCGCCCACATCGACATCCACTACGCTTCGACTGACTCTGTGGACCAAGTTGGTCCTGTTCACAAGCGTGATCGTGGTGTTCACCTGTTCCGCGCAAGCCTGGTTCTTCATCAAGGACCAGGCTGCCGTCGTCACGAATGGGCTTATCGATAACGGCGTCGTTCTGGCTCGACATCTCGCCGTGGGCAATCGGTACAGCATCCTGGTCGGCGACTCGACGCAGATCCGTGAACAAATCATCGGCCTGCTGACTATCCCTCACGTCGCCTATGTGGTGGTCCGAGGCTCGGACGATCGGCTTTTGGGCGTCGCCGGCAATGGGGATTGGCGCCGACTCTTCATCGATCAGCACGGCGCGGATTTATTGTCGATGCCTTCCGTTCTACATCCGGTCCCTGGTGAACCGGTCGTACGTCCGGTCCTTCTCGATCAAGACGTTCCTCACTTCGTAGAGTCGGCCCCCTCATTGTTGGGACGGATTCCCGGACTCTTGCTGTATCCCCAGGGAGGCGTGGTTGGATACTTCGACATTGCGCTGCCGGTTCTCAGTCCATCCACCACCTACTACAACGATCCGGCGTTGAGCCTCACTTTTGAGGAAACATCGGATCTGTTAGCCCAGGAACGAGCCCCGTCGAGAACTCGCATTGGAACCGTCCAGGTTGGCCTGTCCGACGCTCATGCTCTGACGTTGCTGCGCGCCTTGGTGTTTCAGGTTTTGAGTCTGACGGGGCTGACCATTGTGATCGGTACCGTCGGCGTGTTCTACCTTGCCCGGCGGATCAACGCTCCGATCAGATCACTGACGGCTGCGGCGTCACGGCTCGAAGCCGGGGATTACTCGGCCCACGCAATCCCCGCCTCGTCCGACGAGATCGGGGACCTGACGCGCACATTCAACAACATGGTCCGCTCGATCGAGCAGCACGAACGAGATCTACTGGAATTGAACCAGACTCTCGAAACACGGATCCAGCGGCGCACGGCCGAATTGGAACAGGCGAACCGCCGACTTCAAGAGCTGAATCACCTCAAGACGGCCTTGGTGTCGAGCGCCTCGCACGAGCTGCGGACACCCATCACCGCCATGGCTGTTCACCTCTCCAACCTGCTTGATGGCGTCGGCGGCTCGATGACACCGCGTCAAGGCGAGACGCTGCAGCGCATTCAGGAAAACACCGAGCGCTTGCGGCGCATGGTCGACGACTTGCTGGATCTTTCGCGCCTTGAAGGTCGGCGAGCCCCATTCAGCCCGACGCCGGTGCGGCTTGATCGGATCATTCAGGACGCGCTGCTCGCGTTCCTTCAGGACCAGACGCAGAAGAAGCTGTCGCTGCATGTGGACGTATCCCAGTCGCTGGACTGCGTCTGGGGCGACGGCGACAGGCTGCGGCAGGTGTTTGCGAACCTGATCCACAACGCCATCAAGTTCTCACCTCCCGGCGGCGATATCCGCGTGACGACCGAAGGCTCCCGCGTGGGGGTCACGGTCTGCATCGCCGACTCCGGCTGCGGGATTCCCTCGGAAGAGATGGACAGAATTTTTTTGCCGTTCTACCGTTGTTCGAACGGCACACACGCGCGGGGCGCAGGACTCGGTCTCTCCATCGTGAAGGAACTGGTGGATCTGCACGGAGGGTCGGTACGAGTCGAAAGCGCGGTGGGACAAGGCTGCCGGTTCTTTGTTGATCTTCCCGTTTCAGCGCCCTCGCGTAAACCGGACGATATCCCGCTCATGAGTCGGACCGCTTGACAGCAATGCCTTTCTGTTTGAGCAATTTCGTGAAGTAGGTCCGCTGCATCTTCAGCAGAGCCGCCGCCCTGGTTTGATTTCCCTCTGCCTTCCGCAAGGCTTCCTGAATCAGCCATCGGCTGTGCGATTCCATTGAGTGATGGTAAGACAAAGGCGTCGCGTCTTCAGTTTGACGGGTCTTATCGATCGCCGGCCCCACTGCCGGCAGCCCAAGAAGCTCGGCTTGAATGTCTTGGTCATCCGACAGAATCACCGCGCGCGCGACCACGTTCTCGAGTTCTCGGATATTTCCGGGCCAATGGTAGTGGCAGAGCGCCTCCTCCGCCTGCGAGGTGAACCGCTTCTTCTCGGATCCGTACCGTCCTCCCTCGCGCGCGATCATGTGCGCGGCGAGAGCCAGGATGTCTTCCTGCCTCTCGCGCAACGGCGGCAGCGTGACCGGCAACACGTTGAGCCGGTAGTAGAGATCTTCGCGGAACGTCCCCTGCCGGACGGCTAGAGCCAGATCCTTGTTCGTCGCCGCAATGAACCGGACATCCACTCGAATCTGGCGCGTGCCGCCGACTCGGTGAAATTCCTTCTCCTGCAACAGGCGCAACATCCGGCTCTGGAGCGCCAACGGCATATCGCCGACTTCGTCGAAAAAGACGGTCCCTCCTTCCGCCGCTTCGATCTTGCCTTCCTGCATATGGTTCGCTCCGGTGAAGGATCCCCGCTCATGACCGAACAGCTCGTTCTCCAACAGCTGTTCAGGCAGCGCCGCGCAGTTCACGGCCATGAAGCACCGATCGGCCCGCCCGCTCCATCGGTGGATCGCCCGCGCCAGGAGTTCCTTGCCGGTCCCTGTTTCGCCCAGCACCAGAACAGCGGCCTCCGACGGAGCGACCCGCTGCGCGAAAGCCAGCACGTCCTTCATCTTCCGACTCTCGGCCACGATCGTCGTGTACCGCGATTCAATCTGCGAACGCAGTTGTGTCACCTCTTTCGCGAGCGATTGCCTGTCGAGGACATGGCGAATGAGGCATTCCAGATGATTGAGATCGAACGGTTTCGTCAAAAAATCCACGGCTCCCAGCTTCATGGCTTCGACCGCTCGATTGATGGTCCCGAAGGCCGTCAACATGATGACCGGAGGCGTGATGGTCTGGCTAGCGGCCGGCGCGTGGCGGTCCGACCCCGCGCCGGGACTTCCGTTCCTGAGATGCTCCAGGACTTCGATCCCGGTCATGATCGGCAGTTCAAGATCGAGCAGAACGAGAGACGGCCGTTCCTGCTGAATGGCCGACAGGGCTTCCGCCCCATCCTTCGCCGTCATGGTCTGATGCCCGCACCATTCGAGGCGTTGTTTGAGACCGGAGAGGATATCGGGGTCGTCATCGGCGATGAGAATACGCGCCGGCATTATGGCACCCGTCTATCGTGGAGATGGAACAATACGCAGGACCGGACCAAAAGATCAAGAATGCCCTGGTGCAGTAGGACTCCGGCGCCGGGAGACTATCGCCGTTCGTAGAACAGCTCCAGCGCCGACGCGATGCCGTGCATGCGACCGTTACGAAAGGCCGTTTCGAGACGATTCCGAAGTGCTCGAATCCCGCCCTCGTCGCCGCGCTTCGTCACCCCCTGTGACACTAGCATCTCTACCGCCACTTCAATTAGACGTTGTTTTCGTGCGTCCATTTCATCCGTCACGAAGTCGTCCACAATTGCCGACGCGCGTGCGGCCACCACGCGCTCCAGAAATGAATCGTAGCCCTGCTCGGCCACAACCTGTTCTCGAACAAGAGTCAACTCCGCCTTCACCCGCTTCACATCTTTCATCAAGAGCGCGAACAATTCTTTCCTGCCTTCATCGAAGAACTTCCGCTCCATTTCATCGAGGATAATGCCGGGATCGACCGTTTCATCGCGTGGCTCATATCCCCAGGACAACCGGTCGTAGCTCCTGCGTTTTTCGGGGTCACCGACGATCTCATACGCGACGTTGATCTCTCTGATCCGTTCTTCCGCGTCTGCTTTATTGGGATTCCGATCAGGATGGTGTGCAAATACCAGCTTTCGATAGGCCTTTTTGATGTCCTCGTCGGACGCCTCTCGCGAGACGCCCAGCACCTGGTAATAGTTCATTCGCGCCATGGCGAAGGACTATAGCACGCGTCTTTAGCGGGCTTCACCTTGACTCCTGCATTGAACAACTCTAGCCTGACGCAACTCCCAAGACATGAGACGCAGAGAGACAATGGTGTGATGGAAACATCTTGGCGATCCGGTGTGACACCCTACCAGTGGTTGGTCTTATTCGTTGCCTGGCTGGGATGGGTGTTCGATGCGATGGACGCGACGATTTATGCCATTGTCTTGCATCCGGCCTTGCACGATTTGCTGCATACGGCGAACGGCCCGCCGACCGCCGAGCAAATCGGCTGGTACGGCGGCATTATCTTTTCCATTTTCCTCATCGGCTGGGCGATCGGCGGCATCACGTTCGGCGTTCTCGCTGATAGATTCGGCAGGACAAAGATCCTGATCGCCACGATCATCATCTACGCCGTCTTCACCGGCGCCGCTGCCTTGGCGGAAACCTGGTGGCACCTGGCAATAGCCAGATTTCTGACCGCGCTCGGTATCGGCGGTGAATGGGCGGCCGGCGCAGCCATCGTGGCGGAAACATGGCCGGAAGAGAAGCGCGCTAAAGCGGCAGGGATTCTCCAATCGGCTTGGGCCGTGGGGTTCTTTTTAGCTGCCACGATGAATCTCACGTTACGAGATGCCTATGGCTGGCGAGGATTATTTGTGATCGGTATCCTACCCGCATTTGTCGCCCTGCTCGTTCGCTGGTGGGTCAAGGAGCCGGAACGCTGGACCCATGCGCATGAGCAGCAAGCTGTTCCTCTGACGGCCATCTTTCATGGTGATTTACGGCGAGCGACGTTGGTCGGTTCAGCATTGGCCTTTGTCGCGGTATTTGGCCTTTGGGGGGCGACGAATTGGGCCCCGACCCTAATTCGTGAATTACCGGACTTGAAGGGGCAAGATTCAGTAATACTCACCAGATATGTCAGCTATGCCATCATGGCGTTGAACGCCGGGGCGATCTTCGGCTATCTCGGATTCGGCCCTCTAGCAGATCGATTCGGCAGGCGGCCGGTATTCGCCTTCATGTGCCTCGGAAGTTTTATCATGTTGCCGGTCACGTATTTAGTGCCTTCGAGTTATGCCGGTGTCTTGATGCTCCTGCCGATCTTGGGATTTTTTAACAACGGGATCTTCAGCGGATTTCCGATCTATCTCCCGGAGCTGTACCCCACACAGTTACGGGCGACAGGGGCTGGATTCTGTTTCAACGCGGGGCGCGTCTTGGCGTCGGCCTCCCCCCTCCTGACCGGCTGGCTGGTCACGACATTGGGTACGTTTGGGCGAGCAGCCAGTACCGTCGCGCTGATCTATCTGCTCGGACTTATTGTGCTTTTGTTTGCTCCAGAAACGAAGGGCCGGCGTCTGCCCGACTAGCCCTTGACTTGTGGGTGTCCGAGCTTATCTCGTGGCCATGGATACGACACGTACCCCACGGGTGCTTACTCACGATGAGCGGAAAGCCGCCGAAGCGGCGTTTTCAGGTCGACCGGTGAATCCCGCCTGGTCCGAATCCGCTAAAAGAGTGTATGAAGGGTTGATGCATGCCCTTCCCGCTTTGCCGGATGAGACCGTTGTGACACCCAATCAAGACGCCTCAAGCGAAAAAGCGCCTTTTGAAGCAGCTCCAGCGTTACCGACAGCAGAAGAACCGAAACTCGAAGATCAAACTCATCCCGGTAAAGCGCTGGAGGCGAGGACAGATATCCCGGCCAACCAGCAGATCACGAATCGCCACCAGGCGATTCAGGCCGGAGTCTTGATTGATGTGTCAATGGATGCGCAAAAACTCGGCCTGACCTTCCCTGTCACGGTGACGAAGCCGCTCTGGGAAATCGGGATCGCGCCCGGTGAGTCGATGTCGGAGGAAGAGAAGGCTGAGCGGTTGCGGGATGTGTTGATGGCCTTTCGGCTTCGCATCGCCAGCCAAGCCACGCTCTCGCCGCTGATCGACTTTCCCGCCATGCTGGCCATGCCGCCAGGCGGCGTGCCACAGCCGGTGCCGTTGTTCGCGTTGATTCAACCGGACGAACAGAATCGCGCGGCGGCTACCCTACTGCTGCCAAACGAAGTCTCCGCGACGATCATTCCGATGAACTGATCCCTTCGCTCATGCCTCCTGAAACAAACACAGTGTGTAAGAAACACGTTGGAAGATCGCTATTTCTTTAGTTCCTTGTGAACCTCCTGAAATGATCCTGGATTCCGCAGTTGAACGGATGTGATCAGGACCAACCGATCAGAACTCCTCGCAAGCTGGGCACATGACTCGGTCTCATGAGGTGGGGTCATGCCCGCGCCTGCGGCGCGGGGCGAGCATCCAGGCGTTCCGGATTTCCTGGATTCCCGCTTGAAGCACGCGGGAATGACGAGAAGGAAAGAGATCACCGGCAGAATCCATGATTATTCATGGTCTCTGCGCAGCCACCATGAGCAGGTTACTCACGGAATCACGGATGAGCTGGATCAGCGGTTCTGGATAAACTCCCAAGAGGAGGATGATCGATGCAACGAGGCTGAGGGAGAAGACGGCTGTCCAGCCTGCCGCATGTGTCGACTGCACCGCCTGTCCTTGAGGAACCGTTGCCTGAGTTGGGTCCTCGCCGAACAGCGTCACGATGAGTCGAAGATAATAGTACAGGCTGACGACGCTGTTCCCAATCAGAGCCAACACGAGCCACCACAGGCCGGCGTCGACGCCGGCCGCGATCGCATAAAACTTTCCGATGAACCCAGCCGTCACCGGGATGCCGGCCAGCGATAACAGGCTCAGTGCCAGCATGGCGGCGAGCCAGGGCCGAGTCCAAAACAACCCCCGATAGTCCTCGAAACGTTCCGCGTCCCCTCCTTCGCGTGAGTGCACGGTCACGACACCAAAAGCCCCTAATGTCATGGCACAATACACGATCACATAGAAGGTAACAGCTTCAGCAGCTGCAGGGCCGCCGGCCAGCAGCGCCACGAGCAGGTACCCGACATGTGCAATCGAGGAATAGGCCAGGAGCCGTTTGACATTCTGTTGAAACAGGGCGAGCACGTTCCCTGTGATCATCGACACAACGGCGAGGAGACTAAACAGATGGACCAGCGAGGGTAGTTGCAATGCCCCTACATCGGTCACAAAACGAAGTAGCAAGGCCACTAGCGCTCCCTTGGACACCGTGGCGATGTACGCCGTAATGGGGGCTGGGGCGCCCTGGTACACATCGGGAATCCACATATGAAACGGCGCCAGCCCGAGTTTTAATGCGACACCGACAAAGACCAGGACCACACCTCCCAGCCAGAGTCCTGGCACTGTCTGCACCTGTTTCACCACCATCCCCACGCCGCGAAACGTCATGGAGCCGCTTTCAAAATACAGCAGGGCCATGCCGAACAAGAGGATCGCCGAGGCGGAGATCGAGAGCAGAAGGTATTTCACCGCGGCTTCCATTGGGTGGCGTCTGGTTCGCACATACCCGATCAAACTGCACAGAGAAAGACCGAGCAGTTCGAGCCCCAGAAAAAAGGATACGAAGTGCGCTGAAACGGTCAGCACCAGCCCACCGAAGGTCGCGAGTAAGAGCAGGAGGTAATACTCCTCGATGCCTTCCTGCTCACGAAACTGGATGTTCAAATAACGGTACGACAGTCCGATCACAACCATCGCCGTGCTCAGTACGAGTCCCATGTACAACAAGGCATAGCGATCCACCATCAGTAACGCCGTGACCGCTCGTGGGGTCGCCGTTGCCGCCCAGGGCAGAGTCGCCAGTGTGAGCAGGCACGACATGAACGCAAAGACGGCAATCCTCGCATGGTTCCGCCTAAAGGCGATGGCGAGCATCGTGATGACGCAGAACGCTCCGAGGTCGAGAATAGGGGCAAGGGCAATAAAATCCTGGAGGGTCATGGGGTGCTCACGTGAGAGGTGAAGAGACTGGACGACGGCATGAATTCCGATGGATGAGTCAGATGGGATGACGGCACTGCCGGCCGGACAAGCATTTCCATGACCGGCCTCGTGGTGGACAATACCGGCTTCGGATAGAGACCAAGCCAGACCTGGAGGACCGCCATAAGCAGCAATGTTCCAAACGCGACATTCGAGAGGTCCGGTGCCAGATGGGTTTCACGCTGCGGGCCGAAGAAGGCGCGCTGCATCATGCCAAGCGAATAAATGGCGGCCATGACCATGCCGAGTGAGGCCAGGATCGTGATGAACGGCTGAACGGAATAGGACCCGAACAGCACGAGAAATTCGCCGATGAAATTTGCCAAGCCTGGCAGACCGAGCGACGCACAGGCAAAAAAGAGCGCCATCGAAGCGACGCGTGGAATCATTCCCCACAATCCACCCATTTGTCGCATGTCTCTCGTCTGGAACCGTTCGTAAAGCGCTCCCGCCAGCATGAAGAGGGCGCCGGTGCTCAGCCCGTGCGCCACCAGCTGCATCACCGATCCTTGCAATGCCAATTCCGTCATGGCGAAGGCACCAAGCAGGATGAATCCCATGTGGCTCAGGCTGCTGTAGGCCACCAATCGTTTGATATCCGTTTGAGAACAGGCCAAGACCGCTCCATAGAGAATGCCGATCGCACCGAGTCCCATGGCAATGGGAGCGAAGTCACTGATCACTTCCGGAAACATCGGGACCGTAAACCGCAACAATCCATAGGCGCCGGTTTTTGCTAACAATCCGGCGAGAATGATACTCGCGCCGGTTGGAGCTTCGGTGTATGTGTCAGGTAGCCACGTATGAAAGGGTGGAGCCGGCAGCTTCACCACGAAGCCGATAAAGAAGGCGAGCATCAGCCACCAGGCCATTTCCTTGCTCAGCGTCAGTCCCATCAGGTCGGCATAGTCAAAACTGGGTCTACCAGTCTCATGCTGATGCAGGAGTGCCATCGCAATGATCGCGACCAGGAGCAACAGACTCCCCGCCTGCGTAAACAAGAAGAACTTGAACGAGGCGTACCGACGATTAGCATGCCCCCAGACGGCGATCAGGAGATACATGGGGACCAGCATGACCTCCCAAAAGAAAAAAAACAGAAACAGGTCGATCGCCAGAAACACCCCGATGACCCCACCGAGCGCCAAGAGGACGTTACAGTGAAAGAACCCAACCCGACTTTGGATTTCTGTCCAGGATGCGACGATCGCAATGAGACCGAGGAAGGCCGTTAAGAGGATCAGCACCAAGCTGAGACCATCGAGGCCGAGATGGAGGCTGATGCCCCACCGAGGAATCCAACTCGTGTGACTTTCGAAGAGCCATGAACCCTGACCTGAAGTCTGAACCGAGCGGTCTTGGCTCCAGAGCAGAAGCGCCAGGCACAAATCGGTCGCCAAGGCACCGATCGCGATCCAGCGAGCGGCGTGGCGTGACCACTGTTGGCCGATCCACGCGAGGGGCGCCGCCAGCATAGGGATGAGTATGAGCAGCCAGAGGACCATACGATTTACATCGCAAAAAGACCAAGTAACATCAGCGTCCCGACGACAATGGTGGCAGCATACCAACGGACATGCCCCGTCTGAGTGTGACTCATCCATCCATGGCAGGATTCGGCGCCAACAGTCAGCCATTCGTACCCCCGGTCGATGATCTCACCTGGATTACGGGTAAGATGGAACCAGGCCCGTACAAACACTCGATCATACAATCGATCGAACCCCCACCCTCTTTGCAAAAATGTCACCAAGGGACGAACCGTGCTTAGGTTTGCCCATCGCGCCGCGAAGTTGGAACCTGGCAGGAACAGGACAGCAGCCAGGCCAATCCCGAGGAGTGCCGAAACTGTCACGGCGAGCTGTTCAAGAGCTTCACTCGATTCATCCATCCCCGGTCTTGCCTCAATCATCGGCAGGACCTGTGACAGGTATGGGCCAAAGAGCGACAGGTGACCCAGGGTATGAGGGACTTCGAGAAAGCCGACGGTGAGGGAGAGGAACGCCAACACGACAAGAGGAATGCGCATCGCAAGACCAGGCTCGCCGGTTGGCTGCGTGCGGACCTCTCCGAAAAAGACCCGAAAGATCAGCCGGAAACTGTACAGGCCGGTCAGCATGGTCCCGAGTAACGCGCCGAACCAGATCCACTGATGGCTCAACGGTGAGGACCAGACAGACCACAAGATCCAGTCCTTGCTGTAGAACCCGGCCGTGATCAAGGGGACACCGGACATTGCCGCGGCGCCGATCAGAAATGTCCAGAATGTCCACGGCAGCTGCCGTCGAAGGCCTCCCATGCGGAAAATGTCTTGCTCATGGTGGAGGCTGTGGATGACGGATCCAGCTGCTAAGAAGAGCAGGGCTTTGAAGCAGGAATGGGTCAGAAAATGAAAGAGCGCGGCAGACCAAGCTCCGACGCCGAGCGCAAGAAACATATAGCCGATCTGGCTCATCGTCGAGTATGCCAGCACCCGCTTAATGTCGTGTTGAACCAGTGCGCTGGTCGCAGCAAGCAGCAACGTCGTGAGGCCGATCACCGCGATGACCTCTTGCACCAGCGGCGCCAGCGCAAAGAGGTGATGCATGCGAGCGATGAGGTAGACCCCCGCCGTCACCATCGTGGCAGCATGGATGAGCGCGCTGACCGGGGTGGGACCAGCCATCGCATCCGGCAACCAGACTTGAAGCGGCAGTTGTGCCGACTTCCCGACCGCCCCGATCAAGAAGAGTACCGCCACGATCGCGGCAACGTTCGAGCCCACCGGCCACGCCTCTGTCGCAAGACTCTGGACCTGTTGGATAGACAGGCTCTTGAGTTGCGTAAAGAGGATGAATAACCCGATGGCAAACGCCGTGTCTCCGATGCGAGTGACGATAAACGCCTTCTGCGCGGCGGTGCCGTATTCCGGTTCGCGGTACCAAAAGCCGATCAAGAGGTAGCTGCAGAGCCCCACCCCTTCCCAGCCCAGATAGAGCAGAAGCAGATTATCTGCCAACACCAGCGTCAGCATGGCGGCGACAAACAGATTCATGTAGGCGAAAAACCGTGCATAGCCTTGATGGTCTTCACCCTCCCGCCCCACCGGCGCCGAGACGCCCGCTTCCCCGGTGCCGGACAGGTATTCGGCCGAGTACAGATGGATCAAAAAGCCGATACCGGTGATGACCGCCACCATGAGGAGTGAGAGCGCATCCAGGTACCAGGAGACTCCGACCGTCATGCCGGACGTGTCGATCCAGTTCCACAGCGTTTGATGGTAGGATGCACGATCCGGAAAGCCTTGGAAAAAATCGACGCCGACGAGTGCAGTGGTTACGGCTGCCATGCCCACCGAACCGCAACCGACCCACGCCACCTGCCGACGAGACAAGCGCCCGCCGTACAGGGCCAACAATAGAAAGCCTGCGAGCGGTAGGGCTGGGATAAGCCAAAGCAGTCGAAGAATGTTCATCTGGTGCACCGAACGTTTGTCTGGTTTATTTGGTTGGCAAAATGAACCAGAGAAACCAAACAAACGAAACAAACATTTTGTTGATTACCCTTTCATCTCGCTGAATGCATCCGCGTCTAATGTACGAAATCGATATGACAGTTGGAGCACGATACCCAGTGCCACGGAGACTTCAGCCGCCGCCAGGGTGAGGATGAACAAGAACATGATCTCACCATCGACTTGTCCCCAACGAGCTCCCCCGGCAATGAACGCGAGACTGGCGGCATTCAGCATGATTTCAAGCGACAGCAGCATGTATAGAATGTTGCGTCGACTCAAGAGACCGACCAATCCGAGGCCAAACAGCATGATGGACAACACCAACGCGGGCGTGCTCAACATCAACGAGCCTCTTTCGATATACGACGCCCTAAGTGATAGGCGCCGATCAGCCCAGGCAGTAACAGCATGGAAGCCAATTCCACCCCAATGATGTAGGGTCCATAGAGGGCGATGGAGACCCCTTTCTGTCTGGTTTCCGTGACAGCGATCGAGGTATGGTCTCCGACCGCAATGAGGTATCCCACCTCACCCAGGAGCACCAGGGCCAGGATACTGGGTCCTACCCATGCGCTCGGCGTGAGCCACGTCCGTTCCTGTTCAACGGCGAGCGGCCCCAGGAGCATCACGACAAAAATGAAGAGCACCATGATGGCGCCGCCGTAAATAATGATTTCGAGCGCTGCGGCAAACTGCGCGCCGAGCAAATAGAAAATCAGCGCCAGTGCGATGAGCGCCACGACCAGGTAGAGCAGCGCGTGGACCGCATGCACATGCGTGATGACGCGCACCGTCGCCAGGAGAGTGACGGCAGCAGCGATGTAGAAAAGAGCTTCCATAGTCCAATTCACGCGCGACAGGCGCGACAAACGAGAGGTGCGAGACTCACGGCATCAAACTCCTCACATCCACCGGTGGAAGCTCGTATTCACCTTGTCCCTTGTCTTTATCGCGCGTCTTCACGCCGGCCACTCGATAAAAGTTATAGTCGGGATACTTGCCGGTCCCGCTGATGAGGAGGTCTTCCTTCTCGTAGACGAGGTTCCGGCGTGCATATTCGCTCTGTTCAAAATCTGGAATAAGTTGGATCGCATTGGTCGGACAGGCTTCCTCACACATTCCACAATAGATGCAGCGCGAAAAGTTAATCCGGAAGAATTCAGGATAGCGGCGTTCGTGAGCATCTGGATTGTCCGCGGCCTGAAGCGCGATGCAATCGACAGGACAAGCCGCAGAGCAGAGGTAGCAGGCGACACAGCGCTCTTCTCCGTCAGGATCTCTGGTTAGGACGATTCGTCCACGCCAGCGTGGAGGCAAATAGGGTCGCTCTTCTGGATACTGAACCGTGACCGGCTTGGTAAAGGTCCGCTTGAAGACGATCCAGAGACCGAGCAACGAGATCGCGGATGTAGCAGAATAACTTTCATGTTTGTTTGGTTCGTCTGGTTGTTCTATGTTTGTTTGGTTCTGAACTCAACGAAATAAACCAAATAAACGCCTCAACCTTGTTTCCAGAGCACCACACCGCCAGTCACAAGGAGATTGACCAACGCGAGCGGCATCACAACCTTCCAGCCGAATGTCAGCAGCTGATCAAATCTGAATCGCGGCCACGTCGCCCGAATGAGGATGATCAGGACGATGAAGCCGGACATCTTTAAGACAAACCACACCGCCGGCGGCAACCAGGGTCCGTGCCAGCCACCGAAGAAGAGGATCACGGTCATGGCTGAGAGCAAGATCACGCTGAGGTATTCGCCGACAAAAAACATCCCGAATTTCATCCCGCTGTACTCCGAGTGATAGCCGGCGACCAGCTCGGCTTCCGCCTCAGGCATATCGAACGGGGTGCGATGCGCTTCAGCCAGTCCCGCCATAAAGAAACCGAGAAACCCGAGAAATTGAGGGACCACGAACCATTGATGCCGTTGAGCGTCCACAATGTCACTGAGGTTGAACGACCCGGCTAGGAGCACAGCTCCCATCAGCGACAGCCCCATAAAGACTTCATAGCTCAACAACTGCGCGATAGCCCGAAGGCTGCCGAGAAACGCGAATTTGTTATTGGAGGCCCAGCCTCCAATGATGACACTGTAGGCGGCGAGACTCGACATGGCTAAAAAGAACATGACCCCCATGTTGAGATCGGCGACGACGAAGCTGGGGGCGATCGGCACCACGGCAAACGACATGAGTGCGGTGATCACGACGATGGCCGGTGTGATCACGAAGACCGCTTTATCGGCGAAGGGCGGAATCCAATCTTCTTTCGTGAAGATTTTGATCATATCCGCCAGTGATTGCAGGCAACCGCCTGGCCCCAGACGGTTGGGGCCGTATCGTTCTTGCCAAACCCCGAGGAGTCGACGTTCGACCCAGATCAGCATCCCAGCCAAGGTCAGTCCACCACCAAGAATGACGGCGATCGTCAGCGCGGTGTGGCTCCAATCGATCACGCAACCCTCCGCCTTCGTTCGGTCTTGATCGCCTCAAACAGATCGACCCAACCCGGCACTCTTACGCCAGATACCTCAGGCACAAGTGAGAGACCTGTCGTACCCACCGGAGTGGAAGGATCGAGGTGCACAGCGAGGCGGTAGGTCGTCCCCTGCAACGCCAGGTCAATCGTGCTGTGGTCCGCAAGGCTTAGCCGTGCTCCATCTGATGGATGCAAGGACAGGAACGGTTGGGAAATGCGTTCGGCAATCGCCGGAGACTGATTGCTGAGTTCTTCTCCTCCAAACACTGCGGGCAGTGGCAGGAGCAACCATTGATGCGAAGTCGGCTGAAATGCACGTGGCATGGCGGTAAACCAACAGGGTGCCTTCGTTGCGACTGGCTCGATTAACCGTAACCCCGGCATTTCGTCACGTAACGGTCCGCCGACTTCGTCCTGATAGGTATTCACGGCCTGGATAGAATTCCAGCCGGGAGCCCAGAATTGGGAAATCAGCGGTGAGGGAAGCGGTCCGCGGTATCCCTCCATAGAAAAAGCCAGCGCAGTATCGGGGTCGTGCGGGGGAGGAGGTTCGTGGACGGTCAGATGAGCGATGAGCGACGTGCGCCCACTACAACGCTCAGACTGTCTGGGAAATGTTTGACCCACCAGACGAAAGCTCGCAGACGGTGCGACCTCTCCTATGCGTGCCAGTTCAGGAGCAGCCGCTGCCGTGGCAGAGATCGCATCGTCGAAACTCCGCCAGGTCGCCACTCCAGATCCGCCATCGGTCTCCTGTGATGCGGCACGAGCGAGCTCACTCAGCCACCGCCAACTCTCCGTGACGTCACCGTCCGGTACAAACACTTGGTAGAACCGCTGGGCTCGCCCTTCTTGATTCACGACGGTCCCGTTGGATTCCGAGTACTGTGGCTGCCGGGAGGAGCACGTCGGCACGCGCCGCCGTGCGATGTTCGAGGGAATCGATGACAATCACTGTTTGTGCGGCATCAAAGAACGCATCGACTTTTGCCTGGGCTGCGCGTCGATACAAGTCGTTCTCCAGCACGATCACGGTATCGGCATTTCCCTGACTGATCGAGTCAAACGCGTCATTCAAGCTTCCGCCATCGAGCAACGCGAGACCTGCGCTATTACACTCCGGAAGAACAAAGCTGAGCCGAGGCTGTTTCCCTTTGTGGTGCAAGGCCCACGCAACATTGGCCGCCGCTTCAATCGTCGATTGAGAGCCACTTCCCGTACCGGCGATGATCAGCGGGCGTTCGGCGTGAGTCAGCGCATCGGCAATGCGCTGAGCGAGCTCCCTGATCTCACTGCTGAGATCAGGAACGGAAGGCGCCCCTTGACCGATCGATCCAGCCACGGCGAATCCCAACCGGGCAATATCGTCTGGTGCGGCGAAATAGGAGTCGGTTGCATACGCATGAAACCAGGTACGCTGATACCCAGCGAGGAACAGAGGGCCTCGTCTGTTTTGCACGGTGTTGCGCACAGCCGCCTCGTCCCACTGAGGAATCTTCAACTCGTCGACTCGTTCCATCGGCTGTTGACGGATGGACTGCAGTAGGGCAAGTGCTAAGCGTGGTGCCTCGTTCAAAAGGTCTGCGCCAAGGACCAAGACCGCGTCTGCTTGTTCTGCCTCATGAATAGATGCGGAGGGCACCGGTCCAGTCCGAAGAAAGGTGAGAATGGTGGACAAGAGCCGGTGTTCCTGTTCGTCAACGCCGAGAAAAAACTGCTGAGGTCCGACCAAGGACCGGAGGGCCACATTGGCCTCCAGCGACGCGCGAGGCGAACCAATGCCGATGATCCCACGGGCTCGTCGTAAGCAGTCCGCTGCGAACTCGAGGGTCTGCGGTACTCCTTCCGGCTTTCCCGGCTTGGTGCGGTCGGGTTCCGACCGCAAAAGAGCTCGCTTGATTCGGTTGTCGCTATTGACATACTCGTAGCCGAACCTCCCCCGATCGCACAGAAAATAGCCGTTCACGTGACTGTTAAACCGATTGGCGATCCGACGCAAAATGCCGTCACGCTCTCCCGGCGTCGTATTACAGCCAAGGCTGCAATGTGGGCAGATCGATTGGGCTGATTGGAGGTCCCATTTCCTTGTATAGTGGTGAAAGAAGGTTTTGTCGGTGAAGACGCCGGTAGGACAGACCTCCACAAGATTGCCGCTGAATTCATTCTCCAAGGTCCCATCCTGCTCCCGCCCAAAGTAGAGGGCGTCATGCGCCCCGAAGACATTGAGGTCTCGCCCACCCGCATAGTCTCGATAAAATCGTACGCAGCGGTAGCATTGGATGCATCGGTTCATCTCATGACGAATGAACGGGCCAAGGGCCTGATTGCGATGAGTCCGTTTAGGGAAACGATAGCGCCGGTAGACATGCCCGGTCATGACCGTCATGTCTTGTAGATGACATTCACCGCCTTCATCACACACCGGGCAGTCGTGCGGATGGTTCACCATCAGCCATTCGATGACTGAGGCGCGAAAGGCTTTCGCCTCGGGATCGTCAATCGAGATACGAGTGCCATTGGTAGCCGGCGTCATGCAGGACATCACCAGTCGGCCTGATTGATCACGATCGTCTTTAAACTGTTTGACGGCGCATTGGCGGCACGCACCGACTGATCCCATCGCTGGATGCCAGCAGAAATAGGGTACGTTCAACCCATGTCCAAGACAGGCAGCGAGCAAATTCTGCCGCTCATCCACGGTATACGACTTGTTATCGACGATGATGGTAGCCATAGGCCTAGACCAAGATCCTGTGTTGTGCCGACTTCCTGCTCCAGGGACATCCCCCAGAAGTGATGTGCCGCTCGAAGTCGTCGTGAAAATATTTCAAGGCCGATTGCAACGGAGCCATCGCACCGGGTGCGAGACCGCAGAAGGTGTGCCCGGGCGCAAGCCACTTGGTGTGCATCTCAAGCAGCGACAAATCGTCGCTGGTTGCGCGTCCTTCCTCGAAGGACATCAAAATTTTCGCCACCCACGGCAACCCTTCCCGACAAGGCGTACACCAGCCACAGGACTCACGGGCAAAGAACTTTTCGAGATTCAGTACGAACCCCACGGGACAGGTCTGATCGTCCAGTATGATCATGGTGCCGGTCCCAAGACGACCGACCTCTGGCGGGATCGAAGAAAAATCCATGGGGAGATCCAGGTGTTCCTCAGTCATAAATGCAGTGGATATGCCGCCGGGCAACAAGCCACGAAAGCGAACGCCATCGGCCATTCCCCCAGCGTATCGCTCCAATAGTTCACGCGCGGTAGTGCCGAGCGGCAACTCCCACCATCCAGGATTGGTGACGCGACCGCTGATGCCGTAGATCTTCGTGCCACCGTCCTGAGTCCGACTCAAACGGTGATACCAGTCGGCGCCATGATTGATGAGATGCGGGAGGTTGTATAACGTCTCGACGTTCTGCACGATGGTCGGTTGTCCCCATAAGCCGACCGTCTGTGGAAAGGGAGGTTTTGCTCGGGGAACGGCGCGTTTGCCTTCTAACGCATTGATCAATGCCGTTTCTTCTCCGCAGATATATCGGCCGGCACTGGCATGCAGGTGGAGGTCAAAACGAAACGTCGTCCCAGGGAGGGGCTTGCCGAGATACCCTTCCGCATAGGCCTCTGCAATGGCTTGGTTCAGCCGTTGGGCCGACAGGTGATATTCCCCACGCAGAAAAATGTAGCCGATCTCGGCGTCGATGGCATAGCCGGCGAGGATCATGCCTTCGACGAGGCCATGAGGATCGCCCTCCATAAGAACACGATCCTTAAACGTGCCTGGCTCCATTTCATCGCCATTCGCGACGATATACTTCGGTTTCGGTGCATCGGGGCCCATCGGAACGAAGCTCCACTTGGTGCCGGTGGGAAAGCCACCCCCGCCCCTGCCGCGCAATCCCGCTTCGGTCACCAGCCGCTGCACATCCTTGGGAGCCAGCCCGGAGGCGAGCCGTATGAAGGCTGCGATACCCGCCGTCTTTGACGTACTCTCGCAGTGTTCGCGTGGTGCCATCCGGATGAATATGTTGAGTGAGTGGCCGTTCCATATCTAATAATTTTGAATTATGAATGTTGAATGTTGAGTTGTCCGGAATCCTGAATTAAACACTAAAAATTAATAATTGACGTTATTCGTACTTCTCCATGATCTGTTCAATTTTTTCGGGCGTGACGTCACCATACACATCCTGATTGATCATCACCGCCGGTGCCCGTTCGCACTGTCCTAAGCATGCGATCGGCAAGACGGTCAGACGTCCGTCGGGCGTCGTCTGTCCGAGATCCACGTCATACAGTTTCTTGATCTGCTCCTGAACTTGCTCGCATCCCTTGATCCAGCAACTGATACTGTCGCACACGAAGGCGACGTGCCGGCCGACGGGTTTCCGAAAGACGAGGTTGTAGAACGTGGCGATGCTATCCAGATCCTCGGCCGTTATCTCAAGAAATTGGGCAATCTCGAGGAGCGAGTCATCCGAGATCCAGCCACGTCGTCGCTGGATGGTCAGCAGGGAATCGATGGCCGCCCCCCGTTTGTCGGGGTAGTGTTTCAGTGCATCTTCAAGCTCGCGGCGTTCAGTGTCGGTCAGCATAGTTTGTCTGGTTTGTTTGGTTCATCTGGTTTGTTTGGTTTTAACGAAACAAACTAAATAACCAAACAAACAAGGAACCGTTTTGTCACCGGTCTACATCCGACAACACGTAGTCCACACTTCCGAGCACGGCTAAGAGGTCCGAGAGGAGTTCGCCTCGCGCCATTAGTGGCACCATCTGAATGTGGGCGAACGAGGGGGTGCGGATTCTCGTCCGGTACGAGAGCTGTGACCCATCACTCGTCAAGTAATAACTGGTCTGGCCTTTTGACGATTCTGTGGGAACTTCCGCTTCACCGGGTGGAAGCACCGGCCCCCAACTCACCCCGACAAAATGATTGATGAGTGTTTCGATGTCATGCATCGTGTGTGTCTTCAGCGGCGGAGTTGCGAGGGGATCGAGTGACGTATAGGGACCGGCCGGCATGGCGTTGAGACACTGGCGAATAATCCGCAGCGACTGACGCAACTCCAAGACATGCACCATCGCTCGGTCATAACAATCGCCATTTGAGGCGACCGGAACTTCAAAGTCGAACTGCTCATAGCCGGAGTACGGACGGGCTTTGCGCAAATCCCACGGCAAGCCGCAGGCACGCAGCATCGGACCAGTGGCGCCCCACGCGATGGCGTCATCGAGTGACAAGACCCCGATCCCGACGGTCCGTTGTTTGAGAATCGGATTATCCATCACAAGGCGCTCATAGTCATCGAGTCGGCTGGGAAACCAATCGACGAACTGTTGGACCAGTGTGTCCCACCCGATCGGAAGATCTCGTGCAACCCCACCGATCCGGAGCCAATTCGGATGCATACGGCCACCACAAACGGCTTCAGCAATCGCGAGGATTCGCTCTCGATCGTTGAACATGTAAAAGACTGGTGACAAGGCGCCGATGTCTGCCGCAAAGGTCCCGTACCAGACGAGATGACTGGCGATCCGATAGAATTCGGACATCATGACTCGGATAACTTGTGCACGTGGTGGCACAGTGATACCTGCCAATCGTTCGACCGAGAGACAATACGGCATCTCGTTCAGCACACCCTGGAGGTAGTCCACACGATCGGTGTAGGGAATGAAGGAATGCCAGGTTTGCCGTTCGGCGATCTTTTCTTGAGAACGATGGTGGAAGCCGATATCCGGGACGATATTGATGATTTCCTCACCCGCGAGTTGCGCCACGAGTCGGAGCACGCCGTGCGTGCCGGTATGGGCAGGACCGAGGTTGATGAACATATAGTCGAAGTCTGAGTCGTGGTCGTGATGGGTGCGAGCCAAGCCCCAGTCCTCGGGCTTGAATTGCAGCGCGTCCTGGGTCATGACCAGTTTCTCCGGCGGCAATTGGAACTGCCCAATTTCGGTCGCACGCGAGGGATGATCCTTGCGAAGCGGATACCCCTCCCACCACGAGGGCATGAGGAGGCGACGGAGAAAGGGGTGTCCGTCGAAACGAATCCCGAACATGTCGAAGATTTCTCGCTCATACCAATCGGCGTTTGGCCACAGATCTATGCTCGACGGCAGGGAGAGTGACTCACCCTCGAGCGCCACCTTGATGCGAAGTGATTGATTCCGATCAAAGGAAAAGAGGTGATAGAACACGGTAAAGGTTCCGATCGGTAATCCGTCATGATGTCGGCGGAGCCGTTCATCTGTTGCGCTCAGGTCGAACAGCATGGGAAACGGACGAGGAAGTTCAGATTTGACATAGCGGAGGATCTCACGGAGCCGATGCTTCTCGATCCAAATCGTTGGAATCCCATCCTTGGTGGATTGCACGGCAGTCAGAATATCCATCCGAACCAAAATGGGCCGCGATCTCCGCTACCAGTCCTGTTTGTTCGCCGATCGAGGCATCTCGAATAGCCGATGGTCGTGGAGTCATGAGTTGTCTTTCGAGAGACCGTCTGGTTGTCCTGCAAAATGAGGGGAGAGGAGATCGGTCCGAGGGAGTACATCGATCCCGGGATATTCACGCTGACTCATTCGCTCCGCTCGTTTCGCATCCCGCATCGAGGGCATGATGGGTTTCTGAACCTCCTGTGGACCAAAGTGCCAGCTCAAGGGGCGGCGCTCTGATCCCACCATGTTCTGGAGGAGCAGCAGGCATTCCATAAAGGCATGTGGTGGTGGCGGACATCCTGGCATATACACGTCCACGGGAATGAATTTATCGACGCCTTGCACGACAGAATAGGCGTCAAACATTCCTCCGGAGTTCGAGCAGGAACCCATCGAAATCACCCAACGCGGCTCCAGCATCTGCTCGTAGAGCTGCTTGATGACGGGGGCCACCTTCAAAAACACCGTTCCCGACACGACCAACACATCGGCCTGCCGTGGTGAACCCGCGTACGACTTCTGCGCCAAACCGAGCGACGTCATAGACACTGGTCAGACTCGTCGCCATTTCGACGAAACAGCACGACAAGCCGAAATTCAACGGCCAGAGTGAATTCTTCCGTCCCCAGGCCAGTAGGTCTTGAAGCCTCGCAAAGAGAACCGACTGGCCGACGACAGACGTCAACGCACCGTCACCGCCATCGGTAATCCTCACACCCTCAAGTCTGTCCGCTACGCCACTCTGTCATCGTATAACTCCGTTGACTCCTTCATGAGTGGTTTCTGCTGGTGACGGACGCGCCGACGTTGAGACTGTGCATGCCAGTCGAGCGCTCCGGTAAGCCATAAATACACAAGGGATGCCAAAAGAATGGCCACGAAGATCGTGACTTCAATAAAGCCAAGCCAGCCAGTCTCCGGCACCGCGACCGCCCAAGCATAGAGGTACGCCGCCTCTACATCAAAAATGACGAAGAACATGGCGATCAAGTAATATTGCACGGGCGGGCGAACTTGAGCGCTACCGGTCGGCCGAATCCCACATTCATAGGGAATGCCCGTTGCGCTTTCGGATCGACGTTCGGGCTTCTTCCAGTGACGTTCGCCAAGCAAGGGCGGGAGTCCCAGCATGACCGCAATCACCACGCCGACACACAGCCCATAGACACAGATCTGCCAAATAGCGTCATCTACCATGGCACTAACTAACTATGTATTTATGACAACAGTAGTCTTTCTAACCCTTGGATATCACGCGAAGTCAGGTTTGGCTCCAAAAACTGACATTTGTGCAATTGTTTACGGAGACAACTACTGCAAGAAGTGTGGTGAGAGAATAACTGGGGAGACTATCTCGTCGGGTGCTCTACGGTTCCCGCAGGTAAGCCACTTAGCTGTTGAACAGATTATCCTATGCGTGGCATCCCATCCTTGATGTCTTGTTTCCGATCCTTCAAATACCTCCCTTGGGGTCTTGAACCAGCTGATGAAGGAACCGCCGTTCCTCTGTTTCAGTTCTTACTTCGCCGTTCAGACGTGCAGCGAGCAAGCTGTCGAGGAGTTTCCTGAACTGCGGACCAGGTTTCAATCCCATAGCCTTGAGGTCTGCACCACTCAGAATCGGCTTCACGTGCTGATAGGTCGTGAGGAAAGCTGAGACCCGCCGCTTGACTGTTTCTCCTTTGCTCTTCGCCATGAGGATTAACAGCGTTTCATCGTGCTGTCCCGACAAGAGGTGGTACACGTCTGCTGGTTTGAGCGATCGTTTTGATGCGAGTCGGCGAATCACGTTGTGACAGCCCACGCGGGCCATTTTGAGCCTGGTGGTCTCCGGTTCGGAAAAGGGAAACCGCTTGAGCACGTCCTTCACGGCACGCTCGGGCAATATCTCTAGAAGTCCCATCATATAGACCAACCAGACTTCCATCTTCCGATCTAAATACAGGAGCCGGTACCAATCGACGGCTTCTTCGAGTGCGGCCAACAGCCTGTCCAACCGGTCCGACCAACTCAGCTTCGGATGGATGAACTTCAGGAGATGTAGCTCCGCCAATCGTTTGATCGCCTGTTTCGGCTCCCGCTCGCCCAGCAACAGTTTCAGTTCTTCCAGCAGACGGTAGCCGGATAGTCGTTGAAACAGATTCATCTTGACGGCGCCGGCGATCAACGCTGCCGTATCCTTGCCCAAATGAAACCCGAACCGGTTTTCAAATCGGATCGCCCGAAACACTCGGGTCGGATCTTCAACGAAACTCAGTCCGTGCAAGACTCGAATGACTTTGTCGTTCAGATCCCGTTGCCCACCGTAGAAATCGAGCACCTCCCCGAAACCTTTTCCATTCAACCGGACGGCGAGCGCGTTCATGGTGAAATCTCGGCGATAGAGATCTTTCTTGATGGAACTTTGCTCCACTGTCGGGAGGGCGGTCGGATATTCGTAATATTCCGTTCTTGCGGTGGCCACATCAAGTTTGAAGCCATCCGCGGCCAGTAAGATTGCCGTGCCG
Organism: uncultured Nitrospiraceae bacterium; assembly: GCA_963711905.1. Taxonomy (GTDB): domain Bacteria; phylum Nitrospirota; class Nitrospiria; order Nitrospirales; family Nitrospiraceae; genus Nitrospira_D. Next base: position 133,997 of record CAVQFZ010000017.1, on the reverse strand, counting down.
AATCGCTCATGCACCTTGACCCGCGCGTGGAGTACTTCACCGAGCTTTCGCGCAAAGGCGATTCCGTCGCCTTCGACCACGAGATCCAAATCAAGATTCTCGATGCCCAGCAACAGGTCTCGCACGCAGCCGCCGACGACGAAGAGCGGGACCTCGCAGCGGTCAGCCAATTGACCGGTGGCTTCCAGCACTGTCACCAGGCTATGCGGCAAGCGGCTCCACAACAGCCCCTTCACGTTGCGGCGCGGCCCTCCGATCTCAGCTTCGGTTTCGCTGGAACGCATCGTCCGCATTCGAGCGACCTTCAGCACATCGTCGTGCAGGGTCCGCAGCAGATCCGTCCTCGTAATGACGCCGACGATTTTTGTGTCTTTGATGATGGGCACAAACCGCTGGTTCCGCTCGATCATGGCCGTCTCGATCTCATGAAACGGAGTGTCCGGCTCCGCGATATAGGCGTCGGTCTGCATGATGTCCCGCACGGCCATCTTGCCGAGCCGGTGAAACAAGGCTTTCTGAATCGACTCCCTACTGACGAGCCCGGTGTAATGATCTTTCTCATCCAAGATCGGAAAGACATTCAGCCCATAGGCCGTCATTCGCTGTCCTGCTTCAGTCACGCTGGTATCGACCTCGATCGCTTTGACGGGGCGGGTCATGACATCCTGGGCCAGCAGAGTCGGGCGATAGTGGGTGGTCAGCAGCCGAACGACCCTCTCTTTGACTTCCGCAAGTGTCTGCCCTTTGACTGCGGCGGCTGCCGCCACGGCGTGGCCTCCTCCTCCGAATTCCCGAGCGATCCAGCCGACATCGATTTCAGGCTTACGGCTCCTCCCGATCACTTCCACTCGATCAGCCATCATCACGGCCACGATGACGGCATCGACTCCTTGCAATTCGGCCAGTGTGTGCACCACACCGGCTGCCTCCCCACGGCAACGATCGATCGTGCTGGTCGCCACCAGCACCTTGCGGCCTTCCAAATAATGGACTTCGCAGTGCTGTAAGAAATCGTTCAGTAACGCGACGGCATCCGGATCGAGTGGACGGCGCAGGATGTCCGTCACCATATTCAGATCCGCTCCGGCTGCGATGAGAAACGCCCCGGCCTCAAAATCCCGGCTGGTCGTGGAGGCAAAGACGAACGATCCGGTCTCTTCATAAAGGCCCAGGGCCATCACGGTCGCCTCAAACGGCGTCACTGGAATATGCCGCTGCCGGAGTTGTTCGATAAGTAGCGTCGTCGTCGCTCCGACTGATTCAATGACAGACTGCTTCGAACGGTCGGCGAGGGATGAGTGTGGTTCGGGGTGATGATCGAACACCACGACCTCGACCGCCGGATTCTCGGCGCAGGATTTGAGCGTTCCGATCCGGTCGGGGTCCTGCGTATCCATCAGCACCAGCCTGGTGATCTGCGAGAGATCGATGTCTTTGAGTTTGGTCATGTCGAGATCGTGCACGGCAAGAAAATTACGGACGGCCTCCTGGCCTCCAGCCGGCAAGACTAGCCTGGCCTCCGGAAAGAGTTTGCGCGCGGCAACCATTGAGGCAAGGCCGTCGAAATCCGCGTTACTATGCGTGGCAATGACATCCATACGCGCATTCTAGCAGGGTCCTGATATACACGAAATGCCGCACTCTTTCATGAAAGAACGGTATTCTGTCGAAAAACGAGAGCCACCCACCTATTCGAAGGTGCAGTATCCCGCTCCTCACAGATGACGGGCTAGCGGATATCTTGGAAAAATGCGCGAGGGAGAATCGGCAGGCGAAACTCGACATGAAGGATAATCAGCAGGACGCGAATGAAGCTTCGAAAGATACCCATTTTGAGAAATTTCCTGGCATCGGTGATGACAGGCGGAAAGAGGAGCATGGGGTCTGTCTCCCTGATGACTTTCTCACAGAACGCGACATCCTCGAGAATCGGCCGGTTAGGAAACCCGCCGAGTCGTTCAAAGAATTTTCGGCGAACGAACAAGGCTTGGTCGCCGTAGATGATTCGGCTTCTGACACAACGGAAATTATCCAAGAAGGAGATACATCTGAGCCGCCAGTCGTTCCCCGAAAACTGGTGCATGAACCCTCCGGCTTGGATCTTGGGATCCGCTTCCAGTTGGCTCAACCGCTGCATGGCGCAGGCTGGTAGAAGAGTATCGGCGTGAAGAAACAATAGCCATTCGCCCTTGGCTACCTTTGCCCCCGCATTCATTTGTATGGCTCGACCTTTCGGGGAGGAGAGAAGACGAACAGTGCTGAGTGCTGAGGACTGTGGACTGAGCGCGAACTCTGAGACAATTGCGCGCGTGCGATCGGTGCTGCCGCCATCGACGATGATCACCTCATAGTCGCCGGGTTGCCGAAGGAGCGCCCGCAACGTTTCCGGCAACGCCTTTTCCTCGTTGTAGGTCGGAATCACTACGGAGACCATGCGTCCTGCCTTTACGATCTACCCACAGCAATCGGTTCTTCCCGCAACCACTCCGGAAGAAAGCTCCGCACGTCTTGCGCCCATGCTGACGGGTCTTCCGCAATGGACTCAAACAAATCGCTCAAGGCGAGACCTTAATCCGTCGGCGTCTCGGCCCGGCAACGCAGCGTCTTTGCATCGAATCGCCCCTCGGCCATCGCCCGTTCGAGCCTGCGGCGGCCGAAACCATGATGCGCTTCTTCCTGCTTGAGCAGGATGCGGCGAAGCAGCCCGAACGGCGCGGCCCGTTTCACCAACCCTCGTTCGATACGTGTGAGAACGGCTTCGCCCAAACCTTCGAGGACCACTTGCTCGGCCAGGAACGTCTCCATGAGATCGTGGCGAGCAAGCGCATCGTCCAGAATCCTGCGATATTCTTCCAAGGCGGGAAGAAACGGTGCGTCACGGAGGTGCTTCGGTGCAAGCCAGGCAATGGCCCCCTGAAAGACCCGTGCATGCATCGCTTCTTGTTTGGCCTGGCTCAGCAGAAATCGACGCGTTCCGGAATCCTCAGTCAAAGCGGCTTGGGATTTTGCACAATCGTGGGCCATCCGCTCACCATGCTCTAAAAACGTCAGGAGCCTGGCGATGGGCACCTTCTCATCATGACTGACCAGCATGGGAAGGCTCCTTTGGCGGAATCCCGTTCAAGCTCCAGTCGTAGTCGAGATACTCGATGCGGTACTCCAACCGCATCAGGTCTTGAATCAGTTCCGGATCGTTCACATAGCGGGTGATGTAGGTTAGGACCGACCCCGCAGCCCTCGTGAAGTCGTCGTCAAACCACTTGAAGATCATCGAGAGTGACGCAACTTTCTCGCGTGCGGTCGAAACGATTGCGCGTGGGATCGTTAATGAAGTCCCTGGCGACACGATCGAGCTGGTGTTCGAGCTGATCCGGTTCGTATACCCAGGTCTGGAGATTGGGGCAGGACATCGACGCGCATACGATGGCAAAATGGATCAACGGTTCATGAAATTGCTTGATCAACACCTGCCGTTCCAGATCGTAGAGATTAATGGTCGTCCCACCGATTCGATAGTCCCGCCCGATGAAATAGCGATAGCGACCCACATAGCTCACCGGCGAGTAATGATCGAGGATGCCCTTGATGGCGAAGGCATTGTATGCATTGATCCAGAAGGCGAGCCGTTCATTGCGCGTGACAAACGCGTTGGGATCAACACGGTCTAATTGTGCAAGATAGGTCGGCAGTCGATCATCCATTTGAATCGCTGGATAATCGACGACTCCGTTACTCACATGTGCCTCCAATACTCGACTCAACAGTCCGTGCGAAAATTCATTGGCGGGAATAGGTTCGGCTGGTGTGAATGTTGCCGGAACGGTTGAGCAACTGGTGGTCACAATGATCAGGCTCAGTATGATCCACCGCATCGCAACCCTCTTTTGACTTACCACGTAACCGGTGTTTTCCACGCTGCGACCGGATGTCGCAGTACTGACCCGATGACCCGTCCATCTACTCTGTTGCAAGACGATCGATCTGAACAATGCTGAATCTCTTGTCGATCGAGCTGGGAAAGTATTTCACTGAGTGAAGACTCAAGAAGATTTCCGACCGTAGGAAGCGACAGGCAAGGCGCAACATTTCCGGACGCATCGATTGCAATGCTGTAGCTCCCCGCATCGCATGGTTTCAATGCTTCTCCACGAAGCCATGCGATATTGTCCTTCGTGTATTGCCGAAGATAGCCAGGGGGGAGGATATCTTGTTCGAGCAATCGTTCGAACACCAGCCGGACCTGTTGACGGTCATACATCAACGTCGCATCCTGCTTGCCATACAAACCCACATCCCAATGGTACGCGCCAACGACCGGCAAGAAACCCCGTCGCCTGGCGAATGCAACAACCTCCTTCACCTCATCCCGATTGATCTCGCTCACGATACAGGTTAGGAATTTCGGACGGCGATAGTGCTGGAGAAGATCAAGGCCGGCAAGGACCGCGTTAAGTTGGTCAGCACCCCGGATACGTTCGTACTTGTTGCGATCCAGAGTGTCGAGGCTGATCGAGAGCGATACCGATAGATCGTCGAATTGCTGCACAAGGTGTGAGGTCAGCTTGGTTCCGTTCGTAATCACTGTCAGATGAAATCCAATCTCAACTAAATTTTGAAGAATGTCCGGCAAGTCACGTCGCAGAAGCGGCTCGCCTCCTTGCACAAACACGAAACGCAGGCCGTCATTGTAAAGCTTTGCGAATACGTTCCGAATCTCTTGCCGTGACATCTCATACCGGCCGACATTCAATGGAAGATTGCAGTAGCCGCAGGAAGAATTACAACGAAGGTTCACTTGAAACACGGCCAACAACGGACGCTTCCGAACTAGATTGGTCAGTCCACCCCATAGCGTTTGATAAAGGCTCGGCTTTCCATTCTTTCCCGTAGAATGCCCCTCGATCTGTGCATTCTCCTGAGGCTGTGATCGTTCAATGTGTATCAGCATGAACGGTCCGCCTAGCAGTTACTGTGCAGTTCTGCCCAATGACTTGCCGTTTTTTTCCCCGGGCTCTTCAAAACTCCGCGCGCTCCATTAGTCTGGTTTCATAACCTATTGAGAGTCAAAGGGGCATGACGAATCTCGACCGGCATATCCCTTGCTGAACGAACCATGGTTCACCATCCATGGCTTTCTACCAGGAGGTATATGATGAATATTACTAGCAGGAACATCCTTCCAGTCATCCTTGGAGGCGTAGCGGTTCTCTCTATGGTCACACCTCTTACGGCAACCGCCGGCTCAAAGGATGGGAAGAAGTCGGGTGCCTATTTGTCAGCGGCAGCCGCAACAGAAGTGGTGGCGTCAACCAAGGAAACGACCTCCCCCTCCACCACTCAGCTGTCGGACCGTAAGCCGGGTCCGGCATGGAAGACGATCGGTGGAACGATCAAGCACATCAAGGGCGATGTCTACACGGTCGAAGACTACGAAGGCAATCAGGTCCGGCTCTACACAAGCCGAGAAACTAAGCAATTGCGCGGCAGCAAGAAGGTCGGGGACCGCGTGCGCGCTGAAATCACCCACGGCAGCTTCGCCAACTCCATTCAATAATCCTCAAGCTTTCACTCTGACTTATCTGAAACCGTGGGCCAGTCTCAGCTCCGGCCCACGGTTTCCGCCCTCACAGGTTGGCACGATCATCGATCTTTCACAAAAGTAATGTCGCCATAATAGGCCACCGCTCGTTCTTTGGTGTTGTCCGTATCGCTCATGATGGCCACACCATTGATGATTGACGGCTCTTCTCCAAAGGCCTTTTTATAATCCTCATAAATGTTCCGTTCTTCGTCTATCCAGGCGCCGACTTTTTGGGGTCCGCTTTCGACGACCACCATTTTGACGAAATCCGTATAGGCATTATCGATGATCGCGCCGACCGGCGCCTTCCTTTCCCAGACATAATTAATGGCGCCGATGGGAATGTCCCCGAACAACACCCGGCCGGCCTTATACTTGAGTTTCTTCCCCACATTCACCTTGTCCGGGTCGTATTCGAATGTGATGTAGATTCGAGCAGGGTAATCGTCGCCGTCTTTTCGCGTGGCATCGCTATCCTTGAGCAAATTTTCAATTTTCCATTTCCATCGTACAACTGGAAATTCTTTGGGATCGATCTTGACCTCTTTGGTCAGTCCCGATGCGGATGCATCGCTTGTCGCCTTGACAACGACCTGTTCACCATCTTTGATCAATTCATAAGTGGTCAGCTTGGGGATCTTCTTAAAGGTGAGCGGCTTCCATCCGTCCGGCATTCCCGCTCCCTCGGAAGCAGCTGAGAACTTGCCGACCTCTAACGTCAAAGCATTCTGAGCCCGTGCGAGGCCAGATACGCCTGAGATCAGAATCATTGCCGATACGACAACAATGCGAGACGCCTCAATCGTCAAACATCTTACGGTCATCGCCGCATCCATGCGAACAACTTCATCAGTAGGCGCTTGGTTCCTTGGGTAAAGTGCGCTTTTCGCCAGAGATTCACTACCTTTTTATTCACCTCGGCCTGGGTTGGATAAGGATGGATGGTACTGGCTATCGTTTTGGCCCCAGCTCCCGCTTTCATGGCAACGGACAATTCGCTGATCATATCCCCTGCATGGGCAGCCACGATTGTCGCGCCTAGGATCTTGTCCGTTCCCTTTTTAATGTGAACCCGCGCGAACCCTTCATCTTCCCCGTCCAAGATTGCTCGATCAACTTCTTCGAGCTTATACGTGTAGGTTTCAATCTCAATCCCCTTTTCCTTTGCGTCTCTCTCGTACATCCCAACGTGGGCGATTTCCGGCTCGGTGAAGGTGCACCAAGGCATCACTAAGGCATCGACCTTGGCGTAGCCTAAATTTAATGGATGTGGAAACAGGGCGTTCTGGATCACGATTTGCGCCATGGCATCAGCGGCATGTGTGAACTTGTAGCGCGAGCAGACATCACCGGCGGCGAAAATTCTTGGATTGGTCGACTGCAATCGGGCGTTCACCCTGATCCCGTTCTTATCGTATGAGACTCCCGCCTTTTCCAAACCTATCCTCTCTATGTTCGGAGTGCGGCCGACGCCGATGAGAATCTCGTCAACGATGACATCGTACTGTTGACCATGCGAATCGACTGTCAGACGTTTACCGCCATCGAGCTTTTCTACCTTCAGATATTTTGCGCAGCAGCGCAGCTTCACGCCGTCGCGAAGCATCTGTTGTTGAACAATCTCCGCTGCATCTCGATCCTCGTTCGGCAGGATGCCGTGCGCCGCTTCGATCAGATACACCTGGCTTCCAAATCTGGCAAAGGACTGCGCCAGCTCGCATCCGATAGGCCCGGCCCCGATGACTCCCAGACGCTGCGGTAGCTCAGTCAGAGAAAAAACGGTTTCGTTCGTCAGATAGCCGGCCTCTTGTAGCCCTGGCGTCTCTGGCACCGTCGCTCTGGCCCCCGTACAGACGGCGGCTTTCACGAAGGTGAGCATCCGATTCCCGGCCGGACCTTCCACTTGGACCATATCAAAACCGAGAAAACGTCCGCTGCCGATATAGACATCGACCCCAAGCTTGGCATAGCGATGGACGGAATCGTTCCGGCTGATGCGCGCCCGCAGTTTCCTCATGCGCGCCATCACCGCGCCGAAATCATACTTCACACCGGCGGGAATATGGAGGCCGAACTCGGCGGCCTTCCGCAAGTCGGCCCAGGCTCTGGCTGCTCGAATCATCCCTTTTGACGGCACACACCCGACATTGAGACAGTCTCCTCCCATCAGATGTTTCTCGATCAATGCGACCTTCGCTCCAAGGCTCGCAGCGACAACGGCCGTGATCAATCCGGCGGTTCCCGCTCCGATCACGACGATGTTGTAGCGGCCGGTCGGCTCTGGATTGATCCAATCGGCGGGATGCACATTGGCGACGAGCTCTTGATTATATTCGTCGTTCGGAAGGATCAGAGATTGGTCGTGCTCACTCATTCCGATGACCCGTGAGAGTGGTTGCGGGATCATAGCCTGGCATCCTTTGCTGCATATCGTCAATCGATGCGGTCATGCTGATTTTGCTGCGTACTTTTTGTAAACCACCGGCACCAGCGCCAGCAGTCCCAAGAGCACAAAGGCGCCGATCACATTCGGCGAAGCGATTTCCTTCAAGGAATTGATCGTTCCCAACTGGCGTCCCGCATAAGCATAGACGAATGAACCGGGAATGATGCCGAGCGCCGTCGCAGCGACATAGGTTCCAATGCTCACGCGCGTGAGCCCAGACACAAGGTTCACCACGAAGAAAGGAAAGAGCGGGATGAGTCGCAAGGTCAACAAGTAGCTGAATGCGTTCTTGGCAAACCCTTCTTGGAATGGTCCCAGCCACTTGCCGAACTTCTGCTCGACCGTATCCCGCAACAAATACCGTGCGGTGAGAAATGCGAGGGTCGCTCCGGTCGTCGCTCCGATATTCACAAACAACGTTGCCAAAACAGCGCCGAACAAGAACCCTCCGGCCAATGTGAGGATGACGGCCCCTGGCAGCGACAGCCCTGTCACAATCGCATAGGCCACGATGAAGATCCCCACCGCTTCGGCAAAGTTTGCCTCTGTAAACGCCGACAAACTGTCCCGATTTTCTTTCAGCGCGGTCAACGATAAGAACCGCCCAAGATCGAAATAGAAGAAGACTCCGATGGCGAGCGCGATGGCAACTGCGATGGAGATCTTGCCTAGATTCGAACTGCTGGACTCACGTTGATTCGAGACAGGGGTGATCATAGCGGCGGCGTGGCGTATCATGGTGGCTCCTCGTTGCGCTGTCAATGAGATAAGCATGCTTGCATGTCTGTCCGACGAGACCGGGAAGTCTTACATGCTCCAGCGCAAGACCGATCGCCGACTGGTGGGTTGCCAGGTTGGCTTCAATTCCCGTAGTCTGTGTAGAGGGAGGGCGAAATGGATGAATCAAGCAGACTGACAAGAACCAAAGAGCAATGGGCCAAGGCTCGTCGAGGGGGCGAAGAACGCGAAGTGTTCTATGAAGGAGATGAGCGCCTCCCTCCCGGCCAGCACCTGGTTGAGAACTTTCCCGTGCTGGACCTCGGCTTCAAGCCGGAGATTGCATTAAGCGAATGGACGCTCAGCATCGGCGGATTCGTCGCGGCCCCTCTCGCCTGGACATGGGAGCAATTCTTGGCACAGTCCCAATTCAAAGATCGCTCGGATTTCCATTGTGTCACCTCATGGAGCCGTTATGACAACGACTGGGAAGGTGTGAGCTTCAAGCAGATTATTTCCACCGTGAAACCGCTTTCACTTGCGCGGTTCGTTTTCTTCAAGTCCTACGACGACTATACGACAAACCTCCCTCTCGATGCCTGCGACGACGACGGTGTACTGCTGGCCCATAGTTGGAACGGCAAGCCTCTCTCACGAGACCATGGCGGGCCGGTGCGCGTGATCGTTCCGAAACGCTATGCCTGGAAAGGGGCGAAGTGGGTGAAGGAAATTACATTTTCAGATAAAGATGAGAAGGGGTTTTGGGAAGTCCGCGGGTATTCGAACAGCGCGCTTCCGTGGAAGAACGATCGCTATGGATAGTGTTATTTCTTGCTCCACCCACCCGGACCCTCAATAAAGTGTCCCGGCTTGGTGTTCTGAATGGCCTTTTCTCCGGCGAGTATTTCAACGGCCTGGACGCTGGTGTGGTTTCGCGTTGCGATATCTTCATAGGCCTGCCGCCGTTTCTGATTGATGTCTTCTATCAACGCTTGGGCTTCAGCATTGGAAGGGTTCATCGCCCCCAGATAGCCGTTGCGCTTCTCCCCGACCAAGCCTTTCGCTTTCGCTTCATCCAACGACAGCGCAAAAACTGATGATGCAGCCGTATTAAGATTGATCGTAATCGGCTTCTCCGGCGCCGCAACCTCGACTCGTGGCGTACAGGCGCCCGAGGTCAGGAGCAGAGCGACCCATGCCAGCACTTCGGCACCTATCCGTATGGTTCCACTCTGCATGGTCCGCCTCATAATGGTCCTTGTCGTCTATACTTTCTTTTGATGGTCTCGTGGATATCCTCAACCACACGGAGACTTTTGAGGAGCGTGGGGATGTGCTCCTGCACGGTCAGGTTGAAGTGAATCGGAGGAGTATTCCGGAGGTCCGGATTCCTGCCTTCCAACCGAGCATTCAGGTCCAACAGTCCGGTTTCGCCGTATTTCACGCCGACGCGCAACAGCGAGTACTGAAAGTTGTCGAGCGCTTGCGCCACGAGCTGGGGTTGCCGGTCTGATTCTGAGAGCATCTTTGACGATTCGGGCGTCGATGTATACCGTATGGTTCCCCCGGGAGGCTGTGCCTCGAGAACTCCGTCTTTCACGATGATCCCACCCGATGTGATCGTGACGGGAAGTGTCCCGTTGAGTGTTCCGGTTCCCTGAAGTCTCTTCTGTTGTTCCACGCTGAGAATTTTCGCAAGATCAAGACTCCGCAGAGAAAACGTCGTGGTCACCGGTGGCTTGGCTAAGTCTCCCACAGGACCTGGATTGCTGACCGTTCCTCCAAATATTTCGCACTGGAAGTCTCTCACCTCTATCATCGGCAGATCATCCGCCAATCTCCACTGTATCTGGTAGGAGGTCATAAGATTCGTGACATCGACGCCGCTCTGTACTGCCGCAACGAACATCGATGCCGGTCGGGGCATGACGATCGAGTCAAGCCCGTGGGTATAGGCCTCCATCGTGGTGCTCAAGCCCTTCACGACATAATCGTCGTAGTGGCCGGACAGTTTCTCGGCCACCACCTTCGCGGTTGCCGATACCGCTTGCATCATATTGGTCCGGTCGCGAGAGCTGTTCGACCAGGACGCATCGACGGTGGCTGTCAACACCCCATCGATCAGATCGGTTGAAGGAGGAACACCCATGATCATCTTGCTGAGCCGCCGGTCAGTGCCGTTGAACGTCAACGGACCGATGACACCATGCATCGCTCCTTGCGCCGGCTGCAGCGGCTGCTCGATCCTGGCGGTCATGAACCCTGGGTGCGTCGGGGTATCGACTCGAAGGTCGGCCTTGATGCCGCCTTGATCAGCCGAGAACGTGATCGCCCAATCACTCGTTGAAGGCCACCAAGAACCCGGTTCCGGACTCACCCCGGCAACCGACAAGGTCCCTAGCGCAGCCCATGCGGCCTTGGTCGTTTCTACCTCCTGGATTCTCAAGACACCTTGCGTGATGCGAATGTTCCGGCCGCTCAGTCTCATGGTCGGCACCCGAACCGTCGCGATCATCGTCCCTCCACGGCAATGGATCGCCGTCCGATCGCATTCAACTATCAGCGGTTCTGAAAGATTCAGCGTGACACTTGAAATCAATGTGGGACCCTGTCCGATCTGTTTCGCCGTAATCGAGGATGGAGGCAACAGCACTCCACGTATAGATGTCCGAGCCAGCTTGACCGTCCCTTGAACCCCTCCTATCGCCTCTTTAGCTGAAAGCCGCTCGGTAATGGCTTTCGGAAGGATACCCTCCAGATGATAGGCCCCTTCAGCCGACACCAACTCATTTCCCAGGCTCTCGGCGCGGGTCGTCTCGAACTGCGCGACCAATGGTCCCGGTGTCCGACCGTACGTCACATGCAACGGTCCTTGCGCCACCGTACGTATGGGCGTTTCCTTCCAATAGAGAGTCCCCTGCACAGGCTTCTTGTTCTCGATCCGCACCGGCTGATCCCCATGAGGAAGGATCGAGCGAACCACTTCGGGAATAATGCGCGGTTGGGTATTGATCGTCGCCGTCAGCAAGACACCGGGGCTCATCGCCCACTCCGCCTTCGTCGCATTGCCTCCGAACGTACCGCCGTAGGCGACTGCAATATCTTTGGCCACGCCTTTCAGAGCCGGCAGCGTGACATTGACTCGCATATTGCCGTCCAGATGTGTGCGTTTGTCTTCCCACAACGAGCTGAGTATTGCCTCCGCTGCAGCCATTCCAGCCCAATCTATGGCCACCGCCCCCGTGACCCTCTCCAATTCCGGACCGATCGGGACAAGGAGCGCGATGAACGGAGCCAGTTCCTGCACGTTGACCTGGAGGCTCCCATTGACTTGAATCTGTGACCCGTCTGGCTGCGCTTGCGACCGCCAGGAAACAATCGGCGCCGCTTGCGATCGTTGCGACGCCAAGGTCACCGACCAGGTACTGGCGGAATGTCCGACGACGACCAGGTCATAGGACCCGGTATCACGTCCACGAAACGCGAGGTGACCACCGACCTCTCCGCCGCTATACGTCAGACTCCCATCAATCGTTACTCGGCGGAGCGGCCCCGTCGCCTGCTCACGAAAAATGGTGAGATGATCCAGTTGCAACTCGTCGAACGGGAGGATCGGGAGACTGCGTAAAAGATCCCCCGCCGTGAGCAATCGCCACGGTGATTCTTCGTCATCAGATCGATCCGTCTCTCTTCCATCTTCCGTCGTGGGAGCCGTGGATTGCACATTCAGCACATGGATTGCCGCGTCTCGGAGTACGATCTGACTCACACGACCTTGAAACAGCTGGCTAACGTCATATCGTATCTCCGCATCCATCAGCGAGATCATCAACCGTTCCTCGCCCAGATCCTGCTGAAACGAGACCACCGGAATGCGCATGTGCGCCCAGCCCGGATAGCCGAGCTGGAGGATGACGTTGCTGTAGCCATGGTCACGAAGTCTATTCGCCAACAGATAGGACACACCCAGCGGCAACAGCAAATAGCAGCTCAAGAGAGCCACCAGCCCCAGGAGAACGACAATCTGGTATCGTTGGGCCAACATCGTTCGGCTGATCCGCCTTGATACGTGGCAAGGTTGTCAAACAAACACTCAGGCGCTGTCAAGAGGTCCGAACGGCTCTACCGTAGGACATGGTCCAATCGGCCTGGTTCCAACGGAGATTGCCATTGACGCACTGCTGAATACTCTCATCGAGCCGATAGAGTGCCCCTGCGACCCGCCGTGTGATGAGGAGGAGAACGGGCGGTGCGGAATTTATCTCGAAGTCAGAGGAGGATCAGCAGCCGGTTCTTCGCACTTCTTGCAGTTCAAATGAGAACCCACGTGCTGTTCACGTCCGGCGACAGTGAGCACCCAAGGACGATTCGTGAATGGAGGCTGGTGCCGTACGTGCTGTCCATGCCCACAGGCCAGATCGGCCACCCAGTCACCCTCGTCATCTTGGTGATATCCGATGATCGGCTGTTGCATGTCGTGATGATTCTCGTATTGCAGATGGAGGACGGATAGAGATCAGATCAGCGAACAAGTCATGGTATGTTCCCTGCGGTGATCCGTGAGGTATGGCTCAAGGTTACCGTTTCTCGAATGGCAGCTCCGGCCGTTGGGCAGCGGGAAAATACCGCCAGTGCTTTGCCTCATCCTGATCAAAGCTTCCAATAAATACAACGTCTCGATCGAGATATCGAAATTCTGAGAGGTTGGTTCGGCAGTTCTGTGAATCGATGACACGCGCGTCGTACTGCCCGACCACATAGACTCTTCCCTTTGACGCCTGATAGACGTAACGTCGACCGGCATAGCCGGTATCCGGAAACAATTCGGTGGAAGAAAAACAACCACTCGCTCCCTTGACGTTCAGAGTGAGATTAAATCGCTGGAGGAACGGATCCGTCGCCATTCTCACAATCGTCAGCCTAAGTCGCGCTGATACTATTTCAACCGAAGCCGGCTCGGGAGTATTGCTGTTGCACGCTGCGCAAAAAAGCACCACCGCGCCAAAGACGGCAGACCAGGGCGCTATCACTTCGAGGTAGAAATTTTATGAGCTGCGCCGATCGCGTCGAGTCCCTCCTGCGCACAGGCATCATCCAGATGGGCACCCGGCGCTCCACCGACACCGATTCCTCCGATAATTTCTCCTCCGATTTCGATGGGGAGTCCGCCACCCAGGATCAGAATTTCTCCATTCATGTCACGAAGGGCCTGCAACGTGGGGACTTTCGTGATGAGATCGGCTAACTCGCTGGTAGGGCGCCGCACACTGGCGGCCGTGTAGGCTTTTTTCCGGCTACTATCGACCGTATGCGGCCCGGCGCCGTCGGCGCGTCCCATCGCACGAAGGACACCGGCACGATCCACCACGGAAACGCTCACTCGATATCCATCCTTCTTGCAAGCCTCCAATGCCGCCTGAACCGCCTTGTTTGTCATGCTCAGGGGTAACACCGACTCCTTCGGCAACTCGTCGGCAACGATCACGCGAGGTGCCGTTAAACCTAACAGAGACAACATCACCATGTATGCAATGACCAGTCGGCCATTTCGGTTCGGCATGAAGAGTGCCATCGTCCTTAATCCTCCCCGACGTATTCAGCACGCTCAGACTACGGATGCCTCTGCACGCTGTCAAGAGAGCAAGAAGCGGACGGTTCAGGTTCAGTTATCGCTGCGATGTCGAATTGCTTATTGGCGGCAAGATGAGCGGGCTGCTCCAGTCGTCATCGATATCCCGAGGTCTTCAACCAGCGCACGGAGAGGCTCCGCAACGGACCAGGCTTGCGCTGGACAGCCTCGCGGCTGATGTGGGGAATCCCCATCGAAAATTTCCGACACCTGCCCGAGACAGGCTTCCAGTAAATGGGCTTCTATTCCTGCAAGAAATGATCGAGCCTCGGTTCTTATTCCGGCAGTACTTCCAAACGTCTTCATCCATGCCGTAACAAAAGGGCCCAAGAGGAACGGCCAGACGGTTCCCTGATGGTAGGCACTATCTCGTTCCATGGGACTCCCTTCGTAACGAGGACGATACCGGCTATCCTTGGGTGACAACGTTCTCAATCCCACCGGTGTAAGCAGATGCTCCTTGACGATTTGGAGAACCTGTGTTGCCTGTTCTCTCGTCACCAGATCATCACACAGAGCGATCGCATACACTTGATTGGGACGAATCGATAAATCCTCACCCTCCGGGCCATCGATCGTATCGTACAAATATTTCCCCTCTTCGTACCAGAACCTCTGACGGAATGACTTCACTGCTCGCGCCCGATCTTTTTGACAGCCCGTGGCGTAATCCGGTTCGCCGAACTGGACAGCAAGTCGTGCGCCAACGTCTAAGGCCCTCATCCACAAGGCCTGAATTTCTACCGGCTTTCCGTGCCGTGGCGTAACAACCCAGTCGCCAATTTTGACATCCATCCAGGTGAGCTGGGTGCCAGGCGTCCCCCCGACAATGAGCCCGTCTCCGTCCATGCGAATGTCATATCGCGTGCCTCGACGATACCCATCAAGAATCTGTTTAACCGCAGGCCATGCAACGGATCGGACGCCTGTCGTATGACGACTGTACGCAAGATATCGGTCGACGGCGTAAATGAACCACAGTGATGCATCAATCGTGTTGTATTCCGGCTCCTCACCAAGATCAGGAAAACGATTGGGTACCATCCCTTTGGAAACATGAGCGGCGAATGATTCGATGACTTGCCGAGCAACGTCATGCCGACCCGTGACCAGACACAGCCCTGGAAGCGAGATGAACGTGTCCCGCCCCCAATCCGTAAACCAGGGATACCCCGCGATGACCGTCTGCTTCGTGCCTCGCTGGACCAGAAAGACTTCCGCCGCTTGCCGTAACATTTCCGCCAATGGATCGACGCTTGGTGCGGCCTTGCGCAACCCTGCACGGCGAGTATGCTCGCGTGTCGTCAGGCGGGCCACATCAAGCTTATCGACCGCTTCACTACTAAATGCCAGCGTGTGTTCCCGTCCTGTTTGCGGCTCGAACCGAAACTCTCCCGGCGACCACCAATCTTCCTGAAAGTCCAATCCTCGCTGCCGCTCTATCTGAAACTCGAGGTGTCGATACCAATCCGGTTGATGGTGATAGCCCCCTGAGTGGAAGGCTCGGATAGCCGGCAGGCTGTCGTAGGGAAACCAGGTCACGCACTTTTGGCCGATCATGGCCTCCGTCGAAAGGCTTCCGTTCTCGTGATGCAGTCCATGATAATCACGGCCCGTCAGCATAGGCCGCACTCGGAGAACCACGTGCGCGTTCTTTGCGCTTGTTAATTTCCATCGGACGATGACGACATCCCGACCCCGAACGCACAGGATTTCCCGTTGAACCTTGTTGCCGTGACACGCATAGGTCCATGTCGGCCAGGGAATCGATGAGAAGGAGAGACAACGGGTATAGCCATCGGGATACTTTGCTCCCGGATACAGGTTGGTGGACAGCGATACCGTCTCGCCGTCGATGCTCAGCCACTCCTCGACGTGATTGACCAACAGATACCGATCGCTTGGCGGTCGGCGCGCAACAGCGCATGGTAGCGCGCGTATCGGCGGCAACGGTCCCCGAAGCAAACCCGCCGCGAGCGTTTGTCTCCAACCATTCGAGGCTCAGCGCGCGATCCAGATTCCGACAATCTTTCTTTCCAATTTTCATCTTCGTCCACATCTCGTGTGGCACGGATTGAGCGGTTTCTCACCGCGCGCCATGTTTTCACCCGCCCAACCCCGGTCGCGCCGAGACGCGCCATTTTCCACGCGCGCGCCGCCCGTTATTCTGATCTTGAACAGACCTTGTGTGCGCGTTGCGCGAGCGAAGAAACTGATCAGTCCGTGCCACCCTCACTTCCCTATTCTCCCGACTGCTGAATCAACTTCGCGACCAGCCCTGTCCATCCCGTCTGATGGCTCGCCCCGATCCCCGCTCCATTATCGCCATGGAAGTACTCGTAAAAAGGAATGGCGTCTCGCCAGAAAGGATCCTCCTGGAATTTGTTCGAGCCTCCATAAACCGGTCGTCGGCCGGTTTTGTCGAGGAGGAAAATATGTGTCAGTCGTCGCGAGATCTCCGAAGCGACCTCGTTCAAGGTGACGAATCGACCTGATCCAACCGGGTACTCGACCTTGTATTCATCACCGAGAAAATAATGGAACTTCTGGAGCGATTCGATCAGCAGATAGTTGACCGGGAACCAGATGGGGCCTCGCCAGTTCGAATTGCCTCCGAAGAGTCCCGTGCTCGATTCAGCTGGCTCATAGTCCACCCGATAATCCCTGCCCATGATAGACAGCACATACGGATGGTCTTGGTGATAGCGTGAGAGCGCGCGGATGCCGTACGGAGAGAGAAATTCTTCTTCGTCGAGCATGTACCGCAGCACCGACTTGAGCCGTATTGGATTGACCAGGGACAAAAACCGCCGTACTCCTCCGTCATACGAATGGGTCTCGACATGAGCGCTGAAATCTGGCCTATTTTCGATGAACCACTGCATGCGGTGCTTAAACCGGGGAAGGCTATCGACCAACTCAGAGTCCAACGTTTCTACGGCGAAAAGCGGGATCAGCCCAACGAGCGATCGGACCTTGAGCGGAACGGTTCGTCCATCGGGAAGGTGCAGCACATCATAGAAAAATCCGTCTTCCTTATTCCAGAGCTCGATTTTTTCCCCGCCGATATTGTTCATGGCTCGACAGATGTACACGAAGTGCTCAAAGAATTTGCTCGCCACATCCTCGTATGCCCGATTGTCACGCGCCAACTCCAGTGCGATGGAGAGCATGTTGAGGCAGTACATCCCCATCCAACTTGTCGCGTCCGACTGTTCGATATGACCACCTGTCGGCAACGGGGCACTGCGATCAAAGACACCGATGTTGTCGAGTCCCAAAAACCCGCCTTGAAAGATGTTCTTGCCCTCGGCATCTTTTCGATTGACCCACCAGGTGAAGTTCAAGAGCAGCTTATGGAACACGCGTTCAAGGAAAACCCGATCACCGACGCCGCTCCGCTTTCTCTCGATCTTATAGACTCGCCAGGCAGCCCAAGCATGAACCGGCGGGTTGACGTCGCCGAACGCCCACTCATAGGCCGGAATCTGACCGTTCGGGTGCATGTACCATTCCCTCAACATTAAGATCAGCTGTTCTTTGGCGAAGGTTGAGTCAACAAGGGCGAGCGGAATGCAATGGAAGGCCAAGTCCCAGGCGGCATACCACGGATACTCCCATTTATCCGGCATCGAGATCACATCGGCATTGTAAAGATGTGTCCAGTCGGAGTTCCGTCCATGGAGACGTTCATGGGGAGGGTCCGGCATCCCGGGATCACCGACGAGCCAGCGTTTCAAATCGTAATGGTAAAACTGTTTGCTCCACAGTAATCCAGCGAACGCCTGTCGTTGTACCAGCCTTGCATCTTCGGAGAGATCAGCCGGAACCAGTTCGTCATAGAACTCATCGGCTTCATGAATACGTTGCGCGAAGAGTTCATTGAACGCTTGAACTTCAAACCCCGCTGCCTCTGTTTCATTGGTCAGACGCAGACGAATGATTTCCGACGCTCCAGGAGACAACGATAACTGATACTGAGCGGCAGCCTTTGAGCCGACCTTCTCAGGATTGACCGCATCTGTTCGACTGTGGATTACGTAATCATGAAAACCATCTTTCACATATTTCGCGCCATCTTGATCGCCGTATAATCGGCGCGTATTCGTTTCATTCTCTGTAAAGAGTAGCGGCGGTTTGCCTCCACACCATAAGCGACGTTCGCCATAATACCCGTGATCCAACTCAATCACGCTCATCTCACCGATGGCTTTGCCCTCACGCATTCTCGGCCGGCGGGCATCGATTCCCCACGACCAAGTATTGCGGAACCAGAGAGTCGGTAACAGCGTCAACTCGGCAGAATTCGGTCCTCGGTTCGTGACTTGGATACGGATGAGGAGCTCTTCCGGCGTCGCCTTCGCATATTCCACCACAACATCGAAGTAGCGATTCTCATGAAACACTCCGGTGTCGATCAGCTCGTATTCCGACTCTCCACGTGTGCGACGACGATTCTCCTCTACCAACTTGGCATATGGAAACACCGCTTGCGGATACTTATAGAGGTACTTCATGTATGAATGGGTCGGCGTTGAATCTAAATAGAAATAATAGTCTTTTACATCTTCCCCATGATTCCCTTCGTTACCGGTCAAACCGAATACACGCTCCTTCAAAATGGGGTCGCGTCCATTCCAAAGAGCGACGGCAAAACAGATGTATTGATGACGATCTGAAATCCCGGCTAGCCCGTCTTCGTTCCACCGGTAGGCGCGCGAGCGGGCATGATCATGGGGAAAAGCTTCCCAAGCCGTTCCGTGGGGGCTGTAGTCCTCACGCACCGTTCCCCAGGCACGCTCACTTAAGTAGGGGCCCCACCGCTTCCAGTGCCGCTTACGGACAGCATCTTCGCCAAGCCGTTGCCGCTCAGCATCTCGAGGAGTTTGGAAGCGAGAAGATGTCCGAACTGTTTTCCCCACTAGGCCTCCTACCGTGCGCACGAGTTTAGAGCGGGATGGGCTACGATGCCTCCCCCTGAGGACAAGAATCAAGCTGGGATGTCGCTTGATCAAGAACCTGAACTCATTCCCCTTTTCGGTCTTCTCGTATGTTTACCTGAAGAACAGAATGGTCGAGTCGAGAGGAAAGCGGGAGCCTGACACGCATCGTCGTGGATAGAGGAGACACTGAATATTGTTTTGGGATTGCACGGGTGAAAACCGGTAGGCCGAGGAGATCGAAGGCTTAGCTCCAGATCACTCGTTCCTGATTTAAAAGATATTCAATGACTTCGATGCTGTTCCGCATCTGGATCTGGGCCTGCTCAGACATGGGGAGTACGGCTCCAACCAATTTTCCGGATTCCATGTCCATAAGCGAGGGAATTCCTTCACCTGACGGCTTTTCAAGCTCACTGCGGAAACTAGCCAAGGGAGACCTCCTGGATGAACCCTTTTCGGCACGCTTATGCTCTTACTTTAATTGAAAAATGAACCGGAAGAGCACACGCTACACACAAAGCATACCATACGCATTCACCACATGAGGCGGTGCACTCCCTATCTCATTGTTTCCACAATAGCTATTGGCGATTTTGCGCGGGCATCAGTAGCGGAGGAAGCGCGCCAAGGTAACGAAACGCTCCGCGATTGAGCAGGGTTGTGTCTGGCTTCAGCCGGAAGTCGTCATGCTCGGCATCGACAAAGCGTGGATCGGCCGTCAGATCCGACTCAGCCCGGAGCTCCGGCGCATGAATGTTTGGGGATCCGGCTCTCATATAGTTCGCCTCGCTATTGAATAATGCGTTGTGCGAGGTCTTGGTCTGACTCGAAGCTGCAATGAGAAAACCGACTTTATTGAGGCTGAGAATATTCCCCGATGCCTCGATCGTCGACGAGCCTAGGAATGCCGCTCCGCCGCCGTTCTTGACCAGGGTATTATTGATCAAGACCGCTTTTGCCTGGTCACTGATCACGACGGCCTCGAACAAATTTCTAGTGATGATATTGCGCTCAAGCCGGACTGAAGACCTGCCGGTCACGTTCACACCGTGGTCGTTGTCATGGATAACATTTCCAATCAGAATAGCCTGAGAATCAGCAAAGTGTACGCCCGTCGTCTCACTCCCCCCGATCACACAGTCTTCGATACGAACATCGTGCACCTGTTGGCCAAAGACCATCCCTTTCACATGAACCCGACGCAGCGTGATGCGGTTTCCGTTGAAAATACCGAGAGCATGCCCTCCATGCTCATTGATCGTCAGATCGCTGATCTCAATATCCGTTGCCCCATACGGCCATTTGCCGACATGCAGCACACCGACCAATTCACCTCGCCCCAGCAAGACGACTTTGTCGACTCCCGCGCCGACAATCTTGATCTTCTCTTTGCTATGAATGGTCAGGTCCTGAGCGTAGGCCCCGGCCTTGATCAACACCGTATCGCCCTTCCCTGCACTATCGACCGCCTCTTGAATCGAGGAGAAATCCCCCGAGCCATCGAGCGCGACCGTGATTGTTCGTGGCGCGGATGCAGGATCCTCAGCCAGAGCTACCGCAAACCCAGCGCTCGTCCACCCGAGGAGCATGGCTGTGAGAAAAAGAGGCCGCATGGAGAATTTCATACAAGCGGACAGCCAACCCTGTCAATCGCTCTTTGTTGTACGACATACCGCATGATAAGCTCCGCCGCCATGATGCTTGTTGGCCTGACTGGGGGGGTGGCGAGCGGGAAAAGCACCGTCGCGAAAATGTTCGGGCGATGCGGCGCCGTCGTGATCGATGCTGATCAGTTGGCACGAGAGGTTGTCCGGCCCGGGAAACCGGCCTGGCGCGAGATAGTCAGGACGTTCGGTAAGGACATCTTGAATGCCGATCGCACGATCGACCGCCATGCATTAGGCGCAATCGTCTTTCACGATAAAAAGAAACTTCGGCGGTTGGAGCGAATCATCCATCCTCGCGTTGCACGCGAACAGGCCAGACTCACGAAACAGGTCGCCAGAAAAGATCCTCCTGCTGTCGTCATCTACGATGTCCCCCTCCTCTTCGAAGCCGGTATCGACAAACGAGTGGATAAGGTCATCGTAGTCACGGCAGACCGCCACACCCAAATCGCCCGGCTCAAGAAACGCAATAAGTTATCGCGCGCTGAGGCACTCCGGCGCATCTGCAGCCAGATGCCTCTCGCCAAGAAACGTCGCCGGGCCGACTATATTCTGGATGGCACTAAGAACCTCATCCAGTTAGCCAAAGACGTCTCCAAGCTTCTGGAATACCTTAAGTCCCTTGATTGACCATAGCCCTCACGCTTCAATAGGCTTTTTCTTCTATTTGCGCTATCCGGTCGGCATGCCGATTGATCCAGACGATCCGCCGATCTGGTTGCGCAAGCTGCATGTACGCGCGGCACAGCTCAGTCCAAGTGATTACCCTGCGACGCCTGAAGACGGCATACTCGAAGTGTGCTGGTTATCGGATGCAGTCCTCGCTCTCTCGAAAACTTTCAGCGAATCGCGGTCACCTGAGGATGTGATCCTCCTCAAGTTGGCCGACGGCAGGCCAGGCGATTTCGAAGATGTCATGACAATCATCGATAACACTCAGTTCCGCCTCGATCTCGACTATCTCTGGTCCGAGGCCAATCGCCTTGGGCTACAAAGCGAGCTGCACTATGTTTTTGTTCTGCCAAGCCATAACCGGCCTCCTACCGTCTCTTTCCTATACTGTGATAAAGTCCCCGCATGCACAACGTCGTCATCATCGGCTCTGGCCCAGCCGGTCTCACCGCCGCCATCTATGCTGCCCGTGCGAATCTCGCTCCTCTCCTCGTCGAAGGCTGGCAAGCCGGCGGTCAGCTCACGACTACCACGGAAGTCGAAAACTATCCCGGTTTTGCAAAGGGCATCATGGGACCGGACCTCATGAAAGAGATGCGATCTCAAGCAGACCGGTTCGGAACGGTCTTCAAAACCGGAGACGCCACATCGGTTGATCTCCGGGCTCAGCCATTTCAAGTCATTGTGGATGGTGAGGAAACTCTTAAAACCAAGACATTGATCATTGCGACCGGCGCTTCTCCGATCACACTCGGTCTCACAAACGAAAAACGATTGTGGGGCTATGGTGTGTCGAGCTGCGCGACATGTGATGGGTTTTTCTTTAAAGGCAAAGAACTCGTGGTGGTAGGTGGCGGAGACAGCGCGATGGAAGAAGCGACGTTTCTCACCAAGTTCGCTACTAAAGTGTCGATTATTCATCGACGTGACAGACTTCGGGCTTCCAAAATCATGCAAGACCGGGCCATAAAAAATGAAAAAATCGCCTTTGTTTGGAACAGCGTCGTCGAAGATGTTCTTGGACAGGATGTCGTGACCGGTGTCCGCATTAGAAATGTCGTCACCGGAAGAGTCCGGGATTTGCCTTGTGCCGGGTTCTTTCTGGCGATCGGCCACCGTCCGAACACCGCGCTCTTCGCCGGCCAGCTCAAGATGGATGGCAACGGCTATCTCATTACGAGTCACGGTACCGCCACCAGCGTTCCTGGCGTGTTTGCCGCCGGAGATGTGCAGGATGCTCATTACCGCCAAGCGGTGACTGCTGCCGGAAGCGGCTGCATGGCAGCGATCGACGCTGAGCGATTTCTTGAAGCTGGTGAGGGGGTAAGGAGTCAGGGGTAAGGGGCCGTTCAATGGACAAGCCGCACAAGAAGCTAGAGGCATGGCGGCAATCAGTCAGACTGACGATTGCTATCTATCAGGCAACGGACACCTTCCCGAAGGAGCATCGGTATGCGCTGACTGATCAGGTTCGTCGAGCCGCACTGAGCGTCGCAAGCAACATTGCTGAAGGTGCCGCAAGACAAACTAAAAAAGAGTTTGCAAATTACCTCCACATCGCCCAACCATCTTTAAGCGAACTCGACACACAATTAGAAATTGTCAAACAGCTCGGACTTCTTGCCGAGGATTGTTCGTGCGATCTGGATACCAAGATGAACCATATCGACAAGCTACTTTCTGGCCTCATTAAGTACGTAAGAAACGGACGGCGCTCTCCTATTACCCCTCACTCTTCACCCCTTACCCTTCACCGGTAACACATGCGATGCGCCATCGCCCATTACCACGAGCTCGCTCTCAAGGGGCACAATCGAGCTTACTTCGAGCAGTGCCTCATTAGGAACATTCGGACTGCCCTCAAAGATATAGGCATTAGACAGGTCGAAAACCTCCACAGTCGAATCCGCATCTGGCTCCCGCCCGAAGCCTCCCCAGAGGTGGTTAAAGACCGGCTCATGCGTGTATGCGGGATCGCTAACTTTTTGCTGGGCCATGTGGTTCCGCTCCAATTGGCTGATCCCAACCTAGATGCGCTCACAGCTGCCGTCCTCGAAGAGATTGCATCGCAATCCTTCACCACGTTCAGAGTCACAGCCAGACGGGCCGACAAGCGTCTGACCGTGACTTCGATGGACATAGAAAAAGCGCTCGGCGCGGCGGTCTGCGACAGAACCGGAAAGAAAGTCAGTTTGAAGAACCCTGATTTGACTATTTATGTCGAGCTCCTGTCTAAGGAAGCATTTTGCTCGACAGAAAAGATCGAAGGTCCCGGCGGGATGCCGGTCAGCGTGAGCGGAAAGATCGCCTGCCTGATTTCGGGGGGAATCGACTCGCCGGTGGCCGCCTATCGTATGATAAAGCGCGGCTGCCTTGCCTCTTTCATTCACTTCTCTGGACGGCCATTGGTCAGTCGAGCCTCGGAAGAAAAAGTTCTCGAACTTGTACGGCACCTCACCACCTTTCAATACGATTCACGCCTCTATGTGATTCCCTTCGGGAAAATCCAGCGAGAGATCATTCTGAGCGCGCCTTCCCCACTTCGCATCGTCCTGTACAGGCGGATGATGATCCGCATCGCCGAGGAGTTGGCGAGAAAAGAGCAGTGTTGGGCCTTAGTGACCGGCGACAGCCTAGGTCAAGTGGCCTCCCAAACGCCTCAGAACTTGTGTGTGATTGAAGAAGCAGCGGAGCTGCCGATCCTCCGGCCACTGATCGGCATGGACAAACGCGAGATCATCGACGAAGCCAGACGTCTCGGCACCTACGAGACGTTGATAGAGCCGGATCAGGACTGTTGCAAGCTATTCGTGCCTCCCCATCCCAGCACAAAAACTCGCCTTGACGATGTACGAAAAGTCGAGCGCATGATCGATGTCTCCGCCTTGGTAAAACGAGGGGTGGAGAACGCGGAGCTGACCGAGCTGTCGTTTCCCCTTTCAACTGCGTAACCCACACGCTTTTTCCGTTTGACGCCGTAAAACGCAGGGCTGCGTGAAGCCATTGCAAAACTGCATCGACCACGGTAAGCTCGGCACACTCATCGAGCATGTTCTCCTCATCTGCTCGATCATCAAACCAGCCGACGATCTGCCATACCGGAGAGGTGCGAGAGCGGCCGAATCGGGCAGTCTCGAAAACTGCTGTCGGGGTAACTCGACCGTGGGTTCGAATCCCACCCTCTCCGCCACATAGTCTTCAGATAAACTATGTTTATCTGAAGACTATGTGGCGAGATCTTGCCCTTTGTCGCTGCAAGATGACGGATCCTCCTCCTTATCAAACATATGTACTACGTTTACATTCCCCTAAACGAGGCCAAAACAAAGACATATACAGGCGTTAGTGAGGATGTTGAAAAGTGACTGAAGCAGCACAATGGTGGCAGAGTAAAATCATCCCGTTCCCATCGTCCATACAGAATGGTTTTTTTACAGAAGCGTTTCAAACTTTGAGCGAAGCACGTGCGGCGGAACGGTTCTATAAGTCAACCTCAGGTCGTCGTCGGTTGAGACAAATGATTTCGGCTCCGGACAATAGCGCTCATGAGAGTTTGACAACGCTGACTCTGTCGCTGAACAACACTCACCAGCTTTCATCAAGATCCGACCTCTTTCACTTTCTGCTCCAGCACTCTCCGCAACTCCACCATCGCTAATGTATCTCTCTCGCAATAGCGTAACAGCGCCTCCCGTATGGAATCCCGTTCTACCCAATCGGTTTCGACAAACACCATGCGATAATACTCCGCCGCCGCCTGCCCTCCCTCTTGAATCGTAAGATCGCCATAGCCAAGCGACGGCACCACTGCCGGCAACACAGACTTGATCGAATACGATCCATGAAAGGCGGGATGATAATAGTGACTCTTGATAACGGGGAGCAGATCCCACAACCGCTTCACAATCGCTTTGAACGCCGATTTGAACTCAGGAAAAGTCTCAGCAAGTTGGCGTATGAGGGCTTCCTCATAGGCTGAATACACAACGATGCTGCCTTTTTCGCCAAGAGACTCGATCAAGGCCTCGGCCCAACACCTGCGTGGCTCCGAGGCCTCATTGTGAAGAAACTCTTGGTGCGATACTTCGCCGGATTCGAGTTCGATGTGATTGGACCACTGCACCGGAAGAGACTGATAGGGCCTCGTAGAGGGAAACCGCGGCCGTGCCAACATGACGGTTTCGGCATCGAGATGGTGTACGGGATAGCTGACGGAATGAAGAATCCGACCCAATTCCGACGACATCCACTCGACGTTGTCTTTGACCTTTCGTTGGACATCCGACAGCCTTGTGTCATCCGGAATGTCGTCGATCGTGACGATACCCCGACGGACAAGCTGACCGACAATCTCTTTCTTGCCAGGCAGATGATAGATCCAGCGCGGCGGTTTTTCCTTCGTGCAATGAGACCAGAAGGGGCATTCGTAAGGAGTGTGACAATGCTGACCGGGCTCCATCTCTGGTGGCTGCGCGGTCAATAACATTGCCTTCATGGCCGCCAATCGCTCCGGCACCAGCCCTCGACGATCTGCCACGGCTTCCGATACGTCTTCAATCGAGAAGAGGGCCTGCAGATCAACCTCCCCACCTTGGTAGAGATACTTCGTATCGATATGCATCAGACAGGTCGCATCGAGCCTCAACCCGGCCCCTTCTACCACGTGGCTTTGTATGGAGAGGTCATCAAGGTGGACATCTTTCACCCTGGTTGACGACTTCACCTCGATCAAACGCCAGGACGACGATCCCCCCTCGCCATTCTGCGCGCGCTCTAAAATATCGACGCGCACAAAGACTCCTTCATGCTCGAAGGCTCCTTCGAAGATGGCGTGGATCCCATGATCTTGAAGCAGGGCAGCGGTCTCTGCGATCGCCACCTGTCGCTGACGGAATCCTGTTTTCACGAGTACGCCGCCACGAAAACGCTGCTGCGCCAGAATTC
Source organism: uncultured Nitrospiraceae bacterium (assembly GCA_963711905.1). Classification (GTDB taxonomy): domain Bacteria; phylum Nitrospirota; class Nitrospiria; order Nitrospirales; family Nitrospiraceae; genus Nitrospira_D. Next base: position 107,398 of record CAVQFZ010000017.1, on the reverse strand, counting down.
CGATCTCAGTTCCCATCTCCAGGATCGCCTGCATCGACGCGTCCGGCGGCGTTGCCAATGCCGGCTGATGAATTTCCAGGTAGAGCCGCTTGTGACATTGCAATCCCGAGAGAAATTTCGATTTCGACAAGCGGAGTGGTGCGAATGTCGTGGGAGGTCCGTTGTGTGCGTCGTCCATCGTCATACAGTCCACGGGCAACCAACAATTTGTCACATGGCACGAGGAGGAACTCTGTTAGGATAGCGCCCCATGGGCAACGCTGTCACCCAGATCAGACGGTCCGTGATGATCTTGGCGCTCCCCGTCACGCTCACCACGTTTCTCCAACGGGCTGAAGGCATTGTGGCCGTCTTCTTGGTCGGCGGGCTAGGTGCCACGTCAATCGCCGCGGTCGGCCTGGGTCAACTTCTGGCCTTCGTTGCCACGACCTTGGTCTCCGGAATTTCGGTTGGGACGAATGTGATTGTCGCCCAGTTATGGGGAGCGCGGCGCCGACAAGACGCGGGAGAGGCGGCTCGTCACTTTTTATGGCTTTCGATCGGCGTCTCGCTCTTGTTGGCCGCCCTTGGGATAGCCGGCAATCAGTTCGTCATGCAGCAACTCGGCGCAGAATCCGCCGTCATTGAGCTCGCCCTCCCCTATTCGACGCTGATCTTCCTCGTGATTCCCTGTACCGTCCTCATCCAAGTCTTGTCGTCCATCCTCCAAGGCACAGGCGACACGAAGACTCCAATGTACGGTCTGATCGGTGTCAACCTCCTCCATATACTCTTGGCCTACCCGCTCATTTACGGACAGTGGGGAGCTCCCGCATTGGGGCTCAACGGAGCGGCGATCGCCGTCGGCCTCGCCGAAGCAACAGGGATGCTCTATCTCTTACTGCGTTGCCGCCCCATTTTGAAGGAGTCGTCCACGCTGCGTCTGGACTTGATTCGGTCGATCTGGGAGGTGGGAGCGTCGGTATCCGGTGAACGCATCGTCCAACAGGCCGGCATCTTTCTCTACACCAAACTCGTCCTCCTCTATGGCACCGTCGCCTATGCCGCTCACCAAGTCGGCTTGTCGATTGAATCCTTCTCCTTCCTACCCGGTTATGGATTTGCCATTGCTGCCGCAACAATGGTGGGGCAAAGCATTGGAGCCGGCAAGTATACCAGAGCGAAACTAGAAAACTGGGAGGCCAACCGGCTGGCCATTGTGATCATGACCGGTATGGGTCTCCTCTTTTTCTTCTTCCCCTACACGTTGCTGCGTGCGTTCACAACCGATGAAGCGGTGATCGAACTCGGAACTGTGTTTTTGAAAATCGTCGCGTTATTGCAGGTCCCGCTCGCGCTCACCATGGTCCTGGCTGGATCGCTTCGCGGCGCCGGGGACACACGCTTCATTATGGGCTGCCACCATGGTCGGCATGTGGGGCGTGCGCGTGCCGTTGGCCCTGGTCGCAGCCCTCTGGCTGCGCCAGTCCGTCTCATTGGTCTGGGCGGCGATGATCGCGGACTGGACCGTGCGGATGGGGTTGTTACTCTGGCGGTATCAGTCCGAACGGTGGCGGCAGATTCAGGTGATTCGATGAAATACGGGAGGCAATCACGCGGTTTTTTGCAGCGCCGTCTCGTCTAATCCATCTTCAACCAAAAACTCGATGTCTCCAGTGACGACATCGTACATCGCACCCACAATCGCGATACGTCGTTCTCGAACCAGGTTATCGAGCGTCCGACTGTGGGAACGCATCTCTTTGACGACACGCAGAACATTTTTTCTAGCCACAGCATCCACGATTTCCACCATGTCGAGGGAGGATGGTTCACCTGTCGGCCGGCAGGTGACACTTTCCGTAGAGCGGTGAATTTCGCTGACAATAGAATCGAGGTGCTGACATCCTGTGGCTTCAGCAACAGTTTGCTGTGAACAGCGGAGCTGCACGGCGGCTGATATTGCGCCGCATCTCGTATGCCCTATCACGATGATGAGTTTTGCTCCTGCCACGGCACACCCGTATTCCGCGCTGGCCAGCACGTGTGGGCTTATGATGTTCCCTGCAACACGGATACTAAAGATGTCTCCCAAGCCGAGGTCGAAGATCAATTCCACGGGCGTGCGGGAATCGATGCAACTGAGCGCGACGGCCAAGGGATGCTGCGCCTCGGACGTGGCACGGACCTGACGATTGAAGTCTCGGGTAAGCCGCCGCTCGCTGCGCGCCCTTTTGTGGCCGTCCTTCAGAAGTTTGAGAACCTGCTGCGGAGTCATAGCGTCTTGGAGTTCGCGAGTTGAGTAATCGATATAGCGAATCTGATCCTTAAAGTTGTACTCAGTCAGAAATCCGATGAGACTGACCGCCACATCGCGGGCCGGCCCGGTTTGTTCCTTGAAATCTCGAATCAAGCCCAGCACGTCCGGATCGATGTAATCCGTGTTCCGTGCGTCAAGAAGAACACGGCCATTCCGAGGCACTTCATCCAGAACTTTCGAGAGGGCGGCACGATTCAAGAAAGCTCACTTGATTGGTCAGTTCGATATGGACCACGTCTCCGCCGAGATGCTTTTCGATGAAACGGCGCACCGGCCGCCGGATACTGCTGTTGAGAATGAACCCGATCGCCACGACGAGCCCGATCCCGATACCAATCAAGAGATCGGTAAACACAATTGCCGTCACGGTGGCCGCGAACGGGATAAACTGATAGCGACCCTGGTTCCACATTTGTTTGACTAGAGCCGGACTGGCCAATTTGATGCCGGTCACCAGTAAGATCGCCGCAAGAGCCGATAACGGAATGGTATTGAGCCAAGTCGGGATGAGCGGAACACTGACCAACAGTAATGTCCCATGCACGATGGTAGCGAGTTTCGTTTTTCCGCCGGCATTGACGTTCACGGAACTCCGAATGATCACTGAAGTAACCGGGATTCCGCCGATCAACCCACATGCTACGTTTCCTATCCCTTGAGCCAACAGTTCCCGACTCGGCGGCGAGGTGCGTTGCTGCGGATCAAGGCGATCGAGTGCTTGCAGATTCAGCAACGTTTCAAGAGACGCCACGATGGCAATCGTGATACCGACCGTATAGATCGCAGGATTCGTCCATTGCGAGAAGTCCGGTCGTGGAAGGAGCTGGAACAACTCGGCCATGTCGCTCGTCACTGGAACCTGGACCAAGTGACTCGGCTTGATCAGCCAAGGATCGCCGAGTTGCTCAAACCACAATCCCGCCCCGATACCGAACAGCACCACGGCCAGAGGAGCGGGGAAGAGAGATTCTTTCAGAGGCTTCCAAGTACCCCAGAGTGCGAGCAGAGCGATGGATACCAGACCGATAATAGAGGCGCCGACTTGAAAGTCTCCAAACATACTCATGAGTTCAGAAAACGTGGTTTTGAAATCCGGTTGGAAGAAAGACATGTCTCCTTCCGGATCTGGGATCATGCCCTATGATATGAGGAATTTGCTTCAGGACCAGAATCACACCGATGGCAGCCAGCAATCCTTTAATCACACTGGACGGGAAAAAAGCGGAGATAAAGCCGGCCTTGGCTGCTCCCATACCCATTTGGATCAATCCCGCGAGAATCACGGCCAGCAAAAAAGCGGAAAAGGAGCCGAGTGAAAGTATTTCAGCGGCGACGATCGTAGACAAACCGGCGGCTGGACCGCTGACGCTCAGTTGCGATCCGCTGAACAATCCCACGAGGATACCGCCGATGATCCCCGCCAATAATCCGGACAGCAACGGAGCGCCGGAAGCAAGCGCGATCCCGAGGCATAAGGGTAGCGCCACAAAGAACACGACGAGGCCGGCTTTGAAATCAACGAGGAGAGTGGCCGAAGAAATTTTATTCATTGTAAATCTGAAGTACTTTCCTTCTATTCATCACTCTACTAGATCGCCTCTTGCCACCACTGGTAATAACAGCAGTTCTGACGACATGAGATGAGTCTCGGCAAAGAACCGCTCCACCCAGAAAGGCAATCATAGACTGGCCCTGTGGTGAGTAATACGGTCATATCCGGGTTCCAATTGCACGCAGGGCGCGGTGGGGTTCCGTTGAATTCAAGTCATTCGCTGATCCGACCAAGCATAGGCTGCGCCAAAACATAAACCGGCCACCGATGCCTGAATGAACGCGTCCTCCGCATGGATGGCAATAGCCCACCAAACAATGGCAGCAATGAGACCCGACACAGCTCCCAGAAGAATCTTGCCGCCAGCAAGCCGGAGCCAGTCCGTGAAAACCACCCATACGGTCATATACACCGCCCCGGCGGCAATAGCTGCCCAGAGATGCGTGAGATCGCGCTTAAAGAACCAGACTTGAATCGCTCCCGCAATCGCGCCAAGAATTACCCCTGTGATTCCCCTTCGTATCAGTCCAGCGTATTGGGATCCAGCGTCGCTCAAATCAACCTCCTACCTTCTGATCACCCTAAATTTGTGATCTGTGTGTCGCTGGGGAACCTACGCCGGCAGACACGTTGTTTGCCTCGTGTCCCGTCCTGGCCCTTTGGTGATTTCAATTCGCGCGACACCTTTCACGTTCGCGCAGAGATCGCCCAATCCCGGCGTGACCAGGCGGAACGGGCCGCCTTTCGTGTCAGGCAACGGCGCACCGTCGAGCTCATAGACAAGCACTCCATGCTCTCTGGCATGCTGGAGCGTGAGACAAGCTGAGTACTTTCCGTCTGCTGCATGAAATGCGACGTGATCCGCCTCAATAGCCAAGGCCGGAACATCGAGGAGCCCCTTCAACCGAATTCCACGTCCCTTCATGCCGGGCATGACCGTGGCGATATCGATCTGATGTTCTACGGGCAATGCCGCGATGGCCGCGCGGTCGAATGAGATCGGTTGTACGACGGCGCCTTCGATCCGGACCCGCCCTGAGCCGGTCTGTTCCTTCTCCGTGATCGTCTTGATCATCGCCGTGAGTGCCTCATTCACCGGAGTCGGAATACCCAGCTTGCGCCCCTGCTCCACGATGTACCCATTCAAGTAATCGATTTCCGTCGGACGCCCCGCTTTCCAATCATCGTACATGGAGGTATGGATATCGCGGATCTCCTGTGACGACTTCACCACCCGTTCCGCCATGTCCGGAGGCAAGGGTACTTTGAGTGTCGCAGCAATGGCCGCGACTTCTCCAACGATCTGCCGGATGACACCCATCATCTCAGAATGATCAAGTGCCTTCGCCACACGGTCATCAATCAGCACCGTAATGGGGTTGAAGACACAGTTCCAACACATTTTTTCCCATTTGGCGCGGCGAATGTCTTTGGAGAGGTGGCAAGGAATGCCTGCCGAGGTGAATAGGTCACGGATGGCAAGCAGCCTTCCACTCTCATAGCCCATCAGCTCACCAATGGCGACAGCTCCCTTCTTATAATGGTCGATCACGCCGGGCTCGACGATTTTGGAATAGATATACGCCACACCTCCGACGACGCAATCCTGCTGGATTCGCGCGATGAGCCGGTCTTCCGTGTCGATTCCGTTCTGCAGAGTGAGGATCACCGTTTGGGGGGTGAGTACCGGTTCGATCTGGCTCAGAACTTCGTCGAGATCATAGGCTTTCACGCCGAGCACGATGAGATCCGGTCGCGGAAGCTCCCGGGCATCCGAGGCGGCTTGAGGTCTGACCGTAAACGTTCCATCGGCGCTGCGGATCGTCAATCCATTTTGTTTGACCGCTGCAAGAGTGTTTGGCCGCAGCAAGAACGACACGTCAGGATTAATCTTGGCCAATCGCGCTCCGAAAAACCCGCCGACCGATCCGGCACCCACGAATAAGATCTGTTTCATCGCTCATCCTCACTCGGTTGCTTGCGAAGCGGCTGTACTATAGCATGCACCTCCACAGACACACAGTAGCGTACCCGTTCATCAATGCATATGGCTCGTGGATCCGACCTCGGACTATTGAAAGAAAAGCTGGCTGCTGCTGAGGCAATCACCGTCCTCACCGGCGCCGGGATTTCCGCCGACAGCGGAGTGCCGACGTTTCGCAGCGCGGACGGCTTGTGGAAAAACTTTCGCGCGGAGGACCTGGCGACACCAGAAGCCTTCGCGCGAGATCCTCGCCTCGTGTGGGAGTGGTACAACTGGCGGCGCGAGCTGATCGCCACAAAACAGCCAAACGATGCTCACAAAGCCATCGTTGAACTGGAGCGCCGCTGTCTGAACTTTTGGCTGATAACTCAAAATGTGGATGGGCTGCATCGAGACGCGGGCTCGCAGAAACTCTCTGAGATTCATGGCAACATCTGGAAAGTTCGCTGCACCGGCTGTGGCGTGGTGGAAAACAACCGCGATGTGCCGATTTCTATCCTCCCGTCCTGCCCCCGTTGCGGGTCGCTGTTGCGACCCCATATCGTTTGGTTCGGGGAATCCTTGTTTAGTGACGATCTGGACTGCTGCTCCAAAGCACTCAACCACTGCGACGTCTTGCTCATCATCGGCACATCAGGCGTCGTCTATCCAGCTGCAGGGTTCGCATCCGTTGCCAAAGAAGCCGGTGCATTCGTTGCTGAAATCAATCTCGATCCCACCACACAGTCAGCGCTGGTCGATGTGTCTCTACAAGGCCGTGCAAAAGAAATCGTGCCGTTACTACTCGAGCCGGTCTAGGAGTGGAAACAGCTCATCCAAGCTTCTGATGATTTGAACGCCGCCTGCCTCTTGCTGCCTACTGTCACGGTCCAACAAGACGGCGTGAAGCCCGGCTTTCTTGGCCCCTTCCACGTCATCTCGGAGACTATCTCCGACGTGCAGAGCTTCTTCCGGATCAATGGCATGCTTCTCCAACGCAACTTGAAAGATCTGGTGAGCTGGTTTTGCGGCTTGGGCCAAACTCGAGATGGTCACCGTGTCGAATGCATCGGCGATCCCGAGACCACGCATCACGGGAAATAGGCGTGAATCGAAATTCGAAATGATACCGAGCTCCAGATTCCGCGCTTTGAGCCGAGTCAAGGTGGAAGCCGTTTCAGGAAACAAGCGCCATGATCGATGGTCCTCAAACGCACGAAACACCTGATCGAAGAACTCGTCGAATCGCTCAAACATGCCCACGCGATAAAAGACGTGATGGACGATATCGAACCACCATAGCCGTTCACTCTGTTTGATTCGTGCCGGGTCGGTTACGGCAAAGACCGGCGGAGGAGCTTCGCGGAACGCTCGGCTGAACGCGTGCTTGATCGCGACCAACGAGTCCGGTTTCTGCGGAAAGCCGAATTCAACCGCATGTCGAAGATAGATCTCAGCGACCGACCCCTGCACGTGAAAGAGGGTATCGGCTGCGTCGAAAAACACCACTCGTATCGACGAACTCATAATGGGTCTACCATGATCTCATTCGGCAATCAGCTCGCGCGCCGAAATACATCGTGAATCCAATCACCTATCGATGGTTTTCTTGACAAAGAATACCCCCCTTGCTAGCTTCGAGGAAACAAAAAAGTAGGGAGCGTTGTTCATGACTTCGCCGATCTTTGTGGTGGATAGCAGCCCGGCAGTGAGACGGTTGGTAGAACAGATCTCAACCCCGGAAGGGTTTGAGGTTGTTGGGTTTCAGGACGGACCAGCCGCCCTGGAGGCCGCTCGACGAGGTGCTCCCTCGCTGATCATTGCGGACTACCATCTCGACAATATGACGTTTTCAGGGTTCTGCAAGGAGATCAACAAGCTGGATAACCTAACAGAAACCTATCTCATCTCGTTGGTGAATCCTGCTGATCGGCCGGACGAACATCATCTTCGCACGTTAGGCGTCAAAGCCTTCCTGAAGAAACCGTTTCAATCTGAAGACTTGCTCGACGTGCTGAAATCTCTTCAACAGAAACAGGCGAACGCCGCGAATGGCAACGGTCTGAAACGGCGCGTCTGGCCGCCGACTTCGACTTCAACCGATTCCGATGATGATGAGGTAGTCGACCACCCGGCAAGTGGCGACGGCGAGGAGGATGTTATGGACCAGCCTGGCAGTTCACCCCGTGTATCACCAGCGCCACCGGTCAGCCCTGCGGCCCCCGAAGATGCCATGAAGGGCCTCTTCGACCAACTCTTGCAATCGATGACCAAGCGCAGCGAGCAAAGCCTTGCCGAGCTGCTCCCTCGCGTGATCGACGAGAAACTGGGAACCCATGTCCGACCAATCGTTCAGACGGAGTTGCGTGCCCAGCTAGGAAGCATCCTCTCGCAGGAATATCTCACCACGATCATTCACCCTCTGGTCTCTCAGGCATTGCCCGCTCTCATCAGAAAAGAACTCGAGGCCAGCGAACTCGTCATCCGACAAACGGTGTCCGATGTGGCCAAAGCCTCTTTCGGAGAGAGCGTCGATCGACTGGTCAAGGATCAGGTCGAATCCGGAGTCCATCAATACTTACCCGCAGCCGTGCGGGAACAGGTAGGAACGGTCGATCAGCTGGTCAAAGATGAGCTTCAACGTGCGGTGCTGAAGCAGGCCCCGCTCCTGGCAGACGACTTGGTGAGAGCCACAGTCGGACAAACCGTCGACCAGGCCGTTCAGCGGATCGTTCCTGATGTCGCCGAGCAACAGATCAAGGCCGAACTCAAACGTCTGATCGAAACTGAAGACGCGTCACACCCCTCTAAGATTTAACCTTCTTGCTTCGCTTCCCTCGTCCAGCCTTGGCCAGGGCTTTCAACCGCTTGACATTCTTCTGATGTTTCTTTCGCGTCTTCCGATCCTTCTCACGACCTCGTGCCATGATCCTCCTACTGCGATGTGTTTGATGCCTCTTTCTCGGCGACTGTATAGCATATGCCTCATAAGGCCACAAGCAGAGACTGACGCCATTTTCTGAACAACGTAGACATGCTAAGATGCCGGCCGCACTTTGGGATCTGATTCAATGGCTCCATTTCAACTCGAAAAAGCCTATGACCCGAAAGCCGTCGAAACTCGATGGTCGCGTGAATGGCTCGCGCGCGGATATTTCCACGCCTCGCCGGAACAACCAGGCCAACCCTACTGCATCGTCATTCCTCCTCCGAATGTGACCGGCTCGCTCCATGTCGGCCATGCGCTCAACCATTCACTCCAGGACATTCTGATCCGGTGGCGGCGCATGCAGGGGCATAATACTCTCTGGCTCCCCGGAACCGACCACGCCGGCATTGCCACGCAGAACGTGGTGGAAAAGCAACTGATGGCCGAAGGCCTGTCACGGGAGTCGCTGGGACGGGAGCGATTCGTCGAACGGGTCTGGCAATGGAAAGCGGCATCTGGAAATACAATAGTGAACCAGCAGAAGCAACTTGGCGAATCCTGTGACTGGGATCGCTTGCGCTTTACGATGGATGAGGGATTGTCAAAAGCGGTTCTGGAAGTGTTCGTTCGGCTCTATGAGGACGGGCTGATCTATCGTGGCGAGCGGCTCATCAATTGGTGTCCGCGCTGCCTGACGGCACTCTCGGATATCGAAGTAGAACATGAAGATGTGAAAGGGAAGCTCTATCACCTCCGCTATCCAGTAGCGGATGATCCGAACTCAAGTTTGATCGTGGCCACGACACGGCCAGAAACGATGCTGGGGGACGCGGCCGTCGCCGTGCATCCGGACGATCCTCGGTATCGCCATCTGATCGGCAAGAAAGTCCGCCTGCCGCTCACAACGCGTGAGATTCCTATCGTCGGCGATTCGATCCTCGTAGATCGTGAATTCGGAACCGGCGCCGTCAAAATCACGCCGGCGCACGATTTCAACGACTATGAAGCAGGAGAGCGGCACAAACTGCCAAGAATTTCCATTCTTACGGCGCGTGCGGAAATGGATGGAATCGGTCTGCGCGAAGCACAAGCAGATGCCTCACTGAACCTCGCCCTTAAACCAGTACAAAAGGCCAGATCTATAGTGGTCGAAGCCTTAGCCGAGCGTGGTTGTCTAGTGAAAACTGAAGATCACAAGATGGCAATCGGGAAATGCTACCGTTGCAAAACAGTGGTTGAGCCCTATCTCTCACCGCAATGGTTCATCAGCATCCAGCCGCTAGCGGAGCCCGCGATCAAAGCCGTGGAGGATGGCCGCATTCGTATCATCCCTGAAGGCTGGATCAACAACTATCTTGGCTGGATGAGGGATATCAAAGACTGGTGTATCTCACGGCAGATCTGGTGGGGGCACCAAATTCCGGCTTGGTACTGCACAAACTGCAACCAAGAACACATCCTGAAAGCCGGACACTCTGTTGGTGCGACGGCAGAACACGGCATGCTTCCCGATATAGCAAAGTGGAACTTTACGATCGCACAAGAAGCTAAACCCATCGTGGCTCGTACAAAACCGGCTCGGTGCCCGGACTGCGCAGCAGGAGAGTCAGATCTTATTCGAGATCCCGACGTGCTCGATACTTGGTTCTCCTCCGCTCTCTGGCCGTTCACGACGCTGGGCTGGCCGGACCAGACGCCTGAACTCAAGACCTATTACCCGACCTCGGTGCTTGTCACGGGCCTCGACATTCTATTCTTCTGGGTGGCCCGCATGATCATGATGGGGCTCAAGTTCATGGGAGACGTGCCCTTCAAAGACGTCTATATCCATGCCTTGGTCCGCGACGCAGAAGGCCAGAAGATGAGTAAATCCAAGGGTAACGTGATCGACCCCTTACATGTCATGGATCAATTCGGCACTGACGCCCTTCGGTTCACCCTGGCCTCCATGGCCTCGCCGGGACGCGATATCAAGCTGGCAGAAGAACGGATCGAAGGCTACCGCAATTTCGCCAACAAGATTTGGAATGCCGCTCGATTCGCCTTGATGTATCTCGATGGCCCTAGCGCATCGCCCTCCCGCCGGCGCAACGGACTTCCCCGATCGGTGGATCCTGAGCCGGCTGCATCATACAATCAGAGCCGTCACGGCGGAGTTGGAGTCATACCGATTCGATCGAGCGGCGACATGCCCTCTATCAGTTCATCTGGCACGAGTACTGTGACTGGTATCTGGAATTGATCAAACCGGTTCTGCAAACCTCTGGATCACCCGGATGGAGCAAGCAACAAGGCACACACTCGTCGAGACGCTGGAAACTACCATGCGGCTGCTGCACCCCTTCATGCCGTTCATCACAGAAGAAATTTGGCAGACGATCCCCCATCAGGGAGACAGCATCGTCGTGCAGCACTATCCGGTCTCGGACCAGACGTGGGCCGCGCCTGATGCAGAACAGCACTTTTCGTTGCTGGAACAGACGGTGGGGCTCGTCCGAACCGGCCGAGCCCTCTTGAATTATCCGCCGGGACAGCAGATTCCGTTTCATGCCGGGCACGACGACCCGAACGGGCAAAACCAGCTCCACCAGTTACAACGCACACCTGGCCCATCTCAGCCGCGGCACCGCCGACGTGAGCCCGTCGCAGGATTGGCCGGCGGCAAGATTGCTGCGACTCGTCACGGAAGGCCTCTCGGTGGGTATCGCGGTCGCCGAAGACGTCGATCTGAAGAAAGCGATTGAGCGCCTGGCAAAACAACTCGCAGAAACCGACAAGGAATTGCAACGGGTCGACGGAAAACTGAAGAACGCCGAGTTCGTGTCGAAAGCTCCGCCGGAAGTGATCGCCGAGCATCAAGAGCGGGTGCGAACCCTGTCCCGCGATCGTGCATTGCTGGCCAACAGCGAACGGCAGCTCCGCACGATGCTCGGAGCCTGACCGATGGCCACACTCCCTGCTGCAGAGATCCGCCGCGCGGTACGTCAAGGGCTCGAAGAAGATCTGGCTCAGGGAGATGTCACGACAGCCTCGCTCTTCTCCTCTCCGGTGCCGGCTCGAGCCGAGATCATCACGCAACAGCCGTTGGTCGTGGCAGGAATGGCCGCAGCGGTTCAGACCTTTCTCATGGTCGATCCATCCCTGCGGTTGTCGGTCTCCAAGCGCGACGGCGACCGAGCGACGAATGGAGAACCGCTCCTTCATATCGAGGGTGACGGGCGGTCCATCTTGCAGGCTGAGCGAGTCGCCTTGAATTTTCTTCAACATCTGTCCGGGATCGCCACCTTGACACAACGGTTCTGCCGGGCCGTGCGCGGCTACCCTGCCGGTATCCTGGATACTAGAAAAACTCTTCCCGGCTGGCGCGCGCTTCAGAAGTGGGCGGTTGCGCTCGGCGGAGGGATTAACCACCGCCGATCATTGCGTGACGGTATTCTGATCAAGGACAACCATCTGGCCCCTCCTTCAACGAAATCGCCGACCGGTTGAAAAGGCATGCCGACTCGCACATGCGCATCGATTAAACGGGCTACCGATTATTATTGAAGCGGAGTCCCTTTCCGATGTCCGGCAGGCGCTCGCGGGAAAGCCTGATGTGATTCTGCTGGACAACATGGCGCCGGACATGGTCCGACGTGCCGTGGCATTGATCAAGAAGCAGGCCCTGGTGGAAGTGTCGGGCGGCATCAATCTTAAAAACGTCCGAGCCATGGCCGCAGCCGGCGCCGATCGCATCTCTATCGGAGCACTCACCCACTCCGCCCCAGCAGCAACAATCAGCCTTGTCATGACGCTGACTCGGCCTTCGCGGCGTGGCGTTCGTAGTTGATGATGTCCTCCGCTCGACTCAACCTTGATAATATTCGCAGCACCCTTGCGACCACGTCGCTGGGTCACGTGTTATATCTTCATCAAGAACTGCCCTCGACCAACGCAGAAGCACTGTCACTGGTTCGAACGGGCGCACGACATGGCACCGTGGTTATTGCTGAAAGCCAGTCGGGAGGCTACGGCCGACATGGGCGTGCGTGGTTTTCTCCACCAGGGGTGAACATCTATTGTTCCGTCATTGTACGTGGGATGGGGGAAAACCTTTCCCTTTCACAATGGCTATCCTGGGTGCCGCTTGCCAGCGCACTGGCCGTGACCGAGGCCACTCAACAAGTGGCGGCTGTGTCCCTTTCGCTGAAGTGGCCGAACGACCTGCTGCTCCATGATCGCAAAGTCGGCGGGATCCTCTGCGAGAGCAGCTTCGCCACAACCAACGACCCAATCGTGGTTATTGGAATCGGGCTCAACGTGAATGTCCCCCCGGTGTCTTTTCCGGAAGAATTGCGGCCAATTGCAGCCTCATTGATCGAAGACTCACGACGACTGATCGACCGAAATCGACTCATTGCTCAACTGCTTCTAGAACTTGAACAGTGCCTTGGCGAGCTTCGATCTTCTGGACCGGTCCGGCTGCGACAAGCCTATATCGCTCGCTGTGTCACACTGGGCCGCCGAGTTCGCATCCTGTTCATGAATGATCAACCGATCGTCGGCTTAGCAGAGGCTCTCTCTGCCGACGGCGCGCTACAAGTGAGAGCCTTGTCGCCTCACCCTCGTTCACAACCGATGCCCCTGGTCGATGTCCGCGCGGCCGATGTCATCCATCTGAGAGAGTAGCGAAAGAGGTCCAGGCCGAGTAGAATGATTCGGATGCTCTTAGCGATCGACATCGGGAATACCAACGTTGTCGCGGGAATCTTTGACGGATCGACTCTGCTTACCCATTGGCGGTTGGCGACCGATCCCAAGACTACGGCCGATGAGTATGGTGTCCTTTGCCGCAGTCTCATGGCACGCGACGGCCGCGTCCCAGAGCGCATCACCGGCGCGATCATCTCCAGCGTTGTTCCCGCCCTCACGGAAACGTTTGAATCGATGATTGCAACGTCCTTTGGCTGCACCCCGATCACCGTCTCGCCCGACATGGATACAGGCCTCACACTGAAATATTCGAACCCGAAAGAGATCGGAAGCGACCGCATCGTGAATGCGGCCGCGGCCTATGAGAAGTTTCGCCGCGATCTCATCATCGTTGATTTCGGCACAGCCACGACGTTTTGCGCGGTCAGCCACGATGGAGAGTACCTTGGAGGCGTGATCGCGCCGGGCCTGACTATTTCGGCGGAGGCTCTGTTTGCACGGGCTGCAAAGTTGAGCAAAGTCGAGCTCGCCCGGCCGAAGACCGTGATTGGAACCGATACCGCCGGCAGTATTCAGTCGGGGCTCATCTTCGGCTATGCCGGTCTCGTGGACACCCTTGTTCAGCGGATGGAAGTGGAAATGGGGCGCGCGTCATATGTGATCGCCACAGGTGGATTGGCCGAAGTGATCGCGCCGGAGGCGCGATCGATTCAACATATCGAACCGTTCTTGACCCTTCATGGACTTGCACTCCTCTATCGCCGCGCGCGGGGCGCGAGCCTGACGCACTGAGTCTAATCCTCTTCGTGCCCACATCACTTTATTTTCCCGTTACCCGTTGACTTCACTCCTCCTATGGATATCTCCACGCTTGTATAGGTATCTGAATGAGTAACGATCAAGAGCAGGAAAAAACAAACGCCAATACAATCGAGAGCTTAGAGGGAGATTCTCCGGTTGCGGACGGGGCAGGCTCCTCCATTCAAGATGAGTTGGTCGGCAAGATTGAAGAATGTACCGCGCTCAATGAGAGATACCTCCGGCTGGCTGCGGAATTTGAAAACTACAAACGGCTGACCCAGCGCGACCAGCGTGAGCAGATTCGATTCGGAAATGAACAGATTCTGAAAGAGCTGCTGCCGGTTGTCGATAACATGGAGCGGGCGATCAAGGCGGCACGGACGAACGGAGGCGATTCGGCGCTCGTTCAGGGTGTGGAACTGACGCTCAAGCAACTATCCGGCACCCTGGCCAAGTTCGGCGTGCAGGCGATTGAAACAGCCGGCCAGGAGTTCGACCCCAGCGCTCATCAAGCCGTCTCGTACGGACCGTCGAACGACGTACCGGCCAATACAGTCTTGGACGAGTTTCAAAAAGGGTATCGGTTGCACGATAGGATTCTGCGGGCGGCCATGGTCAGTGTGTCGTCAGGCCCGGCTCATCCAAGCGAATAGGACTCAACGACGCATTGACCTGATTCAGTCGTCGTTGTCGAGAAGGAAGGAGTTCACCAATGGGTAAAGTCATCGGTATCGATCTCGGGACCACCAACTCTTGTGTGGCGATTATGAGCGGCGGAGACCCCGTCGTGATCGCCAACGCCGAAGGGAGCCGGACCACTCCTTCCGTCGTCGCCATCACCGATAAAACTGAACGGCTGGTCGGCCAAATCGCAAAACGGCAAGCGATTACCAACCCCGAGAACACCATTTTCTCCGTCAAGCGCCTGATGGGCCGCAAGTTCAAGAGCCGTGAGGTTCAAGAAGCCATGAAACGGCTTCCCTATAAAGTAGTTGATGCCGACAACGGCGACGCGCACGTGGAATTGCGCGGCAAGCGCTATAGCCCGCCGGAAATTTCGGCGATGATTCTGCAGAAAATGCGGCAGACTGCTGAGGACTATCTCGGTGAAAAGGTCACCGAGGCCGTTGTGACCGTTCCGGCCTATTTTGACGACAGCCAGCGTCAGGCAACTAAAGATGCCGGCCAGATCGCCGGACTGAACGTCCTACGTATCATCAATGAGCCGACAGCCGCCTCCCTTGCCTACGGTCTGGACAAGAAGAAAGACGAACGGATCGCCGTGTACGACTTGGGCGGCGGCACCTTCGACGTCTCCGTGCTGGAAATCGGCGAAGGCGTCTTCGAGGTGAAGTCGACCAACGGGGATACCTACCTCGGCGGGGACGACTTCGATCTACGCGTGATGGATTGGCTGGTCGATGAGTTCAGGAAAGACCAGGGCATCGATCTGCGGAAAGACCGCATGGCGCTTCAACGCCTGAAAGAATCGGCGGAACGGGCCAAGATCGAACTGTCGTCGTCCCAAGAAACGGAAATCAACCTGCCGTTCATCACCGCCGATTCCAGCGGCCCCAAGCACATGGTCACGAAGCTGACGCGAGCCAAGCTGGAACAACTGGTGGACGACCTCATTCAACGCACGATCGAGCCCTGCCGTAAAGCCTTGTCCGATGCGGGCGTCGCGGCCAAGGATATCCAAGAAATCGTCTTGGTCGGCGGCATGACCCGCATGCCGAAAGTGATTCAGGTGGTGAAGGACTTCTTTGGGAAGGAACCACACCGCGGCGTCAATCCCGATGAAGTCGTCGCTATCGGGGCCGGCATTCAAGGTGGTGTCCTCAAAGGAGAGGTCAAGGACGTCCTGCTCCTCGATGTCACTCCGTTGTCGTTGGGCATTGAGACGCTGGGCGGCGTATTCACCAAGCTCATCGAACGCAACACGACCGTTCCGACGAAGAAGAGCCAAGTGTTCTCGACGGCAGCGGATAACCAAACAGCCGTCACCATCCGCGTCTTCCAAGGCGAACGGGAAATGGCCAATGACAACAAACTGCTTGGGCAATTCGACTTGGTCGGCATTCCACCGGCGCCTCGCGGCATGCCGCAAGTTGAAGTCACGTTCGATATCGATGCCAACGGCATCGTGCACGTGTCGGCAAAAGATCTGGCCACACAGAAAGAACAATCCATCAAGATCACGGCTTCCAGCGGTCTGAGCAAGGACGAAGTCGAGAATCTTGTTCGGGACGCGCAGTCGCACACGGACGAAGATAAGAAACGCCGCAAATTGGCGGAAGCCAAGAACCAGGCGGATAGTCTGGTCTATCAAACGGAAAAAAACATCACGGAATACGGCGACAAGGTTTCCGAGGAGGAAAAGACGAAAATCCAGGATGCCGTCGCAGCCGTCAAGAAGGCGCTCGAGGGCACCGATGCCGAGGCCATTGAATCGGCGACGCAATCACTCATGACGGCGTCGCACAAGTTAGCCGAAGAGATGTACAAGAAAGCTGCCGCATCTCCAGGCCCGCAACCGAACGCCTCGTCCTCCGACAGCCCCGGTGAGACGAAGCCCGACGAGAAGGTCGTGGACGCAGAATTTGAAGAAGTAGACAAAGACAAGAAATAGCCTAGAATAGCGCGTCAGGGTGTCCGGGTTCTCGGCGCGATCGGGAACTCGGACGATTCCTTACTTCCATACACAATGGCGGCCGTGTCAAAACGCGATTACTACCAAACTCTCGGCGTCGATCGGAATGTGTCCGACGACGACCTGAAAAAAGCCTACCGGAAACTGGCCCGCCAGCACCATCCGGACCTCCACGCGGGCGACCAGCAGAAGAAATCCGCCGAAGAGAAGTTCAAGGAAATCAATGAAGCCTATGAAACGCTGAGCGATCAGGATAAGCGGAAACGCTACGACATGTTCGGTCATGCCGGAACACAACAGGGTGGGCCAGGCTTTGACGGGTTCGATTTCAACCGTGGCGGATTCGGGGACGTGTTTAACGATATCTTCGAGGATTTTTTCGGCCAAGCGCGAGGAGGCGGGACAGCTCGGGCCGAACGTGGCAACGATCTTCAATACAACCTCGAAATCACGTTTGAAGAAGCCGTCTATGGGAAAGAGGCCAAACTTAAAATTCCGCGTTGGGAAATCTGCATCGACTGTAAAGGGACCGGGGCGAAGTCGGCAGCGGCCATCAAGCCATGCGGCAGCTGCAAAGGCGCGGGGCAATTACGCTTTCAGCAGGGGTTTTTCAGCGTCAGCCGGCCCTGCGGGCAATGTGAAGGCACCGGTCACTTTGTCACGGACCCCTGCTCGACTTGCCAGGGACGTCAACGAGTTTATAAAGAGCGCACCATCGCCGTCCATATTCCGGCCGGCATCGAAACCGGCATGCGACTTCGTCTCTCCAATGAAGGAGAGCATGGCCCCAATGGCGGTCCTCCCGGCGACCTCTACGTGGCCGTGACCGTCAGGCCGCATCAAATCTTTCATCGCAAGGGGCTCGATATTGCCTGTGATGTGCCGGTCAATCTCGTCACAGCCGTGCTCGGTGGAAAAATGGAAGTCCCGACCCTTCAGGGGGCGACCGTCATTAAGGTGCCGCCCGGCACACCACATGACAAGGTCCTTCGGATTAAAGGGTTAGGGATTCCCAGCCTGAAGGGCGGCTCGACAGGCGATCAGGTCTATACGATCAAGGTCCAAATTCCCACCAAATTGTCGGCCAAACAGAAAGAACTGCTGATGGAGTACGCCAAAGAGAGCGGCATGACCATGGAAACCAACGGTGACGGTTTCTTCGATAAGATGAAGACGTTCTTCGAGTAGACCGGTCCTCCTCGATTCCCCTGAGTCCACATGCCCGTGTTTTTCATCCCCCCTGAGTGCATTCGTCAACAGGCGATATCGGTCACCGGCGATGTGCTCGTGCATCTCCGAGACAGCTTGCGTATCAAAGTCGGCGAGATGGTTCTCTTCGGCGACGGAACGAGCCGCCGCTATCGTACCGAAATCTCTGCGGTGACCACACAGGCATTGACCGCACGAATCATCGAGGCCATTACCCAGTCGGCGCCAAGGGCCCCTACTCTGACACTTGGACAGGCGTTGCTCAAGGGCGAGAAAATGGACTGGGTCATTCAAAAGGCCGCGGAACTCGGTGTGAGCGAGATCGTGCCGCTTCAAGCCAGCCACAGCGTCGTCCAGCTCAGAGCCGACCGCGTGGACCATCAACTCGCGCGTTGGCAGCGCATCGCGTTCGAAGCCGCCCAGCAATCCGAACAGTGGCGCGTGCCGACGATCGCCCCGCCACGATCCCTTGCAACACTTTTGGCAAACCGTACGACCAGCACGGTGACACTCATGCTTGCCGAGCGACAGGAAGGCAAGAGTTTGCAAACGGTCAACCTACCGCAAGATGCGACCGGCTCCATGCTGGTCTTGATCGGACCTGAGGGTGGCTGGAGCAAGGAAGAAATGCTGGTGGCCGAGCAGGCAGGCATCCAATCAATTACTCTTGGTCAGCAAATCTTGCGAGCGGACACAGCCGCCATCGCCACCGTGAGCATTCTCCAATCGCGTCTCGGCGAGCTCGGCTAGACAAGCTTCCTCTACTCGTTTCCCTATTCGGTCTGAATTAGCCCAACCGACTCACGCGATATGCATCGCTCGCTTTCTCCTCAGACGAGTTTGTGATTAACAGAAGCATGTACAACCATCAATCTTTCTACCCTTAAATCCTCATGAGACAGCATGGCACCCATTCACCAGACCCCGTTTATGCAAAATAAAAACGGTACCTGCTGAGGCTGGACCAGCAATTCCAGAAGGATCACAGTGGAGGTCACCACGGGATTGCGTAACATCATACTCTACCTTATGGCCACATAAGTTACAATTTCACACGATCTAACCACATAAGCTGGACGGTCTATCTCTATTTCCTGAAACGCCTGACGCTGTCTTGCATCATCGTCAACCAAAGGAGTAGGCTATAAATAATTGATCCTTCCGCAAGGAGGATCCGATGCGATTCCCCCTCCTCTTTCGTTCTCTAGTTTCTCTCTCCGCCTCGGCCCAATACCTCAGTAATCTGATCGTCAATTTATTTGATTCGACTTCGGTAGCCATTCCTATCAGTCAACAAGCATTCATACCTTTATGGGTCTCGACGTGCGTCGGCAGCAGAGAACATGATGCAGGCAGATTCCGCACAACCCTCTGTATCAAAAGGAGCGATGAGCTATGCGTTACATTGGCGTCATAAGTGGAGTCGTTTCAGCCTTCGCCTTCGCTGCAACAGCGACGGCGGGGCCGTTTGAGGACAAGGCGCAAGTGACGGTGAGTGGCGCCGAATACATGTTGAACGGATATATCGTCAAGGTCGAAGGGAACGCCTACTGGATAAAGAAGGCGTCGGGCGACGTGATTCGCGTTGCCGTCACCGAAGGCACTCACCTGATCTGTCCGACTCGGCCCGGTAGCAAGGAAGCGAAATTCGAATCGAAACCCAGCGCGGGTTTTCGGATAGGGGACTGCCCTTTTATCCCGGGAGATACTGTGAAGGTTGAGATGTCGGATCTCGGCAGTGCAAGTCTTATCCGGTTTGATGTTCCCCCAGCTTCTGAAACCGTCAACCTTGGGCTGCCTCAGGGTTGGGACGGCTACATGCCCAATGGGGTGCTTGCCTTTAAAACGGGGCCTCGCTATCCCGTATACACGAAGGATGGTCACTCTGTCGGCCATCTCGCAGGGACACTGACCGACACCATATCAGGGACTGAATATGGGCTGATCGAGCTAGAAGGGGACGGGCAGATGATGGCTGTGCCTAGTACCGAGCTGAGGCAAGACTGGTCTGAACTCAAGAAACCTCGTGTGGCGCTGCTGATCAACAAGAATAAGCTTGAAGAGATGCATCCTCCTGCGTTTTCGGCCGCAAATCGAATTTCGATCCCGGAGCTTCGTGACTTCTGGGCAACAGCCACACCTCCCGAACCTCTCGTCAAAAGCGAAGTTGACGTCGTCATTAGTATCAGTGAAAAGGCCTTTCAAATCACAAAAGGGGGGACAGCCCGTGGTTTTGCTCTCATGGCAGGAATGCCGACCGTCATTCAACTTCGCAACCAGGATATTGTCGCGCATGAGTTTGTCTCGACACTATTCCAAGATGTCCCGTTCCGCATTTCTGGTAATGCCACCGTGGTCAAGACTGCGCGAGCCTCCGGCCTTCGCATCGATCCAGGGCAAACCGTCACCATTGAGTTTAACGCCCCCGTGGCCAAGCCGGATCAATATGGCGATACGGCAAGCATCTATGATGTCTTCTGGTGCAATATCCATGGGAAGGAGCATGGACAAAAAATGCGTGGGGAATTGGCGATCATAGAGACCACTGGGATTGGCGGCGGCTAATGCGATGACGGGTCAGGTCGCCCGACGCCGGGTCATCCGATCGACGCGGGCGACCTGATTTCTTTTACGCGATCAGTTGCTCATACACACCGAAGGCATGATCTTCTCCACGGAATACCTCCGTCGAGAAATAGGAAGAGGCAACAAGTGCCGTCCCGATCGCGATTGATTGCATTCGCCATCCTGTTCGCACTTGGGGTAGAGATGAGCGGAATAGGCTCGGCCGAAGAGCTGCTGTATGAACCTGATGTCGTCGTTGTGATGAAAGACAAGGCCTTTCAGGTGATCAAAGGCGGACAACTTGAGGATTCCGTACTGAATCCAGCTTTTTCTTTACCAGTCGGGATGGACCTCGCCATCCTGCTCCGCAATGAGGATGAGGTCGCGCATGAGTTCGTCTCACCATTACTCATGAAGGCGGAAGACATGGAGATCTCAGGCCGGGCGACCATCGTGTATACACTCACCGCCTTCGGAGTTCGGGTTGAACCAAGTGAGCGCGTCATGCTCCGCTTTAGCATCCCAGAAGCGAGCTTTGATCGGTTTCATTTCTGGTGCAATCTCCACGGAAAGTTACTGAGTGACGCCATGCGCGGCGAGATCTTCATCTTGGATGCGAAACAACCATCCAAGTAACTGGATGTCAGGAGTTCTAAGGACATTGCAGCATTGAGGAATTGAAAAGATGACAACATAGCGGAGATGGCTGCAATGGCCTCGGAGAGGAATGCTCTTCGAGGCAGATTCTGCTTCGGGAAGCTAGGAGGAGGGCTGCCATGATCGAGAAAGCAGCCGGACGGATCCTTGGCAAACTCTTGGCCATTCTGCTCGCCGGTGTCTCCGTGAATATTGCGCAGGCCGGAGAGCCGGACGGAATCCCCCCGGAGTTGGTGGCAGAATACATTCATGCGGTCATTCAGGCCGATCGGAGCATCTATTCCACTCATGTCGTCGAGCGGTTGCAGGATCGCAAGGTCGCTGTGGCGGCGGAAGACTGGAAAGAAAAGGGGGCGTTGCCTCTTCCAGCCCAATTGCTCCAGATGGCTGGTCAAGAGGTTCAGGGGCTCGGCCTCGGTCTCCGTCTCCGCCTGAGCAGCTTAGGCCCAATTTACACGAAGAACGGGCCAGTGGATGAGTTTGAACGAACGGGCTTGGAAGCGGTGGCCAAGAATCCCCGGAAGCCCTATACGGGAATTATTACAGAAGGTGACAGACGTTATTTCAAGGCAATATTCGCGGACCGGGCCGTCTCCATGGCTTGTGTCGGATGCCATAACAATCATCCTCTGAGCGCTAAGCGGGACTACAAGCTCTATGATGTGATGGGAGGAATTATCATTTCTTTTCCAGTTCGTTGAGCCCCTGAGATTGACCCCGCTCCCGTTGGGAGTTTTTTCTTGCCAGTCGTCTAACGGGGGGAGTCTTTTCTTGACAGGCTCGTGATGTATCAGACGACCCAAAACACTGTCAGGCTTCATTTGCATACAACAGAGTTCAAAATCAGGCACCGCTGGATAGCTTCTGCACACGTTTTAAGCAGCGCCTTTGCGTGGTACGCGATGCAGTGCCTCGGCCACGGCGCGAGGGTTGCGGGCTGCGACGCGCAGGAGGGCTAGAGCCGGACCATCCGGCATCCGCCATCCCTGCTGGCTATCTATGTCCTACATGCCTTTGAAAAGAAGGCACGCAAGACTCCACACACAGCACTGGATATCGCCCGCCAACGGCTTCAACAATTACTGAGCCAGAGGAGGCTCACATGAAAAAGCATGCATCATCTTCCGTGATCTGGGATTCAAGGCGGACGAAGCGGAAAACCTCAAACTGCGAGCGATGCTGATGGTCGAGCTGGACAAGCACATCCGAGACAAGCGCCTCACGCAGAAACGAGCAGCTGAACAATTTGGCGTGACGCAGCCCCGGATCAGCGACCTCATGCGCGGCAAGATCGACCTATTCAGTGTGGATACGCTTATCACGATACTTACCCATGGCGGCCTGAAGGTTGATGTCAAAGTGACCCGATCCGCTGCCTGACCAAGTAGACCGCGTCAGACTTCCCGCTTCACACGCCCGTAGGTTTTCCCCGCTGGAAGAAGGAGAGATGCAATCGCAGGATGGAAGGTCAGCGCCCAGGTTGCAGATGAACGATCACCCCGTTTTCCCCGCTCGCCCACCCATGCGCAGCATCTGGAAAACTAAGGCCGAATAATGAGGCAGGAGCGATCGATTTCCCTTCGCTCCAGGTGAGCCCGGCGTCGGTCGTCCGATACAGCATCCCGCGCTCGCCGACGATCCAACCTTCTTGCGGGCTGGTAAAACGCACCTTCAATAAATCCGTGAGTCTCGTACAGGTCTTTCCGCAGGGTAAGGTTTGGTCAACCCATTTGGCTCCGCCATCCGTCGTCTGAAACAAAGCCCCCGCATTGCCGACCGCCCAGCCGGTTGTGGAATCGGTCAAAAAGACATCGAACAAGGTCACCGCGCTCTGCGTTTCTTGCGGCGTCCAGGTGGCACCTCCATCGTCCGTCGAAAGGACGGTGCCCAGCGCGCCGACGATCGCGCCCGTCTGGTCGTTGAGAAAGTGCGCCGCATAGAGCGCCGCTGTCGTGCCGCTGGCCTGTTCCGCCCAATGCTCGCCGCCATCGACCGTGCGCAAGATCGTCCCTCCTCCCCCGACGACCCACCCCACGTTCAGCGATGTAAAATAGATACCGTACAGCGGGTGCTGAGTCTCCAGGGACTGAGAAACCCAGGACTCTCCCCCATTCGTCGTGCGGCTCAGAAATCCTCCGGCCCCCGTCATCCATCCGTTCGTTGAGTCGACGAAGAAGACAGACGTTAACAGGGTAGAGGTTCCGCTCGTCACCCGCTTCCATTTCTTCCCGCCATCGATGGTCTTCAGTATGGTTCCTCCGGTTCCTACCGCTAACCCGTGCTGAAGTGTGCGAAACTGAATGCTCATCAAGGTTGCTTTCGTGCTACTCGTCTGGGTGGTGATGGACGGGTTGGAGTCTGCGCTTCCAGCGGATTGAGGAACCACGAGAATCATACCGAGGAGAACGAAGAGTGACGCGAACACGTTCCATCGGCGGGCACGACCGAGATGGAGCCAACCCGGCATTAGTGATTGGTACTCGCGTCAGGCGACTGGTAATTCCAGAACCCTGGCTCGGGAACGGGAAGCCCTTTCGCTTCGATGGTGAACGGTCCGGCTTCAAGCGTGACCCACTTCTTTGGCGAACAACAGGTTCCATCGGGAAGCAGATCCCATGAACCCCGTCGAACGACCAACGGCCCGGTCGCCAGGTTATCGAAAAACTCCCCCTTCTTTCCGATCCCGTAGAGGTTGCGGTGCGGGACTGTGACCACAATTTCTTCATCGGTCCATGACTGAACCAGCGCGGCTGTGCCGTTGAACAGAACTTCGGTTCGTGACACATTCGAGACGACGGTCGCCTGTTCGCCTGGCTCGTTGATTTCAATATCACCTCGCCGTTTGTAGGATTTCCGGTTCAATCCAAGGTCGGCATGTTCAGCGGTCACGAGAAATGTTCCGAACCCTCGGCCCTTGATCGTCACCGTGGCATCCAACCCGGCGGTCCGAGGTTCATACGACTCGATGACCGGCGTGACGAGCGTGAAGTCCCCGGCCTCAGTGGCGAGCGTCCCTCGCTCGGCACAACAGAGTCCGCCTATGTTCGGCCGGTTGGCGCTCCGGTAAATAACGACCGTGCCGCTTTTCGCGCTGAACGGCACCCAGACATCGATTCGGTCGTCGTTCCAACGATAGATCACCGCCGGCACTCCGCCGATTTCGACGCGATTTTCGCCGGTATTAAAATCCATGAAGTTGTAGGGAGTCGACCCGCTCTCTGAGTAAAACCCAAAGTGTTCGCCGTGAATACGCACCAACGTCCCGATGGGCGCGCCGGCGGGACTCAGAGAGATGGCACGGGGAACATGAACCGTAAACTGCGCGAGCACCCGTTCCTGTCCTTGATGTTTCAGCACAAGCGGACCCGACTCCGCGTCGAGCGGGACATGGAAGACGATGACGTCGTCTTTCCACTGGGCGATCGTGACCGGCCGCCCACCGATCAGCACCGCATCATCCATCAGCTCTTTGGAATTCCCGAACCCCTGGCCGAACAAGACGACCTTCGTACCGACAGGCCCACTGACCGGATCCACTCGAATGGACGGAATCAGCGTCAACGGAACGGCGTTGCTGACGGCATACTCGACCGGAGCGCAGCATGATCCGTCCGGCAGCGGGTCGGAAGAAGCCAGCCGAACCACGACATCACCGCTCACCGCGTTCGGCGGAATTTCAAGCTCGATCTTGTCGTCTTTCCATCGCGTGGGACGCACCACGACCCCGCCGACCACCACATCATTGACACCGAACATCGTGTTCGGGTCTCGAGCTCCAGCCGACAAGCCGAAATGGTACCCGGTGATCTGAAGCGTCGCTCCACGCTCGGCTTCCGCGGGCGTGATTGCCTCAATCCGCGGCAATGCGAGCATCAAAAACCCGGCGAGCAATTTCTTCTTTCCGATCAACACCTCGACAAAACCACTCGTCGCCTTGAAGGGAACCTTGATCTCGATCACGTCTGCGCCCCATCGCTGCACCAATGCCGATACCCCATTGACGGTCACCCGGTTGAACCGGGTCGACTTAAAGGTCCCAAATCCTTTCCCGTTCAGGACCAAGGTTGCGCCGGGAGTAACGGACCGAGCAGACAGGTCAATGCCGGTCTTCCCAGCATGCACTGGAGAGATTGTTCCCCCAGATAGGATGACAAGCGAGAGAAGGACCATTGTGATGACAAATCTGTTCATGGATAGCCTATCGGGTAGGGAATAGACATACCGAGAATTCGAAACACGACATGCCCGACTTTAACAAGCGATTTTTTGAAGAGTCAAGGAGGACTAGGAAACGACTTGGATGATCAATTCAATTTCCACCGGGGCGCCCCGTGGCAACTCGGCGGCGCCGACGGCCACTCGGGCATGCCGACCCGCCTCTCCGAACACGGACACGAGCAGATCCGACGCGCCGTTGAGCACTTGGGGTTGATCCGTAAAGCCGGGAGCCGAGACGATATAGCCGACCATCTTGACGATTTGCTTGACCCGATCCAGTGACCCGGCTTCGCTCCGAATGATGCTTAGCCCATTCAAGACAGCCGCTTTAGCCGCCTCCATCCCCTGTTCAATAGAAAGGTTTTGACCAAGCTTACCGGTCATGATGAGTTGTCCGTCGCGCGACGGAAGCACTCCGGATAAGAATAAGAGGTCACCAGCCCTGATCACAGGCACATAGTTGGCGACGGGCTTTGGAGGAGCCGGCAATTCAAGACCCAGCTGTTTTAACTTCTGTTCATACGACATCTTTCGCCTTACCCCTCACTCCTCACCCTTACTATTACCCCGGCCTGAGCGCATCCAAGAAACTCTCGCCGACCGGTAATCGCTCGGCTCGAAGCGCCTCGACAATCGTCTGCCCAACATCGGCTGCGGTCGGTCTACTTCCCAAATCGACGCCTTGGGCCAGCTTGGGGCCGGTCACGAAAACCGGAACATACTCTCGCGTGGACGTCCGTCCAGGTAATGAGAAATCTCTCCCATGATCGCCCGTCACAATCACCATATCGCCGAGACGTAACCTCTCGAACAAATCCGGCAGGCGGCGATCGAATTCATGTACGGCGGTTGCCGACTGTTCAGCATCTTCAGACAGCAGATCCACGCCGGCACAAATGAACCCGCGAGGCATCTTATTCAACATGCCGACCACTTCATCGAGCGCCGCCAATCCGGACGCCACCGGGAAGGCCTTCGTAAACCCGCGCCCACTAAAGAGGTCATAGACCTTTCCGACCCCCATCGCAATCTGGCCGGATCGGCTCAAGACATCCAACATCGTCACACCCGGTGGCTCGTTCACCCAGTCCTTTCGTCCGACCTGCGGACGAAGCAGGTCATGTCCGCCGATGACCGGTTGCCCGACGACACGAATGAGCATCCCCGCATCCTTTACCGCTTTCCGGATCTCGCGACATCGCTGCTGGAACTCCACCGGCGCCATGAGTGATTCATGCATGGCCACAAAGCACGTATTGCCTCCGTCCGTCCACAGAATAGGCGCTCCGGTGGCCATATGCTCCATACTATGTCGGCGAAGCATCACCCCCATCGGCGAGATGCCACGGCCGATCGACTTTCTGCCTACGAGCTGTTCCACGACGTCGACGATCTTGGCGGGAATGCCGGAACTGCAGACCGTGGGGGCTTCTTTCTGGATCACTCCGCCGATTTCCCAGTATCCGACGACAGAATCTTTACCCGGCGATGCGAATCCCAGTCGGCCAAATGAACCGTTCGGCTGAACCACGGCCCGCACGCCTTTGATCGGAGCGAGATGCCCCAACCCGAGCATCTCGAAATTGGGTAGACTCAGCCCATCGACCGTCTCGGCCAGATGCGCGAGGGTGTTCGCGTCGGCATCGCCATATTCAACGGCATCCGGTAATGCCCCGATTCCAAATCCATCGATGACGAGGAGAATGATTCGATTGATCATCTGCTCACTATAGCAAATAGTACGTATCCGGTATAGATACTTCTAGCGGAGACTCGCCATGACCAGGACAATGTAGCGGCAGATCACACAGAGAGAGCGGCCACGTCCGACGAATTCCAACCACGCGTTGAAGCCGGCGCCGGCGGGGAACTCGCGCCTCGTCGCCCTATCCTGACCTCACTTCGGAAACGCGGCGCGCCATTCTTGAGTGATCTTGAGGCCGGCGCTGGTCCCGATCCTATCGGCTCCAGCTTCCAGCATCGCGCGCGTCGTCTTCCAATCACGAATGCCGCCCGAAGCCTTCACCTTTGCCCGTCCCGCTACGACTTCCTTTAACAACCGCACATCTTCCACCGTTGCCCCCTCGGCTCCGAAGCCGGTTGACGTCTTCACATAATCGGCCCCGGCTTCCACGACCAAATGACAGGCTGTTCGTTTCTCCTGATGCGTGAGATAGCAGATCTCTAGAATTACTTTATGTTCGACCCCCACGGTAGACTGCACGACTTCCGCGATGTCCGCTCGCACATAGTCATGATCGGCCGATTTCAGCCTGCTGATATTCAACACCATGTCCAACACCGTTGCGCCCCGCTGCACGGCCTCGACGGCTTCGGCCACCTTCGTCTTTGTGCTGTGCCCACCTAACGGAAACCCGATGGGAATGCCGACGCGAATGCCGGTTCCGGCCACCGCCGCCACCGCCTCATCAATGTAGCATGGCGGGATAAAAATGACGGTGAAGCCGTGGTCCTTTGCCTCCTGACACAGCCGCAGCACATCCGATTTCACGGCATCCGGCCTCAATATTGTATGGTCGATGAGAGCGGGAACATTCCATCCTGACATTCTTTACGATACTCCTTTTTCATGGTGCGCCTGCCTGCCGTCGGGAGTCATCAAGGTCTGCGAATGATTGCCTCGTCGGAAGGGGCGCTTCTGGTACTTCTCCACCGCTTTATTATGTTCGACGAGCGTCGCGGAGAACTGATGAGTTCCATCGTTCTTCGAGACGAAGTAAAGATTCGCAGAAGGCACAGGATACAAGGCGGCACGGATCGATTGTGCTCCGGGGTTCGCAATCGGCCCTGGCGGCAGACCGGCCCACCGGTAGGTATTGTAGGGACTGGGGTTGGAAAGATCCTTTTTGTGAAGGTTTCCGTCGAAATTCAGCAGACCATAGATCACCGTCGGGTCGCTCTGGAGGGGAATGCGTTTCTTCAGTCGATTGTGAAATACGGACGAGATGTGGGGACGTTCATCTCCTGAGCCGGTTTCTTTTTCGATCACTGAAGCCAGGGTCAACACTTCATGGACCGTCAAGTGAATATCCTTGGCCCGTGCCTGCCATTCCTGCGTCATCACATGCCCGAGTTGCTCCACCATGGCCTTGATGACGTCTTTTGCAGCCGTCGGCCTGGCAAACCGATACGTGTCGGGGTACAGATACCCTTCCGCCCTGTCCGCAGAAATTCCCAACGTCCTGACGAAGGACTTGTCCGAAGCCAATCGAATGAATTCCGCACGATTCGTGATACGATGTTCATCCAGCACATCGGCGATTTGAGTGATCGTATGTCCTTCGGGAATCGTGATGGCATGAAGCACCACACGTCCGGCAAGCAACTTGGCGAGAATCTCAGCCGGAGCCATGGCGCCATTGAGCTCATACTCTCCGGGATGAATCTTGCGATCGACCTCTTGGACTTTTCCTAGAAATACAAAGGCCGAACCGCTCCTAATCAACTGCTCCCGTTCGAGCAAGGCCGCCGCTTGTTGAAACGTCGCGCCTTCCTGAATCACAACGATTTTCTGGGGAGGGTGATCGGACTCGGAAAAGACAGGTGCTTCAGCCCACCGAATCATCTGGTATCCGGCCACGCCGGCGAGAGCGACGAGGGCGAGCAATAGGATGAGGATCAGGCGCAGCGTCATAGGATCGGTCGTCAGGAGGCAATGTCCCCCACTCTTCCGGCGTCTCTTCGGCAGGCCGGCCTCCGACGGATTGAGTGGAGGCCTGGTCCTGCGCTTCAAGGTAACTTCGCAGGAGAATCGCGGCGGCAATACGATCGACGATTCCTTTGCGTTTCTTCCGACTGACATCAGCGGCGATCAACAACTCTTCCGCCGCTTTGGTCGTCATCCGTTCATCCCACTGGACGACCGGCACGGACAAGCCCGCTTCCAGTTTTACTGTAAACTCGCGCATCGCCCGGACGGCCGGCCCTTCCCGTCCGTCCAACTGAAGCGGCAACCCCAGCACCACCCGTTCCACACTGTGCGATCCGACCAGCGCGGCGATGTGGGCGATATCCCAAGCCAGCGTCCTCCGTTCGAAGGTTTCGAGCGGCTGAGCGGTCCAGCCTAATTCGTCGCTAAGCGCGACGCCGATCCGCTTGGTACCGTAATCGAGCGCGAGAATACGGCTAGGCATGATTCTACCGCCGGAGGGTGGTTTCAACCAGGCCAAAAACCTTTTCCAACGCGGCGTCGAGCTTGGCCGGATCCTTCCCCCCGGCCTGGGCCATTTCCGGCCGACCGCCTCCGGTTCCACCCACCTCGGCTGGCCATGGCTTTGATGAGTTCGCCGGCTTTAAGCGAGCCGATCAAGTCTTTCGTTACCACGACCAGCAAAGAGACCTTGCCGTCGCCGGTCGCCGCGCCGAGCGCGATGACGCCGCTCCTCAGCTTATCCCGGAGCTGATCCGCCAGCGCTCGCATGCCGTTCACATCCAGACCATCTACCCGCTGCGTATGCACCGCCACCCCGGCGACTGACCTGGCGGTCGAGGCGACCGAGGCGCCGCCGGCCATTTTCAATTTCAACTCTTCCAGCTCCCGCTCCTTGTCCTTGAGCTGCGTCATCAGCTTGCGGGTCTTGGCGACCAACTCGGACTGCCCCGCCTTCAACAGATCCGACAGCTCGCGGACATCGGCTTCCAGCTTCTTCATGAGCCCGTACGCGCCGCTGCCGGTCTGCCCTTCGATCCGGCGCACTCCCGCCGCCACGCCCCCTTCCGAGACAATGCGGAAGAGCCCGATGTCACCCGTCTGCCGGCAATGGGTGCCGCCGCACAATTCTTTGCTGAACGACTCCACGCTCACGACGCGCACCTGTTCGCCATACTTGTCGCCGAAGAACGCCAGAGCGCCGTTCGCCACGGCGTCCTGAATGCTCATCACCTCGGTGCGCACCGCCTCGTTCTTGCGGATTTCCTCATTCACCGTCGATTCGATGTCATCGATGTCGCGGGACGAAAGCGCTCGAAAATGAGCAAAGTCAAACCGAAGGCGGTTGGGTCCGACCAACGATCCATACTGCTTCACGTGTGGGCCGAGCAGATCGCGCAGGGCCGCATGGACGAGATGCGTTGCCGTATGATTGCGCGCCGCGTCCCGGCGCGTGGAGGCATTCACCGTCATGTGCAGGCGCTCGCCTTCTCGGATGCGCCCCTTGCGGACGGTGCCCTTGTGCATAATGACCGTCGGCGCCGGCCTCGTCGTCTCCGTGATATCGACCACCCCTTCAGGACCCGTCAATGTTCCCTGATCTCCGACTTGCCCACCGCCTTCGGCGTAGAAAGGCGTGACATCCAACGCCAGCTCGACCGTCTCCCCTTCCACCGTTTCCTTGACCAGTTGCTCGCCTTTCAGAATCGCCCGCAAGACGCCGTCGCTTTCCAGATGTTCATAGCCGACGAACGTCGTCGCCCCGATCCGCTTGGCCAGTTCCGCGACTGCCGGCCTAGCCGTTTCCTGCTCGAATCCGCCGGTCTTGCGCGCGCGAGTCCGTTGCTCTTCGATCGCCGCATTGAAAGCAGGTTCATCGACCGTCATGCCCTGTTCCCGGCAGGCCTCGGTGATCAAATCCATCGGAAAGCCGTAGGTGTCATAGAGTTTGAAGACGTCGCCCCCCGCCAAGACGGTTTGCTTCCCCGCCTTCGCCCGCTCGATCATTTCGTTCAAGATCGGTAAGCCCTGGTCGAGCGTCGCGATAAACCGCTCCTCTTCGCCTTTCGTCGCTTCGGCGATCGTACCGGAGGCCGCGCGCACTTCCGAATAGGCAGCGCCCATCTGGTCCACGACTGTTGCGCTGAGTTCGTGCAGAAAGGGCTCGACAATGCCGAGCAACCGGCCATGACGGGCCGCACGGCGTAGAATCCGTCGCAACACATACCCGCGTCCTTCGTTCGAAGGCAGCACGCCATCCGTCATCAAAAACGTGATGGCGCGCAGATGGTCCGCAATCACGCGCATCGAACGGTCCGAGAATTCCTTCTCGCCGTACTCGGTGCCGGCCCGTCCGGCGATCGCCGCAAGCAGCGGCGTGAAAAGATCGCTGTCGTAATTGCTGTAGACACCCTGGGCCACGGCGGCCAGCCGCTCGAGCCCCATCCCCGTGTCGATGCTCGGCTTCGGCAGTGGGTGGAGCGTTCCGGAGGCGTCGCGGTTGTACTGCATGAAGACGAGATTCCAGATCTCGATCACCCGGTCGCCTTCGCCGTTCGGAAGGTCATCACCTGGCACGGACGGGCCTTGGTCGAAGTGGATTTCTGAGCAGGGGCCGCAAGGGCCGGTGTCCGCCATTTGCCAGAAATTATCCTTCTCGTCACAGCGCGCGATTCGCGAAGCAGGTACTCCGATTTTCCTCCAGAGCCGGTCGGCTTCGTCATCTTCTCGAAAGATCGTCACCCACATCCGGTCTTTCTGCAGCCCGACCGTCTGCGTCAGAAATTCCCACCCGAATCTAATGGCATCGTCCTTAAAGTAATCGCCGAACGAAAAATTGCCGAGCATCTCGAAGAATGTATGGTGCCGCCTGGTGTACCCCACGTTTTCAAGATCGTTATGTTTCCCGCCGGCGCGAAGGCACTTTTGCACGGATACGGCTCGCTTGTAGGGGCGGGATTCTTCTCCGAGGAAGGTCCGCTTGAATTGATTCATGCCGGCGTTGGTGAAAAGCAGGGTGGGATCCGCTTGCGGAAGGAGAGAAGAGCTTGGCACAGCCTGATGCCCTTGTTCCTCGAAATAACGGATAAAGGCCCGTCGCAGATCAGTCGCGCTATTCTTCATGGACAGGTTCCTCGCATAAGCCGTACTCTCCTATCATACGATCAATGGCCTCCTCACTGAAACCCCGCTGACGGAGAAAATGCAGCATCTGAGACGAAGTCAATCGACGGCCATGGTGTTGCTTGGCTTTCAACGCTCGATGAGCCAGCGTCTCCTCATCCACGTCGCGAAACGCCTCGGCGATCACCCGATCCGCCAGCGTCTCAGCTATCCCCTTGGCCTGTAATTCCGCCTTCAGCCGTTCTTGCCCCATCGGCCGGGAAGCCAGCCGGTTGTAGACCCATCGCTGAGCATAGGCGTGATCGTTGAGATAGCTAAGGTCGGACAAACGACGAACCGTTTGCCGTACTTGAAGAGGCGAGGCTCCTTTGGATGCGAGATACTGTTCGACTTGAGCGACGGTCCGATCTCGACGCGCGAGAAACCGTACCCCGAGCCGCATCCAATCGTCGGGTAAAGATTGGCCTTCTCCGCTTCGGCGATTTCACCGCTTGCCGCTACCGATGCGCCCGCTTGTCCTCGCTTCGTGAAACCGGCTTTTCTTCCTTGGTCTCAACTTTCTTCTCGCCGCGAGCGGGAACTCCGGCTACCTCTCGAAGCTTCATTTCGATCTCGCGCGCCGTCGAAGCATTGTTCTTGAGGAAGTCTCGGGCAGCATCGCGCCCCTGCCCGATTCGTTCACTTTTGTAGGAGTACCACGCGCCGGATTTTTCGATGATTTTCTTGTCGACGCCCATATCCACCAGCTCGCCGGTTTTGGAAATGCCTTCGGCAAACATGATGTCGAACTCCGCCTGACGAAACGGCGGCGCCATCTTGTTCTTGACGACCTTGACACGAACCCGACTCCCCATCACATCCTGACCTTCCTTGATCGATTCGATGCGACGGATATCCAGCCGGACGGACGAATAGAACTTGAGCGCATTTCCCCCGGTGGTGGTCTCGGGATTTCCAAACATCACGCCGATCTTCATGCGGATTTGGTTGATGAAGATCACCGTCGTCAGCGACTTCGCGATGGCGGCTGTGAGTTTTCTCAGCGCCTGCGACATGAGCCGCGCCTGAAGGCCCATGTGGGCATCGCCCATTTCGCCTTCGATTTCGGCGCGAGGGGTCAAGGCGGCAACCGAATCGACCACGATCAAATCAATCGCTCCGCTACGGACTAGCGTTTCAGCAATCTCCAATGCCTGTTCGCCCGTATCCGGCTGAGACACAAGAAGATCATCGGCCTGCACGCCGAGCTTTTTGGCATACGTGAGATCAAGAGCATGTTCGGCATCGATAAATGCGGCGACGCCGCCCGTCTTCTGCACCT
The DNA here is from genome assembly GCA_963711905.1 of uncultured Nitrospiraceae bacterium. GTDB lineage: Bacteria > Nitrospirota > Nitrospiria > Nitrospirales > Nitrospiraceae > Nitrospira_D. The sequence goes on along the minus strand of CAVQFZ010000017.1, from coordinate 73,746 downwards.
CGGCAATACAGTGCAGCGTCATGGTCGTCTTCCCGGACGCCTCCGGCCCAAAGATCTCAATCACCCGCCCGCGTGGAAGTCCGCCGACCCCAAGAGCAATGTCGAGGCCCAAAGATCCGGTAGAAATCGCGGGCACGTCGACCTTCTCCTCGGCTCCCAGCTTCATAATCGCTCCCTTCCCGTATTGCTTTTCAATCTGGGAAAGGGCTAAGTCGAGCGCGCGCTTCTTGTCTTCTTTTTCGGACATACAAATCTCCTACAACGTGAAAGAATTGAGCCGGAGGGATTATACCCAAGCGGCACAGAGAAAACCTAGTCTGATCTCAGACAGGATAGGGACTTCGTGAATCCATTGATTTGGTATTCTTGGAATGGAAATGATTGAGATCTTCATCAGGCTAAGAGCCTGCTAGTAGAGCCTCAGATCGACGAGGATGCCCACTGTACTACGATCGGGCCCATATCGCTTTTTCTTTTATGCAGGCGACCGTGATGAGCCTCGACATGTGCATGTCGAGCGCGAGAACAAGGCAGCCAAGTTTTAGCTTGCACCCGTCAGACTACAAGAAAGCGGTGGGTTTCCTCGTGCTGAATTGAATCGGATCCGGCGGCTCGTTCAGGTTGAATCAGGATCGATTTCTGGAGGCCTGGCATGAATACTTCGGCGATTGAGATTGCTGCGTCCACAGCAGAATCTGTCATCCTCACGAACGACACGTTGACCGTCGAACTGAGCGATGGGCGAAGCCTATCCGTTCCCCTTGATTGGTTTCCTCGCTTAGTCCATGCGACGCAAGCGGAACGAAAACGTTGGAGGTTAATCGGGCGAGGACGTGGCATTCATTGGGACCTGCTCGACGAAAACATCGGTGTCGATGGGCTCTTGGCCGGCAAACCTTCGGCAGAAAGCCAGGGATCCTTTCAGAAATGGCTCGCCTCCCGCCAAGGCACCCGATCCAGACGAATGGGTTCCCGCTCCAGTGCTCGTCGGAGTTAGCGACCACTCCATCTCGCCGCCGAAGTCCTATGAGTTCATCGTCTTGCCCGCCGCCCCCAAAAGCAATGTCGTGACCCAAGGAACCGGTGGAGATCGCCGGCACATCGACCTGACTCGCTCAACATCCCGGGAAGCGGCTTCCCAGCAGTCGCAGGTCGACTTCCCGTAGAATCATGCGGTGAAGTACCAAGCGCGTTACCTGCCCGTCCTTCAACGCCGCGACAAGTGGCTTTCCTTTCCGAGCGCGCGCGAGAAACGCAGGCCAGAGAGACGTCTCACTGGCGATTCTTGAAAATTAGACCCGGATTACGAATGGCCTCTCGTAATTGCTTCGGATCTGCATAGAGACTTCACGGAAAGAATCACCGAGAGTGGGTTTTAGAGGCTTCGACTCTATGAGAATGGTGTTTTCATACGACCATGACCGAGCCCTACGGACTCTTCGCGGCCTCCGAGCCAAGGCGGCTGGCAACCTCATCGGCGAGCAGGGTTGAGAATATCTCGGCCCCCCGCGAGTTCAGGTGAGTTCCATCCTTGAAGAGTGCGGGACGTCCTTCAAAGAGTTGACGTGTGGGTGCCGCGAGGTCGAGAAATTCAAGTCCTTCGTACGATAAGCCTAGCGAAGTAAGACGCTCTGCCCACCCAACCAAGGCAGCGGGATCCTCTCCAACGCTCGGGCTATGGAACAGGATAAGACGTGTTCCGTTCGTCTTGCAATACCTGGCAAGGTCAGCCAGATAGCTAAGTTTGAGATCCCAAAAGAGCGCTGAATCGCCGTTTGAGGTTTCCGCAGGATGTGCCGCTGGAATCGATCCTGATTCAAGCGAGCCTTGGAGCCCGATGTATCCGTCAAATGCGTCATCGGGAGGCACAGCCAAGTTTTTAAGGGTCGGGAGAACTTTGCCATTGAAGCGATATGAGTATGAAAGGTACTTAAGCCATTCGTATTTTCCACGCATCAGGAGAATATTTCGGACGCGTTCGCTTTCACTGAAGTAGGCGGAAAAGATATGTGCTTTCGCAAGCTCTTCCTCTGAATACGAAAGAGACGTGGGGTCGACATGAAGAAGAATCGCCTTTGGAGGAGCATGGGAACGTGTCCAGAGGTCAAGTAACATGACGGCATAGAGAAAGCCGTGGCCGTCGATTCCCGCATTGAATACCGAGGCGGACAGTCTTTCCCGCAGAATGACCGGTATGACGTGGTGTCTAGCTCTGGAGGATCCCAGCACCAGCACGTCAGTATTCCGGCGAAGGACACCGTTGATGATTCCCCCGTTATCGCCGGAAGTCGTGTGCAAATACAGTCGATTCAGCAAGAAGCCGATGGACTGATCCAGCCCAATGACCAGAACGACAACTAGAACGACTCGCTTCATGAAGATCTCACATTAGAACTGGAAGTATATGAATTGAGTTCCTCTGTCCACACCAAACACTACCACGGCAAAGAGTAGGGCTAACGCATAGGCCGCCTTAATGCCGGCAGGGAAGGAATCCTGTTTGACCCAGTAATCTGTCCTGCGATTGAACAAGTCCAGCGCGAGAAGTAAGGCCGTTGCGAGCAGGGCCTGTGGAATGACGGAGGCATCCCAGAATAGCGGCCCATGATCCAGTGCGATCTTTCGAAGAATCTGCCCTGCGGTTGTCACACTATCGGCTCGGAAGAATACCCAGGCCAACAAAACAAGGTGGAAGGTCAGGATCAACTTGAGAGCTTGGAGTAGGAGAAACGGTTTGTGCTCTGATTTCCGAACGAACAGGCGGCGAGTATCGTGGCCTAATAAATGATAGGCAATGAGGTATACGCCGTGCAGTCCGCCCCATATAATGAAGGTCCAATTCGCGCCGTGCCAGATACCGCTCAACAGGAACACAATGAACAAATTGAAGGCGTTCCTCAGCGATGAGACCCGATTGCCTCCCAGCGGAATATAGACATAATCCCTGAACCACGTGGAAAGCGAGATGTGCCAACGTGACCAGAACTCGGGAATGGACGTTGCGAAGTACGGCGTCTCGAAGTTCTTCATGAGTTCGATGCCATAGATACGCGAGACCCCTCGTGCGATGTCAGAATACCCCGAAAAGTCTGCGTAGATCTGGAAGGCAAAAAAGTACGTGGCTAATAAGAGGCTCGTGCCGGTATGATGATTATTCGTCTTATAGACAGCATCAACATACAGTGCGAGGCTGTCTGCGACGACCACCTTCTTGAACAGTCCCCACAGCATCAATGAGAGCCCCTCGCCAAGGCGCGACCAATCAAACAGTTTCTGCTCGTGGAACTGGTGCAATAGATTTTGAGGGCGCTCGATGGGACCGGCAACTAATTGCGGGAAATACATCACGTACAGCGAATAGATTCCGAAGTGCCGCTCCGCGCGTTGTTTGCCTCGATAAACCTCAATGACGTAACTGAGACTCTGAAACGTGTGGAACGAAAGACCGATCGGCAAGATGATATGAAGCCATTCAATGGGATAGTTCCAGTGGAAGGCTGCCGCAAGAGCGGCGATATTTTGATTGAAGAAGTTGAAGTACTTAAAGAAGAACAGCACCACGCAGACCGAGACGATGCTCATCAGCAGGTACCAACGCTTCTTGTGAGGATCATCTGCATCCTCGATCCAGATCCCTGCGAAGTAGTCGATGATGATCGTAGTGAACAAGATGAGAATATAGATAGGGATGAATGCCATGTAGAAGAAACAACTGGCGCCCAGCAGCAGCAGCCAGCGAAACCTATGTGGCAGCGAAAAATACGCGCTGGTCACGACGACAAAGAACAGGACGAAATCAATCGAATTGAAAAGCATGTCAAGCCCAAATCTAGGGAAGAGTTCTCGGCACTAGAGCCTACTCAACCGCGGTATCGCTATGATGTATAAGATAGCCGCGGTCCAATGAAGAGAACTCGCCAGGGGTTCTGCAAAAGCCGAGCATGTGATGGGCATCGCCGGCGTCTTCGGGTGCGTTAAAGTCCGTGAGTTCGACAGGAACATCATCCGTTCTCATATTTATTCCCCGCCCGCTACCACCCGTTGTGACAGCGGGATATGTTGTCGGTCGGGCGGGCCTCGCTGAAAATAATATGACCATGGCCATGGTCATAGCAGACCGTCTGGACATTCTAACTACACCTACTTATCGGCGTTGGTTCTCTAATCCAGCGGGAAATCCACGCCTGTAAAGGCGGGGAATCTATAACCGATTGCGCATGTATTGGCAGGGCTATGGGGCTCGCACGATTCGATAGCTATCGGCATCTTGCGCGGAAGCGCGACGCATAGAATCTTTGCCCATCACAGCACCACAAGACCCATCGGCGTAATGAGAAGATAATAAATAATAAGAGTCGCTAAAACTAGTGGGATGAACGCCGCAGGTGGTTGTTCCTAAGAGTTGGCGGGTAGGTCGGCATGGTCGTACTCCAGGAGGGCGAGGGAAGGTGGCCGACGCAACGCTTCGCGTTTATGGCCGAGGAAAGCGATCTATCAGCCGCCGCCCCTTGAGATACAAATAGGAGGAATGAACATGCTGAAAGCTTCATTCTTCTTCTTACGTTGGTCATGCCTCCTTGTACTTGCGGTCGCTCTAGCCAGCTGCGCTAATAGTCCCGCGAAACCCAGTGCTCGTGCAGACGAAAACAACAAGAACATGGCCGGTCTGAGACCGGGAATGACCACCGAGGAAGTCACACGATTGATGGGGCCCCCGGACAAGATCGTCATGTATAAAAGCAAACACGGTAAGGATGTAGCAACCTATTTGTACATCACACAATACATCGAAACGTACACCAGTCGAGGCTGGGACAGAAACAATTACACTCCGTTCATTTTCATCGACGACCGGCTCAGCGGGTGGGGATGGCCTCACCATGACATGGTAAGTCAACGCTATGGGATGGACCTCAGGACAACTCCCTTCGTGGGGCCCAATCCCTGACCCACTCTCCCAACGATTCGCGAGAGCAGGTTGATGGCCACTACCCTACCCAGCCAAGAACGTTCGATTCACGGACAAGCACGAATTCCTTTCCATCCAGATTGATTTTGGTGGTTCCATATCGCTCGTACAGGACCTGGTCGCCTGGTTTGAGGACCGTGGGCTTGAACACCTTTTCCTCTTTTTTCCTGGATTTACTGTCCCGCTTTTTTTCAGGTGTTTCCCAACGCCCCTTCCCCACAGCCAGAACCTTTCCTTCGACGGGTTTTTCCTTGGCTGTGTCTGGGATGAACAATCCCCCGGTGGTCTTTTCTCTGGATTCCAACGGTTCGATCAGCGCCCAATCCTGCAACGGCTGAAGTTCCATCGTGACTCCTCCTTTCTTTGATACAAAGTATCGACACCTCCGCTCTCCTTCACAGAACCTTCATACACCTCAATCGCGCGCTCAAGTAGCGCTTTACAAGAACCAGTCGGCGACGAAAATTATAGCGAGACCAGAAGGGGAAGCCTAGCCTGACGAGGGAGTGCTACAATACCGATCAGCAAAGAAGGAACCTGAGCGTCATGGCGGACGAGCATGCATCAGGGAAGAGATCGGCTCAAAGAAACTGGGTCAGTCTGATCCCCTTCGGGCTCCATCAGCAGCACCCGAACAACTACAAAGACATTCTCGACGCAGTCTGGGAAAACCGCGACAACCTCGGCTATGCCTACCGCATCCTGCGGGACGGCTGTTGTGACGGATGCTCACTCGGCACCACGGGCATGCACGACTGGACCATGAAGGACCTGCACCTCTGCTGGGTCCGGCTGCAGCTCCTTCGGCTGAACACGATGCCGGCCATGGACTGGCAGCGCCTCGAAGATGTGGCTCCGCTGCGCTCCATGAAAGGCAAGGCATTGCGGAAGCTCGGACGACTCTGCGTCCCGATGATCCGTCATCGGGGAGACAGAGGCTTTCGGCGAGTCTCCTGGGAAGAGGCCATCCGCCTGATTGTCGAACGACTGCATGCCACCGATCCTCACCGTCTCGGATGGTTTCTCACAGCCCGTGGCTTGACGAACGAGGCTTACTATGCCCATCAAAAAGTAGCCCGTTTCATCGGCACCAACCATATCGACACTAGTGCGCGCATCTGCCACGCGCCCAGCACGGCGGCGCTCAAGGAAACGGTCGGTTGTTCGGCGACCACCTGCTCCTACCAGGATTGGATCGGGACCGATCTCTTGGTGTTTGTCGGTGCCAATCCCGCCAACAATCAGCCGGTGACGTTGAAATACCTTTACAAGGCGAAGAAAGCCGGCACCAAAATCGTGGTGGTCAATCCCTTCGTCGAGCCAGGCATGGAGCGTTATTGGATTCCTTCCGTGGCAGAGAGCGCTTTGTTCGGCACAAAACTGGCCGACGACTTCTTTCACATCCATGTCGGCGGAGATATTCCGTTCTTCTATGGCGTGCTCAAGCATCTCATCGAGCAGGGCTGGGTCGACCGCGATTTCATCGCTGCTCGGACGGTTGGCTGGGAGGACCTTGCATCGAAGGTTCGCGCGCTTCCCTGGGACAGCATTGAACGAGGCGCAGGCGTAACCCGCAGCGACATGTACCGGTTCGCGCAGGCATTCGGGAAGGCGCGTCATGCGATCATCGTGTGGAGCATGGGAGTAACCCAGCATCGCTACGGGACCGACAACGTGAAGGCGATCGTCAATCTGCAGCTTGCCCGTGGAAACGTTGGGAGGCCACACACAGGCCTCATGCCGATCCGCGGACACAGTGGCGTGCAGGGCGGCGCTGAGATGGGCGCCATGCCGAGCGCCTATTCGATGGACTACCCAGTCAACGACCAGAATGCAGCGCTGTTTGCCATGCCGGAATTCTGGGGCTTCCAGCCTCCCTCGTGGAAAGGCCTGGGAGCAGCTCACATGATCCTGGCGGCAGAACGGGGCGAAATCGACATCCTGTGGCAGAGCGGCGGCAACTTTCTGGAGACATTACCGGAGCCGGACCAAGTGCGGCGGGCATTCGGTAACATCGGTCTTCGCGTACACCAAGATATCGTGGTGAGTTCTACCATGCTGGAGGTGCCGGCAGACCTCGTGGTGTTGCTCCCCTCGCGGACACGCTACGAGCAGCGTAGTGGCGGGACTGAGACAAGCACGGAGCGACGGATCATCTACAGTCCGGAGATACCCGGATCTCGTCCCGGCGAGGCCAGAGATGAGTGGGAAATTCCTGTCTTGGTCGCTCGAGCGCTTGACCCAGAGCGGGCAGCCAAGATCTTCCCGTGGGTTGACACACGCGATATCAGACGGGAGATCGAACGAGTCTGTCCGACCTATAAAGGAATCGGTACCCTGTACAAGAAGGGCGATCAGGTTCAGTACGGGGGCCCCCGCCTCCTGGCCGATCGGTTCGGAACGCCTGACGGAAAAGGCCGGTTCACATCGATTGATCCGCCGGAGGAGACGATTCCCGAAGGGCGGTTCTTCCTCACCACCAGACGCGGAAAGCAATTCAATAGCATGGTCGGAGCCGAGATAGACCCGCTCATCGGAGCCGCTCGCGACAGCGTGCTGATGGCGGCAGAAGATGCAACCCGCCTAAAACTGGATGCAGGGAACCCTGTCATTTTGCGCAACGAACTCGGCGAATATCGTGGGCACATCGTCCTTGAACGCGTCAAGCCAGGATCGGTGCAGGTCTACTGGCCGGAAGCCAATAACATTATTCCGGCCGGCCGTCTCGATCCCTGCGGCATACCGGATTACAACGCGACCGTCGAGATCGTCTCGGCAGGCGGCTAACACATGTCTACGCGATCTTCGCGTACTCAGAAACACACCCCTGTTTCACGGGACAAACCACGAACAGCGGCCATCCCCGTGCGCCCTGTGGAGGTCACGGGAGTGACGGAATGGCAGGAAGGCAAGGTGTCTCGGTTCGAGGATTATCTCGTCGGAGAGGAACCGCTTGAGATTCGCATCGGCTCCCGTCCGATCAGCATCACCATGCGCACACCAGGACACGATCTTGAATTAGCCGCCGGATTCCTGTTGACGGAAGGCGTGATCACGAGTGCCGAGCACATCGTCGCGCTCCGCCAAGTCACCACCGCCAACCATAAGCGCAATGTCGTCCGTGTGGATCTCGTTCGAGGTGTCCGGGCCAACTCAGCCGCGCTGCGACGGAATTTTTTGACGTCATCAAGCTGTGGTCTTTGCGGAAAGGCCTCCATCGACGCGGTGCGGGTGCGCGGCATCGTCCGGCCCAATCCGGATTTGCGTGTCACTCCGGAGATCTTGTGCGTTCTGCCTGTAGCCCTGCGCTCATCTCAGGCTCTGTTCGGCCGAACCGGCGGTCTTCACGCAGCGGGCCTCTTCGATACGACAGGGAAATTGATTGCGCTGCGGGAAGACGTGGGACGCCATAACGCCGTGGATAAGCTGATCGGTTGGGCGCTGCTGGAAAAACGCCTGCCGCTCGACGAATCCATCTTGCTCGTGAGCGGGAGGGGAAGTTTTGAAATCGTCCAGAAAGCCCTGGTCGCCGGGCTCCCGGTCGTCGCCTGCGTCTCGGCCCCATCCAGCCTGGCCGTCCAACTCGCGTGGGAATTTAATTTGACGCTCGTCGGCTTCCTGCGCGGCAAACGGTTCGTCGTATACACAGGAGAGGATCGGGTGTTGTTCGGAGGCCCTTCGTGAGGATCTGCGGACACTAGCGCCTCCACCACCCACTCCTTTCGCGTGATTCTCGTCCTTGACGCGAGTCCCTTGATTGCGCTGGGTCGGATCGGCTCGCTTGACCGGCCTTGAATGGAATACCTGCATTCGGTAGGATGATTCGGAGAAGAGAGCTGTCGATCTCGGCGCGATCTCGCGCCGGCCCATCGAATCGCTTGAGGTAAACCGAGAGAGCCGCCATACATGCCCGATCCAGCAGACCAGGCCGTTCCCGCTGCTCTTCGATGGAAACCCCCATTCTGGGTATTGATCGGATTCGGCGCCCTTCTTTTCTTAAGCCTCATCGCTCTTGCAAACGTGCTGGATATCGGTGAGCGCCTCAGCCGCCTCCATCCTGCTCTGGAATTCTCGTTCTACGCGCTGGTCCTCTGTGCCATCTATGGCTTGCTCATCAGGCCGGTGCTCTCCGTCATCCGCATGACCACACACCCGCTTCAGCGCGTGCTCCTCGCCGATAGCCGCGTGACCCAGAAGGAATACAAGGCCGTGGCCAAACGCTTCCTCCAGAGCGGCGGCATGTCGGCAGAGGTCACTACGAGATTACAGGAGTCGTTGTGGTCCGGTGTTGGATTGGGACAGGAGGTCAAAGCCGCGCTCGACGAGAAGCGTGTGCGCTCAAGCCAGATCGTGAAGGACCATGCGCGGTTGGTGTTCCTGAGCACAGCCGTCATCCAAAACGGTAGTTTGGATGCGCTGATGCTGGCCTATGCCAACCTCAAACTTGTACGCGCCCTCGTCATCCACTTCGGCTTTCGGCCGTCGTTTCCCGCGCTGTTGACGATGTACGGACAAATTCTCGCCGCAGCGTTGATTGCCGAACGTGTCGAGGACATGCAACTGGAGGATGTGTTTCCGCCCTTGAGCGCGTCGGTCGGCGGCGGCGTCATGTCCGCCATACCCGGTCTGCATCTGGTCGTCCATGGGCTGTTGCAAGGGATGGGGAGCGCGTTCTTGACGTTGCGGACCGGCTATCTCACCGAAGAATATATTCTGCGCGGCGCGCAGGCCTTTGATCGCCGGCGGGAACGCCGATCAGCCAATCGCCGCGCGGCGAAAGAGCTACTCGGCGTCGTCCTGGCCACCGCCTCCCAACTCCCCGCCTCCATGCGCACGCTCCTGAAAGCCGTTAATCTTTTCCGCGAACCAGCCCATCAAGCATAACGGAAAACTGAGACCAAGCGGGATGCGCGGCTATCACGCGGAAACTGGTTCCACCTGTGAGATCCACTCGTCCTTGAAATAAACTATGCACGGAAGATGACCTCCGATCGTTCGACCATGGCAATCCGCATGCTCAGCGGAAGTCTGAAACAATATCGCGTGGCTGTGCGCAATCATTGGTAGAACGCCCCGGGAAAGTCGAGGCGGAGTAGGTAAGCCACAAGACTTATGACTCGCTCTACGCTCAGGTTTGGCATAAGTTAAAGCCGAACAAGTTTGCCGTGCGATAGGCGCCACTCATTTCTTCCACATCATGTTGGAACCATCTGGTCAGCCAGGCTTGATACATCGAAGCACATACCTGTGCATTGGCCCCATGGCACAGATGTCGAACCGCCAAATGCGCCGCCTGCATCCCCGACATGATGGCCCATAGAACACCGTGTGATGATGATGGGTCAAGCACCGCCGCAGAATCGCCGGCGAGGAAATAGCCCGGCCCGGCTACAGTTTTTGCCATACGCCATGTGACATCTGCGCTGCGAGACGGTTCGGCTTCAAGATCTCGAAGGCAATAAGGAATCCATGTTCGATCAGGTCGATGATGCGTTTCTGTCACGCGAGTCCACTGAAACCGATGCGGCTCGACCTCGGCGATCCAGGTCCACCCCCGTTGGTCATGGCAAATCGACGGCGTCGGTCGATCGAAACAGCCCCTGACATATCCAAAGCGTGCCACCAATCGAGGTGAATATCTGACCAGAGGAATGCCAATCTGCCGTGCGAGTGTATGCGACCCACCGCTGCAATCGATCACATAGGCTGCGTGGATAGGGCCCTCGGACGTCAGCACGCCGGCAACCTCATCAGAAGCATTGAACAACACCCCTGACACGTTGCTGACACGCACACTCGCACCACGCGCAGAGGCGCTCTCCAGCAATCGATGATCGAAGTCAGTTCGAATCGCTTGATAGCCTTGCCATGGTCCATTCTCATCCTCGCCATACGGCACGAAATGCATCGAGCCGCCCCATCCCGACCATACCCCTGTATGCCTCACATATCCGGCCGCATGTAGATTGTCAGCCACCTGCAGTCTGGCCAACAACGGCTCAATGCCCGGATGCAACGTCTCTCCCGGACGATACCGTGGAAACGGAAGGCGCTCAACGATTGTCACGGGGATCTGCGCGTCCAGCAGTGTGAGCGCCGCGGCGGCTCCTGATGGGCCTCCGCCTATAATGACGGCAGCCCTCACACGCGTGACCACACGGTTTGATTCGACCGTTTGCGAAGCGCCATATCCGTTCGCGGACCGATCAAGAACACTTGGCGGTCTTGTATCGGAAGCAGACTGCGGCGGAAATCGCTGGGGTGGGGTTGCTCCGTTTCTTCTCCACCCAAGATCATATCGATCCGATACACCTCCCCGGTGAAGACAGTCGAGGTATCCAATTGGGCTCGCTGCAATTCGGGATCACCCGCGCTGACCTTACGGAAGGAGACCACAAAGCGCAGGTTTCGATCGACGCCCACAATGCTGTAGCATTTCGCAATCGCCTCCATCCGCAGCTGATATTCTTCACTCGAGACTTGGGTCGTGAGTCGCGGCGTGAAGCGTCCTTCCAAGGCGTTTTTCACATAGTCTACATGTAAGAATTTCTCGCAATCGAGAAACTCAACGCCGCCGAACGTACTAATCTTGGGGCCGACGACACCATCCCAAGGAAGTGCGCCCACTTGCCCAATCTCCTCATCCGTAAGCGGTGCCACCGTTGCCCGTAGAGCTTGGTTTCCCGTGTTCGGCGACATCGCCCTGGATGCATCAGGCGCCACGGCCGGCCAGAAGGTACTGAGCGCCGCGCATAACTTGGCATCCTCCGGGAACGGACTCCCCAATCCATAGGCCGCTAAGTGCTGCACCTGCGCACCAGACACCCTCGTACGATCGGTGCTGATATCCCAACCCGGCGCGAAGACCCCTGCACAATCATCCGGCAAACACGAATGGCGATCAGTATCAAAGGACAGGGGGATCGTCGTCCCGCTCGGTGCCGGCCCAAAAAGTGGAACCACGGCCGAGATGGTCATCTCCGCGGCTCCAAAACGGTTCCCGGGCATCTGGAGATTCGCGGGAAGTCGCGTGTCGCACAGTGGTACCGGCGGCACGCCCCAGAAGTCATCAGGTACGCTTTCAAATAATTCCCGCTGGCCGGCGGCGGTGAAGAAATCAGGTGCTCCAACCAGCGAATAGCATGGCACCACCGCCGCGGCAGCCACTTCCGGTTTTCCATCCAGAGCCGGCACACTCGCACTGATCTGACCGTCTCCCGTGAAATCCACGTAGTGGAGCGCCCGATAATTTCCCGTGGAAACGGTGTCGTTCACATCGGGCCTGGTGGGATCGTTATTCAGATCGATCAACGTCCCGTTACGCACTTGTGTTCGGGCATGCACATAGGCCGGCGCAGAGCGTATTTCTGATCCATCAGCACCCTGAGCAGCTCCAGGCTCCAGCGCGGCAAATGCTTTTTCCCCACGCGGGACTCTGTAGGTTAATAGCCGTCCCTTCACAGTAGCCGGCTCCACAAGCCTGGGATGGGGCACCGGCATGACGATTCCCATGCCCAACGAGGCGTCGGTAGACAATTCCGCAATTCCCGTTGAAAATTGAAACGGCGCGGTAGTGGGCACTCTCGTCATTCGTAAGGTAACGGCGCGGGTCCGTCGAATCTTGTCGTTATAATGGAAGGCGGACAGTTCAACCTGCAGATCGAGACCAGCGATACATTCCTTTCCGTTGAAGAGTTTATGAATCGGCACCCAGAAATCACGAGTATTGTCGCCGGGCCCGGCGCGCATGATTGCGACGTCGCTCCCTTTTTTCTGTACGGCAAGAAAGGCCGCGAACCGCGCCGGACACACATGGAATGCAAACGGATCGTCGGCAACTTGTGCCTGAAACCCACGATTTTTCGCATCGTATCGAGCCGGTCGTGTGCCCACACGCGAAACGCCTGTTCGCGAAAACACCATATCGGCCTGGCGGCGAGTACAGGTATCACGCGCCGGCCGATACTCGTATGCAAACAACACCACTGAAAGGCGTCGCGATCCAGTCAGCCCGGCCTTGGTCTTCAAGCTCGCGAGCGTCGGTGGTTGAACACCAAACACATAATTTTCGACCGTCTCTATGTCCTTGAGCGTCGGAAACCCACTGAGACCTGTCGTCACATTCGGCGACGCCAATGCGTGATACAACAAACTATTCGCAGGCGATCCTGCTGTAATTGCGCTGGTCCCGGAAAGAGCGAAATCGGTAAATCCCGTTACAGTCCGATCAATAGCCGTGAGCGTTTTTGTAAGCTCGGTCTTCAACCCAGCACTGGTAGGCTTCAGAATATCGAGTTGCCCCCCGGTAACTTTCAGCAGCAAGTCCTGCCAGCCCAAGGGAGCGAGTCGATCACACAGGGCTTTCACATCGTCAATCAACGCCATAGATAATCCTTTCGCAGTAACTCAGCCGCATGAGGCGCGGCGAACCAACGTCCGCCGCCGCCTCGATGCACAAGTTGCTTATTTCTCTTCGGAGACCTTCTCCATGGTATTGATGCTCACATGCGGCCATTGGATGAGGCCAGGGCAACAGCCTGGAGGGAGATTATCAACTCGCGGGAAGAAGTCCAGCATGACTAGCTGCGAATACTGCAGACGCAGTTTGGGCTTCCCGTACTTGTCCTTCTGATCCAATTCCTGAATCCAGAACGTAGACTTCACAACCGAGGCATTGGCCTGTCTCACGACGAAGGGGATATTGACCACTCCGCCTGTCGGATGCGTTGAATCAACATCGAGGACCGTCGTCTTCACAACCTTAACTCCTTGCTTCTCTAAATCTAGATTTGCTCTTTCCAGCAGATCGTTCGGACTGACCGGATTAAACAGTCCTTTGAAAAACTTTTCCTCTTTTTCACCGAAGTGTTTGTATGGCTCCAGATAAGGATTATTGAGATCCTGATCAACCCCGGTCGGCAAACCACTGATATCTGGAATACTTTGTACTCCTGAATGTTCACTGCTTCGACCTAAAGCCAACACCGAGTCGCCATGGGGAATGGTCGCGAGCCTTCCAATATTGAAGCCTTCCGTGACACCATTCGTCATGTGTAGCCATAAACCCGGTTCATGATGAATGACATCCTTAGGCGAACCCGCCAGGCCGCTCTTCGGAAAGTCATCACCGGCGACTTGCCTTATTCTCTGTTGATAGTCCAATGCCACAAGAAGCTGATCTGTATTAGCCGGATCTCCAGGAGCGAGGCGGATGCCACGGTTCGGTACGGCCTTGTCCACTAGGACAAATTCAAGCTTTTCGTTGTATTGGTGGAGCAGCAACCGATAATTGAAACGAAACCTATCAGGACCTTTACTCGGATCCACAAAGGGTAGCGCGATCATATTCCATCCACGGCCTGGCAAGGGTCCTCCATCTTCTGGCTTCTCTAGGTCGAACACGTTCACCCACTTCCCAGGGAGCAGTTGTAATGGCCCAAGGTCCTGGTCATTCGTCTTAGGTGGTTCAAGCGTTCGCTTTTTATTCTCGAGCTTTGCTGGCTCCGTTTTCATCGTCTTAAAATCTTTCATCGTACAATCCCCTTTCCACTATTATGATGTAAGTGAATGAACTTGCGACCACCGATATGTGCCGATCCATGGTCCGAATAGTGAACCGCATATGAAACATGAAACCGCTCTACCTCCTTTCCGCAATTCACTTAATCTGACATGGACGACGCTTGAGCCGGCAGATCTTGTTCGCAGCTCGACTCGCTAACCCGCATCCGTCAACAGCAAGTGAGATGCCAGTGGGATAACAAGAAGTGGTCACGCTGTGGGAGATCAGTCTATCTCTTTACTTTCAGCACCATAGGATGTGTGCGCAGTCTTCTCCCATCATGTTGTGCACTTCCAAAAATATCCGGACATGAATCGAATGAGATTCAGGTGTATCGAATCTGATACTGAGCGGGGAAGGCTCATCACGCTTTTGAGCTCTAGGAATAAAGAGCAGAACGAGCCGGAGACGACGGCTCTTCCTGAACACCGAAGCCGGATGACAGATTAGATCCAATACGTTTCGTAGTTCGGATCAGCAAATATACGAGTGGTCAATACTTCCGTGGAAGGCTTCCAACAAGAGGCGCTATGGAAACGTGAGGTCTTAAGTTACAACCTGATCATCGTACATCTATCTCACTTCCCACAACTTTGCATACAGGGATCCTGTCGGGCGTAGTTCACTTTTCATCAGCACGACCGACTTCACCTCCAGCAAGCCCAATGAAATGGGCCGGTCCATGGCGCCGCTCTTGGCCAAGGCCTGGCCGGCGTGGCGCTCTCCTTCCTTGACCCGCGCAAGCGTCAGGTGTGGACTCAACGGTTTGCCTTCCGGTGCGAAGCCGAACGATCGGCAACAATCCTCCACCGCACGATGCAGTGCCATCAATCGTCTGGCATCATCACCCTCCTCCCACTGCTCCGACGGCCCGACCCAGAGCACGCGTGGCTGCTGAAGACGAGGGAATACGCCGAGCCGCTTGATCGATATATGGACAGCCCGATGGCCGGTCATGGCTCGTTCGACGGCCTCACGCAAAGGCTCGATCAGGTGCTCGCCTGTGTCACCGAGGAACTTCATCGTGAGATGAATGGACGACGGCTTCACCCAGGTAATCCGAACATCTTTTGAGGATTCGCAGTCGAGTCGTTGCTTGAGGTCTTGCTGAATCAGCGTGATCTGGTTGCGGAGATCCTCTCCGATTTCCACGGCAAGAAACGTCCGTATCATGCCTCCCCTCTGGCGATGAGCCATCGACGAAGCAGATCAAGGGCCGCCTGCGCGGCTCGCTGTCGAATGACGGACCGATCGCCGTGGAACTGAAACTCCTTTGTCGTGACGTCATCACTGCCGGCGTCGAGCCCGATGTAGACCAACCCGACAGGTTTGGTTTCGGTCGCGCCGCCCGGCCCGGCGATGCCCGTGACGCTCACTGCCACCGACACGCCCGCCCGTTGGCGCATCCCTTTGGCCATGGCTTCGGCCACTTTTCGGCTAACGGCTCCATGTTGCTGGATAAGACGTACCGGTACCCCGAGCATGTCCGTCTTTGCTTGGTTGCTGTAGCAGAGTACCCCGCGATCGACATAGGCTGAGGATCCCGGTACTTGTGTGAGCCGGTAGCCGATAAGACCTCCCGTGCACGATTCAGCCACCGCGACCGTGCGTTTCTGCCGTCGCAGCAATCGACCGACCACTTCTTCCAACGTGTCCTGCCCTTCGGCATAGATCCATTCGCGCAATCTCGCACGAACCCCTTCCGCCAATGACCGAAGAACGGCTTCCTGAATCGATCGATGAGCCCTGGTCGTCAGCGATACCAGCACTCCGGTCGGCGAGGCCAGCAGCCCCAGCGCCACCGGCGTCCGTTTTGGTATGAGTCCCGTCAGCTTTGCATCCACCTCGGACTCCGGCAGTCCCCAGGTATGAAAGATCAATCGTGTGATGGGATGGGGACGTGTCGGCTTCGATCGGTCGAGTTGATCCGCCAAGAACGGAATCACCGATTTCCGCATCATGGCCTGCATCTCACTTGGGACACCCGGCAGTGCAATCACACGCGTGTTCCGCCATGTCAGCGCAAAGCCTGGTGCAGACCCGACCGGGTTGGGCACTACCGTAGCTCGTGATGGAATCAAGGCTTGCCGCAATTGTCCTCGATTTGGAGTTCGCTCCCATTGAGCCAACCTGGCCCTCATGCTCTCGAACGCTTCCTTTCGGCAAGCCAGTCGGAAGCCGGTGACCGACGCGACGGCCTCCCTGGTGCAGTCGTCGACCGTAGGACCTAAGCCCCCGGTCATGATCACAATCCCGGCCCGCCTGCAGGCTGTCATCAGGACTCCCACAATGTCAGACTGATCGTCTCCAACGATTGTCTTGAACCTGACTTCGATGCCGATCGCGGCCAGGGCATCGGCGATAAACAGCGAATTGCCGTCGGACCGGCCTCCCACGAGCAGCTCGGAGCCGATTGCAATCGTTTCAGCGAAATATGCGCGGTCCGACGAAGCAGTCTTTGGCATGGAGGAACACAACCTATTCAATCTCCGCAAAGTTGAGCGAAAAACGGACCTCTCCGCCGGTCCCGGGAAATACCGTGATGGTCGTGTGTTCGTTCGGATCGAATTCGCTGTATCTAAAAGTGGCCACGACTTTGGCCAGAAATTTTGGTGATTGAGGCCAGGCCGAACTCCGACTGGCTTGCCCATCGACCCGCACAGTGGCAGGCTTGACGATCCTTCCCCTTTGGTCAAGCACCATATAACTGTTGACAGCAAACGAAGGACTGTCCCCAAGGATCACCGTGTTCACAAGCATCGTCGGGGCTTCAGTCAGTTGTGCAATATCGGCTGCGCTCGGTTCAAGCCCTCGTAAGGCCATATGCGTCGCCAAGACCGACAATCCTCCGAGTTTCGTGACAAGAAATCCACCAGGATGCAGATCATCGCCGCTTCCGAATCGAATGTAAAACGTCTCGGGAGCTTGCCGGTGCGCCGCTGCTTCTTTCCCTCGATCGAGCGCCAGCTGGACTTGTGCTTGCGCCGGCTGCACCTCAATCGCGGCAGAGGGACACACGAGGCCACAAGTCCAGACCACCGCGATCCACACAGACCCGTACGCAGGAGACTTCTTCATAGGACTGCGAGTAGCAGAACCCTTGTGGCCTGTCAATGGATGCGTCCCTACCTCCCGTTGACAAGACTGAAGAGGAAATGCTAAACGAAGAAAAACTGAGGACGTGTTTCCTTTTAATTTACTAAAGGAGCTTTGAATGTCGACCCCTGATACTCCTGCTGCCACGCCGACGCCTCGGCGCCAGTACGTAAACTTTGTGTTTTATAAAGTGGACCCGGCTTGGCGGCGCCTGCCGGAGGATGTGCGCACCCAGGGCAAACAAGAGTTCCTTCGGGCCGTGGAGGACTTCAACGGCAAAGTATTGGTGGTCCCCTATTCCACCATCGGTATCCGGGGGGACTGCGACTTCATGCTGTGGCGTATCAGCTACGACCTCGACCTGTTTCAAGACATGAGCACCAAGATGCTTGCCTCAGGCCTGGGACAGTATCTCTCCACCCCCTATTCTTACCTGGCGATCACGAAGCGATCCGTCTATGTCGACCACCACTCACACGCGGGACAGGAAGGGAAGCGGCTGACGGTGGTGCCGGGAAAGAGCAAGTACATCTTCGTGTACCCGTTCTTGAAGACGCGAGAATGGTTTCTGCTGACGAAGGCGGCGCGGCAGGGGATGATGGACGAGCATATTGAAGTCGGACATCGGTTTCCGTCCGTGAAGCTGAACACGACGTATTCGTTTGGTTTGGACGATCAGGAATGGGTCGTCGCGTTTGAAAGCGACAAGCCGGAGGATTTTCTAGACTTGGTGATGGCACTGCGGGAGACGGAGGGATCACGGTATACCCTGCGGGACACTCCGATCTTTACCTGTATCCGCAAGAGTCTTAAAGAAACCCTCGATACCCTGGGGGGCTGAAAGAACGAGGAGAAAGCTTCCTCTTTTACGATCGTCCGTGTTGCGAACGGCTTTCGGTCGAATGACCGAAAGCCGTTTCGCTTTGTGCCCAATGCTCCACAATGCAATCGCTACACGTTTCTGCGGCTTTGACAGTCTGACGAGGCCTGTGGTACCTCTACACTGTCGTTTGCTGGGGTTCCATGGCTGATACCACCGCTCTCTATGCCCTGCGTTTTCCCGATGGCTCGGTGAGCCTCTACATCGATGAGCTCTATGCCAAAGATCGAGGGATTGATCCTTCACAACTTGTGCGGGTAGAAATCCCGCGAGAACTGTTCGTCAACGGCACCATACAAGACATTCGTGAATATGTGGCGCTCCAATTGGAACAGCACCAACAACGAGCCGGAACAGCATAGCCCTAAACCCAGACCTTAACCTTCTGACAAAGACGTCATGGCGCAAGCACTGGCAACATCGTCGCCGACAACCGAGATGATCGAGGAAGTGGTCGCCGGCTTGCCGATCCAAGGCCGCATCATCCTCCGGCTCCTATTGATTCAGTACCTGGACATCACGCATGAGGAAATCCTCTATATGGTGGCGGACAGACCGGACCCTCGATGCGTGTCCGGCAAGAAACCGGTCACGACGATGACACAAGAATCGATCACGTTGATGATCGAGCGCCGGGATGAATACCGACGACGCGGGCGACTTCGCCGAGAACGGACATGGCTTCAGTGTATCGCGCTGAACAATCAGGCTCATATGGCGAGCGCGCTGGCCGCCCGAGCTGCCGCGCTGCTGACGGCGCGTGGAGTGTCCTCAGAAACCATCGACCGGCTCACAGGACAAGCTCGTTCCGCCGTTCCATCGACGACGTTGCGGCTATTGGAGGAACGTTGGGACAGCAATGAGATCTCCGCAGAGGAATATCAAACGCATCGGTTGGTCGTTGAGATGCAGACGCAACTTCGCTTTGCCGAGCGCTTCAAGAAACGTCTCGACCTGGCTGAGCGCGAGCAGCGGACATCGGATCAGACGATCTTGCTCGATCATGAAATCGGCCATATTTGGGGAATTCCAGCCGGCACCTTGGCAGCGCGTAAAGTCAAATTCTTGTCTCAGTATCTCACCGCATTGCAGGCCAAAGGCTCAGGGTCCCGGCCAGCACAGGGAACCACACCCTCCCTGGAGCTCTGGAAGGACACCCTGGAGGTTCTCTCTCATACTCCCATCGAACGATCGATCGCCACCTACGATGGTCTCGAAGGGACTGAGTCGGCTTTGCTCGAAAAACTGGCGGCCTATGCCCTCATTCGAATACCGGAGGCCGCTGAAACGAAATTCTGGAATTCTCTCGTGTATGGAGCCAGTTCCAACGCCATGCACAGTGAAACGACCCGAACATTATTTGGACTCCAACGGCTGGTCTCCATACAAAAAGATGTGGCCACCGACGACGAAGCGCTGGAGGAAGAACTCCTCACACGCACGACGCCGATTTCGAAAGAACCGGAGTCGCTCGCAAGTCAACATGACGCCCGCCAATCCGAACTGACGGAGCTGCAACAACACATTCTTCGTAGTTTTACCGGAGAAGACAGCAGCGCCAAAGGTTCCGACAAATGGTAAACGTTCATGGTTGCCAACCACCGGCAATTCGGTATAATTGCTCAGTCACGATGATCCCACAGCCTGCCATCTCACGAAGTTTCTTTGCAGGGGCGCTTGTCTTCTTTGTTCTCCTTCTACCCATCTGTTCGCTCCCCTCCGCATCACTTGGTGGTACCGCTGCGGCTGCCGGCCTGATCGAGATTGCTGAACTTCTGACACATCCCGAACTGTACGATCATCAAGATGTCGTCGTCACAGGAAAGGTGATGAACGTCCAACTGGCGACCAATCGCCAGGGTCAGCCTGCCTATGGTTTTTTGCTGCAGGACCACGCCGGCACTCTCAAAGTTGTGAGCCTTGGGCAGTTGGAAGTCCGTGAAGGCGATCAAGTGATCGTCGAGGGTGTCTTCAGTCGCCTCAGACAAGTCGGCCGCACGATTATCTACAATGAGATCAAGGCCCTTTCTGTCAAACCTCTGGCCCGCCTCAACCCGGATTTCGTCGGCTGATCCAATCACGTGATTCTTGCACGCGATTCTTAATTGAGATCAATCGAGCTTCTGAACAAACTCCGCATGACCGTCTTTCCTGACGTATGCGTGTACCGCGTCACCCGTTACAACCGCATCCTTCCTCGAATGGGTGTCGACGTGGATTCGCCGCTCTTCCCCTTTCGGCGTTTGGATGCTGTACCACTCTCCATCGACTCGGATCAGAGTTCCGGTCACACCGTCCAATCCGCATCCGGGCAAACTCATACTACCTATCAACACGGCAAGCAACCCTCGAATCATCATCGTGCGACTCACTCTTACACCTCCGTTAGCGGAAGACGTCGAGAAGAAATCGAAACCCGATCTGAATAGTATAATTCCATTCCTCCGGCATACCGCCAATCCCCGTTGCCAGTCGAACGTCTTCCGTCGTGTTCCGCATGCCTCGAAAGACCAGATCCACCTGCATACTCGGTGTCCTGTACCAACGGAACCCCGCTTGATACGCAGGAAATTTCTCCTCAAATCCAAAAGGATCACCGTTGAACGTCTCGGCAAGGAATCGCAGTTCACGTGAGAATGTGATCACCTCGAACCCGGCCGCCCAATAGAACTTCATCTGATACGTCGCCGGGCCCGCGTCGTACCGATTCTTGGTCCCAAGATTCACATGGATAGCCAAGTCGTTATCGTAGGGGTCCGTACTATTCTCGGGCGTAAAGAGGAACCAACTGATATGCGCCATCGTATACGAATCCCAGTGCTGTCTGTTTCCGCTGAGCGGAAACAGCGACGCCGCGGCGACCGATATCGATGGTATCATCCCGAATGATCGGTGGATGACGTACTTCGGCTGGATGAGCATATCCAGAGGGCGCGCTTGGCCATCATGGTAGGTGAACCCGAATCCACCGGCAATCAGTTCGAATCTGTCTGTCAGCGCGATGCCCTGAATGGAACGGGCCTCTACAACCGGTCTGCTGCCGTCCGCCATACTGACCCCTGCGAAAGACTCCACTTCGAACTGCCCTTTGTAGACGATTCGCGCGTCGTCGGTCACGAACGGACGCACGGCGGAAGCCTCCTGAGGCCACAAGAACGGCGTAGTTGCAACAACAATCGCCATCGCGCAGACGCGCTGAACGAAGCACACACCGAGACTCACAGCCGGCTCCTCCACTGTCTTCGGGCAGGAATTCACATCCCCGCCTGCTCCACTATCTGACTACATGAATTCCTGGTGAACCTCAAAGAAAATTCGATCGTGGGATCAGTGCTGCCCGAATCGAAATCCAAAACGAAGATCGCAGAGGTTGATCAGCGAGGAAGCTTTAAGATCCAGGTGAGCATTCGATCAGAGATCCGATCGGGAAGGAGTTTCACCATGAGCGCGCGAAACTTTGCATCGGTTCCAACTCGATACCGCGTTTTTGGAGTCGGCGCCGTCAAGGCTGCTTCAACCACTTTTACTACCGCATCAGGCGAGATCGCTCGCTTGGATGCTTTCCCCACAACCTTTCTGACCGCGGCTACCATAGGCTTATAGAGCGTTCGAAGTTCCGTCTCTATGGAAGTCTCTCTCTCAGCAGCCTCTATCGCCGACTTGTTCCAAATAGGCGTGGCGATCGCACCTGGCTCGACAATCGCGACATGAATCCCCCATTGTTGGACTTCGAGGCGCAAGGCGTCTGTAATGGCTTCGAGCGCGAACTTCGATGCTGAATAAGGCCCCATGAGCGGCATCGTTGAGAGCCCCGCGATAGAACCCATGTTGACGATTCGTCCCCGTGCCTTTCGGACTAATGGAAGAAATGCTTGGGTGACTGCCACCTGCCCGACGACATTGACCTCAAGCTGCTGGCGGAGGTCGGAGATCGGTACGGCTTCAAGCGGCCCTACCACTGCAATTCCGGCATTGTTAATGAGTCCAAATACTCCGCGATCTTTCGTTGCTTCCAAAACGACTGCCTGAGACTTCTGAATAGTCGTAAGATCCGTCACATCGAGTTCCAATGGGACCAGCCGATCGGAACTTGTCTTCCGCAGGGCCTCTCCGTCTTCCGATTTCCGCACCCCTGCAAAAACGGCGAATCCCAATCGATCAAGATGCAGCGCACAGGCCGCTCCAATTCCGGTGGAAGCGCCCGTGATGACCACTGCACGATTATCTCCGACCGACATCTCGCTCATTTTGATTCCCAGCCGGAGGACCATAGCAGATTTTGAACAAATTCATCCAGACATGGCACAGCTGCGCCATATCCAGTCGGTGGACACCGGCCTCGGTCTTCGGTTATCATTTGCTTTCTTCTCAGTGACGTTGTGGCGGTGTAGCTCAGTTGGCAGAGCAGCGGACTCATAAGCCGCGGGTCACCCGTTCGATCCGGGTCACCGCCACCATACCAACCTTCGGTTGACCCGTGCGCTATTCATCGCCTTATCGTGATTGTTGCGCAAGGATAAAACCCTCCAGTGCTTAGTTCTTCTTTTATGATGCTTGTTCGTGCCGCCGACTCATTCTCGCTTTATCGTAATTATTGTCGGTGGATAAGCTCCTTCGACTTTCCTCTACTTCAAACCAAGCTCGCTCCGGATTGAACTATCAGGTTGCAACTAGCCACAGCTCGGCAGCAGGTATTTGAATCCATGTTGAAAACCAATGCGTTATAGCTAGTCTGCGAATATGCAAGTCGCAGTTCTTATCGTCTTTTGGCCTCAGAATTGACGCCGACTTGTAGTTTCTTGTGAGGTTTGATCCGCTGTGGTAATTTCTGAGCTATTCCGTTGAGAATTTGGCATCGAATGAAAGCGCATGACAACTAATTACAACGCGATTGCAGAGCAGTATAAGCAGTGCAAACAGCATCCGTGGCGTTCGCGGATCGAGACGTATTCCATAATGAAGCGCCTCGGGAATCTTGAAGGGAAGAAAGTCCTGGATGTCGCCTGTGGTGAAGGTTTCTACGCACGCAAGCTCCAGCAATGCGGTGCGGGTGAAGTCGTAGGCATTGATCTCTCCGAGGCCATGATCCGTTTAGCGCTCGATCAGGAGTCGCGTCATCCGTTGGGCATTACATACCGCGTCGAAGATGCCCGTACAGAAAGAGTTCAACAGGAGTTTGATCTAGCGGTGTCGGCCTGGCTCTTGGTCTATGCGCGTAACCAGGCCGAACTCTTGGCCATGTGTCGTGGGCTCGCGAGCCGTTTGAAACCCGGAGGACGGTTCGTCACCTTCACAGGGAATCCCAATCTCTACGCATTCAGGCAGGCCGATTACCGGAAGTATGGTTTCAGTATTACGCTCACAGACCGCGCATACGAAGGCGCTCCAATCGTTTGGACGGTCTATCTCGACGACTCTTCATTCGAGATCGAGAATTATTATTTACCCATGAAGGCGTATGAGACGGCGTTTATTGAGGCAGGATTCCATGATTTCAAGGTTCATTTGCCGGAGGTCTCTCCCCATCCGCAGGGTGTGGATGATGAAGCATTCTGGTTGGATTACCTCGCTCACCCTCCTGCAGTGCTGATCGAATGTGTGAAAAGGTAACCGGAGCGAAGGCTATCCATTCAATGAATGTTCACGCTTAAGAAACTCCTCACGGTGGTAGCTAAGAAAGGGTTTATGTTCGGGTTTAACAAACTGAAGCTTCATTCCACCATGTAGGCCCAAAGCAACCGCGTCTTTGGCATTAAGGGACGAAGAAATGAGGATAGAACCTTCGTCGGTAAATGAAATAAGCCATCGATCCAAGGCGATATCAAGATTGGGGGTGAGAAGCAACCCGTTGAATGGGTTCAACCGTTCAGCATTACTGGAAAGTTTCCAAGGCTTTAGGTGAGAAGATCTGAGCAATCGTTCAACAGTGCATCCTGTTACTGCGCAGTTTACCCACAAGTTGAGGAGATCATTACGATAGCGACCTTGCCCTCGCCGAGCAGAGACTACTGCCTGCCTCTCAGTTTCTCCCAAGGATTCCAGCTCATGCGCCGCTGCCAGGATGTCTTTTTCCGCATCTTCGTCAAATTCAGGGGGCGTAACGGATATATCCTCCGCTGAGATTGCCCTCCATCCACCCGTCACACACCAGACCGTACCTTGAGCTTCTAGTCTGTTCTTAAGAGGCCGGGAGTAGTTCTGCGAAAATTTGATGAGAGAATCCAGAATGTCCATAAACAATGCATATCGCTCCGCAACTGAGGCGTCCTGAGGGATCGTAGATAAGCCGAGCTTCTCTACCGCCGTTGACAACACCTTGGCTCGAACAGGCGGACAATCGGTCCATCCCGATGGCATCAAAAGAACAGAGATGAGGCATAACTGTGCACCGGGCTGCTTTATGCCAGCATCAACCAACTTGCCCGCAAACGCGTCGACGCGTTCATTGATCGGTTCTCCTGTGTTCCAAAGTGCCTCAAGCGCCAATTTCACTGAATCTGAATCGTTTTCACACCACCCAAGAAATGGTTCACGGAGTCTCCAATTAGTAATGTTATCTTCTGGGCAATTGATTGCTTTCCTGAGTAGCTCCCGCCAGCTACTTTCGTGATTTAGGATAGCGTTTTGTGCCTTGCGAAGATGAGAAGCCAATCTACACTTGTATTCCACCTCATATTGTTGAAATCGCACATGTTGGAGGAAGAGAAGAGCCTTCGCCCCAAATCCACTTGTATCGATAGCAACTCGCAACTCATCCGGATCGACCAATGCCTTGTGTCCATGCAATTCCTCTATGATGGCTTGCTTCATAGATTCTCCACCTCGGTTAAGTTTCCGGGAGCAGATCGTCGTATCGCTCAAAACACTACTAGTAGCTCGCTACAGAAGTTACGCGTTACTTAGTGTGAAAACCATCCAACCTTAGAGGGGCAATTCAAGAAATGGCAGGTATTTAGTAGAGAAGAATGCGCGCCAAGAATTGAACGAGCATCATCTGCGGCTGCGGGACCGCACCCGGCCGCCCGTCGCTCGTTTGATGATCGGCGCACAGGCCAGCCACACATCCGCAATGGCCCGCACGATAGAGGAATCGGCAACCGTCGGGCATGTGTCGTAAGGAAACGAGCATCCGATCTGAAACTCCAGATTCGATTGCCTATGGGTAAGGACCTCATACGTGGCCTTGAGCCACTCCGGTTGGCTCTTCACTGTCCCCCGGTATCGACTGGTCAACGGAAGAGTCGTTCTCGCATCGTACCGCAACTGGCAATCAACCACGCTTGAGGCACTTCGGCTCGGCCAGTGGCGCTGGAGCACGATAATTTCCGGCACACAGCCTTTCACGCTTCGAAGGGATCGGACCATGTCGATCGTCACCCGCTTAATGATCGATGCAAACCCGTCCTCGTCGACGCCGAAAAGCCGACCACGAACCCTGGATCTCATTCCATTGGGAATTGTGACATATGCACTCACTCCATCTCGTGTGATGTTGATAGTGAGATGTGCATATCGCGTGTGCTTAACTCCTGGACGCGCGTGTAAGAGAGGGATCATGTCCCATACCCCTGTCCCTTGCTTCCCTTTAATAGCACCTCTTCCCGACCTGGACAGATTTGCCTCGATCCGCTTAGACAATCGCAAGTCTTTGCATAGCTCCTCGCGCAGCAACTTTAGCAACCGTTTGGCTTGACCATAGGTGTAGGGCTCGTTCTGCCAGAACGGAATGCCTTGAAACACGGTTAATCTCCCTTCTTGTAAATATTCAGTGGCTGCCTCTTTCGCCTCTGCCACCTCTATGTACTCCAGGCAGCGTTTGGCCCAAGCGGATCGATGAGCCCGTCTGGACCTCCCACCACTGTTTAGCAGCTATGGTGTGGAGTAAACGGGCTGGAGCAGGCTGGACTGTAAGGAGTAAGAGCTCCACATCCTTGATCCCTCGCCTTCGTGCCGTTCGCACATGGCGTCGCAACTGATCCTGCGTGGGCTGTGCTGCAAATTTGCTTTCGATGAGGAGCGCCCATTCATCTCCATCGGCAATGCAGCCATCCGGCAGCCCTCGCTCCTCTGCTTCCTGTTCTGAGAGATCCGGTGGTTCCCCAGGGAGCGACTGTTCAAGGACTAACAGCTTCGACTTCTTTACATTGCGGCCACAGGCCCACAAAATGAATGTATTGAGCAGCTGCCGATCCTCCGCGAGTACCGACATCAACGCATGCGTGAGCCGATTTTCAGGTTGGGAGTACTGGTCAAAAAGGTTTCTCAACTCTAGACCCTACATATCCGTCTGATGGTCATTTTCTGAGAATTCGTTCACAAACAACTTCAGTCCCCTTCCTTGTTTGGGTGGCATGAAGTTGTGTCGCAAAAGCCAGAGCCTCTTCGAAATGATGGGATAAGCGTGGGCTCATGTACACCGATCCTCCTGCCATATGGCTATTTGCTTCTTGTGCTAAGCAACACGATATGGTTTGTTGGTCGAGAGAAACTCAGCTCCAACTTGCCATAGAGTTCGCAATACAAAAAGCTTCGGGCAGAAATGCGCTCACCGGACTTGGTGGAAGGTGGGGTCAAGATCCAGTCGTATTACCTATTGGGAGTTGAAATTCCCCATCTCGGCGTCATGCCGATCGCGTCCTGGTTTCTCATCCATTCCTAAGGTACAGTGATGGCGATTAGACCCGACCTGGAAGAACGATATGCACCCCGAGCTTCGACGAGCGTATGATGCAGAGATGACGACGGCGATGAATTACTACAATGTCGGTAACTTCCAACCCGCATTTTCTCATCTTGAACGGGCGCACATCTTGGGGCAATCGTTTCCAATCGAACATGCGAGAACACATTGGTGGATGCTCAAGGTCGGTTGGAGGCGTCGAGATTTCGTAGAAATCGCCGGTCAAATTCCTCGGATTGTAGGAGCCATCTTGTTCTCACGAATCTGGGTACCGGTTGGCAATACTGGCGGTGCACGAGTGCCGCCATTCAAATCCATGCCAATTCCCGAAGATCTACAGACGTTACTGGATAAACACGGGCGAGATGCCAAAATCGTATGACGAATCGAGATGGACCTCTGCTACTATTCTTCCCGTAACCCGTCTATGACCGGTTGTCGCGCTGCCCAGCGGGCTGGGAAGTAGCCCGCCACCAAGGTTGCAATGATGGCAAGGCCCACAGCCTGAACAAGCGCACCGATCGGAACAATCATCTGAATCGTCCACCCGAACGATTGCTTATTGATGACCTTAATAAGCAGCAACGAGAGCAGCCCGCCACCGACAAGACCCAAGGCAATTCCGACCACACCGAGGTAGGCCGCCTCCCATAACACGAGCTGTCGAATTTGCTCCGCGCTGCCGCCGATGGCGCGCAGGGTGGCAAATTCCCGGCGACGTTCGAGGACAGACGTGACCAGTGTATTGACGATCCCCAGCATGGCAATCACGACCGCAATGGCCTCCAGAACGTAGGTCAAAAGAAATGTGCGATCGAAGATCTCGAGAATTTCTTTTCGTAACTCCGTGTTACTGATCACGAGCGGCGGAAGTCTCCCGTTCGCCGCGCTACCTAATTGTTCGGTGATCCTTTCTCTCACACGATCGAGACTTGACCCAGCGCTCAAGTAGACGGGAAATACCGTGACCAGATCATCGTGCCAGAGCGACTGGTAGAGTTCCCGATCCATGAGAAGCTTGCCCCCGTCCGTCGAATAGTCATAGAACACGGCCACGATTGGAAATTGCGCGGGACCGCTCGGCGTCAGAATTTCAAGCGTCGATCCTTCCTCCACGCCGAGCCGATTGGCCAACACCTCAGAGACGAGGAGTCCACGAGTCTCTGCCGCCCGTCTGAGCTGTTCCGAAGAATCTCCCTTGCGCACAAGATACCGGCTCCATTGGGCATGCAACCGCAGATCCCGCGAGACGACAGCCACCCGTTGGCCGTTCACTTCCACCCGTACGTCGCGATAGCTGTCGACCGCGGCCACTTCAGGGATGGAGGACAGGACGTTCAACCACGTGGGCGGGAGACTCCGGCCGGCGCCCCCAATCTCCGTGCCCCGCAGCCACATTGAAGGCGCTACGACCAGATCGGCCAGGACCGTATCGGTAACCCAGAGTTCAACCGTATGTCGAAAGCTTCGCACCATCACAAGCACGCCGATCATAATCGCCAATCCCACCATCAAGGCAGAGACAGTGACTCCGTTTCGTCCGGGACTGCGGGATGCATGCTCTACGGCAATCCCTCTCATGACTCCCCCTACTCCAAATTCACGCCCTACATATCGGCGTGGACGGCGCCATCCGGTCACACAGATCGGAGCCAGACAGGCTAACCCTGCCAGCAGCGATAACGTCGCCGCATAACCCGAGACAGGAACCCCGCGTATGGGCCCCGGCAGACTCAAGACGCCCGTGACAACGAGTAAGCTCAGCCCCATCACGGCGAGCATCCCCACTCGTAGCTGCCGGCTCGCCTCATAGTCACCAGGAGCCAACGCCCGTACAGTCGCCGTGCGGCCGGCATCCAGGCTTGGACCGACGGCACCGATCATGGACACGACGCACCCAATCACAATGCCTTCGAGCATCATGCTCCAGAATTGGCCGGTCCAGAGTAGCCCTCCCTCGCTGAGGCCTACCGGCGCGTAGAGATCCGAAATGGTTCGACTGAGCAGAGCTACCAGCTCTTGAGCGAGTATCGCGCCGGCTGCGCTTCCGGCGATTCCTCCCAAGAATCCGAAGAACCCCGCTTCCATCAAAAATAGATACCGCTACCCGAGACTGACTCATCCCAATGGCTCGATAAATTCCGATTTCCCGTCTCCTCTGGGCGACAGCGAATGCCATCGTGTTGTAAATCAGGAACATCCCGACCAACAGGCCGACCCAGCTCAACACCGTCAGATTGAGACGAAAGGCGCGCACCATTTGCTCAACCTGTCTCGTCCTGTTGGCCGGCCGCTCCACCGTCATATGGGGAGGCAGTACAGTTCGTAGATCCTGTGCCACGTCTTCGACGGCCGTTTGTTCGTCGGTTACGATATCGATTCGATCCACCTTGCCCACCATCCCAAACGTAATTTGAGCGGCAGCAATATCCATGACGGCCATGCGTTCCCACGATGAGGTTCGGTCCGACTCATGTCGAAGAATCCCTGCCACCCGACAGGTGAGACGCCTGGGCCCAATCAAAAGATCGACCTGGTCATCGACCGACAGATTCCACTCCGTGGCCAATTTCGCTCCCAAGAACACCGCCTGTGGCTGGATCATACTCATCAACTGACTTTCTGTTGCCGCCTGTTTCATGCGGAACCCACGTGTATTGGATTCGGCCAGAAGATCCAGACCCACCACTTGCACCGCTTGGTCGGCCTGCTCTCCCTTCATGCGAACAGCCGTCTGGAGAATCACCGGTGATGCGGACGTCACGCCGGCGATAGGTCGTACCAGTGTCATGACTTGTTCATCAAGCCCAGTTTCACCTCCTGACACTTCCAAGGTGGTTGGGCCGGCCACCGTCATGACCGCCTGCTCAAAGGACCGCAGCACGTCGACATTGGCGGTCCGCACGGCTACGGAGGCCGACACGCCGAGAGCTACTCCGACGATCGTCAGCAGCGTCCGTAACGGCCATTGCCGCACATGAGAGGTGAGAAGAAGCAGGAGCGCTCTTAAAAAGGCAGGCATGTAGTATGGGCGAGGCTTCCAAACAGGAGGGAGCTTATCAGTCCCCATCTGCGTACTGGCACGCTCGGCATATATCAGTAGTTTCGTTTACACATTTCCGGTCGTTTGCTAGACTGACCGCAGAACTTCAGAGAGGAGTACAGATGGCAAGAAAAAAAAGCGCCGCCGCACTTCCGCTCCACCGAGTGGAACACCGTCCTAAATCTTCCCTGCATATTACGCCCCGCCAACGCGAGATCCTCCGATTGGTCGCGCTGGGTCATACCAATCGTGAGATCGCCGCATCGCTGGATATCAGCGTCCGGACGGTCGAAGTCCATCGTTTCAACTTGATGCGCCGACTCAATGTTCGGAACGTCGCCCAACTCCTGCGTCAGGCCCTCCAACAAAACTTGTTGCCTCGCAACTTCGGCAATAAATAGGTTCATAATTCCTTGAGCCGTCCCCGGCATTCCAGAATCGACCGGTATCCTTTTCTTGTCAAGACAGCGGTCAACTCCGCTTCCAGTCGGCCGAACACGTCCAGCCCTTCTTCCACCAACACGGTCCCGATTTGAACCGCCGAAGCGCCGCAGAGAAAATGTTCGAACACATCGATCCCCTCGACAATTCCTCCGGTTCCGATGATCGGCATCTTCCCATCAAAAAACTTATAGAAGGCGCGGACGTTCGCCAATGCCACGGGCTTGATGAGTCGCCCGCCCAACCCGCCGAATCCGCCTTTCGGTTTAATGACGACGGTTTCCCGTTCCGGATCGACCACCAGGCCGTTGCCCACTGAATTGATCATATTGAGAAAATCGACTCCGCAACGCCCGAGTACCTTCCCCATGGCCTCATGATGCGCCGGATCGAAGTACGGCGGCAGCTTCACGCCCATCGGAACCGATAATTTCGGACGGAACCTTTTTCAGCACCCGCTCAGACGTTTCCGGATCGTAGCCGATTTGGGGCTTACCCGGAATATTCGGGCAAGAGAGATTGACCTCGATGAGATCCGGCTGAGCTGCATTGATCGCTTCCGCGATGGTCGGAAAGTCTTCTTCCCCGAGTCCGGCCACGCTGGCTATCACGGGCTTTCCGAACCGCTTGAGGTGAGGGATCAACTCGGCGTAGGCCCTATAGCCGAGGTTGGGAAGTCCCATCGAGTTGATCGATCCTCCGGGAAATCCGTGATACCGTGGCGTAGGATTGCCTTGGCGTGACTCAATCGTCATCGACTTCGTGACGATTGCCCCCGCACCGGATTTCCCCAGGGCCTCGAGTTCATCCCGTGTGACACAGAGCGCTCCCGACGCATTCATGAAACAGCTGGGAAAGGTCACGCCGGCGATCGTCGTGGAGAGATCGCTCACGGAATTACCAGTTCGGTCATGCGTTCAGTGCGCGAAACCAACTGTCCATCTCGCATGGTCCACACATAGTCGGCGGCTTGCGCAGCCTGCACGCTGTGGGTCACCAGCAGTACCGTCTGCCCGTCAGACATCGCGAGCTCACGAATAAGCGCCATAATCCCTGCTCCTTGATGAGAATCGATATTTCCCGTCGGCTCGTCAGCCAAGAGAAGACGGGGTCCATGCGCCAACGCCCGTGCAATCGCGATTCGCTGTTGCTCTCCACCGGATAATTCGGCTGGTCGATGTCGGCGACGGTGACTCATCCCCACCCTGTCCAACATGTCCTCTACCCGTCTTGTAATCCCCCGCGCGTTCTCCCCGCGCAACAGTAAGGGCAGCGCAATGTTCTCCTCAGCCGTCAAACCATGAACCAAATGGAAGGCTTGGAACACGATCCCGATCGTTTCACGCCTGATCTTCGTCCAGTCGTAGCTGGTCAAGTTGTGGGTGGATCGCCCATCCAGCACGATCTCTCCCGAGGTCGGCAGGTCCAAACCCGCAACGAGGTGCAGAAGGGTACTTTTCCCGCAGCCACTGGGACCCACGAACGCGCAGAATTCGCCGGGCTGAATCTCTAAACTCACATCGCGCAAAGCCGTGACCATGGCTTCGCCGCGAGAATAGGTTTTCGAGAGTTGTCTCAATGTCACCATCGGCGGCCCGCTCTGTCCGATGACTGATCGCCCGATGCGCGGTAATTCTTATTCGTATAGCACAATAAATCGGAAGCCGACAACCTTGACACCGGCAGGCTCTTCACCATAAAGAGATGTGGGGCAAGCCAAAATCAAAGGCCGTCGATGGCAAATCATGTCACAGAATCGGTTCCAGGCCTCGTGCGCCGCGCGATCAGATTCTTTCTTCCTGTTCATTGTTCGAGTTGCAGCTCGCTTCTGGCAGATGATCCGATCCCACATTTTTGCTCTGACTGCTGGAGCGCGATTTCCCTCATGCCTGACGCTCGATGCGGCCGTTGTGACCGCCCCTTCCCTTCTTCCATTGCCACGACCTACAGCCCAAACCATGTCTGCCAACCCTGCGCTGAACGTCCACCTTCCTATACGAAGGCTTGGACTCTGTACCCGTATATGCCCCCACTTCAGCATGCAATCCGTCTCTTTAAATACCAGGGCAAAGTTTCATTGGCGGCTCCCCTTGCCGCCCTCATGATCGCCCAACTTCCTCCACTCGATTTCGTTGATATGATCATGCCGGTGCCCTTGCACATTCAGCGACTCCGTGAACGAGAATTCAATCAGTCTCTCCTTCTTGCCGATCAGATCGGGCGTCGCCTCAATATTCCAGTGGCATATACCAATTTGATCCGAATCGCCCCTACTCCGGCTCAGACCACATTGTCCCGCAAAAGCCGTCTGAAAAACCTTCGTCGCGTGTTTGCCGTCCGACACCCGAATGCAATCGTCAATAAGCGCATTCTTCTCATCGACGACGTCTTCACGACCGGCGTCACGGTGAATGAGTGCGCAAAGACACTCCGTAAGGCCGGGTCTGGCGACGTATTTGTGATGACGTTAGGACGCACGATGGATCCCAATATGATTCCCGACCGCATCATGGCTCAGCGTCCACAGTCGCTGGAGCTGCTGGGAGGTTGATCGATGCCGATTTATGAATACTCTTGTCAGGAATGTCACAGGAAATCCTCGGTCTTGGTATTGAATCCACGCAATCCCGGCGTGGTCACCTGTCGGCAGTGTGGCGGCTCGCGGATGGATCGTCTCCTGTCGCGATTTGCCGCTCCCAAGTCCGAGGAAGCTCGACTCGAATCGCTCGCAGATCCGACTAACCTCGGAGGGATTGATGAGAATGACCCTCGGAGCGTCACCCGTTTGATGAAGAAAATGGGGCAGGAAATGGGCGAGGACGTCAACGATATCGAAGCGATGATGGACCAGTCCGAGGACGGTGAGGGTATGCCAGACGGCACTGACGGCCTTTGACATGTCCTGTCATATATTTTCACTTGACATTCTTATGGCGGGCTCTAGAATAGCCGGTACTGGAGGCGATATGAGTATTTCTCGCTCTGGTAGCAGGTGGAGTGATGAGCAGGGCGCCAAAGACCGAGCTGATGACCGCGACAGAAACATGCCGGTATCTCAAGATTACCCAGCGTACCCTCTATCGCTATCTTCGAAGTCGACAGATTCCCGCCTTCAAGCTGGGAAAGGAATGGCGTTTTGTCCGCTCAGATCTAGAGCAATGGATCCGCGACCGAACCAGAACCGCCGTGAATTCCTAAGCACAGGACATCGCAATGTTTGCCGGTGAATACCTTTGCAAGGTCGATGAGAAAGGACGATTCATCGTCCCCTCACCGATTCGTGAGCAGATCGAAGCCGACGGTCAGACGGTGATGTTCCTGAAAGGTCCGGAACAGTCGTTGTTGATCTATTCAACGAGAGAATGGGAGAAGGTCCTTGAACGGACCAGGACGTCGCTGGACGAAGACCAAAGCCGGCTGTTTATGCACTTTGTCGTGTCCGAGGCCGGCTCATCGGACCTCGATAAAACCGGACGAATCTTGATTCCTGGCCGTCTGCGAAAGCTCGTGCCGGTTGATGAAGATCAGGAGATCATCCTGGTCGGTTTGTATCACCGAATGGAAATCTGGAACCCGAGCGACTGGCGCCGGTATATTGCCCGTACGGAAGATCGATATGAGCAGAACATGGCAAAGATCGTGAACCTTCTCTAATTCGGCGCCATGCCATCAAACCGACGTCGCGACCCTGTATTCTCTTCGAGAATCCACTTTTCCACAGCCATCCAGCGGATAGGTAAGCGATCCCAACCGAGATCGTTTCCACCCTTGCCCATCAACAGTTCCGCCATATCCCGGAAACCCGATCGATCGAACTCAAAGACCGACGTTCAGACTTCATCTCATCCATCGACTATCATATCGGACACACTCACAATTAGGTTGCCCGTCCCTCCCAGCATCAACCATCAATATGCGACGGTGAACGGACGCCGGCTGTTATCCTCCGCCGGACGTGCGTACAAAACATGCGTCGGTCGGCAGGTATGGCTGGCATTAGTCCAGTCTCCTCTCACACACTCCTTCCGAGACCGACTCCAATTCGGCCCACTCACTCTTTCGATCCGATTCTTTTTTGCATCTTCCCTGCGTCGCGACCTCGATGGCGGCCTCAAAATCGCGCAAGACGCGGTTTGCGAAGGCATCGGCATCAACGATAATCGCATCGTCGAAATCCATCTTTACAAACAGGTCGACAAAGCCGACCCCCGCATCGAAGTCTCGCTCTCGTTCCTTCACCCGCCTCATCATTCGACCTGACCACTCACCGCCGCACTCGCTCAGCTACAGTTCTCTCCCGTTCGTGCCGATACCTGAAGGAGATCATTCTGCCGCCCTATTTGCTTGTAACCGGACCTCCGATGGCGACAACACGCATCCCCGTCCGTGAGCTTCAGATCGGAATGTACGTCGCCCGTCTGGACCTCTCGTGGTTCCGCTCCCCCTTCCTCCGCCATTCATTTCTGATTGAGCATCCTTCGCAGATTGAAAAATTGGTGCGCGCAGGGGTGAAGATGATCGACATCGATCCCGACCGGGAAATCGTGACTCCGCCGCATCAGGTATCGGATACCACGCATGCTGCAACCGAGATCGCATCTACTTGGAGTATCAACCAACCCAAGCCGTTGGCCCATCTGAACGAAGAATATGTCCAGGCAAAGCTGGCCAAGCAACAGATGGATCACGCTGTACAATCCGTTTTTACGACCATTACAAAAACAGGGACAGTCAACCCTCAGCAGGCGGCCGAAGCGGTCCAAGAAATCACGATCGTCATGAGAACGCTCACCGACTCCGCCATTTTCATGGCATTGAGTCAAAACCGGGCCGGCGACTCCACGCTCAGTCGACATGCCCTGGCCACCTGCACGCTGTCATTGGTTGTAGGACAGGTCTTCCAATTCAACCCCCTGGAACTGCAAGAGCTTGCGACCGCCGCGCTCTTACATGACATCGGGCTCTTGCAGATCCAACCTGCCGTTGTCCGTCATGCTCACGCGGCTTCAGGCCTGTCCAAAACCGACCCACACGAGTTGGACGCCCATCCCCGTCGCGCCGTGCTGATGTTGGAGCGGCAAGGGGGGATTGAGGCCTCTATACTCCATCTCATCGCGAATCACCATGCCTACCTTGATGACAGCGGTTACCCCAAAGAATCGCGAGGACAATTTACCTCCGACCGCACCCGCATCCTGATGGTCGTGGATCGATACGATGAATTGATCACTGGATTCGGCGGGACCGCTCCGCTCACTCCCCATCAAACATTGCAACGCTTGTATCAAGACGCTCGGCAAGGCAAGCTCGATCAACCCATCGTGTCGTCATTTATTGCGAGAGTCGGTATCTATCCCGTCCATAGTTACGTACGATTGAACACACAGGAGGTAGCGGTGGTGACGGAACTCAACCAGGAGAAACTGCATCAACCGATCGTCACCATCACCCACCAGTCAGGGGGTGCTGAATATCCAACACCGTTTGTCGTCGATCTCGCACATCAGATCGGTGCAAGCCGGGCGCGGACCATCGAAACGATCGTACACATGAATACGTAGGAAGAGCGCACCAATGATCGACGGCCCTATTCGTAGCGCAATGCTTCGATGGGGTTAAGCCGAGAGGCTTTATTGGCCGGATAGAGACCGAAGAACAGGCCCACCACGAGGGAAAACACAAACGCAACGACGACGGTATCACTTGAAATAATAGTCGGCCACCCGGCAATCACTGTCGTCAAGCGGGCCGCAAGCACCCCGAATAGGATGCCGATACAGCCTCCGATCACACTGAGAGTCATGGCTTCGATCAAAAATTGCATCAGGATATGCAGCCGTTTTGCCCCTACCGCCATGCGCACGCCGATCTCTCTAGTCCGTTCGGTCACAGAGACAAGCAGAATGTTCATGATCCCAATGCCGCCGACAAGTAACGAGACAGATGCGATGATCATCAACATAACCGTCAGGGTTTGACTCGTCCCTTCCTGCACCTTTCCGATTTCGACCTGCGTACGGATCGTGAAATCATCCAGCTGCTCACTTTGTAAACGATGTCGAGACCTCATGACCTGGCGAATTTGTTCTACTGCCTCCTCCAGGTCCTCAGTTCGTTCCGTAGACGAAAAAATTCCTCCGACTGATCCAAGGAACAATGTTCCAAAGACTTTTCGTTCGGCAGTCGTGAACGGGATAAATACAATATCGTCCTGATCGGAACCCTGAACAGACTGCCCTTTAGGGGATAAGACGCCGATGACCCGAAACGGGACATTCTTGATCCGAATGACCGCTCCAATCGGCTCTTCGCCTGGATCAAAAAGGTTTTCAACTACGGTTTGTCCAAGAAGAGCCACCCGCGCCGCACTATCCAAATCTGCCTGTGTAAAGGATCCTCCGCTGCTGAAGGACCAGTCTCGGATAGTGACATAGCTGGGCGATACTCCCTGAGCCGAGCTATTCCAATTACGGTTCCCATTCACAATTTGCACTGTGTTTCGTATGACCCATCCAGTATCAGAGAGAAGAGGAATCTTTTTCTTAAGCTCCAGTGCATCCGTGACGGTCAGTGTGACAGCGCTCCCTTGAGCTCCCCGCACGCCACCGACCGTTATGGAACTGGGCCAGATCATAATGACGTTCGTACCCATGGTGGCGATCTGTTTCTGCACAGCCTGTTTTGCTCCTTCTCCGATGCTGACCATCGCGATGACTGCGCCGACGCCGATAATGATTCCGAGCATGGTCAGTCCGGCCCGTAGCCGATTTCGCCGGAGGATTCGGACTGCGGTGACGACTGTAAGCCATACAAACGTCGGCACTTATGCCCCCACGGCCTGAGACCGGCCGTTGGTCGTTCGATCGCTCAGAATCTGTCCATCCTTAATCACAATTTCTCGCGAAGCGTACGAGGCAATATCAACCTCGTGCGTCACGAGGATCACCGTCATACCTTCCCGATTCAGTCCTTCAAGGATCCCCATGATTTCTTGGCTGGACTGAGTGTCAAGATTTCCGGTCGGTTCGTCGGCAAGGAGTAAAGCGGGAGAGGCCACCAAAGCCCGGGCAATGGCCACTCGTTGCTGCTGACCGCCGGAAAGTTGTGTAGGGGAATGATGCTCGCGCCCGCTTAAACCGACTCGCTGAAGTGCGACGGACGCCAGCGCGCGCTGTTCCTTTAACGAAAGCCCTCGATAAAACAGCGGCAATTGAGCATTTTCCAACGCACTGGTACGGGGAATAAGATTAAAGCTCTGAAATACAAAGCCGATCTGTCGATTCCGAATCTCCGCTAACTGATCGGGCCGCAACTGTCCGACCTCGATGCCGTTCAACCGGTACTGTCCCTTGGTCGGTTGATCCAGACAGCCGAGAATATTCATCAGCGTGGACTTACCCGATCCGCTCGATCCCATAATGGCAACGAACTCGCCTTGTTGAATAGTGAGATTCAGCCCTCTCAGCGCCTGCACTTCAACGTCGCCGACTCGATAGATCTTCCAAATATCTTCGCAAATGATCAGCGCACTCACGAACCTATCCTCTAGGGATGACTATATGAAGATGAGTGATCGGGCGCCGGTGGTCACAGACTGCGTTCGGAAAGCCATCTCACATACACCAGATACTTCACACCATCCGATGGCTCATCGAGAACGAGGACGCTGTTGGGTGCCGAATCCAGGGGGCAGCTCGCCGCCCTTTCTTCCCCCGAAGGGCAGCTCGACACCGACAACGACTAAGTCGCCTTCCGTGAGATTTCCGGACAGGACCTCAGTGGAAACGCCATCCGAGATACCTGCTTCGACTGATAGGGAAACGAGGTCACCGCTTTCCACCTGCTTCCAGACAGACTGCCCCGCGTCTCCTCGTGTGTGGATCGGGCGCCCTGCGTCCGCTTTTGGCGCTTGTCCATCCGATCCTCGGGGGTCTCCTTCGACTTTCGGAGGCATGAAGCGTAGGGCTGCGTTGGAAATCTTGAGCACCTGATCCCTTTGAGCCACGACAATCGATACATTCGCGGTCATGCCGGGCTTTAAGCGTAAATCCGGGTTCTCTACGCTGACTACGACATTGTAGGTCACGACATTCTGGACGTTCATGGGCGCGAGCCGAACCTGTTTGATGATGCCGGTAAAAGTCACACCGGGGTAAGCGTCCACTGTGAAGACCGCGTCCTTCCCTTCGGCCATCCCTCCAATGTCCGACTCGCTCACATTGGTGTCGACCTGCATTTTGGTCAGATCGAGGGCGATCAGAAATAGGTTGGGCGTGGCAAAGCTGGCGGCGATCGTCTGACCGACCTCTACATTCCTCGCAACGACGATGCCGTCAACGGGCGACCGAATGACGGTATATTTCAATTCCAGTTCAGCCGCATTCAATGCCGCTTCCGCTTGCTTGACCTGCGCCTCAGCGACCCGCAACTGAGCTTCTGCGCTTTGAAAATTTGTGCGCGCAACATCGACGTCGTTTTGCGACACAAACTGCTGCGGCAACAGGGATTGAACGCGGTCAAGTTCTCGTTTTCGCTGCGCCAAGTCGGCTTTGGATCGGGCAACGTTCGACCGCGCCATTTCCAGATTGCCGACAGCCTGTTCTCGACGAGCCTTGAACGGTTCAGGGTCGATGATCGCCACCTTATCCCCGGCCTTCACTCGTGAATTGAAATCGGCGTGGAGGCTCTTGATCATCCCCGACACTTGCGTACCCACCTGGACAGATACAACAGGATTGATGGTCCCCGTAGCGCTGACGACCGAAACGACCTGACCACGTTCGACCGCTGCCGTCCGGTATCGAATGGGAGGTTTCCGTTCTCCATTGAAAAACACGTAGCCACCGATCGCAATTCCGATAGCCACGACACTAATGATGAAGCCGAGACGTCGCATACATTGCGCTCAACCTATCGAGCGTCTGCGTATCCTATCAGGAAGCCGACAGGGGATGCACCACTCTCCTCGCTTGAAGCGGGGAACGTTCTGGTGAGCTTACCATGAGACCCTGCGCTTACCAAGGAATGCGCGCGCTCGGTGGGAAAACCGCAGAAAAGATTGTTCTTCTGAAGGAATCTTGCGGATTTAGCTGGTCAAGAATCGTTCCAAGAACGTCGTTGACACATGACCTTTTTGAAAATCTGGATCATCGAGGATTCGACGATGAAGCGGGATGGTGGTCTTGATACCTTCGATGATAAATTCGCCGAGCGCGCGTTTCATACGAGCCACTGATTCCTGTCGATCACAGCCATGGGTGATCAGCTTGGCAATCATCGAATCATAGTAAGGAACGACCACCGAGCCTGACTCCATGGCGGAGTCGACCCGAATTCCGAACCCTCCCGGCGGGCTGTATTTGGTGATCATTCCAGGAGACGGCGTAAACTTCTCCGGATCTTCGGCATTAATACGGCACTCCAGGCTGTGACCGGTGAGCACGACATCCTGTTGCCGGATCGAGAGCGGATGCCCCGCAGCCAAACGAATCTGTTCCTTAATCAAATCGATGCCTGTCACCATTTCGGTGATGGGATGTTCCACCTGGATGCGGGTATTGACTTCCATGAAATAAAAATTGCGGTCTTTATCAAGCAGAAATTCGACGGTTCCGACATTTCGGTAATGGGCAGCCTTCACCACCTCCACAGCCACCCGACCGATTTCCCGACGCAGTTTGTCATCGACGACCGGGGACGGAGTTTCCTCAACCAGTTTTTGATGCCGACGTTGAATGGAACAGTCTCGCTCTCCGAGGTGGACCACACGACCGAATTGATCAGCCAAAATCTGCACCTCGATATGACGCGGTTCCAGAAAGTACCGCTCGAGGTACACCCCGTCGTTGCCGAAGGTCGATTTCGCTTCAGCCTGAGCAGCCTGAAAGGCTCGGCCAATGTCTTCGGCCTTGTTGACGACGCGCATGCCTCGCCCTCCCCCTCCAGCCGTCGCTTTAATGATGACCGGAAAGCCGATCTTCTGCGCCGCCTGCAACGCATCCTCCTCGCTGCGCAATTCGCCTGGACTCCCGGGCGTGACCGGAAGGCCTCGTTTTGCCACGATCGCACGCGCCTTCGCCTTATCCCCCATCAAAGCGATATTTTCCGAGCTCGGTCCGATAAATTTCATGCCGATGGACTCGCAGACTTCGGCAAAATGGGCGTTCTCCGACAGAAATCCGTACCCCGGATGGATCGCGTCGACTCCCGTAATCTCGGCGGCGCTCAAGACATTGGGAATATTTCGGTAACTCAATGCCGATTCGGCCGGCCCGACACACACCTTTTCGTCGGCCGCTCGAACGTGCAGGGCAAGCGCATCCGCTTCAGAATGAATGGCCACGGTCTTGATGCCAAGCTCCTTACAAGCGCGGATCACGCGCAGCGCGATTTCTCCGCGATTGGCAACCAGAACTTTCTTAAACACGTCTCGGCTCCGATACGACGGCGAGGACAGCCTTTAGAATGACCTATGACGCGGCGTTGGGATCGATAAGAAACAGTGCCTGACCATATTCCACCGACTTTGTGTTCTCCACCAAGATCTTGACGAGGCGACCGTCCACTTCCGACTCAATTTCGTTCATGAGTTTCATCGCTTCGACGACGCACAGTACTTGGCCCTTCTTCACAGACTCCCCCTCTTCAACGTACGCATCGGCGTCCGGTGAAGGAGATCGATAAAACGTGCCGACGATGGGGGACGTGACGGTCACAAAACCTGTGTGTGCCTCCGATGCGGATGTCATGACTGACGCGGAATGCATCGGTTGTTGATGGGGGGGTGGGGAAGACTCCTGCGCTGACGCCGCGAGCGGTCTGGCAACGAGCTCATGGCGGACGCGGATGCGGATGCCTTGTCGTTCAAACTCAAGCTCGGTCAAATTATTCCGCCGAAGCAGATCGATCAGTTCTTGGATTTGCTTGGTCGAATCCCCTGTGAGTGAGACCTCAGGGCTCGTCTGGTTCGCTGTCTGGGCCAACACAATCCGACGAGTCTTGGTCTTGGAATGAACAGATCGACGACGGCTCACCGAACACGCTCCACATAGGATCTGGTGCGAGTATCAATCCGAATGACGGTGCCGACCTCCAAATAGAGCGGAACTTTGATCGTCGCCCCCGTTTCCACGACCGCCGGCTTGGTTCCTCCGGACGCCGTGTCCCCCCGCACACCGGGATCCGCATCGACGACCTTCAGCTCAATGAAGTTCGGCAACTCAACAGCAATCGGGCGATGCTCGTAAATGAGGATCTTGGCGATCATATTTTCTTTCAACAAATCGGCGTTCTCTCCCAACTGACTTCTCTCAAACGTCAATTGCTCGAACGTCTCAGTATCCATGAGCGTATAGGAAGCTCCAGTCGCGTACAGAAACTGCATGTCGCGCTCTTCCAAGTCGGGCTCTTCAAACCGTTCTCCTGATCGAAACGTTCGATCCAATACATTGCCGGAGAGATAGCTTTTCAACTTCGTCCGTACGAAGGCACCGCCTTTGCCAGGCTTGACGTGTTGAAACTCGACGATATGAAAGGGCTCGCCTTCGACCATCAAGCGCACCCCGCTACGAAAATCCACCGTGGAAATCACTCGCAACTCCCTTCTATTAAGAACACAACCGCCTTGGTGATGTCCTCACTGCGCGCCCGTCTTCGCTCCGCTCACTGAGGGACCTCTACCGGAAAACCCCTTGGATCCTGCAGCCGCGATGTGCTCGCACAGTCCTCGCAAGGCCAGCAGATACCCGGTGGCACCGAACCCGGCGATCTGTGCCAATGCGACTCCCGACACATAGGAATGTCGCCTGAATTCTTCACGCCGATAGATGTTTGACAGATGGACCTCGATGGTCGGCACATCTACGGCGGCGAGGGCATCGCGTATCGCGATGCTGGTGTGAGTATAGGCCGCCGGATTGATGATAATGCCGTGAGAGCCGCGTCGCGCTTCTTGAATCCAGCTCACCAATTCCCCTTCAAGATTCGACTGACGAATAACAAGTTCAGCTCCAAGTTCACTGCCCAGCTGTCTCAGCGACGCATCGATCGTCTCAAGGGTTCCCGTCCCATAAATGGATTCTTCCCGACTACCCAATAGATTT
This sequence comes from uncultured Nitrospiraceae bacterium, assembly GCA_963711905.1. GTDB lineage: Bacteria > Nitrospirota > Nitrospiria > Nitrospirales > Nitrospiraceae > Nitrospira_D. The sequence continues at coordinate 30,974 of CAVQFZ010000017.1, read as the reverse complement.
AGATTGGGACCGTGAAGCACCAGGATGCGCAGCATGTCGCGTGCGATACCTCCCTTAGACACCTGCCTCACACTACCACATCAAGGGCGGCATTCTAGCAGTCCCCTCTCAGAGGGTCAAACCGTTGAAGTCACGGGGAAGTTCATGAGTGCGGTGGAGAAGAGGCTTGTGGATTTTGTCGACGTGTTTGGACCGAGTTGAGCCATTGTTTAAGCTGTGCGATCACTGGGCTTCTGGTTTTCTGTGAGGCTGGGGCCATGGAACCGGCTGTAGAAGCAGGGCTTTGGCCTGCATGGGATACGCTGCGAGACAGCCCGTTGGCTTCATCTTTCGTTGCCGGTGTCGCACCATCCAAGGCGCATGTCATGCCCTCATCACGAAGACGATTCGAGTCAGGGCTTGCTGTGTTGACCGGTTTCTCATGCAATCGTCCTTGTGATGGCGCCGCTCCATGAGCGGTCGGCGCGTCGAGCCCGGCACGAAGAGACAAGGCTTCTTGGTCATGTGGATTTACGGATAAGATGACATTGCACGACCGGATGACCGCTTCATTGGCCCCTTGGGCCGCGTAGAGCTTGGCCAATGTTCGATGCGCGCGAAGATTATCAGGGCTTACTTTGATGGCTTCTTCGAGAATGGCTTTCGCCTTGACCGGGTGGTTCATCTGCTCATATGCGCGACCTAACGCCACCATGGCCGTAATGAAACCTGGATAGATCCTCAACCCATCTTCAAGAACCGCAACGGCCTCTTCCCACATGCCGGCTTTGCCATATTCTTCCGCCAGTGGAATAAACACCTTGGACCCTGGCTCTTTAACCAAGGTTAAGGCCAGCCGATCTATTTCGGCGGCATTACCAGTTTTTCTTGAACCTAGCGGCATAGCTCGAGTTACTCCACCAAAGATTCGCGACGAGGTGAGATCAAACACAGGTCGTGCACGGCAGTCAGGATTTCGTCGGCCAGACGGCGCTTGGGCATCAGACCAAAAACTCTCTGTTCGCCCGCGGCGGAGAGAATGACGACGGCATTGTCGTCACTGCCGAACCCACTTCCTGCTTGCGTGACATCATTCGCAATGATGAGATCCAACCCTTTCCCCCTCAACTTGTCTTTCGCATGAGACAAGACGTGTTCAGTTTCCGCCGCGAAACCAACCACAATTTGCGATGTCCGCCGCGCGGACAGCATCGCGAGAATGTCTGGGGTGGCTTCAAGCTCGAGCGCAAGATCGGATTGACCCTGCTTTTTAAGCTTCTGCCCAGCCGGCATTTTGGGGCGAAAGTCTGCAACTGCTGCGGCCATGATCAGCACCGTCGAGGAGGGAAAATGCCTACTCAACGCGTCGGTCATCTCGCTCGCTGTGTTGACCGACACAGCGGTGACCCCTGGAGGAGGCGTCAAAGAGGAAGGCCCTGTCACCAAGATCACTTCCGCTCCTCGATCCCGCGCAGCTTCTGCAATGGCATACCCCATCTTCCCGGAGGAACGGTTGGAAATAAAACGAACCGGATCAATGGGTTCTTGAGTCGGGCCGGCGGATACCAGCACCCGCTGTCCTTGCCAATCCCGCTGAGGGACCAGCGCCGCGTGCACGGCATCCAAGATCCTTGACTCGGCTGGAAGCCTCCCTTGCGCAACTTGCCCTGATGCCAGCGGACCTACATCGGGATCGAGCACGACGACGCCACGAGCTCGGAGCGCCTGAACATGTTGAACGACCGTGGGATGTGTCCACATGTCGCCGTCCATGGCTGGAGCAACAATCACGGGACACCGAGCATTCAACAGCATGGTGCTCAACAGATCATCCGCCAGACCGAGCGCCGCCTTTGCCAGAAAATTTGCCGTAGCCGGGGCCACAAGAATCGCATGGGCTTGTCCTGGGACTGCGAGATGGGCCATCTCTTCGTGAGATTCAAAGAGGTCGGTCACGACCCGCCTTCCTGAGAGGACTTCAAACGTAAGGGGAGTCATAAATTTCGTGGCACCGTGTGTCATAACCACCGATACGGCGGCACCTTCACCCGCAAGTGCTCGAAGCAATCCGACCGCTTTATACGCGGCGATGCTGCCGGTTACTCCGAGAACAAGACGCTTGCCACACAGATTTGTCGACAATTGTGCTTCGTCCAATGCCTACTCCTCAGCCGGGGCCACCGTGGGCTGTACCGTATCATCGACGTACACACTGAGCTCCTTCTTGATTTCGCGGGCATCCTCTCCCGTCATCATTGCGATGCGTTCGGTTTCACCATCTTTCCCGCGTTTGGCTTCCTTCATCGCGTCGCGGGCCTCCTTGCCGGTCAGATACTTGACCTGATCTCTCAGCACCTCGTCCAGTGCGATGGTTGTTTCTTTTGTGAAGCGAGAGGACCCGGCCGGGGTAGCGCCTTGAGTCAAGTGCTTCGCCCGCTGTGAAGCGACGATCACCAATCGGTGGCGGGAATCAAATTCATTGGATGTGTATTGCGGCAACAAACTCAGCATGTCGATCATAATAGGTCTTGCTCCCTTGCTATAACGTGGATGACGGTTCCCTTCCCCCCAATCTTTCATCTCTCTCAAGAATAAAGCTTTGCTCAAGCCAATGCATGTCCATCCGTTTGGTCTTCAGACGTTCCGCCACAAAAATGCTTTGCAGCTCACGGAGAGATTGCGGCAGATCATCGTTGCGGACAATGTAATAATATTCTCTGAAACACCAGACTTCTTCTTTCACCTTTTGCAATCGGCGAACAATCTCCTCCTGAGAGTCCGACCCCCGACCTTGGAGTCGAGCGCGCAGAATGTCCATCGATGGAGGGAGGATGAAGATATAGACGGCATCCCCAAATTTCTTTTTAATCTGAAGCGCGCCTTGGACATCAATTTCCAGTAAGACATCGATACCCTGTTCCATCTTCTCCATCAAGGGCTTCCGCGGTGTTCCGTACCAGTTGGAATACACGTGCGCATATTCCAAGAACTCATTTCTCGTAACCATCTCGTGAAATGCGTTCTCTTCGATAAAGAAGTACTCGCGTCCGTGTTCTTCTCCTGGGCGCGGTTTTCTTGTCGTGAACGACACCGAATGCCACAGCCCGGAAAACGACGCCACGACCTGTTTACACAAGGTCGTCTTCCCTGCGCCTGACGGGGCTGAAATAATGTACAGGATTCCCCGACGTTCAGACACTTGCGGATTCCCCGTCATACCCGGAGGGAGGTGACTTGTGGTAATCGCAGAGCTCATTCGACGTTCTGTATCTGCTCACGCACACGCTCAAGCTCGGCCTTCATTCGCACCACGTCAGCCCTGATCGCCGCGTCATTGGCTTTCGATCCGATGGTATTGACTTCCCGACCCAGCTCCTGAAGAAGAAAGTCCAACGTCTTACCCACCGGCTCGGTACCTTGAAGCGCACGCTCAAACTGTATCATATGCGTGTCTAGTCTGACCAATTCTTCCGTAATGTCGCAACGGTCGGCATACAGGGCCAACTCCTGATTGAGCCGAGGGAGGTCCGGGATAGAGTCTGCAGATAACTTCTCCACCCGCTGCTTCATACGGTCAAAGGCTTCCTGCGCAATGAAGGGAGCACGGGACGATACTGCGCTCCTGCATTCACGCACGTGATCAAGTCGAGCCAGGATATCCCGTGCAAGCAAGGCGCCCTCTTTCGCCCGCATCTTCACCATATCCGATACCGCCAATCGTCCAAGTTTCTCCACCACTTTTATGAGTTTGGGATCGTCGGTCGCCTGCTCAGAAAGCGCGATGAGATCGCGAAAGCCCGCCATCAATCCGATGTCAATGGAGCCTTTAAGCTTCAGCGTGCGCTGGAGTGTACTAAGTGCCTGATGGTACTGTTTCGCTAGTCCAACGTCAAGTTGCACTGCGCGAGCGCTTCCTCTACTCCCCTGCAGCAACACCGTCAGATCGACCCTTCCACGTACGCAATATTGTTGGATCGTCTTCTTAAAGGTTTCTTCCAGCCCACTCATCGACTTCGGCAGGCGAATGGCGGTTTCAAGGAAACGATGGTTGACCGATCTCACTTCAACGCTGACTGTCCCCTCGGACCATGTCCCCTGTCGCCGGCCAAATCCGGTCATGCTCTTCATCATTTCGTTGGTTTTCCTTCCCACTCACAGACATCGAAAATCGGGCACACAAGGCAGCGAGGTTTCCGCGCGAGGCACACATACCGGCCATGAAGGAGCAGCCGTTGAGACACATCCGTCCACTGAGTTTGCGGATACCTTGATTGCAGATCGCGCTCGATTTGCTCAGGATCACTAGAATGGGTCAGGGCCAGTCGGTTGGCCACCCGTTTCACATGCGTATCGACCACAAGAGCCGGCTTTCCAAATACGGCCCCAAGGAGCACGTTTGCCGTTTTTCGCCCGACGCCGGGTATCACTGTGAGTTCTTCCATTGTATCGGGAACGTGCCCCTTGAACTGCACGGTAACGACCTGAGCACAGCCGATCAAGTTTTTCGCCTTGCTCTTATAAAAGCCCGTTGATCTGATCAGTGCCTCCAGCTCCGTCAACGTCGCCTTCGCCATGGCTTGAGGTGTGGGATATCGCTTGAACAGCAGCGGCGTCACCTGATTCACTCGCTGGTCCCTGCACTGTGCCGAGAGAATTGTGGCAACCAGCAGCTCCCACGACGAACGATGCGTTAATTCCACCCGCGCCACCGGCATGGCCTGATGGAGACTCATGGCAATCTTCGCTGGGCGGTCGAGAACGAACGGTGCCCTCATGCGCTTGGCTTTCTTCATGGCGACCGGATTGTGCAGTGGTTACCGACGAGATGCAAGCACCAGCGCGTCGTCCTGCAACGGCAAACCGGCAGCCTGATGTTCACCGATCGGCAACGTTCTCACATGCGCTTCCAGTTGAACGAGGAGAGGACGAAGTGTGGTGGGCTGGAGTGCGGAAATCCCAATGGCTCCGTACCGTCGGCAGAGCAACTCGACGCGCGGTGGTGAAATCTGGTCACACTTATTAAACACAAGCAATCTCGGTATCGCATTTAAATGCAAGTCCTCAAGAATGGCGACGACGGCCGTAATCTGAATGTCGATGTCTGCGGCGCTACCATCGACAACATGCAGCAAGAGATCAGCCTCTCGTAGTTCTTCGAGCGTAGTCCGAAAGGCGCCGACCAGTTCTTGCGGAAGATCCCGAATAAACCCGACCGTATCGGTGATGATGACTTCGCGATCCTCTGGAAACCGCAGGCGTCGGCTCGTCGTGTCGAGAGTTTCGAACAATCTGTTTTGAGCCGATACCTGGCTGTTCGTCAGGACGTTGAGCAATGTGGACTTGCCGGCGTTCGTGTAGCCCACGAGAGAAACGACGGGGAGTCCGTGCCGATCGCGCCTGGACCGACGTTGGTCTTGCCGGCGTCCAAACTGTGTCAGCTCCCGTTCTAAATGCGTGATGCGGTCACGTACGCGGCGACGATCAGTTTCCAGTTTGGTTTCGCCCGGCCCTCGAGTGCCGATCCCACCACCAAGCCGCGAGAGTTGGGCGCCTTTTCCAGACAATCGTGGCAGCAGGTACCGTAACTGCGCGAGTTCCACCTGTACTTTGCCTTCACGGCTGTGGGCGCGGCGAGCAAAAATATCCAGGATCAGTTGCGTCCGATCAATCACCTGAATATCGGTCATCTCTGAAATGGCTCGCAATTGAGCCGGCGACAACGTTTGATCAAAGATCACCATGTCGGCGCCTCGATGGAGCGTCTGAATCAGGACATCCTTCATCTTACCTCTTCCCAAGAGATACCGTTGATGCCCATCCGGCGTTCTTTGTACGACACGGTCCACCACCGTGACGTCGGCGGAGGTCGCCAACTCCGCCAATTCGGCTAAACGCTCTTCCTGCTCGGACCGACTTTTGACAGAGGCGCTGACCAGTATCGCCGATTCCTTACCGCTCTCAACCGCATAGTGATCTCGCGCCTGCTGAAGGTCTGCATCGAGCTCTTCGATGAACTGGTCGAACATCATTGCCAGATTGTGGAACGGGACGGCCTTGAGCACGTTGAACAATCGATCGATCGAATTGGGCGCCAAGAGATGAGCCAAATACAGATTGCCTAATTGGCCATCCTCGGTGATGGAGAGGAGGCCGATAAGATCAAGTCGCAAGAAGGCGAGGTCGGTGAGCACCTCTTGATTCAAGGGCTGATCGTGCAGTTGTGTACGAATGAACCTCAAACCACGAAGCGATCGCGAACCCGCACGGAACAAAGTCAGCGTGGCTGAAGACAACGTCAACTCCGTTCCCACAATCACTTCCTGAACTTGTCCTCGCCTGGTGAGCAGCACACCGATCGGGCGACGGAGCTCAATGGTGAGCTGCGCCATGGCCTTTGCTAGTTCCGGGGTAATAACCTTATCAGGTGAGACACGACGTCGGTAGAGTCGTTCAACCGACGCGACTTGGCTGGTGCGCAGTCCTGTAATCTGACCTCGGATATCAGGAATTGGCTTTCTCCTTATCCCTTAAAGGAACTGATTGGTGCATGGTTTTCTTCATGGATCCTCACGCATCTCTCAGCCGGGCTGATATCGAGACGTGAATGTGGTCGTTCTCCGTTCATCAGCAATTGGCGCCCCGCAGAGGCAATCATGGCAGCGTTGTCGGTGCAATACTCAATAGGCGGCAGCGCTAGGCGAATGCCTTCACGTGCCGCACGCTCGCTCAGTACGGTTCTCAGCCGTGAATTTGCTGAGACCCCTCCCACGACAGCAAGCGCAGCCAGATTCGACTGCTTGAGGGCAGCGAAGGCCTTCGTGGCCAAGACCTGCACAATAGCCTCTTGGTAGCCGGCCGCTAAGTCGGCAGTCTGATGGGATCGCAGAGGACCATCCATTTCTCGCAACTTATACAACAAAGCCGTCTTGAGACCACTGAAGCTGAACTCAAGACTATGCGTTGTCCGGTGGAATCGAGGAAATCGAATGGCCTGTGAATCACCGGAGCGTGCGATTCGATCAACGGCTGGTCCACCTGGATACCCCAGGCCAAGCATCTGGGCTCCCTTGTCGAACGCCTCACCGGCGGCGTCGTCGCGAGTGCGTCCCAGGAGGAGACACCGACCACCGACTTCATGGTGATAGAGATGGGTGTGGCCACCCGATACAACCAGCACAATGCAGGACAGTGGGAACATCGGATCGGCGAGCCATGCGGAAGCGATGTGGCCCTGCAGGTGATTGACTCCGATGATCGGAATGCCTAAGCCGTAGCTCAAGGCTTTGGCATAATTCACTCCCACCAACAACGCCCCAGCCAATCCAGGTCCCTGGGTGACGGCCACGGCGCCGAGAGTCTGTTTCGAAACTTGGGCAGTCGCCAAGGCTTCTTTGACGACCACGTCGATCTTCCCAAGGTGCGCTCGTGCGGCTAATTCTGGAACGACGCCACCGAACTTTTCATGAACCGCCACTTGTGAAGAAACAACGTTGGAAAGCACCGCTCCTTCACGACTGAGCACGGCTGCAGCCGTTTCATCGCATGAAGACTCGATGCCAAGAATCGGTCCCAAAAGCCATTGAGTCTCAGGTTGAAATTCGGACCGATTGGGGGAAGAGCACATCTTGTTACGAATGGGCCAGCCGGCATTGGAGTACAAAACGGCCCCTGCAGCAGTCAGCCGCAGAGGCCGCAAACGATTGCATGGGGATGTGAACAATCACAAAAGACACTATACTTCGGCCATGGCCTCCTGCTCGATAAAGGTCGGCGCTCCGTCCCGTAGAACGACTTTCACCTTTCGGCTTTCTTTGAAGCGTCCTCTGATGAGCTCATCGGAGAGCGGGTCCCCGATCGCGCGTTGAATAGCCCGCCGCATCGGCCTCGCTCCGTACAACGGCTCATAGCCTTCTTTGATGAGCCATTGCTTGACTTCGTCGTCGACCTCAATCTCAATCCCTTTATCCAATAGACGGAGGTTCAACTCACGGAGCAGGATATCCAAAATGCTATAGAGCTGCTCTTTTTCTAACTGATGGAAAATCACGATCTCATCGATCCGATTGAGGAATTCAGGACTGAATGATTTCCGAAGTTCTCCGAGCACTTCTTCCTTCTTCCGACGCGCGGCTTCGCCTTCCGTACTCTGGAATCCAAGTGAAACACCCTTCTGAATCATTTTCGTCCCGATGTTGGACGTCATAATGACGACGGTATTCTTGAAATCAATCTTTCGTCCAAGACTATCGGTCAGTACGCCGTCGTCTAATACTTGGAGGAGGACATTGAATACATCCGGATGCGCCTTCTCGATTTCATCAAACAACACGACGGAATAAGGCCGACGGCGGACCTTTTCGGTCAACTGCCCCCCTTCTTCATATCCCACATAGCCGGGAGGAGCGCCGAAGAGTCGAGAACTCGTAAACTTCTCCTGATATTCGGACATATCCACACGGATCAGCGCATCTTCGCTGTTGAACAGAAACTCAGCCAATGTCCTGGCCAGTTCCGTCTTGCCCACGCCCGTCGGTCCCAAGAAAATGAACGAGCCGATCGGTTTCCGAGCTTCCTTCAAGCCGGCACGAGATCGGCGGATGGCGCGGGCGACCGCGGAGATCGCCTCATTCTGACCGACCACTCGTTTATGAAGAAACTCTTCCATTCGCAATAGCTTGTTGGACTCTTCTTCTTCCAGCTTGAAGAGCGGAATACCGGTCATTTTTGAGACCACGTAGGCGACATCCTCCTTGCCGATCACGGGCTTGTTCTTCTCCTGATTCTTTTTCCATTCTCGCTTGGATTCGTCAAGCAGCTTGCGCAGCCGCTCTTCCTCCTCACGATGCCGCACGGCTTCCTCGAAATTCTGCATGGATATTGAAAGTTCCTTCTCTCGTGAAACCTTCTTCAGCTCTTGCTCCATCGCTTTCAACTCAGAAGGGAGGGCATAGGTCTGGAGCTTGGCGCGCGAACCGGTTTCGTCGATCAAATCGATCGCCTTGTCGGGAAGGAACCGATCGGTGATGTACCGATCCGACAACTTTACGGCCTCAACAATGGCGTCTTCGGTTATTTCCACTCCATGGTGTTCTTCGTATCGGTCCCGAAGCCCTTGGATAATACGGACCGTTTCATCGAGATTGGGCGGCTGAACGTGGATCGGCTGGAATCGCCGTTTCAAGGCGCCGTCTTTTTCAATATGCTTTCGGTACTCATCCAACGTCGTGGCCCCAATGCATTGGATCTCGCCGCGCGACAGAGCCGGCTTCAACATATTGGAGGCGTCGATGGATCCCTCCGCTGCCCCTGCCCCGACCAGAGTATGAAGCTCATCGATGAAGATGATGATATTGCCGGCTTGAACGATCTCCTTCATCACAACCTTGAGACGCTCTTCGAACTGCCCGCGGTACTTTGTGCCGGCAACGAGAGACCCCAGATCTAAGGCGATAACCCGACGTGAGAGCAGATTGTCGGGGACTTCAGATTGAATAATGCGCTGAGCGAGCCCTTCGACGATGGCGGTTTTCCCAACACCGGATTCACCGATCAGCACGGGATTATTCTTACTCCTTCGACTAAGGATCTGCAGGACGCGCTCAATCTCATCCGCTCTGCCGATCACCGGGTCCAGTTGGCCTTCTTGAGCCAACTGGGTCAGATCACGGCCGAATTCGTCGAGTGCCGGAGTATTGCTCTTCCGATCCCGCTCGCGCGGAGCGGACTTTCGAAGAAACGTCACGGTTAACTGCCGTGCCGTCAGCAGATTAGCGCCCAAACTGCGAAGGATTTTTCCGCCTATCCCTTCTTCTTCACGAAGAAGGCCGAGGAGAAGATGCTCGCTGCCGATGTGGTTATGTCCCAGCAGGCGCGCTTCTTCGACCCCGTATTCAATGACTTTCTTTACCCGTGGGCTAAAGGGGATCTCTCCGAACGTCATGGTGGTCCCTCCACCAGGCAGATTGCGCTCGATTTCCAACCGAATCTGCTCGGTAGAAAGCCCCATCTTTTTCAGAATCATAAGGGCAATGCCGTCGGACTCACGAAGTATGGCTAGGACGAGATGTTCGGTCCCCAGATAGTCGTTTTGGTGCCGCTCGGCCTCCTCGCGCGCGAGGATGATGATCTTTCGACCTTTGTCCGTGAATCGTTCGAACATCCTGCCTCCTTACTAGTGAGTGCAAATCATGGCCACGTTCGAGCAAAACCATTGAAAAATCTTGGTCTAATTCTAACCACAGTATTCTTGAGAGTCAAGGTTGAGCAGATAACGAGACCGCGCGATCCAAACCGACATGAGTTGTTTTCTCTCTTCTTGCACAGACCTGAGAGTACTCGAGACAGGTCAGCTTATGCGTTGACACAAAAATATGCATGCCGATACAATCGTATTCCCCATTTTCGCCCAACCATAAGTATAGGCACCCATGAAAAGTAAAAGCATTGGAATCTTGACCAAACCCAAGTTCCCCGAAGTCCAAGCTACGTTGCTCGGAGTAGTCACCTGGCTCAGGGCCCGCAGCATCAATGTCCTTCTCGACACAACGTCTGCGGGGTTACTGAACGAACTGGGCGGAATTCAGAAAACTCAACTCGCCGAAAAGGCCGACGTGCTGTTGGTGCTGGGCGGCGACGGAACCATTCTGAATGCGGCACGACTGGCGGCAGGACGGAGTATCCCTATTTTGGGGGTCAACATGGGCGGGCTCGGATTCTTAACCGAAGTCCGGCTGGACAACCTCTATCCTTCGCTGGAACGAGTATTCGCTAACGACTTTACCCTCGACGAACGACTCATGTTGGCGACGCACGTTCATCGCCATGGAGAAACCGTTGCGCGAGGAATCGTCCTCAACGACGTCGTCATCAGTAAAGGCACCCTCGCTCGCATGATCGAACTACAGATCGCCATAGAGGGTCAGTTCGTGACCAATCTACGAGGTGACGGCCTCATCATCGGAACACCGACAGGCTCTACCGCTTACTCCCTCTCTGCTGGAGGTCCCATCATGAACCCCGCCCTTCAGGCGCTCATCTTGACCCCCATCTCTCCTCATACATTGACGCATCGCCCATTAATCATACCGGGCAATGTCGTCATTGAAGTGACGTTGACGAGCAAGGATGACGGATCGATGGCCACACTCGACGGGCAAGTCGGCGTTGCCATGACACAGGGTGATACGGCAGTTATTCAGGCTTCAGACCATCGTACGAGATTGATCAGGTTTCCAGAAAGCCACTACTATGAAGTATTGCGTGAAAAACTGAAATGGGGGCACGGATGAAGATCGAATATTCAACTACTGCGCGCGTTTTCCCGCTCAGCATATTTAAGCATGTCCTGATTCGCGGAAAACTTAAACTCTCCGATGCAGTCGGTCTTCCCGGTAAATGATCGCTCCGCCACATCGAGTGCCCGTAAGCCATTCACGTCGACCGGACGGCTTTGTCGCTTTCTAAGAAACGCGTGCAGATGATCGAGCACGATCTTGGCATCTTTACCGCCGTTCTTCGTCGTCAGATAGCGATCGACGACTTCCGCACACCAATCTCCGTCACGCTTCGCAACGCCGACGAGACCCTCACTAGCCTTTCGCGCCCAACCGGCCAAAAATACGCCGTCCATCACCTTGCCCGTAGATTCATCATAGGCCTGAAAGAGCGCATCATCGGGATCATTACCGGTCTTGTTTGGGTTCGTGATAAACATACCATTCTTATAAGGTAGCCCCACGGTCTCATCTACTTTGTCCCCGACGGCAAACACAACCGAATCACAGGGAAACTCATAATACTGCTTCAACCCCACGGCGACGGTATCCTCCCCCTTAGGGTCGAGTCGGTTATCTTCCATTTCAAGTCCACGAACCCGGTTATTGCTGTCGACCAGAATACGCTTCGGCGATGCAAGAAAGCGGAACCCCATCTTGGTCTCGCTCACCTTCGATTCGCATTTGGTAAACTCGTCGGTGAATGCCCGTAAGACGTCATCGGGATTCTGGCCGACCTTGGCGATACGGTCCTTGATGCGCTCAAACTCTGCTTTGATCCCCTCGATGTCCATATTGGCACAGATGCTGCGAATTTCTTTTGGATTGTACTTACGTTCCATTGGTCCCCGTCTGACAATGGCCGTGACCCTCTCGACTTTCTTGTAGCGGATCAACCAGTGGGCAATATCCACCATCACATCTCCCGCCCCGATCACGGCGACGTGTTTTCCCACTTCAAATGGGCGATCACCGAAGCCCGGTAAACGATTGAAGTGATAGACCACATCCTTTGCGTGGAATACCCCCTGAGCCGAGTCTCCTTCGACACCGATGGCCTTGGTTCCCTGCGCGCCGATCGTGAAGACAACCGCACTCGTACCCAGCCCGCGCACATCTTCGACCGTGAGGTCCTTTCCGATGCCGATGGAGACATTCCCGAAATAATGGACGTTCTTCTGTTGAAGAAGTTCCCAGTACTGTTTCTTGAGCCCACCACGGAGTTTCAGCTTAGAGGGGAATATTCCGTATTCAGCGAGTCCGCCAAATTTGACATCACGATTGAGAATAATGATTTCGTGGCCAGCTTTTGAGAGCGCACTGGCAACAGCCATACCCGCCGGTCCCGCTCCTGCCACGATAATCACATGCGCCTGTGTCCCGTTCATACGGTGTTCCTCAAGAAAGTTAAGTAACAGAAAAACGTGGAATATCAATGACTCGCGGACTGTAGCATAGCCGTTCCCACACTGTCAAAATGTGCAGGCAGAGGGGAGCGGATAGCCGAGCGGACCTCAGCCGGCACGGAGAATTTCTTGAGAGAAACTGCCGGCTCAGAAGGTTCCAGTTTGGTCAGATCGATGATGAGTTCGTCCTTGGCGTTGGCCAAAATCCCGTCCAGCAGGCTGCTCTTCACCGGAATGACGGCTTCGGAAGGCTGAAAGATCAGATCGAATCCCTTCGCCGCAGTCGGCCGCATAGGGTAACGCCGGTCATAGATCATCCCATAGGCCGGAATGCCGTACAGGATCCGCCAGTTTCCCAAAAGGATATGCAGTTTCGTCCCATGAACATAGAGCCCGCCCGTCGTGATGATTCGCCTCGCAAACGTCTGAGGCTGGCTCAAATAGAACGTGATCCGTTCATTGTATTTCGCCTCCTCCAGCGCCTCCGATAGTTGCACCGACAAAAGATTCAATTCCTCTTCGGTAAAGGCCGGAACCAATGGAGATTCCCCGCGCAACCACCGCTGCAGCGCAATCCAATGCTCCTGCACCTTCAATCCCGACAAAATCGTCCGCATCTTCTCCGGTTCGATCATGAACGGATGGCTATGGTGACTCGGCGGCCATTCCGCGAGCACTTCCGAATCATCTTCCAACCGCACGAAATTGACCGGATCCTCGTAGATAATTCGCGATGGCACATGAGGAGCGGCGCAACCCAATAGCAGTAAGGAGTAAAGGGCGAGTAGTGAGGCGATGGCCACGGTCATCATTTTTCGCTGCCGATTGAGAATCTCCATGCAGTTTACCCCTAACCTTTACCACTCACCCCTCACTGATGGAGATCGTCATCTCGGCTCGCTCCAGTGGATTATCTCGTCCATCACGCTTCATGGTGACGATCTTATCGGCAACCTCCATTCCACTGACGACCTCCCCAAATACCGTGTATTGCCAATCGAGGAAATTGGCGTCTGCGACGCAAATAAAGAATTGCGACCCAGCGCTGTCCGGATCGTTTGACCGGGCCATCGAGACGATGCCTCGCGTGTGCGGCTTACTGTTGAACTCGGCTTTGATCTTATGTCCCGGTCCGCCCATTCCATGGGATGAACGGTCGGAATTCTTACTGTTGGGATCCCCTCCCTGAATCATAAAACCAGGAATGACACGGTGAAACGTCGTTCCATTGTAAAACCCCCCTTTGGAAAGCGTGACAAAATTACTGACGTGGCCGGGCGCCACCTCCGAGAAAAACCTGAGCACGATTTCTCCCATGGACTGGCCCTTACTTGTCACGGCTATTGTTGCTCGTATCGTTTCGCCTATCTCAGCCATTACCTTCGTCCTTTCTACATTTAGCGAAAAAGAAACGGCGGGGGCGCGATTCCCGCTTCCAGTCCCTGATTGACGGCCATCCATGAGACACCATCATCGCTGCGAAACACCCCCGAACTCGTCCCCGCATACAGACCTTTATCTCCCGATCCGATCAACACTTGCACCGCAAGGTTCGCGAGTCCCTTGTTGACGGGAATCCATTGCTTGCCCTTATCTACGGTCTTAAAAATTCCGTTCCCGGTTGCCACCACCACTCCTTGGTCACTGAATACAATACCCCGGATAGAGTCGTTGGGCAGCGCCCGGCTGATTGATCGCCACGTGACTCCGCCGTCGGCGCTACGAAAGACTCCGCCGTCGAACGTGCCGGCCAAAATACTGTGATCCGGATCGATAACAAGAACCCGAATGAAATTTTCGATCATTCCTTCGTGGTCCTTCAACCCATGCCGCATACGAACCCAGCCGGTGGAGCGCGGGCCGAACCGAAAGATGCCTTGACCGGAAGTCCCGGCGAATAAGGTTCCATCGGGAGAGCGCGCAAGTGCGTGGACCAGAATATCGTCTAACCCCGACGTCACAGGCGTCCAATGATCCTCGGAGGCATGCAGGCGATACACGCCGTCTCCGGTACCGGCAAACAGTTCGTGGTCCACCGCCAATAAGGCCTTGACTTCAAGCTGTTTGAGCCCGGCATTGACGGGCTGCCAGCTGTTCCCTTCATCGCGCGAACGAAACACTCCGCCACGAAACGTCCCGGCATAGACGGCTCCGTCTTTCGCGAAGGCCAAACTCAAGATAAACGGATCCGTGATACCACCTCCTACTCGAGCCCACGTCGCACCGCGGTCCACAGTGCGAAACATCCCGTGGCCGAAGGATCCGGCATAGATGATTCCATTGCCGCCTATCACAAGGGCCTGTACGCTCGCTGCGGATTGTTCAGATGGTCCCAATGCCGTCGAAGATTCTGAAACCCTCAACGGTGTAGGCGACAACAGCGGATCGGAGGCCTGGAGGCTCTCGCCACCGGCCGAACTAAAAAGAATACCCCACAGTACTGTCACAGAGGCGATTGTGCGTACGCGTTGAGCTTTTGCAGTCCCCTCCCTCATCGTAGCCTCGTTCCGGCGGTGTTGATCGGCAAATCCGGATCGAGCGGCAAATCGATCCCCCCTGGGTCCTGACTCCGCCCAAACAGTCGGGCGCCGAGAATCCCGATCTCATACAGCACCATCAAGGGAACCGCCATCAAGAGCATGGTAAAGAGCGTGGCGTCAGGAGTGACGATGGCGGATACAATGAGACACAATAAGATGGCATGCTTACGGTAATGAGCGAACGTGTCTGCTGATACCATTCCAGTCATAGCCGCTAAACTCATGACCAAGGGCAGTTCGAAGGCACAGCCGAAGATGAGCAGGAATTTCACGTTAAAATCAATATAGGTGCCGACGCTCAGCTGCGGGGTGATGTCACGATCGAGTCCGAAACTCACGAACAGGTCGATCACCAGCGGCAAAATCACCACATTGCAAAAGACCAGCCCTAACGCGAACAGTCCTCCCGCCACCATGAATAGCGGGATCGCCCAACGCTGCTCTTTCGGTAATAGGGCAGGCTCGATGAACTTCCAACACTGATAAAAGATGACCGGCAAACTGAGAATGAGAGCCGCCAACAACGACACCTTGATCGACGCGAACAGCGCCTCCGTTGGGCCATAAAAAGTCAGTTGGTTTGGAAAGGATCGGTTGAGCCACGCCACCATGTCGGCGGAAAAAGAGAAGGTCAGCACCAACGAACCCAAGACCGTCGCGCCAACGATGATCAGTCGACGCTTGACGGCTTGGATGTGGGACGCAAGCGGATGGATGGTCTGTTCCATATCGACGGATTCAGCCGCCTGCAGAGTCGGTGGCCGATCAGCCTCCTACCTTGCCGGCTCGAGTCTGTGCTCGCGGTAGAGGCGAATCAGTTCTGCAAGCTTGTCTTTCTTCGTCAACTTTTCTTTTTGTTTCCGTTTTTTCTCGACTTCTTCGGATGGGGTCAGAACATGGCGCTTCTGCATCTCGTTGAGTTCAAGGTCCAGGCGATGGTGGGACGCTTCGAGTTCCCGGAATTCGGTATTGGAGCGGCGAAGCTGTTCGGCGATCGCATCTTCCGTCATCATCACGACACCTCCTGGTTAAAGTGAGTCTGTTGAAGCTGATTCACCTCCTGAGGCAAAGCCGCTGTCCCGCCGCCGGCCGTTCGATATCACGAGCGGATTCATTTCCATCAGCACGGCGTCTTCGATGGGATTTGTATAGTAACGGGGGCGACGGCTGATCTGAAGAAAACCTATACGAGTATAGAGGGACCGCGCCGGATCGTTCGAGGCTCTGACTTCGAGAACCGCACGAGTCGCCGCTTGCTCTAACCCTAGTCGGAGCGCTTCTGTGACAAGCGCTCCTCCAACCCCTCTCTTCCGCATCGACTCTCGCACCGCCAGATTCATCAATCGCAGCTCTTCAAAGACGATCCAGAAGCAATGGTACCCGATAATCGTGGGTTCGGCCGTTGTTGTCGATCCCTCGTGTTGCCTCGCGACGAGAAAGTGCGCGAATTGATTATTCGTTAACTCGGCTTCCAGCATTTTGCGCGTCCACGGGGACGAGAAGCAAGCCTCTTCCAACGCAAGGATGTCCGGTAACATATCCGGTATCGCTGGGACGATCTGAAACTCGGAACGCACCACGTGGCTGCTCACATGTCCTACAGATGCGACCGCCGACGGCCCCGAGCCAATCGCTCGGCAATCTTGGTCTCAACCCGTTGCCGGCGTCTCGCAACGGGCGACACGCCTCCTGACCGTTCGTATTGGATGTCCGCTTCTGCCCGCTGGACATAGAGCGGCGCAACCAGATCTCCGGCAATTTCACCTCGTCGAAGTCGTTCCATCCCAATACGGGCGACTTGATAAGCCGACGGCTTGAAGACCTGAGGTGGTCCGACCGTCACAGTGACCGACTTCGGCAATGCCGCTCGAATCTCAGATTCCATCGACGACCAGCCGGCCCCGAATACCAATTTGGGTTCGGTGAGACTCTGCGCGAAGGCTCGTGGGGTTCCAACCTGCTCGCCTACCACGCGATCTAATCGCCCATCCTCTGTCCAGTGAAAAATCGCCCAGTATACTTCTCCACGACGACTGACCAGCATTGGACAGATAGGAACAGTTACCGCTTCCAGACTCCTCGCCATGGCTTCTAGTGTAGGGACCAGCGTCAGAGGAAGACCAGTAGCTCCACGGAGTCCGAGGCATGTGGCAATGCCCACTCGAATACCGGTAAACGAGCCAGGCCCGATCGAACAGGCGAGGCCGCTGAGATCGCTGAGCCGCAATCCGGATTGCGAGAACAGTCGATCGATGGCGGGCAAAAGGAGAGAGCCATGAGCGCCACCGGCCTCTTGCTCATGCATCGCCAAGATGAGGTCGTCTTCGACAATCGCGACACTCTGCCACGTCGTGGCCGTTTCAATTGCAAGGATTCTCATCGACGATTAGGAGATCCGACCCAAGTCTTCTGCCCTTATGGCTTGATTGTGATGCATCTCGTGAAAGGTGACGTGCACGGTGCCTTGTCCACGACCGTCTTCGAGAGAAATCTTGAAGGGGCGGAATAGCCGAACATCTTGATCACCCATGGTCTGGGCTGGAATACTTCCCAACTCCTCGAGGGGCCTAAAATCGTCATACTGAATCGTCGCCTCGACCTCCCCACCCGACCCAAGCCGATCTTCCTGCACCACGAGCAATCGGCGGTCAAACCACAGGCGGCGGATCGGCGGACGCGATGGGCTCGCTCCCCCGGTTGCCGGCGCATAAACGTCGAGACGATATCGGCCTCTCTCTTCCGCGACCTTTACCGTCTCATCCCTGGCAATTGAGTTCGTCCCCAGCACGCCACCGACCGCCCATACACTCAACTGAGAGAATCGAGCCAGCTTCCCGACATCTTTCATGCCGGACTGGTGACCGGCATAGGTTTTTCCTTCAAGAGGCAAGCGGAGTTTGTACAGATCATCAATTTGAACAAAGTCGAACAGCTCGTTTCCAAGAGGAGTAAACCCCCTCAGCCGCAACGCGTTCGGACGACGGTAGTAGACCGTGCCCTCAACTCGTGAGGCAATTGGAATGAGCCCACCGCGCACTTTCGCGCTGAACAACCCTTTCATCGAATGAATTGCTGCATCCCGCTGGCGCAACAGCTCGGTCAGCTCTTCGGCAGTCACCGGCTTAAGCGGCGGCGATTCATGTTTCGACGCAAACGGGGCGCATGCGGCAAAGAAGAGCCCGAACGCTGTTAAGAGTGTAAGTGGATAAACGTGTCTCAGCATCCTGTTCTTCTCTATCCCTATGGCATGGCGGAGTGGAAGGGTCTCTTACTGCGCGCATCCAACGAGGGCTTTCCGAAGCCGCGCGTTGGGCGAGCACAGAGATCCTTCCGCTTCGCCATGCCTCTCCTCACGCCAACACCACATCCAATGCCTCTCGCACTTCCTGAATACTGATCAGCTCCATGCCGTCGATGGGGTCGAGCTTCGCCAGATTTCGCTCAGGCAGAATGCATCGTTTGAACCCCATCTTCGCGGCCTCGCGAATGCGCAATTCTGCCTGGCTGACGGCACGGACTTCACCTCCCAAGCCTACCTCTCCCAACAGTAACGTTCCCGGCTCGACCGGCACTTCCCGTAAACTCGATGTGACGGCTGCGACGATCCCTAAGTCAATCGCCGGCTCGTCGATATGCATCCCTCCAACGACATTCACGTACACATCCTGTCCGGAAAGATGTACCCCCAGCCGTTTCTCCATCACGGCGAGCAGCAGCGAGACTCGGTTGACCTCCACTCCGTTCGCCATTCGTTTGGGCATGGCATAGGTGGTTGAGGACACCAACGCTTGCAGTTCAACCAGGATCGGCCTCGTACCTTCGAGACTCGACACAACCACAGATCCGGTACTCCGTTGTGAGCGTTCCGCCAGAAACAATTCCGATGGGTTATTCACCTCTTCGAGCCCGACATCCTTCATTTCGAACACCCCGATCTCATTCGTCGATCCAAAACGATTCTTCACGGCCCTGAGAATCCGGTAGCTGTGGCCTTTATCTCCCTCAAAGTACAAGACCGTGTCGACGATATGCTCCAAAAGCCGTGGCCCGGCAATCGCCCCTTCCTTGGTGACATGCCCAATGATAAAGACCGGGACGCCGGCTCGTTTCGCAAACCACATCAGTTGCCCGGCGACTTCCTGAACTTGACTGATGCTACCGGGAGCGGATGTAATCTGCTCCGTATACACCGTCTGAATCGAATCGACTACCACCGCTGCCGGCCCAATGTCCTGGACTGCTTTCAGAATCTGCTCAAGGGAAGTTTCGGCCAGGATCAACAAATGCGGATGCTCGATACCAAGCCGCTGCCCACGCATCTTGATCTGCCGAGGAGACTCTTCCCCGGAGACGTAGAGAACCGGCGCCTCCTTTGTCGCCAACCGCGGCAACGCCTGCAATAGCAGCGTCGTCTTCCCAATTCCAGGATCGCCGCCGATGAGGATGACCGAGCCGGGAATCACCCCGCCGCCCAAGACTCGGTCGAATTCACCAATATGGGTAAGCCGACGATCCTCTCCCACGACTTCGATTTCACCGATGGGCGTGGCCTTGGCCTGAGCTGTCTTTATGGCAGCAGGTCGCCCCTTTCCGGTCGCCGCGTGCCGCTCCTCTTTCATCGTATTCCAGCCCCCACAGTCAGGACAGCGGCCGAGCCACCGTGGCGCCTGGTGTCCGCAGGTTTGGCAAGAAAAGACGATCTTGGATTTCAAAAACGGCCTCGTGGAAGAGGAAGATAACCGACGCCCATCTTAATGTATGCGCGGAGGGAATAAAAGCTGGGAAGAGTGGACCAAGAAGTGAGCGAACTAGCCGAGACACCTCATGCGTCGGCCGCCAATTGGTACTGATAGTACTCGTCCTACGAACTTTGACCTTGACGAACCGTCACGGTTTACCATAAATATTGTTGATAAACTCACTCTACTTTTATGAAACTCTCGAAGAAAAGCGAATATGGTCTCCGAGCGTTGCTTGAGCTCACGCTGGTTCACGGAAAGAGGACGCTGCAACGTCACGACATTGCCACTCGCCAGCACATCCCTATTGAATTCTTGGAACAGATTCTTCTCACACTCAAGCGAGCCGGGCTCATCTCCAGCCGACGTGGCGTGAAGGGAGGATATATCCTTATTAAACAGCCGAACGAGATCACACTCGGTCAAGTCATACGCATACTCGATGGTCCACTGGCGCCGATCGGCTGCGTCAGTAAGACCGCGTACCAGAAATGCAGCGATTGCCCTTATGCGAATACGGCGCGGTGTCCCGTACAACAAGTCATGGGTACGGTCCGTGATGCGATTGCCGGCATCCTCGATCACTATTCCCTTGCCGACTTTGCCGCAGGCCATCCCAAAGGCTAAACGCTCATGGACGTAGTCGTACTTGTCCTCATTACGGTTGTCGCCGCGACGGTAAACGGCGCGCTAGGGTACGGCTTCTCTTCGATCACGGTTCCTGTCGCCCTCTTGTTTTTCACCAATCGCATTCTGAATCCCGCCCTCGTGCTGATCGAACTCGTCATCAACGCCTACGTTCTCTTCATCAATCGGAAGAGCATCCCCAACGTCTTCTGGCGCGTCGCTCCTATTCTGGTCGGTCTGGCGGTCGGAGTCGGCATCGGCAGCTATCTTCTCTTTTTGGTGCAGCCAGCATGGATCAAGTTCGTCACCTATTTTTTTCTGTTGCCCTTGATTCTTCTCCAGGCTGCGGGCATTCGGAAACCCATTCGTGCTGAAAAAGCTATAGGGGTGCCGTTTGGAGTAGGGCTCGGCACCCTCTACTCCGTCACGACGATTTCCGGCCCCCCCTTGGCTCTCCTCTTTAACAATCAAGGCTATCCGAAACAAGACTTCCGTGCTGCATTGGGGATCATTCGCCTGGCGGAGTCTTCACTCACGGCCATCGCCTATGGGTTTATCGGTTTCTACAGTGCCGGCAGCATGGAAATTATCCCCTATATCGTTCCCAGCGTCATGATCGGAATTCCACTCGGGACATATCTGATCCGCTTGATGGATCCAGAAACATTCAGACGCATTTGCATGGCATTCGATGGGTTGGTGGTCGGATTCGGCCTGTCTCGGGTGCTGGTCGAACTCAATCTTGCCACACCCATCACAACCTACAGCATCTTGTCGATCGTGGCCCTTGTAAACGGCTACCTGCTGTTTCGATTTTTTAGAGATCGAGCAGATCCCCGACATATCCCTTCTTGATACCTTCCTGCCGGTCTTTCATCCCAGTCACTAATAGTTGGCTCGGAAACCTTACCGCGCAGGGAACACACGACCTCGCTACAGCTGTTGACGGTACTTGAAGGTTCAACCCTTCACACCCAACATCCTGGCCAGTCCTGCAAATTTACAACTAACTGAATAATAATATATTTCCTCATAGACACCTGGGCATAACCCTTGCTTTTGCACTGGAGCTGTCATTTGGTTTCATACGTAATATTCACCTAAATCTGAAGGGGAGTTTCTTATGCTGAGAAACGCGATTTCGCTAGGTCTCGTCCATCGAAATTTCACGATTGCGATGGCCCAGGTTATAGTTTTGGGCCTCATCGTTCTCCCACTTGCCGGATGTAGTGATGACGGACAAGGTGGACCGGCCATTTCTTCCCTCTCTACGCCGACGGACACTCCATCGGTTGATGGTTCGCCGTCAGATTCTAATCCTACTGAAACGGAATCTCCTGCCGGAGAAGATCCGACGATTTCCATGTCAGAAACACCAACAGATCCGACTGACGAGGATTTAGAACTTGCAGCCGGTCCAGCAGATCCTGCTGTGGGAGAGGAAGACCCGGCCATCTCTATGACCCCCACCCCAACCGGCGCTACCGCACGGTTGACCTGGGATGCATCCGCTGATCCCAACGTGCAAGGTTATTTTATCCACTACGGAAAACAATCATCTGGAGAGCATGCCTCATGTTCCTACGAGGAAAGTCAACGGGTCGGAGCTCCCCCGGCCACCGTTACCGGCCTCGATCCCAATACACCCTATTTCTTTGCAATCAGTGCTTTCGGCGAATCGGAAAGCGAAGCGGAAACCCCTTGTTCAAATGAGGTAACAGTGGTCACACCCTCCGTGCAAAGCTGACCAAAAGTCATCGCGGTAGAATCAGCGCGTCTACAGCTCCCCTGGTTCTCTCCAGGGGAGCGCATCTCTTCATTGACCTCTACCCAGCCGATTTGTTAGCCTCAAGTTGTATCAGGCTACTGCCGAGAGTAGACAATACAGAACTACACGTCTTTCATCTCAAATCGATCGCTATCCCGAAAGGATCTCCAATGGCTGGTTTAGCTGCTACGCCTGAATTACTCAGCACTCTACACAATAAGGCAACCCAACTCCGCATCAACAGCGTGCGGGCCACCACCGAGGCCGGGAGCGGCCATCCATCGAGCTGCGCATCCGCTGCCGACATCGTCTCCGCATTGTTTTTCTCCGTTATGCGTTACGATCCCCATCATCCTAAGGCGCCCAACAGCGATCGTTTTATCCTGTCAAAAGGACATGCGGCGCCGCTGCTCTATGCGGCGTGGGCGGAAGCGGGTCTCTTCCCACAGAACGACCTCTTGAAGTTACGCACCTTAACGTCCGATCTTGAAGGACATCCGACTCCTCGCTTGCCCTTTGTCGATATGGCCACCGGTTCGCTGGGGCAAGGGCTTCCCGTCGGGATCGGCATCGCGTTGAATGCAAAGTTCGTCGACAGGCTCGATTACCGAACCTACGTATTGATGGGGGATGGAGAATCGGTCGAAGGATCGGTTTGGGAAGCCGCTGAGATCGGTCGCCAATATGGTTTGGATAATTTGTGCGCCATCGTTGACGTGAATCGACTGGGGCAGAGTGATCCCACCATGCTACAGCACGACATGGATGCGTACCGTTCCCGGTGGGCCGGATTCGGTTGGCATGCCATCGTCATCGACGGTCATGATCTCACAGCCATCCTCAAGGCATTCGATGAGGCTGCGGGCACAAAAGGAAAGCCGACCGTGTTGCTGGCCCGAACCTACAAAGGCAAAGGTATTTCGTTCATCGAGAACAAGCCGGACTGGCACGGCAAACCGCTTAAAAAAGGCGAAGAGACGCAGCAGGCCCTCGACGAGCTCACGAAGCAATTGAGCCCGAACGGTACCGTGGTTCAGATCCCAAAGCCATCGGCTCCCGGTGCCATCCCAGCAGCCATCGGCTCGATGCCTCCCGCGCCTTATAAAATCGGCGACTCCGTCGCAACGCGTGAAGCCTTCGGCGTGGCATTGGAAGCGTTGGGGTCCGCGAACCCCTCGATCGTCGCGCTGGACGCCGACGTAAAAAATTCCACCTACACCGACAAATTCGGCAAGAAGTTTCCCAATCGGTTCTTTGAGAGTTTCATCGCCGAACAAAATATGGTGGGTGCCGCCGCCGGTCTGGCCGCTTGCGGCAAAATTCCTTTTGTCGCAACCTTTGCCTGTTTCTTCAGTCGCGCCTACGACTTCATCCGTATGGCCGCCATCAGTGGTTCGAACATGAAGCTCGTCGGGACCCATGTCGGCGTCAGCATCGGCGAAGACGGGCCGTCGCAAATGGGCCTGGAAGACATCGCGATGATGGCAGCACAACCAAACGTGACGGTGCTCTATCCCTCAGACGGCAACTCAACGTATCGATTAATCGAAGAAGCCGCGAAGCATAAGGGAATGGTCTATCTACGTGCCGGAAGACCAAAGAATCCGGTCCTCTATGGACCAGAGGAACAATTTCATATCGGGGGCAGCAAAATTCTCCGACAGAGCGCATCGGATGTCCTTACGATCGTCGCTGCCGGTATAACCCTGTCCGAAGCCTTGAAAGCCCACGACCAACTCAAAGCAGCTGGGATCGCCGTCCGTGTCATCGATCTCTACAGTATCGCTCCCATCGATAGAACCACCTTGGCGGAGAGTGGACGCGCGACCCAGCGTCGAATCCTCACAGTGGAGGATCACTACGCCCACGGAGGTCTTGGCGATGCCGTCCTCAGCGCCGTCGCAACGGAGGGAATGAAAGTCTATAAACTCGCCGTTCGTGAAATCCCGCACAGCGGGAAGCCGGACGAGCTCGTGGATCACTATGGGATCGGCGTGCGGTCCATTGTCGAAGCAACAAAGCGGATCATCACATAATGACTGTTCTCGTCAGGGGACGGTTCACGCACTCGCCCCCTGATTCCTCTGACTATTCGAACCATGAATGGCCTTAAGCCGCGCTGCTCATGATACCGCTTGGACATCGCCGAAGTACGGTCGATGCACGCTTGACGTTTGCCATGTTTTCATTTTTTCACGAACAAGATATGGTATAGTGCCGATCGTACGATGGCATGTTGGAAATCTCGCTCAACCCAAGTAAACAAGTTAGGTAAATCGTCCACTACAACTCAAGAGGAGGTTCGAATGACGAGAAGGAATGTAAGCGTCTCAGCCTTGGTGATGGGGTGCGCCATAATTCTTTCAGGAGGCATAGCCTCCGCCGAAGATCTGCCCCCATTGCCTCCGGTCCCACCTGAGTATGCCGATAAAAAGATGCCGGCCGGTGGATGGACCGATGCGAAAGCCATTGAGGAGGGCGGGAAGATTTATAAGGGCGAGTTCAAGACCGAGGTCAACTGCAGCAGTTGCCACGGGTTAGACGGTCAACCAAAGAAAAAGGGGGCGCGGGATCTTCGTGACCCGAACCTCGTCTGCCGCTTCTCAGACGCCTTCTGGTTCTGGCGTGTCTCGGAAGGTGTCCCAAAGACAAAGATGAAGGCCAACAAGGGTCTTCTGTCCGAGGAGCAAATCTGGCAAGTGATGGCATATGAAAACCAGTTCTCGCACGGAGGCAAGCCGGCAGACCGCTCATGTTACAAACCCTAAGAAGGCTCAGAGAATGACGGAAGTCCTGTAACGACCGCCCGAGCCTCTACCCGGTTTTAGGGCGATCCCAACACAACCAGGGGGAGAGAGCATGACGCTCTCTCCCCCTGGTTCATTTGACACTACTGCTATTGATAGAACTTAGGCTGGATTGGGAGCGACAAACACCAGCACTTTCAGGCGCCCGTTCGTATGATTCTTCACGCCATGCTCCTCCCCGGCTGAAGCCAAAGTCCCTTGTCCTGCCTCAAGCATTCGATGGTCGGAGCCAACCTGAAATGTTCCTTGCCCCTCTAGCACGATATACACCTTATCCTGGTTGCCATGGACATGGCCCTTTTGTTCTTGGCCCGGCTCAAAACAATAGATGTCACAGAAGAAGCGCTCCGTTTGAAACAGGTTGTTCTTCTTCATCTTGTCGCCGGTGAACTGCTGGAAGTCGGCAAGTGTCACGACCTTCATCATTATGCTCCCCTGTTTCGACAGGCAGAAACCAACGGTCACGGCATATTGGACAACAGTTTCTGGTATGAATGTTTGAGTTCGTTCAAAGCATGGTTCATCCCTTCCCGAACTTCATGCCATTTTGCGTCAGTGGCCCCCTTCAATTCATCCATCTTCTCCTTGACGCCCCCTTTCTTCTTCTCAAACTCGTTGAGCGACTTCTGAAGATCGACTCGTGTGGACTCAGAGGCTTTTGCAATCTTCTCACGCAGCCCCATGATTTGCCGCTGAATCGTCGTCAATTCCTCTTGTGCCTTGCGTTGGAAAGCCTCCTTTTGTTGAGCGGTATATTCCTTGGTGGCTTCGATCGCTTCCTGGGTCTCCTTCGCAACTTTTTCGGCACTCGCCGTGGATTCAGCTGCCATACCTAACCAAGGGATCAGGCTCGCAACAGCTATTGATACGGCACCCGCCACGATCCAACCTCGCTTCATGATTCCCTCATAATGGAGGGCGAAGTATAGTCCGTGACGATTTCAAAGTCACGATCGCTAAACCTTTATGTGAAAACAACCGAAAAGAGAGGTCGTCACCCACAGACTCGCATTCGAGGAGCGGAGCCATATGGCGTCTGAAATAGGATCGGTAGCCACCCCAGTTGAACGGCTGGAACAAGCCTTGATTCAGAAAATCGAGGCGGGAGAGGTTGAGCTCCCCCTACTCCCACAAGCAGCCGGACAGGTGCTGGCGCTGGCGTCGGATCCGGCCTCCGATGCGGCAAAACTTTCATCTATGATTCACCAGGATCAGGCACTGGCTGCGCATGTGATGCGGATCGCCAATTCACCGGCCTACATGCCTCGCAGCCCGGTGGTCTCTCTCCAGCACGCGGTGGCCATGCTGGGCATGACCCTGCTGTCTGAGATTGCCTTTACGGCTTCATTGAAGTCCGGCGCGTTCAACGTGCCGGGACATGAGGACGATGTGAAACGACTGTGGCGTCACTCCCTGGCGAGCGGAGCCTTCGCGAAGGAGGTCGCCCGCATGAGGCGTGTCAACGTCGAAAGCGCCTACCTGTGTGGCCTGCTGCACGAAATCGGAAAACCCGTCGTACTGCAAACGGTGACATCCCTTGCACATGCGCAACGAGTCGCGCTTGAGAAATCGGTATTACATGCATGGGTCGATGGCTACCATTCCCGCGTCGGCGCCCTCATCGCAGAAAAATGGAGTTTGCCTAAGCAAGTGGCGGCCGCCATCCAATATTACGAAGATTACGACCATTCCGATTCGTTCCGGCAAGAGTGCCTGCTCACCTGTGCCGCCGATAGACTAGCAAGCCACCTCCTCATACCGGACGATATGCCGGAAGAGACTCTCCGTGCACATCCGGTTTTCGCAGAACTCAATCTCTATCCCAACGACATCGATCAGCTGCTGACCAGAAAAGACCACGTGCTGGCTGTGGTGAATGCGCTAAATCTATGAGCACATCTGCATTCGATATCATCGTCATCGGCGCCGGCCCTGCCGGCCAGAAAGCGGCAGTCCAGGGCGCCAAAGCCGGGAAGCGTGTCGCCGTGATTGAGCGAGAGCGCGGTATTGGCGGCAGCTGTGTCTATCGCGGCACGATCCCCAGCAAGACGTTGCGAGAAAGCGCCGTCCATCTGAATCGGCTCAACCGGGCAGGAGAAGCGTTCCAATTCAGCTTCAAGCCGGATACTCAAATTGCGACCCTCCTGAGCCGTCTTGAAGACGTCGTTCGGGCACATGACTCCTTTATGAGCCGGCAGCTTCAGCGCAACGGCATCTCGCTGTTTCACGGACGAGCGCGTTTCCTGAGTGCGCACATGATCAAGATGCAGACCGTGGACGGCGCGCAGCAACAATTCACCGCCGATACCATCGTGGTCGCTACAGGATCACGCCCCCGAAACCCAAAAGAGATCCCCGTCGATCATGAACACATCCTTGACAGCGACTCGCTGCTTTCCATGATGTACCTCCCACGGTCACTGGCCGTCGTCGGAGGCGGTGTGATCGGCTGCGAGTACGCTTCCATCTTTGCGTTGCTGGGAGTCGAAGTCACCCTGATCGATCGCGCTTCCTATCCGCTTCAATTTATGGATCGAGAACTGGTCGAACACTTCATCAAAGGCTTTGAACAGCAGGGCGGCCATTATCTCGGCGGACAGCAGATCGAGGAGGTACGATGGAACGAGATTGCGCACGTCGTCACAAAGCTGAGCGATGGAACGACAATCACGACCGAGAAGATGATGGTCGCCCTGGGGCGGCAGGCCAACGTCGAAGACTTGAATCTCTCCGCGGCGGGGATCATGGTTTCTGATAAAGGCGTGATCCCTGTGAATCAATACTGCCAGACGAATGTCCCCCACATCTATGCCGTCGGCGATATGGTCGGCGCGCCGGCATTGGCGTCCAAGGCCATGGAGCAGGGTCGACGCGCCGTCCGCCACGCCCTCAACCTCCCGATCGGTGATGCAGCCTCGACCATCCCATTAGGCATCTATACGATCCCGGAAATGGCCAGTATCGGTCTTGATGAAAGAGGCGCGCGGGAGCGCTATCGAGATCCGTTGATCGGACGAGCGAGGTTTGAGGAAATCGCCCGCGCCCAGATATCAGGCGCCGGCCACGGCCTTCTTAAGATGGTGGCTGATCAAGCGGGTGAGCGACTACTCGGCGTACAGGTTGTCGGAGATTCTGCCACGGAACTGGTGCACCTGGGGCAATTAGCCCTTCAGAGCGGCGCAACGATCGAATCGTTTATCGACAACGTCTTCAACTTTCCGACCTATGCCGAAGCCTACCGGATCGCCGCGCTCGACATCTTGGGCCAAGCGGCGAAACGCCGAACGGCCAAAGCGGCGTAGTCCGTCTGGGTCGTCACCAGTGAATGAGCTCCGAAATTGAACAGCGAACCGAGCATTCTTTCTTTGTTCCATAAGCAAATCGCAAGACCGTGCGTTGCTAGCCCTTTATATTGCCGATCGAACACGATTCCGCTACTGCGGCTCTAGAAGTCTATGCCACCCGTCTGTTGCGAGGCGGAGAGGTGGTCCATGCGAGCAGTTCCACAAATTCTTCACCTGGCATAGGCCGACCGAATATATGCCCCTGGACTTGATCGCACTCTTGTTGACGAAGTAGCTCCAACTGTTCCTCTGTTTCCACACCCTCTGCCAACACAGAAAGATTCATACTGTGCGCGAGGGAGATGATGGCGCGAGTAATTGAAGCATTGGCCGCGTTACGTGTCACACCCCGGACAAACGATTGGTCGATCTTGAGCATGTTTAGGGGGAACCGCTGCAAATAGCTCAACGAGGAATAGCCGGTCCCAAAATCATCGATCGACAGCCTGACACCCATGGCCCTGAGCTCCTGCAACATGGTGATGGACGTCTCTACATGTCGCATGGTGATGGATTCCGTTAGTTCCAACTCAAGATATTCCGGATCAAGCTTGGTTTCCTCCAGCGCCCTCGTAATTGCGCTTGTTAACGAGGCCCCGTGAAAGAATGAATTGGACACGTTGACCGACACCCGAATGGGCGTGTACCCCGCATCTTGCCAGGCTTTGTCTTGTCGGCACGCCATGAGCAACACATCTTGATCCAATTTCTGAATCATTCCTGTCTCAATCGCAACAGGAAGAAACACGGCGGGCATCAGTGTTCCACGTAGAGGATGGCGCCATCGGACCAGCGCTTCCGCACCCACGATCCTGTTGGTCCGAATATCCACTTGCGGCTGGTAATACACGATGAACTCGTGACGTTCCAACGCCTTCCGCAAATCGCTTTCCATCTCGAGTCGCTCTGCCGCCAACGCATTCATAGTTCTCGAATAGAATTGAAAGTTATTCCGACCTTGGTCTTTTGCGTGATACATCGCGATATCCGAACTCTTCAGCAGGAAATCGACTGAGTCCCCGTCGGTTGGGAAGATCGCGATCCCCACACTGGCAGTTACGGTAATCTCATGCCCATCGATCAAGAACGGTCTCGCCAACGCTTCCAAAATACGTCTGGCAACCGTTCCGGCATCCTGGGGATCCCGAATGTTCGTCAGTAATGCGGTAAATTCATCCCCGCCCAAGCGAGCAAGTTCATGTGTCTCTTCTTTCTCCATCGACCGGCCGATAGAGTCGCTATGCCGGACTGAATCCGTTAAACGGTCTGCTACCTGTTTCAACAAGAGATCACCGACGTTATGACCTAACGT
The DNA here is from genome assembly GCA_963711905.1 of uncultured Nitrospiraceae bacterium. Classification (GTDB taxonomy): domain Bacteria; phylum Nitrospirota; class Nitrospiria; order Nitrospirales; family Nitrospiraceae; genus Nitrospira_D. The sequence goes on along the minus strand of CAVQFZ010000017.1, from coordinate 1,179 downwards.
GTCGTTGATGACTTTGAATCGGTCCAAGTCAAGAAACAAGACCGCGAGAGTTGATTGGTAGCGATGCGCATGGGCAAGCGCCTGCGTGACACGATCTTTGAATAACACACGGTTCGGCAACCCGGTCAGACTGTCATAATAGGCCAGCCGGTGAATTTCCCGTTCCGAGCACTTTCGTTCACTGATGTCTTTCGCCGTTCCCACAATCGTGACGGCTCGCAGCTCATCATCGAATACCGCCTCGGCCTGCAGATTCACGGTAAACTCTCCCCCATTTGGCAGGATAATCCGATGATCGATATCGCACGGCTTCCGCTCAGCGAGAATTGCATTCAAGGCCTGGCCCACACGATCACGGTCTTCCTCGTGGACGATTTGAAGGAATGCCTCCTTCGTTCCTCCGAAGTCTTGTTGACGAATTCCCATCAGCCGGCAGAGTTCAGAAGATGCTGTGAACCGGCCCGTGGAGGGATGCCACTCCCAATTGCCGATCTTGGCGATCCGTTGCGCCAGACCAAGCCGGGCTTCACTGCGCAGTAAGGCATTCAACATGATGCTCCCTCGCAGCATGTACCGTACCCGATGTCCCAAGATGTCGCATTCATTGGTTTTACGATGAAATCAGTCGCCCCGAATTCGTATGCCCTGGCAATTGAGTCGGCATCATCCAAACCGGTCATTATTAGAATCGGCACACGGCTTCCATCTCCCGACTCACGAAGTTTCGCACAGACAGAAAATCCGTCCATCACAGGCATCACGACGTCCATTACAATAAGAGCCGGCCGCAGAGATGTAAACTGTTCGAGCGCCTGCAAGCCGTTCGAGGCTTCGCACACCTCGAACCCTGCATGTTCCAGCGCCTCACGGACGAATAATCTGGCTAGCTCTTCGTCATCTACAACCAGGACTAATGCCGAAGTTGTCTCGTCTCCATTACGCATGTCAGAATCGCTACAGTTTTTAGTAATCCACTAAATTCGACAACAGGGCGGACAAAGACGCTCGAATGACAGCCACAAGCGACTTACGCAGCCTCTTCCCTCAATATTCCCTCTATCGCTCGCTTCACACGGTCATATTCCGTTTCTACCTGAGCGAACACAGCCGGCGCTGACGACACATCCCCCGAACTCCCCAATACTTCGAGTTGTTTTATGTGCTCGGCCAAATGTCTTG
>CAVQFZ010000016.1:0-108846 GCA_963711905.1 uncultured Nitrospiraceae bacterium | reverse complement strand
GGGTTGGTGATGGGGACACGCTCGGGCGATGTAGATGCCTCCATTGTCGGCTACCTGTCCGAGCGGGAGAAGGTTGAAGCGGCTGAAGTCGAGCAGTGGCTCAACGAGCGGTCGGGCCTCCTGGGGCTCTCAGGTCGGTCAAACGACATGCGAGAGTTGCTCCGCTTGGCCGAGCAGGACCAGGACAAACGGGCGGAGTTTGCCATTGATCTGTTCTGTTATCGCGCGCGGAAGTATCTCGGCGCCTACCTCGCCGTGCTGGGTGGAGCTGATGCCATCGTCTTCGGTGGCGGGATTGGGGAAAACGCGCCGGAGGTCCGCGAGCGGATTTGCCGGAATATGAAGTGGTGCGGCCTGGAGCTCAGCGGTGACCTCAACCGAGCGACGATTGGGCTTGCGCCGGGTCGCGCAGCAAAAATCAGTGTGGATGGATCGCGGTTGGCGGCTTACGTGGTCGCGGCGGATGAGGAAACCTGGATCGCCAGGGAGACGGTACGGTGCGTGCGAGGCGTAAGTTCATAAGCCAACAAAGCCGACTATAACGGAAGGAAAGGAGAGGTCATGGGAAATCCGATATCGCAGAAGGAACTGAAATTGATCGACGCCTACTGGAGGGCGGCGAACTATCTCTCGGTGGGACAGATTTATCTGCACGATAACCCGCTGCTGAAGAAGCCGCTGAGTAAGGAACATGTGAAGGCGAGGCTCCTGGGTCACTGGGGCACCACCCCGGGTCTCAATTTTATTTATGCGCATCTGAATCGAGCGATCAATGCTCGCGACCTCAGCATGATCTACATTATCGGTCCTGGCCATGGCGGCCCCGGCATCGTCGCCAATACCTACATGGAGGGCACCTACTCGGAGGTCTATCCGAACATTACCCAAGACGAAGCGGGCATGCAGCGGCTATTCAAGCAGTTCTCGTTTCCCGGAGGCATCCCGAGTCACGTGGCGCCCGAGACCCCCGGCTCAATGCACGAAGGCGGCGAATTGGGGTATGCGGTCTCTCACGCGTACGGGGCTGCGTATGATAATCCAGACCTCATCGTCGCCTGCGTCGTCGGCGACGGCGAGGCGGAAACCGGACCGTTGGCAACCTCCTGGCACTCTAACAAGTTCCTCAACCCGGCGACCGACGGAGCAGTGCTGCCTATCCTGCACCTGAATGGGTACAAGATCGCCAATCCCTGCGTCTTGGCTCGTATCAGCCACGAGGAATTGGATCAACTCTTTCGCGGCTACGGCTACACGCCCCATTTTGTCGAGGGCAGTGATCCGTCCAAGATGCACCAGCTCATGGCTGACACCGTCGACAGCTGCATGGAGGAAATCCGTAGCATCCAGACGCAGGCACGGACGAAAGGTGTGAAGGAGCGGCCGCGCTGGCCGATGATCATCCTCCGTTCGCCCAAGGGGTGGACTTGCCCGAAGGAGATTGACGGTAAACGAACCGAGGACTACTGGCGGAGCCATCAGGTGCCGATGGGTGAAATGCACGAGAAGCCCGAGCATGTGAAGATCCTTGAAAAATGGATGAAGAGCTACAAGCCGGAGGAGCTGTTCGACAAAACCGGCCGGCTCATCCCCGAGCTCGCTGATCTTCCGCCGAAGGGTGAGCGCCGCATGAGCGCCAATCCGCACGCCAACGGCGGTTTGGTGCTCCGTGACTTGCGTCTGCCGGACTTCCGGGACTATGCCGTCAAGGTTACGTCACCCGGTGCCATTGAGGCCGAGTCCACCCGCCACATGGGAAAGTTCCTGGCCGACACGATGAAGCTGAACATGGAGAGTCGTAATTTTCGTCTGTTCAGTCCGGACGAGAACAACTCAAACCGGTGGCAAGATGCGCTGGAGGTCACCAACCGCACGTGGATGGCGGATCGCTATCCATACGATGACCATTTGGCCCCTGACGGACGCGTCATGGAAATGCTCAGTGAACACCAATGTCAGGGGTGGCTGGAAGGGTATCTTTTGAGCGGACGGCACGGGTTTTTCTCCTGCTACGAGGCGTTCATCCATATCATCGACTCAATGTTCAATCAGCATGCCAAGTGGCTGAAGGTCTGCAATGATATTCGGTGGCGGCGGCCGATTGCCTCGCTCAATTATCTGTTGTCCTCGCACGTCTGGCGACAGGATCACAACGGGTTCAGTCATCAGGATCCGGGCTTCATCGATCACGTCGTGAACAAGAAAGCGGAGGTTGTGCGCGTCTATCTGCCGCCGGACGCGAACACCCTCTTGTCGGTCACCGATCACTGTCTGCGCAGTCGCAATTACATCAATGTGATCGTCGCTGGCAAGCAGCCTGCTCCGCAATGGTTGACGATGGACCAGGCCGTCAGGCACTGCACAGCGGGCATCGGAATTTGGGAATGGGCCAGCAACGACAAGGGAGGGGATCCCGACGTCGTCATGGCCTGCTGCGGCGACGTCCCCACGCTCGAAACGCTGGCTGCGGTGGATCTGTTTCGCCAGCATCTCCCGGCGCTGAAGATCCGTGTGGTGAACGTCGTCAACCTGATGAAATTGCAGCCGCAGAGTGAGCACCCGCATGGCCTTTCGGATCAGGACTTCGATGCACTCTTTACGAAAGACAAGCCCATCGTGTTCGCCTTCCACGGCTATCCATGGTTGATCCATCGGCTCACGTACCGGCGGACGAACCATAAGAATCTGCATGTACGCGGCTACAAGGAAGAAGGCACGACGAGCACGCCATTCGACATGGTGGTGATGAATGATCTTGATCGGTTTCACCTCTTTGGCGACGTGATTGATCGGTTACCGCAACTCGGGTCCCGCGCAGCCTATGCCAAGCAGGCGGTTCGCGACAAGTTGCTCGAGCACAAAGAATACATCTCGAAGTACGGCGAAGATATGCCCGAAATCACCGACTGGCAATGGGGTAAGTCGAAAGCGGCAACGAGGCGGAGGACCACGACGGAGGGAGACAACGTCTAAGCGGCGACTCAAATACATGATGCGAGCGGGATAAGGAAATCGTGTCGGCGAATTAACCGCTTCCTTGAACCGCATCGCGGAGGTTGCATGGAACAGGAACCCTCGAAAAAAATTCTTCAACAGTATGGAGTTGGGCCTATCCAATTTTCCGGCACGAATGACGCGCTCTACGAGCGGCATCTGACTTTCGACCACGTCGTGGATGTCAAGAAGGCCGATGTGCAGGAGCAGTTTGAAGCGGCGGCACGTGCCATCCGCGACATCACTTCACAACGCTGGCTCCGGACCGAAGACACTTATGCCGAGAAGAACCCGAAGCGCGTGTACTATCTTTCGATGGAATTTCTTCTCGGGAGATCGTTTGCCAATAACGTGACCAATGCGTTGCTCCGCCCATTGACGCTTGAAGCCGCGAGAAAGAAGGGCATTGACCCGCTGACAATGCTGGCAATAGAGGCAAGGGAGCCGGATGCCGGGCTGGGGAACGGAGGGCTCGGCAGGCTGGCCGCTTGTTTTATCGACTCCATGGCGACGATGGGGATCCCCGGTATGGGCTATGGCCTCCGGTACGAATACGGCATCTTCAAGCAAACCATCAAAGACGGCTGGCAATGCGAACAGCCGGATAATTGGTTACGTCGTCCCGATCCCTGGGAAGTAGCACGGCTCGAGGAATCAGTCGAAGTCAAACTGAACTGTTCATTCGAGCTGCACGACGGGATATTGCGGTTGGTCCCCGGGCGGCCGTCCAGCATCATCGGCATCCCGTTCGACCGTCCCGTCGTCGGCTACGGCGGCAAGACGATCAATACGCTTCGGCTCTGGGCTGCGACGGTACCGGATTACTTCGACTTTCAACGATTCAGCGGCGGAGATTTCGTGGCCGCGTTGGCCGGAACGCTCGCAGCCGAGTCGCTGACGCGTGTGCTCTATCCCGACGACTCCACAGTTCGAGGCCAGGCATTGCGGTTCCTGCAGGAATATTTTCTGGTCGCCTGTTCGCTGGGCGATCTCGTGCGGCGCTTCCGGCGAGGCAACAGCGACTGGAATGCCCTGCCCGAGAAAGTGGCCATCCAGTTGAACGACACGCACCCCACAATGGCCGTTCCAGAGCTGATGCGAATTCTGTTGGACGAAGCGCATCTCGGTTGGGACCAGGCCTGGGATCTGACGCAACGATCACTCGGGTATACCAACCATACGCTGCTGCCCGAAGCTTTGGAAAAATGGCCGCTTGAATGGTTCGAACGCTTCGTGCCTCGTTATTCGGAAATTATCCACGAGATCAATCGCCGGCATCTTGACCAAGCGCGGGCGCGCTTCGCGGGCGACGAAGGCCGTCTCGCCAGCGTGAGTCTCATCGAGGAGGGCGCGATGCGCAAAGTCCGTATGGCTAACCTCGCCATTGTCGGATCGCATAGCACCAACGGCGTGGCCGCCATTCACTCCGAGCTCTTGCGCACGATGACGGTCAAGGATCTGGCCGAAATGTTTCCGGAGCGGTTCAACAACAAGACCAACGGCGTCACGCCGCGACGGTGGTTGCTGCTGGCGAATCCCGCGCTCTCGGACGCCATCACCGCAGCCATCGGAGACGGATGGATTACTGATCTCGACCAGCTGAGCAAGCTCAGAAAACTGTCCGGCGACAAGGCCTTTCGCGACGCGGTTCGCAAGGCCAAGCGCGAGGCGAAATCGCAGTTTGCTCAGTGGCTCAAGACGACATCCGGGCAGACGGTCGATCCGGACACGATCTTCGATTGCCAGGTGAAACGCATTCATGAATACAAGCGGCAACTGCTCAACGCCCTGCGCATCGTCGTGCTGTACAACCGGCTGCGGGAGAATCCGAACCTCACGATGGCCCCGCGGACATTTTTCTTTGCCGGCAAGGCGGCGCCGGCCTACCACTTGGCCAAGATCATCATCAAGTTCATCAATAATCTGGCCGGCACCATCGACGGAGATCCTATCGTCCGCGGAAGGCTGAAGGTCGTCTTTCTGCCCGAGTATTGCGTGTCGCTTGCCGAGCGGCTGATTCCGGCCACCGATGTCTCCAACCAGATTTCGACGGCCGGCTACGAGGCCAGCGGGACGAGCAACATGAAGTTTATGATGAACGGAGCCTTGACGCTGGGGACACGCGACGGCGCGACCATCGAAATGGCGGAAGAAGTGGGCGAAGAGCACTTCTTCATGTTCGGCCTCACGGCGGACCAGGTGGCCGCGAGCAGGGGCTGGTACAGCCCGGGCTGGCATTATGACAACGAAGCGGAGACCCGCGCGGCGCTGGACCTGATCTTCTCCGGCTACTTCAGTCAGTATGAACCTGGCGTCTTCGAACCGCTGCGGCACACGTTGCTGACGGGTGGAGACCACTATATGCACCTGGCGGACCTTACGGCTTATCTCAGGGCCGACCGGAAGCTGTGCGACCTGTACGACGACTCGGATGGATGGACACGCAAAGCGATCTTGAATATCGCCGGCTCAGGGAAGTTCTCCAGCGACCGCACGATCGCCGAGTATGCAGCCGACATTTGGAATGTGAAGGCCTGTCCGATTCCGTAATGTCGCGACAGCGCATCAGAGAGAAGGAGAAAGGCTCATGGCGATTTCGAGTGAGGGCATGCCCGACTCCGCCCCCGCGAAGAAGGGCTCCGTCCTACTTGACCGTCACCTCGAGTTCGCGTACCCGGCCTCGTCATCGCGCGCGGCCACGCAGCCGCCGCTTGGGTTGAAGGGAGCAAGTACCGCAATGGCCGGAGTCCCGCCAACTGACGCTGACCTTAATCGACTGCCGACCGATCAAGAGCTCGGTCGGCTGCAATTCACTACCCTCTTGTACTACCTGCATGAAACGAATCCGGACAACTGGCTCGTCCGAGACAAAACCGATCCTACCGCTCCGGCAAGCATCGCCGCTCTTGGCATGGCCTTAGCGACAGTTCCGGTCAACGTGGAACGCGGCGTCGTCATACGCGAATTCTCGGCAAAGGTCACTCGCAGGCGACTGCGATACTTGCTGGAGTGCCCGCAAGGGCCAGAGCCGGACGCTTCCGGTTACAGGGGGTTCTTCTATCATTTTCTTCACATTGAAACGGGCCGCCGCGCTTGGCAGTGCGAACTTTCGACCATCGATTCGGCATTCCTCTTCGCGGGCGCATTGACGGTGGCCACCTATTTCGACCGCGATAACGCCGTCGAGGCGGAGATTCGCCAGCTCGCCAATGAACTCTATGAACGAGCCGACTGGAACTGGGCCTGCAACGGTGGTCCAACGCTGACGCACGGTTGGCGACCGGAGACCGGATTCATCCCACACCGCTGGCAAGGGTACGACGAAGGCCTGTTGCTCTACATACTCGGCCTGGGTTCACCGACGCATCCGCTGCCGCCGGAGAGTTATGCCGCCTACTGCGCGACTTACGAATGGAAGACCATCTACGATCGCGAATTGCTGTTTTCGGGGCCGTTGTTTACCCACCAATTGTCGCACATGTGGATCGACTTTCGAGGCATCCGAGACGCCTTCATGCGCGACCACGGGACCGACTATTTCGAGAACACGCGGCAAGCAACGTTCGTGCAACAGGAGTACGCGATTCGCAACCCGAAGGAGTTCGTCGGCTATGGGCAATACTGTTGGGGATTCACGGCATGTGACGGGCCCGGTTGGGGCAAGCGAGTGATCAATGGCGTCGAGCGGGAGTTCTACGATTACATCGCTCGCGGCGCCCCATTCGGCCCTGACGACGGCACGGTCGCACCGTGGGTAGTGGTCGCTTCGCTGCCATTCGCACCGGAGATCGTCATTCCGACGGTCCGCAACTTTGCACAAATGAATTTGGGCGCTACGCGACGCTTACGGGTTCAAGCCGTCGTTCAATCAGTCCTATGCGGTGGAAGACAGCCCAACCGGCTGGTGGGTGTCGCCGTATCACTTCGGAATCGACCAAGGGCCGGTCATTCTGATGATCGAGAATCACCGCACTGGTTTGCTTTGGAACATCATGCGGCGCTGTCCGCCGGTCGTTGTCGGTTTGCGGCGGGCAGGCTTTACCGGGGGCTGGTTATGATCTGGGCAGTTCCCCAAGGAACCGTCACTCACCCAAATCAAGAGCGCGCGGGGATATCCCCCCGATGAAGGAGACACCCCGATGACGGTGCCCAGGCCCGCAAAGCCCCGCCGCTACGAGAGCCCCGCCGGGCTTGTCGTGCACGTGAACGCCAACGGCTCGATCCGCCGCATGGAGCACGGCGACATCGTGCTCAACCTGTTCCCGGGAACGGAGATGGAGGGCGGGCCGGCCAACCTCTATCTGCGGCGGCTCGGCAACCAGACCTCGATCTCGTGGACGCCACTTCTCGGGCCGCGCAGTCCGCTCGCGCTCCGGCTCGACGCCGCCGGGCTGCGGGCGACCGGCGAGTGGCTCGGGCTCCGCATCACCCTCGCGCTGGTGCTCGCCAAGGAAAGCCCCTCGTGGTTGTGGCACGTCAGGATGGAGAACCCGACGGACGCCGAGGTCACCGTGGACCTCGTCTACGCGCAGGACCTTGCGCTGGCGCACTACGGCGCAATCCGCATGAACGAGTACTACGTCAGCCAGTACATCGACTACACGCCGCTCACCCACCCGGAGCGCGGGTGCGTGCTCGCCGCTCGCCAGAACCTGTCGATGGGCGGCCGTCAGCCGTGGGCGGTGATCGGCTCGTTGAACCGCGGCGTGAGCTTCGCCACTGACGCGCTCCAGTTCCACGGTCTCGCCACCCGTGCCGGTGAGGCACCGATCGGGTCTCGTCGCGCCGCGCCTCCCCGGCACACGCCGCCAGCACGAACACTCCATGGCCGTGATCCAGGACGCGCCGCTGACCCTTGCCCCTGGCGCCACGGCGCATCGGGGGTTCTTTGGGTGGTTCGAGCCCGATCATCAGGGCGTCACGTCGGACGCCGACCTCGCGGCGGTCGATCGTGTCCTCGCCCTGCCGGAAGCCGCTGCACCACGGACGCGTCGTCGCGCGGCGACAGCGGCGCGCCCGATCAGCACCCTGTTCTCGGCGCACAACCTCCTGCGCTGCCGCGACCTGACCGAGGCCGAGGTCGCCCGCTTCTGGGGCGACGATCTGCGCCACGTCGAACGCGAGGACGGCCAACTGCTGTCGTTCTTTGCCGGCGCGCGCACGCACGTGGCCTTGCGCGCCAAGGAAGTGCGCGTGCTGCGACCGCACGGCCACCTGTTGCGGACCGGCGATCACCTCACGCCCGACGAGGCGTCACTCACGACCACCGTGTGGATGGCCGGGGTGTTCAACGCACTCCTCACGCAAGGCCACGTCAGCATCAACCGCCTGCTCTCGACGACGCGGTCGTACCTCAGCCTGCAACGGGCGCACGGGCAACGGATCTTCGTCGAACAGGACGACGGCTATGCGTTGCTCGACGTCCCGTCCGCCTGGGAAGTCTCGCCGAGCGCCTGCCGCTGGCTGTATGCGCACGCCGGCGGCCTGATCGAGGTCCGCGTCACCGCGCCGACCACTCGACACGCGATCGAGCTGGAGATCGCCATCCTCGAAGGCCTGCCGGCGCGCTTCCTGCTTTGCAACCACGTTGCGCTCAACGGCGACGACGGTGCCGAGGCCGTACCGGTCCGCTTCAAGCGCGACGCCACCGGGATCGCCCTGCGGCCGATCCCCGACACCGACGTCGGCCGCCGCTTCCCCGACGGTGTCTTTCGCCTGGATCCGCAGGCCGGCACCACCATCGAAGCGGTGAGCCGAGACGCGGTGCTGTTCGCCGACAGGCGGTCGCGCCGGCAGCCGTTTGTGACGGTGGTCACCGCCCCGGCGACGCGCGCTGGATTTCGTTTCACCGGCGGGTTGGTCGGCCGCGCCCGCGACCGCGCCGGCAAGCGCTGACGACGAGGCGGCCGCAACCCGGTTCTGGACGGCGATGGCCGGGCCGGTCGCGTTGAGCGCGCCCGCAGCCAGTCCGTTCGTGAACGACGTCGCCGGTCTGCAGGACATTCTCCCCTGGTACACTCACAATGCCCTGATCCACTACCTCGCGCCGCGCGGGCTCGAGCAATACTCCGGGGGCGGCTGGGGCACGCGCGACGTGTGCCAGGGTCCGGTCGAGTTGCTGCTGGCGCTCGGCCGCTGGGAGCCGCTGCGCGACCTGCTGCTGCGCGTCTTCGCCAACCAGAACGCCGACGGCGACTGGCCGCAGTGGTTCATGTTCTTCGATCGTGAACGCTCCATCCGGCCGGCCGACTCGCACGGCGACATCGTCTTCTGGCCGGTGTACGCGCTCGCCGAGTACCTGCTGGCCACCGAGGACGCCTCGATTCTCGACGATGTCGTACCGTTCTTCGACCCGGCCGGAACCGATCGGGCTGAGCGCGCCACCGTGTGGGGGCACGTCGAGCGGGCGCTCGCGGTCATCGCGGCACGCGTCGTCCCGGGCACGCACCTCGCGGCGTACGGGCACGGCGATTGGAACGATTCGCTGCAGCCGGTCGTCCCGGCGATGCGCGAGCGACTGTGCAGCAGTTGGACCGTCACGCTGCACCATCAGACGCTCGCCTCTCTTGCCGCGGCGTTGCGGCGCCTCGGCCGGCTGGATGCGGCGACAACGCTGGACGCGGCGGCCGGGCAGGTGCGTGCCGACTTCGGGCAGCGGTTGCTGGCTGACGACGAGCTCGCCGGCTTCGCCTATTTCCACCCCGACGGGCACGTCGATCACCGGCTGCACCCGCGGGACCGCGACACGGGCATCCACCACCGGCTGCTGCCGATGATCCACGCGATCATCGCCGACCTGTTCTCGCCCGAGCAGGCGGTGGCGCACCTGGCGCTCATCCGCGACCACCTGCTCGGTGTCGACGGCGCGCGCCTGTTCGACCGGCCGCCGGCCTACCGGGGCGGGCTGCAGCGGCACTTCCAGCGCGCCGAGAGCAGCTACGTTCTTCGGCCGCGAGATCGGCCTCATGTATACGCACGCGCACCTGCGGTACGCGGAGGCGCTGGCCCGCTACGGCGATGCGGAGGCGTTCTTCGAGGCCGCTGCGACGCGCCACGCCGATCGGCATCCGCTCGGTCGTCGCCGCGGCCGCGCTGCGTCAGGCGAACTGCTACTACTCGAGTTCCGACGCCGCGGTTGCGGACCGCTACGAGGCGGCGGAGCGGTACGCGGACGTGCGGGCCGGCCGCGTGCCGCTGGAGGGTGGGTGGCGCGTGTACTCGAGCGGTGCCGGCATCGCGGTGCGTCTCGTGCACCACTGCTTCCTCGGCCTGCGGCGCGGACGCACGACCCTGGGCATCGATCCGGTGATCCCGAAGGCGCTGGACGGGTTGTGCGCTGACGTGGAACTGGGTGGGCACGCCGTGCGGGTCCGCTACCGCGTCGCAGCGAAGGGATGCGGGCCGATCGCACTCTCGCTGAACGGGCACACGCTGCCGATGACGCGCGAGGCGAATCCCTACCGGACGGCAGGCGTCACCGTACCGATGACCGCCCTACAGGAGCACCTCGGGGACGGGGTCAACGAGCTGGTCGTCGAGCTCGAGTGAGCGGCCACCCGGCGTCGGGGGTTCAGCCGGGGGTCGTTACGCCGAGGCCGGCTCGCCGATCGTGCAAGGCGATCTTGAACGTGGCAGGCTCAGGGAAGTTCTCCAGCGATCACACGATCGCGGAGTACGCAGCCGACATTTGGAATGTGACGCCGTGCCCGGTGCCGTAACACCACGACGATCTGTCACAGAGAAGGATTGAAACTCATGGCGATTTCGCCCTTCGCAGGTAAACGGGCTACCAGAGACATGTTGGTGGATCTGGTCAAGCTCGAACGGGAGTATTACGAGCGTAAGCCTGATGTGGGAGACTCCACCCAGTTGGTCAGCTTCGGGACCAGTGGACACCGCGGCTCGTCTCTCCGCGGCTCGTTTACTGAGGCCCATATCTTGGCCATCACTCAAGCCATCTGTGACTACCGGCGCGGGCAGAGCACCGACGGTCCGCTCTACATGGGCAAAGACACGCACGCGCTGTCCGGGCCCGCCGAGCGCACGGCAATCGAGGTGTTGGCGGCGAACGGGGTCATGACCATCGTTCAGCCTCACGATGGCGTCACACCGACACCGGTTATCTCCCGCGCCATCCTGGCCTATAACCGCAGCCGCAACACGCACCTCGCGGACGGTATCGTCGTCACGCCCTCGCATAACCCGCCGGAGGACGGCGGGATCAAATACAACCCGCCCAACGGCGGACCAGCCGATACCGACGTGACCAAATGGGTTCAGGACCGGGCGAATGCGTTGCTGCGTGAAGGCAACGCCGGTGTCAAGCGTGTGCCGTTCGAGAAGGCGGTCAAGGCGGCGACCACGCGGCAGGAAGATTTCGTTATGCCGTACGTGCAGGATCTCCGGAACGTGATCGACATGGAGATCATCCGTGAAGCGAATCTCGCCCTGGCCGTAGACCCGCTCGGCGGCGCCGCGGTGCATTACTGGGAGCCGATCAGCGAGGTCTATAAATTGAATATCACCGTGGTGAACCCGAAGGTCGATCCGACCTTCTCGTTTATGACGGTCGATCACGACGGCAAGATCCGGATGGACTGCTCGAGTCCCTATGCGATGGCCAGCTTGGTCGGCCTGAAAGATCGCTACCGCATCGCCTTTGCCAACGATCCGGACTCGGACCGTCACGGGATCGTCACGCCATCGGCTGGACTCATGAATCCCAACCATTATCTCGCCGTGGCCATTCGCTATCTGCTCACCCATCGACCTCAGTGGCCTGCCGACGCGCTGGTCGGTAAGACCTTGGTGTCCAGCGGTATGATCGACCGTGTCGTCGCCAAGCTCGGCCGTCGATTGTGCGAGGTGCCGGTCGGCTTCAAGTGGTTTGTGTCCGGCCTGTTTGATGGCTCGTTCTGCTTCGGCGGGGAGGAGAGCGCCGGAGCGAGCTTCTTGCGGCGGGACGGCACTGTCTGGACGACCGACAAAGACGGTCCGATCATGAACCTGCTCGCGGCCGAGATTACCGCTCGAACCGGCAAAGATCCGGGGGAACATTACCGCGAACTGACGGCTGAATTTGGAAGTCCTCTCTACACGCGCATTGATGCGGCGGCCACGCCCGAGCAGAAAGAAAGGTTGGGAAAGTTGTCGCCCGATGCCGTCACGGCATCCACGCTCGCAGGCGACCAGATCACCGCAAAGTTGACCAAGGCGCCGGGCAACAACGCCTCGATCGGCGGATTGAAAGTCATCACCGCCAACGGCTGGTTCGCGGCGCGACCCTCCGGCACCGAGAACATCTACAAGATCTATGCAGAGAGCTTTAAGAATGAGGGCCACCTAGAGGCTCTCGTGAGCGAAGCCCAGGAGATGGTGAACAATTCACTGAGGAGTGACCGGTGAGCCTACCCCCCTTCCCGCCCGACTACCGGGCCTCCGGCGTGCTGCTGCACGTCACGTCGCTGCCCTCGCCCTACGGCATCGGTGATGTTGGCCCATCGGCGCTCGCCTGGATTGACCGCCTCCACGAGGCGGGACAGAGCTGGTGGCAGGCGTTGCCGGTGGGACCAATAGGCGTAGGCGACGGCGATTCTCCGTATCAACCGCTGTCGTCATTCGCCGGCAATGGCCTCCTCATGAGCCCGGACTGGTTGATCGAGGACGGACTGCTGCGGGTGAGCGATTGCGAGAGTCGGTCGTTTTCGTCGGACGCGGTCGACTACGACGCCGTTTTCATGTTCAAGCTCCGGCTGCTCGACAAGGCCTGGACCAACTTCAATGCCGGCGCGCGTCAGGATCTGCGGCCCGCCTATGCACAATTCTGCCAGGACCATGCCGGCTGGCTGGAGGACTACGCGTTGTTTCGCGCGCTGAAGTTGAGGTACGGCGGGGTCCACTATCTTGAGTGGCCGGCCGAGCTGACCCGTCGCGCTCCGGGCGCGCTGGCCCAGGCCCGGCAAGAGCTGGCGAGCCAGATCGATCAGGTCGCGTCTAGCCCAGTTCCTGCTCTTTCGCCAGGCGGCGCGCATGAAGCAGCATGCGCAAGCCCGGGGCGTGCGGCTGATCGGCGACCTGCCGTTCTTCGTGTCTCCGGACTCGAGCGACGTGTGGGCGAACCCTGAGCTGTTCTTGCTGGATGAGCAGGGCCGGCCGCGTGTCCTCGCCGGTTGCCCCCCCGACTACTTCACTGCCGAGGGACAGCTCTGGGGCAACCCCATTTACGACTGGGACGCTCTGCGCCGGACCGGCTACCGTTGGTGGGTGGACCGTGTGCGCGCATTGCTCGCCCACGTGGACGCCATTCGCCTGGACCATTTCCGCGCGTTCGCGGCAGCCTGGCACGTTCCAGCCGGCGCGCCGACGGCCAAAACTGGCCGCTGGGTGCCGGGGCCCGGGGCCGAATTATTCAGTACCGTCCAGAAAGAGCTGTGCGGGCTTCCGTTCATCGCGGAGGACTTGGGGGAGATAACGCCGGACGTCTACGTTCTCCGCGACCGCTTCAATGTGCCCGGGACGCGAGTCCTCCAGTTCGCCTTCGACGGTCATGCAGACAATCCGTACTTGCCGAGCAACTATGTTGCCAACACCGTGGTGTACAGCGGCACCCATGACAACCCCACGACGCGCGAGTGGTACGAGGATCTGCCGGACGACCAGCGGCAGAACCTCTGGAGTTGTATGAAGCGTTCCGTGGGCGACAGCAACGAGGCGGCGCCCGCGCTGATAAGTCTGGCCTGGTCCTCGATTGCCGCGCTCGCGCTCGCACCGCTACAGGACGTGCTCAACCTGGGTAAAGAAGCCCGGATGAACGTGCCCGGCAGTGCCGAGGGCAACTGGCGCTGGCGCTGCACAGAGCAGATGCTGTCCGACTCGGCCTTCGAATCGCTGCGAGCACTGACGACCAGCTCGAATCGCTCGGCTGAGTTTCGCAGTCCGCAGACGGTCGCAAGAGTGGAGGCCACATCATGATCGCGAGCCTGATCGTCTCTTCTTTGTCACTCGAACGGCGCAGTACTCGTGCTCATATTCGGTAGGCTTGCTATGGCTGTTCCAGCGCAACAGGTGTTTCTCGTGCGTCACGGCGAAACCGAGTGGAGTCTCAACGGACGACACACCGGGACCACCGATATCCCGCTGACGGAAAACGGCCGACAGGTGGCGAAACTATTGCTGCCGATCCTTGCAAAGGAGTCGTTCGCGCTGGCCCTGACGAGTCCATTGCAACGAGCCCGGGATACCTGCCGGCTGGCCGGTTTCGGGGACGTGGCAAATATCGAGCCTGACCTGGTGGAGTGGAACTACGGGCGCTATGAAGGATTGACGCCCGTCCAGATCCATGCGACGGCCCCGGGCTGGCTGCTTTTTCGAGATGGCGGCCCGGGCGGAGAACAGCCAGGGGAAATCGGCGCACGGGTCGATCGCGTGATTGAGAACGCGCGCGCCGTCAAGGGCAATGTCATATTGTTCGCCCATGGGCACGTGCTCAGAGTCTTTGCGGCTCGCTGGCTGGGCCTCCCTCCTTCGGAAGGCCAACGCTTTTTGCTTGATACGGCCACAATGAATATCCTCAGCTACTACCGCGGCATTCCGGCGATCAAGCGATGGAACGCGCCGGTTCAGTTCTGAGCGCGAGCGCCGCGACGGCGTCCGGGAGAAGAGACCACATGGGGAACCGTTGGAATGCCAAGGAGGTGATGCGATGACGAGCGGTGCAGTTCCACTCACGCAAGGCGCTGCCTGGAATGCCCTTCGTGAGCATTACGAGGCGATCAAGGCTGTGCATATGCGGGATCTGTTTGCGAAAGATCCCGGGCGCGGCGCGCGTTTCGTGTGCGACGCGCAGGGGATCTATCTCGATTATTCGAAAAACCGCCTCACGGATGACACGATGCGTCTGCTGCTCGACCTCGCGAACGCCGCCGGCTTGCGCGCCGGTATCGACGCGATGTTCCGCGGCGACAAGCTCAATGTGACGGAGAATCGCGCGGTCCTCCACGTCGCGCTGCGCGCCCCCGCCGGCGCCACCATTAAAGTGGACGGCGACAACGTGGTGCCGAAGGTCCACGCGGTGATCGAGAAAATGGCCGGTTTCGCAAACCTTGTGCGCAGCGGCGAGTGGAAAGGCCATACCGGCAAGCGCATTCGCAATGTCGTGAACATCGGCATCGGGGGCTCGGACCTGGGGCCCGTCATGGCCTACGAGGCGCTGCGGGCGTACAGCGATCGCGCGCTGACGGTTCGTTTCGTTTCGAACGTTGATGCGACCGATGTCGCCGAGTCGACGCGGGACCTCGATCCGGCGGAGACCCTGTTCATCGTCTGCTCGAAGACCTTCACCACGCAGGAGACCCTCGCCAACGCGCAGACCGCGCGTGCCTGGTGCCTGCAAGCGCTCAAGAACGACAAGGCGGTGGCCCGCCACTTCGTGGCCGTGTCCACGAACGCGGACGAAGTCGCGAAATTCGGAATCGATCCCGCCAACATGTTCGAATTCTGGGACTGGGTCGGAGGCCGCTACTCGCTGCCCTCGGCCATCGGCCTCTCACTGATGGTCGCCATCGGACCCGAACGGTTCCGCGAGATGCTGGCCGGGTACCATGCAATGGACGAGCATTTCCGGACCGCCCCGTTCGACAAGAACCTGCCCGTGCTGCTGGGGCTCATCGGACTCTGGTACGTGAATTTCTTCGGCGCCGAATCCCAGGCGATTCTGCCCTATGATCACTACCTCGGGCGGCTGAGCGCCTATCTGCAGCAGCTCGACATGGAGAGCAACGGGAAGCGCGTGGACCGGGATGGGAGCGTGGTGAATTACCAGACGGGCCCGGTCATTTGGGGGCAGCCCGGCACCAACGGCCAGCATGCGTACTACCAGTTGATCCATCAGGGCACGCGGTTGATCCCGTGCGACTTCATCGGTTTCTGCCGGTCGCTCAATCCCATGGGGCAGCATCACGATCTGCTGGCGTCCAATCTGTTCGCGCAGACGGAGGCGCTGGCCTTTGGCAAAACGGCCGCGGAAGTGGAGGCTGAAGGAGCGCCTCCGGCCCTGGTGCCGCACCGGACGTTTCCAGGCAACCGCCCGACGAATACCATCCTGATCGAGCAACTGACGCCGGAGATGTTCGGGAGGTTGATCGCGCTCTACGAGCACAAGGTCTTCGTCCAGGGCACGATCTGGCGTATCAACTCGTTCGACCAGTGGGGCGTGGAACTGGGCAAAGTGCTGGCCAAACGGATCACGCCGGAATTGACGAGCGGGACGGACCCCGATCTCCGGCACGACAGCTCGACCAACGCGTTGATCCGGCGTTACCGTCGGCTTCGCCTGCCGGGCTGACACCTCGTTCCGCCAACAACAACATAACCTGAAAGGCTTGCGATGACTCGTGAACAGCTCGATCAACTCTGCATCAACACGATCCGCACGTTGTCCATGGATGCCGTTCAGCAGGCCAACTCAGGCCATCCCGGGACGCCCATGGCCTTGGCCCCCGTGGCCTATTGCCTGTGGCAGCGATTTCTCCGTTTCGATCCGCAAGACCCGATCTGGCCCAATCGCGACCGTTTTGTCCTGTCCGTCGGCCACGCCTCGATGCTGCTGTACTCCCTGCTTCATCTCACCGGGGTGAAGGCCGTGAGCAAAGATTACGAGACCCTCGGTGAACTGTCGGTGCCGTTGGATGCCATCAAGCGGTTTCGTCAATGGGGGAGCCGCTGCCCCGGTCATCCGGAGTACCGGTGGACCTCCGGGGTCGAAACCACCACCGGACCGCTCGGGCAGGGGATTTCGAACAGCGTGGGCATGGCCTTGGCCGGCCGCTGGATGGCGGAGCATTTCAATCGGCCCGGCTTCGACGACATGATCAATTTTAACGTCTATGCCTTGTGCGGGGACGGTGACATGATGGAGGGGATCTCGCACGAGGCCGCCTCGATGGCCGGACACTTGGGCATCTCGAACCTCTGCTGGATCTATGACAACAATCACATCACGATCGAAGGCAACACCGCGCTGTCTTTCTCGGACGATGTCGCAACCACGGTTCATCGCCTATGGCTGGAACGTTACCCGCGTCGGTGACGCCAACGACCTCGTGATGCTCGAGCGGGCGTTCCGCACCTTCCAGAGGACGACAGATCGGCCCACGCTGATCATCGTGGATAGCCACATCGCGTATGGGGCGCCCAACAAACAAGACACCTCGGCGGCTCACGGAGAGCCGCTCGGCGAAGAGGAAGTCCGACAGACCAAGAGAAATTACGGATGGCCGGAGGACGCCAAATTCCATATTCCCGACGGTGTCTATGAGCATTTTCGGCAAGGGGTCGGCGCTCAAGGCAAGGTGTTCCGCGACGCCTGGTTCACGCGCATCAAAGACTACAAAGCCAAGTACCCGGAGCTGGCCGATCAATTGTATCGGATGCAACACCGGCAGTTGCCCGATGGATGGGACAAGGACCTACCTGCTTTTCCAGCCGACGCCAAGGGCCTGGCCACGCGGGTCTCTTCCGGGCAGGTGTTGAACGCGCTGGGAAAGCGCGTGCCCTGGTTGATGGGCGGGTCGGCGGATCTGGCTCCTTCGGCAAAAACACGGTTGACGTTTGAAGGGGCGGGCGATGTTTCTGCCGAGACTCCCGGCGGCCGCAATCTTCACTTCGGGATTCGCGAGCATGCGATGGCGGCAATCTTGAACGGGATGGCCTTGGTGAAGGTCCGGGCCTATGGTTCCGGATTCCTGATTTTCAGTGATTATGCCAGAGGTGGGATCCGGCTCGGCGCAATCATGGAATTGCCGGTCATTCATATTTTCACGCACGATTCGATTGCCGTGGGAGAAGACGGGCCGACCCATCAGCCGGTCGAACATCTCGCCTCGTTGCGCGCGATGCCTGGGCTGATTGTCCTACGGCCCGCCGATGCGAATGAGGTGCTGGAAGCCTGGCGCGTGATCATGAATTTGCATCACAAGCCGGTGGCGCTCCTCCTCACCCGGCAGGACGTGCCGACATTGGATCGGAACAAGTATGCCTCTGCCTCGGGCTTGGCGCAGGGAGCCTATATCCTGGCCGATAGCCAGGATGGACAACAGCCCGACGTAATCCTCATCGGAACCGGTAGCGAAGTCTCGCTCTGTGTCGCGGCCTACGAACAGCTCAAGTTCGAAGGAGTGAAGGCCCGGGTCGTGAGTATGCCCTCGTGGGAACTGTTCGAGCACCAGGACCAAGCCTATCGCGACCGCGTCCTGCCGCCGGCGGTGACGGCCCGTGTAGCGGTCGAACAGGCCTCGACATTCGGATGGGCGCACTATGTAGGCACGACCGGCAGGGTCATCGGCATGACGACATTCGGGGCGTCGGCTCCACTGAAAGAATTGCAGAAGGAGTTCGGCTTCATACAGGAGCGTATTATCGAAGCCGCCATGCAGCAACTGAGACAAGCGAGGTAGGCGATGCGTGTCGCCATCGGGTCCGATCACGCCGGGTTTGAAATGAAAGAGGCCCTGAAAGGCTATCTCGCGGTCCTGCAGCATGACGTGCTGGACCTGGGAACGCACAGTACGGCTCCGGTTGACTACCCCGATTATGCCGAGGCTGTCGGCATCGCCCTGCGTCGCGGAAAAGCCGAGCGGGGCATCATGGTTTGTGGTAGCGGCGTGGGCGCATCGGTAGCCGCCAACAAGGTGCCCGGCATTCGTGCGGGACTCTGTCACGATACCTATTCTGCGCACCAGGGCGTGGAACATGACGACATGAATATATTGGTGCTGGGCGGGCGCGTGATCGGTGTGGAGACAGCGCGAGAGCTGGTTCGTGCCTTCCTGGGAGCACGGTTCAGCGGCGATGAGCGGCATCTCAAACGACTCACAAAAGTGATCGTCATGGAGAATCCGTTGAACGCGCTGCAGAAGTATGGGCAGTCGGTGTGGTTGGACTACATCCGCCGCAGTTTGATCACCAGCGGCGAGCTGCAAAGAATGATCGACGACGATGATGTGCGGGGGGTCACGTCGAACCCGTCCATCTTCGAGAAGGCGGTCGCCGGAAGCACGGATTATAAAGATGTCCTGACGGTCCCGGAGTCACGGAAGTTGGACGCCAAGGCATTGTATGAACGGATAGCCGTTCGCGATATTCAGGAGGCCGCCGACCTCCTGAGGCCGTTGTACGACCAATCGAAGAAACGCGATGGCTACGTGAGCCTGGAAGTCTCGCCGAAGCTCGCGCGGGATACGCAAGGAACAGTCGAGGAGGCCCGTCGCTTGTGGAGCGGCGTCGCGCGGCCGAACCTGATGATTAAAGTCCCCGCGACAGAGGAAGGCATTTCTGCGATCCGACAATTGATCGGTGAAGGCATCAACGTCAATGTGACGTTGCTCTTTTCGCAAACGTTCTACGAACAGGTGGTGGAGGCGTACCTGGCCGGTCTTGAGACGTTCGCTGCGGGTGACGGTGATCTCAGCCGCATCGCCAGCGTGGCCAGTTTCTTTATCAGCCGCATCGACTCGGCGATCGACGGGCTCATCACTGCTCGCTTGAAGACCGTGACGAATGCCGGAGAACAGGCGCTCCTTCGCAGCCTGACGGGCAAAGTGGCGATCGCCAATGCGAAGCTGACTTACCAGCGATATCGCGAACTCTTCGGCAGCCAACGCTGGCAGGCACTGGCGGACCGTGGCGCCCAAACCCAGCGCCTCCTCTGGGCCAGCACCGGCACCAAGGACCCCAATTATCGAGACGTGATCTATGTCGAGGAACTCATCGGCCCTGCCACCGTGAACACGATCCCGCCGGCGACGTTGGAGGCCTTTCGCGATCACGGGCGGCCTCGGGCCAGCCTGACCGAGGACGTGGATAGTGCCTTCGACACGATGGCCACGCTGGCCGGGACCGGCATTTCGATGCAGGACGTCACTGACAAACTCCTGACGCAAGGCGTGCAACTGTTTTCCGATGCCTTTGACAAGCTGCTCAACGCGGTCGGCCAACAGGGCAAGGACATCGGGTCAGGCAAGATCAATCGCCAGACGTACAAGTTGTCCGAGTCCCTCGCCGCGGGACTGAAGGCCTCATTAGAGGACTGGCGTGCGCAGGGCAAGGTTCGAAAGCTTTGGGCGCGCGATGCCTCGCTGTGGACGGGAGCCGACGAAGGTCAATGGCTCGGCTGGCTCGGAATCACGAACGGTCAGTTGGCCCACATCGATCGCTTGAAGACGATCTCGAAACAGGCGAAGGCCGGGGGATTCTCGCATGTCATGCTGCTCGGGATGGGCGGATCAAGCCTGGGCCCGGAAGTCATGGCAAAGACCTTCGGGAAGATCGCCGGCTATCCTGAACTCCACGTCCTGGATTCGACTGATCCGGCTCAAGTGAAAGCTTTTCGCGAACAAGGTGGATCTGGGGAAGACGCTCTTCATCGTCTCGAGCAAGTCGGGCAGCACACTGGAGCCGAACATCTTTAAGCAGTATTTCTTCGAGCGGCTGACGCAAGTCGTCGGCAACAAGGAAGCGGGGAACCGGTTCATTGCCATCACCGACCCCGGATCGAAGATGCAGAAGGTGGCCGAGAGCGACGGCTTCCGCCGTATTTTCTTTGGCCTGCCGAGTATCGGGGGGCGGTACTCGGTCCTCTCCGATTTCGGTCTGGTTCCTGCCGCCGCCATGGGCGTCGACGTGCCCAAGTTTCTCGATCGGGCCGAGGAGATGGTGCAGGCATGTATGCCGTCCGTCCCCGTCGAAGACAATCCCAGCGTCGTGCTTGGTCTCATCCTCGGCACGGCGCATGACCACGGCCGCAATAAACTGACACTGATCACGTCCCCCGGAATCGGCGCCCTGGGCGCCTGGCTCGAACAGTTGCTCGCGGGATCGACCGGCAAAGGAGGGAAAGGTATCATCCCGGTTGACTGTGAGTCGGTGGCTGCTCCGGCCGTATACGGGAGTGATCGCCTCTTTGTGTATGTGCGGCTTGACGCAGCGCCAGATCGGGGGCAGGATGCCGCCGTTGAAGCGCTCGAAAATGCCGGCCATCCGGTCGTGCGCATTGCCGTAGATGAAATCTATGACCTCGGCGAAGAGTTCTTCCGTTGGGAGATCGCGACCGCCGTGGCTGGGTCCGTCATCGGCATTCACCCTTTCGACCAGCCCGACGTAGAGGCCGGCAAGGTAGCCACACGGAAACTGACCTCAGACTATGAGCAGACAGGCAAGCGTCCACTGGAGTCACCGTTCTTCGAGGAAGGCGGTCTCAAGCTCTTCACGGACGACAAGAATGCGACGGCGCTCGGAACAGCACGCGGAAAGAGCCCGTCTCTCTCGGCTTATCTCAAGGCTCACCTCAACCGGATCGAGGCCGGCGATTACTTCGCCCTGTTGGCCTACATTGAAATGAATGAGGTCCACGGACGCGCCTTCCAAGTTATACGACATGCCGTGCGGGACAACAAGCGGGTTGCGACCTGTCTCGGCTTCGGTCCGCGCTTCCTCCACTCGGCCGGGCAGGCTTACAAGGGGGGGCCGAACACGGGCGTGTTTCTGCAGATCACGTGCGACGACGCCGCAGACGTGCCGATTCCCGGCCAGAAGTACACGTTCGGCATCGTGAAGGCGGCACAGGCCCTCAGCGATTTTCAGGCCTTGGCAGAACGGGGGCGTCGGATCCTGCGAATCCATCTGGGCAAAGACGTAGGAGCGGGGCTGGACAAGCTGGAGGCAGCCATCAATCAGGCGTTGGCATGACCATGCCGGCCGGCTCACCGCTTCGCAGATCGCTTTCGCGTCGTTCCCATGGTTTTTGTCCGCACGTCAGCCCCTAGGTGCGTCAGGGTCCGTGCCCGGTAGAGTGTGCTCCCGCAGGATCGCTCAACAATCGGGCTTCAAGAGGTTCCGAAGCAGCGTGTTCCTGGAAGAGGTGGAAATGGGACTTGATCGGGTCATAGGAGGCTGACTATGCTGACGACCGGCGACAGCTCTCCCATCGGTGCGACCGTCGTAAACGGCGGCGTCAACTTCAGCCTGTACTCGCGTCAAGCTACAGGCGTGGAGTTACTCCTCTTTGACAAGTCGGAAGACGCGAAGCCGGCGCGCGTGATCGGCCTCGATCCCTCATCCAACCGCACCTACCATTATTGGCACCAGTTCGTGCCGGGACTGCAGTCTGGGCAGATTTATGGCTATCGCGCTTATGGCGCCTATGATCCCGCCGAAGGGATGCGGTTTGATGCGACCAAAGTGCTGCTCGATCCGTACGGCCGCGGTGTAGTGATACCGAAACACTACAGTCGTATTGTTGCCAGTGAGGAGGGTGACAATGCCGCGACGGCGATGAAGAGCGTGGTGGTGGACCTGTCGGCGTACGACTGGGAAGGCGACACGCCGCTGAAACGGCCCTCCGCCAGGACTATCGTCTATGAGATGCACGTGCGCGGCTTCACCCGTCATCCCAGTTCCGGCGTTGCCGAGAAGAAACGTGGTACCTATGCCGGTCTGATCGAGAAGATACCCTATCTCCAGCAACTCGGCATCACGGCAGTCGAACTGCTGCCGGTATTTCAGTTCGATCCCCAGGACTGCCCGAAGGGTAAAATCAACTACTGGGGCTATGCGCCAATCTCGTTCTTTGCTCCTCACCCAGCCTATAGCTCGCGGCAGGATCCGCTCGGCCCTGTGGACGAATTTCGCGACATGGTCAAGGCGCTG
Organism: uncultured Nitrospiraceae bacterium; assembly: GCA_963711905.1. GTDB lineage: Bacteria > Nitrospirota > Nitrospiria > Nitrospirales > Nitrospiraceae > Nitrospira_D. The sequence goes on along the minus strand of CAVQFZ010000016.1, from coordinate 86,154 downwards.
CACCGGGCTGGTATCGAGGTCATTCTCGATGTGGTGTTCAACCACACAGCCGAAGGCGACCAGCGCGGGCCGACACTGAGTTTCCGCGGTCTGGACAACAACACGTACTACATCCTCGAACAAGACCGCTCCCGCTATGCCAATTACACCGGCACGGGAAACACACTCAACGCCAACCATCCGATCGTTCGCCGCATGGTCGTGGACAGCCTCCGCTATTGGGTGGAAGAGATGCACGTGGACGGATTCCGGTTCGATCTCGCGTCGATTCTCGCGCGGGATCAGTCGGGCGCGGTGATGGCGAATCCTCCGGTGCTGTGGGATATCGAAACGGACCCGTCAATGGCGGGCGTGAAGTTTATCGCTGAAGCGTGGGATGCGGCCGGGCTCTACCAGGTGGGCAGCTTCATCGGGGACAGCTGGAAAGAATGGAACGGGCGGTTCCGCGACGATGCCCGCAGCTTCTTCCGCGGTGAAGAGGGTTCGTTGGCGCGTTTTGCCGACCGTATGGTCGGAAGCCCGGAAATCTACGGACACAAGCAACGGGAGCCGGAGCAGAGCGTCAACTTCGCGACCTGTCACGATGGGTTCACGCTCAACGATCTTGTCTCCTATGACCGCAAGCACAATGAGGCGAACGACGAACAGAACCGGGACGGAGCCGACGACAATCGAAGCTGGAACTGCGGCGTGGAGGGACCGACGGACGATCCCGCGGTGGAGACGCTGCGGAATCGGCAGGTGAAGAATTTCTTCGCTGTCACGCTCCTGTCTATCGGGTTGCCCATGATTCTGATGGGTGACGAAGTGCGCCGTACGCAGGGCGGTAATAACAATACTTATTGTCATGACGATGAAACCAATTGGTTTGACTGGACGCTGGTCGCCAAACACGCCGATGTCCACCGATTCGTCACATTGCTTAACGAACGACGGATCTTACGGGACGTGGAGCATGAGCGCCGGCGTACGAGTCTGACTCAACTGCTCCATCAAGCGAAGAAATCCTGGCACGGAGTCAAACTCGGGCAACCGGACTGGAGCCAACAATCACATAGCGTGGCGGTCAGCGCGGAGCTAAAGAGGGAACGACTCCTGTTCTACATGATTCTGAACTCGTATTGGGAACCGCTTCATTTCGAGCTGCCTCCGATCGGCAACGGCAGCGCAAACCCGTGGCGCCGTTGGATCGATACGGGCCTCGATTCGCCCCTCGACATCACTCCATGGCAAACCGCCCCGTCGATTCCCAGCTCCTCCTATCGGGCGGAGTCGCGCTCCGTGGTGGTGCTGTTCGCCAATTTGACAGGGGGATCAGGGTGAGCGAGAGAGGAGACGCCGTAATGCCGTGAAGGGTAATCGATCCGTTGATCTGCGAGTAGAGAGGGGGAAGGCGATGGCAAAAGACAAAGGGCAGGAAGACAAGGGGACGTCCAAACTCAAGGGCAAAGCATACGAGAAGGCGCTGCGCAAGCTGCAGGCCGAACTCTGCCACCTGCAGGCCTGGGTGAAACACAAAGGCCTGCGGGTGATCGTGCTGTTCGAGGGCCGCGACGGCGCCGGCAAAGGCGGCACCATTCGCGCCATCACCGAACGCGTGAGTCCGCGCGTGTTCCGCGTTGTGGCGCTCCCCGCACCCACCGACCGCGAGAAGACCCAAATGTACATTCAGCGTTATATGGCGAACTTTCCGGCGGCCGGAGAAATCGTCATCTACGACCGCAGTTGGTACAACCGTGCCGGAGTCGAACATGTCATGGGCTTCTGCACCAAGGAACAGTACGAAGGCTTCCTCGGACACGCCTCGATTGTCGAAGGGTATATCACGAGGGGCGGGATCATCCTGATCAAGTACTGGCTGGAGGTGAGCAACGAGGAGCAGGAACGGCGCTTCGAGGCACGGGTCGATGACCCCTTGCGCCAGTGGAAGCTGAGCCCGATGGATCTGCCCTCGCGCGAAAAATGGTACGAGTATTCGCGCGCGCGCGACCGGATGTTGGAGGCGACCGACACGAAGCATGCACCGTGGTACATTATTCGATCGGACAACAAGAAGGCCGCGCGGCTCAACTGCATCAGTCACCTGCTGAGCCTGATTCCCTACAAGAAGGTGAAGCGCGAGAAGGTGAAACTGCCCGAACGATCGAAGAAGTACAAATACGATGACCAGGCGACGATGAAGGACAGAACATTCATCCCGGAAAAATTCTGAAGGGGTTTGGAACAGCGTCATGATGCCGGCAATCTCTCTCACCGGCTTACTGCTTTTCCGCAGTGAAGCTGGAACAGGGAGCCCAAGAGAGACTGCTCGCTGGATCCTGAGGAGTTCTCCCAAGGTGCGGTAGAAATACCTCAGATGCGTGATACGTGCGGCTTCGATGATGGCCCGCTTCACGGTTCTGCTACGCATAGCCGCCCACCCGAAGGCGTGAGCATCTACTTCCTTGTAGATGGATAGCTTTCAAACGCCTCAGCGATTGCCTTATTCGCGAGATCGATATTGTCCTTCGGTCTCTCCTGCAACGTGCCGACAATCGTCGCACGCCAGATCAGCTCCTTCTTGGTTGGTCGGACCAGATCAAGAATCAAGGTTCCTTCCGTATACTCATAGGTGGTGACGGTGCTTCCGTATCCCGCCCCCCACCCGTATCCACCACGCCAGCCATAGGCGCCGGCGGACGGTCCGGTACTCTGGATTTGCTGCTTCTCCTTCGTGCTGACCCAATAGTAAACCAGGAGGTCGGATGGTTGATTCAGATCGACTTGTCGAAGCCCTTTCCCAGTCAGCTCGCGTGCGACGGCTGATTCAATCCGCTTGTGCATCAACGAATTGTCGTGGATCCCGCCTTTTTCGGATTCTGCCAGCCCCACGAAAGTAAATGTTGTGAGGGTGGTGAAATCCGCTGTGGGATCATGGTCGGTCTTCACGTTGAAGGTTGTGCAAGCGCTCAGGCCGAGGATCAATGGAATGAGAGCCCATAGTGAACGTTGTCGGTTCATCAGCGTCTCCATGAATGATAGGCCTCCTTCTTCCGCCCCGGCGCAATGCCGGACCGTACCCGCCGTTTGAGCGGACTGCTTCATCTCGCACACACGTTTCTTCTGACGGATTCTGTTGTGACCACCGACCGACACGTCCATAAAAAGACTTCCCCTCGCCCGCCTGCAATATAGCGCGCGCAGTATCAATCCGTACAGAAGAAGGACCAGCCCTCGCGGAGCTTCTTCTTCACGCCTGGTTCACTGGGATCGAAGCTGTCAACCGGTCCCTGGGGGTTGCGTACCACCAGCGGTTGCGCCGCGACCGTCTGATATTAGTCGTGCCGATACCAGTCACTGGTCCATTCCCAGACATTGCCGGCCATATCGTTGAAGCCATAGCCGTATTCGCTGAGATGGCTCTTCAGATCAGCTATGCGCACCTTGCTCACGACCATATATCAGTCACATCTGGTCATGCATGCAAGCTGAAGGTTTTCCAGCCATGCCGTTCTTCGGCTGATCAGTGCCAGAAAAGCCTCACCAATCCAGAGGAGAAAATGTGAAGAGGGACTCGACGCATCGTAGACCTATTCCACCTGAAGACGCCTTCGAGCGATACGACTGGGGCAAGCTGTCCGGGGGCGACACGCCCATCGTTTTCCGAAAGGCGCCCACACCGTCGTCATCGCTCCTGAGCTATGGCGGCACTTCGGAACGGCCCATGCTGTGAACGACGGATTGCGGGTGTTGCTGAAGGTGGCGATGTTGGCGAAAACGGGAAGCCCACACAAGCGCCTGCGGACGAGAGAAAAGGCGGGAAGTCGCGTAATCGGGGAAAAAGAAATCGCTTGTTCGCCGGGGTCAAGAAATCGATTTCGGCAGCAGCAGGGCGATCTGCAGCCGTAACGTCCAGTCCGGCCCAGGATCCCGCCGAACGACGTTCGCGTACGCGGAGATGTTCCCATTGAAGGGCAACTTGTGCCGAGGATGCCGGTGAGCAGGCTGAATGCGTGCAGCGCGTACACGACCTTCGTCCAGGTGACGAGAGAATCCGACGCCCGCTCCATGCTGACCTCCATTGAGCCAATGACTGACAACCTCCTACTCGATTGAATAGGGCTGAGCCCGTAACACGGCAATGGTCACGGTGGCGGACACGCCGGCATCCGTCAGCACGTAAGAGGTGCCGCCCCTCTTCATGAGATGGTCTGTGCCTCCGCTCCCTTGGATGCCCACATTACCGGCCTTGGTCGCCGCTTCAGCTTCGACACCTGCGTGCCACTTGCCATCGCCCAGGTCGCGCCGCGTACGAAGAACGAGCGGTTGATATTCCATCGCAGGCCGCTCCGACTCCGAAACTGCATCATATGTCGGACGATCAGTCCTTCCAATCGATCAGCGGGATGTCACGAGCCGCATGTTCACGAGGGGCGACGCCGCGCTGAAGCAGCTCGAATCGGGTTCTTGGCGACAAGCTTCCACTGACCCAAATCTCGATGTGCGACCCCTCGCCGGCCATGGTGGCCCTCTTCGTGAGACGCTGATAGGCGGACTCGCTTCTCTCGCTCCATATGGCATAGTCCATGGCCAATGGACAAAATAGCGTTCGGTCTTCGGTGAGGCCGACCGGAATACGTCCGACGACGTCGATATCGCGGATGGGCGCTCGCTGCTGGTTGTAGGCCTGCAGGAGTTCGGCTTCTTGCTGGTAGAACAACGCTTCTTCCTCAGACAGAGCGTTCAAGGCCGCGCCGATAAAGCGGTCTCGATGTGAAGCCTTCGTCAGCCCTTCGAGAGCGAACGCAATGATCGTTCTATGTCGGGGGCTGTACGACGGATGGGTCAGAAACTGATGGGCCAATTCGTCATTGATCTGCATGGCCTTCAACTTTGTTTTGCTGAGACTGTACAGTTCCGACGGCCCCTGTTCCTCCAGGGCTTGATTCAGCACCTCTACGGTCGTGAGAGAGGTCAACAGCAAGGGCAGCGGGTTCGGCGCGGGAACCAACATCAAGGCAAAGGTGGTGGCATACCCGGCCACATGCGCCCATGCGACACGTTCCAATTCATGCTGGAGGATCGGATTCGTGGAGTATGGATCCACATGGTAATGAACGGCAATGCGACGTTTATACGCGGATACTCGGGCAAACGATTCGACGCTGTTGTCTTCATAGGGCCCCGCCTCGTACGACAGGCTGTCCTTGGATGATTCGATCAGTCGAGAGATTCCCAGGGGGATTCCGACAAGCGTTTGTCCCGGCTTCGAGGCAAGCCGGCCGAGAGCCTTGAGAGGAACGAGCGTTTCTTTGATGGCGGCCTCGACCGTCACCCCGACCAGGTTGCGCGCGCGCAGATCGGCGATGGCGTGCAGCTCGCGTCGCAAGCGAACAAACATCGTGTCGCCGTGAGCGACAAACCGACCGAGCGGGGACGACACGGAATACTCATTCGTGTATCCATCGTGGAGGATCCGATCCTCGACGCGGTACTCCGGGCCTGCGATCAGCTCCGGTCCCAGCACCTGCTCGGCCATTCGTTCTTCCGGTAATTCGTACGGTTCTCCCCGTGAGTCGATGACGCCAAGCAGTGCCGGCATGAGGACCACAAGGATGCAGCAAGCGGGCCGAGCCATTTTCCGTGGGTCAACGTTGGTGTCTTGGGCCTGCCGGCATGAGGGAATGCACATGGCGTATTTTATCGCTCGTCAAACGGAAAGACCCGCTTCCAATCACGCTTCATATCCACGACCGTCCAGCTCTTGGCAATCGCCTCGTCGAGTGCCTTGTCCAACTTGCCGATATGCGAGGTTCGGTCATAGGCCCACTCACGTTCGGCATCCGTATGATGGATCAGTCCCATGAACCGCAGCCCGGACCCAGCGGCGGTCCACTGCAACATCTGATGATCACCGTCAGAATTGCCGAAGGCGAAGATCGGCCGCCGGCCGATGAATTTCTGAATGCCGAGAGGCTTGCCTTCCTTGTCATCTATGAAATCCACGGCCGGCAACTTCACAATGACGGGCGTGCCGTTACGCATCTCGAACTTCTGCTTCCCCATGCTCCCAACGACCTGCTCGGGCGAGATGCCGTACACCTTCTCGACCCAGGCGCGCATAAACTCCACACCGCCACCGGACACAATGAAGGTCTTGAAGCCGTTCGCGCGCAGGTAGGCGAGCAGCTCGAGCATGGGCTGATAGATACATTCCGTGTAGGGCCTTTCGAATCGTGGATGGCTGCGCCGTGCGAAGCCAATCTTTGACGATGGCCTGAAACTCGTCCGTCGTCATGCCGGTGTGCGACACAGCGATGACTTCCAAGAGGTACTTCTCACCGCCGGCCGCAAAGGCCTTCTTGTCGCCTTCCAACAGAGCCTTGAACGGTTGCTTGTCCTTCCACTCCGGATGCTGCGGCGCGAGCGCCTTGACGCGGTCCAACGCGAATTGCACTTGAAAGTAGATCGGCTGCTCCGCCCAGAGTGTGCCGTCATTGTCGAAGACCGCAATGCGCTCCGCCGGTGGAATGAAATCGGCACTGCCCTCCTTCGTAACCTTCTCGACAAAACTGACGATGCTGGACTTCACCGCTCCCTCGTTCCATGAGGGGAGCGGGTCATCTATCGCTGGCGCCGCCGTCGCGATGCCATGCCCAAACAGTATCAGCAAAGCTAGAAGAACAACCGTCTTCATGGCTCGCGATCTCCTCATCGGTCTCCTTTTCACTGAGAAGCCTCATCTTGCTCCTTTGTGTGGGGCAAATGGGTGCCGTCGTCGCCGACGGCACCCCGTACCTGCGATGTGCTTACTCCCCGGCAGTGGTCATGCCCTTGATCTGCTTCTCCAGCGAATCGAGGCTCCAGTCGCCCGGCTTCTGGCTGGGCGGGAACTCCTTCATGGTCATGAGGAACTTGCTGGCGACCGCCTGCAGCGGCACGAGCACGAACGCGCGGTCGATCATCCAGTCGTGGTAGGTGTTCGAGTTGTGCTGGGACTTCTCGAACGGATCGCGACGCAGGTTGAAGAGCAGCGGCAGGCGCAGGTGGACGAAGGGCTCGCGCCACACTTGCAGCTGCTCGGCGCGGTTCTCCAGGTAGATCGCCTTCCAGTCGCCCACGCGGATGGCCACCACGTCGCCGTCGTCGCCCACGTAGATGAACTCCTTGCGCGGCGAGTCCTTCACCTTGCCGCTGAGGTAATCGAGCAGGTTGTAGCCGTCGATGTGGTTCTTGTAGGTGCGGCCGTTGAGTTCCACGCCCCCTTGAGCAGCTTCTCCTTGATGTCGGGCGCGCCGGCGGCGGCGGCGAAGGTCGGCAGCCAGTCCTCGTGCGAGACGATGCCGTTGAGCGTCGTGCCGGCCGGGAAATGGCCGGGCCATCGGATGAAGCACGGCACGCGGAAGGCGCCTTCCCAGTTCGAGTTCTTCTCGCCGCGGAAGGGCGTGGTGCCGGCATCGGGCCAGGTGTTGTAGTGCGGGCCGTTGTCGGTCGAATACTGGACGATGGTGTTGTTCGGCGAGGCCGAGGTCGTCGATCAGCTTGAGCAGTTCGCCGACGTGCATGTCGTGCTCGACCATGCCGTCGCCGTATCTCGTCCTGGCCGGAGAGGCCGATGTGCTCGGCCTTCACGTGGGTGCGGAAGTGCATGCGGGTGCCGTTCCACCAGCAGAAGAACGGCTTGCCCGGCCTTGGCCTGGCGGGTGATGAATTCCTTGGCGGCGGCCATGGTTCTCATCGTCGATGGTCTCCATGCGCTTCTTGGTCAGCGGACCGAGGTTCTCGATGGTCTGGCCGCCCTTGCCGTCGGCCTTGGACTTGATCACGCCGCGCGGGCCGAACTGCTCCAGGAAGGTCTTGCCGTTGGGCAGCTTCATGTCGCGCGGGTAGTCGCGGTTCTCCGGCTCCTCCTCGGCGTTGAGGTGATAGAGGCTGCCGAGGAACTCGTCGAAGCCGTGCATGGTCGGCAGGTGCTCGTCGCGGTCGCCCTGGTGGTTCTTGCCGAACTGGCCGGTGGCGTAGCCCTGGCTCTTCAGGACCGTGGCCATCGTGACGTCGGTCTTCTGCCAGCCTTCCTTGGCGCCGGGCATGCCGACCTTGGTCATGCCGGAGCGCACCGGCACGCTGCCGCTGATGAAGGCCGCGCGGCCCGCGGTGCAGCTCTGCTGCGCGTAGTAATCGGTGAAGGCGACGCCTTCCTTGGCGATGCGGTCGATGTTCGGCGTCTTGTAGCCCATCATGCCGCGGTTGTTGTGGCTGATGTTCCAGGTGCCGATGTCGTCGCCCCAGATGACGAGGATGTTCGGCTTCTTGGCCGGCTCGTGCGCCGGCTCCTGTGGGCAACCACGCCAACAACGCCAGGGCCAACCAGATAAATTTCATGACTCTCATAACTCAGACCTCCTTGGTTTCGCACTGATAGACGGCCCGTATTCTGTCGATCTCGTCACCATTCGGCAACTGGAAAGATTGACAGGCCTCCTCTTATTCCCTAAGTGAGACCCGTAGTGGGATAAGAGCGGTTGATCGAGAAACGGCCGCAGGTAAATGTGATGCTTGCTACGGCGCCGTTCTCCTCGACTCCAGAGGAGACGTTGTGGCTGCTCAATGAAAGGGTGCCTCCTGCCTGCAAGTGCATAACCGTGGCGGGCTTATGACTCGGGAATATCGCGTCGGCTGGTTGCCGAAGACCGGACGATTGAATCCCAATGGGGGCGAGATGACCGCTGTAGCAGGCAGTTCACGCATACATCGGTCGGCCACCGGCGAGGGCCACCCAGCCGCGCACGATCCGGTACACGAACCAGAGCCCGAGCACGATCATCGGCAGCCACGTGAGGAGAATGCCGATCCCAAAGGTCATGATGATGAAGGCGACGCAGAGCGAGCTCCAGAGCAGTCCGAACCAGAACGTCCGGATCTGCCGGCGAAAGTGCGATTCGAGCCACGTACCCCGCGCCTCGCTCCGCTTGAGGCAGTTCAGCACGACCCAGATGCGATCCACCATCACGCCAAAATGTCCCGTTCTTCGCCTGGCGCTCTGTTAATCGCCGCCTTTCAGCCTAGCGACATGCTTGTCTCCCTTCAGGTCGATCGTCACCTTCTCGATCGTCCCGGTGAACTTGAAGGGAGGTTCATAGTCTGGGGTCATCGGCTCCGAAGCGGACGAACACGGTGGCTTTCATCTTCCCCTGGTCGACCTGCCGGCCGTTGTAGTCCAGACCCTGCGCGGCCAGCTTCTCCATGTTCGGGGAAGGTACGCCGCCGCCGATGGATTCAAGTCCATGCAGCGTGTTGAAGGTCAAGACTTTGAATCGTTGCATCGGCTGACCCTTCGGACCATCCACGGAAGTAATCTCAGGAACGGATTTGGCGCAGGCCGCCACGCAGGAGAGCAATAGCAGCAGCGTGATTGTGGAGTGGCGTCGCAAACAATGCAAAGCTTGTAGGGGATGCGTATTCATGGTGTCCTCGCTGGGGTCGTCCCAAGCGAATCTTCCGATGTCGGTCAGCATATTGACATCATGATGCTATTCATTTAGCATCATCGCATGCGCACAACCATGACCCTTGATGACGATATCGCGGCCAAGCTCAAGGCGGAAGCGCGTCGTTCCGGTCGCTCCTTCCGAGAGACTGTGAATGAGCTGCTACGGCGTGGCCTTTCGACGAGACACAGCCGATCCCCGAAGGAGCCATTCAGGGTGGTCGCCCGGGACCTCGGGAAACTCTTACCTGGCCTCACCCTGGACAGTGTCGCCGATTTGCTGGAGCAAGTGGAAGGCTCGCTCCATCGATGATCCTCATTGATGCCAACCTCCTCCTCTATGCCTACCACCCTCAGTCGAATCAGCACGAAGCGAGTAGAGCGTGGCTGGAGAACATCTTTTCCGGGTCCGAACTTGTGCGATTCGCTTGGTTGACAATCTGGGCGTTCCTCAGAATTTCAACGAATCCTCGCGCCTTCGAACGTCCACTCGCTACCACCGAAGCAGAAGCGGCAGTGGCATCTTGGCTCTCCCAGCCACAGGTCGGAATTCTGGAGCCAGGCGAGCGTCACTGGGACATCCTGCAAGAGCTGATGCGAAACGGGCAAACTGTCGGCCCGCTCATCATGGATGCTGTTCTTGCCTCCATTGCGATCGAGCATGGGGTAATTCTCCATACCACCGATCGCGATTTCTCGCGATTCCCTGGTCTTAAATGGACAAACCCTCTGGGCACGAAATAGCGTCAGCCTGATATTTCTCTTACTCAATTGAATAGGGTTGTGCCCGTAACGCCGTCACCGTTCCGGAGACCCCCGCATCACCTGCTTTTCATCGTCACTTCAGATCGATCTGCACTTTTTCAATTTTTCCGGTGAACTTGAACGGCAGCTTGTAGGTGAAGTCCACCGGTGACCCGACGTCCTGCCCGATGTCCAGGCCCTCGCCGAGCGAGAACTGAATGGGGATCGTCCGAGCTTTTTGAATCGTTTCTTGAGTCGGAAAGCCGCCGCTGAATTCATAGTCGCCAGCGAACACTGAGGAGGCGAAACATGCAAAAACCGCGAAATTAATGGCGATGCGTTTCAGTTTCATATTCATGAGTGGCTTCCTTATGCAATGGTTTGCTTACGTGCTCATGAGCGATGGCCGGGCTGTCCACCTACGCGATTGAGAAAGTCGGTTAGCGGCACCGTGACCTTTGCAAAGGTAATCTGTCTCAGCTGTCCGTCGGCCCTGCGTATTGGGGGACAAGGACTGAAAAGCACGAACCTTGGCCAGACACGCTTGTGCAGGAGATCTTGCCGCCCATCTGTTCGATCAATTGCTTGGCCACGGCCAGACCATAGCCCATGGAAGACTCGACGCCTGTAGGCTGCGGGTTAAGCCGACCACCTTCTTGAAAGAGTTTGGCTTGATCCTCCTGGCTGAGGCCCGGTCCCTGACCCTGCACGTCACAGCGAACCGAGCCGTTCTCATCTCGCACCTGCACCTCGATTGGCATGCCTGGCGGCGAATACTTCACCGCATTCGAAAGCAAGTTGCCCAAGACGGCCGCGAAAATGACCCGGTCCGCACGGACCGGCAGGACGTTGCTCGACGCATTGTGAACCACCCGAATCCCCTTCTTATCTGCCTCCCGTTGATAATACTGGCAAACCCGTTGAACCAGCAGCGGCAGCTCCACTTTCTCGAGCCGGAGTGTCGGTTCGGGCGCGGACGGGGCGTTCATCACTAATTGACTGACCGTCCGATGCATCAAATTGGTCACATGCTGCAACCCCTCAAGCCACGTCTTTACCTGCTGATCGCCGTACGCGGCCAGCTGGTTTTGAATCAATTCGACCGTTCCGCCGGTGACGGTGAGATAGTTGTTGAGCATGTGGGCTGCAAACGTCACCGCCCGGGAATCCAACGCAGGCATGGCATCGAGTTCCGCAAGAGCCTCTTCAAGCTCCAGATGAGCCCTGGCTATTGCGGCAGCGGCCCGATCTCTCTCCTTGTCCATAGTCCCTCCTCTCGGTGTGGTACCGACCTCATTCCCCAGAGATGATGGGGACGGATATTTCAGAAGAAAACACTAAGCGGAGCATTACTGCCAAGCCCAGCGGCATCATCTCCTTTTCGGAGGTCATCTCACGCATGCTCGCCGTACTGCTCCTCCGCCCAGATCGTCATGGCCTTCAGGCCTTAGAGCGGTGTGCCGCGCTGGTCCGGTCCAATCTCGGCTCCCGCCCGCCGAGACCCGGTTTACCGCTGACCACAGCTGACAAGTGCGCAGCGTACCGCTATTGACGAAACAGACTTCCCGCGATCTTTTCCCTCACACGGGCCAGTCTTTTGTCATTTCTTTCTTCATTGAGCGGGCAAAATGAAAATAGAAGCCAACCATAACGAAGTTGATGACGACCGCGATCACATTCCACACGATCACCGGTCGTGACTCGATTAAGATTCCGTAATACACCCATACAATCTGGAATCTGCCCATGATGCAGCCATGGTCGGGTTCATGCCATCGCACGACCGTCGACGAAGCATCGCTATTAAATCCGGCATCGCCGCGAACGTGGTTCCGAATCCCGCTACGAAGCCTATGATTTCATTCCAGCTCATGCGATTCTCCATGCTGCGCAATCATAATTGGGCTGTTTCCAAAACTTGAACTCAGAGATAAAAGGCAATGACGAACGCACGAGGAAGAAATATGCGGCTGTGAAGCCTTCGCTTTTCTTGAGTTCTAGGTTCATAAGCCTTACTTTTCGTCGGACCTGGAAGTCTTCCGTCTCACCTCATTTCGGGAACAGGAACTGCACGGCAAAGCGGACCGTCCATTCCGGCCCCTGCATGTTGTCCGAGCTCACGACATTGTAGTAAACCTGCAGACTGCTGTTGATTTTTTGCGCGCTGATGACAAACACTTTCCCCGCTCCTCTGCCGATGGGAACCTGCCAGCGATCGGCGGACTCCGCCTTCCAGTTCGCCGTAATCTGAGGCGCCGAAACTAGATACCAGCCCTTTTCCAAGTTGTAGTTCAGAAACGGCTGCACGATCACCTGATTCAAGCTGGTGCGCTCTCTGTCTTGAAACGTTTTGTTCGGTCCAAGATCCGAGCTGGGACCCGCAATCCGGAACACATGGCTGATCATGCCTCCTACCACCCACCGGACTTTGTGGTACACCAGGACGGCCGAAGGCCCGAGACCCCATTGGTTCGTCTTCACCAAATCGAACGTGGCCGTGGGCACATAGAATACCGGCCCAAGGCCGAATGTCCAGTGTCCCGCAAACGTCGGAGCAACCCATGCGGTGAAGGTACTGTCGCCCAGCCCAAACTGACCCCCGCTGTCAGGTTTTGGGTCTGCTTGGCAAGTTCGGTATTATCGAGCTTGGCCTTATCTTCATCGGCGAAAGCCATCCCACTCCATGCAAACAGAGACTCCATGAACAGAATCATGCAGAGCGATTGCCACATCAAACCGTTCCTTGAGGCTTCGATCGACGGAACAAAAGGCGCATCTCAAGCGTCCACTCTTTTCAAAATAACCACCCGATATCGAACTTGAACGTCGTAAAACCGATGGCTCCGGAAGAAGGGAAATCGATCCATTGCTGCCTGACACCCGCGCGAAGAACGAGCATTTCGGCGACATCCCATCGCACGCCTCCGCCGACTCCGTAGCTCAAGAAGACTCCGTCTTTGGTTGGCTGTACGGACCCACACACATACCCAAACCACCAATCCCAATAACATCCGCTGATAGGCGGACCTTCGGCGATATCCGTCTAGATATACGCCCCGCTGACATTCGTGTCCATGTAGGGGGTGAGAGGACTTTTGAGAAGGTGATAGGTCCCCACGAGCCCGAATGTGCTGGTTTCGACGGATCCGGTTTGGGAGCGAGCCGCTGCGGCATTTGCAGGATTTGGCTGGATCACTGCCTGGTAATCGGGATTGCTCCAGGAAAACATGCCCCCGAGATTCAAGTGCTCATTAAAGTTGTACCCGAACTGAAACGCAAACCCCACGGTATCCTCTATGTTCGCTGTGGTCCCTCCCTCAAGTTTAAGATTTCTTTCGAACGTGTATTGCGGGCCAAGCATGATTTCCCAGCGTCCACTTCGATGGGACTCGCCCAGTCCGGCAACTTCCGCATCAGCCGGAAGCGCGGCGATTCCCAGGTATAATGCGACGCCTCCTGCTGCCACCGCCGCCATTGCGGCACACTGTCTCCGATTCGGAATCCTGTCGATGATCCGTGTCATGTGGTAGCCCTCCATAAAACATACGTGATACAACGCGCTGCTGCTCCTGCCGTGCGCGCCTGTGTGAAGAATGTCCCGCATCAGTGGGCATATTATGGGCTTGCAGCACGCCGCAACTGGCAAAGTAACCCGACCGATGGGAGCAGCAATGTGCCAAGAAGCATCCCCATTATCGACCGGTCATGGAGGCTGAGAACGCGCGCTTGTATTCGGCGAGGCCGGCTTCGCGATTCTGTTCAGCTTGCTACTGAGTCACCTCCACCTGGCGCATCGACCTCCCTCCAGGAAGCTATTGTGGCTCGGATGGCTGCGTAGGACTGAGATCAATTTCATCCTGCTCATCGAACGGCAGTTTGAACGTGCCGGGACTCTCCACAAAGGCGGTTCCCTTGATGCGATAACGAACCTTGCTGGTTCCCGTCTTGTTCATTTGCTGGAACTGACGCAGAAAACTGCTGACGCCGGTGATGACCTCCACGTTCAGGACCTGGGAGCCAAACCGGGGGACGACCACCTTTTCACCGGTCATGCCGGTTGCAAACTCTTTCTCGTTCAGGTCGATCTCGAATCGCATGCCGTTCAAGCCCAGCTCCTTCTCGTTCGGATTCTGGATTCGGAGCTGGACATCGAAGTGTTGTTCAAAGAGGGTCATGTCCTTGGGCGCGATGTTCGCGATGGAGATCTTCAGCGGCTCGATGCCGGGTGGGGGTGTCGCGCAAGCCGCAAACAAAATCCCGAAGGCCAGAATGGTCGATGCCACCGACTTGTCCGTCAATGAGGTATGGTTCATCGCGACCGCCTTTCAGGTTGTCGTGAAGGGACATCCGGTTGATACAGCATTCCGCCTACTTCATCACCGCGGCCAAGGCGTTTTTAACCGGTTCTCCTCCCATCTTCCCGGCAAAGTCGGAGAGGAGGCCTGAAAACTTGTCCACCATCCAGGATTCCATGCCCAAGCGTTGGAAGGCGGCTTGCAACCCGGCCTTATCGCCGACCGGTCCGCTGACGGCGCCCAGGTCTTTCGCCGCCTCCTGAGTTGTTCTGCGCCACACCCTGCCACGCAGACAGGCTCGCCTGTCCCCTCAGCCAGTCTGGCCTGTCGACGCACACCAATCGAGTTGTTCCGCAGCCTGTTAGAAGTGGATCGATAGCCCTCCGACTATATGATTAACCCGGTAATCAGCTTTCCCTACTGCTGCTCCGAAAGGGCCATCGGTGGTAAAATCGAACGCCGCATAATTGTATTTATATTCACCAAACAGCGCGATGCGCTCGGTGACGAAATAGCGCAGACCAGCCAAGGCATTGAAGCCCGGCACGGCGTTGTCGGAGGCGCTGTTGACATTGTTCGACAGATTGGCAAAGAAGACGCCAAGTCCTACCCCGCCATAGGGTTGCACCCGGCAAAATTCCCGCTCATATCGGGTTTCATGGCGGATGTCGCGTGTCGCTTCCACAGCTCGCTCCACGCGTATTACCTCTCCTGTTCTCGCATCGCGCCGTTCCACGTAGACCTCTCCCGTTCTTGGATCTCGCCGCTCCGTGTAGATGTCTCCGGTGCTTGGATCTCGCCGTTCCCTGTACAGCTCTCCCGTCGTCGGATCCTTCCGCTCCGTGTAGCCTTCATCCGTCCGCGTCCCCGCGCGCTCCGTTCGCGTTTCCGTTCGCTCTGTTTTCGTTTCACAGCCGAATTTCAGCCGGCCGACCACATTGAAGGCCAAGGTCGTGACTCGTTGGTGGACACCGGGCAACTGACCGTCTTGCTTCACATGGGGAGTCGTATTGAACGCTTCCATCTCCACGCCGAGCCAATCCATTCGATCGCCGAAGAAATGCCCGACCTTTCCACCATAAACGACCGAATCCGCAAGATCGCGATCATTGCCCCGAAGTCCGGACAGGAATCCCGCGCCTTCGACGTCACTGAGCCCACCGCCGAATGTATAGCCGCCGAACCCTGCCACGTACGTTTCGCTCGGGCGCACTGTTTTATGTTCAACTCTCGTTTCCGGTTCGGCCGCTCGCGCTCGCTCGGCCTGTCTCAACCGCTCAGCCTCCCTGGCCTGTTCGGCTTCTGTCGGCGTCATGGTCGGCGGCTGTTGCGTGGGGACCGGTTCTACGGGGACCGGTTCTACAGGGACCGGCTGTTGCGAATAGGCGACCGGCAATCCCATGGGCATCAGGCTCCATGCCCACATCAGCATCGTTCCATAAAGAATCATTGTTCTTAATCGCAATCCGCTGCGCATCGCGAACCTCCTCCTTGATAAATATATGAGAGTACTCGGGCAATGTGTGACCGGGTAATTCGGGACAGCTCGACCCCAGCCCGCAAGGGCTCAGGATTACTTGGCCTTTTCCTTCATTTCATTGGCTGTTCCCTTTGCCCGTTCCATTTCACCCTTCGCCTTGCTCTTCGCTCGTTCCGCTTCGGCGCTGATCGTGTTGCCCGTCACGTCTTCGACTGCCCCGAGAATGAGGTCGTCGCAAATCCGGTCACTGCGAACATGGTGATGATGAAATGGAGCGTCCAAGTCTTCATGATGCGGGTCTCCTTTCGTGTAGGACAATGATGCCGTCCCCCCCGGTCAATTGCGCGGAGGCGACTGACGTTGATTTCCCTCGCTGCGACATGAGCTGGGCCGGCTGGCCAACTCGTCGCTATAGGAGCAAATGCCTCTGGCCTAATGGCACTATAATATTAGGGAAGGATCTCTCTAAAAACTAGTACTAAATACGGACAGGGCTGAACGATCCTAGTCTCCTGTTGCACCCCCGCCCGTACACCCAAGCCGCCTTGAATATTACTTGTGGATTCGTACGTAAAAGGCCTCCTCCGATGATGGCTCCAAGATAGGTCTCTTCAGCCTGCAGTTTCCGCACTTCATTGACGAGGGCGCGAATCTCGCCGACCCGTCTCTCCTGACGCTTCTCCAGAGCGGCAATAATGCTTTCGACGTCTTCCCGCCGGACCCTTCCCTGATCCACGGCTTCTGTGATTTTCTGGACGAAAAAGACGCCCCGCTCTTGGGTCGCTTAGGGAAGGGCTGCAATGAAGCTCCCCGCAGCATGCTGCGGGGAGCTTCATTATCAACTTACTAGTAACACCCTACTGAGCCACCATCGATGAGTCTCGAAGACAGCTGCGTCGAGAATGCGGCCTTCAGAAATGTTCCGGATGTCGCGCACCTGAATCAGGGCCGGCTCTCGTTGGGTGATCGCATCCACGAACATTATGGTTGGGATGCTCTCAAACCATTCCGAAAAAAAGACAAGTATCCTGCCTGTTGCATCTTCTCTAGAACCTTCTCCATACAGCCCTCAGGGGTGTCCTTATCGGTCTCTAAGACGACTTCCGGGGACAACGGTTCTTCATAAGGGTCTGAGATACCGGTAAAGTTAGAAACTTTTCCTTCCAAGGCCTTTCGATAAAGGCCTTTCGTGTCCCTTCTAATGAGAACTTCCAGAGGGCACTTGCAGTACACCTCAAGGAAATGACCGATCTTCCCTCGTACTTCCTCACGAACCTCGCGGTAAGGGGAAATTGCAGCGGTTGAGGGAGACGCCGTCACGCACCGGATGAGCGGCTTGATCAGGCTGTCGACAGTGTCGCAGAAAGATTCCGGACCACCGCCTGTGGTTGTTCTCGGCGGGCTCTGCCGGCCGCGGGCCTACGTCGTGATCAAACCGGCAGCCCGAAACCAGCCCAGGGCTTCTGCCACAGCGGCGCCGCAGTCGCGCATGGGTTGCAGTCTCAATTCCCGCGCCGACTGACGTCCATCGAAGCGAAAGTGCCTCTGCGTCAGTCGAACCCCCGTGACCGTTGCCATGGGCACAGCGGCGGTGAAGCGGCGACAAGCCCGTTCTTCGAGATACGCAAAGGCGAGCGCAAGCGCGTAGGGAACTCGCCATCGGGGCGCGGGCCGGCCGCGCAGCTTGGCCAAGAAACGCAAAAGGCCAAGGATGCTCCAGTCTTCAGCGGCCAGCAGATAGCGACGGCCGATCTCGCCGCGCTCGGCAGCAGCCCAGATTCCGGCGGCGGCGTCACGAACGTCGATGAGATTGAGACCGCCGTCCAGATAGGCTTTAACCCGACCGTTGCAAAAATCACAGATCAAGCGGGATGGTGGCCCCAGTTTAAGGTCGCCGGGACCAACAGCAACGGTGGGCCGAACAATCACCACCGGCTGTCCGGCTTCCACGGCTTCCTGGGCAGCCTGTTCGGCGAGCCACTTGCTGCGACAGTAAGGCCCGATCATGTCGCTCAGTGAGGTCTGGGTTTTTTCCGTGATCATTTCCTGACCACGCGCCGCCGCGAGAATCGATTCCGTGGAGACGTGGACGATGCGGCGTGCGCCGGCGCTCCTGGCAGCTTCGAGCACATGGCGCGTCCCTTGGTGGTTGATTTGCTCGAAGTCATCCGGGTTGCGCGCCCACAGGTTGGGATTGGCCGCCAAGTGCAGCACAACGTCACAGTCGCCCGTTGCCCGCGCCACGGCCGCTCCATCGCGGATGTCGGCGAAGACTATCTCGATCTGGTCTTGCGGCAAGTGCGCGACCGAGGCTCCCGGCTTCTCCAGCACACGCACCGAATGATGCGCAGCGACGAGCTGTCGCACCAGATGCGAGCCGATGAATCCCGCGCCGCCCGTGACTAGGACCC
Organism: uncultured Nitrospiraceae bacterium; assembly: GCA_963711905.1. Classification (GTDB taxonomy): domain Bacteria; phylum Nitrospirota; class Nitrospiria; order Nitrospirales; family Nitrospiraceae; genus Nitrospira_D. The sequence goes on along the minus strand of CAVQFZ010000016.1, from coordinate 67,758 downwards.
TGTGTGGCTTCATAGGATCAGCTCGTCCAACCTCTGCAGAGCTGGTTGGAGGGGTCCTGCTTCCATCCGTTTGAGCAGCGCGTAGGCACGACGATTGAGGGGACAGGGACGATCACCCGCCAGGTGCAGAAGATGGCCGTTGTAGTTGTCGATCTCGGTGCGACCTTTGGGAATGTCCCCCGACATGGAACAATACGTGTTGTGCAAGCTCACGGAAAACGGCCATGCGAGCGCCCAGGCGAGCCCTCGCCAGCGCAGAATACGGTCGACTGTGTCGGGGTGAAATGGTCCGATCTTACCCAAAGGCACCTGGGCATCTTTTAGGATCCGGTAATTCTCGCGCAACATGGCGAAGAACAGCTGCCGCGCCCTGCGATTGATCAACAGCTGGCTGTTATCAAGTCCCGCAGCCGCTGCGAGCGGGCTGATGGCGGAGTTATACATCAATTTTGCATACTTGTAGGGCAGGATCTCTGCGACCTTCCGGACCCGAAAGCGGCCGTGTCGCCGCAGTACTTCGATCAACGGTTCCACAGAGGTAGATTCGCGGCGGTGCTCGCTCAATGCAGTGTACCCAATATGCAGACTCCCCCCTCGGGTGATTCGCGTGTGCGTTTTTTGAGGAAAACACTCGGAGACGAAGGAGGCGATGCCTTCGATATGACTGCGCTCGATCAGGTCAGGATCAAAGCCGTTCTGAACTGGAACGACGGTCACTGTCGGGGGCAGTCGATTCAGCACCGCCTTGTTATCATAGCATTTCGTACAAAGAAGGATAACGCCCTCTTGCGGCGGCTGCCACTCCGCAAAATGGACGAACTTTGCCGGAAGCAAGGGATGCCCATCAAGACCCACGCCATGAGCGCGCCCCCAGCGCACCTTGGCTGGGTCGGCCTGGACAAAGATCACATCGATACCGCCCGCGCGCAAAGCGTAGCCCAGAGCACATCCGATACCGCCCGCTCCCACCACGAAGACTGTGTTCGATAGATGATCGGCCATTTCCCTTTAACTGTAAGGCCTCGTTATCACTTGTCCGCAGCATGCGATGGGGAATATAAATTCAAATGATTCAAAGGTCAATCGCTTGGCTCATTTGGCGGGCACGGCCAAGACCGGACAGTGGCTAGAAAAGGGGTCGCCCATCTCCAAGGCTCGGATCAAGAGGGCACAGCCCATCGTGCCCCCCAATTCTGCGAACGGGGCGAGGCAGTAGAAGTCATTTCAAACCGCTTCTTTGGTGTAGAATCCGCGCCATGCTCACTCTCTATGAAAGGAGGCTTCATGGCATGGCACCATCTGACTGATGTCCAGTGGGGTGTATCGAGATCTGTCCGGCAAGGAGGACTGTTCATGTGTCTCAAGAAACCTGCCTTCGCCGGCTTCTCGCTGCTGGTGTTCTGCACCGTTATGGTTCTGCCTCTGCACATCAGGGGTGAGACGCCAGGGCCTGCCCAAGTCATATCACGCTTCAACGTGGCACTGATCGAAGCCATGAGGGGTGGCAAGGAATTGGGGTTCAGCGGCCGCTACCGACTTCTTGAGCCAGTCGTGACAGAGACCTTCTTGCCTCCTTACATGGCGAGTGTCTCTGTAGGCAGACACTGGAAGACTCTCACGCAGGAGCAGCAGCGACAGTTTGAAGAAATCTATGCCAAATGGCTGATTGCGAACTATGCGAAGAATTTTCACGCATACGCAGGAGAGCGCTTCGAGATAACGAAACAGTCGCAGACGGCAGGCGGCGCTGCAGTCCTGAGCAAACTGCTGAACGCTCAAGGCAAAGAAACGGAGTTCGACTACCGTCTGCGACTGACGGAGGATGCTTGGCGCATTGTGGACATACGCATTTCGGGCGTGAGTCAGCTTGCCAATACGCGCGCTCAATTTGTGAGCGTCCTTGATAAAAATGGTTTTGACGAGCTCGTTGCGTCGCTCAAGCGAAAGATTGGGGAATTCTCCCGGAGCGATGGCCAATGAGCCAAGGCCCACTGGCTGACCGAGATAATCTGAAGGACCAACACTTACATCGACCCGAACCAACCATGTTCACCGAGCCTACCCTGACCCGCACACAGCGCCTGCTGAGTGCATGGGTTCTCCTCATCCAGCATCATGCAGTCGCCGTTCTCGTGGTCAGTGTCCTGCTGACGCTTGGGACCCTCTATTACTCCGCCGCCAATTTCAGGATCAATACCGACATCCATGGCATGATGTCCGACAAGCTGTCCTACCGCGGTTTGTACAAGGAGTTCTCCAAGGCCTTTCCACAACAGAGCAACACCATCGTTGTTGTCATCGATGGCATCACCACGGAACAGGCAGAGGAAGCACGGAAAGCCATAGCCGAGCAACTGAGGCAAGAAAAGGCGAGCTTTGCCGACGTCTATGAACCAGGGGCCGGAGCGTTCTTTCAAAAGAACGGCCTCCTGTATCTGAACACCGAAGAACTGGAGAGACTCGGAGACCGACTCTCGGCAGCCCAACCCTTTCTGGCGCTTCTCTCCAAGGACCTCAGCATCCGCGGGCTTTTCGAGGTCGTTGAAAAGGCCTTGGAGCAAGAAGATCTCAGTGAGGCCCAAGACCGCACTCTTGCCCTACTCCTCGATGGGATGAGCAACGCCTTCAGTAGCGCGGCTCACGGAACGGTCTACCAGATGTCATGGGAGGGCCTGGCGCTCGGCGCGGAGCAGACCGCGAGGCGATGCCGCCAGTTCATCATACTGAAGCCACGAGTTGCGGATGCATCCCTGTCTGCGGGAAGCGACCACCTCGAGACCATTCGCCGGGTTGCCAAGCAGTTGGGCTACAATCAGACCGGAACCGCGCGAGTGCGGATCACGGGAGATTTCGCACTTGCTTACGAGAACCTCCTCGAAGTCCGAAACAGCACAGGAATTGCGACCGTCGCTTCTCTCCTTCTCGTGGCGCTGGTCCTTTCTGTGGGGCTCTACTTCTCATGGCGCCTCATCTTTTGCAGCCTTGTCACATTGATCATGGGGCTCATCTGGTCCACCGCATTCGCTCTTGCCACCGTGGGCAGTCTCAACATGATCTCCGTCTCATTCGCCGTGCTTTTCATCGGACTGGGCATCGACTATAGCATTCAGTTCTGCCTCAGGTATCGTGAGCTGCTTATGCAAAGCGGCCATCAGCTGAACAGCATCGCTTCGACAGCCACCAGTGTCGGCAGAAGTCTCTTCTTCAGCGCTGCAACCACGGCACTTGGCTTCTACTCCTTCGTTCCCACTGCCTATGCAGGAGTGGCTGAGCTGGGCTTCATCTCAGGATCGAGCATGTTCATCAGTTTCTTGGGAAACATGACCGTCTTGCCTGCTTTGCTGACCGTCCTCCCCGTGAAGGAATGCCGCCAGTGGAAACCCTCCTGGCCGTGGCTCATCAACCTGCCTTACAGGTATCCGCGCAGGATCGTCGCCGTCGGGGCACTGTGTGCGTTGTTCTCTCTCTTGGCCGTTCCACGAGTCTTCTTCGACTACAACCCCCTCAACCTCCACGACAAGTCATCAGAGTCTGTGGCAACCATGAAGGAACTCTTCAATGACCCTACGGGTCAGCCATGGACCACTTCGGTGCTTGCTGACGGTGAGGACGAAGCTCTTCGTCTCGCCGAGCACCTGAAGAGCCTTCAAGAAGTCAGAACGGCCATCACGATACATGATTTCATCCCGGGCAATCAGCAGGACAAGATCGATCTCATTTCCGACATCGCTCTTTTCATGTCACCCGAGCTCGAGCGACCCCACGTCACACGCCCCACCTATGAGCAGAACATTCAAGCGCTTGCACGCCTAGAGCGGTCTCTCGAGAGCCATCTCAACGGACTTCGGCATTCCACCAGAGAGTCGGCGCAGAAGCTTTCTGACAGCATCAGAAGATTCAGGACCCTGCTCGACGACAGCCGGCGCGGCTTGTCCGCCCTTGCCCTGCTCGACAAGAGTTTGACGCCCGGGCTTCCCATGCTCTTCGAGAGACTTGGGCCATCGCTGCAGCCAAGCCTGGTAGAGGGACCATCCTCCCTCCCTCGAGAATTGCGGGGACAGTACGTATCCGCAGACGGCCGCTTCCGTGTTCAGGTGTTCCCGCGGGACAACGTCACAAACCTGGCAAGCCTGGAGGGATTTGTCCGTGCGGTCAGGTCAGTGGCGCCAAACGCGACCGACACACCTGTGATGGTGTACGAAGCAGGCAGGGCCATAAAGGCCTCTTTCAGGGAGGCTTCTCTTTACGCGGTGATCATGATCTGCGCCTTTGTGTTCGCCGGTCTCAGAAGCAGTTCCAAGACCCTTCTGATACTCACCCCCATGGCGCTCGCCTTCCTTCTCACGGCCGCCGCCTCGGTGTTGCTCGGCGTCCCTCTGAATTTCGCCAACGTCATCGTTGTGCCTCTGATTCTCGGGATCGGGGTCCACAGCGGCGTCATATTCATTGTCCGCGACTGGAAAGACCCGAGACGGGAGGACAACCTTCTGAAATCCAGTATGGCCCGCGCCACGCTGTTCAGCAATCTGGCCACGATGATCAGTACTGCAAGCCTCGCCTTTTCTCCACATCAGGGAATTGCGAGCATCGGTATACTCCTGAGCATCTGTCTCGCGTTCCTCATTCTTTCGACGCTTCTCTTCCTGCCGTCATTGATCGTGCTTCTCAACGTGCGGCTTGAGTAACCGGCATGAGCCGTCCGTATCAGTCGAGGACCGGCTGGTTAGGAACGGGAACAAGAGCTGTGTGATCTGGTTCATCGGCCTGTCCGCTAGAACACTGGCCCTAGCGAACTCCCTAGGTAACGTGTTACAACGGACCATGATCGACGTCCGGTTCATCAATAGTCCTCATTAATGGCTGAAACTCGGAGAAAAGAAGCCGCCGTTCATCCTCTGGGACCCACCGTCCTCCCCTCTGCAGGCGGCGGTCGGCCGGCTCTCACCCGACAGCGCTGGATGGTGAGACGTTCCTTCCTCATCCACGCAGTCAACGTGCTGGGCGGCATTGTCAGTCCGGGAACATCGGCAAGCCTTGAAGAAGAGGAACTCATAGGGGCGGCACGCCGCCGGACCGGTCATGACGACTTTGGTGACGCATCTTTTCGAGAACCTCTCCACCATCTCGTTTCGGCTCTTCAGGCGGAAGCACATCTTCACCCTTTAGGGCGACTGGCCGCTCGTCGCGAACTGACCAGGCTCCTAGTCAACCGCTTGCTGCTGCAGGAAGATCGCAGGCGTCATCCCGGTATCGCTGAGCAGCACATTCGACAACCGATCATCGTAACGGGCCTGCCCCGCACCGGGACGACGTTTCTCCATGGCCTGCTGGCTCTTGACCCAGCCAACCGGGTTCCACGCACCTGGGAAACCCTATACCCCAGCCCGCCGCCGGAGGCAGCGACGTACCACGCTGACCGGCGCATTGCCCTGGTTGATCGTGAACTCCGCTGGTTTCATCGAATGGTTCACGACTTCAACCGTATTCACCCCGTCGGTGCAGAGCTTCCCGAGGAGTGTCTCGTCATCTTCAGCCATTCTTTCATGAGCTACCAGTTCGCGTCGACCCACCGTCTGCCGTCCTATCTTGACTGGCTTGAATCTCAGAACCTCCGCCCCTCATACGAGATGCATCGTAGAATTCTGCAGCACTTGCAGTGGCGGTGTCCGGGGGAGCGTTGGGTGTTGAAGGCGCCGGCTCACATGTTCGATTTCGAGGCGATGTTCGAGGCCTACCCTGACGCCTGTGTCGTGATGACACACCGCGACCCAATAGAGGTGACCGCCTCCCACGCCAGTCTGACGGCAACCCTCAGATCTGCCTTCAGCGACGATGTTGATCCTATTGAAGTGGGAAGAGAGAGCAGTCGAAGGTGGGCTGAAGCTCTCACCAGGGCGCTACGTTCGCGCGACCGCGGTTGCGCTCCCTCGGAGCGCTTCCTCGATCTCTACTACACTGACCTGGTCGCTGACCCGGTGGCAGCTGTGGAAAGAGTCTATGGACATTTTGACCTGCCCTTGGCCGACGGACTTCGGGAAAAGATTCGGGAATCCGTCAACAGGAACCCGAGGAATCGTTTCGGGAAACACCGGTATCACCTCCATGACTTTGGTTTGGATCCTCAGGAGGAAGAAAAGAAGTATGCCGCCTACCGGGAACGTTTTCGCTTGTGAAGTCGGCACACGTGTCTGGGAGGCCCTTTGCTTTTGCTGACCGTCTAAGAGTCACCAGCCATCCATCACTCATCGCCTTGTGCTTCGAGGCATTCGCCTTGGTGCCATCCAGGGCAACGTGCCCGAGCTTCACCACCCCAGTTGGCCGGCAGAGTTTCAGGACCTGCACAAACAGATCGGCCCCCGTCGTCAGGTGAAACGGCCGCTCACTGCGAGACAACGTGAGGTGCTGCAGCTATTAACCGAAGGGCGCACGATGAAAGAAGCCGCCGAGGCCCTCATATTGACCTCACGCACCATCGCCTTTCATAAATACAGAATCATGGAAATTCATGTGCTCAAGACAAATGCGGAGCTGATTCAATTGGCTCTGAACCAAAGAATACTTGGAGCCCGACACCACGCTCCGCATCCACACCCATCGACACGCGGCTCTCATCGAGCTTGACCGGCAACCGTGACAGCGTCAAGCCCGCTCGCGCAAAAGGCTACGGTTGTTTTCGTGTCAGCTGCGCGCGATACGTGAGCCCGTCACTGGTAGACCCCTCGGCTTTCAGTACGTGATCGTCTTGCCCGACATGGCGATGAAGTTGCGCCGTGATCATCCCCCTTGCGGAGCGCGCAATCAGTGTCCCATCTTCCAGGGTGAACCGTCCGCTACCGCTGAAGACGCCGATGGTGCGAATAGACTCAAACCGATATGTCCCATCTTCCTGTATTCTGAGCGTGACCCAATCGTCTGAACGGGTGGCTGGAGACCGCACCATGATCCCTTCCCATGTCCCTGCCGCCGCTTTGATGTCGGTCACAGGGATGGGTTCAAGCGGCGGCGGCGACAGACGGTCCAACAAGCTGCAGGCACTCATGCTGCAACAGAACACCGACACAATCATCATGAAGATCGTTCGCGTGGGTCGCCTCATTTCTGCCTCTCCATTCGTTCCTTTGAGCCGCGTCCCAACGGCAACAACACAACCGACACCGGTACGCTACCCGCCTCCGCCACTACGGCAGCGTGGCGGTCTGATAGCTCGGCGAGGCAACATTGGTGAAGAATGATCGCCGGCTCCGAGGGACCATGCCCAACTCCCCCGCCCGGCGATCGTCACTGCTTCGTGTTGGCTGGCGGATAATTCTCGAACGCTTTCTTGATCGCCTTATTGGTCAGTTCGGCGTTCTCTTTTACGCTATCTTTCAGGTCTGCGACTATTGAGGCTCGCCATACCAGCGTCTTTTTTGTCGGTTCGACCAAGTCCGTGACTAATGTACCCTCCCGATACTCATACGTCGACACCCCCCCGCCATAGCCGGCGCCCCAGCCATATCCGCCGCCATAAGCAGGTCCGGTGCTGTGCACCTGTTGCTTGTCTTTCACACCCACCCAGTAATGCACCAACAAATCCGGGTTCTGATCAAGACCGGTTTGCGTCAACCCCTTCTGTCGAAGCTCCCTCTCAATCCCGGTCTCGATTCGATGCCGTAACAGAGAGTTGTCCAGTACCCCGCTTTGATTCAGATCCGTTATTCCCGTAAAGGCGAATGTCTTGAACCGGCTGAAATCGACTGTCTGATCGAAGTCGGTCTTGACATCAATCGAGGTACACCCTACGGCAAAACAGACCGCAAACAATGCCACCATTCCGCCCAACCATCCCTGCATAGCGCAACTCCTTTTTCAAACTCGTGACTGGCTCCTTTCGAGCACGTGTCGGCATTTTATCGATCCTCCCCGATTGCATACACTGTCAAAATTGACAGGCCAGCGTGGGCACCACAGAGCCCGTCACGAATGTCCTCTGTATAGTCTGGAATCGCCGCAGAGTCAACTGCGAGATGGAGACTCGCGGACATAATCATAATCGATTTACCGAGCGATGTCCTGAACTCCTGACCCACGAAGCTCACGTCTGATCGCCGGATAACAATTAAGCGCGCGTATATCACTCCGGCGCTTGCGTCAGGTTGGGGATCATCCGGCAGTGCGCACTAACCGAAAGCCGAGAGGATTCGTGCCGGTGTCGGGCGCACCCTTACCTCTCCCACCCGGCATATACCGCGCGCAATATTGGTCGGTGCAGAGAAACGATCCCCCCTTGTGTACCTTTTTCTTCACGCCCGACTCCGTCGGATCGAAACTCTCATCGACGCTCGGCCCCTTCGGGTTAGGCGACACCTCGCCGGTTTTCGCCCGATTTTGATAGGTATCATGACGATACCAATCCGACGTCCACTCCCACACGTTCCCGGCCATGCCCCATAAGCCGAATTCATTGGACGGAAATGCCTTGACGGGTGAGGTCGACACATACCCATCGTCACCGGTTGTTCTGATCGGGGAAATGCCCTTGAAAAGTATTGGCCATCGCCTGCCGAATTAACGCTCCAACCGCACCTCTCCCCAATTTTGGTATTCCACTCGCTATGGCCTTATGAGCACTCTGAATCCGACGATAGTCTTCTGACGTGCCAAAAACTTCTCTGACCAGCGATCGAGTATTCACATTTATTTCAAATCGCTCCTCACCATCTATTAATCTTGGTTTAGGCACGAGGAACAGCTTTTGAAGCTCCTGAAACGAGGCGGTCACAAAATCACCGCTAGACCCCGCTAAGGCCTCCATCTCGCTGAAGGAAACTGGTCCGGGCCATATAGCCGCGGACAAAAGCACTTTCCTTGCACCACTCGTTAACATTTCACATTCCCTTCCAAGGGCATATCTTCTGGATTCTTTTCCATCTCTCTCTTGCCAGAGTTGAATTGCTTGCTCTATTGGTTGCACTGTTGCAAGACGGAGTAGGTCTTCAATGAGCAGAGGTGAACCCTCTGTAACCTTCACTATCTGTTTAACCGTCTTCTTCTGAAGTAACGCAGGGTCAAGCTCTAACACTTCGCATCCGGAAACAATGGGAATTTCTCTCTGATCCTGTCACGCAATAGGCGAACGACGGAGTTTCTGTAAATTCTTTGGATTGCGTCATAGCAGACTACGAGGTTGTCGCAGGCCATGGTTTCCCCTCCGAAATCACATGCTAAAGGCACCCTGAATGGATCAGCAGTCTGAGGCTTCATCCACAAATTCTCAACTCCTAGTCCGTAGCTCAAGAACGGGCTCAGGTCGTATCTCGGAGAGGGCCACTACCTTGACAAAGCTTGAAACCGGGTGCTACGACCGTCGCATGGTCAAAACCGACCATCCACCATTGACGCAAGACTCTCAGACTCCCGCCAAGGTCGTCTCGACATGGTCCGGCCAGGCCCGTGAGGATGCCGTGCAGCGGATGTTCACCGCCATTGCCGGCGTGTACGACCTGAACAACACGCTGTTGAGTTTCGGTCTGCATTACCATTGGAAAAAGCTTACTGCGTCCTTCATTACTCCTGTCGGACGTGGGACAGCGCTCGATGTCGGATCCGGTACAGGCGACCTCGCGCTCCTTGTCGAGTCTCGAATGGGACCCAAGGGACGTGTGATCGCATCAGACCTAAACTATGCGATGCTGGCCGAGGGCCTCAAGAAGATCGCCGGCAAAGGGCTCACCGATAAGATCACCTGTCTGCAGGCAAGCGCGGAACATCTGGGATTCGGAGACAACACCTTCGATGCGGTTACGACCGGTTTCTGCATGCGGAACGTCGGGGATTTACCACAGGCCGTGCGGGAGATCCGCCGTGTGATGAAGCCCGGTGGCCGCTTCGTGTGCCTGGAGTTCTCGCGTCCGATATTCGGTTGGTTGCGAACGCTCTATGATTGGTACTCTTTCAAACTGCTGCCCTGGATCGGTACAGCGGTGGCCCGCGACCGCACCGGCGTCTATGAGTACCTTCCGGCATCAATCCGGACGTTTCCCGACCAAGAGCGGTTGTGCCAGATCCTACGCGATGCCGGGTTTCGTCAGGTGTCGTACAAGAACTTAAGTGGCGGAATCGTCGCGATACATGTAGCGACAAAATGACAGTGCTCAAGTTAACAAGTTAGAAAGTCATCAGGTCCTTGAGGTTCCAACTTTCCCACTTTTCAACTTGACAACTTCTCGACTATGAGCTCAATCCTCTATATTTTTCTTCCCTGCAAGAAGGTCTATCCCATCGGGATCACTTACTTGGCGGACTTTATCCATCGTCGAAAACCGGACGTTCGTCAGCGTATTCTCGATCTGTCCTTATTTCCTGTTCCCCAGCGGAGCCAAGCCATCCGCGATGCAGCCACGGAATTCAAGCCGGACCTGGTCTGCTTTTCCTGGCGTGATATTCAGATCTTCTCGCCGCATGAGGGTGACTCCTCGCTGGAACACGCGTTTAATTTTTATTTTGCGAGCAATCCATTCAAGCGCATCACGGCGTCCATTGAGGGGGTCAAGCAACTCTATCGCTACTACAACCACATCTATACGATCCTGTCGTACCCTGCATTGATCCGCAAAGAGTTCCCCAAAGCCCAGATCATGATCGGAGGCGGCGCGTTTACGGCATTCGCTGATCAGTTGATCGAAAAGCTCCCCGAAGGAACCATCGGCATCCTTGGTGAAGGAGAAGACGCCATTCTCAAGGTGATCGAAGGCCGATCGATCGAGGATGAACGGTACATCGTCAAAGAAGGGAACCAGATCCGAAAAGGCCGACAAGGGTCTCCTCCGCTGCTCGATGCGTTGACCGTCGACCTGCCCTATCTTACGTCTATTTTCCCCCAGTACGGCGAGTATGTCAGTGAATCAATCGGGGTGCAGTCCAAACGAGGCTGCCCCTATGATTGCGCCTTCTGCCTCTATCCGTATATTGAAGGGAAGCGAGTCCGCTACCGGCCCCCCGACATGGTCGTCAAGGACATCGCCCAACATTATCATCAGTGGGGCGCCCGTCGATTCTGGTTTACCGACGCCCAATTCATCACTGGGAAGGAAGCCTATCCTCAATGCACGGAGATCCTTGAGCGAATCGTGGCTGAAAAACTTGAGATCGAGTGGTCCGGTTACATCCGAACCTCGCTGATTACCCCGGAGCTCGCCAAGCTGATGGTCCGATCAGGCGTGGGCGATCTGGAGGTGGCCATTACCTCCGGCTCACAGGAGGTTCTGAACAATCTCCACATGGGATTCAAGCTCGAACGGTTGTATGACGGCTGCCGCTATCTGGCGGAAGCCGGCTTCAAAGGCAAGGTGATCCTGAACTATTCCCTCAATAGCCCAAAGGAGACGGAAGAGAGCCTGCTTCAAAGCGTCGAGTCCTACAAGATGGTCGCCTCGATTCTCGGTGAAGAGCGGGTGTTCCCATTGATGTTTTTCCTAGGTATTCAGCCTAATACCGACCTGGAACAGCGCCTACTGGAAGAGGGGTATTTGTCGGCCGGCTATAACCCCTTGATGCTGACACCGACCAGTATCAAAAAGCTTCTCTATAACCCTGCTCCTCTCAACAAGATCATCGCCAAGTCCTGTCTCATGGCCTGGGAACGGAAGCAGGGTAGCCGCGATCCCCGTCGATGGACCGGGTCTCTGTCCCAAGCTTCGGGCGAGACAACCTATGCCGATCAGAACCTCAGCCGAGGGATTGAAGGCAATTCAGGTCGGGACACGCTCCTCTCGCTCGAAGAGATCATCCGCTCACGCCGACCCGCCCCATCCCCTTCACAGACGGCTGAACCAAGGGCAACCTGAGCCGGTTAACACAGTTATTGGTCAAAAGATCCACGGCGAGTTTTGTTTTCAGACTCTGACTCTCCCATCCTTGCATTCCGCTTTTAGCCGGTGCTATCATCCATTTTCTGATTGAGCACTACGGTAATCATTTGGATTTTCATATAATTACAGTCGCTCGCTTCGATCCAGATAGCGCCTTAAGGAGGCGCCTCAATGTATAAGACTATCTACATTCCAGTCGATAATTCCGACCATTCGAATACCGCGGTGGATGTCGGTGTCCATCTGGCAAAAACGTTCGGCTCTAAAATCGTAGGAAGCCATGTGTATGCCGCGAAGATGCATGACAAGCGCTTCAAGCAGATGGAAGCCGGATTGCCCGAGGAATACCACGATGAAAAGGAGCTCGACCGGCAGCGCCAGATCCACGATTCGCTGATCACCCGCGGACTCCAAATCATCACCGATTCTTACCTCGACTATGTCGACAAGAAATGTAACGAAGCCAATCTTCCTATCGAACGCCGCTCGCTCGAGGGACGGAACTGGAAGGTACTGGCTGAGGATATCAACACCAACGGGTACGATCTCGTCATCATGGGCGCACTGGGGGTGGGTGCGGTCAAAGACAGCGTGATCGGCAGCAACACAGAGCGCGTCGTCCGCCGAATCCGCAACTCCGATATGCTGATCATCAAGAACATCCAGCCCATAACGGGCGGGAAGATCGTCGTCGCCGTCGACGGCAGCCCCTACTCGTTCGGCGGACTGATGACCGGCTTGGCGCTCGGCAAGGCCTTCAACATGCCGGTGGAGGCGATTTCGGCGTTTGATCCCTATTTCCACTATGCCGCCTTTCACAGCATTTCCGGTGTCCTCAACGAAGAGGCCGGCAAGGTGTTTCGGTTCAAAGAACAAGAAAAGCTGCACGAAGAAATTATCGATAGCGGTTTGGCCAAGATCTACCAATCCCATCTGGACATTTCCCGTGAAATCGCCCAGGCCGAGCAAACGGATGTGAAAACGACGTTGCTGGACGGCAAAGCATTCGAAAAAATCATTCAGTATGTCCGCAAAGATGTCCCGGCTTTGCTCATCGTCGGACGCATCGGCGTCCACAGCGATGAAGATATGGACGTCGGCAGCAACACCGAGAATCTATTGCGGAGCGCCCCCTGCAATGTACTGATTTCTAACCGCAAATACGTGCCTCCGATCGATACGCAGGCCGAGTACACGATCGCCTGGACGGAGGAAGCCTTGCGGCGGATGGAAAAGATCCCGGTCTTTGCGCGAGGCGTGGCGAAGACGGCCATTCATCGGTATGCCATTGAAAAAGGCCATACCATCATCAGTAACACCGTCGTGGATACGGCAGTTGGGCACATCCTTCCCAAAGGGGCCATGGATGCCATGCGCGCGCTCGGTGGGAACCTGGAAGCGGCCGGTATCGACCGCGACAGGATGCAAGCCGACGAGGGCGTGACGAAAGATCTCATGGGTCCGACATTGAGCGGGATCATGACCCAGATTGTCGAGGAGAAGCCGAAATCGGTCGATGCCTCCACTCAGGCCTACCTGGACCGCATGAATCAAACCTATTTCGTGTGTGACGGCTGCGGATACATCGGCAAAGGCGATGCACCGGTCAAATGTCCCGTATGCAGCGCGGATGCGGCCAAATTCAAGCAGGTCGATCGGAAAGTTTTCGAAGTGGCCGCGAAAGCTGAAGGCGAACTGGAAACGGACGTCGCCTACGATGATGTGCCGATGCAATGGACCAAGGATGCCAAAGAAGCGATTCGCGCAGTGCCGGCCGGATTCCAACGAAGACGCGCGAAAGCCAGAATTGAAAAGAGCGCGCGGAAGCTGGGCATGACGACCATCACGCTCGAATATGCCGCGCCGATGATCAAGGAAGCCGCGGCCGAGGACTACACACCGATTTTTTCCAACAAAGGCGCCGGCACATCGCCGGCGGCGGAAGCCACGCTTGTAGCGGAGGAGAGTGGGAATGGTTCGAACGGCCATGTCGAACCAGCTTCACCTTACACCTGGACGAGCGAAGCACAGGCTAGATTGGATCGGGCTCCGGAAGGGTTCATGCGCGATTGCACCAAAGCGCTCATCCTCAAGCATGCCGAGAAAATCGGCGCGACCGTGATCACGATCGAGGTTGCGGATGAAGGTATCGAGCAGGCAAAGGGGTACATGGCGGAAGCCATGAAGACCGGCAATCTCAAGGACATGATCGCCGACCTGACGGGCAAGTCTTCGACTTAAGTTGTGAGTTCAAGGCCCGCTGCCAACTAACCACTAAAAACTAAGAACTCAAAACTCTCGTTTATGGGCAAATCTCTTCCCATCTTCAACGGTCCTTCAGGCACCCTGGGCTCTTTGCAGCAACAAATTTCCCAGTTCTTCACTCCCACTCCAAAGGGGGACGGGCCGTTCGACGGTCGGACGGTTGACGACTTCAAGCCCTACCTCGTCGCGCTGAATTTGACCAAGCGTTGTAACCTTAAATGCGATCACTGTTATCTCGACGCCACGACCAAAGCAGCCGGTGGGGACGATGAGCTGAGTACCGAAGAATGTTACCGGCTGATCGAACAGATCGCCGAAGTGAATAAGGGCTGTCTTCTGGTCATTACCGGCGGCGAGCCGCTCGTGCGGCCCGACATCCTCGACATCGCTCGTTACGCCGTCAAACTCGGCTTCATGGTGGTCTTCGGCACAAACGGCATGCTGATCGATGACCGGATGGCCAAAACGCTCGTCGAGATCGGCGTGATGGGCGTGGGCATCAGTATCGATTCGTTGCAGGCCGCCAAGCACGACGCCTTTCGAGGAGTACCGGGAGCTTGGGAAGCGGCGGTCGCCGGCATTGAGGCCAGCAAGCGAAACGGCCTCCAATTCCAAGTGCATTTCAGCGCTCAGCCGATGAATTATAGGGAACTGCCTGAGGTCATCGATTGGGCGCACCGACTCGGCGCCCGCGTGTTGAATGTGTTTTTTATGGTTTGCACGGGACGGGGAGAAGAACTGACGGACATTACCCCCGCTCAGTATGAAGAGGTGCTCGGATACCTGGTTGAGTGTCAGGATAATTATAAAGGTATGTTGGTCCGTGCCCGCTGCGCTCCCCACTTCAAACGGTTGGCCTATGAGAAGGATCCCAACTCCCCAATCACCAAGGCCACGGGATACATGGGGGGTGGTTGCCTCGCAGGGACCAATTACGCCCGGGTGACGCCGAACGGCGAGTTGACCCCTTGTCCCTACATGCCGCTGTCCGCGGGGAATCTCCGCCAACAGAGCTTCGCCGATCTGTGGGAACGATCGGATGTTTTCAACTCATTCCGCTATCCTCAACTTAAGGGGAAGTGCGGCGATTGCGAATATAGCGACATCTGCGGGGGCTGCCGCGCCCGTCCCTATGTCGACCACGGCGACTGGCTGGACGAAGACGAGTGGTGCCTCTACACCCCGAAAGGCGGCGAGAAAATCAAAGTGGCGTTCAATGTCTCGGAAGAGACCGACGTCCCATGGGACGAAGCGTCTGCGCTCAGACTGAGCCGTATCCCCTACTTCCTACGCGCCATGGTAAAAAAAGGGGTGGAGAAACACGCCCGTGAAAACAATGTGCCGCTTATTACCGTTGAACTCATGGAAGAGTTGCGCAAGAAGCGATTCGGCAACGACGCTCCTGTCTTCAACTTTGACGTAAGGGGTAAAGGGTAAGGCGTCAGGGGTGAATTTGGGGGCACCTTCAACACCCCTCACCCTCTTACCGCTCACCCTTTACCGACTCTCCAGATGGACGCTCTCCAAAGTATCGTCACCGACCTCAACATCCTAATCCCGATCGTCAACCACTGGTTTCATCTGCTCTCGGCGATCATTTGGATCGGCGGCTTGGCGTTTCTCGTCATGGCGGTCACGCCTGGGCTGCAGAGGGCCGTCCCAAAGGATCAGATCAAACCCATCACGGATATCTTTTACCAACACTATAAGAAAGTCGCCGGCATTCTATTAGTCGTCCTGCTGTTCACCGGCGGCGTGAATCTCCACTACGTCAATCAGGTCATCGTTTCACAAACGGGGAACGGGGTTCAGCACCACTCCAAGTACCTCATGGTCTTCATGATTAAGCTTCTTCTCGTGCTGGGCCTCCTCACGCTGTTCCTCTACACGGTTATTTTTAAGTCAGACGACGAGGCCGATGAGGGAGAGTCCTATGAGGCCATTCCATTCCAGCGCGCCGCCCTTTGGATGGGGTTTTTCATCATCCTCTGTGCCGCGGCCATGAAGCACCTGCATCAATAGTCCTGCCTCTCCTCTCGGACAGGCATCAGGACAGTTCAGCCGTCTCAAATGAGACAGCTGCTGTATCCACTTGATACAGTCCGTGCATCAGACGATCATTGATTCCCCATATATTCAACAAAAAACCTGCAATATCGACTCACATCTACAGACCAGCCATCCTGGCACAGTGATTGCTTACTAACCAGGTATGAAGACGAGACGGGTGTTGGATCAGACTCAAGAGCTAATGCCAAGTACGAACGTGAGGGTTGAACCGAGGACGGTCTATTTCGTATTGGTTGTGGAAGACGACCCTGACATCGTGATGGCGTTGCGAGACTTGCTCGAATTCGAAGGATTTCATGTGGACTGTGCGCAGACCTGTCGCCAGGCCTTCTCATTCATCGAAGAGAATACCTACAATGCGATCCTCCTCGATCTCGGACTTCCTGACGGAGATGGCTGCTCAATTTTGGAGAAGCTCCAAGTCTCGAACCCTACTCTCCCCGTGATCGTCCTAACTGCTTCGAATAGAGACCTGGGGTCTCTGCGCGCGTTTGCTCGCTTGACCAAACCGTGGAAGCGAGAAGAGTTATGCGGGATCCTTCGCCGCGCGATCGGCACGGCATCGTCTCGACGGTGAAGTGCATCAGGAACGGCGACCAAGCCAGAAGCGAATTTTCACTTCGATCGGTTCAAACCCAACGCCCGCTTGAAGACCGCGGCGAAGCCGAAATAGCCGAAGGAATCTTTGAGGTTCGAGTACAACCGCTTGACCGTGCCCATCTCGGGATTCGTGACATATTCCATGGTCAACGCAATCCGCTCTTCACCTTCTCCAAGAGGCGTGACCGCATGCCAGAGCTTGTCCCCATTGAAAATCACCATGTCGCCTGGTTCAGTCACCAGCTCAAGGTGGCGCGGCTGCTTGGTCGGGTGGTCTTTGAAGAGCTCGCACACCAGCTTGCACTGGGCTGACCGATCGACAAGCCCCATCAGAATCGTATACCGGGCGCCTTTGTAATACGACGTATCGTAGTGGAAGCCAATGTGATCACCCGGTTCGGTGTAGTAGTACAGTGCGCAGGAGTGGGGATCGTTGTCCGGACAGAACATCACCTTCGCCTCAACAAGTCGGTTCAGGAAGGTTCGGAATGACTCGGACCGGTAGAGGTCGAGAAAGCGGGGAGCCTTCTCTTGCACGGTATAATAGCTGACACTCCCGCCTTTCTTGTGGCCGGGAATAAAGTTTCGATTGAGGTCCGCCTTGACACCCTGGGCCTGGGGGACGAACACTTCTTCAACGAAGGCACGGGGTAAAAATTGTTTGACGACCAAAAACTCGTTCTGTTCCCAGTACTCCTGATGGAGGCGGTCGAAATCCAACCCTGCTAACGCCTGGTCAAGGGTCTCCGTCACCGTACTTGTTTGGACCATCATAGTGCAGAGCGCTCCTGTGTCTCTATTCGTCCTGCGTCATTCGTCAATCGAAAAGGATGAACACTACCTACGGCCCGTTCAACACCGGCGCCCTGACGACTTCTACATCCGACGGTGTCTTAAAGTCGAACACGTCATTCCCTAATCCGGGGTTCGGTTTCAAGTTCGAAAATTCAAAGACGGCCACATTGCCGCTGCTTTCATAGAGAGACACCATACGGATAAAATAGGTTTTGGGAAAGACCTCGAGGACGATCTTCTGAAGATTCTGGGTCGATTCATGTTCCTTGGCTTTTGGAATCAGTGTGATGAGAGGAATGCCCCCGGCCCCTCGGTCTTTGCCTGTCGTTGGTTCAATCTCAAACGACTCATCCAATTTGGCCGCTCCCTGCAACAGTTCCAATGGCGCTTTGGAGGCAGCCATCTGCGTCAGTTTCCCGACCAGGACCTGCTTATGTTCTGGAACGTACACCTTCACATCGTCCTGGTTCACATAGATTTGCTCAGTCGCCGGATCCAAATAGTCCCATCGCAAGCGGCCGGGCTTTTTGATATACACCTTGCCGTTCGACGTCACCGGCCGTTCAAACCCTTCAATCTTGGTTTTCTGAGAAAAGTCGGCTTGCAGATCCTTCGTTTTCTCATATCGTGATTGCAGCTGTTTGACGACATTTCGAACTTCCTGCAACGCCTTTTCCTCAGTCGGTCCGTCTGCCGCCCAGGCAGACAAGACAACCATGACACTCAATGGAGCGGCAAGCCACCGACGCATCATGCTTCCGCCGCACCCACCGGACCTCGCCGGCCAAGCACCTCCCGACGCCCATCACGACCAGCCGCCCCCACAAGGCCTTCCGATTCCATCTGTTCGATCATCCGCGCCGCCCGAGGATAGCCGACCCGCAGTCGGCGCTGAATCAGCGAGGCCGACGCCTGTCCGGTGGACAGCACCAGTTCTTTGGCCTGCTCGTACACCTCATCTTTGGCCTCTTCTTCCGCCGCCTCTTCCAACTTGAGCGATTGCAGTTCCTGATTGTAAATCGGAAGGGCCTGTTCCTTCACAAATTCCACGACGGAGCGGACATCGTCGTCCGACACAAAGGACCCGTGCAGACGCGCCAGGCGGCCGGTGCCGGAGGCCAGGTACAGCATATCGCCTCGGCCCAGCAGAGCTTCAGCTCCGTTGGCATCGAGAATGGTTCGTGAGTCGGTCTTTGAAGATACTTGAAACGCGATTCGCGCCGGGAAATTCGCTTTGATCAAGCCGGTCAGCACATCAACGGATGGGCGCTGGGTTGCCAATACCAGATGAATTCCGGACGCTCTCGCCATCTGCGCGAGTCGGGCGATCTTCTCTTCCACATCTTTCGGAGCGACCATCATCAGATCCGCCAGTTCGTCGATCATGACGACGATAAACGGCAGCGGTTCCGGGGGCGTCGGTTTCGGCTTCATGCAACCCCGCTCCCCCTCGGCGATCGATGTTTCACCGGCAGAGAGGCGCTCTTCTTCAGAGAGAAACTGCATCGGAAGCTCAGTCTGTTCGACACCCGGTGCGTTGTTTTCGGTAAACGCCTCATGCAAACCGGCAACCTTGCGATTGTACGCATCGATATTCCGCACACCGGCTTCGGCCAACAGCTTGTACCGCCGCTCCATTTCAGCGACGACCCAGCCCAGCCCTCTCGCGGCCGATTTAGGATCCGTAATAACCGGCCGCAACAGATGTGGAATCCCCTCATACGACTGAAACTCCAGCATCTTCGGATCGATGAGCAACAGTTTCACTTCACTGGGCTTGGCGGAAAAGAGGATGCTCAGCAACATCGTGTTTAAGCTCACACTCTTCCCTGCCCCCGTCGCCCCGGCCACCAAGAGATGCGGCATCGTCTTCAGATCCGCCGTGCTCGGAGAGCCGAAGATATCCTTTCCCAACGCCAGTGTGAGTCTGGATCTTGCTCGCCGAAAGGCCTCGCTCATGACGACTTCTTTCAGGGAGACCGTTTCTCGAGACCGGTTCGGCACCTCGATCCCGACCACGGATTTGCCCGGCAACGGGGCAACGATGCGTAAACTCGTCGCCTTGAGCGCCAAAGCCAGGTCATCTGCCAGATTCACAATGCGGGAGACCTTCGTGCCGGGCGACGGTTCAAATTCGTACATCGTGACGACGGGACCGGGCCTCACCTCGGTCACGATGCCCTCGACGCCGAAACTCATCAGCGCTCGGGACAAGACCTCGGACTGCGCTCTTAATTCTTCATCCGACATCCGATCCATCGGTCCGGAAGGATCGCTTAACAGAATCTCCGGGTCAGGCAGCTGATAATCCGCAGGCTCAGCCGGTGGAACAACCACTTCAGGCTCAGTCGTGTGCGCTTCCAGTATTGGGGTTGTGACAAGGAATGGCTGGATGATTGGAGCCGGCGGAGTCGGGGCGAGTGTCAGTTCTGACTCCTCGATCCTTTCAGCAGCCGACTCCTCTTCCAGGGTGATGGCCGTCGGCCTGGAAGACTTACCCCGTGACCGTCGATTGCCGGCCTCCTTCTGGACCTCAATCGATCGCTCAGGCATCACCGCCGACACTCCTTCGCGGAGGGTGACCCAACGTTCCGGCATTCGACGAACGGCTTCGGCCAATGACAGGGGCGTCGTTAATAGGAGAGAGACCAGAAATCCCGTAATAATCAGAATATGGGCCCCGGTTCCGGCAAAGACGGCACGGAGCCCCTCGGCGATTGTCTGGCCGACGACACCGCCGGCCATCCCACGGGAAATCATCCCGCTGGTCAGCGTCGGAACCCCCGTCGTTTCAAGGTGCAAAAACGCGCTCAAGAAGAATACGGCGGCTAAGGAACTGGCGGCCGTCCGCAGCCTGAGACTCACCGGCGCCTGAGAGAAACAGCGAAATCCCAACCGCCCGAGCAGCAAGGGAAAGAGATAGGCCGCTCCACCGATACCATAAAAGAACGCCCCGGCCAAGAGCGCTCCGAATGAACCGATGAGATTGCGAGGCGGATGAGCGTCCGATGCGCCGTCCGTCACCATCTTCGCCTCTCCAGGCACAAATGACAGAAGGCTCAAGAGCATGAGCAAGCTCAGCGCGATCAAGATCACGCCGATCACTTCACGCTGAATATGAGAAGAGGGGGATGAGGCTCGGCGGGCTTCTTTCCGCTTGGCCGAGGTGGTGACGCCCATGCGCTGGATGCTAGCACAGGAGCAGGGGCATTTCAAACAAACGAGCGTTCATGCTTCTGGTCGCGCGCGCCCTGAACGGAAATGGATCGGTGCGTTACAATGAAACCGGGGGTGATGTGTGTCGAATGATCTTGCCTTCCACCAGATAGACGACCAGCTCGGCAATGTTGGTGGCATGATCGGCCACTCGCTCGAGAGACTTGGCGATAAAGCTCAACCGAATGGCACGTGAAATCGTGTGCGGATTTTCCATCATGAAAGAGAGCAGTTCACGAAACAACTGTTCCATCAGATCATCGACGAAGTCATCATCCACGATCACTTTCCTGGCCAGCGTCGCATCCTCTTTGACGAAGGCATCAATGCTTTCCTTTACCATGACCCGTGCGAGGCTCCCCATCCGCGGGATATCGATGTAGGGCTTGAGTTGAGGTTCTTCGTTCAGTTCGATCGCTCGCTCACAGATACTTTCTGCTAGGTCGCTGATACGTTCGAGCTCAGTGGACAGTTTCATGGCCGTCGTCACCAACCGAAGATCACGCGCCGCAGGTTGGTGGAGTGCCAACAACTCAATGCAGGCCTCATCGATCTCCACATCCATCGCATTGACCTTGTGGTCTCGTTCGATTACACGGCAGGCCAGGGCCGCATCGCGCGTGATCAATGCGGTCAACGCCTTGTCGATTTGGTCTTCCGCCAGACCGGCCATCAGCGCCAGCTTCGTCTTTAATTCGGCAAGTTCTTCGTCGAAATGTCGTTGTTGAACCATGGCGTCACCCGAATCGTCCGGTGATGTAATCTTCTGTCTGCTTCTTCGAAGGGTTCGTGAACAGCTGCTTCGTGAGACCAAACTCCACCAATTGGCCGAGATACATGAACGCGGTCCGATCCGACACCCGGGCGGCCTGCTGCATGTTGTGAGTCACGATGACGATCGTCAACTCTTTCTTCAAAGAAAATAGCAATTCTTCGATGATCCCCGTGGCTATGGGATCTAAGGCGGAACAGGGTTCATCCATCAGGAGGACATCCGGCTTGACAGCGAGGGCTCGTGCAATGCAGAGGCGCTGTTGCTGACCGCCGGACAGGCCGAGTGCGCTCTTGTGGAGTCGGTCCTTCACTTCCTCCCATAAGCCGGCTCCTCGGAGACTTCGCTCGACGATCTCTTCCAACACCATCCGATTCTTCAAGCCTTGCAGCCGCGGACCGTACGCGACATTTTCATGGATCGATTTAGGAAAGGGATTGGATTTTTGAAACACCATTCCCACGCGCTTTCGCAGATCCGTGATATCGATCTTGCGGTTAAAGATATCGACGTCGTCAAGAAGGATATTTCCGTCATGCCGCGCACCTTCGATGAGGTCATTCAAGCGGTTCATGCACCGGAGCAACGTGGATTTTCCGCAACCGGATGGCCCAATAAATGCAGTCACTTGATGTTTCGGAATCTCCAGGTCGATCTTGAACAGAGCGCTTGGACAAGCCCATAGAAAAAGTTGAAGCCCTGCACCCGAAGCTTGGGCTTCACTTGCTTACTGAGTTGATCCGACACCTTGGAATCGCGGGAGTCCATGCTCTCTGATCTCCAGTCGGAGGAAGGAGAAGAGGGGACACTGGACTTCACTTCATACTGCTGATCCAGCATATTTCTTCCTCATTCGATTTCGCATGACGATTCCGGTCAGATTAAGCGTCACCACCACAAGAATCAACACCAATGTGGTCACATAGACCATGGGCTTGGCAGCTTCCACATTCGGCGATTGGAACCCCACGTCGTAAATATGAAAGCCCAAGTGCATGAACTTCCGGTCCAAGTGAATAAACGGCCAGGTTCCATCGATCGGCATGGCAGGGCGCCAGTTTCACCACCCCGGTCAACATCAAGGGAGCGACCTCACCGGCCGCACGAGCCATGGCCAGGATCAGCCCAGTCAAAATGCCTGGAAGTGCCGTGGGAAGCACGACTTTCCAGATTGTTTCCCATTTGGTCGCGCCCAAGCCAATCGATCCTTCTCGGTATTCCCGCGGCACCGCGGCAAGCCCCTCCTCGGTCGCGACGATGACGACGGGAACCGTTAGGAGAGCCAGTGTCAAGGAAGCCCAGAGGATACCTCCTGTTCCGAACGTCGGAGTCGGCAGTCGCTCAGAAAACCACAACGCATCGATCGTACCCCCGACGCCATAGACAAAAAATCCCAACCCGAACACCCCAAACACGATTGAAGGAACCCCGGCCAGATTATTGACTGCGATGCGGACGGTCCGCACGATGACTCCCTGGCGGGCATACTCTCGAAGATACAGGGCACCGATGACGCCAAAAGGGGTCACGACGAGGCTCATGATCATCACCATCATGACCGTGCCGAAAATGGCCGGAAAAATCCCGCCCTCCGTGTTGGCTTCTCGTGGCTCCGTGGTCAGAACCGTCCAGACGTTGCCGACATAGACCCAGACCTTTTCTAAGGTCGAAAGATCGTTGGGCCTCAAGACCCGCATCACTTGACCAAGTGACAAGGACTTTTCTTTTCCATTGGCATCAACGACAAGCAAGCTGTACGCACTCTCCGCTTCACTCGATTCCACGAACCGAAGCAGGGGCGATAGGGACTGCCATACGGCATCCGACCCTTCGGCCACAACTTGGTCTTCCTTATGGAGCCGGTGGAGGCGTCCATAGAAGTTACCCCACTCGCGTCGTTCCACCATGACGAGATCGACCGGCTTCGTCCGTTCGACGATCTGATCCGTGTTGATCCACCGATAATCCAACCCGTAGAGATCTCGATTGCCGATCTTCATCCTGATGCGTGGAATCCCTTTCGGACCGACTTCTTCACCGGCTAACTGGCCGATCATGTGCTTTCCGTCTTTCAGGGTCAACTCGTAGAGGTCAGCCGGCCAGAAATACCCGAACCCGTTGAGGAGGATGAGCACCAGAAGCCCACCGATCATGAGGAGCGAAATGGAGAGCCCCGCTCCGCAGCTCCAAATGAAAAGCTCACCGCTTGCCATGAAATGCTTGATCCACTGTTTCATCGAGTCACTCGTGTACCAGTTGTTCCAGCCCCGCTTCCAACGACCGGTCCTTGCTTGTCATCCGTGGACTTAGCTTTACATAAACCATTCTGCCTAAAATTGGCTGTATTTCTCCCTGAGCCGCTGCCGAATCAATTCCGCCACGGTGTTCAGAAGAAACGTGGCAACAAATAGAAGCAGCCCCGCCAAAAAGAGCGTGCGATACAATGTTCCTCCATGCGGCGCTTCAGGAATCTCCACCGCAATATTCGCGGAAAGTGTCCGAAATCCGTTGAATAAGCTCCAGTCCATGATCGGTGTATTGCCGGTCGCCATCAGGACGATCATGGTCTCTCCAACAGCCCGACCGAACCCGATCATCAAAGCCGAGAAGATGCCGGGACTGGCCGAGATCAGGACGAGATGGGTGAGCGTTTGCCACCGCGTGGCGCCGAGAGCCAAGGAGCCAGCAATCAGATTCTTTGGAACATTGGAGAGTGCCTCTTCAGAAATGCTGTAGATAATGGGAATGATGGCAAATCCCATAGCCACCCCGACGACGATGGCGTTGCGCTGGTCATAATTCAGACCAAGATGGGTCTGTAACCACTGTCTAAAATGACCATCGAACAAGAAGGACTCCCACCACGCGTTGGTCTCAAGACACCCCCAGACCACGGCGATGAGGATCGGCATGATGAGCAGCGCCTCGATACCAGGCCGCACACGGTTCCTGAGAGAGGCAGGTAGCAGGAGAAAGAGTCCAGTCGAAAGGGCAATGACCAAGGGCATCACCAAGACCATTCCCGTCATGGCGGGAAAGTTCCGCTCCAGAACCGGTGCAAACCAGAGGCCAGCGAGAAATCCAAGCACCACGGTGGGCAGCGCTGCCATGATTTCAATGGTGGGTTTGATCTTAGCCCGGAGATCCGGATGCATGAACATGGAGGTGTAAATTGCGGCCAATACCGCCAATGGAACCGCCAGGAGTACGGCATAGACGGTGCCCTTAATGGTCCCAAAGATCAGCGGGGTCAAGCTGAACTTAGCTTCAAAGTCGTCCGACCCACTCGACGATTGCCAGACAAGTTTCGGTTGCTCATACCCCTCGTACCAGACCGGAGAGAACAAAGTAGCCAAAGTGATTTCCGGATAGGGATTTGAAATGAGGTAGTGAACTGCTCGATTATTTTCGGCTAAACCGACCACGCCATCCGCCTTTGGAGAAAAATAGGTATTGCGGATCGCCCCCTGTTGTGGAGCGAGTGTCGAGCAACGTCTGTGCGGAGGTCGAATGGTGCAACCGAATTTCTCCCCCGGCATCAGTCGTGATGAATCCCTTATCACGCTGAGAAATCGTGATGTCGGTGACCGCGCTCTGATGAGGGGCAAACCGATGGATGCGCGTCATATGGGTCGTATTGGTTCCGGGATGCTCCCGTACGGGCATCCACACAGCAATCTGCCCGGATGCACTGCCGACCACAAGACTCCGGTCACCCATCAAATAGGCAAGAGAGGTAATCGCCTCACTTCGTTCAGAAGCCTGAGTCATCTCAACAAGACCGGGCTTCGCCGGTTCCCGGAGGTCGAAATGGTATACCTTGCCCTCTTCCGTTCCGACGGCGAGAAGCTCCGCCCGACTCCCGAGCGTGAGCGCCGTAACCCGACCGGGGATGCTGGGCGTGAGATCGACCTGCGTGATCGAAGCAGCGGCTGTTCCATCGGGACGGGATGCGGTTCGGCTCGTGGTCAGCCAGAGATGCTGGTCTTGAAGCAGCGCGGCAATCCGAACTTCGGAGTCCGTGCTCTGATACGCCATCTTTATGATTGGTTGAGGAGTCGGTGCGGCAACCATCGGAGTCCCAACTGTGACGGACGGGGCAATCGAACGTTCGTGACCTTGGAAGTCCTGAGTGAATTCGATCGCCACAGGGATGACGCGGCCGTCTTCCGTACCCATGGCGAAAGAATGCCCCTTCCCGAACGCTCTCGCTAACGCTGTGACCGAGCCGCCCGGCGACAAGTCTCGCGAAGGGATTTTTGATACGGCGGACGTGGCTTCCCCTAAGAAGACAAACTCCAATGTGTCACCGCGTAGGACATAGGCGAGCTCTTGATGCTCGTCGATGCCGATGAGGGCTGACGTCGAGGGGCGCTCAAGTGGAGAAAGTGAAATCGGCTCGGTCGGAGTCGCCTGGCTCGGTAGAAAGAGCGGGATGACTTCCTTGACCAGAAACACGCACATCCCCAGAATGCAGAGAATGATGCTGATTCCACCCGTCTTGATGATGACACGTGTGAGCCCATCGGTAATTGATCTGATTTGGCGTCGACTGAACAGTCCACCCATCATGGCCGGGGTCGGAATGGAACCCCGGCCTGGCGATGGGTCTCCTTGAATACCGGTATCGAAGTGAATGGTGGAACGTGTCATACTTTGGCCATAACTTCTCTTCCTCGACATTTCCGCATGACTGTCGGCTTACACTGTTCACAGGATCGTGAGCGACCATGATGCTTCCCGGTTGATCCACTACCAGATAGCCGGATTAAAACCTATTCGACTTTTGGCAATTCCTTCTCAATCACGGTCTGCGGAAGAGGGAAAAAGCCGTCCTTGATGACGATGGCTTGCCCTTCTTTGCTATAAATAAACTTGATGAACTCCTTCACGAGCGGATCGAGCGGCTTGTTCGGCGCTTTGTTGACGTACACCAACAGATGCCGCCAGAGGGGATAGGACCCGTTCATGGCATTTGTCTGCGTGGGAGCAATGAAGGGGCCCTCCTCCTTTTTCTGCCAATGGAAGTGCTCGCACCCCGGAGGTCAAATAGCCGATACCGCTGTAGCCGATACCAGCCTGATCTTCCGTGATACCCTGCACGACGGAGGCAGAGCCCGGCTGCTCTTTGACCTCATCTTTATAGTCGCCATTTTTCAGCGCAAACTCCTTGAAAAACCCGTAGGTGCCGGATGCCGAGTTACGACCATAGATACTGATCGGGGAAGTTCCTACTTCGCCGGTCACGCCCAACTGACCCCATCGGTCCAGGTTTTCTGGCGCGCCATGTCGACGAGTCTTGGAAAAGATTGCATCGACTTGCGTCATGGTGAGGCCCTGAACCGAGTTATCCTTGTTGACATAGACGGCAAGCGCGTCGATGGCCACGGGGAACGCCGTAGGTTTATACCTGAATTTCCTCTCGAAGGAATCGATCTCGGTATTTTTCATCGTTCGAGACATCGGCCCAAGTTGGGCGGTTCCTTCGATCAAGGCGGGAGGCGCGGTGCTTGACCCCTTGCCTTCGATTTGAATTTTGACGCTCGGATATTGTTTGCGAAAACCTTCGGCCCAGAGCGTCATAAGATTGTTAAGCGTGTCCGAACCGATGCTGTTGACATTGCCGGTTACCCCGCTGACTTTGACGTACCCCTTCAAGGCTGGGTCCAGCACGATCGCGTCATCGGCATAGGCCGGAGGGAATCCCGAAGCAATGGCTCCTAGGAGGGCTAAGGCACACAGACTGAACCTCTTGGCTGATATTTTCATCGACACTCCTTTCCTCTTTTCCTTGTCGCAATGATGAACGCATCTTATAACCGAAGCATTACACGGGCATTACCACCGTGTTACCACGGTGTTACGTCGATCTAATTTTGACGCTCACATGCCCCTGAGCACGGATTGTTTCTACGCGGTCCGTACAAGGAAATATCATCAATAGTTCCACTGCAACTGAGTCCGGATCATGTCCCCTTCCTGAATTTCAAAGGGCGCCGTTCTGGTATTCGTGCGTTCGGTCCTGGCATACGCGATCACGAATTCCAGGGCCCGAGCGAATTGCCACTCGAGCCCGAATTCCCATTCTCGAACGATGGCGAACGGTGTATTGGTCCGGTTCTTCCTCCCTCCGTTGTATTCTTGCCAGCGTACATAGGGTATCAGGGTGGTCATCCACGGCCTATTCACGTCCCACTTATACATGCCCTGGACGTAGCCGCCCTGGAGATAGCCTTCTTGAATCGCTGTTTGGGTTGCATTCAACTCCGGACCATGGCCCCAATTCCACTCCGCTTGGAAACCGAAGGGTTGCGGATAGAGCACAAAATGCACGCCGACCCGCTCGTCGAGGATGTTCCCATTATTTTCCGGTACGACTCCTGGACCCGACGCGACATCGAACGTCCCGCGGTACGCATCCACGCCGAACTGGATGATCTGCCCGTAGGGCAATTCCATGGGATAGGTGGCATGCAAGACGATATGTTTATTGTCATTGCGTTCGGAGATATTGGTACCCTGGCCGTTATAGACCCCCACGCCTAAGACGCCGTAGTCGCCAGATCCTTTGAGACCCGAATCGACCAGTCTTCTGAATAATTTCTTGGTCTCATTCGGCGTGTAATAGAGAAAGAGGCCGATATCGCGCTCGCTTGGCACCGCACTGTTGATGGCGTCGGTCCGGTCGAGGGCCAGCCGATTTTGACTGGACTGCAGATTTTCGAACCCAAACGGAACCTTCGATTGCCCTGCTCGAATACGCAGTTCCTTTTCCGCGAACATGAGGAAGGGCACAGGCAAAAAGATATCGGTATAGGTGTCGCGAATTTGTGCAAAGTTATTCGCGTCTGGTGACGCACCCGGGACAGCGCCTGCGAAATCCGGCTGGAAATAGAAGGACATCCAATCGGTAATATCGCCTGAAAAGACCAAGCGGATTCGGCGAAAGCCGAAGCCCGTATTATTGCCGACGGAGGCATCGGAATCATCGAGGCGTATATCTTTGTTCCCCGGGAGGTAACTATAGCGCAGTTGCGTATAGCCTCGTATGCTGAGCTTGTCGAACCATTTTTTGACCGTTGACCTCTCTGCAATGATCGCCTCTTCTCTTTCGTGCTCGGCTTTGAGCTTGAGCCATTCTTCTTTCGTGATCTGCCCCTTCTCATACAGGAGATCCTCCACGCTGGCTTGGGCCACATTGGCTTGAAAGATCAATCCAAGTCCGATCACACACATGCCGACTGCAAACCACCATTGCCTCATTCGATTACCTCCCTCTCTTTGGTTGGTCTGTCCCATAATTGCAGTGGGAGATATAACGGTTGCGAATTAAGGCATTGCTACGGGCTTGTAACAAAAGCGTTAAATCGGTTGCGATTCAGTTACAGAACAAAGGTGGGACTGTTCTTCGGAGAAGATGATGCCCCCAAACCTTTTCTCCATCTCATTCATATAGTATTGAATGAATCGCACTTCTTCCTCAGAAAGCGGAGCATCAAACGAGTGATTGGAAAGAATACGTTCGCAGCTACGACCATAGTCTTGAACGACTTGCCGAATGGGTAACATGGCGTCCCTCCTTTCTGTTCGCTGGGCCTTGAAGTGATGTGTGATCGGCATCATGACGGTCGACGAACTGAGAACCGGGTTGATGATTTTCGTGATAACCACGTTATGACCAGCGCTATAGTTCACCTGCTTGTGCGATGAGCTTATGGCTCACTGATTTCGGCGCCGTCACTGGTACGTCAAATCTGGGTTAACTCAACATAGAACGTAGCGGGAGAAATTGTTGTTGTCCGGCGAACGGTAGAAAATTTAGTGACTTGTGAGAGAATTTACGGGGCCGTAACATTGAGGTTTCACCCCTGTAATCGTAGAAAGGCAGTGTAGTGGCTTACCCTCAGGAGCTAAAGGTGGATAAAATGAAGAACGCTGGTGTGGTGCTTGCTTTTGGAGTCATGATGTTACTCGGGCTTACCTCCTGTCAGAATCGACTTCAAACCGTGGTCGTCCATGACGATCCGACACGTTTTGTTCGCCTTGAAGTTGACCATACAGTGGGTGGAAACCATTCTCACCCGGCCTACATGACGACAGATGAGATGAAGGCTATTCTGTCCGGTATCGTAATCGACGAACCGCGCCGCTTCATTCCGTCCTTGCCCTTTACGAGCAAGGACGAAGAGCCGCCACGGCATCCGGCGTTCAATGCAGCCGAAATCAGCTTCTTTGCTCCGTTATTGTCAAAAGGTTTGGGGACGGCGACACCGGAAGAGATCGTCACGTTTTATCAAGCCACCCAGCAGACCGCGATCGTCCAGAAAGTCACATCAGGCGGGGTGTTCATCGATGGCGATGAGCTGCACCTCATACTCGGCAACTATCGTTCGCCGACGAACTATGCGTCGGACCCTGGAATCGGAGCCACAGCCGATGGGCGATCGACGCCGCTGCTGCCCATTGCTCCTCAGGAAACGAAACTGGATTTCGAACCGACAACTGCCGTTGCTCTCTCACGAGAAGGCTTTTTGAGCAGACTGTTACGACCAGAACGGCGGGAGATAGTCGTCCTGTTCAAGAAACTGACAGAGCAATAATCACGTACATAAGACAGAGGCCAATGATCATGCTTTTCCTCCCGTTCGAAGATAAAATGCCGGAAATAAGAATGACAAAGACATGCCGCCGACTTCAGATCAAACCAGTCGTTCCGAACCTCCGCTATGGTCGATTGCAGCAGCGGTGACGATTATTCTGGCTGCTCCGCTGACGAGATGGCGAAGTTGGTAAGCGAGGTGAGGCCTAAGCTTTGAGGCGTTGGGCAAATTGCTTTCGGAACTTAGCGACTTTAGGACCAACCACAACCTGGCAATAGCCTTGGGAAGGATTTCGCGCGAAATACTCTTGATGATAACGTTCTGCCTCGTACCACTGAGTGGCCGGTACGATCTGCGTCACGATGGGAGCATCATACAGATGTTCTTCCGTCAACGATTGCATGAGCCTCTCGGCTGTTTGTTGTTGCGCGTGAGTACCGTAATAAATTGCTGAGCGATATTGGGTGCCCGTATCGTTCCCTTGCCGATCGAGGGTCGTGGGATCATGAATGGCGAAAAAGATCTCGAGAAGCTCTTTGTAGGAAATGACCCGAGGATCAAAGGTGATTCGCACCGCTTCGGCATGGCCCGTCTGTCCTCCACACACCGCTTCGTATGTAGGATTGTTCAGGACTCCACCGATGTAACCTGATTCAACCGACTCCACGCCCTTGACCTGATCATAAACCGCCTCAAGACACCAAAAACAGCCGCCTGCAAGGATGACGACTTCCTTCTCAGGTAAGCTCGATCGTGATTCATCACCCATTGTGTGATTGCTCAAGTGAATTGCGGGATTCTTTCAGCAGGCGAAGACCGACTAGTCCTCTTCTTCTTCCTCAATCTCCTCAATCCCTTCGTAACTCATTTCTGGGAATGAGGCCGATGCCTTTTCACAGGCGGTTTCCACCATCTCTTCAGCGTCTTCCGCTGAATCGGCATCGACTAAGAATTTCACGGTGATTGCGTACCTCTGTTCCACTCCCGACTCCTTTCGCTATCCTCATGCCAAGATTTTGGGATTCAGACATCAGTCGTTCCGTACTTTCTGACAGTTACGGTAGCCATGTCAACCGTGTTCAGGATAGTGCCTGCGAAAAGGACATGATCACACGTAGACCGGGAGATCGGCGAGATCCCACCGAGCAAGTCTTCAAGAAATCCTTGCGAGAGGGGAAGTGTGCGCGTGTAGACTAGGGAAGGAACTACCGGTCTTGTTCAAGTTCGGAGAGTATCGTCTTGAGCTTCGCAAACTCTTCTGGAGTGATACGCGAAAACGCAATCCCAAAACTATTGCCATCAACCCAACGCACCGTGGCTTCATCGATCCGCAACGGCCAATCAAGGCCTGGAATGTGGAGTCGGCATTCGAACTTCGCACCTTGCTCCACCTTCATATCGCTTTCGATTTTACAACCGCCTGCAGAAACATCCAGAGTTCGTCCCTGCCCTTCCTGTCTCTGACCCGAGAAGGTGCTACGGAATTGCGTTGTGAATCTCGGTTGGACTCGCCGGTCCTCTGGCCGAGGTTTGGACGGAGTCGGATCGATGGTTTCTGACTTGAAGAGAGAAATGAGCTTTTTCAACGAAGAAGTCCTTGTAGAAGGTTGACGAGGTGTGGTGATGCGACAGATCTTTCTAATACCGAGGAAGACACCCGTGCTCTACGCGTATGCCCTCTCCTCATGAAACGCCCTATTTCTTGGTAGGCAGAAGCATGTGGCCGCGGCGGTTCTGCTGATAGCAGGATTCGTCCCGATCAAGGCAGAAGGGACGCTCCTTCCCATAGGAGACGATCGCCACCTGCTTGGGATTCACCCCGACTTCCGCAAGGTAGTTCCGCGCTGCCTTGGCGCGTTTGTCGCCCAAAACCATGTTGTAGTCGGTGGTGCCACGCTCGTCACAGTGGCCTTCAATTTTCAGCAAGGCGCCTGGATGATCCTTGAGGTAAGCAGCGTCGTGATTGAGCGCTTCCATGCCGGCATCCGACATAGTCCACTGGTCATAACCAAAGAAGATATCTTGTAGGCCTGCCTCCACTGCAGCCTTTTCTTCTTTTGTCAGTTCCGCACGCTGACGTGCGCTGAATCCCGATGGGTTCAGTGCCGTCGAATATCCGCCTTGCGCAAGCCGTTCCTCTGACGGATTACGAGAGAAACCGCTCAATTCACCGCTTGAGCCTCCTCCTGACATATTGGGAAGCTTCGAACTCTCGCTCCCAGATCCACCTTTGCCGTCAGACTGGTGCCATTTTGTGTTACAGCCTTGGTTTGACAACAACACTATTCCCATCAGCATCACGGCTCCGGATTTCGCAATCACTCTATTCATGACCCTTCTCCTCCATATGACATTCGATCAGCGGCTCAATCGATTCAGAGGCAATCAATGTAACGAGGATCGTTTGCGAGGCTCGCCAGTTGTCCTCTCCACACAAAACAACTATAGCACCGACGTTGAAAATGGATGCTTCAGCAGAGCCTAGCTGATGGATGACAGGACGCCTAATAAATTCAACTATTTGGCAAGGCGACAGCGGGGGAATACTCTCTGGCTAGACAGAGGATCTGAAATTGGATCAGCAAGAAATCGAGAAACGCGAGGATGAGAAAGAGGCCGGTCAAGCACTCTTGCTAGCTTAAACGGACTAACCCCTCTCTTGCTCAGCGATACCCTTTCCGATCAGACCAACGGACCGGTTGTAGCACCGCTCCTAAGCCGGCCAGCGCACAGATAAACACCAGCATGGCTAGTGCGATCACGAGGAAAAATGCTGCTCTCACGTCGTGCAAAACGGGGATCATAGTACCTCCCTCTTCTTGCTCGATTCATTGACTGCGCCATCCGCATTCACAGGCCCAGGGACCCATCGGGTCCATCTTCTCAAGTGGTCTTCCACAACAGGGACATTGTCTGGTCCAGGCAAACCGCTTCTTCTGTTCACAGTATACCGCACCAAACGTCGCTTGCCTTCTATATCGGTAACACCGCTGCACGGGATAACCTCTTTCACACATAAACGTCATAGTAGATGAAATTCCATCACAGATCTATCCAGCTTTAGCGGAATGACCGGCAGAAGCCGCACAATCCCTAACCTTTGAAAATGGGTAGAGATCGCGTCACCTGTCTGGTGCGCCCGGCAGGAATTGACCTGCAACCTACGGGTTCGAAGTCACACCCGAGCCATTCAGACAGCTGAATCGCAACGCAGAGGAAGGCTACACAGCCGGATGAATGAAAATCAAGGCAGGAGTTACGCAACCCTGCAACCATCGGTACCGTTGATGCGGCCGGGACGGAACAAGGACATCAAAAAGCTTAGTCTATAACTATGCCTCAGGATGGATATGTCTCACGTAACCCATTGTTTTTATGCAGCCACGTGCTAAAACAGCGGCTTCTTCCCGCCAACTTTGATGATGGCGTGATGAAGGGCTTTCGACAGACTTTCTAAGGATGCCATGTCACAGACGGGAATATACACCTCCCCCTTCTTTTCACTGGGTTTGTCTTTTGGCGCTCGGTCCTCATACACCAGGTCCTCGAGGCTCGTGACGGCCACCTTGCCGGTTTTTAGTTCGTGCATGGGTTTACCCGGTATCGCGAGAGACGCAAGCCATTCAGTCACACAGGCCCCTCGCGCACAGCGCAACCGAATTCCATAGAGATTGATGTTCTCACCCTCCCGCTCCGGGCTCACGTTAGGGGACAGTGCGTTCAAATCAAACTCCTGAATCCTTTCTGCCGGTGATTGGATTGAGAATATCCCGCTCAATTTCCTCAGTTCATTCAGACGGGTGACAATTTTGAGCGCTGATGGAGGCATAACAACCACGTCGACCTTCGCCATTCTATCCATATGCCAGAGAGATCCATCCTTAGCGATCATGCGTTGCAAACCGCTGTGCATTGTTGCGCATGCTTCCCACGTGTCTTTGATAAAGGCCAACGTCTCCTCCAGCGACGGCCCTTCAGTGCCAGGTATGTCGTTCGAGGTCGCCCATGCACCCGGCAGACTTGTCATGAGGACAAGAAGGCAGGTGACCAGCCGTCCCGCTTGCCGCTTCATCATCATGTTGCCCCCAAATAAATGTGCCGTGATATGCGCTCGATCGTAATAGCGGTCGACTTGCAAACAATTAGTCCGTGGTAGTAATCGGCTGGCGGTAGATCGGTTCGACGAGTAAGTCCCCTCACGATAGGGTAGGACCTACAACCTCCGCGCAATCAACCTGGTAGGGATATCATGAAGATCCGGTAGCTTCGTGCATATGGTGCGCCCGGCAGGAATTGAACCTGCGACCTACGGGTTCGAAGCCCGGCGCTCTATCCAACTGAGCTACGGGCGCAGCGAGAATACATGAACCATGTTAGGGCAAGGCTTGTCAAGATTGAGAGAGGCAATCGAAGCAGTTACAATCGTGCCAGAATCTCATCGGCAACTTGCGCGACAGATCTTCCATCAGTCTCAATGACATCATCGGCAGCCGCTTGATACTTCGGTATGCGCTCACGAAGGACATCTTGAATTTCATCGATGAAAGACTTGTCTCCTGTAAGGGAAGGCCGCTGTGTATCGTGACCGATGCGCTCCGTAATCGTGCTCACTGAGGCGGTCAGCCAAAATAACTTGCCTGTTTCTTTCAATACCTCGACATTGCGTGATCGAAGGATTGCTCCACCTCCGGTATCGATGACCAGTCCATTCCGACAGGCCAATTCTTGGCAGACCTTGGCTTCGAGATCACGAAAGTACTCCCACCCATGTTGTTCGACGATCTCGGGGATGCTTTGACCAATCAACTTCACGATCTCGGAATCTGTGGACACAAGAACGTGCTCAAGCCGAGCCGCCACTATTTTTCCGACGGTGCTCTTTCCTGTACCGCGATAACCGATGAGCACCACATTCATCGGAAGTGGGATTCCAATACCCTGCGCATCACATCAACCGGGGCAGGCTGATTGGTCCAGAGCTCAAATTGCGCGACGGCTTGATTGAGAAACATCTCCAACCCCTGAATCGTCTTACATCCTGCATGCTTCGCATCTTTGAGCAATCTGGTTTCGAGTGGGTTGTAGACAATATCCATGACGGAAAGGCCGGCGTGTAGGAGCGACGCGGGAACGCTGGTGGTATCGGCTTTCGGAGACATACCGACCGGGGTGCAATGAATCAACATTTGTGCGGCGGGAAGAACCCGACGAAGGCTGTCTTCGTCAAGATG
Organism: uncultured Nitrospiraceae bacterium; assembly: GCA_963711905.1. Lineage (GTDB taxonomy): Bacteria > Nitrospirota > Nitrospiria > Nitrospirales > Nitrospiraceae > Nitrospira_D. The sequence continues at coordinate 32,360 of CAVQFZ010000016.1, read as the reverse complement.
AACGTCCTCCACCGTCAACGTCGCCTGGGAGCGAACATCCTGCGCTAACTTTGTCCGTTCAACGTCGTCAATTCCCAGCAACGTCAATTTTTCCGCACATGATTCCGCAGCAAGCGCAAAGGCAATGGCACGAGCAGCACCGCCAGAACCAAGGACAACGATGCGCCGACCCTTGAGATCGATTCTCCCCTCCCGTAACGCTCGCAGGGCGCCTGTCGCATCCGTGTTGTACCCGGTGAGATCGCCATTTTCACCCACGATGGTGTTGATCGCACCGATCCGTTGTGCTGTCGTCTCTACATGATCGAGAAACGGTATGGCCGCCACCTTGTGAGGGATCGTCACACTGGCTCCGCGAAAGTTTCCCAGTGCGCGGAGCCCTTTAATGGCATCACCGATCGTATCAACTTGCCAGGCGAGATAGACAAAGTTGAGCCCCAATTTGCGGAACGCCGCATTGTGGATGGCAGGCGACAGTGAATGGCCGACCGGATTGCCGATCACCCCGCAAAACTGTGTCTGTGCATCAATGTCCATTCCCCTCACCCAGCACGGTGGTCGGTACACTCCAATGCCTGCACCTGTTATCCCTTATAAACGGTCATGCCCCCGTCGATCGGAAAGGTCGCCCCAGTAACCCAGGCGGCTTCATCCGAGGCCAGATACAGAACCATATTCGCCACTTCTTCTGGGGTCCCAGGACGGCGAATCGCATATTGGGCAAGAATGGGCTGGAGCATGTCGGGATTGGCCATCAGGGGGGCCGCCATGGGCGTATTGATTAAGCCCGGATTCACAACATTGCAGCGAATCCCTTCGTTCGCATATTCAACCGCCAGCGCGCGCGTCAAGGCGTCAAGTGCGCCTTTGGATGCCGTATATGCAGCTGAGCCGGAAAGACCTACTAAACTGGCGATTGACGAGATATTGATGATCGAGCCTCGTCCTTGCTTCAGCATGTGGGGGATGACAGCTCGTGTGATGCGGAATACTCCGGTCACGTTGATGTCGAACACGTGAGACCAGACAGCATCGTCGGTTTCGTGGAGCCGTTTTCCAAACTCACCGATTCCGGCGTTGTTGACCAAGACGTCAATCTTCCCAAAACTATCGAGGGCTCGACGGACGACATCCTGCACATGGATTTCGTCTGTCACTGAACCGGCAACTGCAAGTACTTTCCCCTTGTTCAGTCGAATCGCACTGGCAACACGATCCAATTCCTGTTGCCGACGTCCCGTGATGACAACGGATGTCCCTTCCTCAGCAAAGCGTTTTGCGATCGCCTCTCCGATCCCGGCGTTTCCTCCGGTCACCACGGCAACTTTACCTTCCAACCTATTCATCGGCCCTGTTCCTCTTTGGCTTCATCCGGCATACCGTCGAAGTCTCCCTCGCCGGCCACCTCCGGCTCAGCCCTTGATCTGAACAGTCCCGGCTCTACCTTGCGTGCCACCGTGATGAACCCAGAATGAGCCACCATGCGATGATCAGGCCGCACACTCCTGCCCTGCACGGACCAGGTTCTCAGCAACGTCTCAAACGTTTCGATCATCCCGAACACAGTTGCCCGTTCAAGCGCTTCAACCGTTTGTACGACTTGGGGGACGGTGGGGACGAAGCTCAGATAGATCCCGCCGGATCGAAGGGCAGTGGCTGCATGCGGAACCACCTGCCAGGGTTCAGGTACGTCGAGCACGACGCGGTCGAACGGGATTCCATCGTCAAGCAGCTCAATGCCTTCATAGGCATTCTTCCGCAAGGCCGTCAGGTTGGGCACGGGCCCCATATAACGATCGATGTTATGCAATGCGGTGCGGGCAAAATCTTCCCGCATCTCATAGGTCACAACCAAACCTCGCGGCCCTACGGCTCGTAACAGCGCCATGGTGAGCGCGCCAGAACCGGTTCCGGACTCGAACACCCGCGCACCCGGATAGACATCCGCCCACATGGGAATCAGCGCGAGATCTTTCGGATAGAGCACTTGAGCGCCCCGCGGCATCTTCAGCACGTAGTCTCCGAAAGTAGGCCGGACGGCCAGCATCTTTTTCCCGCCCGACAGGACGACGATAGTCCCATCCGGCCGCCCGATAATTGCGTCGTGAGCGATCTTCTGACCGCTGAATTGATAGGTTTCACCGGACTTCAACGTGAGGGCATACTGGCGCCTTTTGTGGTCGACCAGATGGATGCGTTCACCACTGAAAAATTGCGACATGGCGGGCATTCTAGGGGGTTCGTTCCGAGGTTTGCAACCAACTGCCATTTCGTGACAGCATAAGAGAAATAGAATTGCTGGATCTACTCGCTTCTTACCTTCGGCGCCTCTAGCGCCTTGCGCGCATGGAGTTCGCAATGCGTGGCAATATTTTTTGGTACAGCGCTCCAGGCAGACCAACCCTTGCAGTGGTGATGTTGGGGTCAATCATCGCCCTATGCCTGATGCTCACGGGTAGTCCGGCGTATGCCGGTGAAATCGTCGTCGCCAATTATGAAGGAGTGATCAACCCGGTGGCGGCGGAGTATCTGCACGATGCCCTCGCCTTGGCCCACTCGTCTGGTGCCCAGGCTCTGATCTTCAAACTCGATACTCCCGGAGGATTGGATACCTCCATGCGCCTGATGATCAAAGATATGACCGGTTCGCCCATCCCGGTGATCGTGTTCGTCGCCCCCTCGGGAGGCCGTGCTGCCTCTGCAGGCGTCTTTATCACGATGGCCGCCCATGTTGCCGCCATGGCGCCGGGCACCAACATCGGCGCGGCACATCCAGTCGCGATGGGCGGCGGTGAGATGGACAATACGATGCGGGAGAAGGTGGAAAACGACGCGGCTGCGTATATCAAAAGCATCGCTGAACGACACGGACGAAATGTATCATGGGCCGAGGATGCGGTCCGAAAGAGCATCTCCGCAACAGAGCAAGAAGCCTTGAAGCTCAAAGTCATCGATTTGATCGCCGAAGACATCCCCACACTGTTGAAACGCCTGCATGGGAGAAAGATTGTCCTTCCCAATGGGGCAATCACGTTTTCAAGCGAGGCTGCAACGCTCCGCGAATTCCCGATGGGAACTCGGCTGGAATTGCTCAAAATATTGAGCGACCCCAACATCGCCTACCTGCTGATGTCCATCGGAACGATTGGAATTATGGCCGAACTCTACAGCCCCGGCGCCATCCTGCCCGGTATCATCGGCGCCATCAGCTTGATCTTGGCTTTCTATTCCCTTCAATCGCTCCCCGTGAACTATGCAGGCGCATTTCTTGTGATACTCGGTGCGGTTTTCCTCCTGCTCGAAATTTCCGTCACCAGCTATGGATTGCTCGCACTCGGTGGATTGGTTGCGATGACGCTGGGCGGTCTATTCCTCATCAAGAGTGACGCGCCTTTTCTACAAATATCCCTATCCTTTTTATTGCCGACTGTCATGACGATCGGCGGCCTGATCGGAATCATTGCGTGGACGGCCGTGAAGAGCACTCGTGGCAGACCAGTCACGGGGGCTGAAGGGATGATCGGCTCGATCGGGATCGCCAGGACGAATCTCAACCCACGCGGTCAGATTACGGTCCAGGGGGAGATATGGGAGGCGGTCAGCCAAACCCCGATTCGGCAAGGTGAGGCCGCGGAGGTGATGTCGGTCGAAGGGCTGACGGTGAAAGTAGCCCCCGCTCACAGATAAACCGATCGAAGACAAGGAGCCGTTATGTCATTGCTCATTCCGTTAGTCCTGCTGGGTCTCGTGTTCTATGCCAGTTTTAAGCGCGTCATGGAATACGAACGGCTCGTGGTGTTTGTTCTTGGTAAGTTTCAGACAGTGAAAGGGCCCGGTATCAGGTTAGTGATTCCGGTCCTCCAACAAATGGTGAGGGTCAACCTCCAAACCGTCACGATGGAAGTCCCGTCACAAGATGTCATCACGCGGGACAATATTTCCGTAAAAGTGAACGCCGTCATCTTCCTCAGGGTGGTGGACCCCCAACGAGCCGTGCTCGCCGTTCAGGATTATCTCTATTCCACGTCGCAAGTGGCTCAAACGACCCTGCGTAGCGTGCTTGGCCAGAGCCAGTTCGACGATCTGTTATCGAAACGTGACGATATCAATGCCGAACTGCAACGAATCATCGATCAGCAGACCGAGCCATGGGGCGTCAAAGTGGCTGCCGTCGAAGTAAAGAATGTGGATATCCCGCAAGACATGCAACGGGCGATCGCCCGACAAGCCGAAGCCGAGCGGGAGCGGCGGGCTAAAATCATTCATGCGGAGGGCGAGTTTCAAGCCGCGCAGAAGCTTGCTGAAGCCGCCGATGTCATCAGTCAGAACCCCGCGGCTCTTCAGCTGCGCTATCTCCAGACGCTCGTCGAGATCGCGGCCGAGAAGAACTCGACCACTATTTTTCCGATCCCGATTGATACGCTCGCACCGTTCATCAAGGGGCTGCTTCCCAAATAATGTGACATTCCAGCTGGACAACTGATGCCGATCCGACATAGGTGCCGCATAACTGCGACAGGTTGTCCTCCACTTCCTCATTAGCCCGCTCTAATTGTCCTGATTTTTCGAGCTGATCACACGCGCTGTTTCTCATCTTCAATCCAGCATCCCTTTTGCTTCGTAGAAGTAGTACAAGTAACGACTCGGTTGAATCTTTTCCGTTGAATACGGCTCTAACTAAGGTGTGGCTCACGTTCAACCCGAGCAAAAAGGTGACACGATGAAAGAAGAATTGCGAGTCTCTGAGGAACGAGTCTCTGAGGAAATGGAGACACAGAAAACATTTGTCCCGGATGTCGATGCCGATGACGCCAAGGCTAGCGGTATGCTGGGAATGATCAGCCGTGTTGAGGCTGAAGAATCCGGCTCGGATGAAAAGACCCAGCCGGTCATGCGTACAAGCCGTGGCGCTAGCCCGTTTCTTTTAGAGGCCTTATACTTCCGGTCGTTCGGCGAACGGGGGCTTTTGACTCGTGAAGAAGAGACCGCGATTGCCAAGCGGGTGGACCAAGGGACCAGGCGCATTCGTGTAGCCCTGCGTCACGCCATCAGAGCTTTGTTCAAATCCAAACGGACAGCCGTTCTTGCAGACAACGTGAACGTACTCCAACTGGTCAGACGATTGAGCGGACTTTCGGCTACTGCGCTGGACAATGCCGAAAATGCCTTACGCGCTGCCATGGATCCGGCAGACTCAAACTTCAAACCTGCGGCAGCTACAATCAAAACACTGAAAACGTTACTCGATGAAGTTGGCGCCGCTCGAGTTATCTTGGAGCAAGGCAAAGATGAGCTCGTACGGTGTAATCTTCGTTTAGTGGTGGATGTTGCCAAACATTACACCGGACGGGGATTGAGTTTGCTGGATCTCGTACAAGAGGGCAACATCGGCCTCATGAAAGCCGCCGAACGATATCAGTATCGAAAGGGATTCAAATTCAGCACCTATGCCACATGGTGGATTCGACAGGGCATCACTCGGGCGCTTGCGGATCAATCACGAACGATTCGCATTCCGGTCCACCAAACCGAAGCCTCGCATCGAATCCTCCGTGTGATGCGGAGACTTGGGCAACAGTTTGGACGGCCCGCCCGCTTGGAAGAGATTGCTCATGTGTTGCGCATGAGACCGGAGCGGCTCCGTGAGACTGTACAGGCCTTTCAGGAGCCGGTGGCCTTGGAAGCTCCGATCGGTGATGGAGATACGCAGTTTGGGGATATGATTCCAGACCAGCAGGCAATTCCGCCCGACGCGCATGTCCACCGAAGTGAACTCACCGAACAACTGGATCGTATCTTAAGCGCCCTCACTCCGCGCGAGCAAACCGTCATCAGGCTCCGGTTCGGGATCGGCTACGATGAAGCCAGCACCTTGGAGCAAGTCGGTCAAAGTTTGTCCGTGACACGCGAGCGTATCCGTCAAATTGAAGCAAAAGCGCTCAAGAAGTTGAAGACCCCTGAGATTAAGGAGCTCTTCGCAGCCATCAAGTAGACTCGTTGATTCACAGGGTTGCCGAGGGCGGCGCCGTTGTCCTCGCAACCCGACTTTCCTCTGCATGGTGAGTTATGCAACAATATTTCCACCATGCGGAACCTGTTCTTTCTTTCTACCACCGTACCCCCTGGAATTGACGTCTGGTGGACGTTTTACCATCCATCCTCCTGGGATGGACTGCCCTTTGAGCGTGTAATCCCGTGATCGATGCGAATACCGTGACGTCTCCGCATTTGAACTTCCACATTCATTCGGGAGCGGTTCGTGTTCTTCCAGAGCCGGTTCCCTATCTCATTGCATGGGAAATACAGTCTCGCTTGCATGAGGACCGTCTCCTCGATCTTCAACCGGATACGGTTCTGATTCTGGAACATCCACCCGTCTATACGCTCGGACGCAGCACCAGGTTGTCTCATTGGGGAGGCAGTGAATCCGCGCTATGCGAGGATGGAGCAGAACTGCACCACGTCAATCGGGGCGGATCGGTGACCTTTCACGGCCCCGGACAGATTGTCGTCTACCCCGTGCTCAAGCTTGATCGGCATGCGGTGGGACCCAGGCAATTGGTTCGGCTACTGGAAGAAGTGATCATTCAGGTGCTCGAGCGCTGGAACATTACCGGCTCCCGTATCGTCGGCAAGCCAGGTGTGTGGATCATGACACCGGAGCCACAGAAAATCGCGTTTCTGGGCATACGAATTGAGCGTGGCGTGACGTTGCACGGATTCGCCCTGAATGTTGATGTGGATTTGACGCCGTTCCGACGGATCCAGCCCTGCGGATTTCCTGATTGTCGTGTAACATCCATGGCGGCAGTCTGCCGAACAGCAGTCCCAGTTGACGCCGTCAAGCGGGAACTCGCTCAGACCTTCGTGACGGTGTTTGCCCTCAACGGGTCCCCTGTTGCATAACGCGCCGGCGTACGAAGCCGGCCTGCGTTTGCGTAGAGGAGTCTTATGCAGGAACTTGATACACCGACTTTTCGCCTGGCAGTCGCGCAGTTCGATCAGGCAGCGGAAGCGATGGGACTTGACCCAAACCTCCGCGAACGTCTGAAACTTCCACAGCGATCTCTGGTCGTCAGTCTTCCAGTTCGGATGGACGACGGGCACGTGGAGGTCTTTACCGGCTACCGCGTTCAACATGATTCATCACGGGGCCCGTCAAAGGGGGGCGTGCGTTACCATCCCGATGTGAATCTCGGTGAGGTGGCTGCACTTGCGATGTGGATGACATGGAAATGCGCGTTGGCCGGCTTGCCGTACGGAGGAGCGAAAGGCGGCGTCACCGTAGCGCCGAAACAACTGTCACCCGCCGAGTTACAGCGGCTGACCAGACGATACGCCGCGGAGATTTTCCCGCTGATTGGCCCGGACAAGGATGTACCGGCCCCGGACGTGGGGACCGATGCTCAGATCATGGCGTGGATGATGGACACGTACAGCCAGCAAGTCGGCTACGCTGTTCCTGGCGTGGTGACCGGCAAACCGCTCTCGATCGGGGGGAGCTTGGGCCGTGAAGAAGCGACGGGACGCGGCGTCGTCTATGTGACGCAAGAGGTGCTTCGTCACCTCAAGCTGTCAATGGACTATACCACCGTGACGATTCAAGGATTCGGAAATGTCGGTTCACACACCGCCCGCATCATGCAGCAACAAGGTGCGCGGATCATTGCCGTCAGCGATGTACATGGTGGAATTTACAACCCCAAGGGATTAGATGTCATGGAGCTGCTTCGTCGAGATCCGAACCAGCCGCTGCATGACACCAAGCTGGGGGATGCGATCACGAATGACGAATTGCTTCAACTGGAGTGTACCGTGCTCGTGCCCGCTGCCCTGTCGGAACAGATCACGGGGCGAAATGCGAATTCCCTGAGATGCCGAATCCTGTCTGAAGGGGCGAATGGCCCGACAACGTTGGAGGCTGACCGCATCCTCGCAGACAACGGCATCTTCGTGATCCCCGATATCCTCGCGAACTCCGGCGGTGTCATCGTCTCGTACTTCGAATGGGTGCAGGATCTTCAGCGATTTTTCTGGAGCGCGACGGACATCCAGAATCGGCTGCAAAACATCATTACGTCCGCCTTTCAACGCACACTTCATTTTTCGACCGAACGCCGAGTGTCGATGCGCATGGCCGCGCTCATGAGCGGCATTGATCAAGTCGCCCAAGCCCACCTCCAGCGTGGGCTCTATCCCTGATCCTACGACTCCTCCACGCCGTCCCATCAGGACCTTGTGGCTGGATACTTGCCCCTCTGCTATCGCCTGCGCTAGGGTGCTGGCTCCCGCATAGCGGAGAGGTGAAGGAGTACTCTATGGATCGAAGCATGATTGCAACAGCATGGGAACAGCATTGCGTCGACGATTGGCCTCAGTTTTCAAGCCCGCATCAGGGACAGCTGATGACGATCGACACGGTCATTAGCGGCTGCGTGGTCTACTACCTTGATAGCTCCGAGGGCCTCGACGACCAACGGATTGCCATCGTGAAAGACTGTTTGGGAGATCTCGACGAATTGACGGAAGCGTTGGACACCGAATCTCAAGGCTACTTTTACCGGCTTCGTAAACTCGGGGCGATGTTGCTGGACGTTGAGCCACACTCATGATACCAGCAGACCGTGTCCGCCTGACGAGTCCCTATCCAGCAGCCGCTCGCGCATCCCGTTCCTTGCAGGTCCGGCAGCTCTTGGCTACAATGCGTTTTATGGCTATCTGGATTGTGCCGCTTCTCCCATCCCGATTGAGTTGCGAACCCTTACGAGAGACATGCTAAGCACCATGACGAAAAAGAGTGTGGCGCGGATGGCAATCATCCTACTGACGAGCGTCCTCGCAGCGCTTGGCCCGGCTCATGCCGAGCCGTATGAATTAAGCAAGAACGATGTCATGGAACCAATGACCATTTCGAGCGTTGAGATCTCGCTATTCGGCGTCAAACTCGGCGACTCGGAATCCAAAGCCGTCGAAACGCTGGTGAATGAAAAGCTTTCCGGAATCAAGGCCGAGCAGGAAGCGACGTTCATCTTCCTGTTCGATCAACGAAAACCGACCGGTCCGATGGCCGGGGTGCGCATTCAGGACGGTCTGGTCGACCTCCTGTTCATCAATAACCGGTTCGCGTATAAGACCAGAGGAATCTTTCGTAGCGTGCTCAATAGCGAGAGTCCAGAAGACATCCGAAAGTTGTTAGGCCGGGAGGAGTATGGTGACGAAAACGTCATGGGTGCCGTCTTGGCCTACGACAAGCAAGGCTTCCAGGTGAATTACCTTGGCAAGGACGTCAACATCGAGTTTGCCCCGCCACGGTAGTCCAGCCCAGACGGCGGAATATCGTTACTCGAAAGTTGTGCTCAAGAATGAATGTGCCCGCCAGAATGAAAGGTGGAGGCGGCTATTGGGCGGTATTCGTGAGACGGAACCCGTAATCGATCAGGCTTTTGGCGGTATTCCAACGGCGGTTGGAGTTCAGGATCACGAGGAGCAGATCGCTCCCATTGTGAGAAACTTTGGCAATCAGGCATCGGCCTGCTTTGGAGGTAAATCCGGTCTTCACCCCTTCCACACCTGGAATGCGACCAAGTAAACGATTCGTGTTATGCAGGATATAGGCGCGATATCCACTGACAGGTGTGATAATTTCGCGCTCCTCTTTGACAAGCTCTCGGAACACCGCGTTTCGCATCGCCACTTCACTGAGTTTCGCAAGATCTTCCGCTGTCGAGTAATGGTCGGGACCGTCGAAACCGCACCCGTTGCTGAAGTGCGTGTCCGATAATTCAAGAGCAACAGCCTTGGCGTTCATCAACGTCACAAACTGCTCTTCATCGCCTCCAATATGCTCAACAGCCGCCAGGCAGGCATCATTGGCCGAGACCATCATCATCGCCTTGAGCAAATCCCCCAGGCGAAACACTTCACCAACTTTTAATCGCAGGTGGGTCTTTGGAGCTCGTGCAGCATTTTTGCTCACTGTGGCCAAATCATCGAGGCGGCCTCTCTCAAGAATGATCAGGGCCGACATAATCTTGGTGAGACTGGCCGGCGACAGACGTTTCTCAACCTCGTGCTCGAACAGTATACGGCCTGATCGCAACTCTTTCAGGAGAATACTGTGCGCCGGGATTCGCTTCCACGGGAGGAGGTGCGGAGCATAAGTGACAGGATGGGCAATCTGCTTCCTAGAGTGATCCTCCATCCCCAAGGCTGGGCATATTGAGAAAGCGAGCAACGAAAGTGAGACGGCCGAACCGAGAGCAAGGCGAGAGAAGGCACCGCTCCAGCTTTGCCTGTGGTAACCGGGCGGGATATCGTCCTGCTGCGCCACAAACGACCGCCTCGTTTAGAATGTGAACGATTCACGCACTTTATCACCTTTCCGCCCACTATCAATAACTTTATGAAAAAACCGGAGGAGGTCGGCCAGATCAATCCAGAACCCGCAATTGAGGCAGCGAGCGTAAATTCGACGGTTGACGAGGGTATAGTGGCGTTCCACCAGCATAAACCCTTTGCACTTGAGGCACTGCATACATGTCCCATTCTCTCCGATTACCGAAGACGATTCATGATTAACGCGACGCATCCGGCGAGCAAGCCGCCGCCCATGAGTGTCGTGCCGAAATACACGAATACATTCGTACCGCCAGAGGGTTGGGTCCCCTCCCATAAGTCTCGAACTCCGCCCTGGACCATCAGGACGGAGAAGGTCAACAGAGCCCCAATCATGAACCACCATGCAAAGGATCGAAGCGCCATCGTAAAGCTCGAAAATCCTGGGCTGTTTTATCCAACAGCCACTCTAGCGAAGGCCCTCCGGGCTGTCAAGAATAGACAACGATCGCTCGCTCCTACTCTCTTGCCTCCGACTTTGCAACCGGTTTGAGTCCACGGTGAAGGAAGATCGAGACACTGCCGCTTCCATTGTCGGCAACGGCCAGTCCCGGTTCTTCCAGCCCGGAGGTCGTGACACGAAAAGACGAAAGAGCAAACGGACCCGACTTCGTGCGGTAATTTCTCGGAGGGTAATGAAAGGTGCCGTCGCCTTTCCCGAACAGGATCGATAGATCACTTGACTGGATATTCACGATCGCGACGTCCTCTAACCGATCGCCATTGAAATCCCGCGCCAAGCCAAAGTTGGGACCGGCATCAGCACCGGAATCCTTACCGGGTTGGAATGTCGCATTGCCGTTGCCGAGAAACGTGGTGAAGCTATCCTGCTCGCCGTTGATGACCAGTAGATCCCTATGATGATCGTTATTGAAGTCGGCAAAACTCACGCCAAGAGGTCGGCGGCCCGTCGAATAGTCTTTGGGATCACGAAAAGAACCGTCACCGTTTCCGAGCCAAATGGAGACGGCATTCGACATCGGCCCTCCATTCGTCACCACCAAATCCAATTTCCCATCGGCGTTGAGATCAGACAGGGCCACGGATGTGGGGGTATCTCCATGTTCGTACTGGGCTCCGTGCCGAAATTCGCCGGTCCCGTTCCCTAGAAAGACTTTAATCTTGTCGTTCCGTAGAGCGACGACAAGATCTAGATGATGATCGCCGTTGATATCCTCGGAGGCCAGCGCAATCGGGGCGCGATGGACCGGATAACGTGGTCCCTCTTCAAACTTTCCATCTCCATGTCCGAGCAAAATCATCACCTCGTCGCCACCGGAGCATGCGAGGGCCACATCGGCGTGTCGGTCCTGATTGAAATTGTTCATCACGAGGGAACGCGGTTCCTGACAGACATGAAGCTGAACCTGATCTCTGAATGTCCCGTCACCGTTCCCCAACAGAATCGAGAGGGTATTACTCGCAATATTGGTGGTGACGAGATCGGTGAAGGAGTCATGATTAAGGTCTTCGGTGGTAATAGTAGTGGGATTCTTGCCGACCTTATAGCTGGCGAAATAATAGAACGGATCAGGTGGGTGATACGGCTCGCTCTTGGAACAGGCCCACAGGCCGTGACCGATGAGAAGAGGCAGCCACAGCAGGGAGAGAAGCAGTCTAGACGCGTACAATTTCCGCTCGATAAGAATGTTCACCGGTCTCCGATACCCAACCCTGCCGGGCCAATGGGCCTATGAAGGTAGAATCAGAAGGCTCAGTATACAAAGGCGGTCTTCTCTCTCGCAATCTGCGGCAGGACCTCATCGGCCTTTGAATTTCGCCTTCGGCTTGCGTTATGATGCGACCTTGCTTTTAGGAGGAAAGTCATGAGCAAAATTGTGAATGTCGATATCACGATGTACGGAATCGCTGAAGTTCTGATGTGGTGCCTTGATCGGAACAAAGGACGTGTCCCAGGCGTCGATACGCCGGGTTTCAAAAAAATGCAAGAGTTGTTGGCTCAGAAACCCCAGTCAGCCGACTATTTTACGCTTGATCAGTTCTGGAAGAAGAAAGTGTCGTTACCGTTAACCGAAGACGAAGTTACGACGATCGATCGTTGTCTCTACGACATTCCCAATTTGGACAACGAACCGCTCCCCCAAATCCGGCACAAATTCTGGCCTCAGCAGGTGGAAACCCACTGAAGCGAGGCTCCGATCCGGGCTGGTGTGAGTATTTTCTGACCGTCAGAGTGGTCCTTCGCCCTTGAGGTACTTACGGAAACGATCCATGAGCTCGGCTCCAAGGGTCCCTCCGTCCGGCTTCTTCGTCAACGGATCGGCAAAGTGTCCCCGAATTTCCTGGAGGCGTTTCTCCGCCTGATCATTGCCCTGCAGGCGCTTGGTTTTCTGGAGGGCGGCCTCAAATGCATCGAACGTCAATTCATGATAACCGAAGGAGCGGATGCGCTTGACGGCTTTCATCATCGCCTGATTCCGAAACGTCGTCAAATGGTCCGAATCGATTTCTTTCAATCCCAGCTTGCGGGCTCGCCGTTCGGCCGCTTTTCTGATCCCACTGCGCACGAAATCCGGAGATGTTTGAAGCCGCTTCCATGCCTCATCGGTCCAGGGCATTCGTTCTTGAGGTGCTTCCCAGAGGTCCTGCAGAACCGAGGCATCAATACGGGCCAGCTGCTTTGCCCTCGCGAGATCTTCCGTATCTCGCTTCAGCATATCAGTCACGAATTCCAGCGCGATAGGCGGCGAGTGCTCTAACTTGGCTTGAAGCCGCGCCACTGCTTCCTCGGTCCATTCCATCGGGGGTCCGCTCTCCTCGTGGAGGTCACCAAGCGCTTCCACTTTTTCAAACAACTCGACGTTCACTTCGAGATGTCCCCGTTCCTTTGCGATTTCCTCCGCAATCTGCTTAATCATTGCTCGCATAAATTCCGGCACCGTATCCAGCCGTTCTTTCGCGGCGGCGGTCCACGGAAGATGTCCATCGGCCATCTCCTCGATAGCCGATGCCATGCCGGCTTCACCGCCCATGCGTCCCATCATCTGCCCCTTAAACTGCTCGAGAATTTCCTCGGTGATTTCCTCGTACCCCAATTCCCGCGCTTTCTTTTCAGCCAAGCGACGGACCATGCCACGCAGAAATATCGGCGCGTGCTCCATTCGTTTGAGCGCGCCGTCGGTCCAGTGGATTTCCGTTGTATTCGCCTGTGAAGAATCTGATGCCGACATTGGTTCCTTTTTCAAGCTGACAATCGCTATTGATTGAGCAATTCCTTCAGCTCTTTGCCGGCTTTGAAAAACGGGACCCGCTTGGCCGGTACCGCAACCGTCTCTCCGGTCTTTGGATTCCGCCCTTCCTTCATCCGGCGAGCCCGCAGCCGAAAGCTGCCGAAGCCGCGAATCTCAGTTTTATCGCCGTTTTTCAGCGAATCCCTGACGCAATCGAAAATAGTGTTGACGACCACTTCTGCCTGTCGCTTCGTCAAGGTGGTGACTTGCTCAGAAACTCTTTCGATGATCTGCGCCTTGGTCATATCCGCTCTCCCTTCGCCTCGATAACCGCCGCACCTTCATTGACACAGCTAGAAGGCCATCAGATATTTCATGCTCACACCCGGTTGAATATCCAACTTGGGAAACATCATGCTGAGTTTGGAGTCCAGGATTTCACGAATGGAGAAGCGGCGGCGTGGCTCGACGATCTTTGGTTCCCCCTCGATCCCTACCACCTCCGCAGCCAATTGAATGGCATCTTCCAAGTCACCGAGTTCGTCGACCAGCTTCGCTTCCTTGGCCTGGCGTCCGGTAAAGATTCGACCGTCGGCCAACGCCTGGGCAGCCCGAAGTTCGAGCGAACGGCCCTCCGCCACCGCTTCGATAAACTGCTTGTGGACGTCATCCATCACGGCCTGCAACAAATTCCTCTCGTCCACACTCATCTTCCGGAGTGGAGAACCGACATCCTTATATTTTCCGCTTTTAATGACGACCCCTTCCACACCGATCTTCTGGAGTAACCCCTCCACATTGGCCGTTTCCATGATGACTCCGATACTCCCGGTCAGAGTCCCAGGGTTGGCCACGATCCGATCCGTTGCGGCCGCGATGTAATACCCTCCCGATGCGGCGACGCTCCCCATCGACGCAATCACCGCCTTGTTGTTCTTGCTTCTCACCCGCTTGACGGCATCGTAAATTTCTTGTGACGGCACGACGCCGCCCCCGGGACTATCAATTCTTATGACGATGGCCTTGACGGAAGGATTCTCGCTGAATCGCTTCAGCTCCCCAATGGTCGTCTGAGAGTCCAGAATGACTCCTTCAACTCGAATCACCGCGATTCGGTCGTCGGTGGACAAATCAAGATCGGGGAAAAAAAGATTGATCAGAATCAAGATCCCCAGCCCCACTGCAAAAAGCCAAAAGGCTTTCCGCAGCAGGTGGCGCTTTGGGAGCCGTTCCGTCTGTGTTACTTCATCCGCCATTGGCCATACCCCGCACGGTACTCAAGCAGGCCGACTTAGCTTTGATCTTCCGATTGCGACCGTTTCCGGCTCTGTTTGGCGGCCCGCCCTAGACTCTGGTCCAGCACACCTTGTGTCGAATGATAGTCATCAACCTGTTTACGATCCAAATCCAGTTGATGATCGCGAAGGCTGAGGGCGATCTTGCGTTCATCTCGATCGACTTTGATTATCTTCGCTGTGACGTCGTCCTGCAACTTAAACTTTTCTTCCAGCTTCGCGGAGGGTTCAAGACCGGATTCGCTGACATGGATGAGGCCTTCCACCCCACCGTCCAATTCGATGAAAACTCCAAAATCAGCGACTTTCGACACCTTGCCGGCCACTGAATCACCGACGTGATACCGCGATGGGATCCCCTCATCCCAAGGGTCGCGACTCAGCTGCTTGTACCCCAGCGAGAGCCGCTCTTTCTCTTTGTCAATGCGCAACACGATGGCTTCCACTTTTTGCGCTTTCTTGAACAGCTCCGAAGGATGCTTGATATGTTTCGTCCACGACATGTCCGAAATATGGATGAGCCCGTCGATCCCCTCTTCAAGTCCGACAAAGGCTCCGAAATCCGTCAGGCTTTTCACTTTTCCTTCAATACGGGTCCCGATCGGATACTTGCTCTCGATCATGTCCCAGGGATTGGGCGCCGTCTGTTTCATGCCCAAGGAAATCTTGCGGCTCCCCGGATCGACGTTGAGCACCGCCGCTTCGACCTGATCACCCACCGCCACGACTCTCGACGGATGTCGGACTTCATGCGTCCACGACATCTCAGACACGTGCACCAATCCTTCCACACCCGGCTCGAGTTCCACGAACGCCCCGTAATCGGTCAGACTGACCACGCGACCACGGACCCTGGTTCCGATGGGATACTTACCGGCGACATTGGTCCAGGGATCCGCACTCTTTTGCTTGAGCCCCAGCGAGATACGACCCGTTTCACGATCGTATTTCAAGACAGTGACTTCCGCCTTGTCTCCCACCGTAAACAGTTCCGATGGATGTCCGACACGCCCCCAAGACATGTCGGTAATATGGAGTAACCCGTCGATGCCGCCGAGGTCGATGAACGATCCGTAGTCGGTGATGTTCTTGACGGTACCCTGAATGAGTTGGCCTTCCTTGAGATTGGCCAGCGTCGTCTGCCGTTTTTTATCCCTGGTTTCTTCCAACAATACGCGTCGAGAGACGACCACGTTGCCTCGCCTGTGGTTGATCTTGATGATCTTGAGGGGGAAGGTCTTTCCGACAAGCCCGTCCAGATCACGAACAGGATGAAGATCGATCTGCGAACCAGGCAAAAACGCCTTGACGCCGATATCGACCATCATGCCGCCCTTAATGCGTGAGACAATTTTCCCTTCGATACTCTTCTCGTCTTTATAGAGCTTCTCGAGTTCTTCCCAAATCTTCATTTTGTCCGCTTTTTCTTTGGACAGAACGAGATTGCCGTCGGCATCTTCGCATTCTTCGATGTAGACTTGGAGCCGGTCGCCGATCTTGAGATTCTGAAGCTCCTCAGAAGAGAACTGATCGCCCGGGATCATACCCTCTGACTTGTAGCCGATATCAACGACAACTTTGTCCTTGGTAAGAGCCACCACACGACCTTCTGTAATCGTGCCTTCTTCCAGATTGCGGAAGGTTTCCTCATACAACGCGGCCAATGCATTGCGGTCTAACTGAGCGTCACTACTGTTGGATACCGTACCCATATGAAGGTCCTACTCTTCCGACTCTCGTCGGGTGCTGATGGTGAAGTCGTCGGGCTCACTCAGCGTTGTGAGCACCGGCGATCGGCCTGTCCGGTGTATCAGAAGCCGGGCCATCCTTCCCCGTTGGAGCGGGAACTTGACCTAAGGCTGCTATGTGTTCGATCACCGTACGGCTGACCTGTTGATAGAACTGTTTCGTTTCGGCTTTCTCTTTCTGCTTCCCTGTCTCGAACTTGATGGGAGTCCCGAATCGCACCGTGACCTGGCGCAGCCGAGGCCAGCGAGCCCCGATGGGTAAAACGTCGAACGTCCCTTTCAGATACGCCGGGACGACCGGACACCCTGTCTGCGATACAATCACTCCGATACCCGCTTTCGGCGGCCGCAGGTGGCCATCGTGGCTGCGCCCGCCTTCCGGAAAAATGACTACCACGTGTCCTGCCCGGATCAGGGTAATCGCTTTCCCAAACGCCTCTCGGTCGAGGCGTCCCATCCTCACCGGTATCCATCCCAACGCCTGTAACATACCGTTCACTACCGGGATCGGAAACAAATCGTTCCGTCCCAAGTACCAGGCCCTTCGACGCATCCCGCAGCCGAGTAGCGGAATGTCAAGGTAGCTGGCATGGTTTGCGGCAATCAGCACCCCTCCGGTCTGAGGAACCTGACCCTCGACCCGATACCGAAAGCACACCCACGCAACGATTCGTGCCAAGACCCATAAGATTCCGTAGACGACCCCGCTCACGACCCGATCGACACAGCCGCGATTATCTGCTCCACCACTTGATCAGGGCTCAGCGCAGACGTATCGATGAATCGTGCGTCATCCGCTGGAATCAATGGATCGACCGAACGGGTCCGATCCCGCCGATCGCGGTCGGACAGATCCCGGGACGTCGTTTCAACCGTCCCACCACGTCCAGCAGTTACCAGTTCACGGTGCCGTCGCGCGACTCGCACGGCTGCATCCGCCTCCAAGAAGAACTTATACGGAGCCGTAGGAAAGACCTTTGTGCCGACGTCGCGTCCTTCCGCGATCACCGAGCCTCGTTGGCCGATCTGGCGCTGGATCGGCAGCAACCATTCGCGGACGGCTGGAATGGCGGACACGATGGATGCGGCTGACGTAACTTCCGGCGTACGAAGTTCACCGGTGACGTTAATGCCATCGACCAAGACCTGCATCGCGCCATACTGAAACTGCATGTGAATCGAAGTGGTCGGCAATAGCGTGGTCACGTGCTCATGATCAGTCGGACGTATCCTCGACTGCAAGGTTTTCCATGCGATAGCCCGGTACAGTGCCCCTGTATCGAGATAGAGGTAACCAAGACGAGCGGCCAATAATTTGGCTACTGTACTCTTGCCCACTCCGGCTGGTCCATCAATCGCAATAATCATTCAACGGCTCTCAATTTTGAACTGCCTCACCTGACACTTTCACGTAGGCTGCATCAACAGATCGACGAGCGCCTTCTCAAAGTTTGGAAATGACGTATCCACGCAACTCGTGTCGGCAATCGTCATGCTCTGCTCCGCCGTCAGCCCACCGATGGCGAGAGACATGGCCACACGATGGTCTCCATGGCTTTGGACCTTGCTTGCAGCTTTCAGCTTGCCGTTCTCTCCACCTCGCCCTATTCCGCGGATGATCATCCCATCGGGCCGTTCTTCCATGAGGGCTTCCATGGCCTTCAACTCGCGGCTCATCGTCGCGATCCGATCGCTCTCTTTGACCCGTAGTTCCTCTGCTCCGGAAATCACGGTATCCCCCTCCGCCACAGCGGCAGCCACGCACAGCACGGGGAATTCATCGATCGTTTTCGGAATGAGGTCATGACCGATCGTCACGCCCTTCAGTGGAGCAGACTTCACACGTAGATCCCCGACCGGTTCGCCGGCCTCTTCTCGCTGACCCACAACCTGAATGTCGGCACCCATCTTCCTCATGACCTCGATCAGGCCGGTTCTGGTCGGATTCATCCCGACATTGCGAATGGTGATATCGGACCCCTGCACGATCGTCGCTCCGACGATGAAGAACGCGGCGGCCGAGAAATCGCCGGGAATGGTCACATGAACGCCTCGCCATCCGACTGAAGGTCGCCCTTGTAAGACCAGGGTACCTTCTACTTTTACGAGAGGGATTCCAAAGAACTGAAACATCCGCTCAGTATGGTCTCGTGACAGGCTCGGTTCCTTATACCGAGTCTGCCCTTGAGCAAAGAGGCCGGCAAGCAGGAGCGACGACTTAATCTGCGCGCTGGCGACGGGCGAGGTGTACTCGATACCGTGAAGGCCGGCTCCTGTAATCGCCAAGGGAGCCAGTTCTCCGCCTTTACGGCCTTCAATCACCGCGCCCATCTCGCGCAATGGTTTGACGACCCGTCCCATGGGACGGCGTCTGATCGATTCGTCGCCCGTGAGGATTGAGAAAAAATCTTGTCCGGCCAGGAGGCCCGTGAGTAGACGGATCCCGGTTCCGGAATTGCCGCAATCGATCGGAGCGATCGGTTCGGATAACCCCCAAAACCCTTTCCCGCAGACGGTTAATTCGGTTGAAGTCTGCGTGATGGGAATCCCCAGTCCCTGAAGGGCTCTCATCGTATTCAAACAATCCTCTCCTTGGCAGTAGCCCGCTATCGTGCTCGTGCCTTCTGCCAGTGCGGTGAGGATGATGGCCCGATGGGTGAGAGACTTGTCGCCGGGAACGGTCGTCGTTCCTCTGAGTGGCCGGCCCGGGGTGATCGTCAATGATGTCATGAGTGGCTCGGAGAGGAACTAGTCAACTTGTCACGCTCGCCTTTGGCCCGCTCGAGCAACTTCTCGATTCCGGCCGCATCCCCGACCTTAATCAGCTGCTTCAATTCTTCCAGAGCCCGTGCATATCTGTCGATATAGGACACGACATTATCTCGATTCCACAAGAAAATGTCTCGCCACATTTCCGGAGAGCTCGCGGCGATCCTGGTTGTATCCCGTAATCCTCCCCCAGAGTGTCCGGTCAGATCCAATGAGGGGACCTGCTGATCGCGAAGCTCAGCCAAGGCATTCATAAGCGCAAAGGCGACCACATGGGGCAGATGGCTGACGGCGCCCAAAATTTGGTCGTGCAGATGCGGATCCATCGTTAAGACAATCGAACCGGCCTCTTCCCACAGTTGCCTCACCCGATCAAGTGCCGCCGGATCCGTTCGTGTTGTCGGCGTCAGAATACAGCGCGCGCCCTTGAACAATTGATCGGACCCGGCCGCGACTCCTGTCTTTTCTTTCCCCGCGATGGGGTGGGCCCCCACAAAGTGTACGCCTGCCGGCATCGCCGCTTCCGACCGTTCGACCAAGGTTCCTTTCACGCTGCCCACATCACTGACGATCGCGCCGGGAGCGAGACAATGGGCCCATTCATGGAGGTGTCGCTCATAAGTATCGACAGGTGTCGCAAGGACCACCAAATCCGCTCCGCGCACACCCTCTTGCGGATCGGCCACGTATCGATCGATCGCACCCAGCGCAACCGCGGTCTTGAGGTTCTCGACACGACGGCCGACGCCGACCACGTGATCGGCCAACGCCTTTCGCCGAAGGATCATGCCGAGTGATCCACCGATCAGCCCCACACCGATAATCGCGACGTGTTTGAAATGAATCGCCATAGCGTCTCTACAGCTCTCGCCCCACAGCCTTTGCAATATTCCTGAGGTCACCCATCAGCGCTTTGAACTTCGAGGGCTTGATGGACTCTTCACCGTCACACAGCGCACATTCTGGGTTCGAATGCACCTCGATGAGCAGACCATCGGCACCGGCCGCTACAGCCGCTTTTGACATCGGAGCCACCAGATCCCACTTTCCCGTGGCATGGCTGGGGTCAACGATGACCGGCAGATGCGAGAGCTCTTTCAATGTGGGAATGGCCGCGAGATCCAGCGTATTGCGATATTGAGTTTCGAACGTGCGAATGCCCCGCTCGCACAGCATGACGTTCTGATTGCCGCGTGACATGATGTACTCAGCCGACAGGAGAAACTCTTTGATCGTTGCCGATAGGCCCCGCTTCAGAAGTACCGGCTTATCGTACGCGCCGACCTCCTTGAGGAGTTCGAAGTTCTGCATGTTCCGAGTGCCGATCTGAATGATGTCCGCCTTCTCGAGAAAGAGTTCGATGTCCCTGGTATCCAAGATCTCACTGACGACCGGTAACCCGGTTTGTTTCCTGGCCTCGACCAAGTAGTCCAGCCCTTCACGACCTAACCCTTGGAAGGAATAGGGCGACGTTCTGGGCTTATAGGCCCCGCCGCGAAGAATCGAGGCTCCCGAAGCCTTCACTTCATGTGCGATCCCCACCGTGAGCTCGAGCCGCTCGACCGCACAAGGTCCCGCCATGATGGCCAGTTTTTTGTCACCGATCTTGACACCACCGACATCGATGATGGTCGCTTCCTTCTTAAACTCGCGGCTGACCAGTTTCCAGGGTGCAAGGATCGGCAGAACACTTTCCACGCCAGGGAGCGCCGTCAGGGGCTGATTATGCAGGATTCGGTCGTCGCCGATGACACCGATAATGGTCCGTTCCTGGCCGGTGGAGATTTGCGATTTTAAGCCCAGATCCCGCAGTCGGTCGATAATGTGGTCCACTTCACTTTCCGAGGCTTCAGGTTTCAACACGATGATCATAATTCCCTCACTATTTCTTACCTTTCTCCGCCCAAGACTTTCTGAAGGGCCTGAAGGAAGGCCGCATTTTCATCAGGTTGACCGATGGTGACGCGAAGCCTGGTTCCTTCGATATGCCGGACAATAATCCCTTCTCGCAGCAGCGCGTCGAACACCAGTCGCCCATTCCGTTTGGCATCAAAATACAGAAAATTGGTCTCGCTCGGAATTGGAATCACTCCCAGGGCGCGCAACCCCTGCTCCATCTGCTCCATCCCAACCTCGTTGACCGCCCGACTCTTGGCCACATGCTCGTCGTCTCCCAATGCGCCCAGTGCGGCTTTCTGTGCAAGACTGTTGGCATTGAACGGTGGGCGAACCCTATTCAGAAAGTCGATGATCTCTACCGTACTGATGCCGTACCCGATTCGCAATCCCGCCAGTCCATAGATCTTGGAGAAGGTCCGTAAGACAATCGCGTTCCGCCCCTGCTTCACATACGCCATCGCATCTGGAAATTGCGGATTGCGGACATACTCAAAGTAGGCTTCGTCGAACACGACGATGACATCTTCAGGCACTTTGGCCATGAGTCGATCGACCGCCTCCGCCGATACCATCGTCCCGGTGGGATTGTTTGGATTGCAGAGAAAGAGCAATCGTGTTCGAGGCGTCACGGCCCGTCCCATTGACTCGAGGTCGTGGGTCCAGTCGACGAGTGGGACGACCACCGACTTGCCGTGGACGGCCGTGACCTCCATCTTATAGATCACGAACGTATGATCGGCCATGATGGCTTCATCACCAGGAGTCAAGAACGTCCTAGCCAACAAGCCAAGGATCTCATCGGACCCGTTACCTAGAATGACTTGATCCCCTGCCACTTTCCAACGATCAGCAATCGCCTGCCTGAGTTGATAGCCCCCCCCGTCCGGATACCGATGCAGCATATTCTGCGCTCCGCTCAGTGCCGCCAAGGCCTTCGGTGAAGGCCCAAGCGGATTCTCGTTGGAGGCAAGCTTGATGACCCGGGTGAGGCCAAGCTCTCGCTGTAGCTCATCGATCGGTTTACCGGGGATGTACGGACTCAAAGATCGGATATCGGGGTGGACGTGTAATCCCATGATCAGCTATGGACTGGGTAGGAGCCTAAAATCTTCATAAAGAGGCAGCGTCCCTTTACTTCTTCCACCGCTCTATTGACCCGCTCCTCATTGATATGGCCCTCGACATCCACGAAAAAGATATACTCCCACGCTTTGCGCTGAGAAGGGCGGGATTCGATCTTCGTCATATTGATTCCGTGCGAGGCGAACGGACGGACCAGGTCATAGAGGGCTCCGACTTTATCCTTCACCGACAGCATCAATGACGTTTTATCTTTCGCTGTCCGCTCCGACGGTTTCTGAGACAGCACCAGGAAACGAGTGAAATTGTTCAGGTTATCCTCGATGCGGGCCTTCATCACTTTCAGTCCGTAGAGTTGGCCGGCCAACTCTGATGCAATGGCAGCCGAGGCTGGTTCATCGATGCACAGTTCGGCGGCCCGAGCCGTGCTGGCTACCTCAACTGCGGGAACATGCGGGAGATTGGTCTCCAACCAGTTTCGGCATTGCGCAAGAGCGTGTGGATGGGAGTAAATTTTCTTCACGTCCTCGATAAGCCCCGATTTCGAGAGAAGATGGTGTGAGACCTCTTGAAGAATTTCTCCATAGATCAATAAATTGGAATCGATAAACATGTCGAGCGTGTGATTGACGACACCCTCTGTGGTGTTTTCAATCGGCACCACCCCGAAATTGGCTCGACCTCGCTCGACCTCACTGAACACCTCTTTAATACTGTGGACCGGCACATACTGGACGGACGAACCGAATTTCTGCATGCAGGCCATGTGGGTAAAGGTGGCTCGCGGCCCCAGATACGCGACCTTCTGTGGAGACTCGAGCGACAAGGAAGCCGACATGATTTCTCGATAGACCGATCGGATGGCGTCGCTGGGAAAAGGACCCGTGCTAAGCTTCGTCAATCGTTCGGTAATTTCAGCTTCTCGGCCCGCAGTATGGAGGTTGGCTGCTGGATCCTTTTCTTTCTTCAGTTTGCCGATTTCGATGACGCTCTTCGAGCGCTCATTGAGCAACCGAATGATTTCGTCATCGATCCTATCGATTTCTTTACGATATTCTGACATCTCTTTGGGCATGCTGAGTCTCGTCTTGGGCACCCGATTGCGGGAGGGCTTCCTCATCCCGGTAGAGAAAAGAGGATCATGGAGACAAGTGAAGAATTCTACAGGAACGATTGAATCTATTGCAAGGATCGCGCTTGGATATCAGGAGCTTTGAAGAAGTGGAACATACGGTTTTACATCAGCAAGGGAGACGGTCGTTTAAAGTGATCGTACGCCAAACGAGTGACCTGCCGACCGCGACCGGTACGATCGAGAAAACCTGCCTGGATCAGATAGGGTTCATAGACATCCTCGATTGTGCCTTTGTCTTCTTGGACCGCTGCTGCCAAGGACTCAACGCCGACCGGCCCCCCGTTGAACTTCTCAATGATGGTTATCAGGATTTTGCGGTCCATGTCGTCGAAGCCGGCCTCATCGATTCCAACCCAAGCTAACCCCTCTTTCGCCACCTGCTTGGTGATATACCCGTCCGCCTTGATTTGGGCATAGTCCCTGATCCGCCTAATCAGCCTGTTGACTATCCGCGGTGTACCCCTCGCTCGGCGCGAGATTTCCGCCGCGCCCGCCCGGTCAATCCCAATACCTAAGACTCCGGCCGAGCGCGTCACAATCGCCTCCAGTTCGGATGGCCCATAGAACTCAAGCCGATAGACCAAACCAAATCGGTCCCGCAGCGGGGACGTCAGAGAACCGGCTCTGGTCGTCGCCCCCACAAGCGTGAAACGAGGCAAATCAAGCTTGACGGTTCTCGCGGCAGGCCCCTGTCCAATCACCAAATCCAGCTGGAAATCTTCCATCGCTGGATACAGCGCTTCTTCAACAGACGCGGGCAGGCGGTGAATCTCATCGATAAAGAGCACCTCATGGTCCTGAAGATTGGTCAGAATCGCCGCCAAGTCGCCGGCATGGGCTAGGACCAGCCCTGACGTCGACCGCAAGGATGCGCCCATTTCTCTCGCGATAATGTGGGCGATGGTCGTCTTTCCGAGACCGGGCGGTCCGTAGAAGATGGCATGGTCGAGTGCCTCTTCCCGCTGCTTGGCCGCTTCGATACAGATTCGAAGCGATTCCTTCATCTTCTCTTGGCCGACGTACTCATCGAGCGTCTGAGGTCGAAGAACATTCTCCTGACCCCGCTCTTCGTCCGTGGCGTGATTGGTCACGACCCGCTCGGTCATGGCGCGACACTCATGTCTACTTGCTCTCCGGCATCTGTTGATACTTCGGGGGAGGCGGCAGAGTCCCTTGACCAGGCTGGGCCGTACTGCCGCAATCAGGAGGACAACTTTTATAGCCCTGGGTCGAGTCAGGAAAATTGTGTTCCATTTTCCTCAGCTGGCATTGCGTCAGCCGGCCACCGTCTTTGCTCCCGCACCGAGCAGGAACTGAGGAACTTCCGATTTCGACATAGCCGTCGGGACAGGATCCGCACACGCCCAGCATATTTGCCCCCAGGGGCACACATTGCACAAGAGTCGGGTCGTCGTCTTTGCAGATTTCCGGAGACTGAGTGACGCCGGTCGTCGCATACCCATCCGGGCACGTTCCGCAGGTCATTCTGATGCTTTTCGGCTCCGTGGCCTCTTGCGCGAGACTCCGAGATGGGAAGGTGACCACGAGAACGGCGCCGAGAGAGATGCAGTACACGAGCATCTTGCCGATGTTCCTAACATTGAGCGGCATAGACTTACCCCCTTGCAAGTTCCGTGAGGCCTTTTCGGATGAGCTCTTTCAGCGCCAACGATCCTGTCGCAGCCTTCGTCACACGCTTCAAGGCTTCCTTGGCATCCTGATCACGATAGCCCAAGTTTATCAGAGCGGAGAGCGCATCCTCGTAAGGGCCATCCAGCTCAGGCGCGTCAGCGGCAGTGGCTCGGGGGTGTGCACCGTGGATTTTGTCCACCTTGTCTTTTAGTTCAAGGGCGATACGACCAGCCGACTTCTTGCCGATGCCTGGAACGGTCGCCAGCTTCTCGACATCCGCAGACTGGATCGCATGAACAAGATCCGTGACCGACAGGCTCGAAAGCGCACTGAGAGCGAGCTTCGGACCGATGCCCGACACGCTGGTCAGCAGCAAAAACGATTCCTTCTCGCTTTGCGAGAGAAAACCGAACAGCTGGATCGCATCTTCACGAAGATGCGTATGGACATGCAGCGCGGTAACCTCGTCGAGATTCGGCAGGGCGTAATAGGTGCTGAGTGGAATATGAACTTCGTACCCGACCCCCTGCACATCAAGCGTGAGGTGAGTGGGTGCTTTAAATGCCAACCGCCCCGTGAGAAAGGCGATCATGTCGTCTTGTTATCCGAGTGACATTACGATGTTGATCGGCCGATCAGTTATCCCGCCGCGGTGGCGGCGACTTTCTCCATGACTTCGTCCGGGATATCGAAATTTGCGTGGACCTTCTGGACGTCATCATGCTCGTCCAAGACTTCCATCAACTTCAGCATTTGCTCGGCAGATTTCTCTTCCAGTCGGATCGTGTTCTGCGGGATGAAGGTGATTTCGGCCAGGACCGTATCGATTTTGGCATCCACCAACCTTTTTTTCACTGCCTCAAAATCTTGAGGACTGGAAAGTACCTCATAACTCTTCTCACCGACCTTCACGTCTTCCGCCCCGGCTTCGAGGGCCAATGAGAGAAGCGTATCTTCATCGACCTTCCCCTTCTCAATCGTGATGAGCCCCTTCTTATGAAACTGCCAAGCAACGGCGCCCGCTTCCGACATATTGCCGTGATTTTTCGTCAGAAGACTACGAATCTCCGCGACGGTTCGGTTCCGGTTGTCGCTCGTAATTTCCAGAAGAACTGCAGTCCCTCCGGGGCCATATCCTTCTAAGGGAAACTCTTCGTAGGTCACACCAGGCAGTTCCCCCGTCCCTCGCTGGACGGCTTTCTTCATCGTATCGCCCGGCATATTGGCTTCCTTGGCCTTGGCGATCGCCAGACGCAGTCGAGGATTCCCGTCTGGATCACCACCGGACCGAGCCGCTATGGTGAGCTCCCGGATGATTCGCGTGAAGATCTTCCCGCGTTTCGCGTCCTGGGCTCCCTTGTGCCGTTTGATCGTCGCCCAATGACTATGGCCACCCATGTGTATCCTCCTCTATCCAGCAGATCCTCTAGGCTGGTTAGAGATGTCGAGTAAAGCTGCAATGACCGTAGAGGTGTAGACGTAGCACAGGCTTTGGAAAGGTGTCAAACTACATCCCAGGTCTACCACATGCTTCTATTCGGAATACACGAGGAGTAGAAGCCCAAAGACGATCACGGATCCGGCCCAAGCAATTTCCCATCGTTTCACTGCATGCCGCGACGTCCT
The DNA here is from genome assembly GCA_963711905.1 of uncultured Nitrospiraceae bacterium. Taxonomy (GTDB): domain Bacteria; phylum Nitrospirota; class Nitrospiria; order Nitrospirales; family Nitrospiraceae; genus Nitrospira_D. Next base: position 5,590 of record CAVQFZ010000016.1, on the reverse strand, counting down.
TGGCAACCAGGACGCCAGCCCCTTCGACAAGGCGGCACCAAGAGCCACACTTCCTAACAGTGCATGGTGAAACTCGATCCTGGCACTGGCGGGATGATTCCCATGCGAATGGACGAACAGCAGTAATCCTCCGACCAGAGTTAACAAAACCAACGGAGCCGCCCAGATCCGGTGCCGAGCCCAGCCGATTCGGCGGAACGTCTCACAGAGGGCTATGGTTACTGCAAGCACTCCATAGAACTTGTGCTCTATGATTTCACGGTCTTGGCCGAAAAATGTCTCAACAAAGCCAAGTGATCCGATCGGCCAGGCATCGTGGTCGCTCCACACCAACAGAAATGCCCCAATGACACCGAGCGCACCCGGGAGGATGAGACGAATCCAGAAAGGCAGTGGAAGCCGTAATGCATAGCCTAACTCGGCAAGCCCAAAGAGCACATCACAGAGACCGGCGAAGTGATGATTGAACTCCGAATAGGCAATGCCTTCTGATGATCCTTCCCATCCTCTCTTGGCATGTTCGACGTGCGGATTGTTCGTTGTACCAGGAGCGACGGAGATTGGATGATGCTCTGAGGATAGTTGAGCGCGCACCTCTGTCCCGCAGGGAGACTGCGCGACCATCAGCACCAGAACAAACAGTAGAGAAGCCCACCGATTCATGCGCGAACTGTTGAACGAATGAGCACAAACAATCCGAAGGCCCATCCGGGAGGCCGGATGGGCCTTCGCGACACCTGTTGTCTGTCGCTCTCAACTACATGAACTTCATGAACTTGTCCTTCGCCTCATCCATCACTTGAGCAGTGATGGTTGACACCCCACGTTCCTTCGCTAGGCGTTCAACCTCTTTTCGAGCCATGGGACGGATGAAGTCCGGAATATTGTCGAGCCGTTGTTCCGCCTCGCGTGACCACGTCATCCCGTCAGGCGAATCATTTTTCGAATCATCCATCACTTGCAGCGTGATGGTCTTAAAACCTTGCTTGCGCGCATAGGTCTCGACACTCGCTTGGACCATCGGCTTTACGAATGCCGGAAGCCGGTCGAGCTTCTCCTTGGCATCGGCAGTCCAGGTAAACTCAGAGGGGCCCGCGTTCGTGCCGTTTCCTGGCTTGCCGCCGGCCGTCAGCCCCATGTCAGCTACCATCGCCGAGAACGGACAGCCGCTCGTTTTTTCTCCAGCTTTGGCCGGAGATGCCGCTGCGGCGACAGGTTGCCCGCCCTGAATCTTCTCGTTGAGGGAGGCCTCCATTTGACCTGCGCCGGCCAAGGCTTCATCCTTCAACGTCCCACGGGTCATTTCGAACGGTTCAGCTGCCACAGTCCGTCCACCCAATTTCACGCCCAACGAACTGACCATCTGCGTTTCTCCTGCATTGGTGATCATGGAGAACTTCGCTCCGCAGGATGGACAGCCAAAAAACACACCGAGCGATTCTTCGCCGGGTTTCTCCACCTTCTCGAAGTTCATGTAGGTTTCGCAATTGAGGCAAACAAATTTCATAGTGACTCCTCTCTCACAGCCGCACAACCATCACAGTTTCTCTGCCAACACCTTCTTGTAGTCCAGCAACGTTCTGATCCGACCGGCAATTTCCTGGTACCGTTGAATCGTGGGATAGGTCTCGTCGAGCAACGGGGCTCCCTTGTCGAACGTGCGGGCGAGCGTGCGATCAAAAGGAATCCGCCCGAGGAGCGGGAGATCGAGCGCCTCGCACATCGCTTCGGTATTGCCTTCGAACAGCTCGTTCGATTCGCCGCAAGACGGACATCGATACTCACTCATATTTTCGACGATACCCAGCACTTTGACGCCCATATCGCGTGCATAGGTCACGGATTTCTGGACGACATCGGAGGCGACCTCTGAGGGTGTCGTCACCACAATTGCGCCGGCCAAGTCTGGAATGAACCCCGCGATGACCGGAGGCTTGTCCGCTGCGGCACCAGGAGGCAAATCGGCGAGCAAGAAGTCCAGTTCACCCCACACAACATCAGCCAGGAATTCTCGGATGACGTTCATTTCCATCAACCCTAACCAGACCGGGCTGACATCCATCGGCCCTTTCCAGCGGACGGGTGAGGCATCATCCAAGAAGAAATCCATTGAAGCGACCTTTACCCCGAGAGGTCCCACAGGAGGAATAGCCCCGTCCGACGTCATCATTAGGGAGCGGCCATGAAGCCCCAGCATGCGCGGCACACAGGGACCGTTCAGGTCCACATCGAGCACTCCGACTTTGGCGCCTTGACGGGCAAAGGCCAGCGCGAGATTCACGGTGGTCATGCTTTTCCCGACACCACCCTTCCCGCTCATGACCACGAGCTTGTGCTTGATACCGACCATGCGCGCGCGGACTTGCTCGGTCCGCTCGGTCATCTGTTGAATGACCTTTGCATCGTCCGAATATTTCAATTTCCCAAGGATGGCTTTCAGATCCTTTTCAGGCGCCATATCTCGACCGTTTAAGGCTGTCAAAATCTGCAATCGGGTTACGCTATCACATGGATTTTCGGTGAGTCAAACCGGCGGAAGTGCGAGCGAGGTGAACAACTCTGTCTGGCGTGATGAGTTGAGAGATCTCCCCGACTGATAGCGTAGTACGCCAATATTCGGTGTAGAGGCGGTGATGAATGTGCTGCAGAGCGGCGGACAAGTTTCAGTGGGAATACAGTAAACACCTATGGAACCGCCGCCCTGGACACATAATAGACGGCTCCATAGGTTAGTAAGGCGGGGCCTTTGAGTTAGGCACACGCTACGGGCTACTGACCCTTCTTGTAAACGAAGGCAGCCGCCACCACCAACCCAAGGATCACCCCACCGAATATGAGCCAGTTCGCATCCATACATCCTCCTTTGTTGACCCATTGGTTAGCGTACATCCGGAAGATGAAGGACGAGTGAAACCGGCATGAAGAACTACTCATTAGATATTGCGAAGGAATCGGTCGAACGGGAAAGCGGCGGAAGGATATGGCTGCTAAGGGAACGACGGTGGTACCTGTCGAAAGAAGTCTCCGATTCAATGTGCTTCAACACGGACAATTGCCCGCCTAAATGACCTCTGTACTGCAGTGGGAGAATGTTAACGATTGAAAAGGTTGGTTGCGGGAAGGCGCTTCGGTCACGATTTAACCCTCCGACCGTGACCATCGCGTTGACGGCGTGATTACTCGATAAGCACAGAGCATTTGGCAGTTCTTGGCCGAACTGTCGTGGTCGGCGTCCATTTCCTCGACCTCATAGATCCTGCTCTTGCTTACGGGACTTCGTCCTTCGCTCTTTCCATTTCCGCATTCACCTCGTTGCCCTTGGCGTCCTCCTTCACCCCCTTCATCTCACCTTTGGATTTTTCCACTGGGCCCTTGGCCCTCCCTGTTACACTTTCCAAAACTGCTATCAAGAGTCCTATCATCACGCCCTCCTAGTAATTTAATTTGGATGTATCGGACGGACGAATCAACTCTACACATGCTAGCTACATTGGCTCGTCCGGACTCCTAGCAGAATCCCCAGGTACCGCACGATGATACTGATCGACTGCGCCAGGAGCTGTGTTGTAGGAGGCGCTGCTTCTGGAGAGGGATCCCGCCTTGTCCTGCCCTATTCTCCAGAGTACACTTCCTTGCCATGATGCTACGGATCAAAATTCCTCAGCCACTTTTCCTCTGCAGCAGCTCAGAAGACAAGCTTGAAATTGTATCGGTCTCCTTCTTCTACAAACACTATGCGATAACGCTTACCCTTGAAGGAGGCGAGGTGAAAAAGGCAACTTGGGGTAAGCCCGATGACTTATACTCGGTGGTACAGCCAAACGACGCACGCCCTACTCGTTATCAAGGAAACGGAAAGGTCACATAGGTCGATTACCGATCTCATTACACCTCCAGCTCACGAAGATCTGTTGGATCTCATCGAAGGGGCGGCAATGAAGGCAATCCGCGTCGTTCGCAATGTGGGCTTCGTGCCCGAGCTTCCTGAATCTCTACCCCGCAATAAGCCTCTAGAAGATATTATGCGCAGTTGGAAACCTGAGATGTCATCCGATGGGGTTACCTGGGCCAACGCGCTTCCCCCTGTTTCGGAGCTGAGGTACGGATCGCTTTTTGGGATTTTCGGTCGATCGGGTTTTGCGTCGAGTTTTGACTCGATGCCGGAACTAAAAATATTTTATTGGTCGCGGATCAGGGAAGTGTTGGAAGATAATTTGGAGATCGCACCAGAAGATGAATTTTTGACGAATACGATCGGGCATTTGCGCGCGTGCAACTTGCGTCTAGCCCTTGTCGACGCGGTGATCGGATTGGAGATAGTGTTAACGAGATATCTGAGGTGTTACCTCGCCACGATCAAGAAAATGCCAGACAAGCGAATCGACTCATTTTTGCGGAACGATTTCGGGTTAACGCCACGTCTAGCGGGCATTCTTGACCTCACGATGCACGAATCATATCTCAGGGATATAAAACTTGATCAGGTGCTCCAAGCAGTGACGTGGAGAAATCATATTGTTCACAAAACTGGTCAATTGCCACCTCACGTTCCAGTCGAAACCTTGCGCGAACATATAGACGCGGTTCTAGAGTTGGCGCGTACGCTAGCGAATTATATGTGAACACATCGGCTTCACCAGATCGGGCAGTGATTGGTGAAAAACTCAAGGCGAATTGGTCAGAGCGAATCGGCTGGCCCAGCCTATGGATTAAGCCGAGGCACTACGGTCTATGCGGAAATTGGGTGCGGCATTGGTGACCCGCTGTCTAAAGAAGAGATGAACGCTATCGCTGCGGAGTTAGGCGGATACCTCAAAGCACGAGATAAGCGCTTCGATCCTACCAGTGATCTTCACGTGAACTATAAGAAGTATTTGGGGGAGTCCATCGGAAGGTACATCTTTGGTCAGGTGCTTTTGGAGAGTGCGCTCACTTCGAAGCCATCTCCTGCGGTCACTTCGGGGTCCTCAAGTCTCAGTCTCGCCTCCCTCAGGTGCCGGAAGCTCGGAAGTTTCTGCCACTTAGCTCTCTCTTCTTTCCTTAGCCCCCACACGTTAAAACCATAATGCCAGGGGCGATAGTCAAGGAGCTATTCGGCTGATTTACGTGTAGTAGCGGAATCGAGGCGGCGATCGAATGAGAGATGCCACTGATAGAAAATCTTCGGCATCGGCCTTATTCCCATTGTTCCAGAGGATCCGGCTTCATAGGCCGGTTCTATTTCTGAACATGCCAAACGTTTCCCTTCACCAAATTCACCAGACCACGTTGCTCGCTCCTCTCGCTCTCTGTGAAGGAAATATAATTACCAGTAAGAGGTAGTTCACCTGCGAGCGTCTTGTCTTACTAAAATTACCTATCATCCGTTGATCCGGTTTTCGATCTGATCTTGTCCGCAATACTTTTTGTGGCTACAAGCGCGGCGTGAAAATAATGTCTCTGACTAATCCGCTCGGCAGAAGCGCAGCACGTCGGGATGAACGCCGCGTGTTGTGAGGGCAGCCCGCAATTCTTCGGCTCGCCGGGCAGCCTCAGTCAGTGTTTGCGCCTGTGTGACACTGCAGACCTTTCCGGCCGCATCGACGGCCAG
>CAVQFZ010000015.1:0-28612 GCA_963711905.1 uncultured Nitrospiraceae bacterium | reverse complement strand
TCACTGATGTCCTTCGCCGTTCCCACAATGGTTAAAGCTCTCAGATGATCATCAAACACAGCCTCGGCCTGTAAATTTACAGTAAACTCTCCCCCGTTCGGCAGACCGATCCGATGGTCGATATCACACGGCTTCCGCTCATCAAGAATTGCATTCAAGGCCTGGCCCACACGATCGCGGTCTTCCTCGTGGACGATTTGAAGGAACGCCTCCTTAGTTCCCCCGAAGTCTTGATGACGAATTCCCATCAGCCGGCAGAGCTCAGAAGATACCGTGAACCGGCCAGTGGAGGGATGCCACTCCCAATTGCCGATCTTGGCGATCCGTTGCGCCAAACCAAGTCGGGCTTCACTACGCAGTAAGGCATTCAACATGCTGCTTCCTCGCAGCATGTACCGAACCCGATGTTCCAAGATCGTCGCATTCATCGGTTTGGCGATGAAATCCGTGGCACCATGTTCGTATGCCCGGGCAATCGAGTCGGCGTCATCTAAGGCAGTCATGATCAAAATCGGCACACGAGCACCTTCCGCCGACTCACGAAGCTTCGAACAGGCGGTAAATCCATCCATCACAGGCATGACCACGTCCATCACGATAAGAGCCGGACGCCGAGTGGAAAACTGCTTTAACGCGTGCGAACCATTCGACGCTTCGCACACCTCGAATCCGACTTGTTCGAGCGCTTCACGCGCAAATATTCTGACCAGCTCCTCATCATCGACGACAAGGACTAATGCTGAAGTCTTCTCGTCTTCTCTACGCATCTCAGAATGGTGCGTGTCTCTTCCCTGTTCAAATAATCCACAAAGGTTCAAGAGCAAGACAGCACAAGGACTACGCAGCTTCCTTCGACAACAATCCTTCTATCGCTCGCTTCACACGGTGATATTCCATTTCTACCTGAGCGAACACAGCCGGTGCTGACGACACATCCCCCGAATTCCCCAATACTTCGAGTCGGTTTATGTGCTCGGCCAATGTTCTGGCACCGACCATCCCGCTGCTTGATTTAAGAGAATGAGCAGTTTGGAACAACGCAGCGGCGTTCTGAGTGACGATGTGCTGTCTCATGGTTTCAATATGTTGTCTCGAGGAGTCGAGGTATCCAGACAACATGTCGACATAGATATCCCGTCTTCCAGGGCGACGAAGGTCGCGCAAGTCCCGCAAGGTCCTTTCGTCTAGGCAGTCGACGGACACGCTCAAGGCAGCAACGACCGGGGTAGCAAGATTGGTTGTGTCGGATTTGTTCGTAGGAGACGACCTACCTTTTGAAACCCATCGTCGCACCACAGCAATGAGTTGAGATTGCCGGAATGGCTTGCTCAAATAATCATCCATGTCTTGAGCTAAACAGCGCTCTCGATCTCCGGTAATCGCATGCGCGGTTAACGCGACGATGGGCACGCGTGAGAGCTTCAGATCCCTTTCGCGAGCACGGATGGCGGCCGTGGCGGCAAATCCATCCATCTCAGGCATCTGACAATCCATAAACACGAGATCGCACGTGCGGGCAGCGCTTGCATCAACAGCCTCGCGCCCGTTGCAGACGGTATGGACCTGATACCCCTCGACCGCGAGCATCTCCGCCGTGACTTCTCGATTCACCGGATTGTCCTCTGCCACCAAGACAGACACACCCTTCCGGGGTTCCGGATGGGACCTTTCAACAGGCTCAGGCACGGGCAGAGCCGAACTCCCCTTTCCTGTCATGGTGAGGTCAATGAGACAATTGTAGAGGTGGGATTGACGCACGGGCTTGGTAATCGAACCATCAAGCTCACCGGCAGCATCCGTGGCAAGCAATCGTTCATCTTGCCCCATCGAGGTCAGCATGATGATTTTTATCCTCGCCAGCCGGCTGTCAGCTCGTATGGCTCTGGCCAATTCAAACCCGGCCATTTCTGGCATTTGCCCGTCGATAATCGCCAGATCGTACAGTGCCTGAGGATCCGACACATTACGAATGATTTCTAACGCTTCTTTGCCGGACGATACAGTCACGTGAGCAATACCCCATCCATTCAGGTATTGATCAAGAATGTGGCGGCTGGTCGCATTGTCGTCGACCACGAGCGCGCGCATCCGGCGGAATGCATCACAGGCATCCCAGCGTTTCGATTCGCCATCGAGCGACCGAGAGAACGGAATCTCTAACCAAAACGTCGACCCATCTCCCAAGGAGCTTTCGACCCCGACCGTTCCGTTCATCAGACGCACCAACTGCTTCACGATGGTTAAGCCCAGCCCCGTCCCACCGAACTTCCTCGTGGTTGTCCCATCTGCCTGCGAGAACGCCTCGAAGATCTTTTCTTGCACGGAAGGGGCGATTCCTAATCCCGTATCCTTTACCTCTATGCGGAGCGTGACCTGGTCGGCCTTCTCTTCGACGTGAGATACCGACAGCACAATTTCCCCTTGTTCTGTAAACTTGACGGCATTCCCCACGAGATTCACGAGGATTTGGCGCAGTCGCGTGACATCTCCTCTCAAATGCGTCGGCACCTCGTCGAGAATATTGGAAGCTAACTCGACCTGCTTCGACTGCACTCGGTGCGCAAAGAGATCCATCACCTCCCCGATCAACTCCTGCAAATCGAAGTCGCTGTTCTCCAGTTGCAATTTACCCGCTTCAATCTTGGAGAAGTCCAGGATATCATTCACCACGTCGAGTAGGGTGATGCCTGATTTATCCACAATCTCGACAAACCGCCGCTGTTTATCCGTCAACTGGGTATGAAGCAATACCTGTGTCATACCCAGAACTCCGTTCAGCGGAGTTCGAATCTCATGACTCATGTTGGCTAAAAATTCTGTCTTCGCATGACTTGCCGCTTGGGCTTTCTGAGCCAACTCCACCGCCTCGTGCGTTTTCTCTTCAAGCTCTTTCGTCCGCTCTTCAACCTTCGTTTCCAAGGTACGCTGGTATTGCTGGATCTCCTCCTGAGAGGAGGCCAACCGCTGGACCATCCTATTAAAGGATTCCGCCAACGTCCCGATTTCATCATTGCTTGCCACCACCACAGATTGTCGAAAATCTCCCCCGGCAATCCGCCCGGTTGCTTCGACGAGGTCTTGAACGGGATGAATAATCCGACGGATCAGAAGCAAGGTCACCATGACACCGACCAATACGACGGCAAATGTCAGGGATCCGATCCAGAGCAGATACCCATAGAGTTCTGTCCTCAATCGCTCTTCGCTGAGCCCAAGCTTCAGATGTCCGATCACTTTTTCTGGAGGCTGGGAGTGGGACTCATCGGCAAATAGGTTGGAGTTTGCTCGCGACTCAATCGCGACATGAATATCAATATACCGTCGCCCGCTCTGGTGATCGATGACCTCTGAGAACGTAGCGCCCGTTGAAAGCGGACCAGACTGAACCGCATTCTCCATCGCGTCGTTCGAAACCCGATCCTTGGCCTCCTGAATCAATGGATTGTTGTTGGCGTTGCGGACCACCACATAGGCGAAATCCGGATCCATCCGCGCACTATTTACGATCATTTTGAGCGTCTCGACATTCTCTGCATAGACTCCGTATTCACTGGCCTGAGCCAATATGCCGGCGGTAATCAACCCGCGCTGCACCAATTCATCTCGGGTGGTCGTTACTTCGCGATGCAGCGCGAGCGAACCAATACTGATTGCCGTGATCATAATGATCACGATCGTGAGGAAATTGAACTTGCTGGTCAGGCTTGCTTTCATGCAAAACCCTTCATTGGAATACTTGACTTGCTCCGCTAATGATCTGCTGAGACAATTTTAAGTTCATTGCGCGAGCAGTTTTCAAATTGATCGAGAAGAGGACCTTTCTTGGCGGAACCACCTGAATCGTCCCAGGAGCCGTCTTGTTCAGAATCTTGACGGCGATTTCTGCACATTGATTTCCAATGTCGCCGTAATCACGCTCTAAGGCATAAAAAGAGCCGGCTTTGACCCAAGGAGTCGATAGTCCGGCGAACGGAATTTTATTCCGAAATGAAAACAATAAGATCGGCTCGGCCGTCTGTGGCGATACTACCACCTGATCCGTGATGCCCCAAAGCAGATCTATATTATTCACCAAGCTCTCCAACGCGTCAGGAATGTCCCGAGGCGTCTCTACCGGCTTTGGCACGAGTTTCACACTGAGCTTTCTGGCGAGGCTCAGAGCGGCATCAATGGTCTCTTGGTTTTCCTTCGAACTGTACAGCACCCCAACGGTCGCCAGCTCAGGCAGGATCCATCTCATTACTTGGAACTGACTCTCGAGTGAAAATTCAAGACCTACCCCCGTGAGGTTTCTTTTCTTCCTAAATTTTTCAAGGCGTGCAGTAAGGCCAGCAATCACGGGCACCTCTCCGTGTTCGGCAAGGACAACCTGCGTTGCCAATGATCCCACGGTCAAGAACATCGTTGGCGGCTCGTTCTTGAAGGGGCGCAGCACATTCAGAGCATTTTCACCGTTACCCTTCAAATTATGGATTTCGATCTGCGCCTGCACTCCAGCACCAGCTAGAGAGGTACGAAACCCCTCTACCATATCGGCATAGGCAGGCGACTCTTGACTGAGAACAATGACCACCTTGGGCGAGGCAGCCGCTGCAGGCATCGGCTGGTGGCTGAGCCATGCCAGCCATCCCATCATGAGCCAGCTGGCAATCGTCGTCGCTCTCCAGAGAAAGAACACTGTCGGTCAGTTCCCTTCAGAAGCGATATTTCAGCTTCAGCCAATAGGTTCGGCCATCCTGCAGGATGGTATCTTGGAAATGCTGACCGGACGTAGGATCACTGTAGTGATAGTCGAACAGGTTATTCACTTGGGCGGAGAATTCCCAACCCGGTAACAGTTGCTGGGTGAAAAACGTCACATTCGTCAGGAACACACTTTTCGCACTGTTCCCGGAGAGCGTAAGCCGACTGCTCATATAGCGAGTTTCCAGACTGGCAAACACCTTGTCGCGAAACAGCGGAATGATCAGATTCCCCTTGACGAGATGCTGTGGGGAATTCGTGAGTAACCGATCGCTGGCGCTATCTCTCGCCTCTTGGATCGCATAGCTGACCCGCCCATCCCACCCGCTCGGCCATTTCCCTTCCATCGTCAATTCGAGACCCTTTGCATTGATCTTGTTTCCATTCTGATAGACCAAGAGATTAGTCGTTCGGGTCGAGGACCTGGCTAATCAACCTGTCAATCTCGTAGTAGTAGGCACTGGCAGCCCCGCGAATGTGATACCCGAGATACTGTTCCAGCACCAACTCGTACGTATGAATGATTTCCGGTTTGAGATCCGGGTTAGGTTTGCTCACACTCGACACGATATTGAACTGTTCAAAGGGGTTCGGCGCGCGAAAGGCTCGTCCGTAGAGCAGCTTTGCGGTCGTATCGCGCCAGGTATAGATCAAACCAGTCCTGGGATTGACCGTTCCCCCAAACGTCGAATAGTGGTCATACCGAATACCCGCGTTGAGGATCAGGCTGTTCGTGATCGCAAACTCGTCCTGAAGGTACATGGCCCCAATATTGGAACTGCGGTTATCGTTCAGGGAGGTCGCCGGAGGCGCAACACCTGTATTCGCCTGATCCATTCGAAACTGACTTCGAAATTCTCCCCCAAGAGTAACCTTGTGCTTTTCAAACAACCGTTTCACCAATGTCAGTTCTCCACCGGCTTGCTCAGTTGCCACAGCATAATCCCCCGGAGCGGGTGGTAAGGGAGCAGGGGGGTTCGCATACATAATCATCACGAAAGTAATAGTTGTCGTAATAGAGTCGGCCTTTTACAGTCAGCTGATTGGCAAATTCATGCTGATATTTAAGATCCACATAGCTACGGCGATCGACTGCGGCATCTCGTCCATTATTAAATAGAGTGCCAAATGCCGCCGTGGGAATGCCCTTTTTTCTTCCCACATATCCGCCCTGGATCGTGAAATCTCCATAGGACGCTTTGGCAAAGAAGTTGTTAAACGTGTCCTGATCCATGCGGTTGGCAATGCCGTTGTTTGTGGCAGGTGTATTAAACTCCGGATAAAACAAATTCTCCTGCCCGACACTGTAGAGATAGGATCCCGAGGCGATGAATTCGAGCCCATTGGACAGTTTTTGCCCATAAGTCAGCCGGCCCTTATTGGAGGTGTAACTGGAGTTTTCCCATGACCCTTCCACCCCCTTGATGTCGCGCCCCCGCTTGGTGATCACGTTAATCACCCCCAAAAATGCGTTCGTTCCATACAAGGACGAACTCGGGCCACGGACGACTTCGACCCGTTCAATGAGGTCGACATCGATCGGGGAATCCGTCCCTATCGGTGCCTGATCGAACATGGCATCGTTCAATCGGTGGCTATCAACAAGCAACAGGAACCGACTGTTAAAATCGGCAGGGCGGTTGAGGCCACGAATGCCAAGATAGTCATAGAGTCGATCATTGGAGGTGAAGAAACCGGGAACGCTCTGGAGGACTTGAGCGAATGTGCGATAGCCGTATTTTCTGATCTGGTCCGCGGTAATGATCGTGACAGCAGCCGGCGCTTCTGTAATCTTCTGTTCGTATTTTGCCGCGCTGTACACGATAGGAGTTTCCCCCAGTAACATCGCCTCCTCGCTGGATACCTGAGCAGGCTCACTTGTGGGAGTTGGTTCGCTTTTGGGAGTAACGCCTTCCAACTCCGTCTGCGCAATTCCCGACACAGGACACAGAAGGGTCAGCACGATACCACCCCAAACCGAGCAGATCTTACCCAACCGGGGCTTATGCCAGATTTTCATCGTTCTTCTCACTTTCGCCAAACAGTTAGGCCAGAGCGTTTATGCGCACCTGAAGCGACGATATCAGTATTTTCTTGTTGGTAAAGAATTTGGAGGAAATCAGCTACGTGTCATTGAGCGGGTAAAAGGATAAGAAGAAGGTCTCGTATTCCGGTCAGGAAAGTTGACTGTACGGCACACTCGTTCGATCCGGTCTGTCCATTCCCTCATGCAGGGCGGAAAGATGACGCTGAACCATCTCACTGTGCACGAACCTTACCTTGCAGGGGTGCATACTGAGCGGTTTGTAGGACGGAACATTAGCTGGAATGAAGAACCCGCCTGACAGGCGGGGTACTCCTTACAATTAGGCTGAGGCTTGACTTTAACGGCTATGTGACTGAGATATAGCGCATTTGGGACTCCGATGCAAGAGCAATCAAATGACTGCTCATTGCGCAAGTCAGTCAGCCGGACATTTAGCTGCAGTTTGTGATTTTTTCTCGCCCCTGGATGGTTCGCGAACAACCTGCTACGCGTCCAACTCCCCAGTCGACGTGGTCGATTGAACTTCGAGGAGTTCGACAACGCGCCAAGAGGCCAGCTCTCCCCAGGCTCAAACCTACGGTCCGTTCAAACAACACCGGCGATTCATATTGTGAGTCATGGCATTCACCCGGACAAAGACGCTCTGACCATAATCTTTTTGGACTCAGACAGGCCCCTATAAAATAGATACCCCCCCTTCGATGGGTCTAGACGGTCTTGACCCATCCATCACGTTAGGTTAGGAATACTCACCCATCGTGATCAAAAATTGAGACATAGGTGTCGGCGAGACTTACAAACTGTAGATCGCATTGTGAGCAACACAACGCCAGTCGGTTTGGAGAGAGCAACCAATTGCGGACGACGACATCTATTTGAGTAGGGACCCACAGTGTATTGATGGAGACTCTCGTAGGGACCGCCGAAAAACATGTGCTGACCAGACGGCCAATCTGGCGATTTCCGTCAGAAGGCTTAGAGCTCAGCCTGGAGGACCTTTTTAGGATCTCTATCCAATACGCACAGAAGTTGTCGGCGCTTGGAATTCGCCATCAAGACCGGGTGGGTCTGATTCTAGACAACTCCTCAGACTATGCGGCGCTCTTAATTGCCCTGCTTAAACTCAACGCCATTATCGTTCCGCTACGCCCCAAATGGAATAAGTACACGAAGTCCGATACGTATCTCGCCAAGTGTGACAACGTCTGCAACTTCAAGTTAATTCTTTATGAAGATGCTGCTGTTGCCGGCGCATTCGAGAGCTGGACAGACACAGCCGGTAGGCTGGCACTCTCTCTTGATGCCTTCAAATTGAGCTCGGCACATCCAGACTGCTACCGCCCCCCCCAGACACACAGTCACGATATCGCAATACTCCAGTTTTCTTCGGGAAGCACAGGGCAGCCGAAGGCCGTGATCGTGACACATGGCATGATGATGGCGCAGCTGGTAAACCTTGTGGAGAATTACACCCGTTCGAGCCGTGGGGCTCCTGTCGCATCATCAGCTTCGTGGATGCCGATCCATCATGACATGGGCTTATTTATCGGTGTATTAAAACCGTTATTCGTCGGCTGTGATAACTTGCTCGCTCCGCCGAGTTATTACATGCGGAACCCAGGGCGTTGGTTCTTGCATTTGTCTACGCACCGCGTCGACCTCACGTTCACTACCAATTCCGCGCTCGCTATGACACTGAACATGGTCGCCCGGAAGCTACAGGGAACTGATATCTCATTGGATGCGCTCCATATCTATATTGCCGCCGAAAAAGTGAGCCCGCTTATGGTGCGCCGTTGCTATGAAATTCTGTCCCAACTGCACATGCCGATGGACCAGCTGCATGTCGGGTATGGCATGGCTGAAAATGCCCTGGGTTGTTCATGCACAAGAACACCCACTATCAGCATCATACGTTGTCTGATCGACGACCATGGACAAGTCCTTCCCCTCACATCGGATGACTCACGCTCCGATGCAATTGAATTGGTATCTATAGGAACGCCTGACAGTCTGCATGAGATCACGGTGCGCGACGAGAATGACCGCATATTACCCGAACTGCACCTGGGCGAAATCAACATAGCAGGACCCTGTGTGTCGCCCGGATACTTCAACAACGACGAGGCGACTCGACGCGCATTTGTCGAGGGGCGATTCCGAAGCGGTGATCTTGGGTTTTTTTATGCGGGCGAACTCTATTTTTATGGGCGCCGCGACGACATGATTATCGTCGGCGGACGCAATATCGTTCCGGATGACATCGAAGGGCTTGCAGAGGAATTACCCTTCATCCGCCCGACGACAACCTGCTTGATTACTGTAGAAAATAACTCGACCGGAACAACGGAGCTGGTGTTGTTGGTTGAAATGAGTCCATTAACGGAAGCAGAGACTTTAAAAGGTTATGCCATGACAGTACACCGTCATATCTACTCAGAACTCGTGGTACTGCTCACACGTGTGCTCTTTTGCCCCAAGGGAACCATTGAAAAAACATCCAGCGGCAAAAAAAGACGCAAAGTCATTCGAACACGCCTGATGAATAACCAATTAGAAACGATAAGGATGTGAGATGAGTACCGAATGTCCCTACGACGAGTACTGCAAGCCCAAACTTGCTGACCTGTTAACTGCAATCAAACTGGATGTCGAATTCACTTCGGCGCAGGGGAATTATCTTTCGACCAAGGACGGGCGTCGGGTGCTCGATTTCATCGGGGGGTTCGGAGCCACGATTCTTGGACATAACCAATCCGAACTGGTCGAAGAGGCGATTACCGCACTCCGACAAAGTATTCCTGTCCACGCTCAAAGTTCCTTTCGAGGTGAAAGTGCTCGCTTAGCCGCACTCCTGAATCAATGCACCCCTCCTGGGCATGAGTATTTCGTTCATTTTACCAACAGCGGAGGAGAAAGCGTCGAGGCGGCAATCAAGCACGCGTACAAGGTGCACTTCGATAAGATACGACGGGAGTACGAGCGGATTTCAAGGGTACTCAATGAGTTCTACCATTCACTCGATCGAAGCGGTCTCGACGTGGACTTACCCAACAAGAGCAAAGACCTGACCGACTTTCGGGACAACCTCGATGAATATAACCTGACGCAGTTTGAAGCGTTCCAAAACAACCCGGTCATGGTCGCCTTCAAAGGATCGTTTCATGGAAAAACCAGTTCAGCCCTGAAGGTGACCTTCAACAAATCCTATCGTGAAGCATACGAGGGGCTCTCGGCCATTCGAACAGCGTTCATCAACACGGATCACCCCGAGCGGTTGGAAGAGCTAGTAGGGGAGCACGTCAGTGTTTTCTATTATCCCGTGTTAACCGGCCGGCAAGTTACCCTGCGCCCCATAAAGATGACACGAGTCATTGCATTCATTTTTGAAATCCTACAAGGGGAAGGGGGCATGCGGCCCGTCCCTCTCCGCACGCTGCAATACCTAGCCGAGGTGCGTCTACGCGTCAAAGTACCGTTTATCTTAGATGAAATCCAGACCGGATGTGGCCGCCTGGGATCCATATTCGCCTACACCCAAACACCATTCGCGGAGCATGCCCCCGACTATATCGTCGTGAGTAAAGCGTTGGGAGGAGGATTGGTCAAAATCGGCGCTGCGCTGATCCGGAAGGACATCTACGATCAGGATTTCGGTATTCTCCATACGTCTACCTTCGCAGAAGACGAGTTGTCGTCACGGGTTGCCATCAAGACACTGCGGCTCCTGACTCGTAACGACGGAGAATTGCTTCGCCAAGTCGGAGACAAGAGTGAGTACCTCCTCCGAGAGTTGCGCTCCTTGCAATTACGATATCCAAATATTATCAAGGATGTACGTGGTGCCGGGCTCATGATCGGCGTGGAATTTTCCCCGTTGGACGATCATTCCCCATTTTTTCGTTCGAGTGGGAAACAAGGCGTCTTGTCGCTCCTCATTGCGAGCTATTTACTCGAATATCACAACATCAGACTGCTGGCCCCGTTGTCGACCATGCTGAAAGGCAATCCGGGAAAACAACGCCTTTCTATTCTCCGAATTCAACCCTCGCTCACGATCACCATCGAAGAAATCACCCTCCTTGTCAATGCGTTGGCCGAAGTGCTGGAAATCATCGCGCGAAACAATGAGTATTGTCTGATCGCCCATCTGGCAGGAACTCACGTGCCGGAGACGGTTCGCCGCTCACCGGAACACATGGAGGTGGGATGGCCCATCGTTACAGAACATCGCCATATCGATGCAAGAGCCGGCTTCATCATTCACCCCACTATCGTGGACAATTTGATCGAGTACTACTTTCCTTCGTTTAACCGCTATCCCTCAATAAAGGACGGCCTGATCTCATGGTGGAATCGTATCGCACGGTTTCTGGAACCGATTCATGTCCGTAGCACCTTGGTTTCATCGAATGACTTTGTGGTGGAAAATAACCTGGTCTTTGTCCCCTATCTGCCCGATTACATGGTCGGCACAACAACGCCCTACTTAGTGCAAGAAATACGCGACAAAGTCCAAGATGCCGTCACGCTTGCAAAAGAATTAGGCGATGACAATATTCCCGTTTCGATGGTGGGGCTTGGAGCCTATACATCAATCGTGACTCGCAATGCCGAGCTCATCAATGATTATGAAGTTCCAGTGACCACAGGCAATACCTATACGACAGCGCTGACGATTTGTGGCATTATCCATGCCGCCAAGTTACGGGACATTGATTTGCGTCATGCAACAGTCGCAGTCGTTGGGGCTTCGGGCAACATTGGAAGCGTGGTGTCCGAGATTCTGGCTGCACGTGTCGGACGATTGAAACTCGTGGGCAGGCATGGCAAGGACCATCGTGCTGCGGTTGAAATTCGTGCGAGAACTGTGTTGGCGAGAACTCTTACGGGTATTGAGACTGAAAACCAAAGAGTTAGACGGCCCTATCTATACGCCCACAGGCGATGTACTGACTCGAGTGGCCACCTTCATCGCGAAGTATCGAGAACAGCTTGTCCAACAGAGCCCGTCACTCTTTAGTTTGCCGGATGACGCACCGCTTCCGAAGGACACCGGTCCTCTGTTCGAGAAAGCCCTCGATGGGCTCCAACTTTCACCAGAGGAGTACCCGCCTATTGAGATAGAAATTGGGCTCGAATCGTTATCGGACTGTGATGTCGTCGTGGTCGCGACGAATTCCCCCGATCCGAACCTTATTCTTCCTGACATGGTCAAACCGGGGCTTTGGTGTGTTGCTCATCTATCCCTTCCAACCTGAGCATTCGCTTCGAAGAAAACCTGAATCGCAATCTCGCATTCGACGGTGGCTTGGCTCAATTGCCAGAAGGCTCTCGCATCGATTTTGTCGGTATGCCAGGAGGACGGCTGACCTATGGCTGTCTAGCGGAGACGCTCTTGCTAGGATTTGAAGGAAGAAATCATTCCTTTAGTAAAGGAGCGATCACGAGCGGGCAAGTGTATGAAATACTCAATATGGCTGAGACATACGGCTTTTCATTGGGCGACATCAAGCTGAACAACCGCATGCTGAGTACAGGGCTGTCACATTCAACACATCTGTGAGGATTCGCCCATGTTCACCGGAACAGCTCAGAAACTGTTCGGTTCATTCAAAGCCCACAATTCCATCCAAAGCATTGCCGATATCGTCGATGGTCACCTCAACTCATACAGCGGCCGTCCCGCAATCCGTTACGATACCGGCACGACGTATGCGACGGTTGGTTTTGACGCCTATCTCGGACATCTCAACGCCACGATTCGTGCCCTCAAGGCGCGTGGCCTTGAACAAAAAGTGTTCGCAACACTTTGCAAAAACCGCTTGGAATGGGACCTCACCGCCTTGGCAGTTTTCTACACTGCGAACATTCTGTTTCCTCTCGACACAAAGTTGAACGATACGGAACTCAAGTACGTCCTGTCGATAAACCCGCCCGACTATATGCTCGTCAGTCTTGCGCAAGTCAAGCGACTCCGTTCCGTATTGGACGAGTTATCGATTACTCCTCACGTACTCGTGGCAGATTTATTCCCGGTGTTTGAAGATGGGCATATGCCGCCTGTTGAGCTGCGACAGGGAGAGTCAAGCTTTCAACACGTTCTGGCTACGGCAGATTCCTCCATCGCAATTGTCGCCAGCCCCCAGCTTAAGATTGCGGACACCATTCTCGGCCACTATCCAACGTCCGGGACGACCTCTCTTCCCAAAATCGTTCAAATCACACATGGCAACATCGTGGCTCAAGTTAATGAAACGGCCGATGTCATCAATTTGAGGAACAACGAGGATCTGTTGAACCTCAACTCCTATACACACATCGTCACGCTGACAGAGTTTCTGGTGACCAAAACACGTGGATTCACCGTTACGTATTTCACCCGTGAACCCGATGACGACGACGTACTTGAGAACGAAATCAAAAAACTCAAGCGATTAGGGATACGGATCAAGGTCTTCATGGCCGCACCAAAGTTTTGGATCTACCTGCTCAAAGCAGTTCTCGAGGAGATGAAAAATACCCCGACCCTTCACATTCTGTACAAATACATTGAAAGCTTCGAAAAAAACCAAAAACTGCACGACATCGGAACCCTCGACAAGGCCAAACTCGCAGCCATGAAAACTGCCTTGTGCAATAAGTTGGGCGGGTATTTCAGTTATGGCATCTCCTCTTCGGCAAAGCTTGGCGGTGCCATCGTGGAAATATTCGGGAAACTCGGCATTACCGTCATCGACATCTACCACGCGACCGAATGTTCTGGCATTATTTCCCGTAATCGCTTGAACGACGTGTCTCCTGGCACATGCGGGCGAATGAGCAATCTGCTGGAATACCGATTGACGGATCAGCGACAGGTTCCCCGAATCAATGCTACGTTGGGAGTCCTTGAGGTGAAAGGCCCGACCGTGATGCATTCCTATCTGGGCGAAGAACGGAATCATCGCTGTTCTGATGATGGCTATGTTCGAACCGGAGACCTGTGTTGGTTCGACGAGCGTGGCTACCTACATGTGCTTGGACGCGAAACGGAACTGATCCTGTGGGACGATGGCAGTTATATAGACCCTCAACATCTGTCGAATCTCCTGATGAGAAATATCTACGTCAAAGACGCGCTGGTGACACGATTATACCCGCTAGACAATTTTCTGAGCGTCTTCATCTATCCCGATTACAGACGAATCCACAAGGATGAAATGTGGGAAAAGGATATTGAAACAGGTGTCAGCGAACACATGGCATTGCGAACGCGATTGGAGCAGGCCATCGATTTTGTTCAGTCGGTTGCCGGCATTACTCCGGAGTTGAGCAAGAAAACAATCTATATTTTGCCACACACATTGGAACGAACGCCCTCGGATAACATAAAGTACCTCTTCGAACTGAACCGGTTGCACTTAGCTACCACCATTTAACGAACGTCCACCAGAGAAGGTTGGATGGAGGACACACACGATATGCCGGCTACAACATCCGAAGCCAATATTATGACCCTGTTATTGACCGTGTGTGAAAGACAGGGGCTGTTTTCTGCGGAAGATGGAGCGCCGGATGTGGATGAAGACCTCATAGAAGGCAGAGGCGTTGACTCGATGGGGTTGACCTATCTACAGGCTATTGTCGAACAAGAGTTCTCCGTGGAGATCCCACTTCCCATGCTGGCATCCGAATTGCGGTCGATTCGATCAATTGCAGCATATCTTGCCGAGCGCCTTGCTGCTTCCAATGACTCCAGCGTTCGCATGAGGTAGAGACGCCATCCGGGTCATTTATGATCTACCCTTAATTGTTGGTGTGGCCCTCCTGATGCAGACCTCTTTTATCACAATCACGACGGGGTCGAGGAGAGGTTTGTCAACAGCCTGCTGGCTATTGAGCACGCTCACGCAGTTTTTACCTGTGAGCTACGAGAAGGTTCTTCCTGAGGAGGATAGAGTGCGACCTATATGATGAATATTGCTGATGGACTAAATCTGAATGGGAGGATCTGACTATCCTTTGATGTTTCCGATCGGCCGCAGTTCCGCGACTGTTTTTGTGATTCCCGCACGATCGACTGCTTCGACGACCTCGGAGATATTCTTGTAGGCGAATCCCGCCTCCTCGGCCAGCCCGACATGGAAACGGCCTTCACAATGATGCCTCGCTGCTTCATTTGCTTCTGTATCTGTTCACCACGCACAGTCTTCTTCGCCTGGGCCCTCGACATCGTGCGTCCCGACCCATGCATCGTCGAGGCGAATGTGTCACGCATCGCTCCAGTCGTCCCCGCTAAGAGATACGACCCGGTTTCCATTGAACCACCGCAAATCACCGGCTGTCCCGTCGTCTGATACCGTGGCGGGAGATCGGAACTCCCCGGCCCCAATGCTCTTGTTGAACCTTTCCGATGGACGACCAATTCTCCTTCCGGATACCGCTCAACTTTGGCGATATTGTGCGCCACGTCGTAGACCAGTTCCATACCCATCTCTTCTGCTGATCGACCGAATACAGCAGCGAAGGCTTCGCGGATCTGATGAGTAATCACTTGACGATTGGCAAAGGCGGTGTTGGCCGCACAATTCATGGCCGCAAAATAGTCCTGCCCTTCGACTGAGGTAAACGGAGCGCAGGCCAATTGCTGATCTTTCACGGAAATCCCATATCGCCGCATCGCTCGTTCGAATACCTTGAGATAGTCGCTCGCGACCTGATGGCCGAATCCACGTGATCCACAGTGAACCATCACCACGATCTGATCGTGACCGGTAATTCCCCAAGCCGAAGCGGTTTCTTGATCAAAGACCCGATCGCTGGATACCACCTGCACCTCAAGGTAGTGGTTACCTGACCCCAAGGTGCCCAACTGATTGATTCCTCGACTGACCGCCCGGTCACTGATCTTGGATGGATCAGCCCCGGCGATACAGCCTCTCTCTTCAATGGCCTCCAGATCGCGATGCCAACCGAATCCCTGCTCAATACACCATCGAGCCCCGTTGGTCATGACTTGTTCAAACGAGGAGCGGTCCAATCGTACAAATCCGCTTGCGCCCACCCCGGCCGGCACCCGACGAAACAATTCCGTCATCAATCGATCAAGATGTGGCTGCACATCTTCCCGGGTGAGATCCGTTCTGATGAGGCGCATCCCACAATTGATGTCATAGCCGACACCTCCAGGCGAGATGATTCCTGACCGGACATCAAATGCGGCGACGCCTCCAATGGGAAAACCATAGCCCCAATGACCATCCGGCATACAGAGCGCGTAACGTTTGATCCCAGGGAGACAGGCGACGTTCGTCACCTGCTCGAACACCCCGGAATCCATTGATTCCAGAATGGGCGGAGTGGCATAGATCCGCGCCGGTACTAGCATGCCTGACTTTTCGGTAGCGGGAATCTCCCACAGCTCGTCGGTAATCCGATTGACCCGCATCTCGGTATTCAGCTTCATACGTCCAACACCACTCTCACCGTCCATCGTCCTCCTTGTTGGCCCAGTCGATAGAGATGTTTGGTGACCCCCTTCACATCGGCCCTCAACGACTGGGCTAAGCCATTGACCGGCTCTCCATACAGTAATCCCGTCAGTTTCCAGCAGCGGTGGTCCTCGTGGGTCAGCGTGAGTTCCGATCGACTGAATACTACTCCAGCTGCATCCTTCCAGTACACGAGATCCGAGAGCCAATCGAACAACAGTTCGGCAGAATCCTCATCTGTTCGCTCAATCGTTTGCCGCCACGTGGATCTCACTGTTGTAGGATCAGCCAAGGCTTCGATCACCGCGCATGTCGCCCCTTGAAAGAGGTCTTGGAGCGAATCGCCGGAGGCGTCGAATGCCAGATCGGCCGTGGCGACGTCGTCGAGAAAATGAAACGCATGGGACATCGCTGTACCAAAGCGGAATGCTCACCCGATGGGAAAACGCGGAGATGAGGAGTTTGTCCGGACCGCCGTCTATCCGAGCTCGAAGACTTTTGGGAAATCGGTGAGATTACGGCAGCCGTCCCTCGTAACAAGCACCATGTCCTCGATTCGGACCGCTCCCAATCCTGGATAATACAGCCCTGGCTCGACAGTGACGACGTGGCCCTCTTGAAGGAGTGACCCGGTTCGACTGATACGCGGCGCTTCGTGAATATCCAGCCCGACGCCGTGGCCGGTTCCATGGAAATAGCCCTGCATGCGCCCGTTCACCAAGCCGGTCTTATATCCGGCCTTTTCGAACCGCGCGCAAATACCTTGATGGATCTTCATCCCGTCGACGCCGTCTTTGATCTTGTCGATGGCATCTTCCTGAGCATCTTTCACGACGCCATACAACCGTTTGAGTTCCAGGCTCGCCGTCCCGCGTACCACCGTGCGCGACATGTCGGCAAAATAGCGGCTCGTGGCTGAGCGAGGGAACACATCGAAGATAATACTGCGATGAGCCGGCAACGGTCCGCTCCCTTCATTATGAGGATCACAAGCCTGCTCCCCACCCGCCACAATCGTATGCTGGGCGATGCAGTCCCGCTCCATGAGCTTCACGTTGACGAGCTTTTTGATCCGTTCCGAGGTCACCAGCGCGCCGTCGAGCCAGAGTTGCTCATCCTTGATCTCGGCCCGGCGTAACAGCGCGTGGGCTGCGGCTACGGCTTCTTCCGTCGCCCGCTGCGCGTCTTCGATATGGCGTACTTCTTCCGCCGTCTTCAGCACACGCTGCTCATAGAACGGGTCCCGCTTTGGTTTGAGACTGTATCCCCGCTCCTGTAATCGAGCGGCATAGATGATCGGGAAATTCGCCGGCACCGACAGTCGGCGGATCTTGGCCTCTTTCAACACCACATGGACGATATCGACTGCCGTCGGGTCTTTGATTCCCTGTTTCTTCGCCTTCTGCTCGATTTCCGAGTAGGACAGCACTCGATCCACTGAGGCTTGGCTTCTGGCACGGTCCATTTCCAAATCGCTCATGACCATCAACCGTTCACCTTTGATTTCGAGATAGATGAACGGGTCCGGCGCCATGAAACGGGTGGCATAGTACAGATTCGAGTCATGCTCGCTGGCGGCGATGAACAGCGTAGCGGCTTCTGGTTGGGATATCGTGGAGCGTTTCATGGATGAATTAGTGAGATGATAGCAGAGCCGGGAAGGCATGTTCAGCATCTTGAATCGGATGCTAGCATGGGCCCCCCGGGGTCGGTCAAGAATCAAGACTCGTCACGGCACGGCAGGAGCCGGCGAGGGAATCCTATCGTTTGGTCGCGCGCCGGATTCTTCATCTTGCGTCATCAAATCTATCGGCAGCGTCAGGGTGTTCGTTAAGACATCGACGGCCAGTTGGGCCAACCCCGTTAGGCCGGACGCAAAGGACTTCACCGGCAGATAGGTCACTTCTGGATCTTCGATCGATCCCTTCATCGTAAACATCGCTGTCGCCAACCCTTTGCGATCCCCCGCAACGATTCGCCCGAAGAGTGGAATGGTCTTGAGAAACTGAGAATACGACCCGAATGGACTCACTGCCACGGCACCATCCACCTGGTCTGTCGGCAAGTCGTAATTCCCGGCAGCGGTAATTTTCAGAATGGGGCTGTCGATGATCAGATTTTCCGTCTGAAACATCCCATCTTGAATTGCAACGGTCGCGGAAATCCTGTTGTACGGCAGCCCCTCCTTTTCAAGATCGACTTTTCCCTGCAACACAGCCGGGAGGTTCAGCAAACTGACAATCTTCCATATTGCCCGCTCGTTCGATTTCAGGATGCGACCATTTTCCAACAACAACTCGACTCTTCCGTTTAACGATGGGTAGACCCCATGGGGATTGCGCCCATGTCCGCGAAGAATGCCGCTGAAGCGAACCTCTCCTGATACGCCATGGACCTGGGTCTTGGTCAACCTCAACAGGTCTTCGATTTCTACTCCGGTAGCCCTGAATGAAAGATCGAAGTCCGCTGGTGCCTTCGGAGGAAGGTGCACCACTAGTCGTCCAGCCACATGCCCATGAGTGGACTCGCCGGAAAGACGATCGATGTCAAGCACCCCGTCCTGAATATTGATTCGAGCGGCCAGCGAGCCGAATTTCAGATGCTTATAGCGCCCGCGCGCGACGGCCGCCGACATGGTGACCTGACTGGTGGCCGCCAAGGTTTCGAGAAACTCCCGTATAGGGGTCCGCTCACCTTTCGGAATGATCAGGCTCAGATCAAGCTGGCTGGATTCGATCTTGCCGGTGATGGCAGGCTTCGTCGCCCAATTTCGAACCGTGGCCTCAACGGTGATATCGCTGCCTTGAAGCGTGAACGACAGCCGCTTGAGCTCGACCTCGTTACGGAGAAACTTTACGCGGGCATAGAGATCCTGTATGTGCCCATCAACCCCTTTCGCCTGCATCAACCCATTCGTCAACCCCATCCATCCGGTCACCCGCCAGGTCTTCCAATCCGGCTCTTTCCCTTTCACATCGAGCGAGACTTCGATATTTCCCGCCTCAAGTCCACCTTTGGATATCCACTCCGGAAGACTGGATACCGACACGGTACCGGTCGCCACCGCCATATCGATCATGAAGCCATTCCCGAACTGCATGGTCCCCTTGGCAGGAATAGTCACAGAGGGCAGGACCAACTCTACGCGATGCAACTTTAGGCTGGTGGCCTGGGGCATAACGCCCTCAAATTCCACCGTGGCGTGAGGGCCGACAGGTTTTTCCATTGCCCCAACCACCACTTTTGCCTCATCGAGCACGACAGCTCCGCGAACCTGGGGCCTCGTTGTGGAGCCGGACAGGGCAACCTCTGTGCTAAGCGTGCCCTCGAACATGCCCTGTTCTCGCCCGGCAGAACGGAACCACCTCATCATCTGCGCCGCATCACCGCGTGTACGAATGACAACGTCTTGCAATCGGCTTGTCGTTCCGCCGGTGATCGTCCCTTGGACTTGGACAGTAGTCCCACCAAGCTGTCCGGTGATTCGATCAAACTGTGTGGACCCATCGACGACGACAACTCTTCCCTGCATCCCGGTCAAACGCTCCGGCCAATTCACATGCGCGAGACTGACTTGGCCGACCGTAATCTCCCCACCGGCGAATGCGATCCCGCCGGATTGGCTCAACGGTCCTACAAGGCGAATTGTCGCCTGCGCCGTACCCTCAGCGTCACGGATTCCGGCTAAAAACTGCGTGACGAGCTCCGCTTTCACGGTCCTGACCAGAAACTCAACGAGATGCATGGCTGCTGTTTCTCCCGTGAGCTCCAGTTCCATCCACGGATCTGCGTCAGTGAACGACACTTCCCCTTTTCCACCGGTGATATGCATCGTCCCATACATTCCGCTGATCTTGGTGATACGAACACGCCCTGTCTCCACCACCACCACGGCAGCGACGTCTTTCCCCGCTATCCGATCACGGCCGACCAAACCTCGACCTTCGCTGAGATGAAACTCCCCGATCGTCGAAAGTTGGGGACCGGTCGTCGCAGACCCGGTGAGCGTCGCGTTCACCACTTGCACCTTGCCGTCGATCTGACGATCAACCAGCAAGGCTGGAAGCTGCCGATGGATCCAGTCAGGGGAAATGGTTTTTAGTAGCTGAGGAAGGGCAACAAGAGAACTACTGAATGTGACGGCAAACGTCGGCTGAGGGGTCAGGAGACCCGACAGATTGGCCTTTCCTCTGAGTGTGATGTTGTTCAAATGCGCGGTCATGTCCGACAGAACCATGTCATATCCGGCAACACCCGGCATCACGCGAACGGTACTCTTGAGATTCAACGCGCCTTGAAGATGCTCAGAAACCGGCCTGGGACCGAGAAAGTCAGCCGCGTCCCTTATCTTGAGATCAGCGGCGTCGATTTGCCCTTCAAACTGATACCCCGATGTCGATTCGGTTGTCTCTTCACCGGACAACGACACCGATGGTTCTGCTCGTTTGACGACACCATCCAGCGACACAGCGGATAGGCCCGATTCTCCTTGCTGAGCCGCCGACACATGCAACTCAGCGAGGCCACGATCAGGCCGGACCATCAGTCTAAACTCGACATGCTCCAACTTGAGGGACCGAATGCCGTCAGGTCTGGCGGCATCGATGACCGTGATCGTTCCGTTGACGAGCGTCGCCTCTCTGATCATGAAGGTCTGCGCCATCATGTCCATCGTTTGCTGGTCGGCATCCGCTTGCCCGTTCAACTCATCGGAGATATTCCAACGACCGCGTTCATTCCGCCGAAGCGTCAGTGTCGGTTCCTCGATCAACAAGCGTTTCCCGACAACTTGTTTTTTTAGGAGCGGAAGGAGGCGTAAGACCAGATCGACCCGCTTAGCCGTTAGTACGACCTGTTCTGATCCAGGGTCGTGAATCTTGACATCGGTGAGTTCTACATGGATACGGGGGAAGATCACGAACTTGACGCGATGCACGTCGATTTTTCTACCCAGACTCTCCTCAAGCTGTTCCAGGACAAAGTCTTTGAGATAGTCTTGGCCGGTCAACTCCCTCGAAAACGAAAGGAAGGCGACGGCCAACACCGTGAAGGCGAGTACGATCACGAGGGCAAGCCGAAGACGTGACACACCACCCCCTTCTGACTGATTACAGACAAGTCTTTATCGGCATCTTACCGGATCAATCACTCGAAATCCATGAACTCAGCGTTCCATAAGGGGTTTCTCGACTCCGCATTTCGCGTTCGAAGGCACCACTCTATTGCGTCTCGCCTTCGGACGTAAACAACTCCTCGATGTAACCACCGATCGTAAAAACTCATACTGTTTCATCCTACTGGATAGTTGACAGCGACCAGCCATTGGAACTACACCTCTCATAATGGCTATCCATCCTCTCGCAGGACAAGCGGCACCGGCATCACATCTCGTGGACCTGACCAAGCTTCTGTCCTTCTACTCGACCGAGAAGCCCGATGCAGCTGTCCGCGAACAACGTGTGTCATTCGGCACATCAGGGCATCGTGGTTCATCCTTCAAACGAAGCTTCAATGAGAACCATATCGTGGCCATCACTCAGGCAGTTTGCGAATACCGGGCTGCGCAGCACACGACCGGGCCGCTGTATCTAGGAAAAGACACCCATGCGCTGTCGGAGCCGGCCTTTGCAACAGCCCTTGAAATCCTTGTCTGCCAACGGCGTTGAGGTCATGATCGACAAGGACAGGGGCTTCACGCCGACGCCGGTCATCTCGCATGCCATCCTCACCTACAACCGAGGCAAAACTTCCGGTCTAGCCGATGGCATCGTCATCACGCCATCGCACAATCCCCCCGAAGACGGCGGGATCAAGTACAACCCGCCGAACGGTGGCCCGGCCGATACACAGATCACCAAATGGATCGAGGATCGCGCCAATGCTCTTTTGACCGCCAACCTCCAAGGAGTGAAACGTCTTCCGATTGAACAGGCCCGACGGGCAGCAACCACACATCGGCATGACTACATCGATGCCTACGTAGGCGATCTGAACAATGTGGTCGATATGGATGTCATCAAGGCCGCGGGGCTCAAGCTCGGGATCGACCCACTCGGCGGGTCCGGTGTGGGCTACTGGCAGCCGATCGTTGAACGGTACGGGTTGAACATCGAAAATGTAAATCCAACTATCGATCCGAGTTTCCGATTCATGCCGCTTGATTGGGACGGCAAGATCCGCATGGACTGTTCATCTCCCTATGCCATGGCAAACCTGATCGCGCTAAAAGATAGGTTCGACGTGGCATTCGGGAATGATGCGGATAACGACCGACATGGAATCGTCACTCGTTCCGGTTTGATGAACCCCAACCATTACCTGGCCGTCTCGATTGCCTATCTGTTTGCCAACCGTCCCGGCTGGAAATCCGACGCCGGGATCGGCAAGACGTTGGTCAGCAGCAGCTTGATCGATCGCGTGGCGGCGAAACTGAAACGGAAACTGGTTGAAGTACCAGTCGGCTTCAAATGGTTTGTGAGCGGCCTGCTCGACGGTTCACTCGGCTTTGGTGGCGAGGAAAGCGCCGGTGCGTCGTTCCTGCGGCGAGATGGCACAGTCTGGACCACCGATAAAGACGGCATCATCATGGATCTGCTGGCTGCCGAAATGATGGCCAAGACCGGCCGCGATCCATCGCAGTTGTACCGAGATCTCACGAATGAACTGGGCGAGCCGGTCTATGAACGGATCGATGCCTCAGGCTACGCCGGAGCAGAAAGCGATTCTTTCGAAACTTTCACCCGATCAAGTCAAGGCCACAGAGCTTGCGGGTGACAAGATCGTCGCGATGCTCACCAAGGCCCCAGGCAACGGCGCGGCAATCGGCGGGCTGAAAGTCGTGACGGAGAATGGCTGGTTCGCCGCCAGACCCTCCGGAACAGAAGATGTGTACAAGTTCTATGCGGAGAGCTTTAAAGGGAAAGAGCATCTTGAAGCGAATTCAAGAAGAAGCCCAGGCACTCATCACCAAGGCATTAACCTCTCCAACATGACTCTCGTCGCGTCATGACCCGGCACGCTGCGCGCTGGCCCCTGCCAAAGCATGACTATTGGTCCACGCCATTTGCCGAATCGTTACTTCAACATCTAGACCTTCGTTCTGGTCTACGAATCCTCGATGTCGCATGCGGCCACGGCATTCCGGCCTTCTATCTCGCCGAGCAGGTTGGTCCAACTGGAGAAGTACTGGCAATCGATGTGAGTGCCGGACAGGTCGCTCGTGCGAGAGCCATTCAAGGTTCGCAATTGCCATGGCTCCGGTTCGACTGTGCGGACATGCGCTCCCTACCTCCTGATCTACCGACCTTTGACCGCATCACAGGCAATCTCTCCGTCATGTTCTTTCGCCCTAATCGGTTCGAGGCCGTCCGTGGGCTCGTCGAACGGCTCAACCCAGGAGGTCAGCTCGTGCTGACTTTTCCTTCCTATGGAACATTCGATTCGCTGTGGCAGCGAGTGGATCAAGCGATGATCCAGCAAGGGCTGATCAACGAGCGAGAGCGATTTCAGGCCTATCTGAAAGAACGTCCGTCAGCGCAGGAAGGGCGAGGGTGGCTCGAAGCACTCGATCTTGAACGAGTCGAGGCCATCGAGTATCCGCTTGAAGTCGCGACAGGTCCCGGCCATGAGTTTCTCCATCATCCTCTGCTTCGTGGCGGCTTTCTCGATGACGTGTACGAATGTTTTGAGGATCAGTCCCTCGCCGAGCGGTTTATGACGAAAGCTCTCGCAGGATACCCATAACTTCACGCCGCTCATTGCACAACGTTGTGTCTTGTCGGGATGGAAAAAGAAATTCTGCTCAACTTGAAGCGACTTGCTGCTCGCGTGATAGGAACTTCTGACCAGCGGGCCTAACTCGAGATGGGCAATGCCCGTCGTCAGGCCTTTTTCCTTTCAGCAGCGCAAATTCGGAAGGATCTTAGAACCTAGCAACGGGCAGATGGTCTCTACCTTATCGGCCGGAGATACTGCACGATTCAGTACGTGATAGACGATCTCGCCAGATGCCGCTCGCAACGGTCGGCCCATGACTGCCCCTCAAGAAACGCCGGTCAATTCAAATAATGGTTCCTGACACCTTTTTCTTCCCCCCAATAAGTCAATGGTCATGCCAGACTCCCCACTTACTCTCAAACTGCCGCCTACCTATACTACCGCACTCCTGAAAGCGGCTTCCACTCCCTCTGTATTGCCCGTTACGAGATCTGCAAGAAAGTTGAACTGCACATACGGCTTCTCACGTAAGACTGCCCTGGGATTCCTGCTTTTCCTCGCCTTCTCGCTAGACCTTGCGATCTGCGGTCCACTGGCCGATTCGGAAAATGACAAACTCGGCAGGCCGCAACGGCGCCGCTCCGATGAGGCAGACCAACCGGCCGCTATCGAGATCGCTCTGCGTCATAGTTGACCGATCGCATTTCACAAAGTAGGCCTTTTCCGGTTTCTCACCTAGGAGCGCGCCCATCTGGAACTCACGCAAGAGGAAGTCCTCGATCATCCGACGGACATTTCCCCAGAGGACTTCGCCATTGGGCTCAGAAGACCGCCCACTGTGTGCCCTTGTCGATCGACCGTTCGAGATAGGCAAAATAGCGCCGCAAATTTACATACTTCCATTCCGGATCAGAGCTGATCGTGCGCGCGCCCCAAAGACGGAATCCACGCCCCTCGAAGAAACGGAAACAATTAATCCCTTCTGTGTTCAGGATATCCTGTTGGCTGTTATTCAGCAGAAAGCTCGAGCCCAATCACGCCAGTTGACCACTTCGTTGGCGGGAGCCTTATACACGGCGTTGCGGGCATAGATCCCCGCCACGAATCCACTGGGCGGCAGGTAGATTTCCGCTTGCGTAACGGGATCGAGCACACGCACCCACGGGTAATACAGCGCGGCATGTTTCGAATCTATTTTCACCCGCATGGCCCTCACGAGGGCCATGCTCTGTTCATTTCCGCTGTCGAGGACTGCCATGCGGTACCGCATGCGCTCCGCATGTGCGATCAACAGATTTACAATCGAGGTGGCATCGGCTCGATACCCGTTGTCCAGACCGAACGTGGAGCCTGGCGCGGCCACGATCGAGAGGTCCTCGATATCCTCAAAGACAAGAAGGCCCGTTTTTGTATTCTTCGCCTCATCTTCTTTCCCCCGATAGTCATCTGCTGTGGGACGCTCCTCCATCGATTGCCCCCACTCAATTCAACGGTCACGGATCGGTCTGCATCGCTCGACGTAAGGTTGTTCAAATTACCGACAAGATCCGGGTTTTCCGCGACCGAAGCATCGACTACCGCCAGACCATCGGCAATACCGATGCCGAGGACAAGGATCATGGGCAACGTTCGCTTTTGCGCGAGATTGCTCGACTCACTGGCAAACGTCGATTTCAGCGAAACCAGTGCGCCTTCCGGCTGATGGTCCGGATCGGGCGGAAGCCCTTCCCCACAATGTGCCACCGTCATGTTGGAGAACTGTACAGTTACCGTTGCAACCCGAACTTGCGCGCCACGTTCAGGATCGAACGACAACAGCGGATCAGGGTGCTTCAATCTCAGATCTGAAACTGCTCTCGTCTTCTGGATTTGAACCGCCATGTCTGTCGAGTCGTATCAAACTGCCGGATGAGAGTCCCGGCCCCTGGTGGAGAGGATAAGGGAGACGTAGCGCCACCAATCCAGACAACATCATCATTCGATAAGGCTCCCACGGTGGGAGCCTGGGTTGTCCCCCCGAGAATATTTTCCCCTAGACGCACCGTGAGCCGCACACGCATATTCCCGGCTGCTCCTGGAAATCGGGAGCGCACATGAATGCCTCCTGCCGACGGGCTTGTGCCGCCGAAACTGGCACGGGCATGGCCATCATCGTACAGGCCTGGCGTTGTTTGTGTAGCCATGGACAAATCAGCCGGTGGATAAGTTCCGGCCAGCGGTCGGAAGACTCGCGAGATATAGAGTCGCTTACCACCTTCCTCGAAAAACGAACGCGCCGCGTGCCAGAGATAATTATGAAACGTGGCGCTGTTGTATTTAAGTTGCCGGCAATCCCCATAGACTCGTTCGAACTCGCCCAGACTCGTGATGATCTCTGGCTCAAGATCAACCGGCCCATACCGGGCAGGGCCAACGAATCCGGTCGTGGTGGTATTCACACCCTCGATCGATTTGGATCGAAACGATGTTTCTTCGACATAGACTCCTGGTGCTAGATATTCGGGCATCTCTTCCCCCCTTGGCAAAGCATCCTGCCTCCTCTGTACATTGTGCTACATACATGAGCCAGGCGAGACGATCAACCCGGTCTCTGGCCTCCTATGCTGCTCACACAGTCCGCCGCACTATCCGTCTGAATGCAGAAAAAGGTGTCAGGAACCATTATTCGCCGGGTTCTTCTGCGGCCGCCCTCGTTCGCGGAATGTCGCGCCCAAGTTCCACTGCGTCACCATCTGCTCCACCCATAACGGACTTCTAAAGCGTTGGCCGTTCGTCACACTTCTGCGCATCGCACTCAATTGTTCTGCCGCCTTGAATGACCAGCAATGGGGTCTGGCATGACTATTGACTTCGAACGGCGGATCGGTGGGCCTTAACTTAGTGTCCACGAAACCCGGGCCAGCTCACCCCGACCACTTTTCTGGGTTACGACCCCTTTTCTGGGTTAGCGCGTCGTAAGAGGCGGTTTGGGTACGCGAGTCATGGACCGATGGCTTGGTTCATTGAATGCACTGAACCATGATTTGCTAATAAGTTTCAGATATGATTGGCCTGAAAATGTTCCCGACCCCCTTTGCTGTCACCTCGGTGAACAGACACTTGTCTTGTCGAGTTGTTCAATAGACGTTAAGGGCCCTCCATGTTGGTTCAGAGGATTATAGGTGATTGCCCAGGATGTGGAGGATTTCAAAGGTTTGGTAACGTCTTTGTCCGATGTGATCATGTCGTGCGTGGTTGCTTGCGCTGCAAGTATTCTGAACAACTTCCACTTCCCACTCTGCGCAAAAAGATTCTTTACCTGGATCAGTGCTTTTTTAGTCACGCCTTCCGTGCCAAAGAGAAGCGCTTTTCTGAAGCCGCAGAGAGGCTTCGCGAGGTAACAGCTCTTCAACTGATGGTGGCTCCCTATTCGTCCATTCATGAGGATGAAACTAATCAGTGGAGAGGGCATGAAGAACAGCTGATGAAATTCATTAGAGCTATTTCATTCGGCCACAAATTTGAAGCGGACTACGACGTCGAAAGACAACAACTATGCAGAGCATTCGAATCGTTCCTATCGTCTGGTTCGTCTGCCTTCCAATTACATGAAGACGACGCTATGGACGGAGAAATTCACCATTGGGATGAATACATGTACATAACCATCCCTGGGTATCATGGCGATGTCGATCGAATAAGAACTGCGAGGCAAAACTCTGTAGAGGCCCTCGTTGAAGCATTTGCCCACTGGAGAGCAACACCCAGAACCTTTGAGCAGCAGGTTTCACTCGAAATGGAAGAACAGGCTAGGCAGTATTTACGTGCACATGTGGAGCATTCTGCAAGATTAGCCGTAGGAGACATGGATGCACTTATTAACTCCCCCTTATCTCTTCCTATGTCGATTGGTTACTTGAATGTTTACCTGATGTTCCGTACCAGGATGCACTGCGAATGCTTGGCAATTTCTTTCGATCGGAACACTATAACCAAATTCCATACCTATGGATCTCTACCAGGATCTACGCTTGCGTTTGGGCGAAGTGCAAAAGGGAGCATATACCAACCGAGAAAAAGCAATTGAAAAGTTCCGCGGGTTATATGGCGATATAAAGCACGTTCCACATATGCTCCGTATTGTGATGCGCTTTTTATGGAAAGAAAGATGACTGCCTATTTGTCTGACCCGCGTATCAATCTTGAGGATAGGTATGGTGTAAGACTCTTCTCTTCAGAAACAATGGATGAATTTATCGCGTGGCTTGATCAGGTTATGGATGAAATGACAGAGGGCCATCGAGAAGCTCTGACGGTGATTTTCCCAGGAGTCAAGGCAGAAGGCAATCAAGCATTGGCGCGTGCACTATTAGGACAGGCATAGTACTAAGTCAATAGTCATGTCTGACCCTGAATTACGCTGCCGCCGATTGCTGTTTTTGTTCGTACGACCCATTCCCAGTCGGCACGGCATGCAGCTCGCGTTACGTCGAACCTCGCGCCGATGATTCTCGTCGATAGCGGAGCGTCGATGAGCCGATTGCCGCTCATCGTGCAGCCGGCGGATTGGACGACATGCTCGCCACATAGAGCGGTGACGGCGTTCCCTCCTTTGGCGCGCCCCAATAGATCATCTAATGCGAAAACGGCATCT
>CAVQFZ010000014.1:0-613392 GCA_963711905.1 uncultured Nitrospiraceae bacterium | reverse complement strand
ATGTTCGGCGTGACGGCAATGGATTGGTGGACGGTGCAGCCATGTGCCACTTTCAAAAGTCGCTCTTTGTGCTCGACGGTGATTCGATGGGGAAGATGGATTCCGATGTCGATCCGACCGACTCGGTGAGGACCCTCGGCCATCGTCCATTCCGCATCGACTGCTCAAGCCCTCTCGAGGAATGTCGTGTCGTCCGCAGAATTGCCCGACGAAGTACGCCGACACAACCGGCGACGGATCCGACAAAAAGTTCGACCGGGCCCATTCCGGCCTCCTGTCCCCCGTCCTCCACCGGCTGGTCAGTGATGATTCGATGTTTACCGCTCGTGATGTCGTAGCGAGTTCCGCTCACGATAGGTCGCCGTCAATTTCATGCAGCCCATGTGGCCCGGGAAGTTTGGATCACCTGTTTTCTATGTCATTGGTCAATGGTCATTCGTCATGTACCAAACCTCTACGGTTACAATGACTTTTGACGGATGCCCAATGACAATTGACGGTTCATACGGCACATCCGCGGCTTATTGCCCTTCGGCCAATCATGGATCTTGTCGGGAAAGTCCGGCCGAGGCTGCGTACTGATATAGGACGCGACATCAAACGCCTCACCGTCCGTGACAGTCCATCCCCAGCTTCGTGGCATATTGGCCTTGATAAAGGAAGCCGCCACACTGATCCTCGCCATGCCCGCCCCGATGCTGTACGATCGTGGGCCCCACACAGGCGGCGCGGCCATCGTCCCCTGTCCATCGGAACCATGACAAAAAACACATTTCTTCTCAAAAACCTGTTTGCCGTTGAGAGGATCAGACGAACGGGTCGCTGTGAGGCTTGGGATCCCTCGCCAGGGCACCGCACTGCCGGGCGGCATATTCTGAGACAGCCATTCGATGTACGCGATAATGGCCGTTAGTTTCATGCTGTCGGGCGGGAGAGACTTGCCGTTCATACTGCGTTCGAAACACTCATTGACTTGATCCGCGAGGGTCATCTGCCGTCCGGCACGCTCACGATACTGCGGGTAGAGGACGCTGATGCCGACAAATGATGCGGAATTCGGATTAAGCCCGGCATCCAAATGACAATTCGTGCAGTTGAGCGCATTCCCCACGTAGCGCTTTCCATACTCCTGTGTATCGACCACTAACTTGTATCCCAACCGGATCTGCTCTCCCCTTAGGTCACCGGGAATAGTTTCGGGAGAAGGCGGGGCAAACAATGCATTCATCGGCATCTCAGGATTGGGAGGTACGAGTGATGCCTCGGTGCTTGTTACTTGGGGACGCGGCGTACAACTGATCGTCAGCCACAAGGTAACCAGCAGCGCGACGCCCGCGATCGTCTGTTTATTCATAATCAAATCTCATCTCTTCGCGTTCGATGGTGAAGATCTTCCGTCCATCACCGGCTGATCAGCGACGAGTCGATGCCTTTCCTCGTGATGTCGTAGCAACGGACCCGACTTCCGGCCACTCTTCATGTCATGGCACTAAGTCACCAAGCATCCCTCATGGTCGAACTGCTATCTTCATCACACCATCCTTGCGTTCCCCGAAAATACGATACCCTTCGAGAATGTTCTCGAGTGACACACTGTGTGTCAAAAGTGGAGTGAGGTCTACTCGCTTCTGTTTTACGACCTCCATGAGACGTCGCATCCGCTCTTTCCCTCCAGGACAGAGAGTCGTGACGATCCGGTAGTCTCCGATACCGGCCGCGAACGCGTCATATGGAATGTTTAACTTGCCTGAATAAACGCCTAAACTCGATAAGGTGCCGCCAGGCCTCAAGCAGCGTAACGCACTCTCGAACGTCTCCTGGCTACCCAAAGCCTCAATGGTCACATCGGCGCCGCCGCCCGTCAGTCGCTTGATCTCCGCGACGACGTCCAGGGTTCGGTAATCGAGGACGATATCAACTCCCATCCGTTTAGCCATGCGCAAACGGCTGTCATCCCCGTCGATGCCGATGACAAGTGATGCGCCCATGAGTTTTGCGCCTATAGCGGCGCACACCCCGATTGGTCCCTGTGCGAACACGGCGACCGCATCCCCGATGCGGACGCCTGCCGACTCCGCTCCGCTGAAGCCCGTCGAGGCAATGTCTGCCAGCAGGACCACTTGTTCGTCGCTCAACTCATCGGGGATCTTGCTCAAGTTGGCCTGAGCATGAGGGACCAACACATAATCCGCCTGTGCCCCATTGATGGTATTCCCGAGCCGCCAGCCGCCAAGTGCCTCGTAACTCTGGCCATGTCCACATTGCGAGAGATGCCCGGACAAGCAGGCGCGGCATTGGCCGCACGGTGTGATTGCGCCTATCAAGACACGGTCCCCTACTTCGTACCCGGTAACACCGGCGCCGAGTTCCGCGATGATGCCGACAGGTTCGTGGCCGATCACGAGGCCTGGCTTGACCGGCATATTCTCCCCGGACGATATGTAAATCTGTTCCGCAGATCGTCGTCAGCGTGACGCGTACCAATGCTTCACCCGACATGGGTCTGGGTATTGGGAGACGCTCGATGCTTGATTGTCCGATGCCATGAAAGACGTGCGCCCGCATAGTTTCCATCTCTACCTCCAATGCGACAATGAACGCTTAGCCTTTCAACACCACAGTCGATTACCGTTGCCCGCTCTTCAGTAAAGAGGAACCATTGCTGAACGTGCAATTCCTAAACGCAAAGCGCGTGCCGTAGCAACTTCCTTGAACTGCTCGTGGCGGTCTTGAAAGACGCGAGGATCTGCCTTCAACGGATTCCGCGTTGCGGACAATTACTACATGGCGACAACCGCCGGCTGTAGCCAAATGCTACACCAGCTAGGCAGTACGATTACTGTCGTCAGACCATTGGATATTTCTACCAACTTGGGAAGCTGATCGTGAAGAATGAGCCCTTCATAGGTGCTCATAACGAAGAATCTCATTGGCTTGTGTTCCCTAAGCATAATTCTATGTCTTGCTAGAATTTCCGGTAACTCCCAGAGCGACACATGGGCATTTTATGTGCTCTTGGCATCCTTAATTCTCCTTTGGTACAGTTGCTGGCTATTTATTGATGGGGAATTGTTTAGGGCGACTGCGCTATGCAAGAAAGGTAGCACGCCATGAAGAGTGTATTGTTGGAGAAGGCACGGGAGTTCATTTATATCGCGATCCCCAGTGGAGCTATGATAGCGGCGATTACAGTGGCGGTCTTCTCGCTGACGCTGCCCGGCAATGGAAACGCGGGCTCGCAACCCGGGTCAGATCGAATGACCAAGGGGAAACAGATCTACATCAAATATTGCGCCGGTTGTCATGGTCCTGAGGGCAGAGGAGATGGGTATCGACTGCTCGGGGCAGATCCCGCCAACCTCACATCGGAGTCCATACGAAAACAATCCGATGCGACGTTGCTCAAATCCATCCATGAGGGCAAGAGCCACGATGCCTTCCTGGAACATTCGTCTCTCGCAACAGGATGCGAAAGACGTCCTCACCTATATTCGTGCGATTCCTAAGTAACTCCGGCAATTCCCATTCTAGGGCGAACAGCTATCAATCTTGCGCGCGCCTGGTACCCGCTGACATTTGATAAGGTCGAGATCGCATGACGATGAACAGTGCTTATCAGGCCGGACGAGACGACATGAATCGGCAAGACTGGCATACCCTGACAGGGGAAGCGCTAGGGCTGAAACTAGGCTCGGATCTCGAGTATGGCCTGACCTGGACAGAGGCTGAGCATCGGCTTGCGGCCGTCGGCCCAAATGAACTGCCCGAGGCCCCTCCCCCTTCGCCACTTTCGATCCTCTTAACGCAATTCTCCAGCTTGATCATCTGGGTGCTCCTCGGTGCCGCCCTGGTCTCAGGCTTACTGCAGGAATGGATCGATGCGGCAGCAATTGTCGCCATCGTATTCCTGAACGCGCTCCTCGGGTTCGTGCAGGAGTATCGGGCCGAACGGTCGCTCGCCGCGCTGCGAAAGCTCTCAATTACCAACGCCCGCATAGTCAGAGAGGGCATGATTCAGTCGATTCCTGCACGAAACCTAGTACCGGGAGATGTTATTCACATCGAGGCAGGAGACCGCATTCCCGCTGACAGTCGATTGTTCTATGCCACCACTCTTCAGACGCAAGAAGCATCCCTGACCGGCGAATCGGTGCCGATCTCAAAATCTGCTGACTCCATATCCCAGATCGCGGTTCCACTCGCCGACCGCCGTAATATGCTCTTTATGGGAACTGTGGCGGTTTCAGGCAAAGGCCGAGCACTTGTCACAGAGACCGGTTCCGCAACAGAAATCGGCAAGATTGCTGCGTTGGTTCAACAGGAAACTCACGTTGAGCGGGAAGAGACGCCATTGCAGCGCCGACTCGAGCAATTGGGATGGACGCTCCTTCGACTATCGCTCATTACGATTCTCGTGGTCTTCTTGTTAGGAACCATGCGCGGAGAGCCACTGGTCTTGATGTTCCTCACAGCAGTGAGTCTGGCCGTTGCCGCCATTCCGGAAGGACTCCCGGCAGTCGTCACTATCACCCTGGCTCTTGGCGTCACACGTATGATCGAACGCCATGCTCTGATCCGCCGGCTTCCGGCCGTTGAAACGCTGGGGTCCACCACCGTGATCTGCTCCGACAAAACCGGCACGTTGACCAAGAATGAAATGACGGTGACGAGACTCTTCATCGGCGGAGCAGTTTTCGAGGTGATCGGCGAAGGATATGTGCCGGTTGGCGAGATCCGCCCCGCGAACCATTATTCGTCAAGCGGCCATCCTGAAGGAAGCATTTCTCCTGCTTCCCTCTCAACGCTCACGTCTGGTTTACACGAACTCCTGATGGCCGGACTCATTTGCAATGGAGCAAGCTTACACCAAGACAATGGAATCTGGCAGGTGGTCGGCGATCCAACGGAGGGGGCTCTTCTGGTAGTAGCTGCGAAGGTCGGTCTCGTAAAAGACGATCTCAAGCAAGCGCAGGCTGTGCTGGGGGAAGTCCCGTTTGACTCCGAGCGCAAGAAGATGACGGTGGTATGCCGTACTCCGTCTGGCCTCAAGGCGTTCGTGAAAGGCGCGCCCGACGTGCTGCTTCGCAATTGTACCAGCTGGATGACCAGTCAGGGCGTCGTACAGCCTTTGACGGAAGAGACGCGGGCGCACATCCTTGCCGCAAACCAGCATTTCGCTTCGGAGGCGCTGCGGGTACTCGGCATGGCAATACGCCGGCTGGATAGTCCGCCCGACCTGTATACGTCCGTGAGCCTAGAACATGATCTGACGTTCGTCGGCTTGTTCGGAATGAAGGATCCGATCAGACCGGAGGCCAGAGCATCGGTGGCTGCCTGTCGGGAAGCAGGAATTCGTACCGTCATGATTACGGGTGATCACAAGGAGACGGCGGTCGCTATTGGTCAAGAGCTCGGCATTTTAGAGCCCGGAGCAGAGGCCATGTCTGGAGCTGAACTGGATCAAATCGGGGATGAGGAACTCGTTCCGCGTGTGCCGAATATAGCCATCTACTCACGGGCCTCTGCGGAACATAAGCTTCGAGTCATCCGTGCCTGGAAACGGCAGGGAGCGGTCGTGGCGATGACCGGAGACGGGGTCAACGACGCGCCGGCGCTGAAGGCCGCTGATATCGGCATTGCCATGGGAATCACTGGGACCGATGTGACCAAAGAAGTATCCGACATGGTCATTACAGACGACAATTTCGCTTCAATTGCCGCGGCCGTCGAAGAAGGACGGGGCATTTACGAGAATATTCGCAAATCGACGCACTATCTGCTGTCTTGCAACATGAGCGAAATTCTTCTCATGCTGTGTGCGACGCTGTTGGGCTTACCTCTGCCCTTGGTACCGATTCAAATCTTATGGATCAACCTGGTTACCGACGGACTTCCAGCACTCGCCCTAGCCGTGGAGCCCAAGGAACCGGATTTGATGCGGGATCCGCCACGCTCTCCTAAGGAGCCTTTTTTGACCAGAGGTCGACTCCTGTTGCTATTTGGTCAAGGATTGTTCCTGGCTTTGATTGCACTGGGAACCTTTGTCTATTCTTTGAACCACTTGAAACTTGATCTTGAGCGGGCGCGCGGTCTCACTTTTACTGTCCTCGTCCTCGTTCAGCTATTCCATGCCTTTAACAATCGAAGCGAGCGTCGATCACTCCTCAAAATGGGGCTCGCCACAAATAAAGCTCTGCTCGGATCCTTCTGCATTTCGGTAGCGCTGCAAGTAGCGATTATTTCCTGGCCTCCCGTTCAAAAGGTGTTCGGAGTAGCCTCGTTAGATCCCGCACTCTGGGTACTTGCTGTTGGTATGGGAGTGTTGCCTGTCGTAGCGATGGAACTCTGGAAGCTGATTCAGAGTGTAAGGATAAACCACCGATAAAGTGACATCCTGATATAGAACACCGGACCGGCGACGGGAGGTTGTCCATGAGCATTTGTTAAGGAAGCCTCAATTGTTTACAGTCCCACATGTCCTCGTAACACGTTATAGTCGAAGGCCGATCTCCCATCGCGCAAGAGACCGAGATCACTGCCCTCCATCTCGTTGATCAAGGCGGTGACTTGATCCCGCATAGTCACGAACGCATGGCGCGGGGTCTGTCCACCCAGTGCCTGATGGGGTTGATCGGACCATTCCAGATAAGCCTTGTCGAGGAACTCCTTAAGCCAGAGTAAGTCCTCTTCCGTGGTGATGGTAATCCTGAACGGTTGATTCTTCATGAGCTGTTCTGACCTTACCCGATGGGCAGGTGGCGTGACCGTCTCATCCCGAAAGTGGAGCGTAAACCCAAATGCTCCGGCCAAGCGGTGCTTGATGCCATTAAGTCGTTCGGGGCCATCGCACTCCACAAGGATTTGCGCCGGCGTGAGCGTAATGCGCGTGACTACCTCCCATGAACCGTTCGAAGATGCCTGCTCCGTCCAGCGACGGACCAGCTGTCCGAACGGGGTTCCGGACGGTGATGTCGACAAAAGCCCCGTCATTGCATCCATGCCCTGCGCGATCATCTGATAGGCATGGTGATCATATAATGCGATTGAATAAAGGTATGGCTGCCCATCTGGTGTCCGATACTGGATATGCGCCACGGCATCCACGAGCGCTGCGAGTCGGAGTTCCGCGTATGCCCACAGCAGCATGTGCCCGAACCGTTTCGCAAACTCCTGCCATTCTCCCAACGCGAAGGACCCGGAATTCATTTCTATGTTGCGCCGCCATTCGCCCGTCATGTCCATAATGGCCTGGGCGTCAGGCTGGGCCAGAACGATCGAAGGACCGGCCCAGACGGCCTCTCCAGACTCATACGCATCAGGTCGGCGGATCACGCGAGACAAAAGCGCGTCGCCTAATCCCAGTGAGGACAAAGCGTCCGTATGAGGGAGGCGAAAGGTCGTGCTATCGCCCATTGACCGTAACACAAGTTCTCCGTCGTCACGAAACTCGGTTACCTCCAAGAGATCGGTATATGAGTGCTTCAACGGATCAAGCCAGATGCGCTCCTCTTGCGCGATGTGTTCTGTGACGACATCGCGCAGTCGTTCGATCAAGCTGAGCTGTCCGGTGTCGGGATAGACATCGCAGTACAGGATAAGCGTCGCGAGGTCTACCTCCTCA
This sequence comes from uncultured Nitrospiraceae bacterium, assembly GCA_963711905.1. Classification (GTDB taxonomy): domain Bacteria; phylum Nitrospirota; class Nitrospiria; order Nitrospirales; family Nitrospiraceae; genus Nitrospira_D. The sequence goes on along the minus strand of CAVQFZ010000014.1, from coordinate 605,771 downwards.
GCCAGCGGCGCCAGGATGCGGGAGCCTTCAAGATAAGGTTTCATGGCGCGGCCCAACAGTGTTTCGCGCAGCACGGCGTATTCTGGGCCGAATGAGAGACGCTCCAGGCGCGTCACGAGGTGGTCCAAGGCCGGCAGCCGAGGTACGGAAAACGAGGCTTGATCATTCGCGAGCTTCATGCATATCTCCGTCGGGATGGACTCGACATGAAAGATATATCGCTTCCACCACTACACTGCTTCGACTGTCAGCAAGAGAAGCTCGCCCTTCATATTGGGATGGATCGAGCACCGGAATTCATACCGTCCGGGCCGGGACATCTCGAATCGAATGGTCGCGTCGCGCTTCGAGTCCAGAAAGACGCCGCGCAACCCATGACCATAGACGATCACCCCGTCCTTCTCGATCTGGGCCGGGATCCCTTCAAACATGGCCGATCCGAAATCATGGCGCTCCGCATCCTCATTTCGAATACGGATGATCGTCGGCAATCCCAAACGCAAGGTGGGCTGCTTAGTCACAAACTGAAAATCCTTGATCGTGACCTCCACGATTTGCTGACTCTGCCCGAACAAGGGTTGTGCGCTTGGTGAGCCGACGACTACGATAAGTGCTAATATCACAGTCCCCGTCCATAGTCTTTTCCGGATCATTTCCGTTCCTCCTTCTCTAGTGGCATCGCGTGGAGTAGTCCTGAGAGAGGCACGGTGAGGACTGAACAGCCCGCAATTCTCATGACCTTTTCCGCCGTGCTCCCGAAAAACAACTTGTCTATGCTGCCCGCCCGAACCCCATAGGTGCCCATGACGATAAGATCGATGGCCTTAGTGCGAGCCACTTTGGCGATCTCAGCAAATGGCACCCCTTCAATGATAAGTCTGGTGCAATTCACGCCCTTCGCATCGTCAAATTCCAATAGGCGTCGAAGGTTCAACCGTGCGTGATGCCGCAGCCGCCGACGTTGAGCCGGGCCGCTGCCTGGAATGACGGAGAGTCCAATATGCTGCAGGGCAGTCAGTATGCTTGTGTCGATGACGTGCAGCACAACGACCATCGACCCGGTCATACCCGCGAGACGGCACCCGATTCGAAACGCCTCATCAGAACAGGGTGAAAAATCGACCGGTAGCAACATGTGATTGAAGAGCATCGTCTCGCGATCATCAACAGCCATTAGTCTTCAAGTGCTAAGCAAGTGCGGTGCCTATGGTGCTCAATGCGCACTCTCGATAAAGACTGCAATTGCGACGGCTATTGCACGGCTTTGATATCTCCTAGGGGACTCCTTGCCACATTCTTCCAGACGTGCGCTGTGGCAAAAATCATCATCCTGATAGGCTGGACATAAGTAGTCCCTGCAATCTACCAGCGCAACCCGTCTTCGTTCCGGCACCGTCATTGCTCTCATTTGCCTCATTACGCACACCGCGCGGGAAGAGATCAGCAAAAGAATCTACCGCTGCACTACGAGTCTCACCACAGGCCGAGGTATGAAAGCATCCTGGGCAACCGGTCTCAGCTTTGGGTTGACGTTGGGCGTCATCACGACGCTGGGCCTGATCGTGGGCCTGCATTCCGGTACCCATTCGCGCATGGTCGTCATCGGCGGCATCTTGACGATTGCCATCTCAGACTCTATGTCGGATGCCCTCGGCATTCACATATCCGAAGAGGCGAGGAACAGCGGTTCAGCGAGACATGTGTGGGAGGCTACGCTGGCGACTTTTCTGTCCAAATTCGTCATTGCGATGACGTTCCTCTTTCCCATCGTCCTGTATCCAATCGGCGAGGCCATTGTGATAAGCGTGATTTGGGGCTTTCTCTTACTCACCGCCCTCAGCTACCTCGTCGCAGTGGCCCAAGCCATGACCCCATGGCGGGCGATTGTTGAACACGTGATGATCGCCTGTTTGGTCGTGGCGATCAGCTATGCAATCGGATATTGGGTCAAGGGTTCATTTCCCACGGACTAATATAACGAATCGCCGAATATGAACGAACCGGCGGAGTGCCATTGCGAGAGATAGGGTGCTATGGCAAGTAAATTGAGGCTAGAGATACTGTCGTGATCAGAAGAGCAGGCTACGCCACATGACTGGTTCCGGTCAGGGGCAATCCCACCAAATTCCTCAACTCACGGTGAAGAGACGCTCAAGCTCTTGGCGACCGCGAGTAACAATAGGACATCGAAAATGCCATGAACGAAAATGCCCCATTCCGCTACAGACTGAAACCCGCCCTGTTGCAAGGCTCCCCTCACTGTCGCGGATTGCATATATGACCCGCTGCAAAAGTCCGTGTTTTTGAACTAGGGCGCTTTGTCATGATGGGCATCGTCTTTGCTGTGGAGATGGTACGCTTGTCCAATGAAATCCGGATCCGACGGTTTCTCCGCGCTTCAGAAGAGGACTCAGGGATCGCCTCAAGCCGTGGACGCGAATCGAATGTAAAAAATTATTTTAACAGCGACTGTCGACAAAGTGGCGCCGACGACAGGATGCACGGCGCTCACCGTTCCGCCTCTACAGCAGAGAGCGCGAAAAGACGTCGTACTCTGAATATGACATCGATCAAGCGCCTTCTCTTAGCAACGGATTTCTCAGAGCTTGCCCATCGGGCAGAGTCCTATGCGTGTGCATTGGCTGCGTCTTGGGGAGCTGATCTTTCCTCGATCAGCGTCCTCGATTTTCCGCCCGGGATGAATCCGGAATATATCGTCAACAAGCGGTATCTGACTGAGCTGATGTCCGAAGCGTCGGCCAAACTCACGGAGTTCAAAAGACAGGCGCACCAGCGGGGGATTGCGGCGACGATCCGAATAGCAACCGGTATTCCCAACGAAGAGGTAATTGCCGCAGCTCAGGCGGAAGAAACCGATCTGATAATCGTCGGCACCAGAGGAAAGTCCGGGCTCGCCCACGTGCTGTTGGGAAGCACCGCGGAACGCGTGATTCGCATGGCGCCGTGTCCCGTGTTAGCCGTCCACACGACGAAGGCCGAAGGTCCGGCTGAGGAGGGCATTTCTCTGGATCGCATTCTAGTTCCTACGGACTTGTCCGATTGTTCGTTAGAGGCCGTGAAATATGCAGGGGTGGTCGCTCTCCAGGCCAAGGCATCGATAGAACTGCTCCACATCATGGAACCCGCCTATTATGGAATCGACTTCGCGATGGAAAGCCGGGCTGAGCGGGAGCAGAAACGACGGGTGACTACTGAAAAGCTTGAGGCATTGTTGTCCGATCTGGCCGCAGTAGGCATCGTCGTCCAAGTGTCGCTCGTAGGAGGTACCCCGGTGGACACGATCCTTGAGTTCGCGCATAGATCCTCAAGTCACCTCATCGTCATGGGCACCCACGGACGTCGTGGCCTCTCACATGGCTGGGCCGGAAGCGTAACGGAGGCTGTGTTGCGACGAGGGACGATCCCTGTATTGGCTGTACGGAAGCCTATGCCAAAAACCCTACCCTTCCATGATTTGGTGAAGAAGTACGTCGAGAAGAACGATCTTGCTTAGGCTCAGCACCACCGGCGCTGTAGCATCTCTCAACGGCGCCTTCCCTCTAGAGTGTGGTGTTTTTCGCCACTGGATGTTTGGCTAAATCCGTCATTATCAGGAATCCCTTTGATTCATGGGCACACTGGTTGCCCGCTTATCGGCATCCTCTTTGCTCTAATCCTCATAACAATTCCAATGGAATCATGTATGGACAGGGAAAGGATGGCGTCGGTGGAAAACAGAAAAACAGCGACTGTTCTGATCGTCGAAGATGATCGGGACATGCGGAGTCTGCTGTGCGACGAATTTTGCGGGATGGGCTATCAGCTGCGTGAAGCGAGGAATGGAGACGAAGCATTTCTGACGGTGCTGCAATCCGTGCCGGATCTGATTTTGACGGACCTCCGGATGCCCGCCGGGGGGGATGATTACATCAGCCGGTTGCGGACAGTGGCGCCGAGGTGTCCAATTGTCGTGATCACGGCATTCGGCGACGCCACATTGAAAGCGCAGGTCGTGAAAGCTGGTGCGAACGCCTACTTCGACAAGCCGGTTCGTATTGCCGACCTCAAGAGTTGTGTGCAAGAATTGCTGAACCACAAGATGACGTAAGAAGTATGGGGTTAGGCGTGAGGGGCGAAAACAAGATATACCCTCGGCTGACGCCTCACCGTCCCACACTTCACCTGGGGAACGATGGCCGGATCTCCGGAAGACGAAAAAACGATAACTCCCTTCACGGATCCCATCCTGGCTGCCAGGCTTGAGGCGATCAAACAACTCAGCAATGGACTGTCCGACCGGGTGGCGGTCATGGATCGCTCATTCAACGTTGTCTACGCGAACGAAGCGGCGTGGTCAGTGGACCAGACCACAAACACTCACCGGTCTCACGCCAAGTGTTATGAGGCGTTTGCGCACCGGACCGATCCTTGCGGGACCTGTCCGGCGATTAGGGTCTTCGAGGCGCCGGAGGTCCAGTGCGTATCATGTTCCAGCGGAGGAAACGGCACGGCCTGCGGGATGCAGCAAGCATTTCCCTTGGCGGATGCGGATGGAACCGTGGCGTCGATGCTGGTGCTCTTTAAGCCCACACCGAAGCCTGTTCATCGGAACAGGCCTGAGGCGACCTTTGCGACAGCTATCGCAGAGGACTTAGGTGACTTGATTGGTCGAAGTCCGGTCATGCGGCAGCTTTTCGACATGACTCGTCTTGTGGCGGACAGTTCGGCGACCGTCCTCATACAAGGCGAGAGCGGCACGGGGAAAGAACTCCTGGCGAAAACGATTCATGCGCTCAGCAACCGGAGGGATCGGCCGTTCGTCGTCGTCGATTGCGGCTCGCTGCCCGAAACACTGCTCGAAAGCGAGCTGTTTGGGCACGTGAAGGGCGCCTTCACCGGGGCGGTCGCCAATAAGCGAGGACTATTCGAAGAGGCAGACGGAGGGACGATCTTCCTCGACGAGATCGCCGATACCACGCCGACTTTTCAAGCGAAGCTGCTCCGTGTCCTGCAAGAGAGTGAGATCAAACCGGTCGGCGGGACCCGATCTATAAAGATCCATGCGCGGGTCGTCTCCGCATCAAATAAAGATCTGGCCGAACTGGTGAAAGCCAAGACCTTTCGGCAGGATCTTTACTACCGACTAGCCGTGTTGCCGCTCTATTTGCCGACGCTTCGAGAACGGCGAGAAGATATTCCGCTGCTAGTCCAGCACTTCGTCGCAGCTTCCTGTGCCCGACATCACCAAACGGTTCGGCCTGTCGATGACAAAACAATGAGAGCGTTGCGAGACGCGCCATGGCCCGGCAATGTCCGGCAATTGCAGCATTACATCGAACGGGTCGTGGTGACGACCGCCGGGCCATGGCTTGTGTGCGATGATCTGGTGTCAGGCAGCATGGTGACCGAAGACGAGAGTTTACGGTCAACGTCGCGTGGGGCTGTTGCCCAGGCCGAGCGCGCACGGATCGTGGACGCGCTGGAGAAGACGGCGGGAAACCGATTGAAAGCTGCCAAGCTGCTGAAAATCAGCCGAGCGAGCCTCTACAATAAACTTCGTGCGTACGGCATCGAGTGATGATGCTGTAAAATTTTCCAACGGCGTTCTCGCGGGACACCGCGTCTCGCATCTCGGCGGCGTTCACACAGTTCTTGCTTCAACCTCAACTCTTCAACATTGTCCCATCCTGCCTCAATTTCCAAATAGACACCGTCCAAGAACTTAGACAGCTCAACCTCATGATTAGTTTAAACAAGTCTCAGTATTGCCAGATTCCGTGGACGAACTCCACATGTTCAAGTGTCGAGTCCCTGCGGCCACGATTTCACTAAGCTCTTACCAAATTTACAAATTTCTTGTGAACTGCGATGAGGCACGGCGATTGCGCTATGCAGAAATCGCTGGTGAGGGGCTGGGTGATTTTGGACCGGCCTCCGAATGACCCACTCCTTCGCAAGAAGGAACCCTTCACCAGCTCTTCACCCTCCCGAGATCGAGGTCGGAAGTTGTTCGGAGGCCGGGTCCTATTCACAGAGCAATGATGAAGAGAGGATGAGTGAAATGATCAATGAGCAGCCATCAATAACCCGCCGGATGAGGCGAGTACACCAGGGAGAGGAGGCCGAGACATGAGGTCCACTCAATTTGAACACAGTCGGGGACAGAGGAGAGACGGCGTGATGTTGCGATTTCAAAGCCTGGCATTGGCGAGTAGCCTTGCTTTCGCGCCGATGGGATTCGCGGCAGAGCGGCACGATCATCAGGGAAATGCAGGACAGACGTCGGCGCAAAAGGTCATCTATCGTGAAGGTGGGTCGATCCTGCACGACCGCATGATGGACGAGGTCAAGCGGCAGCAGGAATTCATACGAGACGAAGGGCGGTTACAGCACCGGCGCCAACAGCCACATGCTCCAACAGGGCGTGCTTCTGGTGACAGAGGACCCTGCAGAAAGTGGCAGTCGCCAATGGGCAGCGCTGCCCGGCGAACGTGCCGGTTAAGGAGTATCATGTCTCGGCGCATCAACGTCGAAATCACGCTGAGCCGGTTCCTCGACTACTTTCCCGGCTACATGTATGTGCTGACGGAGAATGTCGAGAAGGTCCGCGGGGAAGGAAACGACCAACAAGGAGGCGCGTGAAAAGGAGAATGATCCCGGCGCCATATCGAACGGCTTGCAGGGCGATGTGATTCAACCGCTCGTCATTCGAGCCAATCAAGGCGACTGCCTCAAGATGACGCTCCACAACCATATCACCGATGAGCCGACGAATCTCGTCATCAACGGATCGTCAATGGTCGTGAGCGCCACAGGCAAACCGGCGACTCCCTCGAACCCGGACACGACAGTGGCGGCAGGGAAGGAGCAGAGTTTTGAGTGGTACATCAAGCCTGATACGCAGGAAGGGGCGCGGTTCTTCCGCTCGCACGCCTCGCGCGAGCAGTTCAATCAGGGCTTGATCGGCATGCTCGTCGTAGAACCACGTGGATCCCGCTATCTGAGTCCCGTTCGACGGTCAGCCGATGGCGAGCGGCTGGGAAGCGATGATTGAAGATCCGACCGGCGCGGATTTCCGCGAGTTCGCGATCTTTTATCATGAGGCCGGCGATGAAGCCTTCCGGCTCTTGAATAAGAAGGGCGAAATGTTGCCGCAGCGCGACCCGCACACTGATTCCTATCGTCCTGGCGCGCGGCTGCTGAACTATCGCAGCGAACCGCACGGCACGCGCATCGAGCTGCAAGCCCACATGGGGTTCTACGGTGACGAATCCATGGCGTACGGGTCCTATACGTTCGGTGACCCGGCGACCACGGTTCCTCGATCCTATCTCGGAGATCCGGCCAAATTCAGGATGGCGGGCGGATCGGAAATTGTGCATTCGCACCATCTTCATGGCGGGCTCCATTCGCTGGGCGCGCCAGCCGGGGAACAGCAATCTTGATTTCGCGGTTCAAGCAATGGCCCGGTGAAGTTCCCCCCAATCAGCGATCCTTCAGATCGTTTAGATGTGCAGTCGATCGGGCCGACGGAGGTGTACGATCAGGTGATCGAGGGCGGATCGGGAGGATTGCAAGCCTTGGCCGGAGAGTTCGTGTTCCATTGCCATATCCCGCAACATTACGTGACGGGCATGTGGGGATTCTGGCGCGTGTACAACACCCTACAGTCACCGGGTTTCCAGACCGACGTGATGAAGCCGTTGGTGGAACTACCCGATAGGGTCGGCCGCATGAAGACGGGCACGACGAGCGACAAGCTGGTCGGCACGATGGTCGACTGGTACGGCGGCAAGAACTTCGAGATCACCAAGGACAAGACCGATTGGAAGGCGACACCGGCCAAGGTGTCGATCAAGGATTGGGTGGAAATGCAGGTGCCGCCGCAAGGCAAGCCGGGTCAACAAGAACACCGAAAAGGACCAGACGCTGGCCTACGATGCAACGGTGAACGATTGGGCATGGGACGGGAGCAAGGCGCTCACCGAGCCGGAGACCGGGTATGAATGGGCGAACTACAAATCGTCCACGCCGGGCAAGCGGCAGGAGATCCTGTTCGATTCCAAGAGCGGGAAACTGTCCTGGCCGTGGCTGCGTCCGCACCTCGGACGTCGAGTGCCGTTCTCTCCGAGCCACAGCGGCGCGCCGTGGCTGGAGCCGATCCACCGCCGCGACGACGGCAGCAACTCCACCGAGCCGGCGAAGCCGGGCGAGCAAGGACCCTGGAGCCTCTGCCCTGAAGGGGCGCCGCTGAAGTACTTCAACATCCACGCAATCACGTTGCCGATCACGTTGAAGCGAGCGACCGCCAAGACACCGGCGATCGTCGATCCGGACGGCTTGCTGTATGTGTTGCATGAAGAGGAGCAGGAAGTCCGGAAAAATCCTGCCAAGCAGATGCCGTTGGTGATCCGAGGCAATGTGCAGGATTGCATCGACGTCGTGTACAAGAGCGAGCTGAAAGACGATCAGCGGCAAGGGTTCTCGAGCAAGACAAACCTGCATCCGCATATGTTCCAATTCGACACGCAGGCGTCCGACGGCCCCATCATCGGCTTCTCCTACGAGATGTCGCTGCGGCCCTTCACGATTCTGAAGGATGAGCATCCCGGCAAGGGGATGCCCGTGCCGATGAATACGACGATCGAAGCCGATGCGGCGAAGGGGGCGACGACCATCACGGTCAAGAATGCATCGCGCTTTCACCTGAAGACCGAACTCGGTGTGGGAATGGACGAAGTGGGCCGGTTTGAGTCGGCTCGGATCAGTAAGATCGACGGCAACCACATCACGTTCGAGCGCCCGTTGAAGTATCACCATAAAAAGGGCGAGATCGCCTCGGTGGAGTGGATCAGAGAACGTTGGTATGTGGACGCTGACTTCGGCACGACGTTCTGGCACGACCATGTGTATGGACTCGACTCGTGGGGCCACGGCCAGTTCGCCTCGTTCATCGCCGAACCACCGCGGTCTACCTATCACGATCCGGTGACCGGCAAGGAACTGCGCAGCGGGCCGGTCGCCGATATTCACACAACCGAACCGGTGTCCGCGCATATCCGGGGTTCGTTCCGTGAAATCGTGACACACGTCATGGATTCCAACCCCCGGGCGGCGGAGTTGATTACGACCGACAACCCTCAAGCGAGGGTCGGAGCGATTTCCGTGGATGGCACGCCGTCCGCCGTCTATCCGGCCAAGCTCAACTTGTCGCCGATGAAGTTCCTGAACGGCGGCGAAGCCACGACAGGCAGCGGCTACAACATGCGGGTAGAGCCCTTGTCGGTGCGGTTGGCGAACAACCCGGATCCATCGAAGTTGTTCAGCAGCGCTATTCACGGAGATCCGGAGACCCCGATGCTGCGAGCCTATCTGGGCGACCCAGTGGTAGTCAGGCTCCTCGAAACATCCGCGAACGAAGTCCATTCCTGGCACATCAGCGGTCACTGGTTCCCGATGGAGCGCTACAGCAAGAACTCCATCCCACGGAGCACGCTGCATGTCGTCATCGGTGAACGATACGACGCGGCCATACCTGCCGCAGGCGGGCCGCAACAGATGGCGGGCGACTATATGTACCACAGCGGTCGCGCATCGCATTTTGCGGAAGGCAGTTGGGGACTCTTCCGAATCTTGGACAAGGCGGATGGTACGTTACAACCCCTGCCGGGCCGGAAAGAGATTCCACAGTCGGCCAAGTCGGTCTGTCCGGCCGACGCTCCGATGAAAAGCTTCAACGTCGCCGCCATTGACAAGGCGATCCGGTACAACAAGGGGACGCCTGGCACGATGGAAGTCGATCTGGAGCGCAAGATGGTGTTTGGGAATGAAGCCGGCAAGATGTACGTCCTCGAAGGCGAGAAGACGAAGGTCGCCTCGGGCAGTCTCGAACCGAGTCCGCTGACGCTCCACGTGAACGTCGGTGATTGCATCAAGGTGAATCTCAAGAACGAGATGGCCAAGGAGCGAGCCGGGTTCCATGTAGACAATCTGGCGTACGATCCCAAGGAATCGATGGGCCTCAACGCCGGCAACAACCCTGGCGATCAGACGGTGGCGCCGGGCCAGGGCCGGACCTACACGTACTACGCCCATCCGGAGTTCGGCGAAAACGCTGCGCTGATCCAGGATTGGGGCAACGTGATCGAGAATCCGCGGAACGGACTCTTCGGCGCGGTCATCATCGGACCGAAGGGGTCGCAGTACCGCGATCCGATCAGCGGCGAAGACTTGAGTCAAAAGAGTTCTTGGAGAGCGGACGTCATCGTCGATCGGACCAGACCGGAGAATCAAAACCGGCAGAATTACCGGTCGTTCGCGTTGCTCTTCCAGGACGAAGATAACCATATCGGCACCAGCTTCATGCCGTACATCCAGAAGGTGGCCGGCGTGACGGCGGTCAACTATCGGTCGGAACCGACCGATTACCGGACCGAGAAAGGCTGCGCCTATAGCGAAGTGTTCGCCTGCGTGAAGACGGGAGATCAGCCGGTGACGCCGACTATCGCGGCACACGTCGGCGATCCGGTCGTCATTCACGTCCTGGGCGCCTTCAGCGAGCAGGTGCAGTTGTTCAGTGTCTCGGGTCATGAATGGAAACACGAGCCTTATTTGGCCGGAGCGGATCTTGTCAGCACCATGGAGTTCGGCGGGTCCGAAATCATCAATGCCTGGTTGCATGGTGGAGCCGGTGGGCCGAACGGTGTGGCAGGCGACTATCTCTGGCTCAACCAGCGACCTGGCTATCTCGATGCCGGGCAGTGGGGAATGCTGAAGGTCTTGGACCGCGACAGCCGTGCGATCCTGCCGTTAGGCGGTCAGGCCCCGTTCATCCAGCAGGCTGAAGAGCGATCGTCCGCGAAATCCATTCCGGTGTCCAGGCAAGCGAAGTAGGCTGGTCCTGCACCTAAGGTGGCGGGGGAACCCGGCGAATGAGAGCCAGGTTCCCCCGTTCGTTATTCGTCGACGGATGATGTCTTGAATCCAATCTAGGACGAGGCTGTAGAACCTACACATGAAGGTGCACGGTTTACCCATACCGGTTGGGTGGATGATGTTCTGGTTCATGCCGATTCGTCATGGCCGGTTCGGCGCAAACCGCCTTGGCGCTTGATTTTTCAGCCGAGCGAATCGTAAAAAATGGAGAGTCAGTCGTCACAGCCCATGTCAACGCCAAGGACGATCGCTGGCGATTTGAGTTTTCTCAACCTCAGCGCGGTGCCGACGTGATCATCGTACGAGCGGATCTCGGGACCGCCTGGGTGATCCTCTCGAGGCGACGTCAGTATCTCGTGGAGCCGATCACAAGCGATCATCGATTAACAATGAGCGAGAGGATGGAAGGAGAAATCTTGCGGGAGTTCGTCGGGGACGAAACGCTGAACGGCTATCCCACAGAGTTGTTCGAAATCACAGTTGCAGGGAACGGGCAAACTCACCAATACTATCGATGGGTCACCAAGGCGCAGCGTTTTCCACTCAAGACTGTGAGCAAGCAGGGGACGTGGTCGGAAGAGTTTCGCCGGCTGATCTTCACCGAGCAGTCCCCATTGTTGTTCGAGCTCCCACAGCGATTGGATCCGGCGAATCAATCGGCTGGTACGCAACATTGAGCGCGCGACCGGAGGATATATGAGACAACCGCTTCTGAGAGGACTGTGGCCGGCCGGCCTTGTGTCGGCTATCTTGATGTTGGGAATTCAAGCAGATGCCGGGGCGTATGAATCAGGGACTGTGGAGGATGGCGCGGTCGTGCGGGGCAAGGTCACGTTCACCGGAACCGTGCCGGATCCGAAAGAGTTCGAGCTGCGTCGGTCCGCGGACCGCGAGTTTTGCAGCGCTGTGTCGGATGGAAATGGGCATCGACTCCTGAAGGAAGTCACTATCGGGCCGGGCGGCGGCCTCAAAGATGTGGTGGTGGTTCTGGAAGGCGTCGAGAGAGGCAAGCCGTTCACCTTCACCGATGCTGAAGTGGAAGCGAGTCTCTGCCAGTTCCTGCCCTTCGTCACCGTGGTCAGCGACAAGCGTCGAGTCACGGTGTTCAATCGAGATCCGGTGTTACACGATCTTCAAGGGTATGCGTACAATGAAGCGGGCGTCGATATTGTCCTCCATCGGCCTGCGCTGCATGAGAGCGGGACTACCGATATCGTGAAACTGGTCAAAGGGCGGAAAGTGTTTACCATGCAGTGCGGGATGCATCCCTACATGCAGAATTGGGGGTATGCGATCGACAATCCATATTATGCCGTGACCGATCTCAATGGATCGTTCGTCATCGGCGATCTCCCGGCCGGGACCTATCACATCAAGGCCTGGCACCCAATTTTGGGAACTCAAGAGCGGAACATCACTGTGAAACAGAACGAGACCCTCTCGCTTGATTGGCTGTTTGACGCGAAACGAGTCATCGAATGAGAAGAGGGTTCCACGCTGTCTGTCTCGCGATCGTTCTCGGCCTGTTGCCGACCGGCGTGCCTGCGGCACAGCCTGATGCTATCGTTTCGTCTGGACGGGTTGAGGCAGTCTTGGCGAACGAGCATCGCAAGCACCTGGAGGAGATCAAGAAGGAGTTCACCGAGGCGGGCCTCGCGAACCTTCACGTACAATTCATGAAGGCGGGCAAACCGCCGACCAATATCGGCTTGGGTTCATCAGTCACTGCGGAGCGGGCCCGTGCCGCCATCCGAATGGCCAAGAAGTACAACCGAGACGTCACCATCCTGTTGCCTGAGCGTCTCTTCCCGGATCATTATGTGGCGATCGCATCATCCAGCTTCGACGATACCGTGGAATATCCCGTCAGCGCCGAGCAGCTCAGGGAGCTGGAAAATCCGGCGCTCACAACGGAACAATTTCACGCGCTGTATCGCCGGCTCACGCCGGCCGATCAACCGCCGGTGAAGAAAGGTCGGGTGTTCTGATGATGAAGCAGATGCTCTCCGTCGTCCTATTGACGGTGGCCGTCGGAGCGGCGTCAGTCCTGGCAGGGCCGACGCAAGCGATTCAAGAGCACGGCAAGGCAATGCTCCGCGATGCGGAGGAAATGGTCATGCACGGAGGCATGGGCGACGGCGGCGCCATTCTGCACCATTGCGCCGAAGTGACCAAACATGCGACGGCGATTCTCGGTGTCTTGCCCAAGGGCGATCAGCACAGCCAAGCGGCGGCGCCGTTACTCCAAGAGGCCATCACCCACTGTAAGCGGGTGGCCGACATGGGCGACAAGGTCGATCCCGGCGCCAGTTTGAATCCCGCCACGAAAGCCCGTGCCGCCGCGAAAGAAGCAATGAAGCACCTCTCCAGCATGAGAGACAGCGGCGCATAAGAAGATAGGTTGAGGGTAAGGTTCAGGTTGAGAAAGAAGCGACCATTTCCTCTTAACCTCAACCTCAGCCTTTCTCTTTCGGAGCGAGCGGGCTGACCGCATTTTGATCTCGTCCGGGCTGGTAGGTCTCCAGCATTTTCTTGATCATCGACGTTAATCGCTCTTCGTCCTGGAGAGGGACTTTCACCCGGATCCCACGTCCTTCGTTGCGGCCGAGGGAGAAGATGTGGTGTTCAACCACATCGCCCTGCTTGCTGTCGGTGTACGTGAAAGTCAATTGTCTCGCCGGAAATCCGGCGAGCGATCGATTTTGATCCTGTCGCCACTTCAAGGGAACTTTTTTCCTGTCATACAGGTCTGTGATGATACGTCGATGGGCATCAGCGAATTCCTTGAGTGTCTGCCGTCCGTCCTGGCTGGGGCCGCTGACCACATTCATGTGGCCGGATAATGCGAGCAGGCTGTGCTCGATCGGAGGGTACAGTGTCACCCCGATTCCGTCCGGCAGCGGGTTGCCAAGGCGCCAGTCGTCTGGATAACGGACGGAGAAACCGAAGCGGGCGTTCGTATAGAGCTTCCAACCGGTCCCCTCGTTCGTGTCGGTCACAGCGCTGAGAGCGGGCGTGGCGTTTGGGACGAGACTCATCGCGGCTAGGGCAAACCCAAGATATCTCCGAATCATCAGCAGCTTCATAAGGCAGACATATCCTCCATTACCGGATCGACGTGGCACAGCGAAACCCGATAGTTGCCGCCCGCTGATCCGGCGAGGCACCGCTGCGCGTCGCTGATCGCAGCAACGGAGAGGCGCTCTTCCACGATCCACCCCGCACCACCTTGTAGCGGCTTTGCCCTGCTCCACGCGGGTTACGATCGGGCATGGTCGCATAGTAATCGATGCCGAACCAATCTTCGACCCATTCGGCGGCATTCCCCGCCATGTGATGTAGGCCGTAGGGACTTCGACCTTCTTCGCCGCGTTCAACGGAAGCCACAATAGGTATTTCATGGACATGGTACTGCCCGAACATAGCTAACCCCGCGACCGGAGGTGTGTGACCCCAGGGAAAGAGATTACCATTCTCTCCCCGGGCGGCCTTTTCCCATTCGGCTTCGGTTGGCAGGCGTTTGCCCTGTGCGCGACAAAAGTCCGAGGCCTCGGGCCAAGTGACGTAGAGTGCCGGCCAATGGGCGAGGGTGTCCGGCGGCACGGCATGGACGGTCATCATGTGGTCGACCAGTTTGCGAATCTCTCCCGGAATAGACCGTTGCTGCCGATTCAACCACAGTAACAATTCTCCGAGGCTCACCTCGTCTCGATCGATCTCAAACCGATCCAGCCACAGGCGACGCCGCGGTTGTTCGGTGTCATCGTAAGGAAGATCGAGGCTGAATGGATTGTGGCCGGTCCTGAGAGTCCCCATGAAAAAAAGGCCTTCGGCGACGGTCATCATAGGAGAACCCTGAGCGAGGGCGGCGATGCGCTCATAGGGTGATTCCTCCTGTGCCTTTCCAATCATCGGGTTCAACAGGAGTGCCATGAGTGCCACGAGGGCGAGAAGTCTGAAAGCGGCTGGATCATGCCTCATGGCTTCCTCTACCGAGAACGCGACTGGGAGTCAATGGGTGGACTGGCATCGTCACCCGTCAATGGATCAAAATCGTTTTCACGAAAGGCGCATGACGCTTTTTCTTAGCGGATCGATTATCATGATGCGGCATGTATTCTGTCCTGGTTGTCCTACACATCCTTGCCGCCGTGAGCTGGGTCGGGGGGATGATTTTTCTCTCCTTGGTTTTGGCGCCCTTAGTCAGGGGCCGGAAGGCGGCGCCGGAATTCATGGCGCTGTTTCGATCTGCCGCGCTCAGATTCAGACCCGTCGTTTGGGTTGCCATGGCGATACTACTGGCCACCGGTCCGATGTTGTTGTCCCTTCGTGGCATCGCCATTACGAACCTAGCCTCGTGGCCGGGAATCGTGAGCGTGAAGCTGACGCTAGTCGCCCTGTTGTTGTTCCTGACTCTCCTCCATGATCTTGTCTTCGGTCCACAAGTCAGTCGAGTCAGCGCCATACCGGACTCTCAGCGAACGCCCAGTGAGCAGGTCGTCTTCAAAACTGCGCGCTGGCTGCCGCGCTTTTCACTGCTCATCGCACTGGCTGTCATGATTGCCGCCGCGATGCTGGCGCGGTCGTGAACGCACCTCCCTGAAACGGACCGAGGAGGATCTGCGGCCGAGCCGGAACGGCTCACCGGGGAGAAATGAAGGTTGAGGTGACACTGCTGCCGGATGGCCTGCTCGACTTCCGTGCCACCGGCCATTACGACGTGAGCAAGGATCAAATTCTCTTCGTGACCCAAGGACCCACATCGGCCATGCCGCAGAACATCGGAAAAGGTCGATCGATCGGGACGGATATCGAACTGCGAAGTCGTCTGGATGATGGGCTGTACCTGACCTCGGATACTCGTTCGTGGATGCGATCATAACGAGTTTCCCCGGGAATCCCTCTCGGGAGGGCCTGCGAATCCCAAATGTTTCTCGACATCACGTTCGGCCGCGCTCACCATCGGCCGGCCGGCCTTCGCGCAATTGACGCTTCAAGTTCGATACTTGTCCCGGCAATTCGCCGATGATGTGAACTGCCAACCGATCGCGGGTTTCATCGTCTTGGACGCGATGCTGCCGAAACGAATCGCCTCATGGGCTGAATTGTTCATCGACGGCGAAAATCTCACCGACCGTCAGTACATCGCCACGCAAACGGGGAGTATCAAAACTCTGGACCGGCCGCTGCTCGTCCTCGGTGGCTTGCGGATCGATCTCCGAAGCCTATGGTCGCCCCATTAAGGGGTCTTCTAAGGAGTCTTCGCGCAACGAAATCCGTAGCCGAACTGCCGACCAGACGGTTCGGCATTGAAACGGAACGAAGAACGCAGAAATTCCTGAACATAAAGCCAGTTACCGCCCCGCACGACTTTTGACTTACCTGATGTCGGTCCTTGAGGATTCTTCGTTGGGCTCTTTTTGTAATAGTCATGATCATACCAGTCGTTGACCCATTCCCAGGCATTGCCGGCCAAATCGTAAATGCCATAGGGGCTCTTGCCCAGTTCGAACATCCCCACCGGAACCAAGGCCATATGATTCGCCCATTTCTTTTTGCCGAAATTCGCGTGGAGTCTGGTGGGGGCCTCGTTGCCCCAAGGATAGAGTCGGCCATCCGTCCCTCGCGCCGCCTTTTCCCACTCCGCCTCGGTGGGCAGGCGCTTGCCGGCCCATTTGCAGTACGAGGCGGCATCAAACCAACTGACATTGACAACGGGGCGTTTCTGATGTCGGGGTTGGTTCATGATATCCCATTCCGGCGGCGCCTCCTTGTCCGTCGCCTCCAGATACTTGGCATACTGCCCCACCGTCTCGTGGTACTTGTCCATGTAGAAGGCGTCAAGGTAGACGCGATGCACAGGCTTTTCGTCGTCCGCCATGGTGCTCCCCATGGTGAACTCCCCCGCCGGCACCAGCACCATCGGCGTCTCAGCCGGTTTCAGACTATCCCGCACGGCGGTCGAACGTCGCCCAGGCAGTTTCGCTTGTAACTGCTGATAGACAGCCTCTTGCTCATAGGTGAACCCTAGCTCATTGGCGCCATCCAGGGCCTCCTCCGCCTTCGCTATCTGGTCGGGATGAGCCTGCCCATCGGCAATCAAACTCTTCGCTTCCTCCAGTAACCGCCAGGCCGTCACTTCCTCCAGCGAACGCCACACCTCCATTTTGCGCAACCGTAGTTCCTTCTTCCCCGCCGTTCTGGATTTCGCATCCAGATGCAATGCGGTCTCGTAATGTTCTTCCGCACAGGCCCAGGCTGCCAGCCCTCGACAAGCCTCAGCCAAGTTAAAATGAGCCCGCACATTCGAGGAGTTCTTGATGAGGCCGGCTTCCAACACTGCGCGCGCTTCCACATACTGCTTATTCTTCAGTAGAGCCTCCCCTTTGGCAAAGTCCTGCTCGTCGGTCTCGGCTGCCGTCGCCACCATGGACGCAGCGGCCAGTCTCAAACAGATGACAACACCCAGCGCCCAAAGCGTCCGCTTCATAAACGCTTCCCTCCCAATTGTGACTGCCCTTCTGCAGTGGGTCAATCTACCGGTACAGAGCACGGCCGCCGCCGTGATCACAGTCTTCATGGGCCGGAAACATAACATAAAGCATGCTAAGCATAAAGAAGCGTAAGCGATCGACGGAGTTTTCCTGTTTTATGGGCGCGAGGTAACGAATAAGTCACCTCATCACGAATCGTTATCAACCTGGATTCTGTAGTTGAAGGGATGTGATCTGGGGCGAGCGATTAGAATCTCTCGAAAGCCGGTAAAAGACGCCGTCTCACGGAGATGTGGTCATGCCCGCGCCCGCGTCGACGCCTGCGGCGCAGAGGCGGGCATTCAGTCGTTCCGGATTTCCTGGATTCCCGCTTGAAACACGAGGGAATGACGAGAAAGAAAGTGATCAACTGTGGAATCCGGGATGAATAATGTGGGTTAGGGTCCTGGCTTCTCCTTGTAGCTACCGTGATCTCCCGGGCCTTTCATCAGTTTGTCACCGGCCACCCGAGCGACCGAAACCTCACGAAGGCCCTCACCCTCGCGCTTGACCCCCAACTTCACATTGGTCCCCGCTTCTCCCCGGACCATTTGCACCACCTGTTCGTAGCTCTTTCCCGAGACTGCCGTGCCATCGACGCTCACCAGTTCATCTCCATGCCGAAGTCCCGTTTGATGAGCCGGCCCTTCACGATGGACCCTGCCGACGTATAACGACGCCGGATCTCCGACACGCTCTGCGCCGATGTGAAGCGAAATTCCGATCACCCCATCCGGACCCTTCCCTCCCTCTATACCTGCTGCAGGAACCTGACCCGTCTGACCGGGTTGATCCGCAGCATGCAGCGGACCGCTCAGAAAGAAACCGAGCACCATTGCGACTCCAACAGTCATTCTGTTCCGCATGGATCTACCTCCAATTCCAACATAGTTGTAAAAGACAACCCTTCTCGGTTTGCGACCCGGGCTGACAGAGATGCGACTTTTGCTGTCGCCAAACCGAGGCTCTCTCGCATCAACATTGTTCATAATCTTTAGTTTTGGACGCATGCTGGGTCTACTAGCGAGATTCCTAGGCGTGTATCGATTCAGATCCGACTGTATCTTCGCCGATACATTGCCTTCCAGAAAAGTCAGCAGAAAGGCAGGACAAGATATAGAACGCCACAAAAAAACGAGCTTAAAAGCCGATGATGCACCGAGGTGCATCTATTGCATGTTGCAGATTATTTGCTGTCACAGAATCCGGGTAACCGGCAACTAGGTGATTCACCAGTTCATAGGGAGTCATCTTTCTTCTAAAAGGATACAGAATCACAAAATGTGAAGGAGCTTCTATGGAAACGGCACTTATCGATCGAGTTGAAACTATTGAGGCTAACCGGCCGAAGATGAAGTGTATTCGTGTGTTACTGGTGGACGACCACTTCCTCGTCCGGCAAGGATTACGTAAGTATCTTAGCCATCATCTCGACATTGAATTGGTGGGGGAGGCGTCTGATGGGCAACAGGCGGTCAAGCTGACGGACATGCTGAAGCCCGATGTCGTCGTGATGGATATCAACATGCCGAGGATGAACGGTATCGACGCGACCAAGGCCATCCTACGAAAACATCCGCACTTGCCGGTCATTGGTCTTTCGTTTTACGTCGGAAATGAGAATCGAGAAGCGTTCTTGGATGCCGGGGCCCGCCTATTGCTCGAAAAAGGAGCGGCGTTTCAACATCTGCCTCAAGCGATTTATCAGGCTGTCGACAAGAATGTGCATGTCGGTTAGCGGTCATCCCGCATAGCCGAAGAGACAGCGGGCGCAGTTTCTCCTCCAACCCCACAAGTCTATCGTTTAGCCTTTTGCGATAAAAGCCATTTCCTTGTCGCAAGTCGCTAGGGTCTTCCCTAGGTACCAAAGATCCCGATGTGTTATATCTTTTTTCGCCCATCGTGTGGCCAAAGAGAGGCGCGAGGCTGATCTTCCTCCACTTCAAATAACGGAATCCGATATGATTCGTTTTGAACGGACTCCCACGCCGCTGATCTATGGCGTGATTGTGCTGTCGATCAGCGCCGTGTTCATCAGCGATCTCTTGACCTCGCTCGGCATTACCGTCTGGGTCTTTTATCTCCTCCCGCTGGTCCTCTCGTACTTGGTGTGGCAGCCGCTCGTGCCGGCTTACACGGCGACGGCGACCACGCTGCTGGTACTCATCGGCTTTTTTTTGAGTCCACTTGGTATTGACCCGTTCGTTGCGGCGCAGAACCGCCTGTTCGAAGTGGCGACCAGTTGGGCCTTGGCGGCGCTGGGCTATCAGTTCATCACCAATAAGCTCACCGTCCGCAAACAGGAGTGGCTGCAATCAGGCCAGACGCTCTTGAGCGAACGAATGACAAGCGATCCGTACATCGATCAGCTCGGGTCCCGGGTGCTCGGCACCATCGCCGAGTATCTCGACGCTCCGGTCGGCGCGTTATTCATCGAAAATGGCCCGATGTTCCGCCGGGCGGCGACGCACGGAGTCCCGGCCGATGCCACCATTCCGATAGAGGTCCAAGCCGGTGACGGCTTGCTTGGCCGGGCACTCGTGGAACAACAAGCGATCGTGGTACCCGATGTGCCGGAGGGCTATCTGACCATCGGGAGTTCGCTGGGCCGTAGCGCGCCCCGACATTTGCTCATTGCCCCGCTGGCCGTGGAGCGCTCGGTCAAAGCGGTGCTGGAACTGGGATTCTTTCGTCCGGTGGAAGGGGCCGATAGGGAATTCGTAAGCCGGGTGTCCGAGTCGATCGCGGTCGCGGTGCGCTCGGCCCAGGCCCGTGCCCACATTCAAGAATTGTTGGAAGAAACCCAGCGCCAGGCCGAAGAGCTTCAGGCTCAGAGCGAAGAGCTGCGCGTGACCAATGAGGAGCTGGCGGAGCAAAGCGCCACGCTTCAGGACTCCCATGCCAGGTTGGAAGAGCAGCAGGCCGAGCTGGAACAGAACAACGCGCAGTTGGAAGAGCAGACGCAGATGCTGGAGACACAGAAAGATGAGTTGACCCGCGCCAAAAGCGACGTGGAAGCGCAGGCTCGCGAGTTGGAACAAGCCGGTCGGTACAAGTCCGAATTCTTGGCCAACATGTCTCACGAGCTGCGCACGCCGCTGAACGCGTCGCTGATTCTGGCTCGGCAGCTCGGCGACAATGTCGACGGCAACCTGACGCCGGAACAGGTGAAATATGCCAGGAACATCGAATCCGCCGGACGGGATCTCTTGGCGCTGATCAATGAGGTGCTGGATTTGGCGAAAGTCGAAGCCGGTCGCATGGAGGTGCAGCCGCTACCGGTACGATTGGCCGCGTTGGCGCAGCATATGGAGACCATGTTTAAGCCGGTGGCCGGAGACAAGGGCTTGAGCTTGCGCGTCCAACTGGCCGACGGAACGCCGGAGACGATTGAAACCGATCAGCAGCGACTGGAACAAGTGCTCTACAATTTGCTCTCCAATGCGATCAAGTTCACCGAACAAGGCGAGGTCATGTTGGAGATCGGCCGGGCGGCCGACGGTCGGATCGCATTCGCGGTGCGCGACACAGGGATCGGTATCGCGGAACACCAGCAACAAGCCATCTTCGAGCCGTTCCGCCAGGCCGACGGCACGACCAACCGGAAGTACGGCGGCACCGGCCTCGGGCTGTCCATCGCTCGCGAGTTCACGCGGCTGTTGGGTGGGGACATTCGATTGACCAGCGCGCCGGGTCGGGGCAGCACGTTCACCGCCTTGTTGCCGGTACGGTACGAGCAAGGGGTCAGGCACCGTGAAGAAGTGAAACCTCAGAAATCGACCTCAACCTCAGTCTCAACCTTTCCTCAGAGCACGATGCCTGACCCTATCGCCGCTCGGACTCTCGACGATCGCGAACGGCTGTCGGGCGACCGGCGCGTCGTCTTGATCGTCGAAGACGATGAATCTTTCGCCCGCATCCTATACGAGCTGGCGCATGAACAGGGATTTCAAGTATTGATCGCGACGACGGCCGACGAGGCATTGGTCTTGGCGCCGCAGTTCCTGCCGAGCGCGATTCTGCTCGACATCGGGCTGCCCGATGCCTCCGGTCTGTCCGTGCTGGACCGGTTGAAGATCGATGCGCGCACCAGACACATCCCGGTCCATATCATGTCGGCCCACGATTACACACAAACGGCCCTCTCGCTCGGGGCAGCGGGCTACATTCCTGAGGCTAAGCCGGTGAGGCGCGAACAATTGATCGAGGCCTTCCAGCGGCTGGAGCAGCGCCTCACGCAACGACTGCGGCGGGTGCTTATCGTAGAAGACGATCCGACGCAGCGGGAAGCCATCACGGCGCTGTTGGCCTCGCGCGACGTGGAAACCGTCGGCGTGGGGACTGCCGTGGAATGCCTGGACAGGCTTCACGACTCCACCCTCGACTGCATGGTGCTCGATTTGAGCCTGCCGGATGAGAACGGTTACGCCCTGTTGGAAACGCTGAGTCAGGAAGATCGGTATTCATTTCCACCGGTCATCGTCTATACGGGACGCGATCTCTTGCCGGATGAAGAGCAGCGCATCCGTCGCTATGCCAAATCCATTATCATCAAGGGCGCCAAGTCGCCCGAGCGCTTGCTGGACGAAGTGACGCTCTTCTTGCATCAAGTGGTCGCCGACCTGCCGCCGGCGCAGCAGGCCCTGCTCACCCGCGCGCGGCGCGGGGACGCGGCTTTGGACGGCGCCAAGCTGTTGGTGGTGGAGGACGACGTGCGCAACGTGTTCGCCCTCATGAGCCTGTTGGAGCCCCGCGGCGCCAAAGTGCAAGTCGCTCGGAACGGCCACGAGGCACTGGCGGCGCTGGAAGGATCGATCCAGCCCGACGGCGCTCCGATCGACCTGGTGTTGATGGACATCATGATGCCGGAAATGGACGGCTTGACCGCCATGCGCGAAATCCGTAAGCGCCCCGAATGGCGGCAATTGCCCATCATCGCGCTCACCGCTAAGGCGATGAAGACCGATCATCTACAGGCATTGACCGCCGGCGCCAACGATTACATGGCTAAGCCATTGGACGTGGACAGGCTTTTATCGCTGGTGCGGATTTGGATGCCGAAGTGAGTGGGGAGAGGGGTAACAGGGGTAGTGAGGGGTAAGGGGGTAGGAGACGTTGGGTTAAGGTTTAGGATCAGGAAGCCATGAAGCGACTGGAACCGGTTCAAGCTGTTGCACCTTCAACCTTAGCCTCAACCTCTCCTCAGAACACCGACGCGCTTGAAATCGACCTGTTGCTCGACGCGCTCTACCGTGCTTGTGAATACGATTTTCGCGGCTACGCGAGGCCGTCGCTCACGCGCCGCCTAGCACAGGCGCGCGAGCATTTCGAATGCCGGAGCTATTCGCAGCTCCAAGACCGGCTGTTGCACGAGCCGGGATTGCTGCCGGCGCTGCTCGGCTTTTTGACCGTGCAGGTCAGTGAAATGTTCCGCGATCCGGGGTATTTTCGTGGGCTGCGTCATGAAGTGCTGCCGCATCTGAAGACCTATCCATCACTCAAAGTGTGGGTCGCCGGATGCGGGACGGGGGAAGAACTTTATTCGCTCGCCATTTTGTTTCGCGAGGAAGGCCTGGAGAACCGCACGTTGTTCTACGCCACGGACATCGACCGCGACGCGCTCAAGAAAGCCGAAGCCGGCATCTATGAACTGGACCGCCTGGCGTTGTTCACGACGAATCACCGACGGTCGGGCGCGAAGGAGTCGCTGTCCGAGTATTACCATGCCGGGTCGCGCGCGGCGGTCTTCGACAAGACCCTGCGCAAGAGGACGGTCTTTGCCGAGCATAATCTCGTGTCCGATGCTGTGTTCGCCGAAGTGCACTTGATTTCTTGCCGCAATGTGCTGATCTATTTCGACCGGCCGCTTCAAAGTCGGGCCGTCGGGCTCTTCACGGAGGCACTGGCGCGGAAAGGTTTTTTGGGCTTGGGAGACAAAGAAACCTTGCGCTTCACCGGCCATGACGAGGCCTTCGAGCGGTTCGCGCTAAAGGAGCGCATCTATCGCAAGCGGGGAGACCGATGAATAAACTGGATACGATCGAGAACCGAACGGACGCGACGCCGGGCCATCCCAAGGTGCTGCTCGTGGACGACCATTCGGTTAATCTCATGGCGCTCTCTGAATTGCTGCGCCGCGATGACGTGGAACTGCTGTGCGCCGAATCCGGGGCAGCCGCGTTGGAGCTGCTATTGCTGCACGATGTGGCCTTGGCGCTCATCGACGTGCAGATGCCCGAGATGGACGGCTTCGAGCTGGCCGAATTGATGCGAGGCGTGGAGCGGGCCAAACAGGTCCCCATCATCTTCGTCACGGCCGGATCGCGCGAGGAGCGATACCGCTTTCGTGGCTATGAGGCGGGTGCCGTGGATTTTCTCTATAAGCCGATCGAGCCGGACGTACTCAAGAGCAAAGTCAACGTGTTCCTCGCGATCGATCGGCAGCGCCGACAACTCACGCGGCTGCTGAAGGAGCGCACGGAGGCCGAGCGCCGAGCCCGCGAAAGCGAACAGCGCCTGCAAGAGTGGAACGAGCGGCTGGAACAACGAGTCACTGAGCGAACGCAGAAACTGGTGGAATCTCACCAGCGGTTGCGGGCCCTGGCGCTGGAGCTGAACCTGGCTGAACAACGAGAGCGTAAACGGATCGCCACGGAAATGCACGACCATTTACAGCAGATGCTGGTGCTGGGCAAGCTGAAACTCGCCGGCGGCAAACGCTTGGTCATGGGTCTGCCCGCCGCAGAAAAGATGATTCACGAAACGGAGGGGATCTTTGCCGAGGCGTTGCAATACACGCGCTCGCTCGTGGCCGAGTTGTGTCCACCGGTGCTGCGGGACCATGGCCTCGCCGCCGGACTCAAATGGCTGGGCGAATATATGGACAAGCACGACATGGCCGTTACCGTGGATGTTCCCGAAGATCAGACGCTGAAGCTGCCTGACGATCAGACCGCGCTGCTGTTTCAGTCGGCCCGCGAGCTCTTGATGAATTCGTGGAAGCATGCCGGCACCGGAAAAGCGACCATGACCATGCGGCTTGAGGGAAGTCAGTTATCGGTGCAGGTGTCCGATGAAGGCACCGGTTTCGATGTTGCTGCTGCCTCTGCTGCTGAGTCTGTCCCCGGTAGCCTGTCATCGAAATTCGGCCTCTTCAGCATCCGTGAACGAATGAGCGCGAACGGCGGCTCGTTCGAGATCGAGTCGGCGCCCAGCACGGGAACGATCGCGACGCTCACGCTGCCGCTCGGGGTGAGGGGTAAGAGGTTAGGGGTAAGTGGTGACAAGGCGAAGCGCCATGAGATAAAGGATAAAGGATCAGAGGTTCGGGATCATATTCGTTCCGAATACACCTCACCCCTCACTTCTCACCCCTTACGCATCCGCGTGCTTCTCGTGGATGACCACGCCATGATGCGGCAAGGGCTTCGCGCGATGTTGGAAGGGTACGAGGATGTGCAGGTCGTCGGCGAAGCGGTGGACGGCCGGGACGCCGTGCGCTTAGCCGAGGAGCTCCAGCCCGCCGTCGTGGTGATGGACATCAACATGCCGAAAATGAATGGCATTGAGGCGACGCGCGAGATCAAGACCCGCCATCCGAACATCGTCGTGATCGGGCTTTCGGTCAACGCCGGGGACGACAGTCGCGAGGCGATGGCGAAAGCCGGCGCAGCAACGCTGCTCACGAAGGAAGCGGCGGTCGAACAGCTCTATCAGACCATACGGACGATGTTAGCGCCAGAACCCCCAGTTCCTACGCATGGATTTCCTCGTTCATGCCGACCCTCTATCTTGTAGGGCTCGCCGTGCGATCCGTCTTCTCTGCCCGCGGGTAGCGATTCAAAGGCCCCATCGTCACTGCGATTGTTTTGTGAAACTAGGGTAATTCCCTGGTTTCTACGTATTCCAATCTCTATAGACTGCGATCCGTATAGACGTTCAGCAAAGGAGGAAGAGCTAATGGCCACCCACATTGATCAAGTCAGAGATAGGTTGGAGCAACAAGAGACGGCTTGTTCCTTGGAAGAGGTCATGGACCTTTGCCCGGAGTTGACCTGGAATCAGGTGTTTCTCGCCATCGATCATTTAAGCAGGACGGGGCAAGTCCTGGTGACGATGGATGTGGGCAAGACCTATACGGTACAGGCCATGCGCCCTGTTGCATCAGTCGCATCGACTGCCGCATAACGACAGTCGATGGAGTTCGCGCGGGGTTGGTTTACATATACAAGAAGAGAGCCGCCACCACGCCGAAGAATTCTGAGGTGTTCCACCTCTAAGGCTGAACCATGGGCCGGCGATGGCCGACGTGTTGATTGAAGTTGTACTCCACGGACGGAGCAATCGTGAGCAGATTGCCATATCCCCCCTTCCCACGATCGCCTGTTCGCCGCGCACACCGACCCCTGTTGTTCCGGAAAAATCCGTCGCATTGATCGTCCGAAATCCGATATCGAGCGCAAGGACCAGATGTCGCGTGAGGCTGTACTATCCCCCGCGACAATCAGAGTCGTCACCGATCCAGGCTCAACGCAGCCCTCCGTGCCGAATCCTCCGCCGTAGGTATTGAATCCCTGCACAGCGACGGGCGAGAAGAAGCCGTACGTCGCATTCACACGGCATCTGAATACATGATCGCTTCCCAACCGTATCGCTTTCTGCAGTCCGATGCCAAACGTCGTCGCAAACGAGCCGCCTCCTGTTCTACCTAGCGCCCCACGACGAGAAGTGTGTATGCTGCGAATGGCAACAATATGAATCGACCGGAGCCAAGCCCGTTCATTCTCACGATCAACGGAGGATCGTCCAGCATCAAGTTTGCTCTTTTTCGGGATGCGGGTCCACCCTCGCTGATGACACGCGGCATGGTTGATAGAATCGGCCTGTCGAACAGCGAGATGCTGGTTACCGCCGCTGCGCAACCACCCAGACGTCGGGCCGTGCATGCACCGGACCATCGGACCTGCGTCGGGTTTATCACCGAATGGTTGGAGCAACAGGTCGGTATTGGGCGTCTTCGTGCTGTCGGACATCGTGTCGTCCATGGCGGGAGAACCTATAGCGAACCCGAACAAGTGACGCCCGAGTTGTTGGCGGAGCTTCGACGACTCTGTCCCTACAGCCCGGAGCATCTACCGGCGGAAATCAACTTGATCGAGTCGTTCCATCAGCATGATCCGACTCTTACCCAAGTCGCCTGTTTCGATACGGCATTTCATCGCGTCATGCCGCGCGTTGCGCGACTGCTGCCGATTCCGAGGCGGTACGAGAAGCAGGGTGTTCAGCGCTATGGGTTTCACGGGTTGTCGTACGCATTTCTTATGCGAGAGTTGAGAAGAGTGGGCGATCCACGTGAGGTAAATGGTCGCATCATTCTCGCTCACTTAGGAAACGGCGCGAGCATGGCGGCGGTGAAAGACGGAAAGGCGCTCGATACGACGATGGGCTTCACTCCCGCCTCCGGCCTGCCGATGAGCCGCCGGTCAGGGGATCTCGATCCGGGGCTTGTCTCCTATTTGGCGAGAACAGAAGGCATGAGCGTAGAGCAGTTCCACAAGATGGTGAACGCGGAATCGGGCTTGCTCGGGGTCTCGGAACTCAGTTCTGACATGCGTGACCTACTCAAGCAGGAACAGAGCGACTCCCGAGCAGCCGAGGCGATCGAGTTATTTTGTTATCAAGCCAGGAAATGGATCGGTGCGTTGGCGGCGGTGCTGGGTGGAATAGATACATTGGTTTTCAGCGCCGGGATCGGAGAGCATGCTCCCGCGATTCGAGCGCGCATCTGCGCCGGGTTGGAATTTCTGGGTATCGCCATCAACGAACCAGCCAATGAGTCCAATCAACCGATTATTTCAACTGAAGACAGTCGAGTGAGAGTGCGCGTGATTCCCACCGATGAAGAACGTGAAATTGGGGAGTCCGTTGCGCTGTTGCTGAGCACGAAGAACATGGATCGCTGAGGGGGGTTATGATAAAGGAAACACACCACCATTGGACGCGGCTTTACTGAAGCAGATGGACGCTTATCAAGATCCGGGATTCATCGACCACGTCGTGAACAAGAAGGCCGATGTGATCGAACGCGTCGGCTTGGGATCGGCGACGGCCTATGCCAAGCAGGCCATCCAATCATCCGATTCTTTGCGTGCTCATCACATCTCGTCATTCCGACAGAATCGAAGAACTCTCCACCGACCAGCGGCGATGCGCGACAAAACCATGTGGAGCCCCACGGCTTGATCCATCCTCCCTAGCAGACTACTGCGGAGAGACAGGCAGCCGTGGATCCTGCAAGTCCTTCGGCGACACCTCGTCGAAGTTTCACAACCGTGGCTTCCGGCGGGTGAATTTCCCATCGGAACTATGCTATTGGAAACGCGCTCGGTTTGCATCGCGCAGGAACGTCGGATGGGAGGAACGGCATGGGTCGGGGAGATCTGTATGGTCGATGTGTGGTCGGGATAGTGGCGATCATGTGTCTGCTGGGAGGAAAGGCTTATGCAGATGACGATAAGAGAACGGATGGCGGGACGTCGAAAGAGGTGCTGGATTGTCGGTACCAGCAAGTTTCTGAGCTCTCCGAAGGGGGAACGACTGGTGAAGCATTTCCGTCGGATGATCTCTTTCGTCCCCTCTTGGCCGATCCGAAACAGCCGCAGGTCTTTGCCCTCTGGCAGTCCACGCAATCACTCATTGAACGGACCTCCACCAATATCGGGACGGTCGGCATAGGCGAGAATTTTGGATTCTATACCAGACGGAAGGGATGTAACGGATGGCAGATCAGTCTGCTCACCGGCATGTTCGCGCAATTCGATTTAGGTACCGCGAACTCCGAGCTCATCAATGTCGATTTCAATGTAGGGATACCGCTGACCTGGCGTCAGGGAGACTGGTCTGCGCGACTGCGCTTTTATCACGTGAGCAGTCACATCGGGGATGAGTTCCTGGGATCCCACCCTGGCTTTCAGTCGATCGGGCTCCAGTATGAGGAAGTCGATATGATTGTGTCCTACGACTTCAAAAAATGGATGCGTCTGTATGGGGGAGGAGCGGTGATGATCAATCGACAACCTGCCCGGATCGACCGCAATACCGCGCATTGGGGATTCGAAGCGCGGACACCGACACCCGTGGGACGATCTTACCTGTTGGGCTTGCTCTCGAATCCGATTCTCTTTTCGCCGCTCCTGACGGCGGACTTTAAGTCCGTCGAGGAGCAGGACTGGTACATCAACACCAACGTGCTTATGGGGGTCGATATGTTCCGGGCCGGATATTTTAAGCGCCTTCGGATTCTCTTCAACTACTATCACGGATATAATCCCTATGGGCAGTTCTTCTATTCGCAGAAGACCGAATCGTTCGGAATCGGCGCCTATTTCATGTTTTAGCGGTTCTCCGGTCGCGACCCTGCAATGGAACGAGAACGATGAATAAAAAGACCTCCTTTTCTATTTGGTACGTGCTCCTCGCCATTATGGCCGTGGTGCTCGTGCATGACCTCATTCATGCCCTGAACAAGGTCGAGGAACTCCCCTACAGTCAGTTTAAAAGCTTGGTGGCGGACGGGAAGGTGGCGGAAGTCTCCGTGACCAGCCAGGTGCTGACCGGAAAGTTGAAAGCCGAAGGGGAATCAAAGGAACAGAAAGCCTTTGCGACCGTGCGCGTCGAAGACCCAGACCTGGTCCGGGAGCTCAACGAGCGCGGCGTCACCTTCACCGGCGTCATCGAATCCACCTTTTGGCGCGACCTCCTCTCCTGGATCATCCCAGTCGCTCTCTTCGTCGGCATCTGGTTCTTCATTTTCAGCCGACTGGGCCAAGCACAAGGCGGCTTCATGCAGGTGGGGCAATCCAAAGCGAAGATCTACATGGAGAAGGACATCAAGGTGACGTTCGCGGATGTCGCCGGTGTGGACGAGGCCAAAGAAGAACTGCGTGAGGTGATCGAGTTTCTCAAGACGCCGGAGAAGTTCACCAAGCTCGGCGGAAAAATTCCCAAGGGAATACTCCTGGTCGGTCCACCCGGAACCGGCAAGACGTTGCTGGCCCGGGCCGTGGCCGGCGAGGCCGGCGTGACGTTCTTCAGCATCAGCGGCTCGGAGTTCGTCGAAATGTTCGTCGGAGTCGGCGCGGCGCGGGTTCGTGATCTATTCGATCAGGCAAAGCTCAAAGCCCCCTGCATTATTTTCATCGATGAGTTGGATGCGCTCGGAAAAGCGCGTGGCGCGGGACCCATGGGGCATGAGGAGCGGGAGCAAACGCTCAATCAGTTGCTGGTCGAGATGGATGGCTTCGATCCTCGCATCGGAGTGATTCTCATGGCGGCGACCAATCGCCCGGAGATTCTCGATCCGGCGCTGCTGCGCGCCGGTCGATTCGATCGTCATGTGGTGGTGGACCGTCCGGACAAGATCGGTCGCCTGGCCATTCTTCGTGTGCATGCCAAACAGGTGACGCTTGGTCCCGACGCCGATCTCGAAAACATCGCCGCGATGACCCCCGGGTTCTCCGGAGCCGATTTGGCCAACATCATCAATGAGGCAGCGTTGCTGGCGGTGCGCCGTGGCAAGGATCAGGTCGGGTTTTCCGAATTACAGGAGGCGGTCGAGCGAGTCATTGCCGGCTTGGAAAAGAAGAATCGCGTCCTGAATAAGATGGAGAAGGAGCGGGTGGCCTACCATGAGACGGGCCATGCCCTCATTGCCATGTCTTTGCCGGGGATGGATCAAGTGCAGAAAATCTCGATCATTCCGCGCGGCGTGGCGGCGCTCGGCTACACGTTACAGCTTCCGACGGAAGACCGGTTTCTGATGACGAAATCGGAATTGGAGAATAAAGTCGCTGTGTTGCTCGGAGGGCGGATTGCCGAAGAAACGATCTTCGGTGAAGCCTCCACTGGAGCGCAGAACGATCTCGTGAAGGCCACCGACATCGCAAAAAGCATGGTAAAGGCCTATGGAATGAGCGAAAAACTGGGCACCATCACGTTGGAACGAGAACGACAGCCTCAGTTTCTCCAACTTCCCGTTGCGTCCGAAAGAGGCGATTATTCCGAAGAGACCGCCCGTGAAATAGATTGCGAAGTGCGGCGGATCGTTGACGAGCAGTATGGACGGGTGAGGCGATTGCTGGGTGAGAACAAAGCCGCGCTGCAACAAGGAGCCAAACTGTTGTTGGAACGAGAAGTGATGACCGGGGCGGAGCTCAAAGCCATCCTGGAGACGATGTGAACCGAGCATGACGACGTCCTTGCGGTCGTCGGAGAGGATTGTGATAAAGGTGATGCTCGATCGCGTGAAGAGTCGAGGCAACCGACGGAGTGAATTCGGTGGAGCAGGCAACCATCTCTGTCAAAGATAATGTGATTCACTGCCGAGGGTCTTGGACCCTTCCGCACTTGTCCCAGCTGGAGCGAGGAGGCCGAGCGCTTCGATGGCCGGATACTCCCGCTGTCTTCTACGACGCCGGCGAAGTGACGGCCATGGATACGGGCGGCGCGCTCATGCTGCAGCGCTGGATCGACGGGTTGCGGCGCAAAGGGCAACAGACTTCACTCCAAGGGTTGAAACCGGAATTCGCCGAACTGCTCCGGAAGGTAGACGCTCAACGGCCTCGGCCCGAGCGTGGCGCCGCTGTCCGCGGAACGAGGTGGGAGGAGAGTCTCGCGCGGGCCGTCCAAGCTCGACAAGCCTCGACGAGTCGCGCGCTCGCCTTTCTCGGAGAAAGCACGGTAACATTCGGACGCGCGCTGATACGGCCGCAGTCCATCCGATGGCGGGCGCTGTTGCGGATCGTAGAACAGGACGGCGTGCGGGCCTTGCCGATCACGGGCCTCCTGACGTTTCTGGTCGGTGTCGTGATTGCCTACCAGGGCGCGGAACAGCTCCGTAAGTTCGGCACGAACATTTTTATCGTCGATCTGGTCGGTATTTCGCTGCTTCGCGAAATCTCGCCGTTGATCGTGGCGATCCTCATCGCCGGCCGGTCGGGATCAGCCTATGCCGCCGAGATCGGCACGATGAAGGTCACGGAAGAATTAGACGCGGTTCGCACATTGGGCATCTCGCCCATGAACTTGCTTGTGCTGCCGCGATGGCTTGGTCTGGTCATCGCCCTCCCGCTGCTCACGGTGTATGCGGATGTCGTGGGCGTATTCGGCGGCATGCTGATCGCCTTGGGGGAGCTCAATGTGAGTTTCGTCGAGTTTATCGCTCGATTCGAGGAAGCCGTTCCTGTGCGACACTTCCTTATCGGGTTGGCGAAGGCCCCGTTTTTCGCGGCGATCATCGCCTTGGTGGGTTGTTATCAAGGATTTCAGATTCGAGGCGGCGTGGACGACGTCGGTCGACACACCACCATCAGCGTCGTGCAGGGGATTTTTCTGGTCATTGTGTTCGATGCGCTCTGCAGCATCTTGCTTAATTGGTGGGACCTGTGAAGCGCGAGACGGACGGGACAGGCGTGAGTCGCGGGACGGGTGGATCCGGTCCTCCATTTCGCGCCTGTCGCGCGTTTCTCGCCCTTCTCGCCGGCGCGGGGGCACAGAGAAGATGAGGACCAGCAGGTTGAGTGGCGGTGGTTCACGGGCGAGCTCCGACGACGTCAGCGCGCCGATCATCGACGTGAGCCACGTCGCGACGAAGTTTGGACAGGCTATCGTGCATGAGGACGTCAGTCTATCCATCCAACGGGGCGAAATCTTCGCGATTGCCGGCGGCAACGGGTCCGGCAAGACCACGTTGTTGCGGGAGATCATCGGCCTGATCATACCCTCGGCTGGAACGATACGACTATTCGGAATAGACAGCCGACAATTGGAAACGGGTGATGGCCATCCCATCCACCGCCGGTTCGGTGTGATGTTCCAGCATGGCGCGCTATTTAGCTCCTTCACGCTGGCGGAGAACGTCGCCGTTCCTTTGCGCGAGCATACGACACTGAGCGAGACACTGATTCGTGATATTGTCGCGTCCAAGATTGCCATGGTGGGATTACCGCCTGAGAGTGCGGCGAAGTATCCCAACGAACTCAGCGGAGGGATGCGGAGACGGGCCGCGCTCGCTCGAGCGATCGTCATGGATCCGGAGTTGTTGTTTCTCGACGAGCCGACCGCCGGGCTCGATCCGATCATCGCGGCAGGATTCGATGATCTCGTCCTCTCATTGAAGAGTCTCTTGGGGCTGACGGTGGTGATGGTGACTCACGATCTGGACTCCCTCTGGCGGATCGCCAATCGTGTCGCGGTGTTGGGTCATGGAAAGGTGCTGGGAATAGGAACGATGCCGGAGCTCTCCCGATCAACCGATCCCGTGATTCGCGAATATTTTCAAGGTCCACGCGGACGTGCCGCCAGCGAACAGGCCGCGTGGAATACGAAAGACGTGAAGCGTGAAGCGTGAAGCGTATCTCGCTAGAATAGCGAGACTAGCGGGGAACGCGCGACGGGTCGGGGAGGTTGTCGAGACGAGTCCCGCCTTTCGCCCAGACCTCGCCTCTCTCACATGCGCGAGATACGAAAGACGAACGACGAGATACGGGAAGGGTCGCTAAATGGAGCCAAAGGTCAATTACATATTAGTCGGCTCATTCGTCGCGTTTCTTGGCGCGGCTGTCCTGTTCGGAATTTTGTGGCTGGGGAAGACCGATTACCGCGGGTCTTACGATCGGTATGAAGCCTACATGAGAGAGTCGGTCGCAGGATTGAGCGTCGATTCCACTGTCAAATATCGCGGTGTCGACGTGGGGCGGGTCAAGGAGATTGCTTTGAGTCCCGATAATCCGGAGGAAGTTCTTCTGACCATGGACATTGCGCACGGGACGCCGATCAAGACAGACACCATTGCCGTTCTTGAAACTCAGGGGCTCACCGGTCTAGCCACGATCAACTTGACCGGTGGGAGTCGTGATGCTTCTTCGCTCCAAGCGCAGAACGGACAAGCGTATCCGGTCATTAAGACCGGTCCTTCCCTCTTCTTCCGCCTGGATGAAGCCGTCTCCCGCTTACTCTCGGAAGAAGGCCTGGCTCAACTGTTAGTCGATCTTGATACCGCTGCCAAAGGAGCGGCCAAGGTCCTAGACGAAGACAATCGCGTGGCGCTGAAGAAAACCATCAAGGATCTCTCGGATGTGGCCCAGACCATCGCGTCTCACAAGACTCAGATCGAGCAAAGCTTGAACGGTGCGGCCAAGAGCGCCGACAACCTGGTCAAACTGACCGCGTCCTTGAACGAACAGGTTCCTGCTTTGCTTGTGGGGATCAACAAAAGCGTCGCGGCATTGAGCACGGCGACCGACGAGCTCGCTCGTACCAGCAAGACGGTGGGAACGGTGGTCAATGAAGCCAAGCCCGAGCTGCAGCAGTTCACGAGACGAACCCTGCCCGAAGCTGGCTTGTTGGTGACAGAGCTTCGGCAGCTGACCGGTACCTTGACTCGTGTGGCGCGGGAGTTGGAGAGAGAGCCGAGCTCGCTGGTGTTTGGACGAAAGACCCCGTCGCGCGGACCGGGGGAGTGATACCCTGTAATTTTTAATTATGAATGTTGAATTGTGAATGCGCGGGTAACTCAACATTAAACACTCACAATTCAACGTTCTAAGTCTGCGAGATACGGATCCATGAAGCGCTTCCGGATGAGATATCGGCTGGTACATATCGCACTCGTGTTGTTGCTGATGATGGCGGCCGGTTGCCTGTCGCCCCGCACGGATTCTTCGGTGATCCATACCTATCAGTTGAGCCTCAATGCGTGGCCCAGCGACGCCCGTCCTGGCAAGCTTGATGGTCCGGTGCTGCTGGTGAGTCAGCCTCAAGCCGAGCCTGGATTTGAGACGCAGCGGATGGTGTACATCAAGCGGCCGTACGAACTGGAGTACTATGCGGTCAATCAATGGGCCGATACGCCCGTGCGCATGTTCACCCCGTTGATGGTCCAGGCGCTCAATCAGAATGATCCGTGGCGCGCCGTGATTCCGATGCCGAGCTCGATCCATGGGGACTATCGCCTTGATACGCACGGACTTCTGTTACAGCAGGAGTTTCTCCAACAGCCCAGTCGCGTGAGGGTGATGGTCAGGACGCAGCTGGTCGACTTGAAAGAGTCGACGATCTTGAGCACGCGGGCTTTTGAGGTAGTAGAGAACAGCGCGGGCGAGAATCCCTATGGGGGTGTCCAGGCTGCCAACCGAGCGGTTGCCGAATTGCTCGATCAGATCGGCTCTTGGCTTCGGCAATGCGTCCAGCATGCGCCTGAATGCAGTCGATGATGGAGCTGGTCAATAGACTGGAACGCAATCAGCACATCGCGGTCCCAAATACACACGTCCCGACATCATGTCGTCATCCTTGCGATCGAAGCCCAGCTCCCCCGGCTCTCGCATGCTCCACAACCTTACCGTCATCCAATTTAATGACCTGGTTGCCAAGATGGAAATACCGATCATCGTGAGTAATCACGATAACCGTTTTCCCTCGCGCGCGCAGGTCCGGAAGCAATGTCTTGTAAAAAATCTCCTTGTACTGCGGATCTTGATCCGCCGCCCATTCATCAAACACGTAGATCGAGCGATCCTCAAGGTACGCCGTAACAAGCGCCAACCGCTTGCGTTGCCCTTGAGAGAGGTCGAGAGTTGAGAAGGCGCGATCGCGCACAGTGACTTTCTGATCCAAATGCAGCAATCGCAAGTATTGCGGCGCGAGCCTATGGACTCGGGAATCTGACTGGCCGAGAAGCTTTTTGAAGAGGTAAAAGTCCGAAAATATGACCGAGAAGTGTTCACGGTACCACTCTCGATTTTCATTGGTGATCATCGTACCGGCCAGTCTCACGTCTCCCTGCAACGGCTGATATAGCCCTGAAAGCACTTTCACGAGTGTGGATTTCCCGCTTCCATTCCCTCCGATGACGAACACCAATTCGCCCGGACATAACTCTAGACTGATGGGGCCTAGGGTGAAGGGCGTTTCGGATCCATTATCCTCTCCGTAAGAAAAGACGACATCGGTCCATTGCACGATAGGAAAGATCGCAGGCTCTAGACCTACCACGTCTTTCGTCCGGACATCCTCTAGACCGACGTCCAGCGATATGCCCAATCGTTCAATATTCTCCAATGCCACTTGACCTCGTTCAAGAGTCGGTACGATGCTGATGATGCTTGAAATGGAACCGATCATATAGATCATGGCTACGATGTATCCTGTAAGCACCTCTGGAGAAATGAGCCCAAAAGATGGAAATAGGAATAGGAGGAAACCGATGAGGGAGTAGAGGGAGACCTGATTCCAGGCTTCAAGCAGAGCTTGTATCCGCGTCGCTTCCAGATTCGTCTTTCTATAGAGTTCTGCCGCGCCTCGCACTTCCTCATGGACAAACTCCTGTCGCCGCGCCCGATGCATCAGCAGCTCTTTCAGCCCGTCAGTAAGTGAGCGAAAGCGATGAAACAACTCGGCTCGTGCCTCCCGGGATGCGGCAATGATGTCGCGGACGTTGGTGTGTAACCACTGATGCCCTAGGACACTCACGACAGTGACTCCGAGCACTCCTAGAAATACACTCCACGACAACCAAGCCAGGAAGATTCCACACCCCAACACGAGTGCTCCACTCATGAGAAAATTAGGGAAACATTGGATCGCCCAGGTGACCCAACTGACGTCATCCGTCAAGGTAATCAGAATATGGGCGGCCCCTCGTTGCTCGGAACGAAGTAACGGAGCCCGCACGATCTTTGCGCAGAGGGACAACGAGAGATCCAAGATTGTGTCTTGCGAGAATCGGACGAGCAGAACGTGGGATCCAAGGTTTGCCAGAATCTTGCCGGCGACAAGGCCGACAAACCCCAGCAGTACCAGAAGAGAATGGTCAGAGGGATGATGAAGGACATAATTGATGAGTGCCAAGACACCGGCGCTCAAAAGTCCGGACAAGACACCGACACAGAGCATGAGCCAGGCCATGGAACTCGACCGTTGCACGACAAAGCGGAAAAATCGTCCAAAGGGCATCGCCGACTCGCCTCACTTTCACCGGAAAATGAGATTAGGATTACGCACCTAAATCACGTTGGCCAAAGGAGCTGGATCGTTTTGAGTATCTTGAGTATCCTCGCCAAGGAAGGCCAGGAGATGTTGAGTCACTTCTTCGACATGTGGCGCAGTAAGCAAATGCCCTGAATTGATGGCTGGAACCTGCACAGTCTTGCTCCTTTCGTCACCAAACTCCGGCCAGACATGTCGGGTGTCAGTCACCGTCCGAGCGACATACCGCTTTGATGCTACGATATTGAGAATGCGCCCAGGGTATTTGCGGATGGCGTAGCGAGCGACGGCTTGGCGTGTGGCTTGGGTCACTCGTTCAACTCGGAACTCAACAAGCAGCTCATCGTTATCGTCAGGGGTTTGTGATAACGACCTGAGTCTCTCGAGCTTACTTTGGATAAATGGACGCCAATCTTGAATGGGCAGACGGAAGAGCGCGCGAATAATACTTATTGTCCGCCACAACATAAACAGAGGTATCGCAAACCTCCTCGGCCACTCGTAGTGATGGGGGCGATATGTGGATGGATGCCAAGTATCCATCACCACAAGTGTGACGACCTCCCCGTGTTTGATCAGTTGCTGAGCCATTTCATAAGCGATCAGTCCACCGGTACAACTTCCAAGGACGATATACGGCCCGTTCGGCCGAACGCTGCGGATCTGTGCAATATAATGACTCGCCATCTCCGGCACCGAAGTCATATGGCGTCCTCTTTTCCGTCCAATCCTTGTGCCTGTAACCCGTAGCACGGGTTGATTCGGACCCAGCAGCTTCGCCAATTGAGAAAAAACCAATACTTACCCCCTACTCCAGGCACCATGAAGATCGGGACTGCCGGCCCCGTTCGGCTGAATGGCGACAAGCGATTGCCATGGCGGCGTCCAGTTCTCCTGCGAAAGCACCGATGCGAACTCCGCAATAGTCGGCGCTTGAAACAGCGTCGCGAGCGGAAGGCGTCTTCCGTACACCTGCTCGAGAAGAAAGAAGAGGTGGGCGGCTTTGAGTGAGTGGCCGCCGAGATCGAAGAAGTTGTCGTGGATTCCGATCTTTGTGACTTCCAGTACCTGCTGCCACAAGGCCGCCAGTTGAACTTCCGCTCGATCACGGGGACCACTGTGAACCAACTCATCTGAGACCGAGGAGTCCGGCTCCGGCAAGGCGTTCCGGTCGACCTTGTGATTGGCGGTCAAGGGCAGGGCGTGCAGCAAGACGAAGCGCGAGGGGACCATATACTCGGGCAGCTCGGCCCGCAGCCACGCGCGCAGGTCCGGCTGACTCGGAGCCGCACCCTCTTGGCTGACCACATAGGCCACGAGCTGCTTCACCCCGTGGGGATCGTCCCTGGCGATGACCACGGCCTGACGGACCGATTGATGGCGGCTCAGCGCGGCCTCGATCTCGCCCAATTCGATCCGGTACCCTCGAATCTTGACTTGGTGATCCACTCGCCCGAGATGCACGAGGCGCCCCTCCGAGCGATACCGCGCCACGTCTCCCGTGCGATACAGCCTTGCGTCGGGCTCTTGAGCAAAGGGATGCGGAATGAACCGTTCCTGGGTCAGGTCAGGTCGGCCCCGATAGCCTCGGGCTAACCCATGGCCGCCGATATAGAGCTCACCGGCCACCCCGATGGGAACCGGGTGGAGGAAGGGATCCAAGATGTACACGTCGGTATTGGCAATCGGTCTCCCGATCGTGATCTCCCGAGCGGTCCGTTCGATGCGCTCGATCGTGGACCAAATCGTGGTTTCGGTCGGGCCATACAGATTCCACAGGGCCACGCTCCGATCCAGCAAGGACGCCGCCAGATCAGGAGGCAGGGGCTCCCCTCCGCAGAGCACCGTCAGGTTCTTACTGCCCTGCCATCCCGCCTCCACCAGCATGCGCCAGGTGGCCGGAGTGGCTTGCATCATCGTCGGCTGCACGGTTTCACAGAGCGCCCGCAAGTGTCGTCCGTCCATGGCGACCGCGCGACTCGCGATCTCGATGCGGGCTCCGACCAGTAACGGCACATACAATTCCAATCCGGCGATATCGAACGAGAGCGTCGTGACGGAGAGCATGACATCGTGAGCGGCACAGCCCGGCTCTTGTCGGATCGACCACAAGAAGTTCACCAGCGCGCGGTGTGGAATTTCCACGCCCTTGGGCTGACCCGTCGACCCTGAGGTGTACAGGATGTACGCCAGGTCGTGCGGCGTGGCGATCGGGCCAAGATTGTGGTCGGCCTCCTGCGCGATCCGCTCGTGTTCACGATCGAGACACAGCCTGCGGCAGCCCGGCGCATCACACCGATCGGCGAGGGAGGTGGATGTGAGCACGACGGCGAGCGAGGCGTTCTCCGACATGTACCGAAGACGATCCCGTGGATAGTCGGGATCCAGCGGCACGTAGGCGGCGCCTGTTTTGAGCACCGCCATTAGTGCAATGACCATCTCCAAGGATCGCTCAAGACCGATACCTACCGTCACGCCAGGTCGAGCGCCGAGCGAGTGGAGATAGCGGGCCAGCTGATTCGCCCGGGCATTGAGCGCACAGTACGTCAGCGTCGCTTGTCCCATCGATACCGCCACGGCATCCGGCGTCCGCTCGACCTGCGCTTCAAACAGCTGCGGAAAACATTGAGACTGGGGATAGTCTCGTTGCGTGCGGTTCCAGTCCTGCACCATCTGTTGCCGCTCGGGCGCCGTCACGGTCGGAAGCTCGGATAACTTGCCTGTCGGGATTGGCCAAGGCGCTCTGGAGCAGGAGCTTATACTGTCCGAGCATCCGTTCCGCGGTCTGCGGCTCGAAGAGATCGGTATTGAACGTCAAGTAGGCTTTTCGAGAAAACTCCGTCTCGATCGTCAAACTCAAGTCGAATTGCGCGGCCTGCGTCTCCACCTCGAACGGCACCCAACTCAATCCTTGGACGGTGATCTCTCCGATCGGCGCATTCGGCACATTGAAGAGGACCTGCACGAGCGGGGCGGAGCTCTGGTCGCGAGCAGAGTGCATCGTTTCGACCAACTTATCAAAGGGGAAATCCTGATGGGCATAGGCCGCTAACGCCGTGGCGCGCACCCGCGCCAGCAATTCGATAAACGTCGGATTGCCGGAGAGATCGGTCCGCAACACGAGGGTATTGACGAACGACCCGATGATCGACTCCACCGCGGATTGCGTCCGGTTGGCGATCGGGGTGCCGACGGCCACATCGGCTTGGCCCGCATAGCGACTCAAGAGGATCTGGAAACAGGCCAGCAGCGTCATGAACACCGTCGCATGATGGTCGGCGCTGAAGTGCTGCAATCGCTCGATCAACGACGTGGGCAACTCCAGTAGGCGATGTGCACCGTTAAATGTTTGCACGACTGGACGTGGGTAATCGGTCGGCAACGACAGCTTGGACAGTCCGGCCAGCTTCGTCTGCCAATAGTCCGCTTGGGTGCGGAGCCACTCGTCGGTGAGACACCGGCGCTGCCAGACTGCGTAGTCGGCATACTGCAGGGGGATCGGCTGTGGAGTCGGCGCTTCGCCTCGGCACAACGCGTTGTAGAAGAAGGCAAACTCGGCCCCGATCACTCCAAACGACCATTGATCGCCGATAATATGGTGCATGGTGAGCATCAAGATATGATCCTCAGGCTCGATTTCGATCAAGACGAACCGTGCCAGAGGACCTTTCTCGAGATCGAACGGCTGGTTGGATTCCTCCGCCACCAGCCGCATCGCCTCTCGTTGTCGCTGTTCGCGGGGGAACGGCGTGAGATCGACTTCAACCCAGTGCGGCGCGCGAAACGGGCTGATGAGTTGGACCGGTCCCTCGCCCGTCATCGTGAACGTTGTTCGAAACGCTTCGTGGCGGCGACAGATGGCGTCGATCGTACTTCGGAGGGCTGTTTTGTTGAGGCGTCCCATCTGCCGCGACGCGAACGGCATGTGATACGCCGTGCTCTTCGGAGCCAGCCGATGCATCAGCCACATGCGTTGCTGAGAATACGACAGGGGCAGCGGCTGCTCTCTGGGCACCGGCATAATCGGGGGCATCAGGGCAGCCTGCCGCTCCCGCTGGCGCAACCGTAGGACTTCGTCGGCCAATGCCGCGATGGTCGGTCGCTCAAACAGCGCCTGGAGGGAGACCTCAACCTCAAACAGCTCGCGGATCCGGGAGACGAGCTGGGTCGCCACCAGGGAGTGGCCGCCCTGCTCGAAGAACTGGTCGTGGATGCCGGCCTCCGGGACGTGCAGCACGGATTTCCAGAGCTCGGCCAAGGAGGCTTCGACCGGATTCCTCGGCGCAATCCTGGCGGCGGCTCGACCGTCTGTCTGGTCCGGGGCGGGCAGCGCCGATCGATTCACTTTGCCGCCGGCACTGAGGGGCATCGTGTCGAGCCACAGCAGGACGGCCGGCACCATGTAGGAGGGCAATCGAGCCGCGAGATGGCTGCGAACCTGATCGAGCCTCTCTCGGAGCGATGGCTCGCCGGCGACATAGCCGACCAGCCGGGGCTGGTCCAGTGTATCCTGTCGAAGCAGCACCGCCGCGTGCTGCACACCCGGGACGTCACGCAACACCGACTCGATTTCTCCGAGTTCGATCCGATAGCCACGCAGCTTCACTTGGTGATCCACCCGCCCGAGAAACTCCACGTTGCCGTCGGCGCGCGACCGAGCCAGGTCCCCGGTCCGATACAGCCTGGTGCCGGTCACATAGGGATTCGCCACAAACCGTTCGTGGGTCAGCTGCGGCTGGTTGACATAGCCGCGGGCCAGACAGGCGCCCGCGA
This sequence comes from uncultured Nitrospiraceae bacterium, assembly GCA_963711905.1. GTDB lineage: Bacteria > Nitrospirota > Nitrospiria > Nitrospirales > Nitrospiraceae > Nitrospira_D. Next base: position 564,486 of record CAVQFZ010000014.1, on the reverse strand, counting down.
CATAGAGTTCTCCCGGCACGCCGATCGGCATCGGCTGCAGACGGGCATCCAGCACATAGAGCTGCATGTGGGCGATGGGTGTGCCGATCGGGATTCGAGCCCCGGCTTCCTCGCGCGTCGTTTGATACACGCTGCACCAGACCGTCGCCTCCGTCGGGCCATATTCGTTGTACAGCGTGGCCTGCGGCAGGCGCTGGTAATGTCGCCGCACCAGTTCAAGGGGCAGGTTCTCCCCGGCGGTAACGATGACCCGGAGCGAGTCCAGCTGCGCACTCAACGCCTCACCCAGTACGGCATGGTACAACGCAGGGACCCATACGACGTGCGAGATGCGATGACGTTCGATAAGCGCAGCCAGCTCCGTGGGGTCGCGATGGGCGGTCTCCGAGGGAATAACCAGTTCCCCCCCGTGAGCCACGTCCAAAAGATACCGGTCACGGACCCATCAAAGGCCAGCGAGAAGGTCAGCAGGAATCGGGATACCGGGTCCGGATAGTACTGCAGTCTGGCCTGAAGCGAGGTCACCAGACTGTGATGGGTTATGGCCACACCTTTGGGCCGCCCCGTCGAGCCCGACGTGTAGATGAGATAGGCGAGCTGATCCGGCGAAATGGGAAGTGCGAGGTTCTCCTCCTCCGCTCCGTCCACGGGAGATGTCGAGAGGGTCTCCACGTCACAGATGTGGCCACCATAGCTCTTTAAATGGTGACGGAGGTGGGCCTGTGTGACGACAATGGAAACTTGGGCGTCCTCCAGCATGAGTTGGAGACGGTGACCGGGGTAGGATGAGTCTAGAGGGACGTACCCGCCTCCCGCTTTGAGAATGCCCAAGAGGCCCACGAGGGCCTCCACCGAGCGCTCGACACAGAGCCCCACCGGAATATCTGCGCCGACCCCGAATTGCTGGAGTGCGCGCGCGACGCGATTCGCTCGTCGGTTCAGCTCTCGGTAGCTGATGGACTGGTCTCCACACGTCACAGCGATCGCGTCGGGAGTCCGCTCCACCTGTGCCTCGATGAGCGCATGGATCCCGGAGGCCGACGGAGGCGGCTCGTTCCAGGTCAATTGAATGTTCTGTCTCTCCTCGGCGGTCAGCCATGAAAGGTGGTCAAGACGGACCTCAGGGGTCTTGAGAAATTCCTCCAGCAGGATCTCCAGCTGTCCCAACATGCGGTCGATGGTCGACGTCGTCAAAAATCGTCGAATCATGGAGAAACGCCACGTCCAGGCCGTCCCCCTTGTTGACCACCATCAACACGAGGTCGAACTCCGACGCTGTCGGCTCCCAGGGGAGCGGCGCGACCTCCAGATCCTTGACGGTGAACGTGGACACGGGGTCGTCTTCACACACGATCATCACGGTAAACAGCGGAGACAGCGACCGCGCGCGCTGTAACGACAGCGCCTCGAGGACTTCTTCGAACGGGAGGTCCTGATGGTCATAGGCCTCCAGCACCACCCGACGTACCTGCTGCAACAAGTCGTGTCCTGTCATGCCGTCCGAAACGTCGGCTCGCAACGCCACGGTATTCACGCAATAGCCCATCACCTCTTCGAGCGCGCTTCCGACGCCTGCCGGCCACGATCGAGCCCATGACGAGATCCGACTCGTGGGTGTAGCGATGCAGCCAGATCGCAAAGACGGCGTACAGCACCATGAATGTCGTGACGTGCTGGCGCTGACAAAAGACCTTCAGGCCCGCGGTCAGTTCTGGAGCAAGCGATCGCGATCGCACACCGCCTTCGAACGTGCGCGCCCGCGGCCGCTGTCGATCGACCGGGAGTTCAGCAGGAGCGTGGACACCGCTCAACTGCCGGATCCAGTAGGCTCGCTGGACCTCACGCAGGCCGTGCGTAAGCCTGGTGCGCTGCCACTCGGCATAGTCCGCATACTGCATGGTCAACGTGGGCAGTCGAGCCGCATGCCCATCACCGCCGGCGTCCCACAGAAGGGCCAATTCCTTCCAGAAGATACGGAGTGACCATCCGTCGGCGACGAGACGGTGGCATGTCAGCGCCAAGACGTGCACATCCGCTTTAAGCGCCAGCAGGGTCACTCTGAAGAGCGGTCCCTGTCGTAGGTCAAACGGCCGGCTCCGCTCGGTTCGAAGAAAGTGCCGCACCTGAATGGCTTGTTCGGCAGGGTCCAACGCCTGGAAGTCTTGCCGGTCTATCGAGACGAGCGCCGCCTGAAATACTTCTGCGAATCCCTCCCCTCGCTCCGATCCGAACCGCGTGCGAAGACTCTCGTGCCGACGGGCGATTGCCCGCACCGACCGCTCCACCACCTCGGGGGTGACCGACCCTTGTAGACGCACCGCCATGGCAATATGGTTGATCGCGCTTCCAGGATGAACTTGCTCCAAGAACCACAGTCGCTGTTGCGAGGGGCTGAGAGGAATTCTGCCTTCTCTTGTGGCTGCCGAAAGAAGTGGAATGTGTGGAATCCGTGTCCCGTCGGCGTCACTTGGGTACCCACGCTTCTCTCCGGCCCGGTCCGGGTCATCTGTACTCATGCTCGGTTCGCTGATCCGATTGGCCAATGCGGACACGGTCGGACATTCGAACAGCACACTGAGCGGGAGCTCAACGTGGAACACATCGAGGATGCGCGCAACAACCTGTGCGGCGAGGAGGGAATTGCCGCCGAGGGCAAAGAAGTTTGCCTGGCGATGCGGAGGAGGTCCGCCCAGCACCTCTTGCCAGATCTCGGCCAGCTTTTTCTCGATGGTGGTTTGCGGAGTCTCGCTCGGCACTCGCATCGGTTTCAGCTATCCGGGCCAGGTCCAACGTGCTCGCTATGACGACCGCGAGCAGGCCGGACTCGAAGGCGGCTCTACAGGCGCCCCGCTGAATCTTGCCGCTGGAGGTTCGTGGGATCGTGCCGGACTTGAGCAGCACCACGCTGTGGAGTTCGAGTTCATAGGCGTCCGCCACCGCGCGACGGATGCCGCGCACGATTTCCGTCAGGTCGGAGTCAGGCCCCTGCTGCTCGATCTCATGGACCAGCACCACGCGCTCGCCGGTCTGGCCCTCAACGGCGAAGGCCGCGCCATAGCCTCGTCGCAAGCCGGGATGCGCCTGTTGAGCCGCCCACTCCAGATCATGCGGATAATAGTTCCGTCCACGCACGATGATCAGATCTTTGAGGCGCCCGGTCAGGAACAGCTCGCCTCTATGGAGAAATCCCAGATCGCCGGTCCGTACATAGGGCCCTTCGCCTGACCCAGCGAGCGTGGCGTGAAAGGTGGCGTCGGTGTCGTCCGGTTTGCCCCAGTAGCCGGCGCCGATCCCCGCTCCGGCCACCCACACTTCTCCCACGACGCCTGGTGGGCATTCGGCGTGGGTCGTCGGATTCACGATCCGCACACGAGTCTCTTCAAGAGGTTCTCCGCATCCGACCAGTGTCCGCGTGCCCCGTTCCGATACAGGAGACTCTTTGACGATCGAGTCGGCCAATGCGTCGGCCTCTACATGCAACAAGCTTGGTTCCGCTCCGGCCCGCTTCATCGTCACCACCAGCGTGGCTTCCGCCAGGCCATAGGCCGGTGAGAAGCTCCTCCGCTGGAATCCATGCGGGCCAAAGGCGCTGATAAACTGCTCCACCGTCTCCGGATGGATGGGTTCGGCCCCGCAACTGGCGACCAGCCATGTGCTCAAGTCAGCCCGCCACTCTTGCTGTTGCCGCACCGCCCGGAGACAGGCCTCATAGGCAAAATTCGGTCCGCCGCTGTGGGTAATCCCAAAGCGAGCCACCGCGTCGAGCCACCGTAATGGCCGCCGGAGAAACGTGATGGGGGACATCAGATAGGCAGGAATCCCGGCATAGAATGGGGCGAGGAGTCCGTGCAGTAACCCATAGTCATGGAAATACGGCAACCAGCAGAGCGACCGGCTGCCGGCCGAGACGTCGCCGGCCAGACTCAAGGCCCGGCAGTGCGCGAGCACGTTGCCCTGGCTGATCATGACGCCCCGCGGTGTGGCCGTCGACCCTGAGGTATATTGCAGGTACGCAAGAGGGTGCTTGTGAGGCCGTGGCCACTCAACTGAATCGACTGATCGTAGGGTTGATCCGTTGCCAACCAGTTGATCGGCCTCAAGTCATTGGGGATGGAAAACTCCGAAGACAACGCCGCGATCCTCGACGTCGTGAGCACCAACGAGACCTGGGCATCGTCGATGATCGCGCGCAGTCTCGGTAGGCCGGATTTCAGCCGGATGGGGTCGGGGGCCGGCGCGGGAACCGGGACGAGCCCGGCACAGACACAGGCCCACAACGCGCAGACGGCCTCAAGGCCCTCCGGGTAGAGCAGCAGGGCGTGGGTGCCCGGTCGAGCCGCGCGGACGAGCTGCCCGGCCAGCGAACGCACCCCGCGTTCAAGCTGGCCATAGGTCAGCTGACGCTCCAGCTCAAGGGTATCCCGAATAAGCGCATAGGCCAGCGCCTCCGGCTGATGCCGGCAGCGAAGGTCGAAGAGATCGGCGAGGTTATGAATAGTCCGAGGAGGAAGTTTAGACATGGATGCGGGACGCGCGGTCTTCTATTCCGAAAAATCGATTTAATTTAACTGCTATCGGTTATCCGTTCATCGATGACTAGAGTAGTGTGCTCGATAACAAATTCAAAGAATTTCCTGGTTTCCGACCGAAAAGAAATTTCTTGCCGACACTTCATGCGCCGCCGAAGCGGCATCTTCCTCTGGTTGGATTCCGCGGTCCTTTCTCAAGGAAAAGGCGAAGAAATATCGGGGAGAGATGTTAACCATTTCACCCTAGAGCATTTTTGGTTTATGTCTTTACATAGCCTGAGGACGCGAAGTAGCGCAGGCATTCGTCGGGGGTGAAGCCGTCAAGCAGCCTCCCAATTTCATTCCAGAGCGCGTCCACGGTCCGAGGGGCGGCTTTGCGGAGCAAGGCTTTGAGTTTGGCAAACAGTTTTTCGATGGGATTGAGGTCGGGGGAATACGGCGGGAGGATAGCGGATGCGTGCCCCCCCGCTTCACTGGCCGCTTTCACTCCCGCCACCTTGTGACTCCGTAAGTTGTCGGCGATGACGATATCACCAGGGCGGAGCGTCGGGCATAAGAACTCCTGGACATATTTGAGGAACAGGGCGCCGGTCATGGCCCCATCCGCCACCATTGGAGCGGAGAGGTCAGCATGACGCAGCCCCGCCACGAAGGTGGTGGTGTGCCAATGTCCGTGCGGGACAGAGGCGACGCACCGTTCACCACGCGGGGCGCGTCCGTAGCGCCGTGCCATGTTCGTCGACGCCCCCGTTTCATCCAGAAAGACCAGCTTCGTGATGTCCAGCGCGGGTTGGGAGGCCTGCCACTCACGCCGTGCGGCTTGCACGTCGGCGCGCTCTTGCTCGCTGGCGTGTAGGGTGTTTTTTTAAGGGTGAGCTTCCATTTATTGAGTTGATGCCACAAGGCGGGGACCTTCATCGCAATCCCGTGGGCCGCTAATCGAGCACACATCTCCGCAAGGGTCAGATCGCCTGTTTCCTTCAGCCACGCCCGCAGTGTCGACTCCATCCCGACCAACCGGGACTGCCGATGGCCTCCAATTGGGAGACTGCTCCGCTGACCCGTCTGCGTGAGCCGGTTCTGCACCTGATACACCCAGACCCGGCTGACTTCAAATCGGGCGGCAATGGCGGTCGGACGCTCCCCACGTTCCAAGGCTCTCAACACACGGTCCCGTAGATCCTGCGAATAGGCATCCATCCTGTTGCCTCCATCAAGAAAACAATGGAGGGCATTCTACAGAATGTATACACTTAAATCACAAATGCTCTAGCTTAACAAGCGGCGGCTAAGACCTGGAACATGCTGCGCCATTGGTAAAGAAGCTGGGATTGTTCGTCAATCCACTCCATTTCTACGCGCACGCGGGTCGAATCGAACTTGGCGAGCAATCCTGATGAACCAATGGGCAGGGGTACCGTACTGACTTGACCAGCGCCTTCAAGATGAGTAATCCTCTTGCATTGCTTTTCCGCTGTCACTCTGGGCCCGTTCGTAAGTGGTAACGATGATCGACTCGCTTGTGAATACGTTTGCGCTGGAAGGGATCGCCATCTATTGGGGAATTGGCCTGGTCTTTTTCGCAGCAGAGTATTGGTGGCCCACACGTCTGATCCCGTATAGTCAGGTACTCGTCCCAGATGTAGTGGCGCTCACGACGTACCAGATCTTCTTCGTCTTTGCTGCACAGGTGACGAACTGGATCCCGTTTCCTCACTACTCCTACTGGCGTTGGCAGGCACTTCCATTCGGCTTCAAGCTGGTGGTCTTCCTGTTCGTCCTCGACGGACTCGCCTATTGGATGCATCGACTTTGGCACACGCCGTGGGTCTGGCCGATCCATCGCTGGCACCATGCGCCAACGGAGTTGTACTGGCTCGCCGGTGTCCGGGCGAGCTTTCCACAAATCATCCTCGCGAATATTCCCTATCTGTTGGCGTTTCCGCTCCTCAAACCGGTGCCCGCAGCATTTTTCCCGATCTATGGGTATATGTTGGTCCTAACCAATAACTGGATGCACATGAACGTGACCTGGCAATCGAGAAAATTAGAGTGGCTCTTCGTCACGCCTCGCTACCATCGCGTGCACCACCTGAGAGAGATCGGGAGGACGGGGGCGAATTTCGGGGTCTTGTTTACCGTGTGGGATCGTCTGTTCGGGACATATGTCGATCCTGAGCAGGTGGTATTGACGGGGCCTTACGGGATATCAGAAACAGTCCATCCCGTCCGTATGGCAGTCGGACTCTAAAGGGTGAGGTGGCTCGCTGCTGCGAGTAGTAATAGGACAATGGAAAACATCCTGACCCCATCCTGACCCATTTTTCTTGCAGATACGCATTGGAGTAGGACTATTGGCGATCATCGTCGGACTCTTTGCGGGCTGTCAACTGCCAGTGCGGGAGCAGCACTTGCGGTGGGGGTTATACTACTGCTCACCGGGGCGGTGGGGTTTTGCCAGCTGTTCACATTGTTCGGGATCAGTACCTACTCTCCGGCGTCCGGTGTGAAGAAATGAGGTTCTATCTATGAGCCGACCGGTCATTGTAGGTGTCGTGCTGGTGAGTACATTGTTGGTGACGACCAGTTGTGTGCCACCTCCACGGGTGACGGAGAGTGAGGAGGCGGCTGGTCGTCCGAGTGAGGAGTCGACAGCCAACGCGTTGTTTGCCCCGCCATCGCCTGAAACTATTCCAGGTGATTTAAGAGGCGAACAGATTCGACTCGGCTACAAGATGATCGTCGAAACTCAGGAATATGGGAAACGGTATGTCGGGAACGCACTTAACTGCAACAATTGTCACTTGGATGCGGGGCTCAATCCGAACTCGGCATCATTCGTCGGCATCAGTACGCTCTACCCACAGTATCGTGAGCGTGCCGGCCGACAGATGACCCTCGCGGATCAAATCAATGAGTGTTTCGAACGAAGTATGAACGGGAAGCCTTTGCCGCCCGACAGTGTGAAACTGACGGCCATCGTCACCTACATCGAATGGCTGTCGCAGAATATGCCGCCCGGCAGTGCGGTCCCGTGGCGAGGAATCCCACGCCTCACCTCGACCCATCCACCTGATCCTCTCAGCGGCAAGAAAGTGTATGAGAAGAAGTGTGTCTTTTGCCATGGCTCCGATGGGCAAGGGACGTTGGCGGCGCCGCCCCTGTGGGGATCGCGTTCGTATAACATCGGCGCGGGTATGGCGCGGATCAGCGTGGCGGCCTCGTTTATCAAGGCCAACATGTCGCGAGGCTGGGGGTGGACAGTGACGGATGATGAGGCGGTTGATGTGGCGGCCTATATCAATACTCAGTCTCGACCGGACTTTCCCGACAAGATTCATGATTGGCCGAAGGGGGGCAAGCCGGTGGATGCACCCTATTGATGCTGGGAGGCGTGACGTACGTCACGCGGCATTCGTCGGCGGTAAAGGAATAAAGTTGAATTCGTATGCGTAGGCACAAGGGTAATAGCTCGTGAAAGAGTAAACGATAAGAACCGGCATGAGTCGTTATACAAGTGCTGGATGAACAGGTGTGGCAGTGGGTACATTACATGCGATCGCTAGCGCGATAACTGATCAGCAACCAGCAGTCAGCCGGAGCTGATGGGCTGGCTGCATCCACTATCTCAAGGAGTCCAATATGGCGACATTCATTATTTCAGGCAGTCGAGGAACCGACGATCCTACGATGGCGACCTTGCCGTTCATGGCCGCCAAGAGGGCAAAGGACCAAGGACATGACGTGGTGTTGTGGTTGTGGAACGAAGCCGTCACGCTGGGGCGGAAAGGCGTGGCTGAATCATGTGACCGGCGTGAACGTGACCCCGCTGAAAGAGTTAATCACCGCCGTGCAAGCGGCCGGTGTGCCGATTTGGGTGTGCGGTGCTTGTGCCGTGGCCAGGCAAATCGGCGGAAGAGATCTGGTGGCCGGCGCTTCCATCAAAGGTATGCCGGATTACATCAAGGCCGTGGCCGAGCGTGATCGGAGTGTGGTCTTTTAGTCTCTGCGGCGTGTGTGATAAGAAATGGGATGGGACAAGTTTTTCCGAATCCAACTCTTATCGGAGCGGCTCACACGTGACGGAGAATTCGAACAATTGCAGTAACCGGGGGAACGGAGCCGCTCAGAGTTCCCACCATCAATCAGGAGGAATGCGATGACAACGCTAGCGACGCCAGGAGTTCCAGCAGGAGGGTTCAAGACGGTCGGCCAAGTACGCGCAACGAATCAGCTTGTGTTTCGCCGCGATCAGAATGCGATGGGGGTTGCCATTGAGCTGCTCACGAGTCATACATCAGGGGCCCCGGTTGTGAACGAGCAGGGTGACTTCATCGGTTTTATCAGTGAATTCGACATTCTTCGCGCACTGCAGGAGAACATGGATCTCAACCGTCTGGCAGCCGAAGAGTCATGGGCAAGGATCGTATTGCCGTAACCGAGGAGACGAGCATCGATGAAGCCGTCAGGCTGATGGAGGAAAAACGGCTTCTGAGCCTGCCGGTCAGCAAGAACGGCAAAGTTGCGTACTCGATCACCAGACATGATCTCTTGAGAGCCTGGATCGGGATTGGAGTGACGATCGAAGATCAGCATGGGTAAAGGGTGACTGACCGGTCGGACGCATCGGTTGCGCGCAGATGCGAAGGGGGGTTCTCATATTTGAACTGAGGAGCAGACTACGATCACGGCGTTTTATGAAGCGGATCACGACCGACTGGATGAGCTGTTCAAGACCTTTCAAACATTGAAACGATCGGACTTTGCCAAGGCCAAGGAAGCCTTTAAGGAATTCAAAGTCGGTCTCCAGCGGCATATCGTGTGGGAAGAGGAACTGCTTTTTCCCATGTGGGAAGAGAAGACCGGCATGATCGAGGACGGGCCGACGCCCATGATGCGACACGAGCATAGCCAGATCAAGCAGTTGCTTGACGCGATTCACCAAAAGGTGGAAGGGCTGACTCCCGATACCGATCAGGACGAGCAGGCGCTGGTAAACCTCTTGAGCTCACATAATAGGAAAGAGGAGCGAGCGCTGTATCCTGCGATTGATAACGTGACCAGTGCGGACGAGCGCGAGAAAGCCTTCAGCGACATGAACAGTATTCCCGAAGATAGATACAATGCCTGTTGCAGTGAGCACTGATGGAAATCACAGAATAGACGACAAAGCGTGAGACATCTGTTCGGTTACCTTAGTCTCAATCTGCTGGTCAAGCTGATGGCCTCGTTCAGCATACTCATCATGATCTGGCTGGGAGTCGAGCCGGTGTCTGTAGCTGATCGAACCTGGGCCGAATCTCCTCCAGCGCAACCGAGCGGAAAGTTAAAGGGCAATACCATGCGGGGGCGGGAGATTTTCAACGGCAAGGGTGTCTGCTACTACTGTCACGGTATCGATGGGTATCTGTATCGGACACCACGAGTGGCAGCCGACACTGCCTCGCTCATCGCGAAACTGAATCCTCCGCCTTCAGATCTACGGAATCCCGAGGCTCTGCGCCTGAAAACCAACAAGGAGCGCGCCAGCGCCATTCGGGATGGACATCCCGGCACCGGCATGTTTCCAGACCGCACGATGACCGATCAAGACCTCGCCGATACGTTGCTCTACCTCGCGCTCATCCGAAAAGATCCTCATCCGGAGCAGTAGATTCGGAGTTGCCCCCCAAGCTATCCCGCAGCCGAATCATCATAGAGCCTGTCGATGGATACGAGCACATCGAGTATCGAGATACTAATGTGAGTCGATGATCACGCGTCTGACAAAGGCCACCGAGGTCAACGCGGATATGAGCATGAAGGCAACGACCAGTGGCTTATTCATGTTCAATCCTTTCATCTCAAGACGAGGACTGGACAGGTCACGTGATGCACGACCGTGTGGGAGACGCTCCCCAAGAGGAAACGAGAAAGTCCCTTGCGTCCATGGGAGGTGACGACCACGAGATCCATGGTCTTCGCCTCCTCTTCAATCACCGCAGCGGGGTTGCCCGTGGAGACTTTCGTGCTCACCGTATAGTAAGGGTTCGCGAGTTTGCCGGCGGTCGATTTGACGAGTTCCTCCGCATAGCGCTCCGCGCCCTCCCACCATGTTCCGGTTCCCAGCGCGCCATAGGGGTCGTGTACTCCGATCGGAACGAGGGCATGAAGTACGCAGAGCTTGGTGGGATCGGCGAAGGGATGTTGCGTCAACCATTTCACGATTCGATCGGCGTCCTCCCGATCCTCGATGGCGACGAGCACCCGCTGAACCTTGCGTGCAGCACCTCTGACGATCAAGGTCGGACGGGAACTGTGCAGAAGCACCCGATGGGAGACGCTGCCGAGAACAACCTCAGATAGACGGCTTCGTCCGCGCACGCCGACTACGACAAGGTCGGCGGAAAGGTTTTTGGCACTGTCGAGGATGATCTGAGCAGGACTGCCGATTTCGTTCACCTTCCTGATCGACGCAACCTCTGCCGGCACCATGGCGGCGGCGCGGTCGAGCAGTTGGCTTCCCGAATCCACCATCGCATGACGGAAATCATCGTACCCTTGCACGTTGCCTGCTTGGGCCACGAACGGATGTTCCAAAATCCCTAATTCTGCGCCGTGGACCAGCGTGACGTCGGTTGGAGAATAGAGCAGGAACGTCTGGGTGACGGCGGCGAACGCCTGATCAGACCAATCAACACCGATGACGATTCTCATGTCATGGCCTTTCCCTTCCGAAACTCAAAACAGCGGATGTGGCGCGGTGCCGAACGGAGGCACGCGTAGTGATTCACCCACATTGCCGCGAGCCTGCTCTCTTATCAATGGCAGTTAAGCCGTTGAAGAGTGTGTCCGTTCCTTCCATCCCAACAGCGACTCTTCCGCCAGCTTCAAATAGTCCGTCACATCGTGATCGCTGACCTGCGCAAAGTCGACATAGTGGTTACCGACAGCCCAGAACGGGTTCGGTGTGGCAAGGACTACCAACTCGTCCACCTGCCTGCGAGCTTCTTGTATCGTCTCCACCGGGCCGACTGGAATGGCTCCAATCAGGCGGCGCGGCTTCAGATGCTTGATGGACTTGGCCGAGGCGAAAAACGTGGAACCGGTGGCGATCCCATCATCCACGAGAATGACAATACGGTCGGTGAGCGTGGGCAGCGGCCGACCTTGGCGGTACAGATTCTGCCGTCGAGCGATCTCTAGTTGCTGCACCTGGACCACTTCCTCGACGTCTGGACAAGATAGACTGTACGCCGCCATCGCGTCAGGGTTCAGATAGATCGTGCCTGTTTCACCCACTGCGCCTAATGCATACTCCGGGTTATCCGGCGCTCCCAGCTTTCGAGCGATGAAAACGTCCAGCGGAAGATGTAGACCCAGGCTCAACTGGTAACCGACTGCGACACCGCCACGTGGAAGCGCCAAAATAAGTGCCGCCGGATCGTCACGATACCGGATCAGTTGTTCGGCGAGCCGTCGACCGGCCTCTTCGCGATTCTTGAACGTCACCCTTTTCTCTTCCCTTCACTGGGCTTACGGGTCTAAACCAGTCTACTAGTCGCACCAATCTCGATCAAGAACATCGCCATGAAGATTTGGTGAGATGAGCGTCCAATGATGATGAGGCCCGGCCTGAGAAGTCACCCAGTAGAAGACCCCGTGGATGGTCCACGCGGATAGCCAACGAAGCCGCTCATCTTCGGGAAGCTAACATTCTCTCCCCATGTACCGACTGTTGAAGTATTGCGTGTAGTACAATCATCGGCAGGGGCTCAGCTCTTGTTTAATTTTCCGAGTATACGGGCCAATGGCGAAGATATGATGGCTCGCAAGCCGACAGTGAAAGTAGGTTTGAGCCTACTGGTATGCCTCCTTGGGATCGGTGGATGCGCCGCAGATGAGCCTCTCGATATGAGCTCCTATATGAGCTCCTATGATCCTTCCCATGATCAGAAGGCCATTGCCGGCTACTATCGGGATCAAGCGGTTGCGATGCGCGAGAAAGCCAATGCGCAGGCGACTGCTGCGACGCGTTACGAGGCACTCTTCGGCCCTGAGGCGGACATGGTCTCCGGTGCGCGGTTGTTGGCGCGCTACTACGAGCAAACCGCGCAGGAACTCGAACGGGTCGCCGAGGCTCATGCGGCTGTGGATCGCAACAGGCGACGGTCCCAGGCGGTCCCGTAGAACATAAGGCTCGGTGGAAGACGCGGCAAACGTACGAAGAGGAGGGATATATGAAAGTTTCTTTCACGGCTCGTCTACTGCTTGTGCTGATCCCGATCATCATGGTCCTCCAGGGCTGCATTAGTACGGTTCCTCCGGGAAGTCGAGGGCTGCGTTGGTACCCCCTCACGACCGGGATGACGAAAGAACCGCTCAAGGAAGGAATCTTCTGGCGAGCGCTCTGGAACGACGTTTTCGTGTATGACACGAAATGGAAGACCTTCAAGGAAAAAGTGGATGTGCTGACCGCGGACGATCTCCCGGTGACCGTGTATGCCGCGATCACCATGCGCCCGATCCCGGAAGAAGTCTATTTCCTGGCCCAGGAAGTGGGGCATGAATGGTACAGGCAATTGGTTCACCCGGTGCTCTTGTCGGCTGTGCGCGCGGTTGTCGCGAACTACACCATGGTCACGCTTCCTGAGCGTAGCAGCGAAATCGGAAGCAAGATCGAAGCCGTTGTGGTCGAAGCGATGAAAGGGCGTCATCTGGATGTGCTACAACGTGGCGCTCTCGGAAATGGAATTCTCCCAGATGGTGTTGAGGGCTATCGAACAAAAGCAGGCCAAGGAACAGGAGAAAGAGCAGAAGGACTTCGAGGTGGTGATTGCGCAGCGCAATGCCGACATTGCCAGGATTCAGGCCAAGGGCGAGGGTGATTCGTTGAAGATTCGCGCGGAGGGCGAGGCCGACAGCTTGAGAATCAGGGCCATAGGACAGTCGCAGGCGCAGGAACTCATCACCAAAACGCTGACGCCGAACTACTTGCGGTACAAGCTCTATGACAGCCCCAACGCCAAAACCATCATCGTGCCTGAAAAGCTCAATGTTCCCCTGATGGTCAACCCTGACGCCGATCGATAGGAGTCGTAATAGTGGTGATTGTGAATGCCGTCAATGGACCGTATCTGAGGCGATAGGCAACACAGCAGCTCCGCTTCCGATCAGTCGGGTTTTGGAGCCGGCTACAGTCGGAAAGGTAGTCGAGCCTATGAGCGAGAAAATCAAACACCGACGAGAGAATCGTATGCGATACCTTGTTTCGTCGAAAAGGGCCCAAGTTCGTATGGGGCGTACGTTCCGGATCTTCCGGGCTGCGTCGCGGCCGGCGAATCGAGGGAGGAGGTTCTATCGCTGATTCGTGATGCGATTGCGCTGCACTTCGAGGGATTGAAGGAACAGGGTCAAACTATTCCGGCTCCTGCCTCCACAAGCGATCACGTCGAAGTAGAAGCCGCATAACAATGCCTTCGGAACCGATGCGTAGCAGGCTGAGCGCAGTTCAAATGCAGCCTTGGACCTACGCTCGCGGCCCACGGCTCAGATGGGGAATGAACCCACCCAAGGAAAAGTGATAGCCGGATCCGCATTAGAACCCGCGAGAAATATCCCCACGTCGTACCTCGTTGAAACATCAACAATTACCAACAATTATGGCGTTATGCTGAGGCAATTCGGTAGCACACGAGGATACGCCGCTCGGAATTCAACGCCAAACGCTCACATCTGGTGCTTGCCATGCTTGATGCAGGCATACCGTACGTTTGCGGTGTCCCCGGGTGCGAAGTCCTCGATCACTTGACCGTTGATCACATAAAGCCACTCTCCGTGTCCGCTATTTCTCCGCCGAGATCAGATACGGCGCTCTGAAGCGCCCAGATCAAGATATCCTGTTCGTTCTGTTCCAGCGATAGCTGCGTCCTAGGCCCTCCCTCCTTCACACTTACGCTAGACATGTGCCGTCGCCTTTTCTACAGGTGTTCTCCGGCTCACCCAAGAGCCGGTGTGAGTGCCGCCCGCTCCGGTCATAGTTTCCTTTTCGTGTCCTCGGGCTGGATGGATCGTTCGCGCAGTTTGTTGACCAACTCCTCATAAGAGCTCTCGCGAATGACCTTCTGAAACTGGCTCCGATAGTTACTCACCAAACTCACGCCGTCTATGATGATGTCGTAGGCAGACCACCGACCATCTTTCACCATGAGGCGGTAATCCATCGGAAGCGTCGTTTTGTCCGACCGCCACTCGGTTCTCACCTCCGCATACGATCCTTCGATCCGTTCGGTCAAGTAACTCACGTCTTGTTTTCGTCCGGTATAGTCTTCGATTCTTCCGGCATAGATATCGGAGAGGAAACTCTTATATACCTCGACGAATTCCTTCCGCTGAATCTCCGTCAGCGATTTCCAATAACTGCCCAGCACTCGTTTCGACATTTCCGCATAATCAAACCTGCTGCCGGCGATTTCTTCCAGCATGCGACGACGTTGTGCGTGCTTGGCCGGGTTCTTCAATGCGGGATCATTGAGGATGCGGAGGACCTGGGCGACCGTCTCGCGCACCGCTTCCATGGGAGTTTCCGTACCTTGTGGGGAAGCGGTGACAGCAACACACCAAAGAAAAGCGCACACAAAGGCCGCAGGCCACACCGAACCTCTTGCAGCTCGATTCTTTCCGGACCACTGAAGCATATCGGTATAGGTTCTTCCTAGCTCTTCAATCTAATACGAACATTACCTATAGATCTACACTTTGCCACTCTCGACCACGACACGTTGTTTCTTCACCCAAGCCGATGTGATGCCGTGGATAGTCTTGGATGCGTTCACTATTCCTTGGACGATGGCAGCTTTGAAACTCGTGGATGATTCGGCGCTGCGGCTCTTCACCGAACGCAATAAGTCGTATGACCCTGAGGAGCGCGAGTGGTTTAACCTACATAGATATTTTTGGAACTCGGTCTTGCGACGGTTGTGCAAGAAGCCTAGAATGGTTTTCCTCTGGTAATGATACCCAAAGCCGACAAGAAGAAGCGTCGGGCCAGGGCGCGGCTGCTTGCACAGCCTCGCTTCTCCGGAGCTCGCGGGGAGACTGCCGCAGAACCGGCAAGAGACGATTTCTATGCCGAAGCCTTCCGCCTAAGTCCTCATCCCATCGGTATCACGGACCTTGAGACCGGGGTCTGTCTAGACATCAATGACGCCTGCCTCGCGACATTCGGCTTTCGCCGGGACGAGGTGATCGGAACGACGACGTTGATGCTGGGGATCTGGTCTGATCCTCATGACCGGATCAGGCTCATCGATCGATTGAAATCTGAAGGGTCGGTCAGAAATCTTGAAGTGTCGATGCGGATGAAGAATGGAGAGCGGCGACAATTCTTCATCTCGTCAAACTTGATTACGCTCAGAGGAAAACCCTGTCTCCTGACGATCGGCAATGACATTACTGAGCGCAAAGTGGTTGAGGAGGACTTGCGCCGGACTCATGAAGAGTTGGAACAACGCGTCCAAGAAAGAACAGCCGACCTCGAGCGAACCAATGCGGCGATGCGGGACGGTGAGGAGCGCTTCCGGTTGTTCATCGAGCACGCACCGGCCGCGATTGCGATGTTTGACCGCGACATGCGCTATCTGGCGGCGAGCCGCCGCTGGATGGAGGAATACCGGCCGGCAGGGGATATCCTCGGCCGATCGCACTACGATGTGTGTCCCGAGATTTCATCACGATGGAAGGAGGTCCATCGGCGCGGCCTGGTCGGAGAAATTCTGAGGGCCGATGAAGACCGCTTCGTCCGAGCTGATGGCTCCGTGCAGTGGATCACATGGGATGTTCGCCCCTGGTATAGCGGCGATAAAATAGGCGGAATTGTAATTGCCACGGAAGATGTGACGGCGCGTGTGGAGGCCAAAAACGCACTGCATGAACGGGAGGAACGGTCTGATCAGGTCATTCGGTTGGCCAACTTCGGTATTTTCGATCAGGACCATCGCACCGGAAAAGTCTACTGGTCACCGGTCATGAGAGAAATCTACGGCGTGGGACCTGATGAACCCGCTTCGTTGGAAGGATATATCCAACTCATTCATCCGGGCGACCGTGAGGCGGTTGTCATGGCGATCAAGCAGGCCCACGATCCTTTGGGGGACGATCTCTACTCGATGGAACACCGCCTTTTGTATCCTGACGGCACTGTCCGCTGGGTCAGCTTTCGATCATGGACGTTGTTCGACAATGAGGGGCCCGAGCGTCGCCCGACTCGAACCTTGGGGGCGATGGTCGACATCACGAAGCGCAAACATGCCGAGGAAGCGCTGAAAATAAGCGAGCGACGATTCGCGTCCTTTATGGATCATTTGCACGGCTTTGCGTGGATCAAAGATGCTCAGGGACGGTATCTCTACGTCAATCGACTCTTCCATGAATCTGTGCTGAAGGGATTGGACTGGAAAGAGAAGACCGCCTACGAGTTGTGGCCGGCGGAAGTCGCCGAACAGTACGAGTCAAACGATAAGAAGGTGCGGGAGAGTCGGCTGCCCCTGCACACGGTGGCGCCGTTCATACTGAATGGAGAGATTCGGCACGCGCTTGTGAGTAAGTTTCCCATCGTCGATCACAAGGGAGCGCCGGTGCTGTTGGGAGGGGTCGCCGTCGACATCACTGAACGCAAGCAGGCGGAAGAGGCGCTTCATCGCAACCAGCTGGAATTGCATCAGCAGCAGGTGCAACTGGAAGAGCTGACGTCCAAGCTCTTGGCGGCGCAAGAACATGAACGGCAGCGAATTGCCCGTGAGCTGCACGACGACGTGAGCCAGCGATTGGCTGCTTTGGTCCTGGAAGTAGCCTCCCTGGAACACCGCCCTTCAGCTGCACCCGTTGAACTTGCTCAAGCGCTGGGACCACTTCGTGAACAGTTGGAACAGCTTTCTGACGATGTGCACCAGCTCGCGTACCGGCTTCATCCCTCGTTGTTGGAGCATGCCGGATTGCGCCCGGCGGTTGAGGACCATATCCATCAGGTTTCCCGGCTCACGGGCTTGCCCATTCATCTGAAGATTCTTGATGTTCCGAATGCGGTGCCGCTCGATCAGGCGACCTGTCTCTTCCGCGTCATGCAGGAAAGCGTCCAAAATGCGATGAAACATGCGCAGGCGAAGACCGTGACGGTCCAGCTCCGCGGGTCGTCAAAAGGGGTCGGTCTGTCCGTCATTGATGATGGAAAGGGATTTAACCCACAAGACCTGCGTACCCATCAACAGGGACTGGGATTGAGCAGTATGGAAGAACGGCTGCGACAACTGTGCGGGTTCTTTCGGATCCAGTCTCAGCCGGCCCACGGCACAAAGGTCTGTGCGTGGGTGCCTTGCGAGGTGGAGGTCGCATGACACGGCCCCGAATTCTAATGGCCGATGATCATGCCATTGTCCTGGCTGGACTTCGGAAGCTGGTGGAAGCCGAGGGCGAAGTGGTCGGTATGGTGGAGGACGGGCGAGCGTTAGTGGAAGCAGCGCAGCAGCTACGCCCCGACATCGTATTGCTGGATATCTCGATGCCGTTGCTCAATGGATTAGATGCGGCGCGCCAGATCAGTAAGCTGGCGCCGGAGAGCAAGCTCATCTTCCTGACCATGCATGCCACCCCCACCTATGCGACTGAAGCCTTTAAGGCCGGGGCCTCCGGCTATTTGATAAAACGGTCCGCCGCAGTGGAGCTCAAGCAAGCCATTCAGGCGGTGATGCAGGGACAACACTACATGACTCCGCTTATCACGAAAGATGTCTTGGCGGCGACACTCCAATCCTCGGAAGGCCATCCCAGCAAGCCATTGATGACCTCTCTCACACAGCGGCAACGGGAGGTGTTACAGCTGGTTGCCGAGGGAAAAGGTACCAAGGCCATTGCCTCTATCCTGAATATTTCTGTCAAGACCGTGGAATTTCACAAGTTTCGCATCATGAGTGAACTCGATCTCCACTCGACCGCCGAGTTAATCAAATACGCGATCGCCGAAGGCCTTGTAAGCGTGTCGTCGTAAGCGCATCCACTGGCCAGGCACCCTACCCGAGGTAGAGTCTTGGTCTACCTGATACTACACCATGAAATATCGCTGTGAGTCGCCATCCTGCACTAGTAATCTCTCCTCCTCTTACTAGGTGGTTTCCTAGTTCACAAGGTCCGTCCTACCTCCTTACTATTAGGTAACATAGGAGTTTGTCCATTTAATGTCCCTTGAAGCATCTGAAATTTAGGCATCTGAGCCCATAGGTTAAAAAGATAATAAATAGTTGTAAGTTTTGACTTCGGTTTGGGAGAGAATTTATGCAAGTTTCAGCAATTATAGAACGTGTCTATGGCGCCTTAGAGCAATATGGCGCGACTTGCTCAATGGAGGAAGTGGTCGGGCTCTGTCCAGACCTAACCTGGAACCAGGTATACCTAGCCATTGACTATTTGAACAAGACGGGAAAGGTCTCTGTGACCTTAGACCCAGACCGGACGTACACAGTACGAGCGCATCTGTCCGCCGTCGAGGCGTCTCCATATGCACTCAGACAAGGTCACGTTCATAGTACCGCCTCATAGTATAACGTTAAGAGGCGTAACCTTCTTGCTCTTGCGCCAGGTCGGCCTGCTTGCGGGGTAGGTGAGGCGGTGTCGGTCTACGGGTACAAGAGGAAACGTTCTATGAGCCGCAGGAACAACCGGAACGAGAATCGTGAAATATCGCTGAGCTATTCTCGAATGGCTTTGGCTCGCGTTTGTAGGTAGGCATTACGGACTGCCGCATAGAGATCAAGGGTGGATTCTTCCACACCCTGAAACTTTTCAAGATTCAGTGAACGATCGTTCACTATCTCGGTCCCACGCGCGGTGATCAGGATCAATGAAGTAGTCAGCCGATTATAATGCGGGATCACAGAAGGAATTTCGCCAATTTCGATGATCGGTAGAACCAGCCAGTAGATGGGATTCAAGGCGATGTCTCCGACATACCCAACGAGATCACGAACGGTATAAGGTTGCAGCAGCGGCAGGATGATATATGGACCAGGCGGAACTCCGTAAAACCCCAGTGTCTGACCAGTGTCTTCTTCCGGCGTCGTGAGATTGAACCGCTGGGCCACATCGAAGAACCCTCCGATCCCTGCTGTTGTGTTGATGAGAAATCGCCCGACTTCTATACCGGCGCCCTTGAACTTCCCCTGGAAAATATTGTTCATGAGACGCGGCGTCACACGAATATTGTAAAAAAAATTGCTGATGCCGATCTGAACAACATTGGGAACGATGAAGTTGTAGCCTTTGGCCACCGGTTTCAGCAGCCAGCGATCGAACTGCCGGTTAAATTCAAATACTTTGGCATTAAGCGGTTCCCACGGATCGTACTCATCAATCGCTTCTTCGCCCGGCTTGGCAAACGGATCGAGCGGCTCTTCAGAAGAGACTTCGAGGGCTGGTCCAGCTGATGGGGTAGTCTTGTGAGAGGCATCGGCAATAAGAACCGGTGGAGCCTGCTGCTCGAGAGGAGAAATGAGAGAATTTGTCGAGCCTTTTTGAACGGCGCAACCGGAAAGGACGATCAACGAGACGGCAAGGACAAGTCCACATTCTCTTCCCCTGAAGCAGACCGGCCTACACCCAGCTTGTGTCCTCATTCTTAAGATGACCTCTTGAGATTCATGAAACGAGCATCGGCAACGCGGCCCCGCACTGTACCAAAAGTCGAGTCACCCGCCAATCATTTATTTCTGAATTTCGCTTTTGAAGCAGGAGCGGACGGACAGCGGCCTCGCAATCGTGGCTTCAACGTTCTCACCGGGGCGCACACATGTGGCGTCACTTATCCGTACCTTGTCGAAGTGAGGCCGCCGCGACTAGGCGAGGCGCTCACGCCCGTGGGGTGAAGACAAGTCTTGGTCGGGGCCGATCGGAACAATCCGGGTGGGGTTGATGTCGTCGTGCGTGACGTAGTAGTGCCGCTTGATGTGGTCGAAGTTCACGGTCTCAGCGATGCCGTCGGTTTGGTAGAGGTCCTTAAGATATCCGAAGAGATTCGGGTAGTCGAGGATTCGTCGGACATTGCACTTAAAATGTCCATGGTAGACCGCATCAAACCGAACCAATGTGACAAAGAGCCGCCAGTCGGTTTCAACGAATTCCGGTCCGAATAGGTAACGGTGAGTGGCCAGGCGCGCGTCGAGCTGATCCAGCGCGACGAACAATCGCCGTGCCGCCCGCTCATAGGCGGTTTGTGAAGTGGCGAACCCCGCTCGATAGACCCCATCGTTCACATTCTCATAGATGAACGTGTTGAGCTCATCGATCTCTTGCCGGAGTCCATCGGGATACAAATCAATCGGGCTTTCGGTGAATCGATTGAACTCTCCGTTGAAGATTCTCATCAGATCGTCGTCGGAGTTGGTGACGATGCGTTTGCTGAAGCGGTCCCAGAGCACCGGAACCGTGATGCGCCCGATGTCGTTCGGATCCGTCGCGCTGTAGGCTTCATGGAGAAACTGAAATCCATTGACGGGATCGAGCGAGTGTCCCGGGCCTTCCCGAAATGCCCAGCCTCGCTCGTCACGAATGGGATCCACCGCTGTCAGGCCGATTACAGACTCCAGCTTCTTGAGCTTGCGCACGATGATCGTCCGATGGGCCCAAGGGCAGGCCCATGAGACGTAGAGATGATAGCGGCCAGCTGCGGCTGGATAGCCCGAGCTGCCGTCGGCGGTGACCCGGTCCCGGAACGCATCCGGCTGACGTTTAAACTCCCCGGCTGTGGATTGTTCGTCTGGAAATTGGGCTTGAACTTCCATACAGGGTCGCTCCCTTTCGCAATCAGTATCTCATATCCACAATCAACGAGTGTTGGAAAGTCTTACTGCGCGACCGTCACATGTCGCCACGGCATCACACATTCACGGTGCAAGAACCAACGAATACGCAGGATTGTGCCGCGAGAGACACAGCTCAGCGATATTTGGCAAAGCAGATGAGATCGAGATGGTCGTAATGATCGGGAAGAATCGTTTCCGCCTTGTAGCCAAGATTCATGAAGAACTGAATGTTCCTGGGTGTGCGAAGCATAGTGCAGGCGTAAAATTTGTGAGCATCGGTCGTGGCTCGTTCGATTTCGCTGATGAGGGTCTTCCCCACGCCTTGACGCTGATGAGCGGGACTCACAGAGAGCAATCGGATCACGCAGACGCCGGCCACCGTCCAGAAGCGTACGGAACCGACGATGGTTCCTCCTTGTTCCCCCACGAAAATATGTTTCTCTCTCGCATCCTCCTTTAGGCTCTCGATGGTTTCTGTCGTCCAGCCACTCACCGTATAGAGACCGGCATAGTCACCGAACGCAGCCTGTTGCACCTGGAGGAGGGAAGGAAAATCTGCTTCGGTGGCTGGTCGAATATGTACCACGACACAAATCCTGGGCTAGGAAGCTTAGTCTGTAATTTCATAGCGGAAGGAGGGGAGATTCGCAAGTATGGTCGGCCTTGGACTGTAAGAGCGGACGATGAGACCTATCCCTGAAGCGGGCTGCATCCATAGTCAGGGTTGGCTTGTAGAACTCGCAGGCTGCTGCCGACAGGCCATATTTCTGTCACGCAGCCTCGCTTCCCTACCGGCGGCGTTCGGAGCCCTGCGACACTCTTTGCCGTGAGATGACTTGCCGATTCTGATTGATCACATCGTCGACGATCATTCCACAATTGACACAGCGCCACCTATGAAGGTCCGACGAGGAACCAGTCTGCACGGTAAAGGTGTCGTACTGACGGTGAGGCCGTTGCATCGTGGGCAGTTCATCGATGCTCTTCCTGCAGCACGTCTCCTCCCATCTAAAAGGTCCCCGAAGTGGAAGCATGAATCACGCGCTCTACCCATGCGGCGCGCAGCAACGCCGTCCCATCTTGGAATCCAAGCACATAGCGCTCAAAGATCTCGAGAGGATACAGCCGATAGTCGTCGGTGTGGTCACTATTCATCAGGGCATCTCGCAGCCCGTCTGCTTCTGCACGCCACCCGTCTACCTCTGATTCGGTGCGAGCCTGTGCCGATTGTCGTTTGCACCACTCAATACGGACGTTGATGGTGTTCGTCGTCTGCTCCATTGTTCACCCCCTTAGGTATCCAAGCAACTGTGTCAGCAAGTTGAATGCCAAGGCGAAGGAACCGGTCGAGATATCTCTCCCCACTGAGCAGGTTCATTTGCAATTCTAACGAGTTACAATAAGGAGGTGTCGTTGATGAGAAGAAGTTCGGATACCGGAGTAGTTGAAAGAAGTGAAGGGTGAGAGAGTCTCATGTTTCAAATTGATGCTAGGTACAACCCTGGTCTTGAAGCTAGGAGCACGAGGTTTAGAGAGTGGATGTCAGCATGATCCCCCCTACCGGCGGTAACCGCTCACCGCGCACGAACTGATGGTTCGTCGCTTACCGCCAATCGAGACCGTCGCTCCGTCAGATCCACCGACGCGCTCGAGACACGTACTCAAGAAACTCATGTCCGAATACAGCCGTCAGCGTTCGTTCCTCCGGTTCGATTTGGAAACGATTCATGTAGAGGATGAAGGCCGGAAGAAAGAGAAAGGTCAGGGCGTTCGCCAAATAGAGTGCCCACCCGACCAAGACGAACAACATGCCGAGATACATCGGATTGCGCGTGTAACGATAGATTCCTGACGTCACCAACGACGATGCTGAGGACGGCTTCATGGGGTTGACGGTGGTGCGCGCCCTCCTGAAGGACAGCACCGCCAATCCCACTGTCACAACCCCGGCTATGCCCATTCCTACGGCCACGATTCGCAGTGGCGCAAATGCGAATGTGGGCAGGACGCGGGAGACAAGCCACATGCCTATCGCGGTGATCGCACCGGTGACGACCGGCGGGATCTTCAGATCAAGCCGATGCATAGCATCTGAGGGATGTGTAACGTGCCGGCAATGAATTGCGTGCTTTCTTGCGAAACGAGCAATGAGAAAGAGCGTACGCTTTTGGCGCTCGATTGGCTAGTGCTACTCCTACGGCACGATCGTGTGCGTGCGCGTCCTCTCGTAATCGGGTATAGTGGTCGTCATGGATTCCGAGACAAAAGTGGTCCCGGACTATTCGTTGAACGAACGTGCAATCTGTGCATGAAACAAGGAGTGGCGATGGGTGAGCATGGGGGCGGAGCCGTTCAAGATTTTATGCATCGATACCTGGAGGTGGTTTCACAAGACACGACGGCTGCGGCCGCGGCCGAACGGATGGATGTCAGGCGGATCGGCTGTCTGTTGGTGGAGTCGGATGATCCCAAGGGAGGACCGTTCGGAATTATGACCGAGACGGATCTCGTGCGGAAAGTGCTTGCGAAGGGATTAGATCCCACGGTCACGATGGTGGATCGTGTCATGGTCAGCCCGATTTTGACGATCCCAGGGGACCGCTCCATGTTGGATGCCAGCCATTTGATGGAAACCAATCATGTGCGTCACCTCTGTGTGGTGGAGGCAGGTGAGATTGTCGGGATCATATCGGTGCGGGACCTCGTGCGATCGTTTGTAGATGCGGAGAGCGGCCCGGTCTGCGACCTTGACAAGGTGTACCGTCCACTGAGCATCCTGATGGCGACCACCCTCGCGACGATCCATAGTGAAGCCTCTCTTCTCGCCGCGGCTCAGCTCATGGGCGAGAAGCGGATCGGGTCATTGCTGACGATCGAGGCCGGCGAGATCGTCGGCATCGTCACCGAGCGCGATCTGGTCCGGAAAGGGCTGGCGTCCCATCGTGCTGCGGACAGCACTCACGTGAGTGCCGTGATGAGTTCGCCTCTACTCAGCATCGATGTCAATCGCACGATACGCGATGCCAGTGAAGCAATGGCCGAACAGGTGGTGCGTCACTTGGCCGTGACGGAGAATGGGAAGATCGTCGGAGTGCTCTCCGTACGGGACTTAGTGAAAATGGTCTCCGTCAGGGATCGGCCCAGGCTTCTCGGTAAAACCTAGCGGAATATAGAGGAACTGACCAGGGGAGAATCGAGGGCGCTGGATCTATGCGCCTCAATAGGAGTCACTGCGGAAATCAGGAAGACGGGCAGCGACCTTTTCTGGTAAACTCCGTCGGTCACAACGACGGAGGAATCAAGAGTGCAATACGATCTTCCCCCAAAAGCCCTGGAAGCGCTGTCGGAAGGCGACCGCAGCAAAGCGATCGAACAGGTTCAGCTTGAGAGAAACATGAGCCGGGAGGATGCCAGGGAATTGGTCGCGGCCTTTATCTTCTCGGAACCCTCTCTGCAGGCGACAATGAGACTAAAGGAAGCCCGAGCGGAGACCAAATGGGGCCTCCTGCGCTGGCTGATCCTGTTTCAGGCGATCGCAGTCGCCATCGGGTACTTCCTCTTTTTTCGAGATCAATGGTGACTGAGGAACCTGTCTGCCTGCCGAATGACTGTGGGGCGAGGAGGATGGACCATCCTGCCTGAGTCAAAATCCTTCAATAGAAGCAGGTTTGTTACCTTATTGGGGCCGCTCCTGACCCGGTCTCAATCGAAAGCGCCGCTTTTACAGCCGGCTCAAGTTTTTCCGCATACAGCTTGTTTGCTGGAGCACTAGGATGAGAATCATGCGGAAGATTCTTGTACTCCTTCGTCTTGAGATCAACGGAGATATCAACATTGGGAATCCCGTGTTGATCCACAAATTTCAACATTTGTTGGTCTTCGGAGATGGCCGCGACCACGAACTTCACCCTGTGTTCCTTTGACAGCCTTGCCATCTCTAGGATGAGTGCCTCGGAGACTTGGTGACTACGGAGGAGTTTTTCCTCGATGGCATTCCATTGCATCTCTAGAAAATGGCTCAGGGCCAGCCGCCTCATCATGAAGAATTCTCTATACTCCCGATCTGTGTTTAGATATTGCACGCTCCCATCTTCGGCCAATAGTGCATAGGGTACTTTAAGAGATTCCTTTTTGTTGTTCCGAATAAGTGCCTTCCGCCACGTTCTAGCAAGAGTATTCCTTTGGTCATGGAAACCTGCATAGGCAAGAATGGCCAGTCTCGGGCGCTTCAACCCGAGCGCATCACGATACTGAAGCAACGATTGTAGGGTGCCGTAGCCAGGGCACCGAAATTCACAATCTGATAATCCGGTAAGCGCTGCTGGAGGAGCCAAGGATAGGTCTCCTCGTCGTTAAGGGTCCAGCCATGTGTAAAGGAGCAACCGAAAATCCAGATCTCAGGTTTCTCGCTGGTTCCCGAATAGTTATCAAGCGGCTGGGTGACTCGCAAGGAATTCTGCAAGTGAGTCATGACAAACGAGTAACCATCCTTCAAAGTAACTGTGAACCGCCCCGGGATATGCGTGTACCCCAGCGTTGGGTGTGTGGCGATCACTCTCCCTCCGGGTTCAACAGATCCCACCTCGTTGGGCGGAGCCCACGGCCACACTCGTTTCTTCCGGACGACATACTCGGCGCTCAGTAGGAACACTCCTGCTAGCAATGATAGGAAGACCGCGTAAATCAACACCTTCTGCAGACGCGTGAGATGGACTTCCGCCCTTGATGAATTCATTTTTTCCGCTTTGGCAAGCCAACTGTACTGGTCGGCCAATCTATCAAAGGCCCCAATACTTTCACAAGATCCTGTCCTGCTTCGCCTCCAGAAAGCGCCGGATCTGATGCAGCCTCCGCCGCGACAAACCCAGGCGCGCTTACTGGACAGTGGAAGGCTATGGACCATCGTCGGCGAGGGCCTGATGTTGGCGATCATCGCCCAGAGCGCGTTTTCGTACAGCCTATTTGTCTGGCAACAGCCGATCGAGCAGGCGAGGGCTGTGGCTTTTACCGTGATGGTCGCCGCTCAGCTGGTGCATGCCTTCAATTGCCGGAGTGATCGCTGGTCGTTGTTCCAAGTGGGTGTCGCGACCAAGCGCCCACTGATTTGGACCGTTCTTGCCTCACTTGCCATGCAGGTTGCCATTCTTACGACCCCATGATGCAGCAGATCTTCAAAGTCGCATCTCTCCCGATAGAAGATTGGGAGCTCATGGTAGCCATGGCGCTGTTCCCATTGGCCATCGTAGAACGGTGAAATGGTTGAGACGGCGCTCAGGGATTCCGGTTGATGGTTAACGCTAAGGTCTAAAGTCTACAGGAATAGGGCTATTCAGACCCCTACATAAGCATCATTTCATAACTTCTATGATCATGATATTGCCTCCGACCATGTCTGTGATCACGGCACTAGGCTCACCCTCTATCCTGTTATCCAGGGAAAAACTACGAGCGATCATTCGAAGGCTAGGAAAGCTAGCGCTAGGAGTCGGTGTGTTTGGCGCAATCTTTTTCCTAGCGGGGGAGCTTGTCTTGCGGCTTGTCTATTGGGAGGGGCAGTCTTTTAGCGCTCATAAGGGACCGATCGTTCAGCGGCTTGAAAGGGATTTCAAGTTTAATCGGTTCGAGGGCCCCTCAAGAGGACCAGAGCCGTCTGGTCCGAAACATCCGAAGAGCGCAAGAATTGTGATCCAGGGTGACTCCATCACCTGGGGTCAGGGAGTGAGAAATGAAGAGCAACTGTATTCAAGCCGGCTGCTGACACGACTCCAAGGGGCGAACAGGCCGGTTGATATGGCGGTATTGGCTCGGCCCGGTAGGGAGATTGACGAGCATTTACAGCAGCTCAAGAAGTGGGGTCTCGAGTTACAGCCGGATGTCATTGTCTATCAGTGGTACATCAATGACATGGAACTGGAAAAGGAGTATCGGCCCCGAACACATAGGATCTGGCGGCAGTTGTTGTTTCATTCCATGCTGCGAAGGTACTCCTATTTTTGGTTCTTTTTGGACTTCAGCCTTGATACGCTGCTACCTGCTGCTACTCTCTCATACGAAAGTTACATTGGGAGTCACTTCAAGGAGGGTAGCGCAGGTTGGTTAATGTTCGAACGATACTTTTCGGAATGGGCTATGTTGGCGAAGGAGCTGACACCCCGTGTCATCGTGGTTCTGTACCCTCATATGTCATTGAAGGACGGATCTCCTCCTACTATCAGGCCGGAAATCGTGGATATTCACACCAGAATGTTGTCGCTTTGCAGGACGAACAACATCGTGTGCGTGGATCTGTCAGCTTCGCTCACCAAGTTTGGAGATTCTCGTGCCATTAAGGCAACCCCCTTTGACGATCATCCCAGTGCCGAAGTACATCGCGTGATAGCTGAGGCCTTGTCTGAAGTAATTGGAGCGAGAGACCTAAATGGGATCGCCCATCGTAGTCGTTAAGGCCACTAGTATCGAAAGCGCATCCATCAACACATGCTCGAACGGTTGCCTGGTCCGTAGGCATTTCACTGAACTTACTCAGTGGTATCGGGTGTTCGACAAAGTGTAGGGGAGGTTCGTGAGCAATATCCTTGGAATCTCTGCGTTCTATCACGATAGCGCGGCATGCCTTGTTCGAGACGGAGAGATCATCGCCGCAGCTCAGGAAGAGCGGTTTACGCGAAAGAAGCACGATCCGGGCTTTCCTTCCCATGCCGTCGCCTACTGCTTGAAAGAAGGAGGAATCGCCCTAAGTGATGTCCGATATCTCGTCTTCTATGACAAACCGCTCGTGAAATTTGAGCGGTTGCTCGAAACCTACTTGGCATTTGCTCCGAAGGGACTTCGGTCGTTTGTGGCGGCCATGCCGGTGTGGCTGAAAGAAAAGCTGTTCCTCCGGAATCTGCTGGCCAAGGAATTTATCGCGCTGGCTCCGGAGATGAAGAAGTCCGAACTCCCACCGTTGCTGTTCGGCGAGCATCATGAGTCGCATGCAGCTTCCGCGTTCTATCCATCGCCCTATGACAAGGCTGTGGTGTTGTGCATGGATGGGGTAGGCGAGTGGGCCACGACGTCTGCTTGGCTCGGCGAGGGAAACTCCCTGACGCCGCTTTGGGAAATCCCGTTTCCCCATTCCCTGGGGCTCCTCTATTCGGCGTTCACGTACTACACAGGGTTCAAGGTCAATTCGGGCGAATATAAGGTGATGGGCCTAGCTCCCTATGGCGAACCCAAGTACGTCAAGGCGATCTATGATCATCTGCTCGATCTCAAGCCCGATGGAACATTCCGCTTGAACATGGACTACTTCAACTACTGTACCGGTTTGACCATGACGGGGGACAGGTTCAATGATGTGTTCGGGGGTCCCCCGCGAAAGCCGGAAAGCAAATTGACGCAACGGGAGATGGACCTGGCCCGTTCGATTCAGGAAGTGACGGAAGAGGTGATGCTCCGTGTCACCAGGACTTTGTACCGTGAAACCGGCGTCGAGTATCTCTGCATGGCCGGGGGCGTGGCGCTGAATTGCGTGGGGAATGGGCGGATTTTACGAGAGGGTCCCTTCAAGAGCATCTGGATTCAGCCGGCGGCCGGCGACGCTGGAGGCGCCGTCGGTGCGGCTCTGGCGGCCTGGCACCAGTACGATGGTCAGCCAAGGCTCACGACGGGCGTTGACCGGATGAAGGGGAGTTATCTGGGGCCGAAACATACCAACGCCGAAATCGAACAGTTCCTTAAACAGGCTGATGCCCCGTATAAACGGCTCGACGATGCACGGCTCTTCGATCGCGTGGCCAAGGACCTGGCGGAGGGGAAAGTCGTGGGATGGTTGCAAGGTCGGATGGAGTTTGGCCCGCGGGCGTTGGGCGGTCGAAGTATCCTCGGCGACGCGAGGAATACGAAGATGCAGTCGGTGATGAACCTCAAGATCAAGCATCGCGAGTCATTCCGGCCGTTTGCCCCGTCGGTCTTGCGGGAACGGGTGTCGGATTATTTTCAGATGAACACGGAGAGCCCCTACATGCTGCTGGTGGCGCCGGTGCTGGAGAAGCGACGGTTACCGCTGCCTGCCGAACAGACCGGTCTCTGGGGGATCGATCTGTTGAACGTGCCACGATCCGATATTCCCGCCGTCACCCATCTGGATTATTCAGCCAGGATTCAGACTGTTCATGAGGAGACCAATCCCCGGTATTATCGGTTGCTCAGGGCATTTGAAGCCCAGACCGGCTGCGCCGCTCTGGTGAATACGTCGTTCAATGTTCGAGGGGAGCCGATTGTGTGCACGCCGGAGGATGCGTACCGGTGCTTCATGCGGACAGAAATGGACGTGCTTGTGCTGGAAAACTGTGTCCTGTACAAAACGCAGCAAAAGCCGTTAGTCAACGACACGAACTGGCAAAAAGAATTCGAGCTCGATTAGGAGAGTGTGGAATGAATCAACAACAGAATTCACAACCTACGCCGAAGGAACTGCGACAGTTCGGTTTTGTCGTTGGAGGGGTGGTTACGGTGATTGGGCTCTGGCCCCTCGTGTTTCGCAGTGAGTCGCCTCGCCTCTGGGCGATGATTCTCGGTGGCCTGTTGATCATCCTGGGCGCGGTTGTCCCGAAGAGTTTGAAACAGGCCCACCATGGTTGGATGAAGGTCGGCCATGTGCTCGGCTCGATCAACGCGCGGATCATACTCGGCATTATTTATTATCTCCTCATTACCCCGATGGGGCTGGTGATGCGGCTGATGGGGAAAGATTCCATGCATCGGTCCTTCGCTCAACATACCGACACCTATCGTGTCCTACGAACCCCCAGGCCTCGTCAACATATGCGCAATCAATTCTAGGGCAATATAGGAGTAAGTATGGGAGAATTTCTGACCGAATTGTGGGCCTTCATGAAAGAACGGAAGAAATTCTGGCTGTTGCCGATCCTCGTGGTGTTGCTGCTGTTGGGATCGCTGATCGTGCTCACGCAAGGGTCGGCGGTCGCGCCGTTCATTTACACGTTGTTCTAACAGGATGCGGAAAAAGCCCGCCAGCGGCGTTCTCGCATCGCTCAAAGGCTCAACGTATGGTAAGGCGATGGCAAGGTGTTTATCCGCTCGCATGTGATCGAAGCGAGCGGGTCAATCGAAGCTTGGTATGTACCTCCTCGCCTCTTCGCTCGCTGGGGCCTTGTTCGGTGAAATGCGCGTCTTGGCGCGCTGGGGTGGGCGGGTGAGAACGAAGGCCTTTTTGCGCATCCTGCATGACTGTTCAGCGTCGTCTCAAACCTCGCTATCGTCATGGCTACGCCGCTAGCGCTTCGGTGAGTAAAAGTGCGTCGCTTGGCCATGGAAGAGTTCCGCCGCCTCCATGACCGTTTCACTCAATGTCGGATGCGGATGGATGGACGCCGCCAGGTCTTCGGCGACGGCCCCCATCTCGACCGCCAGGACTCCTTCGGCAATCAGTTCTCCTGCGCCGGCTCCGCAGAGCCCCACCCCGAGGATTCGCCCGGACTCCGCGTCACACACCAGTTTGGTCAGACCGTCATTGCGGCCCAGGGTGGCGGCTCGGCCCGAAGCCGCCCAGGGAAAGCGCACGATCTTCACTGCTTGTCCCGCTGCCGTGGCTCCTTCTTCCGTCAGTCCGCACCAGGCGATTTCGGGATCGGTGAAGACGACGGCGGGAATTGCGGCGGGGTCGAATGCCGCCTGTTTTCCGGCGATCACTCCGGCTGCGATCAGTCCTTCGTGCGCGGCCTTGTGCGCCAGCATCGGTTCCCCGACAACGTCGCCGATCGCGAAGATGGTGGGTTCGACCGTGCGCAACTGGCGATCGACCTGCACGAAGCCCTTTTCTGAGATGGCGATTTTGGTGTGCTCGAGTCCGAGCTGCTCCGTATTGGCCTTGCGTCCCACCGCGACCAGCACGCGATCGAAGACATCCGTGCCGGTTCCGTCAGGACCGGTCAACGTCGCCGCAACACCGTCCTGACGGAGTTCCAGTTCGTCCACCTTCGTATTCAGCTTGATCGCCTTGAACCGCCGCTGCAGGCGTTGCTGCAGAGGCTTCACGAGGTCCGGATCGGCGCCGTTGAGCAGACGCGGCAACATTTCCACGACCGTCACTTCTGATCCGAGCGCTTCATACACGGTGCCCAATTCCAACCCGATGTAGCCGCCACCGACGACCAGCAAACGGGCGGGAACGTCGGGCAAGTCGAGCGCGCTCGTGGAATCCATCACTCGCGGATCATCGAGCCTGAGAGACTGCGGAACGGCGGGGCGCGAGCCGGTGGCGAGGATCGTGTGGGCGCAGGAAAGTGTTCTTGTGCCGTCGGATCCGGACAGCGCCAACGTCGTTGGATTCGTGAACGTCGCCCGAGCTTGGAACACATCGACCTTGCGGCTGTTCGCCAACGTCTGCACACCCTTGGTCAGTTTACCGATGACGGCCCTCGTCCGATCGCGAAGCGCCGCGAGATCGACCTGCGGTTTTCCGAAACGAATCCCCCAGGTCTCGGCGTCTTCGGCGTCGGTGAGCAGTTTGGCTGCATGTAATAAGGCCTTCGAGGGGATACAGCCCCGTAGTAAACAGACACCTCCAAGTTTCGATTCTTGATCGATCAATGCGGCGCGCAGGCCGAGATCCGCCGCGTGAAAAGCGGCGGCATAGCCGCCGGGGCCCGCGCCGATCACGGCCACGTCGTAGTGGTGTGTCTCGTTCATCTGGTTTCTCTGGTTTGTTTGGTTGCTCTGGTTCATCTCGTTTGTTTGGTTTATTTCGTTTATCTGGTTCATTGGACGTCAGATCTGCCGGCGCCAAACAAACCAAATAAACTAAACAAACCAGACAAACCTTTTTACAGTCCCAAGAACGTCCCCTGAAAATCTTCCAGCGCCTTGGCGATCTCGTTGGTAAAGCGAGCGCCGACCGCTCCATCCACCAGCCGATGATCGTAGGCCACGCACAGTTGCAGCACCCGGCGCGGCACGAACTGCCCGTCGCGGTACACCGGCATCATGCGGGCCTTCCCGACCCCCAGAATGCCGACTTGGGGCGGGTTGATGATCGGGGTGAACGGACCGGCACCGAGTCCACCCATGTTGCTCACGGTAAAGGTGGCGCCGCGCAGCTCGTCCAGTTTGACCTCCCGCTTGCGCGTCCGCTCCGCCAGATCCGCCAGCTCGACCGAGATTTGAAACAGATCTTTGCGATCCACGTTATGCACGACGGGCACGATCAACCCGGCCGGCGTGTCCACCGCCACGCCGATATTGTAATACTCTTTGTAGATGACCTCGCCGCCCGTGAGATCGAGGGTCGCGTTCAATTGGGGATGCAGTTTGAGCGCATGGACCACCGTTTTGAGGAAGAGGCTTGTGAGCGTGAGCGTGGTACCCCGCTTCTTGAACTCCGGCGCATACCGCTTCAGCAGAGCCATGAGATCCGTAATGTCGGCATCCTGGAATTGATGGACGTGAGGAACGGTCGTCCAAGACTGGGTCATGTTCGCCGCAATTTTCCGTCGCAGCGACGGGAGCGGTTCGCGGCGCTCGTTGCCGTACAGGGTGGTGAACAGGCCCCGCGTTTCATGGCCGCCGCCGGACACGTCACCGCTGCGTCGCGTCCGTTCACGAACAAAGGTTTTCACATCCTCGGCGGTCATCCGACCTCCGGCTTCCGAGCCCTTCACTTGTGTGAGATCCACCCCCAACTCGCGGGCAAGCCGGCGCACCGACGGAGACGCGGCGATCGTGGGGCCTTGAGACGGTGAGGTCGTTGCAGCCGGCTCGGCCGGACCGGGCTCCGGCGGCGACTGTTCGGTTTCCTGTCGCGCGGCAGTAGAGACCTCGGCTCTTGGCGCTTCTCGTTCCTTTACTTCTTTCGCATGAGCCGCTTCCTCGGCCGGCGGCGGTTGTGGAGCCGGAGGAATAGGCGGTTGCTCCGGCACCGAGGCCTTCGCTCCCGGTACTGCGCCTTGCCCATCCTCGAGTTCGACCAGCGCTTCGCCGACCTTCACGTGATCTCCTTCACGCACGAGTAGACGCACGACTTTCCCAGCCACCGGCGACGGCACCGGGACCGTGGCCTTGTCGGTCTCCAATTCGACCAGCGGTTGGCCTTCGCTGACCTGGTCACCTTCGTGGACCAGGACCAGGACCACATCACCGCCTTCGATCCCTTCCGCAAGAAACGGCAACTCGACTTTCATGGTTCATTCTCGTGTTGGTCTTCTTTCTCTCGTTTGTTTGGTTTGTCTTGTTAGTTTGGATTATGTAGAGGTCCTCGGCATTCTGGATCTCCAACCTGATAAACCAAATAAACCAAACAGACCAGATAGACCTCTCCTCACTGCTCCCAGGGTGCCTGGTTGTCTGTGTTGAGGCCGAGATCTTTGGCGGCTTGGCTGACTGTCTTCGCCTCCACGGATCCATCTCGCCGATGGAGGGCATAGAGTGTGGCCACGACAAGATGTTCGGCATCGATTTCGAAGAACCGGCGCAGAGCCTTACGGGTATCGCTCCGGCCGAATCCATCCGTGCCGAGCGCGAGCAGGCCGCCCGGCACCCACGGAGCGATCTGCTGGGGAACCATGCGGACATAGTCGCTCACAGCCACGCAGGGACCCTGGAACGTTTCGACCATTCGTTGAAGGTAACTCTTACGTTGCGGCTCGTCCGGATGCCATAGGTTCCACCGTTCGGCCTCGAGGGTCTTCATCCGCAACATCTTATAACTCGTCACGCTCCATACGTCTGACGCCACCCCGTAGCGTTCCAGCAACAGGTCTTGCGCCTTGAGGGCTTCGTTGACGAGCGGCCCGCTCGCCAACACATGGGCTCGGTGTGTGGTTCCTTCGGGCGCCGGACGGAAGCGGTACATGCCTTCGAGTATTCCCTCTTCTGCATCAGGCGGCATGGCCGGCATCGGATAGGGTTCGTTATAGAGCGTGATGTAGTACAACCGCTCTTCCTGACTCTGATACATGCGTCTCAGCCCATCCTGTAAGATTACGGCAAGCTCGAACATGAAGGCCGGATCGTAGGCGGCGATCGTCGGATACGCGCCGGCCAACAAATGGCTGTGCCCGTCTTGATGTTGCAAGCCTTCCCCCTCCAACGTCGTGCGCCCGGCTGTGGCGCCCAGCAGAAAGCCACGGGCGCGCATGTCCGAGGCGGCCCAGATCAAGTCCCCGACTCGTTGAAACCCGAACATCGAGTAAAAGATGTACAGAGGAATCGTGTTGAGCCCATGAGTCGCGTAGGCCGTGCCGGCGGCGATGAAGGATGACATCGCGCCCGCTTCGGTGATGCCTTCTTCGAGGATTTGGCCGTTCGTCGCTTCGAAGTAATAGAGCAGCGAGCTTTTGTCAGCCGGTTCGTAGAGCTGACCGATATGCGAATAAATGCCGTATTGACGGAAGAGCGCCTCGAGCCCGAATGTGCGGGCTTCGTCGGGAATGATGGGCACCAGATGTTTCCCGAAATCCTTCATGCTTAACAGACGACCCAGCATGCGGGCGAATCCCATCGTCGTGGAGACCGCGCGGTCCCCTGATCCCTGGAGGAACTCCTTGAACTGATCGAGCCCCGGTGTCTCCAACGGTTCGACCGCCACGCGCCGATTTGGAAGAGGACCGCCCATGGCCTTCATTCGCTCCGCAAGGTAGGTCGCTTCCGGACTGCCGGGAGATGGCCGGAAAAATGGCGTCGAGGCGAGTTGTTCGTCCGACACCGGCACGCTGAATCGTGTGCGGAACTCGCGCAACTCCTGCTCGTTCATCTTTTTCTGCTGATGCGTGACATTGCGCCCTTCGCCCGCTTCGCCCAAGCCATAGCCTTTGACCGTTTTGGCGAGGATCACGGTGGGTCGGCCGCGGTGTTCCACCGCGGCCTTGTAAGCCGCGTAGACTTTCCGTGGATCGTGACCGCCGCGCAACAGTTTGTGGATCTGCTCATCCGAATAGGACGCCACCAGCTTGAGCAGCCGGGGATCGGCGCCGAAGAAATGTTTCCGAGCGAAGGCGCCGCCTTCCACCGTATATTTTTGGTACCAGCCGTCCACGACTTCGCCCATCCGCTTCACCAGGAGGCCCTCATCGTCCTGCGCGAGCAACGGATCCCAGTCGCCGCCCCAAATCACCTTGATGACGTTCCAGCCGGCGCCGCGAAATATGGCTTCCAGTTCTTGAATGATCTTGCCGTTGCCACGGACAGGACCGTCGAGACGCTGGAGATTGCAGTTGACGACCCACGTGAGATTGTCCAACTGCTCGCGAGCAGCGAGGGTCAGGGCGGCGAGGCTTTCCGGCTGGTCCATTTCACCGTCGCCGACGAAGCCCCACACGCGTTGCCGGCTCGTATCTTTCAGGCCGCGGTCCTGCAGGTATCGATTGAAGCGCGCTTGGTAGATCGACATGATGGGGCCGAGGCCCATCGAAACGGTCGGAAATTCCCAATACTCCGGCATCAGCCAGGGATGGGGATAGGACGACAGGCCCTTTCCATCGGTCGCGAGCTCCTGCCGGAAGTGATGGAGTGCCTCTTCCGAGAGACGCCCCTCGACATAGCTCCGCGCGTAGATCCCCGGCGCGGCATGCCCTTGGACATAGAGAAGGTCGCCGCCGTCCGGTGAATCTTTGCCGCGCAAAAAATGGTTGAAGGCGACCTCGTACAAGGTGGCCGCCGAGGCAAAGGTAGAAATGTGCCCGCCGATGCCGGGACGCTCCTTGTTGGCCTTGACGACCATCGCCATGGCGTTCCATC
This sequence comes from uncultured Nitrospiraceae bacterium, assembly GCA_963711905.1. Taxonomy (GTDB): domain Bacteria; phylum Nitrospirota; class Nitrospiria; order Nitrospirales; family Nitrospiraceae; genus Nitrospira_D. Next base: position 528,395 of record CAVQFZ010000014.1, on the reverse strand, counting down.
GAACCAGACTGCGGACGCGACGTTCGAGCTCGAGATTGCCGGGATAGGCCGGCTCCTGGTCGGCGGGGATCGTATTGATATAGGGTGCGTTGAAGGGGCTGGAAATGCGCGCCCCTCGTTGGCCGAGCCGATCGCGGAGTCGCTCAAAAAGATACGTCGCCCGCTCGACACCTTGTGCCTGTAGGACGTAATCCAGGGAATCGAGCCACTCGCGAGTCTCCTGGGGATCCGTATCGGCCTGCGCTTGTGGAGTGGGATGGTCGTCGCTCACTGACGTACCTCGACAACGATGACTCGAAAAGTCCGATCCGATCCGTCCGCCATCCCGTTACTTGCCCGTTACTTGGTGATGACGAAGCTGCCCAACGACAAACTTCTCTGTGCACTATAGTGCTAGGGAGGGATCTGAATCCACACAGGATGTTGAAAAAGTTCTCCCGAACATAAGTTTGTATTCGTCCGACCATTCTGAATCCTCACTGACTGGGGACAACCCTAGTGTTCGATGTTGCTCCTGTACACTACTCTGACAGTGCCATGAAGAAGCGGCGGCGCCCGACGCCTGATCCTCCTCCGTTAGCCACCGGCCGCGCAAAGGTCGTGTCTCTGTCTTGTCCGGACTGTGCCGGTGTCTTGCACATCGAAGAAGAAGGCCCTCGCGATCACCATGTCTTTTGCTGCCAGGTCGGCCACCGATACGCGGGACAGAGTTTACTCCAGGCCAAGGAAGAACAATTGGAGCGCGTCCTCTGGTCGGCCGCCGTGTTGCTGAAACAGCTGGGCGACGCCTATGAACGATCGTTCAAGGAGAGGCCGGGGATGAGCCACGAGCGGACATCGGCACAGCGTCGCATCCGCGAAGTGAGGAAGCAAAGCCTCGCCATGCGCGCGATCATCGAGGGCAGCCATGCCTCGCGATAGCGTCAACGGTCGGCCGGTTCCGGCCCCCCGGCGAGAGACCGTGGTCAATGTCGACGGCATCAAGCGAGACATCATCGTCATCGGAGCTTCGGCGGGCGGCGTGCAGGCCTTGAGCACACTGTTCGCGGGACTTTCCGATCTTCGGCAGGCCGTCGTGTGCGTCGTGCTCCATCGCGGGGCTGAGCCGAGCAAATTGGCCTCTGTCGTAGGCAGAAGATCGACGCTGCCGATCGTGGAGCCGGACCGGAACGTCCGATGGAAGTCCGGCACCATCTACGTGGCGCCGCCCGATCAGCATCTCTTGTTCGTAGGGAATATGGTCGTCGTGCAACGGGGCCCGAGGGAACACAGCACGAGACCGTCGATCGATCCTCTGTTTCGCTCAGCCGCGGAGTCTTACGGCCGTCGAGTCGTGGGCCTTCTATTGACCGGTAGCGGAGAAGACGGCGTCAGCGGACTCATCGCGATCAGTGACGCGGACGGTCTCACCCTAGCGCAAGACCCGGAGGAGGCCTACATGCCGTACCTGCCGCTCAACGCCATACGGTACGACGACGTCGCCGGCGTCTTGCCGCTCGATCAGCTGGGGCCGGCCCTGGCGGCGTTGGCGGAAGGGAATCGAGTGATCGCGCAATCGGTCGCATCGAGGCGGGCCGCTCCGCCGCATCTTCGTAGCCTTATCGGATAAGGGCGAAACAGCCCTTGCCGCAGGCAGTTCGTAGGCTTACAATGACCCACTTTTTGAGCATCCCACGACAGGTCCGGCATGGAAGGCAGTGGCACGACTGCATGGCAGCGAAGAAATCCTCCCCATCTCTGAAGAAAAAGCCCCGCCGCATCGGCGGCCCCATTCGTAGGACGACAAGCGACAGACCCAGCCATATCGTCGGGATGGGCGGGTCGGCCGGCGCGCTGGAGGCCTTCGAGCAGTTCTTCACCCACATGCCCGCGGACAGCGGCTTGGCCTTCGTCCTCGTGCCCCATCTCGATCCGACGCATAAGGGCATGATGCCGGAATTGCTCGGACGCTACACCTCCATGAGGGTGGTCCAAGCCGAGGACGGCATGCCGGCGCGCCGAAACTGCGTGTACATCATCCCGCCGAACAAGGACATGTCGCTTCTCCACGGGGTGCTCCATTTGGAGGAGCCGACCGCCGCGCGGGGCTCGCGCGCGCCCATCGATCTGTTCTTGCGGCACTTGGCCGAGGATCAGGAGGATCGCGCGATCGCCATCGTCATGTCGGGCATGGGCAGCGACGGCACGCTCGGCATTAAGGCCATCAAGGAACATCTCGGATTGGCCATGGCGCAGAACACGCAGTCGGCCAAATACGACAGCATGCCGAAGAGCGCGATCGGCACAGGGCTGGTGGATTACGTCGCCCCCGCGCAGGAGCTGCCCGCGAAATTGATGGCCTACGTCAAGCATGCGGCCAAACTGCCCCGCGAGACGTCGACGCAAGAGGGGACGTTCTCCAGCGCCCTGGCGAAAATCTTCCGACTGCTGAGAACCCACACCGGCCACGATTTTTCCTTTTACAAGAAGAATACGATCTGCCGGCGTATCGAACGCCGGATGAATGTCCACCAGATCAGCCATATCGGAAAATACGCTCAATTTGTGCAGGACAACCCGAGCGAGTCGGATATCCTGTTCCGCGAGCTGTTGATCGGCGTCACCAATTTTTTCCGAGATGCCGACGCGTTCAAGGCGCTCAAAGAGGCGCTGCCGCTTGTGCTGAAAACCAAGCCGAGGAACAGCACCGTGCGGGTCTGGATTCCCGGCTGCTCGACCGGCGAGGAAGCCTATTCCGTCGGCATCGTCCTGTCGGAATGTCTCGAGGCGCTCAAGTTGGACGGGGTGAAGGTGCAAATCTTCGCCACCGACCTCGATAAGGAGGCCATGGACCGGGCCCGACAAGGCCTGTATCTCCCGACGATCGCCGTCGATGTGTCGCCGGAGCGGCTGCGGCGGTACTTCATCAAGGAGGATGATGGGTATCGGCTGATCAACCCGATCCGCGAGATGATCGTCTTCGCGCCCCAAAACATCATCATGGATCCGCCCTTCACCAAGCTCGATCTCCTCTGTTGCCGCAATGTGCTCATCTATTTCACGGCGGAATTGCAGAAAAAACTGTTGCCCATGTTCCACTACACGCTCAAACCCGGCGGCCTCTTGTTCTTTGGCTCCAGCGAAACGATCGGCACGTTCCAGGATCTGTTTGCCGCGATCGACGACAAATGGAAGATTTTCCGCCGAAAGGAATCCGTGGCCGCGACGGCCCGCCTAGTCGATCTGCCGTCCGCGCTGTTGCCTCGCGACTCGCCCAACAAGGTCCAGACCGGCCGGCGATCGCCGGCCGAGCAAGGCAAGGCCCTGGTCGAGGCGTTGCGACAGATTCTTCTGGAACGGTTCGCTCCCCCCTCGGTGTTGGTGAACGAAAGCGGTGACATTGTCTATATCCAGGGAAGGACCGGAAAGTACCTGGAGCCGGCGGCCGGTGAAGCGACGATGAACATTTTCACCATGGCGCGCGAGGGTTTGCGCCTGGAGCTCGGCAGCCTCATCAGACGGTCTTTGATACAGCGGAAAGAAATCAAGGGGTCCGGTCTGCGCGTGCAGGTCAACGGCGGGTATCAGACGGTGACGGTCACGGCGAGGCCGGTGACGGGGCAAGGTTTCCAGGGGCAGGGGATGGTGTTGGTGTCTTTCGAGGACCAGAACGAGGCGAGACCTCGCGGTCGAGAATCCAGGGCGGAACAGGGCGAAAAGCGAAGCAAGGCGGCGGAGGCGCTGGCCAAGGAGCTGAAATACACCCAGCAACAGCTCCAGACAAGCATGGAGGAAATGGAAACGTCGCAGGCGGAACTCAAATCCTCCAACGAGGAACTGAAGTCCACGAACGAAGAACTGCAAAGCACGAACGAGGAGTTGACGACCTCCAAGGAAGAGCTGCAGTCGCTGAACGAAGAGCTCATCACGGTCAACAGCGAGCTGCAACAAAAAATCGAGGACCTCTCGCAGGCGAACAGCGACATGAAGAATCTGCTGAACAGCACCGCCATTGCCACAGTCTTCGTGGACCAACAGCTCCGCATTCTGCGATTCACGCCGCACGTCGCGTCCGTGATCAATCTGATCGGCACGGACGTGGGCCGACCCCTCGGCGATATCGCCACGAATCTCACCTACGACGCCCTGGTGGAGGATTTGCAGCGCGTGCTCGACACCCTGGTGGTCAAGGAACTGCAGGTCCAAACGAAGACCGGCGAGTGGTATCTCCTGCGGATCATGCCCTATCGCACGATGGAGAACGTGATCGACGGCGGCGTGCTCACGTTCACCGATATCAGCGTCGTGAAGGGGTTGGAGGTGTCGCTGCGCGCCAGCGAAGACCGGTTGCAGGCGATGGCCGACAGCATGCCGGTGATGATCGCGGCGTTCGACGACCGGCGCCGGATCGTCGCGTGGAATCGCGAGTGTGTGCGGGTGACGGGCTATGACGCGGAGGACGTGACCGGACGGATCGATACCAGGCAGCTGCTGTATCCCGACAACGCGTCGCGCGCGCACCTTGGACGGGAGCGTTCCCCGGCGGGGAACGCGGGAGATTTCGAGTGGCGCGTCACCGCCAAGGACGGGACGATCAAAATTGTGTCCTGGTTGAATCTGGGACGATTGGTTCGGATTAAGGGATGGTCGGAGTGGGGCGTTGGACTCGACGTCACCGAGCGACGGCAAACGGAGGAACGGTTCAAAGGAATGTTCCACTCTGCCGGGGACGCGATGGGATTTGCCTCGCTCGACGGCCTGTTGCTGGACGCCAACGAGGCCTTTTCAAAGTTGCTCGGCTACTTACCGGAGGAGTTGCTGGGCCGCAAGCGCTTTCAGGACGTGATCTTGCCGGAACAGCGTCAACGGAACGAAGAAGCCGTGGCGCAGGTGGTCCGAAGCGGCCGGCCCACAGAGTGCGACATGGAGTGTGTCCGGAAAGACGGAGCGCGGGCGCCGGTTCGTATGACGTTGTTCTTGGTGCGCGGACCCGACGGGAGTCCGATCGGCCTGGGCAGCACCATCCAAGAGCGTCGGCTCCAGTAAACGACAGGGTCAGAAACGCAAGAATAACTCTATGGCACAAGTACCGACGAATGATGTGACCGCGCTCCGTCGGCGAGCCGAAGCCAGCTTGAGCCGGATCGTGACGCAATCTGCGCCGAGCCTGGCCCCTGAAAACGTCGAAGCGCTGGTGCATGAGCTGCGGGTGCACCAGATCGAGCTGGAGATGCAAAACTCTGAGCTCCAGCAGTCTCAGGAGGACTTGTCGGAAAGCCGAAACAGCTACCGCGATCTGTACGAGTCGATTCCGATCGGCTACGTGACCATCGACCCTTCCAGCCTGATACTCAACATCAATCCGGCCGGCATCACGCTGCTCGGAGGCGAGAGGGCGCTCAAGCAGTCGAAACATTTCAACGTCTTCCTCTCCGACCGCGATGTCGATCCCTTCGTCCTGTTCTGTCGGGGCATCGTCTCAGCTCAGACAGCCGATGCCGCCGAGTTCGCGATGAAACGCCATGACGGGTCGGAATTCTTCGCTGCCTTGCAAGCGGTGTCGGTACATACCCGTGAGGGAACGCGGCTTCGCATCACCTTCAAGGACATCACGCGTCGCAAGGAAGCGGACAACACGTTGCGCCGGCAGCGAATTGAGCTGGATGCCAACCGCGTCGCCCTCCAGGACCTGACCGCGAAGCTATTTACCGCCCAGGAAGAAGAATGCAAACGCATCGCCAGGGAGCTGCATGACGATCACTGTCAACGAGTGACAGCCCTGATTCTGGAAGGGAAAATGGTGGCCAAGCTGTGCGAACGTCAAGCGCCCGACCTGGCGCCGAGAATGACCTCGATCAGCGCGAGATTGGCTGAACTATTGAGAGATTTACGAGAACTCTCTCACGAGCTGCTCCCCCGCAACCTCGGCGACGTCTCCCTTGTCGGACCGTTGCGTGAGCTGATCGAAGAATTCAATGGGAAGGCCGGTTTTCAAATCACGTTGTCCGAACGGGATGTGCCCGAGAAACTGCCTCCGGTCGTCATGACCGCCCTGTTCCGCCTCTTACAGGAGAGTCTCAGCAACGTCATGAAACATGCCCATGCGAAACAGGTTTCCGTCGTCTTGGCCGGCATGGAGCGGAGGATTGAACTGACCGTGGCGGATGACGGCATCGGATTCGACCCTGGCCGTATGTCCGACGAGCGAAAGGCTGTCGGGATCGTCGGCATGAAGGAGCGGGTGCGACCGCTCGGCGGGACCGTCACGATCGACAGCGGGCCGGATCATGGCACGACGATTATCTTTTCGATCCCTTTAGCAGGATGCTGAAAAAGTCGCTTTCTCACCCGCCCAACCCCAGCGCGCCGAGACGCACTTTTTCCCATGTGGCGTTCTCGCATCGCTCAGAGGTTCAACGTTCGCCTTCCTCACTTGTTGATATCGGCGCCCCGCCGAAGGACTGGAAATTGCCCAGGGAAATCTGGTTAATTGACTGGGCACGTCATGGTCCGCTGTTGAATTTGACGCACCGCCCGAGTACCTGTAGGCGCAAGAACCTGTAGGCGATAGAGAACGGTTTTTATGATTTACCTGAGGGTAGCCCATGCCAAGGACACGGCACGGTCGTTCACAAACATGAGCTTAAGCCTGTTGAAGGCAATCGGCCTGGATGATGCACTCGATTCCTTCCAGGGAGTCGATGTCCGCTTGAAAATGAAGTGCCGCCGTAGGGTAGAAAATCTGAAGTATGCAGCCAGTCAATGTAACAAGACGGAATTCACCGAACAACGGACAAAACTCGTGAACGACAGGGATATTTGTCCAATGCCATTCGATGTCGGATGGAGGCAGAATGTTGGTAGCGAGAGCGCAAAACACGGTCAGTAAGAGCCACGCGATGTCTGATCGTACAGCAACGGAGAACCGCCTTGAAGAGGTGGTCTCGACATCGGACGAGTTCGATCAGGTCGTGTCAAAGGCGCTACCGATGCTGTTGGACCGGGCGACGAGCTATACCAAACGATTCTTGCGGGAAACCGGCCAATGGAATGAGGACATCGAGCATGAGAAATTTGCGTTGCGCTGGGGCTCTGAATATCTCGAACGGTTTCTGGTCTGTGGACGAACGGAAGTGCCATGTCGGCCGTTGTTTCTCTTCGACTCGTTGGTGGCGAAGCAGCACAGCAAGCCGGAGCCGTTTTGTTATCACCCGGAACTGCTGAAGCCGCTGGGTCGATTTCTCGACGGACTCGTGGCGAGAGCGGTGATCAGCCGTGACGCGTTGATCGCGTTGTATCACCACTCGTATGGATGGAGCCCGGGAGAAGTGATCGCGGTCACCGGACTCAATGGACTGGAGAGCCAGCGCGATCTATAAGAACTTCCGTCGCTGGCGTGACAGCGGTTGGCAGCGCACGATGGACGAGATGGGACTGACGAAGACGGAGCTGGCGGAACTGAGTAACCAGCAGCAGCGCCATCGTCAACGATTCAATAGCGAGGCTGAGCGGCTCATACGCGTGGCTCAGGCTCATTACCGAAAAAGCGAGCCGGATCATTATCCATGCCTCTCGCGGTCACAATGGGGAGAGATGTTCACTCAGGGCTATGGGTGCGATTACCGGATTTGGCACTTGGCGCTCTGTCCGGACTGTATGCAAACGGCGTGGGGATTGGGATCTAACGGATCATTGAACGGCGAAAAGCCGCGTCTGGAATTGCACGTGCGACCGTAGGGCGAACCTCTCAATGGGCGTACGGAGATAGCAAGAAGATTGAAATAAGGTAAGGAGGTTCTTATGGGTCACGAAATGGATGTGGACACCTATCGATCCCAACTCCTTGAATCGTTGAGCAGCCGGTCCGGCCGATCGATTCGTGGCCTGTCGGATCCTATCCAGGTCTACGTCAATGAGCGGCGTGTCGGGGAGCTTGAAGGCGCGGGGACCGACGCGACGTTGCATGTTCAAAGCGTCGATCACATCGAGACGGTGCAGATTCGCGCTGAAGACGGCACGCTCCTCGGGGGGCTCGCTGCTCCTGAAAGTGGGTTCCGGACGAACCGCCTCCGGCTTTCGTCCGATACGATCGAGCTCTGTGTTCACAACACGACACAAGGGGGCACGCTCAGCGCGCTGTTCATTCCTGCGCCGAGTGTCTGGAATCGAGCCTGGAAGCACCTCGTTGATGCTGCCGACACATTGGTCGCCCGCCGTCCGGATACAGCGAGCGCCTATGCCTATGGAATGCGAACGGTCGCCTTCACACAGGTATTGTTGGCGATTGCCGTCGTAGGATTGGTCGCCGACCGTACGACGACATGGATGTCACCGGAGCGCGCGCCGTCGCCGGTCGTCCAAACAGCCGCTCTGTCTGCAGCTCCGGTCGCTGAAACGGCAAAGCTTGAACAGCAGCTGGATGAACTTGCGCGCATGCAAGCCAAAGTCGGAGACTCGCTCGGAGCGCAACAGAAAGGCATGGCGCAGCTGCAGCAAGCCATGGCGAAACTGTCATCGACCCAGGAATCCTTTGAAGCCGGCATACTGACCGTCAAGCAAGAGATCGAAAAGCAGCAGGTGGCGGCGGCCGGCCGGGAGGTCGAGCGTGTGGCGCACCAGCCTTCCAACAAAACACAGATGAGGCATGGACAGATCGAAGCAGCGATCCACAGCCTGACGGCAGAGAATGATCGATTGTCCAAGCATGTCGATGGGCTGGAACAATACAATACAGACCTCAAGAATAAGTTGCTTACGGCTGGTCTCACCGCTTCGAAAGGCGCCGACTCGCAGGCGGACAAGCTGCCGGCGCGGCAAGCCGAGACGATAACACCGGCTCAACAGCCGCAGGTGGCTCAGGGTTCGCCAAGTGGTCAGGCGCAACCGTTTCTCTTTTGGGTAACGTTCAGTGAAGGAACCAGTCAGGAACTGATCGACCAATGGGTGCTTGAGATGAAGGGCCATAAGGGATCAGTGAACGAAGGTTGGCAGGAAGTAGGGATTGTTCCTCCGACGGTCCCGCCCGATCGCTTCTTGGAGCAGATCCGAGGAGAAAAAATCGTCAAAGCCGCGCGGATCGGTCAGTAGGAGCTGTTCCGCCGGCGCCTTTCCTCCGCATCGTTGCGTCCGCCAGATGTAGCGCCACAGCTATGGGAGAAAAGCGTTTCGTACGTGATGAAGAATCGCGTCTGGTACCGAGAGCAATCATGCGATTCGATAGCAAGTCAAGAAACCTCGATTGGACATATTCTCTTTCGCGCCTGAGATTTTGTCCGTTGAGTCAGAGGGGCGCTGTTGAGTAGCATCACATCAAGTCTGGAGGAACATCAAGCTTGGAGGAAAGCAGCAGGGATGAATCCAACCGAAAGTTGACGAATCGACCTTCCACTAACCACCATTAACTAACCTGCGTACCTTAAAACGTAACGACTGGATGCAGCAGTCAAGCAGAGAAGGAAAGGAAGACTCATGAGAATCGCACAAGTGGCTCCGCTTTGGGAGAGTGTCCCACCCAAACTTTATGGGGGAACCGAACGAATCGTTTCGTACATCACAGAGGAATTGGTTGCCCAGGGGCATGACGTTACGCTGTTTGCCAGCGGGGATTCCGAGACCACCGCGCGGCTTGAAGCCATCTGCCCACAGGCCCTTCGGTTGAACACCGGGATCTTCAACCGGGACGCTCCGATGATGATGCTTCAGGAACGGGGCCTTGGAGCGGCGAGGGGCTTCGACATTATTCATTCACACCTGGATTTCATCGGATTCCCGCTGGCGCGGAGGAATACCATCCCCGTGGTGACGACTCTGCACGGTCGTCAGGATCTTCCCGAATTGGAGCCGGTCTTCCGTGAATTTCCCGAAATGCCCCTGGTGTCCATTTCGGACGCCCAGCGTAAACCGCTGCCCTGGGCCAACTGGGCGGGGACTGTCCACCATGGGCTTCCTCGGAACCTCTACACGTTTCATCCACAGACCCAAGGGTATCTGGCCTTTCTGGGACGTATCTCCCCAGAAAAACGCCCGGATCAAGCGATCGAAATCGCGAAAAGCACCGGTCTCCCCTTGCGGATTGCGGCAAAAGTCGATCCTGCAGACCGGACCTACTTCGAGGCAGAAATTGAACCGTTGCTCAACCATCCCTTGATTGAATTCATCGGAGAGATCTCCGATGCCGAGAAAAACGAGTTTCTCGGTAATGCAACGGCACTGGTATGCCCTTATGATTGGCCCGAGCCTTTCGGGTTGGTGTTGATCGAAGCCCTGGCCTGCGGAACTCCGGTATTGGCCTACCGACGTGGATCGATTCCTGAAATCATCGATCACGGCACAACCGGGTTTATTTGCGAGACGGTATCTGAAATGGTAGACGCAGTTGGACAGGTTTCCCTTATCGATCGGCGGCGCTGCCGAGCGGCCTTTGACGAGCGGTTTACCGCGGATCGAATGGCGCGCGACTATGTGGCGCTGTATGAACGTCTTCTCGAAGACGGGGGACAGGCCACGCACGCCTTCGCCTCCGAATCTCATAAGATGCTTGGGCGAGGCTGAGCATGTCTGAGATACGCGATAAGTCACAAGAGACTGGTTCCACTCCGAGTCGCGCTCGAGGCTGGGCGTTGGTCAAGACCAGAGACTTCGGCTTTTTGTTCGCCGGTCAGACGATCTCGCAGATCGGCGACAGCCTCACGAAGGTGGCGTTGCTTTGGTTTGTGTACGAGATGACCGGGTCGGCGCTCAAGATGACGGTGGTCGGACTGCTTCAAACCCTGCCGCCCTTGCTGCTGGGGCCGCTGATCGGTGTCTATCTGGATCGCGTTCGGAAGAAGCCGGTGATGATCGCGGTGGATCTGCTCCGAACTCTGATGGTTCTCTTGATCCCGCTGCTCCATGTTATGGGGGCCCTGACTCTCGACCGGCTCTACTTCCTCGTGTTTGCCACCGCAATCTTCTCCACGGTCTTCGGGCCGGCCTTGACCTCTGCGGTTCCTCTCATTGTGCCTAAAGAGCGGCTCATCGTTGCCAACGCGTTACTGCAAACGACGACCAACGTAGGGCTTCTTGTGGGGCCTGCCGTCAGCGGCCTCGGTATCGCGCTCATCGGAGCGCAAAACGTGCTCTTTGCCGACGCGGCGACGTTTTTTATCTCTGCGCTGTGCTTGTTCCCCATTAGGATGCCTGAAACGCTCGACCGCGGGCGCGCGGTGAGCAAAGGGTTGACGGAAGGCATCACAAGCGACCTGCTGGCGGGGTTCCGCTTCGTGTTCGTCGAGCAGAAGACCGTCATGCTCCTCATGTTGACGGCCACTCTCTATAGCGTCGGCATCAGTGCCTTTATCTTTCTGCTGCCGGTCTTCGCAAAAGAGGTGCTTGGGGTGGGCCCGATTCAACTCGGGTGGCTATGGTCGGCGCTTGGAGTCGGGATGTTGCTCGCCTCTCTCAGCCTGACATCGATCTCGCAGGGGGACGTGCCTTGGCGTCTGCGGTTCATGTCCGGCGCGTTGGCGGTCGGCGGCATTGCGGTTGCGGCGCTCGGTTTCTTCGACGCTCCTGTCATTGCCGGAGCTCTGATCGCGGTGATCGGAGGGAGTACTGCCATGTTTACGCCCTTAGTATGGACGATGCTCCAGGAATTGACTCCGGCGCACCTCCTCGGCCGAGTCTTTACGAGCTTCGCCACGGGAGGCATGGCGTCATCCATGGCCGGCATGGCTGGTTTTGGATGGGCTGCCGATACGATCGGTCCCGCCGCCAGCCTGGGAGGAATCAGCCTCATTCTTCTCCTGACGGCTGCTACCGCGTGGCTATTCAGCTTTTACAAGTCGCACGCGCGGGGTTTGGCCGTTTCCACGCCTGGCTCCTTTGCTTCTCAACCAAGCATCGCCCAATCATAGATAGCCACGGACCTCACGCCCTGGCTGAAAAACAGTATCGAAGCCTCCGGTTCCACCGGAGGCTTCTAGCAGGATGCGGAAAAAGGCCGCCAGCGGCGTTCTCGCATCGCTCAGAGGCTCATGGTATGCAAGGGCGAAGGCAAGGTACTTATCCGCTCGCATGTGATCTAAGCGAGCGGTTCAAGCGAAGCTTGGTATGTACCTCCTCGCCTCTTCGCTCGCTGCGGCCTTGCTGGACAGCCTTTTTGCGCATCCTGCTAAATCGGAGCAGCCCCCTGACGGCATGGGGGCTCTTCTCGCCCGCATGCAGATGACAGAAAATCTTCAGCGAGTTACAATGCCTGAGTGAAATTTCAGGAATGATATTCATGAGGAGGACTCGCGCGATGACCACGTCGTCGAGAGCGTTGATCATTCTGAGCATGAATCTGTTGGTGCTGGGACCGATGGGTACATGCCCTGCGTTCTCTGAGTCGCAGGAAAAGGAAAGCGCGCCGGAGAAGCCTGCTCCGCGTCCTCAACAGGCCCCGGCTGCTACCGACAGTCAGCCGGCGCCGCACAAGCCATCATCTGAACATAAAGCGCCATCCCAGGTCGCTCCTCCGATCAAGGCTGATGTGCCGCCTGACCAGGAGATCAAGGAGAAGGAACCAGCGAAAGAGAAGGAGTCAGCCAAGGAGAAAGAACCGGCACAGGAGAAGGAGTCGGTCAAGGAAAAGGAGCCGGCGCAGGAGAAGGAATCGGCCAAGGAGAAGCATCCGGCCAAGGAGAAGCACCCGGCCAAGGAGAAGCCGTCGGGTCAAAGAGAAAGAGCCGGCCAAGGAAAAGGAGTCGGTCAAGGAACAGGAGGCGGTCAAGGAGAAGGAGTCGGTCAAAGAGAAAGAGCCGGCCAAGGAGAAGGAGCTGCCCAAAAAGGGGCTTGGCTCACTGATCCTGTCCGTCAAGCTTGCGCTCATGGGGGATTCAAGGCTCTTTCACTACGAGATCGAGGCGGAGGAGGATCAACAAACTATTACCCTGACCGGGCGTGTCTCGACGGAAGAAGAAAAAGCGGCCGCGACAGAAATTGCGCAGGGTGTCCAAGGCGTCAAGGCCGTAGTCAACAAGCTTGCCGCCGAGAAAGATCTCGCGAAGACACTGTTGAAGAAACAGGATGAAATCCTCACCACGTTGATCAAAGAACGTTTTTCCAAAAGCGCGACCCTCAAAGCGGCCAACTTCGAGGTGAAGACCGAGGACGGTGTCGTCCAGCTCAACGGAACGGTGCGTTTCCAGGTCATCGCGCTCGAAGCCGCGGAGGCTGCCCGTCAAGTACCGGGTGTCCGAGCCGTGAACACCGAGAGGATCCGACTGGAGGGCGAGAGCTGATGCAGGGCCGCTCAGGCCCCTTGCCGTACTCTCCCTCCACGGCCGAGAAATCGGACAGCGTCTCGGTCGCAAATCGTCCGCTGATCCTGACTCGTGATTTCGGGCTTGTCTGGTCCGGGCAACTTATCTCGCAAATAGGCGACGGCGTCTCGAGATTGGCGCTCCTGTGGTTTGTCTATGCCGTCACCGGATCGCCCCTCAAAACGTCTATGATCGGCTTATTGCAGACGATTCCTCCCATCGTCTTGGGGCCGATTATCGGCGTGTATGTCGATCGACTTCCGAAAAAGGCGCTGCTGATCACCAGCGATGTGTTGCGCGCGTTGTTGATCGGGTTGATTCCCTGTCTCATCCCCGTGGAATCCTTTACGGTGTCGGTGCTGTATGTCTTGGTCCTCTTACACGCAATGGCGACGGCGGTGTTCGGTCCGGCTCTCACCGCCGCCATCCCCTCGTTGGTCCCTAAAACGCAGTTCACGGCGGGCAACGCTCTCCTCCAAAGCACGACCAGCCTCGGCCTTATTTTTGGTCCGGCGCTGAGCGGCCTCGGCATTGCCGCCTACGGGTCGCAAGAGGTGTTATGCCTCAACGCCGCGACCTACATGATTTCTGCCCTGTGCTTCATGCTGGTCCGTTTTAAAAACCCTGCGTCAACGGCTTCTTCACTTGCGGCGAGACCGACTATGCTGCAAGATCTGGTCGAAGGATTTCGCTATAGCGTCGTGACCCAACCGGTGATCTTACTCTTGACCGGCACCGCCGCCCTCTATACGTTCGGAACCAGCGCGTTGACCGCTCTCTTCCCGGTGTTCGCCCGGAAGATGCTCGGGCTGGGTCCGGTCGAGGTCGGCTATTTATGGTCGGCGCTCGGCGTCGGACTATTCGTCACATCGATCGGACTTTTGTGGGCGACCGACTGGATGGTCAAGGATCGGATACGCCTGATCATGGGGACCAGCGCGCTGAGCGGGATTGCCGTCTGCGCGTTGACCATGACACTCGATCCCTATATGGCCGCTCTCCTTCTGGGTCTGGTCGGCTGTGGGATGGGCGCCTTTACCCCGATTGCGTGGGGTATCATCCAAGAGCTGGCGCCGCGCCGGATGGTCGGGCGCGTGTTGGGACTGTATGGGACCGGCGCCATGACCGCTGCCATCGGGGGAATCTCCGCGTTTGGATGGATCATGGAACAGCAGGGTCCGGAAGCCGGTGTGCTCGGGATCGGGCTCGTTCTGTTGGTGACGGGCCTGGTCGCCGCGCGCATGAGCCGAGCAAGCGCCGTGCGCTGAAGGGAATCGTTTATGAACGACGTCATCAGATTGAAGGATCAGTATTACATTCTCGCCTCGTCCTCATTGGCCGACGGCCGCACGGAAGTGTTGAAGCAGGGTGAGACCTTCGCAGTGTTCGATCGGTACGGTGATATTCATCAGGTACTCTCTGGACCGCAAGGGCTCTATCACGAAGGAACGCGGTTCCTATCCCGATTCGAACTGTCGCTCGGGACGCAGCGTCCGATGTTACTCAGCGCCAAGGTGAAAGATGACAATGCCCTCATTCGAGTCGATCTGACCAATCCGGACCTGATGCGGGACGGACAATCATTTATGCCGCGCGGCACGATCCATCTGTGTCGTACCCGGTTCCTCTGGCAAGGAACCTGTTACGAGCGCATCCGAATTCATAACTACGGAGTAAGAAAATTTCCTCTCCAACTCACGATCGTAATCGATGCGGATTTCGCTGACCTCTTCGAAGCAAGAGGCCGACAGCGGCCTCGTCGTGGTCTGCGGCTCGACACCATTCGCTCGAAGACAGGACTCGTCCTGGGGTACAAAGGACTCGATGAGACCATCCGTCGAACCTACATCAAATGCTCTCCCACGCCGAAGCGGGTGGCGTCCGATGGATTGACGATCGAGGCGCGCATCCCTCCGCACGCGGACATGACGTGGGAGATCGCGATTTCCTGCGAAATCAAGCCGCGAAGGAGTCGGGCGGCGCTCTCCTACGACCGTGCCCACCGTGAGGCGGATCGCAGCTTGCTGAAAGCCAAAGCCGCCGATGTCCACATCTACACGTCGAATGAACAATTCAATCACTGGTTGAACCGGTCGATTGCCGATCTCCACATGTTGATTTCGGAGACTCCGCAGGGGCTCTATCCCTATGCCGGAGTACCCTGGTTCAGCGTCCCATTCGGGCGAGACGGCATTATTACCGCGCTGGAGATGCTGTGGATCAATCCTGCTCTCGCGCAAGGGGTGCTGGGGTTTCTGGCCTCGACTCAGGCAACGGAGAATCGGCCGGAACAGGATGCGGAGGTCGGCAAGATTTTGCACGAGACGCGTCAGGGAGAGATGGCGGCGCTCGGGGAAATTCCATTCGGCAGATATTACGGGAGTGTCGACGCCACACCGTTGTTCATTGTTTTGGCGGGCGCGTACTACGAACGAACCGGGGATCGCCGGTTTCTCGCGACGCTCTGGCCGCATATTCAGCTGGCCCTCCAGTGGATCGATCAGTACGGCGATCCGACCGGTATGGGGTTCACGACCTATGCTCGGCAGACCGCCAGCGGACTGGTGCATCAAGGATGGAAAGACTCCCATGACTCCGTCTTCCACACCGACGGGACCGCAGCAGAGGGGCCGATTGCGCTGTGTGAGGTCCAGGCGTACGTGTATCGAGCCAAACGAACGGCGGCGGAGTTGGCTCGGCTTCTGGGGGACTTCGATCACGGCGATCGATTGCTGAAAGAAGCGGACTCGCTGCGAGACCGATTTGAGCGAGCGTTCTGGTGCGAGGAGCTCGACTCGTATGCCCTTGCCCTGGACGGGAAGGGACGGCCTTGTCGTGTGCGTTCCTCGAATGCTGGCCATTGCCTCTATGGCGGCATCGCCGGGGAAGAACGTGGGGTACGCACGGCGCGCGCGCTGTTGAGCGAGGAATTTTTCAGCGGATGGGGCATCCGCACGATCGCGACCTCCGAGGCGCGGTACAACCCGATGTCCTACCATAATGGGTCGGTGTGGCCTCACGACAACGCGGTCATCGCGGCCGGCATGGCGGCCTACGGCTATAGGCAAGGAGCCGTGAAGATCTTGACCGGCATCTTCGACGCCGGCCTGTTTCTTGAGCTCCACCGGTTGCCGGAATTATTCTGCGGATTCTCACGGCGACCCGGCGAAAGCCCCACGCTGTATCCGACGGCCTGTTCCCCTCAAGCCTGGGCGGCCGGCTCCGGCTTCCTGCTGCTCCAAGCCTGTCTGGGATTGCAGATCGATGCGCCTCGCCGTCTCGTGAGGTTCGTCCGTCCAGTGCTTCCGCCGTTCCTCGAGCGAGTCGAGATTCGGAACCTCTCGGTCGGAACCGCGCGTCTCGATCTCGTGCTCGATCGTCATGAGAACGAAGTCGCCTTGAGAGTGACTCGCCGCGTGGGCGAGGTGGAGGTCGTGCTCACCGTGTAGTGTTGTATCTCGTGAAGCGTCGTTCGTGTCATCTAGTGCTTGCGAGAGAGGCGAGACATGCGCGAAAGGCGGGACTCGTCTCGACAACTTCCCACCCCGTCTCGCTTTTCTCGTGACTCCCGCCAGTCTCGCGAGATTCGCTTCACGAACGACGAATATCAGCAAATCCGTGATTGCCCCTCATCGGCATTACGATGCATCGGTTTCCATAGTGACGGGCGGACCTTCTGCTAAGGAGCCTCACCACGCTATCCTAACCACGGTGATCGACTGCTTTAGGGTTTGGAGGTGGGATTGGCCGACGTGACCAGCCGCCTGAGTTCATCCAAATAGTAGATGATCAGTTGACGCTCGTCCTCGCTTAACGGTTCATCGACGGACGTGATGCCAAGCGAGAGGAGTTTCTCGCACGACCTCGCGAAGTCCTGAACTTCTTTTCGCAAAGGAATCATTGATGCTCTCCTGATCAGAAAGTTCAGGCGGGTCGTACCTTGCCGCCTCGGCTGCCTGACCGTGAGTTGTGAGCGAAAGTGGTTCTTATAGGGCCTTACCCGATCGGAGTTCGCCAGGTTACTTGTGTTCTCATGCAATAGTCTGTCGTCTAGGCGACACAAGACAGGATCTTAAGGGGGGGAACATTGGCTGTCAGACAGGATGCTTGGCTGCGCGACCTGCTTTCCTATTCAAATGAACAATGTCGCCCAGACGACAGAATCTATGGAACGTTCTGGGCTATTCTCCCCGCCTGCGGAGGTAGGCCTTGGCGGATGTGGCAGAAAATGCTCGGAACAATCTGGTATTGCAATACATTCCATTCGAGGACTTCTCCAAGCTCGTTCCGCACATGCAAGTCATGGAGGTCGATGCCAAGGAAGTGCTGCAGCATGCGGGTGAGCCGATCCGGTTTATTTACTTTCCCCTCTCGGCCCTCATGTCCATGCTCATGGCGACCTCGAATGGCTCGACGGTGGAACTGGCCACGGTCGGTCGCGAAGGCTTCACCGGTATAAGCGTCCTTCTGAACGACGGCAGGACCCGCGAGCATGGCGCATTGACGAAGGTCATTACCGTCATTCCTGGGACCGTGATTCAGATGAAAAGCGATGCGTTTATCACCGCTGCAGATACGAGTCTGTCGGTGGCGCGCTCCTTACGCCGATATCTGAGCCTGCTGTTCAGCGAACTGGCGCTGTCGGTGACGTGCAATCGGTTGCATTCTTTGGAGCAGCGATGTGCGCGCTGGCTGTTGACGGCGATGGACAAGAGCGAGACGTCCGAAATGCCGGTCACCCAGGAGATGCTGGCCGGCATTTTAGGCGTGTATCGCCAGAGCATTGTTCAGGTCCTCAGCGACTTTGAGACGGCTGGATTGGTTCAATGCGGCCGAGGGTCTATTCAGATGGAAGCTCGGGAGCGACTAGTGGCGATCGCCTGCGAATGCTACCATGCCGGTAGAAAAATAACGGGGGACGTTAGGCGCGGGTTGCGCCCGGTTTTCTATGATGGCGGAGTTTGAACAGAACCAGCTCCTGACGAGGCTGCCGGCTGCCGAGAAGCAGGCGTTGGAGGGGGGCATGAAGATCGTCACGCTGCATACAAAACAGGAACTCAACCTTGTCGGCAGTCCCCTGCGCTATCTCTACTTTTCACTCGACGCCGCCATCAGCGTGATGGAC
Organism: uncultured Nitrospiraceae bacterium; assembly: GCA_963711905.1. GTDB lineage: Bacteria > Nitrospirota > Nitrospiria > Nitrospirales > Nitrospiraceae > Nitrospira_D. The sequence continues at coordinate 510,008 of CAVQFZ010000014.1, read as the reverse complement.
ATGGAGCAAAGCGGCCGTGTGCTCGAAGTGGCGGTGGTCGGAAAAGAAGGGTGTGCCTGTCCCAATGTCTTGAATGGGCTGACGGTCTCACCCACGCATATGATCGTGCAGATCGGCGGCGCGACCTTGCGTCTGGACACGGCCACACTCGCCGGCATGCTTCCCGCGGTGCCTGTATTGACTCGGATGGTCCGGCGTTTCAGCACCGTGCTGTATCGCCATGCGGTGATTTCCGTCGGCTGCAGTCAATGGCACTCCGTCGAGCAACGGTTGGCCCGTTGGCTGTTGGCGCACCATCATCGGACGGGTGACACCATTTTCCCGTTCACGCATGAATTCCTCGCCGATCAACTGGGTTCGCAACGAGTCACGGTGACGGAAGCGCTGTCGGCGTTTCAACGCGATGAGCTGGTCCGGTATAGCTATGGGAAAGTTGAATTGGTCAACATTGAAAAGCTGATGGATGTCAGCTGCGAATGTGTTGGGCTGGCTACACAGGCCATCGAGCACTATCTCGCCGATATTCGATCCTATTCAACGTGATCGCTTTTCTGACGACGCCGGCGGACTTTTTCAACGTTCCGCTCAAGTCAGACACGGACGCCTCGTACAATCAGTACCGAGCAGGGAGCATGTCTGAGAAGACTCTCGGATACGCTCCCAAGATGGAGTCGCTCGCTCTTCGTCAAATCACGCGCCCCAATCACCAAAAGCTCGTCCCGATCGGCTTCCACGTGTTTGACGACGGTATCGATCACGTGGCCCATCTGGACCTGCGTGACGACCGGAAAGCCGTCCTTAATGAACTCGTTCCGCAGATTGTTGACGAACGCCGTGGCCCGTTCCATGACCGGTGTGGTCAATTCCGCCAGCTGCGCCTCAGATACGTACCGCGCGGCAAAGTCCGTGACGGGGCTCTCTACAGCAGAGAGGATTGTGACGGTGGCGGTTTCCGGAAGAATGCGGGATCGAAGAAACTGGGCGGCGGCGCGTGACGGTTTGGAATCATCGACTGCGAGAGCGACATGGAGAAGCTTGTGTGTCGGCTGTTTCACGATCCACACAGAACAGGGAGCGAGTGAAGCGACTTGGCGGGAAATGCTGCCGAGTAAGAACCCTTGAATGTCGCTCAGGCCGCGCGACCCCATCAGAATGAGATCGGCTTTGAACCGTCGCGCATGTTTGGCGATCGTATTCGCCGACGGCCCATGAGCCAAGACCGTCTGGAGTTGTGTGCGCGGGGCGGTCACAGCCTGGCTGAGGGCCGTGCGGGCGGATCGCGCCGCCTCGCGAAGCAGCATGCCGCCCGCCTTTTCCATCGCCGCGAGCACACGGCGCTCACCCACGGGATTCTTCCCAGCGAGTGCTTGGAGAGCCGGCTTGTCAATGACATGGAGCAGCATGACCTGCTCCGGCTTTCGGCTCGCAAGGGCTTCGAGTGCTTGGATTCCCCATTGTGAGTGTTCCGACCCATCGACTGCGCATAAGATCCGCATGATCGGCTTCTTCCACTCGATGGCTGCCCATGTCATACAGATGGATTCAGGTATCAGTTCTGCATCTTATCAGTTCCGCATCTGATGTACTGTGGCATGGAGGATCAGAGAAGAATGGAAGGGCCGCTCATGAAGGCGGCGCGGAATTTTCCGGCCGTTGTGCTGAAGGGGCCTCGACGAGCCGGCAAGACATGGCGGACATTCGTCCGCGAGCTCTGAGCCGCTGACATAGTCGGTCAGGATGACGGAGGGCTGCGCCGGAAGGACTCCGGCGCATCGGCTCAACGGGCGGTATTCGTAGTAGAGTGCTTCGATCACCGCTTCATGGGATCGCCGATTTGCACGGTTCCGGAGGTGATTTTCTTTCCGCCCGGCAAGGAGTCGTCCATGCGCAAGTTGTACTTAATCAGACCCACCTTGCTGAAACAGGCGGACACGGATTCGTTTGGGTCGATCGTGGCGCTTTCGCGCTTCATGCCGAGAAAATTCGAGAACCCCCGCTGGCATGACAACGTCTCGTGCATGTCACCGACCAAGTCTACTTGAACGGACTGCGAGCGGTGATTCACCCAGCGCACTTCATCACCGACATTCACAACAAGATCGGCAGGATGCGCTTCCGCTTCGATGTTCACCGTCTGAATGTCTCCGCTGCGACTCGTCTTAGGCCCCGCACAGGCCATGAGCCCCATGGACAGCACGGCCCCAAGCAACACCCACGCATATGAAGGTCTCATCCGCTCCTCCTTTTGAAACGCCATTGACTCTAACCACTATGTATTTAGCATACCTTACCGCACCGCTGGCGATCAAGATATATGGGCAGGATGTGTCTCGTGGCTTACTTAATAACCCATAAGAGAGCGGACTAGATCAACCCACCTTAGAGGGAGTTCCGTATCCGCACTCGTGGTGCCTTCTTGGCTCGACTTCCCACAGAACAAGCCATCGCAAGCTTTGACAGCGCCGGAAATCCTAATCCGTATCTCGTTGAATCGTCGAGGCATATCCGTCTTCCGATACATAGGCTTTGACATGGTCGCCGATCGCCACGCGATCCATCTTGGTTTGATCGTCTACGCGGACGCGCCTCGTTTCACCGTCGCTTCCCTTGATAGACACGTACTTCGCCCCGATGTCCTGGACCATGCCGGTGACCGCATCCTGTTTGATCCGTTCTCCCAAAGTCGGTGAAGCGGCGCGCCGTTCGGTCGCCGTCTTGCTGCATCCCAGGGCCCCGGCAGACAGCGCCATCGTGGTCACGATGGCAATGTGTAGCAGTTTGGCTCTCATAATCGCACCTCCTTCAATTGACCTTGATTCTATCCCGGAGGGGCGACGGTTCCATGCTAGGAGTGACCCTAGCCGCAGCCGATCGCCTTTGTAGTGAATTTGTAGTGAAATAGAGAGGTCGGGTTCTAAATGATGATCTCGCAGGGTTTGAAGAAAGACTTTGAACGAGATTGCGCGGTCATCATGCCCTTGAACATGGTTGGCGCGAATCTCCATCAGGGCCCGAACCCGAAGATGGGTTCACCACGAGGCCGAATATATGCGTGCAGTCAGACCGCATTGCCATGACTCATGACCTTGCATCGGAGGGGGAGTCCATATAAACAGCCTGTTAAAGGGACACATCGGGTGTTCCGGTATCGGTGAGACCGCGCTTCTCGCGAGCTCTGGCGTGGCTCGACAGCTTCTTATAGTGTTCCCGAACTTTCTCCAAATCATCCAACGTCAGATCTTCGATGTTGAGCAGCGCATTACGGGCGCCGGTCGATGTTCGAAGCAGCTCATCGAGCTTGAGTTGAATCGCTGCGCTTCCGCGACTCTCACTATTCTGAATCAAGAACACCATGAGGAAGGTGATAGAGGCGGTCATGGTATGCAGGATGGCATGCCATGTCGATGTGAAGTAGATCGGACCAAATACGCCCCAACTCAGAATGAAAGTTGCGGCCAAACCAAATGCTGCTGGATGGCCGACGGCAAGTTCCGTCACTTTGGCTAGCTTCGCGTAGAAAGCCGGCGTCCTATGTTGTATCTGAGCAGTCGTAGTCGCCTTGTTCATGCTTCACCTCACATTATTGGTTCGTACATCAGCGTGGAAGTGGGGTCGGATCTTGTACTGTGCAGGGATTCGGAAACCTGCCTCTTGCGCCTCAGCTCGTACGCGGCCGGACATCCTGGCGGCTGGACGTTTAGTGCCAAGGTGAAACAGGACCGACTAGAGCAGCGGCGGCACGCCTTCGCGGGGCAGTAAGAAATTGACATGACGCAACCAGTCACCGTAGGTAAGAATTTCAGATGACTCGACAGGTTACTTCAGGCTAGAAAATCGTAACGGGTCAGCCCTCATAGACGCTTACTAGGCGGCGTCTGCCCCCGCGCTGGATTTGGCATGCAGAACAGTGACGCCGACCAGTTCGTTTCCGTCGTAATGATAGATGAACCGCTCTACCATTTCGCTGTCGGTCTCTCGTTGTGGTTTTCTCAGGCTGATATACCAGCACATCCGCTTCGTCGTCGTAATCGAGCCAAAGGTGGTTGGAACGCAGGTTCAATGATTGCGGGACCAAGCTCAGGATGTCCATGACTTCTGCCATTGGATGCCTCTCTTGAGCAGCTTGTCGATCTTCGAGGTCATGAAGGCTGTGATGATGAACCCATCCTGCCCCTGTTCTTTGTAGACGACCACGACATGCTTCGCGCCAATCGCGGTCTGGTCATAGTACTTGACCGCCAACAGTTCGTCTTTGACGCCGGTCACGACACAATCCGGATCACCGACCGTCTCTACAACAAGATCGAGATGTCCTGCCAGATAATCGTGCGATTCCACCATTCATGCGTGAGGCACACCCGAATGCCACGTTTGGAAGTCAGTGTGGCGAGGGGTTCCACGCTCGCTGATCACTCCAGACTTAAGATTCTGTACGGTGCAAATCTCGACCACACGGTTGTCAGTGACTGGTCGTGTCGAGGGCTTCAGTATTGCCCAGGCTGGCTGCTATTGCAAGTTTTAGGAGGCTGACACTTCCTCATATACGGCTTGGTTTCTTAGGCAAGCCAACGGGTTCAGGCCCCGTAAATTTTTCACCGACTTCTCAGGCTGCGTCGGTTTCGACCTTGGCGGAAAGCGATTTGGACATGGCGCATTTATCCGCAGCGGCACTACGCTCGGTGGAGCACCATGCGACAGCCATCACTTTCGACATGGCATCCGATGAGGCATCTCACGCCTGTAAAATTGGAATACGACTTGGTACACTAGCGGCATGCCAAAGTTGACTAAGCAAGCCCTGCAACTGTATCTGCGGACTCGTTTTGGCGCTCGCGTCGAGCTGCTGTCCTATGAAGTGATCGGCAAAGAGAGCTCCAAAGGAAAGCAGAAACGGTATGGGTATGGCACGCCGGTCAAATTGACGTTTCACATCGGTCGGCGCGTTCAGTCTGCGGTGCTTGGAACCATGAGGCCCGGCCCGTTTGGGCATGAACATATGGCCGATCGTGCTCAGGCGATGTTGTGGGATTACGATTCGTACGGACGCCTGCCGCGTCATGTGAAGGCGCTCGATGTGGGGGCCTTCGACGCCAAGCAGGCGCTCTTTTCCCTCGCGGAAGCCCGTGAATTCTTCGTGCTGAACGAATGGACTGACGGGGCAAGCTATCACGGAGATCTTGAGCGCCTGATGAAAGGCGGCACATTACGAAAGCTGGATCGGCTACGTACGATCGCATTGGCGCGCTACTTGGTCGAAATCCATGCGAAAAAACGTCGGGATGCCGATCTCTACAAGCGTCGGCTGCGTGAATTGATCGGCCACGGTGAATGCATCATGGGCTTGACCGACAGCTATCCCAAGCGCTGTGGCTTTATCACCGGCGATTTGTTGCGAACGGTCGAGGAGGCCTGCAACCGCTGGCGCTGGCGCCTTCGTAACAAGGCCGATCGGCTTTCCCAGGTGCACGGGGATTTCCATCCCTACAATGTGTTGTTTCGTGCCGGGAGGGATTTTGCGGTATTGGATCGATCTCGTGGAGAATGGGGCGAGCCGGCCGACGACGTGACCGCGATGACGATCAACTATCTGCTGAACTCGCTGATCAGCCGGGGCAAGCTCCAGGGTCCGTTCGAGACCTTGTTTCGATTGTTCTGGGACACATACATGGAAGCCGGCGGCGACAAGGAAGTCACAGAAACGGCTGCGCCGTTCTTCGCCTTTCGCGGCCTCGTCGTGGCCAGTCCCGCTCTGGTATCCAAATTTGTCGATGGACGTCCGCCGAAGCCTCTTTCGCTTCATGGCAAATGTTCTGGACTCGCCGCGCTTTGAGCCGGAGCGAGTGAATGAGTACTGCGGGGTTTAGAAGGTCATGGGTCAGTCGTCATTCGTCATCGGTGAAGGGTGAAGCCAGTCGCAGAATTGAGCACAAGCACGTTGGGTCCCATTGACCATTGACTTATGACTATTAACCATCTCCCAAGCTTCGCCATCTGGCTCACGGGGCTGCCTGCGTCCGGAAAGAGCACAGTGGTTGCCGCACTGAAACCACAGCTTGAAACGCTGGGGCTCGTCGTTGAGGTATTGGAGTCAGATGCCGTGAGGCGCGTACTCACGCCGACTCCGACCTATTCGCAAGAGGAGCGAGACCTCTTTTATCGTGCGCTGGCATTCATGGGCGCAAGACTGGTCGCTCATGGTGTAACCGTCATTTTCGATGCGACTGCCAACAGACGTGTATATCGCGACTTCGCCGGAAGTTTGATCCCGAGGTTCATCGAAGTAGCCGTGGAATGCCCGTTGGAACTGGCCATGCAGCGCGACTACAAGGGGACCTATCAACGAGGCCGGCGTGGGGACTCATCGACGGTTCCAGGATTACAAGACCCCTACGAAGCGCCCTTCAATCCGGAAGTGAGGATTGATACGACGAAGGTCTCAGCGAAGGATGCGGCAGAGAAAATATTGGAATATGTGAAGAAAACAATTGATCACCGTAGTGGACAAGGTTCAAGCGGTGATCAGAAATAGCCTCATGGATCTTCTTGCATCGCTGCTTGATGAGGCCTCCCCCACCCGATATAGTGCCGTGTTATGCGCAATAACACCGGTTCTCGTCGTATAGAGAGGGAAGGTTCTTTTTCTGATGCGACGGCGAGTCCCCTCACTCCTGGTCACGACTCGGCAGCCCTTCTTGCCGCGTTTCGTGCCCTCTCGGTCAACGATCTGTATACGATGGCCCCAAAAGAGTCGGTGGTCCGGGGGTATGACTATTACCGGCAGCAGCGGCTGCAGCACTATGTTTGGAGTCAGGCCGGCGACACCCTGACGGCGGAGGTGCAGGGAACCAGGCTGTACGAGGTCATCTTTTCTCTCGACGACGGGTTCCTGTCTGCCTTCTGTGATTGTCCGGCCTGGGATCCTGATGGGCTGTGCAAACATGTCCTCTGTGCCGGCTTCGCCACCAAACATTTGCTTTCGCCTGAGACGTTCCAGTTGCCCGATCGGCAACAAGTTCGTCTGGCCGCGCTCCGAACCGAGTTGCTTGGGGACCTCGCCGACTCGAGCAAGGGGACAGTTCCCTCGCGGAATGGGGACAGTCCCGTTGCGTCGGGCTATGAAATCGTCATCGATGCCGGCCAGTCGTATCCACAACTCTTGATCTACCAGAACGGCATGCGGCTTCCCGCAGCATGGGCTCCCGCGTTACCGTCCGAGCTGCGTCCACTGTTGAATCCGTCCTGGTTTTCGTCAGGGTATGGAGACGAACCCTTACTGCGCTATCTCCGCGTCTCCAAGCGCCGATTCCCGGTCGCGCTGAAAACCGGCCGACAATCTATCGCTCTTCAATGGACACCGTCGGTCACATGTCGGAGTAAGACCGAGATCGCGCTCGCGGGTGATGACGTGAGGATTCGCGCGGTCTGTGTGGCCGACGGGATTGCGCTCGACCGGATCGTCCGTTTTCGAACCTTCGTGGCCGACGTGAGCGGCCGCCGCTTGCTCTGCTTGGAGGACGAAAGCGGATGGGCCTCGTTTCGCGCGTTGCGCAACGGCTTCCAAGGTCTTAACGCCCATGAGTATGCCGGCGGCCCGGCCGAGACGCTGTGCTCGGTGACTTTGCCGGACGACCTGGGCTATGGACGACGGCAAGGCATTCACTATGAGACGGAGTTCACCGTCTCACGAGGCGAGTTCCAGTCCACTCAGATCGATCTGATCCACAAACAGGCCGACAAGACGTTGCACGATCTTCTGTTGCGCGTGAATGGGAAAGAGGCGCCGGTTCATTCATCCGTTTCCGCGCCGGGAGAGGAGGTGTCGTACGCCTTGATTTTAACGCCTCCTTTCGAGGAGGCCGGCACGCCGACCTCCGCATGGACGCTGCAGGCGCAATGCCGGCGCGTCGCTGACCTGTTTGCTCCGAGCGCCTCGACCTTCTCCTTCATCTCAGCGTTGGAACAAGGCCGCTACGCTTCCGCTCCGTTGCGGGCGCAGAAACGCAAAGCCGTGCTCTACGATCTGTTCTTCACGTTGCTCACGGTCAGCGAGGCCAAGGAACGAGACCGCCGCATCAAGACGGCGCTGGATCAGACCGATTGGACGCGGCGCATCCGTCATGAGGCCGCTCGATGGTTGCAACACCATTTGTCGGTGTATGTCAGACAGGATGTGCGGTTGCAGGTCGAGCGAGCGCGGTGGACGTTGCAGGCGATCGATAAAACTCGCGAAGTGCTGCTGTACCGGATTCCATTTGAGATCTTTGGCCTGGAGGCCTTTCGAGGGATGCAGCTGTACGAGACCATGACGATCGACCCCCAGGTGCTGTTCCAACGATTGCCGGATCTTTTGGAAAAGCTGACGGCAGCCGGGATCGCCTTGCTGTACGAGGACACACCGCTCCGGCCCGTTCGGTGGGACTGCTCTGTCCAAGTCGGGAGTCAGGACCGAGAGGGGACTGGGATCGACTGGTTCGAGATCCGACCGGAGATCCGCTGCGACGGGGCGGTGATCGGCGAGGCGGAATGGCGGGAGGCCATCCGGCAGGGCGGGCTGATCCATACGAAGAGCGGTCTGCGCGTCTTGGATGGCCAGACCGTTGAGCGGCTACGCGCGATCATCGGCCTCACGGGGGATGCGCCGGAGAACAGGAAAACGGCGCAGGTCGTGCGTGTGCCACGGTTACAGATCTTCGATTGGCTGGCGCTGCGCGAGCAGGGCATCCCTGTGTCGCTGCCCGATGAGGATGAGGCGATACTCTCGCGCCTGCTGGGATTCCAACAGATCGAGAAGCCGCCGTTGCCGAAGGCTCTGCGCGCGACCCTGCGCCCCTACCAGCGGGACGGCTACGCCTGGCTGGTGTTTCTCTACGAAAACCGATTCGGCGCTTGCTTGGCCGATGATATGGGATTGGGCAAGACGCTTCAGACCATCTGCCTGCTGGCCGCCATTAAGGAGGGACGCATCAAGGCGTCTCGTGCCGTGAAGGGCGCTCATCTGGTCGTCGTGCCGACGAGTCTCGTGTTCAATTGGGAGCAGGAGCTGGCGCGTTTTTCGCCCGGCTTGAAGGTCCATATCTACAGCGGGAGCGAGCGGGTTCTCGATGCCAAAGACGGCGATGTGGTGATCACAACCTATGGGCTCGCCCGCCGGGACATCGACATCTTGGAGCGGATGGCGTTCCACGTGATCGTCTTCGATGAAGCGCAAGCGGTGAAGAATATCTTGGCGGACACGACGGGCGCGGTCCGTCGGCTCAAGGGGCGCTTCAAGATCGCGTTGACCGGCACGCCGCTTGAAAATCATCTCGGCGAGTATTTCTCCGTGATCGACCTGTGTGTGCCGGGCCTCCTTGGCGAGTACGATCGGTTCAAGACGGACCTGAAACGTGTCGCGGGTCACGCGCTCGATCGGTTGCTGCGCCGGACGCGGCCCTTTATTTTACGACGGACCAAAGCCGAGATCCTCCATGACCTACCGCCGAAAATCAGAGCACGAGGTGTTCCTTGAGTTGACCGACCGTCAAAAGGCGCTCTACCAACAGACGATCGCCCAGGTTCGCTCGACGATCGACGATGCCTATCGCACCAAGACCTCCGGGCAGGCCCAGTTCATCGCGCTCACGGCCATTCTCAAACTTCGGCAAGTCTGCCTCTCTCCACGCCTGCTCACGAATCAAGCCGAGGAAACCTCGCCCAAGCTCGGCTTCTTGGTGGAGCGGCTGCAGGTCTTGCGAGACGAGGGGCACAGCGCCCTGGTGTTCTCGCAGTTCACCAGCTTTCTGGACCTCGTGCAGGAAGCCTGCGCCCGACATGCGCTGCCCTACCACCGGCTGGATGGGTCCACGGCGCCGGCTGCGCGCAAGGCCCGCGTGACGGCGTTTCAGACCGGTGAACAGCCGGGCGTGTTTCTCCTGAGCCTCAAGGCGGGAGGGCAGGGGCTGAATCTCACCAGAGCGAGCTATGTCTTTCATCTGGATCCTTGGTGGAATCCGGCGGTGGAGCGCCAGGCGTCGGACCGCGCGCACCGCATCGGGCAGACAGCAGACGGTCTCGATCGTGCGGATTCTCATGCGCCACAGCATCGAGGAGAAGATGATGGCGCTCAAACAGCGCAAGCTCGAGTCTGTACGACGCGGTCATGGCCGGCGTGGTGCGCGGCTCCGGGCAAGGTGTGCTGACGAAAGCCGACTTCGATTTCCTACTCTCGCCGAGTGTCGGCTGATCGTAACAGCTTCGGCAGCCACGCGCGATTCGCTGAGAGTCGAGCTTCCGATTGTTTTATTGCGGAACTGCGTCAGGTAGATTAATGGCTGACTGGGATCGCCTCCAGACATGCCACAAACCAGTGCCTATTGCCCCCTTGACGTAGCACAGCCATGAACCATCCTATTTATCAGGTGCGGACAGTCGAGATCGTCGAACCCTATACGCTGCGAGTGGGCTTTACTGACGGCACGGAGCAGACTATTTACCTGAAATCAGTATTAGCCGGCGAGCTCTATGGTCCGCTGCTTGATCCCGAGTTGTTCAACCGAGGTGGCCGTGGATCCAGAAGTGAAAACGCTGGTGTGGCCGAACGGCGCTGACTTTGATCCAGCGACGCTGCACGATTGGCCCGAGTATAAAGATGCCTTCGCTGCTCGTGCGAGAGAATGGGAACGAGTATCTGCCTAACGGATCGCCTCTTCCCTGCCCAGAAGCATTGTCATCCTTCTCGTCGTCACCCGACTTGCTGCAAATACCGCTGAAACCATCTTCTGACATGCTCCGTCAGCTGTTCCATGGAACCAAGCTCTTCGAAGAGGGGCGTCGTACTGCCGTAAGAGGGTTAGTCTATTGCTTGAACAGCCGTACATAGTCCTCGAAGATGAAGAGACGATAGCGCCGCTGGCCGGTGAACTCCTTTAAAATCCCAAGCTTGACGAAGTCGTCAATGAGTGCCGCGGCGGTATTGGTTTGAACCTGGATCAGATCGGTCGCCATTTTTACACTGGTCACTGGATTCCGATAGAGTGATCGCATAAGCGCTTGGGCATTGGCCTGGCGACGAACATGGAATGTCGGCAGCTGTTTGCGTTCGATGCGTTCCTTTAGCACGAGAATGTCCTTGAACACTTGAATAGACATACCGGTCGTCTCACGCATGCCTAGCAAGAAAAACCTCAGCCACGGTTCCAACTTGTGGGTAGAGCGGACAGCCATCAACCGATCATAATACTCACCCTTATGCCGCTCGAAAAAATCAGAGAGATACAGGGCCGGTTTATGGAGCAGACCGAAGCTGACCAAGTAAAGTACGATGAGCAAGCGGCCTAACCGTCCGTTCCCGTCTAGGAATGGATGGATAGTCTCGAACTGATAATGAATGAGTGCGATCTTGAGCAGGTGCGGAACATGGATTTGGTCATTGTGCATGAACTTTTCCAGGTCGCTCATCAGATCCTGTACATGCTGATGATGGGGTGGGATAAATGTGGCATGCTTGAGACTAACGCCGATCCAGTTTTGGCTGGTGCGAAATTCTCCGGGCTGTTTGTGCTTGCCTCGCACACCGCGTAACAACACTGCATGTGTCTCACGCAAAAGCCGGTTGGACAAGGGCATCTGACTCAACTGATTGATGGCGAAATTTATCGCCTCTCTGTAATTGTGGACTTCCTGCCAGTCATCGCGTTTTTCCGGATCGACATCAAGCTTGCTGACCAGCGCCTCTTCAATATTGGTCTGAGTGCCTTCTATACGGCTGGAGGTGGTCGCTTCCTTGGTGATGTGCATGCGGATGAAGAAGTCCACGTCCGGGATGAGCTGAGAAAACGCGTTCAACTCTCCAAGCAGACGATTTGCCTCTTCGAGGAGTGTGAGGATCTGCGGGTCGGAAACAATCCATTCTTGATTGATCAACGCAGGTAAAAAACTCCGGTATTCGTATTGTTGCTCGTATTCTCCGGCTTTGAACTCGCTGATATTCATATGTTTTCAGGGATTCGCATCCTCGATTTGACTTAAGGCCGATCGTTATGTCAAATGCACAGCCTTAAATTGATATAAAAATGGCTGTATGTCAAATGACTGGACGGCATTCTTCACTGGCGACTGGTGCTTTTCATCGAGGGTGCTCTTATCATCACTATGGTGACTAAGGAAGGGTTTACAAATAGCGTCGAAACCACTTACTCGCATATTCCGCCACCTGTTCCAGAGTCCCTGCCTCTTCGAAGAGGTGTGTTGCGTCGGGGACGATGACCAGTTTCTTCTCGCAAGTGAGCAGATCGTACGCCGCCTGGTTCATCTCAATCACCGGTTCATCGTGGCCACCGACGATCAACAAGGTCGGAGCGGTGACCGACGGCAAATAAGATTCAGCCAGGTCCGGTCGTCCGCCTCGCGACACCACGGCCTTGATGTTCGATGGCTCTCGCGCGGCAGCTTGCAATGCTGCTCCAGCGCCGGTGCTGGCGCCGAAATAACCGATTCCCAGATTTCTGGTCCGTGGCTCCGCTTCCAGCCAGGCTTTCGCCAACAACAGTCGATCCGCCAGCAGATCGATATCGAACACTTTGCGCCGATCGTCCGCTTCCTCTTCGGTTAAGAGATCCAGAAGCAGCGTGGCAAGTCCGGCTTGCTGCAAATGGCGGGCGACGAAATTATTGCGAGGGCTCAATCGCCCGCTGCCGCTGCCGTGCGCAAAAATGACCACACCGCGCGAGTCGGTTGGAAGGCCTAGTATTCCCTCCAGAACAAGTTTCCCTTTTGTGATCTGTACATTGTGTTCATGTGGGGCGGTCATGGCTTAGCCCGTTTCTTTGCGGGACCGCAGGGAGCCGGACGGCTGAGCTTAGGCGGCAATTTGGTCTGGCCGTCCACGCAGGCGGCATTGAGTTGTGTCTGGGTGAGACCGACGACCGACGAGAGTATGGCGCCCTTGAAGTTCGCGCGACGCAAGTCCGCTGAGTCCAGCCGAGCACCACTCAAATCGGCATGGACTAGGGTAGCATTCTGGAGATTTGTTTCCTGAAGATCGGCGTCCCGAAGATTGGCATGGGTCATGTCGGCATGGCTGAAATTCGATCCGCGAAGATCTGCGCCGACGAAATTGGCCGATTCCAGATTGGCCCTGTTGAATTGTGCGCGCTGGAGGGAGGATTTCGGAGCGTAGATTTCGCTCAGATCGGCGTTCATGAAGTTGATATGCAATCCCTTGGCCCCGATGAGGACCGCGCGGTTGAGGTTCGCGTCCAGGAAATCGGCTTCATCGAGGACGGCGCGATAGAGAATAGCCATCCGGAGGTTCACCGAGTTCACATCCGCCTTGACCAGAGCGACCTCTTCGAGGTTGGCTCCTTCCAGGTCGGCGTCATGCAGGTCTGCCCCCTGTAGGTCGGCATACCGCAGATCTGTGCCGCGAAGAATCGCTTTGGTCAGATTTGCGTCGCGCAAATTCGTGTCGTCGAGATAGGCGCTTTCCAAGTCGGCTTCAATCAAGCGGGCTCCGTCCAGGCGTGCGCGGTCGAGGAGAGCGCGCTCAAGATGAGCGCGAGTGAGATTCGCGTTGGTGAGGACGGTGCGACGCAAGTCGGCGCCTGAGAGGTCAGCATTCACCAGGACCGCGTCTTTCAGGGTCGCTCCGTAAAAATGTGCTTCGACGAAGTGGCCATCGGTCAAGTCGGCGGAGGTGAGGTCGGCGCCGTCCACCTGTGCCCGCTCGAACAAGACCCCATTCAACTTGGCGCCGATCAGGACAGCGCCGAAGAGAGTAGCCTCGTCGCCGATGGCACGGGAGAGATTCGCGCCGGTGAGCCGGGCATATCGCAGATCGGCGCCGGAGAGATTGCTGTCTTTGAGGACGGATTTGGTGAGGTCCGCCCCAGCGAGGCTGGCCTGAGCGAGATTGGCCTGAGACAGCTTCGTCTGCCGTAAGATTGTGCCTTCCAGATCGGCCCGTTCAAGATTCGCTCCCTCCAGTGCCGCCCGGCTCAGATCCGCTTGGCAGAGGTCTATACGTTCGGCATCCGGATTGCCCCGATATTCCACCCATTGCTCGTGTGAATGGACAAGGGCTTGCAATGTTTTGGCAGGGACAGGTTTGTTCTTATAAGGGCTTTTGCAGGAAGAAACCGAGGGCGACGTCGCAGGGGAAGCTGATGGGCCGGCTGCCACGGCCCATGAGGCAGGGAGTCCGATGAGGATGATAATTACCGGATAGAGGATCTGCACAGGGAAGCGCTTCATCACGTGTCTCCTTCGGTATTAGAACCTGCGGCCGGCATTGTCTCATGGCTCGCAGCGATTCGGAAAGTTGTCCGAACTGGGCAGCGGTGTAGAGAGCCGGCAGTGAGTCGGCCAAGGTTCACCCTGAGACCTGAACAAACAATGGGTGCCAGTCGCGAGTCATAAAAATGGGAAAACATTGTGCATGAAACGCCGAACATAGGTACCCACGATGGGAAGAATTGCATCTTCCCGTTGATTACGAGTACTCGGGCGGGTAGAGAAATCGCTCTGGGTGCCTATAATGAGCAATGCGTCATCGGGCGCGAAAGAGATCATGCGAGAAGTGGGGGAACCTGGTGCGACTTCTCTCCAGATCAACACGTAACGAGATCTTCGCTCAGCTATTGTGTCTGTTGCGACAACAAGCGAATGTACGCCACGACGTCTTCGCATTTCTCCGTCGGTGAGCTGGCCGCGCCACGAATGCATCGGACTGAAGACGACGCCGTGCTCGATGGTCCGCAGTAACTCTTCATCGGATTTCAGGAACGATTGAAATCGCTGAAAATTGGCCGGGGGACTTTCAACGAAGCGGCGGCAGGTCCATCGCCTCGACCGTTTGGACCATGGCAGCTTTGACAATGCCGCTCGTACACGGCTTTCCCGCGTGCCGGTCAGGAAGATAGTCCTGAGCGTAAGTGAGGGGGGTCCGCATACAATCAAAACCCCGAAGAGTCCTGCTGCAAGGAGCCGAGGTGGTATGAACTGCCATGGAGCTGTGAGCATGGTGCTAACTCTTCTTCGTGGTGTGAGCGATAAATGGGCTAAAGAGCTGCTGCAGCTTTTTGCTGCCGCACGCGGGGCATGTGACTTCCCCGGCCGCATGCTCCTTCAATGTCACCACGATCAACGATTCCTTCCCGCAATCGAGGCACTTATAGTCGTACATCGGCATGGTGCACCCCTTTCGACAATCAGCCAAAAATCATGAGTGGATAGGTGCCCTGGTGCAACAGAGCATGTGAAACACTGCCGAGCACCATGCGGGTGAGGCCACGACGCCCCCGGGATCCCATGAGGATAAGGTCTGGATTCAAGGCCTTGGCTTCCTGAAGAATTCCATCAACCGGAGTACCCAACGTAGTCGCCACACGGGTTTCGTAGCCATATGGTTTGAGCTTGGCTGCCGTCTCGTCGAGAAACTCATTTGCCTTGCCGACAGCATGGGTTTCCATTTGCTCGGCTAAGACGGCATTCACCGGCCAGGGAGGTCTGATATGGGGAAGGACGGTGAATAGAGTAATCGTGGGGGGATCACGAAAGGGTTTCTGTTGAAGAAAGACGAGAGCATGGTCTGCATCATAGGCTCCTTGTACGGGAAGCAAAATTTGATGAAGCGTTTTCAAGGGTCCAGGAAGAATCAGTTTTGCACCCGGTCCAAAGGTCAGCACTCTGTGGGAGACGCTTCCAATGAGCCGTTCCTTGATCGGTCCAAGACCTCGGGTACCCAAGAGAATCAGCCCTATCTTGAGTTGTTCAGCCAAGGCCACGATTTGATCCGCCGGAGAGCCGGCGACCAGATGCTTCGTGACCGGCCCAACATCCAATGGGAGTAACGACACAATGCGATCCAACAAGCGAGTCCCATCGTCGCGCATGTTTCGTTCGGCCGTTTCGTACAGTTCTTGCGCCACTTCAGGCATCATCATGGGATAGGCCGGGCTAGGGACATCGATCACGTGTACGATGTGCAGTTCCTCGGCACGAGACAGGTATTGAAGGGACCGAACCGCCTCATACGAATGATCGAAACCGTCGACAGTAAGCAACATTCTCATAGCGCCTCCTTTAGAATACAGAGGACAATAAGTCGATCCCGATCGCGAGGGTCGATCCGATTGCTCCAAATAGCCACCGCTGTGCCATGATCATTCATCTCATCGTTCCTTTGTTGAATAATGTACCGAGCGAGCCGGTGTGGCTCAAGGAGCAAAGTCGCATATTGCAACAGAATCGCGAGCGAGGTACTGTTGACAGTCGCGCGGGCCGAAGGCGTCGGGTTTTCCGACTGTTCGCTCGATACGTTTCACGTCAACCCAGACAACCAACGCGTAACCAAGGAGCGAGTCATGCCTACGCGTAAACCAACAGCCAGTAAAGCAAAGAGCCGAGTCGTCTCCAAGCCAGCCCGAGCCGGGAAGCGCATCGACCTACCGGCTGGTCTACAGGAACAGATCTCGCGCAAAGCCTATGAGCTTTGGGAGCAGCGCGGTCGTCAAGAATGCAGCGCGCTTCGAAATTGGCTCGACGCGGAAGAAATCGTCATGAAAGAAAATCCCTGAGATTCGTGAATGACCAGGCGGCAGAATCCCGGACAGGGCATCGAACCGGCGACTCTGGAGAGAGGTGGTTATGACAGGGCAACGAGTAACTGTCGGGATTCTCGTCGGCGGCGGGCCGGCTCCCGGTATCAATAGTGTGATCAGTGCGGCCACGATCCGCAGTATCCTTGGGGGCTCGGATGCGCTGGGGATCATCGATGGATTCAAATGGCTCATGGATGGGAGCACGGGACAAGTGCGGCCGCTCTCGATCGAGGATGTGAGCCGAATCCATTTTCGGGGAGGGTCCTACCTCGGCACGTCGCGCGCGAATCCGATCAGAAGCGCGGAGTCTCTTGACAACGTGTTGTTTGCGTTGTCGAGTCTCGGCGTCACGCGCGTGATGACGATCGGCGGGGACGATACGGCGTTTTCGGCGATGAAGTTGGAGGAACGCGCCGACGGCCAACTTCAAGTCGTTCACGTTCCCAAGACTATCGACAACGATCTCGACCTTCCTCACGGTATTCCGACGTTCGGCTTTCAAACGGCTCGTCACGTCGGGACGGAGATCGTGAAGAATCTTATGGTAGACGCCCGCACCACCACACACTGGTACTTGGTCGTGACCATGGGACGCAAGGCCGGACATCTTGCCTTGGGTATCGGAAAGGCAGCCGGCGCAACGCTGACGATTATTCCGGAAGAATTTCGCGAGCGGCCGGTCAAACTGCAACGGGTCGTCGATCTTTTACTCGGGGCCATAATCAAGCGGCTGGAACATGGTCGGGCCGACGGGGTTGCAGTGCTGGCCGAAGGACTGATCGAAATTCTCGACCCACGCGACCTCGGTGGGTTGGAGCATGTCGAGCGAGACGAACATGGCCATTTGCGCATGAATGAGGTGGATGTCGGCGATCTGTTGCGGCGCGAACTGACGAAGCAGATTCACCGGTTGGGGCTTTCCACCAACTTGGTGGCGAAGAATGTGGGGTATGAGCTCCGCTGCGCCGATCCGATTCCATACGATATCGAATACACGCGAGACCTCGGCTATTGCGCCGCGCAGTATCTGCTCGACGGCGGGACATCGGCCATGGTCTCGATTCAAAACGGACGGTTCACCCCGATTCCGTTCAAGCAGATGGTGGATTCTTCCACGGGACGGACCAAGGTGAGGATGGTGGATATCGACTCCCAGTCCTATCAGATCGCCCGGCAATACATGATTCGGCTCACGGAGGCCGATGTGAATAATCGGGACGTGCTGAGCCGGTGTGCCGCCATGGCCGGCCTGTCTCCAGAGGCGTTTCGAGAACGGTTCAGCGCAGTCCTCTGAACAGCAGGCTGCATCCCTTCGAACAAAGGATATCCGACATGAAGATTCTTGCGGCCACTGATGGATCGAAACACGGGAAGTGGGCGATCGAATGGTTGGCGGAGATGCCGTTCGCCTTGCAGCCGGTCGTCCGCGTGCTGCATGTCGTCGATGTGGCGAGCGTTCGGGCTCCATTTATGATCCAACCGGTGATCGTCGGGACCGAACGGTACATGCAGTCCGAAGTGAAGCGGATGGAGACCACGGCGAAGTCCGCCAAAAAAGAATCGGAGGGTTTGTTGTCATCGCTCGGCTTGGGCGGCACCGTGACGACCGACCAAGGCGCGGTGGCGGCCACGATCATGAAGCATGCGCAGCGTGGTATAGGACTCCTGTCGATCGGGTCCCGAGGCTTGGATGCCTTGGATCGATTCATGCTGGGCAGCATCTCGAACCATGCCATCCACCATGCCCCTTGCTCCGTACTCGTGGTGAAAGAGCCCCCTCGACGCGTTCGGCATCTGCTACTGGCGATCGATGGGTCGGCTGCTTCGGATAAAGCGGTGAAGTTCCTGACGCGCCATATCAGTCCGATGCCCGATGGTCCCGGTCGCGAACCGGTCATGGTGACAGTGACGCATGCGGTGCCCTATTTTAAGTATCCGGAGGTGAAAGAGGCAGGGAAAGCGCTGATACAGCGCTATGGAGCTAACCTCGCGAAATCAGGCTTCCAGATACGCGAAGCTTTAAGGCTTGGGAAGCCGGCTGACGAGATTCTGACGGTGGCCAAACAGAATAAAGTGGACCTGATTGTGACCGGAGCCAAAGGGTTGGGTGCTATCCGCCGTGTCCTGCTCGGGAGCGTCTCCACCCGTGTGGCTCAACATGCCCACTGTGGAGTGCTCGTAGTCCGTTAAATCAAAAGTAGGGGGTGGCTCATGGCGAGCGGAACAAGCTTGACGGGAAGGAGAAAGGCGCAATAGACTGACGCCCTCTCGGGTCATCAAGAGAGAGGGGAATGTATGACAGCATTAATGAAGATCGATGAAGAGTCGCTCCCTGATCGTTTAGTGACGGGGCTTTCAAAAATCGGGTTGGCGATGAAGAGCCGTACCTGGAGACGGAAGGGACGGCAAGGGATTGGTCCCTTGCAAATCCAAGTGCTGACGTTTCTCCGGTCTCGACCGAATCATTCGGCTACCGTCTCGACGATTGCCCGAGAACTCTCCGTGAAGCTGCCCACCGCGTCTGAAGTCATCCGAACGCTTGAGCATAAGCGATTGGTCCGCCGGCGCCGTCGAGAAATCGACAACCGCGTCGTGACCGTTCACCTCACCTCGCTTGGGGCCAAGGCAGGTCACGTGGAAAACCGATGGCCGGAGATTCTGGCGTCTGCGACCGAGCATTTGTCGGTGCAAGAGCAGGTCGCTCTGCTGACCTCGCTCGTGAAACTGATTCGCGCGCTTCAATTGCAAGGAGAAATCCCCGTTGCGCGCATGTGCGTCTCCTGCGAGCATTTCCGTCCGCATGCCTATCCGGAATCGGACCAACCTCATCACTGTAACTTCTACAATCTTGCGTTCGGAGATCGAGCATTCCGCCTTGATTGCCCCGAATACGTGGAAGCCCCAGCGGAAGGTCCGAGCAATCATGCCGACTCTCACAAAGCCGCGGACATGGCCAACGCCCAAGGCCTAACCGCCGGCTGACGGAGTATCACGGGACAACTTCTGTGACGGTTGCTCTGTTCGGCTGATGTAGATCGGTCGGTCCGCCTCGATCTGCCTCATTAAATCTTCCAAAGCTCCCTGTAACGCGGTTTCGATGGGGTCACGGTCGGAAGCGGTGACCCACCGTACCGATGATCCCACTGCGGTCTGTTCGGCGCGATACGACTTCATAAGCCGGACGCCTTCGCTCATCTCTGCTTGTAACACGATTCGGTAATGATAGAGATTGCTGCGAGAGGTCAGCGTCAGTTTTGTGGCCACACGAAGCGTCAGGTCGGCTGGGTCAGGCGAGACGGCAGCAAAGGCGCCTCGTTGTTGCAGGTATCGCAAGACCGCCTGCTTTAGGTCGAGATGCGACCATTCCAGCAAGACGATGCCCGGCCGATGGTCCGGGCCTTCCATTGAAATCGGGCTGATCACGGCCTGAAGGGTTCGAGGGATGGTGATGGACGACGCGCTCGTGGGGACAGGCGTCACCTGAATTCGATGGACACACCCCGTCCCTGCGATACAGAGGGCCAGCAGGAGCATTTCGAACGTCATCGAGCGGGTCATAGGCCATTAAAGGATAGGCGGCTCGAACCCTCCCACAGTGTTTCGATCTGCGCGATTAGTGAGTCGAGTCGGGAGAGGGCCCTGACAGGATCTCCAAGTCTTTCAACGCTCGAGCGGCCTGTTCTCGGTAGACGCGTTCCGTCGGGTCCGTGTAGGTCTCGACCACGCGTTGATAGGATGCACGGGCTCTCTCCGGCTGCTGCTTGATCGCGAAATATTGTCCCAACGCGATCCAGTTCTGCGCCGCCGTCCCTCGAGCCGTTTTCATCAGCGCGAACTCCCGCTCGACCTGCGACGTCCCCTGCAATTGACCCTGCTTTTTGACGGTGTCCGCCATCCGGTCGGCCATGACTTCGATCTGTTCGTTTTCGTGAACCGCCGCTCCCACTCGATTGGCCTTGAGGTGCGCGTAGAAATTTTCGACGTGGTCCTTCATGACATCCGCTCGCCGTTGATACGAGTCTTGCGCGCAACCAGACAAGATTAGGACGAACACAGCGATGAGACCGACCGTTTGGCGCTGGAAGTAGTGACGGGAATTTTTCATGGGTCCTCGTGGATGGAAGTTCTGGGCGCTTAACCTCGGGGAGTCTACCATACGCGTATCCATGCGAACACTAACCCCATCGGTGGGAATTCTCGAGGCGGCCTTGGTAGAATCTGGGTAAGCTGGCGAAGCCCCTTGAACCTCCGACGATGGCTGCGCTATCTTAGTGCCCGGCTTTCTAGAAGAGAAAATCTTGACGGGGTAAGAACTGGCCCTTCGAACAATGAGGAGGATGATATGGGAAAGAGCTTAAACGGGACCAAGAGTCACGACAACCTGAAACATGCGTTTGCAGGGGAATCACAGGCCAACCGCCGGTATCTGTATTTCGCGCGGCGGGCGGATATTGAAGGCTATCCGGACGTCGGCGGACTTTTCCGAGACACCTCGGAGGCTGAAACAGGGCATGCCTTCGGTCACCTGGATTTTTTGAAAGAGGTGGGGGATCCGGCAACGGGCGTGCCGATGGGGAATACCGACACCAATCTCAAATCCGCCATCGAGGGTGAAACGTACGAGTATACTCAGATGTATCCCGGGATGGCGAAGACCGCGCGAGACGAAGGGTTTCCTGAGTTGGCCGAGTGGTTTGAAACCTTGGCGAAAGCCGAACGGTCTCATGCCAATCGGTTTCAGAAGGGGTTCGACAGCCTGAAGAGCTAACGACGCACGTATCAGCTCACGTTCAGCGGTCAGTTTTCGGCGACGTGGCGAGAATCCGTCGGCGAGAGCTGGCCGCTGGTCGTTTTCGGAGAGATGAATGAAGGGTCTCAGCCTCATCACACCGATCGATTCCAAGCAGTTGGAGAAGGAAACGCTGCGGATCTACGAGGTCTGTGACGGCTGCCGGCGCTGCTTCAATCTCTGTCCCTCGTTCAACACGCTATTGGGTCGAATTGACGTGTACGAGGGCGATCTGGCCAAGCTGACCCCGGCCGACCATCATCAAGTCGTCGACGAATGCTACTACTGCAAGCTCTGTTTCAATCATTGTCCCTATACTCCTCCGCATCACTACGAAATCGACTTCCCGCACTTGATGATCGCCTGGAAGAAGCGCCTCGGCGCTGAGCGCGGCGTTCGGTGGCGGGATCGCCTTTTGATCATGACGGATGCGATCGGAAGACTTGGCAGCGCCACCGCTTCGATCACGAACAGTTTGTTGGGGAACCGACTTGTGCGCAGCCTCCTGGAACGAGTCATGGGGATTCATCGGGACCGCCGGCTGCTGCATTTTTCCGGAGAGACGTTTCCCCGCTGGTTCGGCCGTCGAACCAAGACGGCTACAGCCGATCCACCCGTGCGCAAGGTCGCGCTGTTTTCCAGTTGCCTCGTAAATTTTCAGGCGACGGACGTCGGCAAGGCCACGGTGCAGGTGCTGGAGAAAAACGGGGTCCATGTCGTTGTACCGGAACAGCGGTGCTGCGGCATGCCCAGTTTCGATATCGGGGATACCCAGGCGATTCAACAGGCTGCTCGAAGCAACGTCGCGTCATTGTATCCGTTGGTCGTCGAAGGATACGATGTGGTGGTCCCGACCGCCAGTTGCAGCTTGATGTTGAAACGCGAATATCCGGAACTCCATCGCGATGAGCAGACCAAACGGGTGGCGGAGCGGACTTTCGATGTCTGTGAATATCTGATGGCAATGAAAAAAACCGGCCATCTGGCGACCGATTTCGCGGTGAAGCCTGGGCGAGTCGCCTATCAGATTCCCTGTCATCTCAGGGACCAGAATATCGGGTTTAAATCCAAGGAACTGATGGAGTGTGCCGGGGCACAAGTCGAGGTGATCGAGCAATGTTCGGGGCATGACGGCGCCTGGTCGGCCAAAACGGAGTTTTTCCAGCTTTCGATGAAGATCGCCGGGAAGGCCGTGCGGGCGATCGAGCAAACACCGGCTGACCTCGTCGCGTCGGACTGTCCGTTGGCAGGCTTACAGTTGGAACAAGCCGGCGCGACAGCGCATGCAGGAGGAAAGACGGTTCTGCACCCCATTCAGATCGTCCGTGACGCCTATGGGCTTCCGGCGGAGCAGTGATGGGTTGTGCACAGCGACTGCTTGGCGGACGCTTCACGAGATACGCTTCGCGGAGACGATTGCGCTGGGTCAATGACGAATTGAGGACAATCAGTGAAGCTGATCACAGCAGACGATCTCATTTCCTACGAAGAATATGAACGGCAGCGTGAGTCGCTACGGGCGAACATCATCGCACTGAAACAACGGCGCCGGATTTCCCTTGGCCCCTTGATCACCTTGATGTTCGAAAATCGGGACACCCTCCAGTTTCAGATTCAGGAAATGATCAGAGCCGAGCGGATCATCGATCCGGTCAAGGTCCAGGATGAGCTGGAAGTGTACAACGCGCTCTTGCCGGGGCAGGACGAGCTGAGCGCAACCCTGATGATCGAAATCACCGATGAGACGTCGATGAAAGAAAAGCTCGATCAGTTCATGGGACTGGATCACGGAGAGAAAGTGGCCATCGTCGCGGACGGAGAAGAAGCCTTCGGCGAATTCGAAGGTGGCCGTAGCCACGAAACGAAAATCAGCGCGGTCCATTTCGTCAGGTTTCGGCCGACGGCCTCGATGAGAAGCGCCTGCGCAGACCTTACTCGATCGGTTACGATTCGAGTGAACCATGGTGGATACCGCGAAGAGGTTTCTATCCCTGGCAGCATGAGGGAAGAGTGGCTATCCGACCTGAAATGAAGTTTGTAGTTTTGGTAGTTTGAATGGTGAATGTTTCATGTCGATGAAAGATTCGAGAACAGGTTGCGCACGCTCCACTTTAACATTCAGCATTGAGCAGTAAACATTATGGCCCCCGTGTTACTGACCAAACGTATTGAGTTCGCCGCCGCGCATCGCTATGCACGGTCGGAATGGGATGACGCGAAGAATCGCGCGGTATTTGGACGCTGCTACAACCCTCCCGCGCACGGACATAACTACCTGCTGGAACTCACGGTCTCGGGTGAAATCGATCCCAAGACCGGCATGGTCGTCAACCTGTTCGATCTCAAACGGGTGCTCCTGGACGTGATCGAAGAATTTGACCACAAGAACCTGAATCTCGACATGCCCTACTTCACAGACCGGATTCCGACCTCGGAGAATTTCGCGCACGTGTTGTGGACGAAGTTGGCGTCTCAACGGGATATCGGGTCGCTCCACACCCTCCGGCTCTGTGAGGACGAAGATCTCTACGCCGAGGTCACCGCAGCCGGTGGCCCACACGTCGCCTCTGTCACCAGGCGATATACCTTCAATGCGCTCCAAGAAAACCATCAAGGGCGAGACTGGGACTGCTACGTGACGGTCCACGGGACGATCGATCCGGCCACGGGCATGGTGACCGACATCGGCGCATTGGATCGATTGGCGAAGGACGCGATTATCAAGAAATTCGACCGGCAAGATCTCCGGCAGGTGCTTGGATCCGAAACGGTGCGGGGAGAAGCGCTCGCCAAAACAATCTGGGACCGTCTCACCGGCCAACTCTCAGGCGGAACACTCCACAGCATTCACCTCGTCCAAACCCGCGATCTCTCGTTCGACTACGCGGGTTGACTGGGCGGGATCCCAATTTTGAACGCCCCTTCTGCCCCACTCTGCCTTCAGTACCCAGGACTGTGGGCTCTCGATGTCTCATTGGGTCGTTGAAACCTCGTTAATCATATGGTAACTTTAAAGGTACTATAAGGCATGCCGGATATACGGATTCTTGAATATATTGACGCCCAAGGCCGTTCGCCATTCGAACTTTGGTTCAATAGCCTCAATCCCGTCGCCTCAGCAAAGGTGACGGGTGCGCTCTATCAACTGAGCGCGGGGAATTGGTCGAACGTCAAAGGCGTGGGTGTCGGTGTATTCGAACGAAAACTGGATGTGGGTCCCGGCTATCGGGTGTATTTCGGCAAGGACGGAGACACGCTCGTGGTTCTGCTCGGTGGGGGAACCAAGAAGCGCCAGCAGGTGGCGATCGACATGGCCCAAGAGCGATGGGCCGACTATCGGCAACGGAAGCGGGTCGGGGAACGATAGGGGAGGGAAGTATCATGGCACTCACACGCGAATTCAAAGCAACGGTTGCGGCGCGGGTCCAGCGAGATCCTCGCTTTCGCGAGGCCCTTTTTAGCGAGGCCCTCAATGCCTATCTTGTCGGCGAAGGAGTTCTGGGGAAGGCGATGCTTCGGGATCTCATTAACGCCACCATCGGATTCGAAGAACTGGGAACCATCCTCCAGGTACCAAGCAAGAGTTTGCACCGCATGCTCTCGCCACGGGGCAACCCCAGCACAGAGACCTTTTTTGGAATCGTGCGGACGCTCCAAAAGACAGCTCGGGTGAAATTGCGCATTACCGCCAAGGCGAGCTAAGGACAGATCCTTGGCTAGTGGTTCATTCGTTGAGACGTGGAGGCATCACCAAGCTGCACAGTGCTGGAGTACCGGTCAACATGGCAGAGATGCTGACGGGTTATTCAGACGGGACTGTGCATGGGATTCTGAAGCGGCTTTGTGGTCCTACCTTGAACAGTCGTCCTTACCCTCCTAGAATGGGCACCCGCTATGTCTTCTCAGACGAAGACCTGCTGGGCGTCATCTACTTCGCTGTCTGTATTGCGCTGCTAACGTAACCGTGCTGAGCTGTACGGGGAGTGCCATTATTAACAAATTAGAGGATTCATTAGGGCGGCATGTCTGACGAACCAATTAAACTTTAACTTCCCAAGAGGTAGAAAACGAACTCCGCAATATTAGCACCGGAGGCGGGAATAGATTAAGTAGCGAAGCATCTGCGGCGCGCCTGCAAGCAATACTTTCTGCTACCGTAAGCCGTGATCTCCAAGATTTCACACATGGAATAAATTCCTTCAAAATTATTCTAGGGAGTCGGATAGAAACGCTGAATGATCAGATCGAGAAATCAAGGTGTGAACTACAAGCCAGTTCAAAGTCAGCAAACAAACATTCGAAGCGATTGGTATTGGCGACCTTTGCTTCTACCTTCGTGGCTCTAAGCGCGCTTGGGGTGTCATACTTTCATCTTCAAACTGCACAAGAAACAGTCGTTAGGAATGAAGGGACAGATCCAGTGACCCAGGTGCTCATTGATGCTAACGACACTCAGTTCGTGGGGGCTCCGTATAATCTAAAGCTAAGCGAAGTCTGGCGTCAAAATGAAACAGTAGGAGAACCCTGGTGGAGAATCGATGAACTGAGAGCTGGGGAGACTAAATACAAAGCACTTGAAGAAGTCGGCAAGAATGCACTTGAGGGGCCACGCTATTTCAAACCTTCAATCGCGCGAGGTGAGGTTCCTGGTATTCCACCTGGTACTAATATCCAAGTACTCCCCTTCATTAAGTTCAGAATGGTTGCGCACCGCGCTGTTGATCATAAACGCTATGAGAAAGAGGCCTTCACAGTTGTTCTTGAGGAGCCTAAAACCGGCAAACCTGTCTTTAGGGATCCTCGTTCTTTGCCTAGCTTGAGAGCAGCCTTAGGCTACTTGACGAATGCCGAAGTCAACCGTCTTGCGCCGTGATGAACTACCTTACTGCAGAGGAAACATAAGGCTCGCGCCTTGCCTTGAAGCATGCATTGTTGGTACCCGGCGCAACCATCGATTCAAAGTCTGTGCTGGTTCGGGTCTGGTTCTAGGGTCGCGTCTTGCATTCACGCATTGCAGCCGATGGGATCGTCGGACGGCCCCACGCTATCTCTCTCGCGGCAATTTCTCTAGCTCTGCGATAATAAAAAGATACTGCGAATCTTCTCAGTGATTCGAAAGGGCAGGTGAGGATTTCTCCATCAGCTCCAACGCTCTAGAGTTCGCTCATCCGGACATGCTAAACAGAGACGATGAGTGCAAATGGCTCGATGTTTATCGGTATTGTAGGGGCGCTCGTGTTTCTGATCAGCGTCTTCGCGTTCAGTCAGAGAAATTGGAAAGGCGGTTTCTTGTGGCTGCTGGTTGGTACCGGATTAATCGCGCTGTTGACCTACATGGACAAGCCGTCGGCGAACTTGTTGCCCTGAGTTCTCAACGTGTGCGCCAAGCAGGCGCTGATTAATGTTTCGGCTTGTGGCGGGGCTCGCCTGTTTGTGCGGCTCTGCCCTTGGTGTTGAGCGGAGTAAAGCGGGCGGCGTAGGCCTCCCGTTCCGGCAATTTGAGGAAGACAATGATCCCGGTATCGGGGTTGATCGTAAATGCCCCGGTACCCTTCAGGGTGTTGTCACCGGACGGTTCCAACTCCACCTGGATGGTGCCCTTCTCAAACCCCTGCTGGATGGTGGCCTTGGCTTTCGCTCCGTCCGAGGAGAGAGCCTTGTCTGAATGATCCGTCACATACAGGATCAGTTCTCCGTCCTTGGCGACCAGTTCTAGGTGATACGGCCCTGCAGCCAGCGATTGCCCCCCGTGGAGGGCCTTCACGGGGTCTGAGTGTTTCGCCTGGTGGGCTCCAACCGGCACTGCTCCGAGCAGCGTTGCGCACAGAGCGACATGACCCAACAGATGTTTCATAATCGGTTCTCCTAGACAGCCGGCTCCATGCCTATCGAGGGGTGGGTGCAAGCCATCAATGTTTCGGCGGATGGTGGTGATGGTGGTGGTGTTCGCCGCCGTCGAGTTTTGGCGCTCCCTCCTGAGATTGTTGGCTTGGGTCCGGCTTGGGTTTCAACGGCATGAAGCGGGCGGCGTAGCCGTCTTGATTCGGCAGCTTCATAAAGACGATGACGACGGTACTCGGCGTGAGCGAAAAAGTGCCGGAGCCACTCAGAATGTTGTTCCCTACGGGGTGCAGATTCACTTGTGTCCTACTTGATCCCGTCTCAATAGTTGCCTTCGCCAGGCCGCCGTCCACGCTGATGGCGTTATCCGCGTGGTCCGTGACATACACCATGAGGTCTCCATCCTTGGCAATCAACTCCATGTGAAACGGGCCGGTCATGCGCAATTGCCCGCCATGGGGCGCCTCGACGGATTCAAAATATTCGTCCGTATGGGCGCCGGCAGGTAACGACAGGGTCAGGGTCATGCCGAATACCAAACCAGCAATCGTCTTGTTCATGCTCTGCTCGCCTCCTCACTCATCGACCCACCTACAGTGACCCTGATCAAGGTTGGAGAAGAATCCCTTCGAGTTCCACTCACGGTGCGGCATCGGCGCTACTTCAGTATGTAGTCTGAAATGAGCGCGGCGAGTTCGTCCGGCGCGACGACTCCTTCGCGCGTGAGCAGTAATGTGCCATGCGCGAAGAAATGGGTGGTGGGGTACGTTTCAAACGAGTGCGTCTTCTTGATTTCGCGACAGCGGCCCGGCACGTGCATCTTGGCCTTACCGATTTTGATCTCGGGAAATTTCGCAGCGGTCGCTTCAAGAATAGGATCGTAGGCCTTGCAGGGTTCGCAGGTGGCAAGGCCATACGCGACGACCGCGCCGGCGCTGTCGGTGAATTCTTTGTAATTGGCGTCGCTGACGTCGAGAACCATACCAGTCATAAAGTTACTAAAGTTAAAAGTCTGAAAGTTGGAGAGCCAAAACTTTACAACTTTCCAACCTTCAGACTTTCTGACTATGGATTAGTTCAGTTTCGAGAGCGCATCGAGGATTTCCTTGTCCTCGCGCGCCGTCTTGATTTCCTGCACCTTCGCGTAGGCGACCTTGCCGTTCTTATCGACGATCACGGTCGCGCGCTTAGAGCAGTTGAGCGGCTCGAAGTAGAGGCCGTACTGTTTGGCCGTCGTTCGATGCACATCGGACAGCAGGCGGTGCTTCAGGTCCAATGAATCCGCCCAGGCCTTGTGGGAAAAGAAGCTGTCGCAGCTGACGCCGAACAATTCCGCGTTGGCGGATTGGAACTTGGGGAAGTCATCGGTCAGGCACTTGTTTTCACCTTGGCACACAGGGCTCCAATCCAGGGGATAGAAGCAGAGCACGACATTCTTCTTGCCTTTGTAGTCGCTCAACTTCACGTCTTTCTGGTCTTGATCCTTGAGATTGAAGTCCGGTGCTGTATCGCCCACTTTAATTTCTGATGCCACGTCGCTCATCGCAAACCTCCTTATTAAATCGTCTGTATGGGTGATTGCTGTACTGAGGTCTCGGATTGGCAGGACCCCACCATGAACCATAAACTTTGTAACCTGTGCTCTGAAGCGATGTCAACGGTCTGGTAGGCCTAGCAGTGGATCTGAATTGATAACGTGTTGAGTTATCAAGGGACTTAGGAGGTTTGAAGTTCTCGGAATCCCAACATCCGACCGGCTGGCGCGGCGGTCCGATAGTTCCTGATGCGAATCGTGCGACTCAGCTGAGGAAGGTCGAGCGCTGTGCCGACTTTGGGGGAATGTCCCACCCGCAGCAATTCGCCGGCCGATTCAATCAGCACTTCCTTCGCCGCGTTGTCGGAAAGTCCTTTGGCCATAAACACTTCAACCTCGTCCAGCCCGAACTTGCTCAGTCCCAGCGTGTAGGACCACACCCGGTCCGGTTGAGAGGAGTCATCATGGACAATGGACACATGATCATCTAGAAGAAAAGTCGTGAGCGTACGCGGCTGCCAGTCTGACGGATTGACATACCCTTGAGTAATGACGTCATAGGCCGTGCCTTGTGACAGCAGAGTCAGACAACGAGCCAGGCGCGCGGCGAGGAGGACGGTATCGGGCATGTCACGAGGGGAAGCAACAGACGGAGCAACGGCGCCCATGAGGTCGTGCTCCCAGGTCAACTGTTTCATCACTTCGGCCACATGGCTCATCGGCAGCGGCAGCACGACATGGGCTGACCAAGGACCGTGCGTCGCCTGCCAGGACTCAGCCGAACCTTCTTCATGGCGGATGGCCAAGGGTGCGCCATACTCCCGCTCATACAGGAGCTTCAGCTCCTCGGTGGCCGGGGCAGCGCCACGATAGCCGATGAAATACAGCGGAGGCCGTTTGGCGGAGGGCTTTGACGATTTTTTTCGAATCCTCATACTGATCCGTATCTCATACCTTGTACTGGAGAATGTTGAGTGTTACGTGTCTAGTTTTGAGTTCAAACTAAAAATTCAACACTCACAACTCAAAACTTGCCAGCCAAATCATTTCCCTGCCTTCCTGGCTTTGCGGCGGTCTTCTGGATTCAGCAGGCGCTTACGAAGGCGAAGGTTCTGTGGCGTGACCTCGACCAGCTCATCGTCCCCGATGTATTCCAACGCGAATTCCAGGGTCATTTGGCGAGGAGGTGTGAGCACCAAGGCTTCATCGGATCCGGAGGCCCGCATGTTGGAGAGATGTTTTTCCTTGCACACATTCACGTCGAGATCTTCGTCTCGACTGTTTTGGCCGACGACCATGCCGCGGTAGACCTCGACGCCGGGGCCGATGAACATGGCGCCGCGTTCCTGCGTCATAAAGATGGCATAGCCCGTACTGCCGCCGTCTTCGAAAGCGACAAGTGAGCCATGCGGCGCCACGATCAGGTCCCGCTCTTCCGCCGGTTCGTAAGCCGAGAAAACATGGTGCATAATGACGGTCCCGCGAGTCTTCGCCAGCAGCACGTTCTTCAGGCCCATGATACCTCGGGTCGGAATATGGTATTCCAAATGCATCTCACTGGCGCCGATATCGGAATGAATGAGCCGCATGTGCCGCATCTCGCCGCGGCGTTTGCCGATCTCTTCGATGACCGTGCCCTGATAGTTTTCCGGCACCTGGATGGTCAACTCCTCGTACGGCTCCATGACGGCGCCGCCTTCACGATGGAGAATGACCTCCGGTTGCGAGACTTGTAACTCGTACCCTTCCCGCCGCATCTGTTCGATCAACACGCCAAGATGGAGTTCGCCTCGGCCCGCCACGAGGAAGCGGTCGGCGCTGTCCGTCTCATTGACGCGGAGCGACACATTGGTTTCCAGTTCTTTGAATAGGCGCTCACGTAAATGACGTGACGTCAGGAACTTGCCTTCACGTCCGGCGAAAGGACTGTTATTGACGGAGAAGGTCATTTGAACGGTCGGCTCGTCGATCGACACCCGAGGGAGGGCGACCGGACGCTCAGCATCGGCGATGGTATCCCCAATGCTCACGTCATCAAGCCCCGCGACCGCAACGATTTCCCCGGCGGCTGCCTGTTCGGTGTCGGCTCGTTCAAGGCCCGAATAGACCGCGAGGTCGGACACTCGTCCGGGAATCTGCGCGCCGTTCTTGCCGAGCACCATGACATTCTGCCGCCGGGCAATTGAACCGGACTGGATCTTGCCGATCCCCATCTTGCCTTTGTAGGAATCTTGCACAAGGGCCAGCACAAGAATTTGGAGCGGGGCATCGACGGTAATCGCCGGGGCAGGAATCTTCTCCAGAACGGTATCGAGCAGCGGTACGATGTCGGTCCCCGGCTTGTTGACATCGAGCGTGGCGATCCCTTTAATCGCCGACGTGTAGACGATCGGAAAATCGAGTTGCTCGTCGGTGGCTCCCAGATGGACGAAGAGGTCGAATGTGCGGTTGACGACGTTGTCGATGACGGCGTCCGGCCGGTCGATTTTGTTGATGACGACAATGGCTTTGTGCCCGAGCGCCAAGGCTTTCCGCAATACAAACGTCGTTTGCGGCATAGGACCTTCTTTCGCGTCGACTAGGATCAGAACACCGTCTACCATCCGGAGCGTGCGTTCCACCTCGCCGCCGAAATCGGCGTGGCCCGGAGTATCGACAATGTTGATCTTCACTCCGTTGTAGATGACGCTGGCATTTTTGGCTCGAATCGTGATTCCGCGTTCCCGCTCTTGGTCCATCGAGTCCATGATGCGTTCGCCCATGTCATCGATTTTGCGATGGACGTGAGTTTGGCGGAGCACCGCATCGACCAACGTCGTCTTGCCGTGATCGACGTGGGCGATGATGGCGATATTCCGAATATCGCTGCGACGGTCATGAGGGGCGCGGGGTGTAGACATGTCTGATCTGTTTCCAATAAACGACAAAAAAAAGACGCCCCACCATGAGGCGTCGGCAAAAGTATACATGAGCGCCGGCCGTCTCACAAGCGATCATTCATGAGGACATTGGCGGTGGAAGCTTGAGTTTTGAGAGGACGCATTGTAAGGTTTTGCAACCCCGTAGATTAGACTTCTTCAGGGAGTGTATTTCCAATGCCAGGAGATGAACGATTCTTCGAAATTCGAGACCAGCCACGCCGCCGTTTGCGCCGGTGGCAGGTTGTCTTGATCGGTCTCGTGGCCGTCACCATCGTGGGGGGCACGACGGTCACAGGAATCATCTGGCACTTTTCCCAAAATCTTCCATCGCTTGACCTGCTCCAAAACTATCAACCTAGTTTAGTCACCACCGTCTATTCGGATGATCGCCAACCCATCGGTCAGTTCTTCATCGAGCGCCGCATCCTGACTCCGCTCTCTGAAATTCCCAAGACTCTGACGCAAGCGGTCATTGCGACGGAAGACGCGCGATTTTTTGAACATCCGGGACTGGACTATATCGGGATGCTGCGTGCGGCCTGGACGAACGTTCGGCACGGAGGGAAGAAAGTCGAGGGAGCCAGCACGATCACGCAACAACTGGCTCGTTCTCTCTTTCTCTCGTCTGAACGGTCCTATGAACGGAAAATTCGTGAGCTCGTCTTGGCCTACAAGATGGAGGCGGTGTCGGGCAAAGAACAGATTCTCGAAACCTATCTGAACCAAATCTACTTCGGACAAGGGGCCTATGGCGTGGGCTCGGCGGCTCATTCCTATTTTGGGAAAGACATCCGAACCCTGACTTTGGCCGAATCCGCATTTTTAGGCGGTCTGCCGAAATCGCCCAGCCGGTTTTCTCCTTTCACCGCCTATGACTTGGCGAAGAAGCGTCAAGAGCATGTTCTCGCCAGAATGGAAGAGGTCGGTTTTATTACGGCGGCGGAACGGGAAGCGGCCGCCCGTGACAAACTGAATTTCCATCGACCTGGAAGCGAACATCTTGCGCCGTACTTCGTCGAATACGTCCGTCAACTGCTCATGGCAAAGTATGGGGAGTCGATGGTGTATAAGGGCGGTCTCCAAATTTACACGACCTTGAATTTGGAGATGCAAAAAGCGGCGGAATCAGCGTTCTTGAACGGAGTTCGCGAGCTGGACAAACGGGAAGGATGGCGAGGGCCTCGGCGAACCGTCGATTTGGCGACCTTCTCGCCCACAGGCCTGACCCAAGCGGATCAACTGCTCAAACCTGGGTATCTGGGTGAAGGGGTCGTCTTACGGGTTGCGAAGGATCATTACGTGGTTCAAGTCGGCGCGTTCGCCGCGAAGCTGGCGTTTGACGACATGGCCTGGGCCAAGCGGATTCTCAAGGGGTCAGATCCTACCGTGGATTTCGTGGTGAATCCGAATCTCAAGTCACTCCTGAAGCCTGGGGATGTCATCGAAATCGGCGTGAAAAAGCTCACGAAGGACGGCGTACTTCTGACTTTGGAACAGACGCCGGTCGTGGAGGGTGGTCTGATTGCCATCGATCCGAAAACGGGTGCGATGCGCGCGATGGTGGGTGGCTATGATTTCTCCCGCAGCGAATACAACCGTGCGGTGCAGGCCCACCGGCAACCGGGGTCCGCGTTCAAACCCCTCATTTATGCGACCGCGATGGGTCAAGGGCTGAGCCCTGCCACACAGATCCTCGATGCCCCGGTCGTCTATGAGCAGGAAGAGGACGACAAGATATGGAAGCCGGAGAACTACGGCCGGAAGTTTCACGGCATGGTGAGTCTCCGGGACGCGCTGGCGCAGTCACACAATCTTGCGACGGTTCGGTTGTTGGACAAGGTCGGCGTGAAAAACGTGATCGAGTTCTCGCGTACCGTCGGGGTCACGAGTCCGCTTCCTGCCGATCTCTCCCTAGGACTTGGGTCTTCCTCCGTCGGCTTGCTGGAGTTGACCTCGGTGTATGGCGTATTTTTGAACCAGGGGAGTCGAGTGGAACCCTTTGCCGTCAAATCGGTCAAAGATAACATGGGTAAGGCGCTTGAAGTGACTGAGCCCGAGCCCCATGAAGTCATCGCCAAGGAAACCGCTTATTTGATTACCAACATGATGGAAGATGTCGTGCAGAGGGGAACCGGGCAGGCGGCGAAGGCTTTGGGGCGTCCGATCGCCGGAAAAACCGGCACGACGAACGACTACATCAATGCCTGGTTTATCGGTGGAACACCGAATCTGGTCACCGGCGTCTATGTCGGCTTTGACGACCGCCGCTCGCTCGGAGAGAGTGAAACGGGAGCCCGTTCCGCCTTACCGATCTGGATCACATTCATGAAAGAGGCGCTTAAGCAACTTCCCGTCGTGCCGTTCGAAATCCCCGACGGGGTGACCTTTGTGAAAGTCGATGCCGCGACCGGACTCCTGGAGTCAGAGCAAGAAGGAGAAGGGCAGAAGGGAACGGTGGAGCTCTTTTCGAAGGGGAGTGAGCCGACTCAGGCGGCGCAGCGTCGACTAGATCCAACGGATTTCTATCAGCTGGATCAGATCCCTGAAGGGCAACCGATCGAAGACGGCAATCTGTAGCAGTTGAGGCTACGGCTTCGAGTCCTGATATTCCTCGTGCCAGGCCATCTGAATCGTTTCTAAAATCTTCTCGTTGGATTTCTTGGGATCGTCCTTAAATTCCGGCAGCGCAACGATCCAGGTATGCATCTCGGTGAAGCGTACAGTAAGCGGATCCGTCTCAGGGTGTTCTTCCACCAGACGGATGGCGATCTCTTCGGCATCTTGCCACTTCAGGTCCATTTCTTAACTCCTTCGGAGCATATGGCGTATAGCCGGGAGCTCCGACCATAAGCCATCCGCTACATGCCATAAGCTCTTCTCAGGTCACTTCTCTGACCTTCTTCCCTTGCAGACTTTTCTTAAGCGAATCGTCCAGCATGACGACGTTCAAATGCTTCGCGGCCTGTTCAAGGTCCGCCATGCGCGCGCGGATCATCCGAGCATCCGTACCGTCCTTTGCTGTGGACAACTGCGACAATGCCGTGCGAATCCCATCGGCTTCTTCCTGCACAATCATGCGCTCGGCTTCTTTGAGAGACTTTTCAATCGCTTTCAGCAACGCGTCGGCCTCCAATCGCGCTTCGATCAGCTTGCGGGCGCTGATGTCCTCCGTCGCAAACTTGAACGAGTCCTCGATCATCCGCTCCACTTCCCTGTCGGACAATCCATAGGAAGGTTTGACCTCGATCGACTGGCTTTGGCCTCTCCGCATGTCCGTCGCCGTGACATTCAAGATTCCATTGGCATCAATCAAAAAGGTCACCTCGATGCGCGGTACGCCAGCCGGGAGGGGCGGCACTTTCAGGCGGAATCGCGCCAAGCTTCGGTTGTCTGTGACGAGTTCGCGCTCGCCTTGCAGGATATGAATGTCTACGCCGGTCTGACCGTCAACATAGGTCGTGAACATTTCCTTGGCGCTCGCCGGGATGGTCGTGTTCCGGCGAATCAGGCTGCTCATGACCCCGCCCATCGTTTCGATACCGAGAGACAGAGGCGTCACGTCCAACAGCAACATGTCTGTCGTCCCGCCGCTGAGAATATCGGCTTGCACCGCCGCCCCAAGCGCGACGACTTCGTCCGGGTCTAGGTGGCAATGTGGTTGCTTTCCGAACAGTGCTTCCACACGTTGTCGAACCAACGGCATACGAGTAGAACCGCCCACCAAGACAACTTCGTTGATATCTTTTGGAGCAAGCCCGGCGTCTTTTAACGCGATGCGACAGGGAGCCAAGGTACGTTCGATGACGCCCACCACCAGAGACTCGAGCTGATCACGCGTCAGTTCTCTGGTAAAGCGTCCTTTCTCTTCCGGGAGCTCGATTGTGATCTCGGTCTTCAGCTCATCGGACAGGCGGATCTTGCCCCGCTCCGCTTCCAATCGGACAGTCTGCATGTGATCGGGGTAGCTGCCGACGTCGATCCCATGCCGGTCTCGGATTTCTGCGATAAAGAGATCGACCAGCACGCGATCAAGATCGTCTCCGCCAAGGTGGGTATCGCCGTTGGTCGCCAGCACTTCAAAGATGCCGTCTTTCAACTTCAGTATCGAGATATCGAGCGTGCCGCCACCGAAGTCATAGACGGCGATCGTCCCTTGCGTTTTCTCCTGAAGCCCGTAGGCCAGCGAGGCGGCAGTCGGCTCATTGATGATCCGCAAGACTTCCAACCCGGCAATGAGGCCGGCATCTTTGGTGGCCTGGCGCTGACTGTCGTTGAAGTAGGCCGGCACGGTGATGACGGCCTTTGTGATGCTTTCACCGAGGTAGGCCTCCGCACGCAGCTTCAGTTCCTTGAGGATCATGGCGGAGATCTGTGGCGGTGAATAGCTCTTCTGGCCAAGCCGGATCCGGATCACACCACCGGTCTCAGTGACGTTGTACGGAAAATAGGCCAGCTCGTTCTGGACATCGGCCAGCCCTTTGCCCATGAAACGCTTGACGGAATAGACGGTACGCTCTGGATTTCGCGTTAAATGCTCCTTCGCCGAATCTCCGACGATCAAGCCATTATCCGTCAACGCAACGACCGAAGGCACCATCGTCCGACCGTTGCGGTCAGAGACGACGCAGGGTTGCCCGTCCTTCATGTAGGCAACCAGCGAATTTGTTGTGCCGAGATCGATGCCGACTATGCGTGCCATATCAAAGGTGTTAAAAAAGAGTTTCTCAAGTGATTGTTGCAGCCAGGTCGTTGACGATATTGTTGATATAGGTCCGATGCGACAGGAGATCACGCATCTGTTTTAGGACTCTGTCCCGTTCCACCCTCGCCTGACTTGTGGCTTCTCCAGCGTCTTGTAGCTTGTCCCAGTCGGTAAACAATTGCCGAAGTTGAGACCCCATTTCTTCCTTGCGTCGCTCCAACGCTTCTTGTTCAGTCTGGAGGGTGGCGCGGAGCCGTTGGCCTTGATCCGATTCTCGATCCGACGCCCGGTACTCTTCCAGGGTATCTTGTAGTTCCAGAATCTCTTCAAAGAGATCGGCCGGCGGGGAGGTTCTAATGTCTTTGACTGAGCCGGTTTCTAGGGCCAATAGGTATTCAGCTCGTTGAATGGGGTCACGGAGCGCGCGATAGGCGGAATTAAGAACAGCAGCATTGCTGAGGCTGATTGTCTGTTCGTCCGCGCTCTTGGTCTGATAAAAGTCTGGATGGAATGTCCGGCTCAGTTCGTAGAACTTGGCCTCCAGTTTCTGCGGATCGAGCGTGAGGCGCCGTGGAAACCCAAGGCAGGTGAAATAGTCGGTTTCTTTTGAAACCGGCTGGACTTTCACGCAACGTTCACAGAAGTATTCCCCCGTCACTTCTGACTGACAGTGCCAGCACATGCTCCGGGCCATCGGTAGCTGGCGACGAGTATCGGGATGGGTAGATGATGGATTGTTATCCATGAGCAAAAACGGGCATGGCGCTGGCCATGCCCGGTGGGTTTCATCCGCATCTTTCAGGTCAGGCCGAGAACGATTCTCCGCACCCGCAAGTCTTATTGGCGTTCGGGTTGAGAAACTTGAAGTTCCCGCCCATCATGTCTTTTTGATAATCCAACTGGGTGCCTTGGAGATAGATGGCGCTCTTGGCATCGACGATCACTTTGACTCCGTCGATCTCATGCACTTGATCATGCTGGCCGATCTTCTCATCGAAATTGATCGTATAGCTCAAGCCTGAACAGCCGCCCCCTTTGACGCCGAGGCGAAGTCCCCCTTCCTCGATCCCTTGGACATTGATCAGCCGCTTGACTTCTTTCAAGGCTGCGTCGGTGAGTGAGATGATCGGAGCCTGAGTCTCGACATTTGTTGCGTCCATTGTGGCGCTCCCTTCGTGACCGTTATTTGGTGTCGGCCGACTGCACGTCAGCCTTCTTCTGATAATCGGCCAATGCGGCTTTAATGGCATCCTCCGCGAGGACCGAGCAGTGAATTTTCACCGGTGGGAGATTCAGCTCCTGTACGATGTCCGTATTCTTAATTTTCTGGGCTTCCTCGACCGTCTTCCCCTTGAGCCATTCGGTAGCCAGGCTGGAGCTGGCGATCGCCGACCCGCAGCCGAAGGTCTTGAACTTCGCGTCCACGATCGTGTCGTTCTGGACCTTGATCTGCAGCTTCATCACGTCGCCGCACTCAGGGGCTCCAACCATGCCGGTGCCCACGTCTGCATCGTCCTTCTTAAAGCTTCCCATGTTGCGGGGATTGTTGAAATGATCGACGACTTTATTGCTGTATGCCATAAAAACCTCCTTGGTATCTCGTCGTTCGTCCCTCGACCTAGCTCAGGACGGTGAGTCTGTCGAACCGTGAAGCGGGCTTCACGAGGCACGGTTCATATCTGACGCCGTTAATGTGCCGCCCACTGAACGGATTTCAGGTCCACGCCTTCTTTTGCCATTTCATAGAGCGGGGACATTTCGCGCAACTTGGTGACCACCTCAATAACCTTCTTGGTCGTATAGTCAATCTCTTCATCACTGTTGAATCGGCCCAAGCCGAAGCGGATCGAGGAATGAGCGAGCTCCGTCCCGACGCCGAGTGCGCGCAACACATAAGAGGGTTCCAGCGTGGCTGACGTGCAGGCCGAACCCGACGAGAGCGCGATGTCCTTCATGCCCATGAGCAGCGACTCCCCCTCGACGTAGGCGAACGAAATATTGAGATTGCCCGGCAAACGGTTCGTCGGGTGGCCGTTGAGGTAGCTTTCCTCAAGCGCCGCCATGATGTCGGTCTGAAGACGATCACGCATTTTGGTCAGCCGCGCTGCTTCCGAGGCCATCTCCTGCTCGCAGAGTTCACAGGCTTTTCCGAATCCGACGATCAATGGAACCGGTAAGGTGCCGGACCGCATGCCGCGTTCATGTCCTCCTCCGTCAATCTGGGCCGCGATCCGTACTCGGGGGTTCCGTTTTCTGACGTAGAGTGCACCGACTCCCTTGGGTCCGTAGAGCTTATGGGCTGAGAACGACATGAGATCAA
Source organism: uncultured Nitrospiraceae bacterium (assembly GCA_963711905.1). Classification (GTDB taxonomy): domain Bacteria; phylum Nitrospirota; class Nitrospiria; order Nitrospirales; family Nitrospiraceae; genus Nitrospira_D. The sequence continues at coordinate 471,324 of CAVQFZ010000014.1, read as the reverse complement.
TGCCCATCGTCTGGACATCGACCGGAATTTTCCCGACGCCCTGGGTGGCATCGCAATGGAACAGCACCCCTCTTGCTTTCGCAATCTTACCAATTTCCTGGATGGGATTGATCGTGCCGATTTCGTTGTTGGCCAGCATGACTGAGATCAGGATCGTCTTGTCGGTGATAGCATTCTGCACGTCTTGTGGGTTCACCATGCCGCATTTATCGACCGGCAGATAGGTCACGGTCGTCAACCCTTTAGCTTCCAGGGACTTGGCGGTATCGAGCACGGCCCGATGTTCCGTGGACGACGTGATGATGTGGGAGCCTTTCTCCTTATACATCTCCAAGACGCCCTTCAGCGCCAAGTTGTCCGACTCAGTGGCACCGCTGGTAAAGACGATTTCTTTGGAGTCGGCCTTGATGAGCTTCGCAATCTGTTTTCGGGCTTGTTCCACCGCTTCTTCCGCAGCCCAGCCGAAGGCGTGGTTACGGCTGGCGGAATTGCCGAATTTCTCAATGAAATACGGCAGCATAGCCTCCAGGACTCGTGGATCCATGGGAGTGGTGGAATGGTTATCGAGGAAAATAGGAAGCTTCATCGTTCGACTCCTTGTGCCGAGGGAGACTGAATTATGTGATGTAGTGCCGGACACCCATTATCCAGATCCAGCGTTGGTGCGTTCATCGTTCTAGACCTTGTGCTGAGGGAGACTGAATCGTAATAAGAGGCGTGCCGCCCATCATGTCTTGCAACGTCATATTGTTCAGTAACTGGTAGATGCTGTCTTGGACTTTCAGCAGCGGCGTGCGGATGTTGCAGTGCTCACGCTGCATACAGAATTCTCCCTCTTTTTCATGCGAGCAATCGGTGATGCCTAGTGGGCCTTCGATACTTTCGAGGATCTGCGCGATGGTGATCTGCTCGGCGCTTCGAGCCAAGAGATACCCTCCTTTAGGGCCGTTGTGGCTTTCGATCATGCCGTTCTTTGAGAGAACCTGAAGAACCTTCGCCAACAATTCCAGGGGAATGTTGTATTCTTCAGCGATCTCTTTCGTATTCACGACTCGGCCCGGAGTGATATCGCCGAATTGGACCGAAGCGATATGCTGGAGCGCCATGAGGGCGTAGTCAGTTTTTTTTGAAATCTTCAACATAGCTATTGCCGATCTATTAAATCGGAGACTATAATGATCTCCGATCAGTATGGTCGTACTAAGAGTAGCACGCAGGTTTCTCTGGTGTCAATACACAGTCAGAGTCCAGCACTCTCTCAGAAAGGAACAGGCACATGGGCGGGACAAACCCGTATATTGAAAAGGCCGATTATGAACTTCCCAAAGCTTCCTATACCATCACCTTTATCCAGCCGAATGGAAGATCAACCACCGTTGCGGTCGATCCTGAAAAGATTCCCTATGGAGTCACTGGGCTCCCGGGGAGTGTGTTGGATGTTGCGATGGGTCATGGAGTGGATTTGGAGCATGTCTGTGGTGGGGTGTGTGCCTGTTCGACCTGCCACGTCATCGTGAAGCAGGGACTGGAAACCTGCAATGAAGGTACGGATGATGAGTATGACCAGTTGGACGAAGCTCCCATGACGACATTACAGTCTCGCCTGGGATGCCAGTGTGTGCCGAACGGCACCAAGGATATCGTCGTCGAAATTCCAGCTGTCAATAAAAATCTCGTGCGGGAGGGGCACTAATTCGTTCCGTGCGCGTATTCCTCAAACGTTACTCAGTTAACCGCTAAGAGTAGTATCTCCGATTGCACGGTTGCATTCACGACCGACCATTTTCAGTCGTACGTCTCTATCTTCACCTCTTTTCGGTCGTACCCTCCCTCCGTAAAATATGCACGCAGGGGACGGACGAAAGCTTTGGTCCCACACAGCATGGGAACGACTTTTGGCTGTCCTTTGACCAGCGGCGTGAGCATGGACAAGGTTTTTTCCACAGCTTCCGACTCCCCGTTCCGAGCGACCAGCGGAAGATAGCGGAAAGAGGGATGTTGCATGGCCATCGTGAGCCATTCCTGATGGAACAAGATCTCGTCTTCATTGGGTGCCACGGCAATCAATAAGACGGGAGTCTGGATTTTCGCAAAAAACATCTGCTTGAGAAGGCATCGCATTGGGACAAGACCGGTGTAGCGTCCAATCAGCAGAAGTTCTCGATCGAGTGGTTGAGGCAGGATGAAATTTCCGTAAGGGCCTGACAAGAGAACTTCATCTCCAGACCTCAACTCATAGAGATAATTGGAGCCTAGTCCACCGGGGACGCGATCAAATACCAGCGTTAATTCCCCATACGGCGACGAAGGGTCGGCCATGGAGAATGCGCGGTTGAGCGGGGGCTTTGGTCCCACCGGCAGTTTGAGGGAGACCCACTGCCCCGGCTGAAAGGATATCTTGCTGGTCTTGGGTTTGACCACGAGTTGGCGAACGTGGGGCGTGAGATCGGTGACCGCAAGTACCGTGGCAGGTTGCGTGAGTTCCGCCATCCCCTACCTCCCGGCATCCTCATAGCAGAAGCCGTCAGGAGATGGAAGTGGCAAGGCGATGTACAAGGATTTTCACAGCGTGGTATAGATGTTCAGCCTGTCGTATGTGAAGAAGGGACGGCACTGTCATGAGTCAGGTTCGCGTCAGGTTTGCCCCCAGTCCGACGGGGTTTCTCCACATAGGAGGAGTGCGCACGGCTCTGTTCAATTGGCTCTTTGCGCGTCAACAACAAGGTGTGTTTATCCTTCGCATTGAAGATACCGATCAAAGTCGCTCGACGGATGAATCGATTCAAGCCATCCTCGCGGGCATGCAATGGGTCGGCCTCGATTGGGACGAGGGGCCATTCCGCCAAACGGAACGGATGGATCTGTATCGCAGCCATGCCATGAAGTTGTTTGAGACGGGGCATGCGTATTGGTGTGTGTGCAAGGCTGAAGAGTTGGAGGCTCGGCGAAAAGAAGCGGAAGCCAAAGGCCTCTCGCCTCGCTACGACGGCCGCTGCCGCAAGTTGGGAATCGCAAGTCCGCCCGAAGACGCTGCGCTTCGATTCAAGGCCCCGCAAGAGGGCCGGACGGTGATTGAGGACCTCATCAAGGGAAATGTCGTCTTCGACAACACTGTCGTGGACGATTTGATCATTCTCAGGTCCAACGGGTATCCGACCTACAACTTTTCGGTCGTGGTCGATGATGCCTTGATGGGCATTACCCATGTTGTGCGCGGAGATGACCATCTGACGAACACGCCGCGCCAGATTCCAATTTTCGAAGCGTTGGGATTTGCCGTTCCGCGCTTCGGACATCTGCCGATGATTTTAGGATCAGACAAGACCAGGCTCTCAAAACGCCACGGCGCCACGTCGATTATGTCTTATAAAGACATGGGCTATCTGCCCGATGCCATGGTCAATTATCTGGTCAGACTTGGCTGGTCTCACGGGGATCAAGAACTCTTTACCCGGCAGGAGCTGATCGAAAAGTTCTCGTGGGATCACGTGCAGAAGTCGGCGGCTGTCTTCAATCCCGGACAAGTTACTATGGCTGAATGCCGAATACATCAAAACCAGTCCCCCAGGCCAAGTGGCCCAGGCGCTCGTGCCATTGTTGGAACAAGCTGGGTTGAAGCAGGAAGTCGAGGCGGTCTCAGGCGAGTGGCTCGCACAGCTGGTGGTCTTAGTAAAGGAACGGGCCAAGACGTTGGTCGAAATGGTCGATTGGGTCAGGCCCTACTTTGGGCAAGCGGTGACATTCGATGAGGAGGCAGCCAAAAAGTTTCTCACCCCCACCATCGCTCCGGTGCTGCACAAGCTTCTCACGCGCTTCGAAGCGTTTCCCAGCTTTTCCAAGCCGACTTGGGAAGAGACTTTTAAGAAGGTGGTCGAGGAAGAAGGCATCAAGATGGGTGCGTTGGCCCAGCCCGTTCGTGTGGCGCTCACTGGCCGAACGGCAAGCCCGGGACTCTTTGAGGTGATGGAAGTGCTGGGCCGGGAAAGAACGTTGGATCGGTTACGAGCAGGCATTGACCGCGCCAAAGCCGGTCAGGCTTGACGGATTGAGCAGTCCTATATTACGTTGAACGCCGGTTGGGGGATCGTCTAGCGGTAGGACGTCAGTCTCTGGATCTGACTACCTAGGTTCGATTCCTAGTCCCCCAGCCAATTATCTGTCCCGGCCTCGCCGTCAGGCCGTTGGTTCCCTTCCGTACCGCGCTGGGGGATCGTCTAGCGGTAGGACGCCGGTCTTTGGAGCCGGCTACCTAGGTTCGATTCCTAGTCCCCCAGCCATTTTTTCTTCCAAGAAATGCCCGACCTGATTCTCAATCCATCGACGCCAGATCGATCACGAATCGAAACTTCACATCGCCTCGGAGTACCCGTTCGTAGACTCCATTGACCTGCTGGATAGCGATCACCTCAATATTCGATTCGATCTGATGCTGTGGAGAGAAGTCGAGCATTTCTTGTCTCTGGATGATACGCCGATGAACGCTGCGGACGGCGATCGATGCATGCGAGAAGGAGAAGAGCGGCCAATTGCCGTGGTGAGAGAAAGCGGTGAGCAAAGCGAGACTTGATTTAGATCGGTAGCGAAACCCGAAACTACGGGGATTCAGTCGTGCGGCGAGATGCGCGAAGCACTTCCAGTGCGCGCTCTAAGATGATTCGGTCTGGAGCATCCTTTTCACGGAGCGTTTGTTTGGTGAGCAGAAGCCCTTCCAGATTGATGGTCCTAACCGGGATGCCCTCTAACTCGATGGTTTCTGCGTATGGACGGAGGGCTTCGTAAGTCATGCCATTGGCGTTCAGCATGACGTCCACGACAAACGCATCGGCGACCCGAATATTTTCACCTTCTTCGAACCAGGCAGGCTCTATTTCCTTAGCCGCTTGATCAGGAAGGATCAACAACGCCTCTTTGACTCGTTGTCCCGCCGCTGCAGAAGCTGGAACCACAATGTCGATATCGGTAGTCGCCCGCTGGTATCCATGGGCGGCAAGCGCATACCCACCGATCAAGAAATAGTCAACGTGATGCTGGTCGAGGGAATGTAAGAGGGTCTTGAGATCATCGAGCGTAGCGGGTCGGCTATACTCCTCCATCACTCTCGCTCGGCCGCCAATCGTCCTAAGCCCTGCACCAAACAATCTTCTTGTTGTTTGTTCGCATCCTTGTGCGATCGAAAACGGTACACACCTTTCGGAATAAACGTACTTTTAGCCAAATGTGCGATGGTTTCGCTGAAACGGGCACCTTCCGCCAGCAACGTTCCATCACCCTGCATGGCAATCAGTCGCTCACGCCTGTGCCCAACCGTTATCATGCTGTCCACTTTACCTGAGGGAATACAAAGGGGCAAGCTGAGCTCAGTGGACAGCGGTTGCGATGTCCGAAAGCTATGTCAGCGTGCTGATGTCGATCACGAATCGAAATTTCACGTCGCCTCGGAGTACCCGTTCATAGGCCTCATTGACCTGCTGAATCGGGATCAGTTCGATGTCCGACTCGATCTGATGCTGAGCGCAGAAATCGAGCATTTTCTGCGTTTCCTTGATGCCCCCGATGAGAGAGCCGGCGAGACGCCGTCGCTTAGAAATGAGTGAGAATGCCTGAACGGGAGTCGGCGTTTCGGGTGCACCCACGAGAACCATGGTTCCATCCGTCTTAAGGAGGTTCAGATAGGCATTGTAATCGTGTGGGGCGGAGACCGTGTCGAGGATATAGTGGAAGTAGCCTTGGAGTTTGGTAAAGGTCTGAGGGTTGGATGTCACGGCAAAATGCGCAGCGCCCAACCGCTTCGCGTCATCCCGTTTCTTCTCCGAAGTGCTCAACACCGTGACCTCGGTTCCCAACGCCTTGGCGATCTTCACCGCCATGTGGCCGAGGCCCCCGAGGCCGACGACGGCGAGTTTGTGATAGCGACCCACGCCCCACTGGCGCAAAGGAGAGTAGGTCGTAATCCCTGCACAGAGCAGCGGGGCCGCTCCCGCTGGTGAGAGTGTCGAGGGAATCCGAACGACATAGTTTTCGTCCACCACGATCTGGGTCGAGTAACCGCCCTGAGTGATCAGACCCGCTTTATCCTGCCCACTGTAGGTCCAGAGTGTGCCTGCGTCGCAATATTGTTCCAGACCTTCGCGGCAAGCCGTGCAGGTTCGGCAGGAATCCACGAAGCAGCCGACGCCGGCTCGATCCCCGACCTTGAAGGTTGTTACCTCCGATCCTACCTGAGAAACGGTTCCGACGATCTCGTGTCCAGGTACCATCGGGAACAGGGAGATGCCCCACTCATTACGGGTTTGGTGTATATCAGAATGGCAGATGCCGCAATGCGAGATCGAGATCAAAACATCGCGTGGACCGACTTCGCGTCGTTCGAAGGAAAATGGCTGCAATCTCTCTTTGGCGGCCATCGCCGCATAGCCTGTGGTCCCAAGCATAGAACGTTCTCCTTCGGGAAGGTGATCGAAAAACATGACCTTAGCAAGTTCACTCCAACTTGCCAATAGTGGAGAAAGCCTGAGATTCAGCTCGGTGAGATGGAAACAAAACTTTGTCGCCCCAGGAATCGGGCACTCGACGGGCCGCCCTCAACTTCTCGTTTGGCCTTCGCCCTGATGCTCATCTCTAGTGGTGGACTCGGGGATGACCATCTCAGTTGTGAGCGGCGGACCGGGAATACGGTATTGTTCTGCGGCCCACGTTCCCAGATCCGTGACCTGGCAGCGCTCACAACAGAATGGACGCCAGGGGTTTGAGTCCCAAGTCGTGGGTTGGTGGCACAGCGGGCAGGTCATGGGTGTAATGTAAGGTCAGAACCGAATGAAGTCCAGTCGTCAAAAAAGCCCGTTCATATCAACGCCGGGGTGTTTGCTGGGCTTTCTCAACCTTGGCCCAGGCATCTTTGAGAGACACGGTTCGATTGAAGACCAAAGCCTCGGGTGATGAGTCGGGATCGACACAAAAGTACCCCTGCCGCTCGAATTGGAAGCGGGAGCCTGGGGCGGCTGAGCGAAGGCTTGGCTCAACCAAGCAGCCAGTGAGGAGTTCCAATGACTGAGGGTTCAACGACCCAGTCCAGTCCTGTTCAGCCGAAAGTTTGGCCTGGTCGGCGAGAAGCAGGGGATGATAGAGACGGATGGCTGCCGTGGCTGCATGTGACGCCGACACCCAGTGAATGGTGGCTTTCACCTTGCGCTGTTCTTGTGCCGATCCGCTTCTGGTCTCAGCGTCGTAGGTGCAATGCAGTTCGGTGACCGCCCCGGTCTGAGGGTCCTTCGTCGCGCTGACACACTTGATGATGTACCCATAGCGCAGCCGGACTTCCCGTCCAGGCGTAAGGCGGTAGAACTGCTTCGGCGGGTCCTCCCGGAAATCGTCTTGCTCGATATACAGCGTCCGTGAAAAAGGGACCTTTCGAGTTCCAGCGGAGGCATCTTCTGGGTTATTCACAGCGTCGAGTTCTTCGACGACACCTTCCGGATAGTTGTCGAGTACGACTTTCAACGGTCGGAGCACCGCCATTACGCGCGGTGACCGTTTGTTCAAATCTTCTCGAATGAAGTGTTCAAACAGCTGCATCTCGACGATTGCATCGCGCTTGGCGACGCCGATGTGCTCGCAAAAGACACGAATCGCTTCAGGCGTCACCCCTCGGCGACGGAGGCCTTTTAAGGTTGGAAGGCGCGGATCATCCCATCCCGCCACCAGCTTCTTGTCGACCAATTCAAGCAGCTTGCGCTTGCTCATCACCGTGGAGGTGAGATTCAGTCGGGCAAATTCGATTTGCTGCGGACGATGTGGCGCGTCGGCTTCGGCCACGACCCAATCGTAGAGGGGGCGGTGATCCTCAAACTCCAGCGTGCAGAGAGAGTGCGTGATGCCTTCGATGGCATCGGACAACGGGTGTGCAAAGTCATACGAGGGATAGATGCGCCATGCGGTTCCTGTCCGATAGTGGGTGGCATGCCGGATCCGATAGAGGATCGGATCTCGCAGATTGATGTTTGGGGAGCCCATATCGATTTTGGCGCGTAGCACATGGGTTCCATCGGCAAACTCTCCGGCTCGCATGCGCGCGAAGAGATCCAAATTTTCTTCGACGGACCGAGTTCGAAAGGGACTGTCGCTGCCAGGTTCGGTCAGCGTGCCGCGGTGTTCTCGGATTTGATCCGCTGTGAGGCTATCGACGTAGGCGTTGCCCTTCTTAATCAAAACGATAGCGAACGCATAGAGCTGCTCGAAATAATCCGATGCATAAAACATCTTGCCGTGCCAATCAAATCCCAACCATCGGATGTCTTCCTGCATGGCTTGAACGTACTCATGGTCTTCGGTGGTGGGATTTGTATCGTCGAATCTTAGGTGACAGACCCCTCCGGGAGTCTCATTCGCGATTCCAAAATTCAGCACGATGGACTTGGCGTGACCGATGTGTAGATATCCATTTGGCTCGGGAGGAAATCGCGTGACGACCCGTCCGCCATGCCTGCCTGCCGCGCGGTCGGCTGCCACGAGATCCCGAATGAAATTCGAAGAGGTCGAGGACTCTGGTGTGCTCATCAAGTCTTGTGTGAACGTCTTGGCACGGTTATGTGTGAACGGGAAGTCCCAGACTGGAGGTTCTACCATAGACAGGTCGGCAGGAGGAATGGGAAACGGCTAGGTCGAAGGTTCTGTGGCGGAGTGGGCTGACGCCTGCATGACATTAAAGTCCTTTTGGGCGATGAGATGGCCCTCCATGCGCAGCCGGAATTCATATCGACCGGGCGCCGGAAAGATTAATAGAGGAATGTTGATTCCGAAATCTGAAATCTGGAGGCGATCGCCGATCTCAATGTTGGGGAGCGTGGCCCGGCAGACCAGTTGTTCAGTGTTGAGGTAGATCAACTCGATATCAAAATGGTACAGGCCTTCGGCATCGGTGAGGCAGAAGTAGAGGCCCATCTGCTGATGCTGGAACGGGAATGAGACGGCCTGTAGATGAGTAAAGATCCCGATCAGGCTTTTCTTTTTCGTGAGGCTGTCCTCGATCACTTGGTCGCAGACGAGAAATGCTTGAACGGTGGGTTTGAGGATGTCGGTCATGAGGAACATTCTAAGGAAAGCAGGAGTAACGGCAAAACGGTTCTCGCTTTTCTGCGGAAATGGGCAACGGACATCGTGTCCACGGGAAAGACAGGAAGGATAAAGGATGGGTACGAGTTAAGGATCGGGTGAAAGACGAACACGGTCAGCCCAGGATGACTGGACCACCTCGGGTTTCGACGATCTCCCTAAACAGGGTTGTGTGTGAACCGATTCGGCAGTAGTGGGGGGTGATCTCCAGCAACATTCCGTTGTGCGAGTGCAATCTTCCGCCGACGAGATCGACTCTGGAGTCCGCTGCCATTCGTGCCTCGAAAACGAGGTGGCCCGATTGCAGATCTCTCAGACGAACAGACGGAATGTCGGCCGACGACAGGCTTTGACCGAGCCGAACATCGACGCGCGAATCGTCCGCTCTCATTCAACGTGAGGACGTTTCTACGCAGATGCGCGATGCGGGTACCGCGCTCGTCATAGAGATCGAGCGTGGCGAGAAGCAGCCCCTGCTCCGGTTTGGCTTCAATGACGAGTTGCTCTTTCCCATGAATCGTGACCACACCGTTGGTACTGCGAAAAATGTTGGATCCGATCCGAAGTTCCAGCCCTGGTTTGGAGAGTACGCCCGCCGTTGCCGTACGACCAAAAGATTCGGTCTCACGGAGCGCCGCCGGATCATCCATAAGAGCCTCAAAATGTGGTTGTCCCAGGTCCTGTGGTGGTTTCCCAGAGCCACACGGAGCTTTGTTAAAACATGAGGGAGGCTAGGCTTTTTGAGCAGCTCTGTCAAGGGCATGCGATGCGAGGGCAGGGACAAATTATGGCCTTGTGCATTAGGCCCAAATGGACGCCCTAAAGAGCGCTTTCCCAAAGAGCGGCACTTCGTTGCAAACGGAAAACCGCTTATGCTACGGTCCACCTTTCGGACAGTTCCTGGATGGTCCCATCGTCTAGCCTGGCCTAGGACGGAGCCCTCTCAAGGCTTAAACACGGGTTCGAATCCCGTTGGGACCACCACCCTTTCCTATCCCTGAAGGCCTGGTGAAGGTCCAGCTTCCGTCAAAGAGTGAGCTGAAGATGTATTAACCGTGAGTGGTACCTTCCTGAAGGTTCCACATTCAGCTAACCTTAGTAACGGGGATTGAATTATGAACCTGGTGACCTTTCGCTTCCGCCAGTCCCAGGCCGTGGACTTTTATTGGAACCTCGAGTTGGCCAAGCGGGGATCCCTACGCGAATTCAAAGTACATCCCAACATCTCCATTTACGAGTCAGCTTTCGACCTCCTGAACCCGATTCAAGTAGGACACGCCTTGTCCCTAGCAAAGGCCTTGGTGCTCGACAAGCGAGCCGAGGTCTTCTCGGGAAACACGTCGTTGATTATGGAGACCGTTCGTGATGTGTTGCAGTGCTATCAGCAATCGATGCAGGTCGACGACCATCATGCTCATTGTTGGTTCAAGATTCGGCTCACGTTAGATCTGACTGTGACGCGGTTCGAGGTGGAGTCAGACGACTTGACGAAGTCGTTCGTGTTCCCGTGTCGACGTGCAGCCACACACGCCTATGGTATTCACTATGACCACCCAGGGACGATCTATGACCAACTGGATTCGGCCTTGTGGCGTGCCGGTACACGTTGGTGCCCGCGGCTCACGGATCTCTCGGAAATAAAACTCGTCAACGTGGAGTTGCAGACTAAACGATAAAGAACCGCTCCCGACTTGGAAATAATTTCGACATCCAGAGAAACTATGCGGCTTATTGAAGATTCAACGGTGTCAATACATCCCGCGTTTATGTCTAATCCGTACTTGTGCTAAAACGTCTCACATGAGAAGCATGCGACCAGAGATTTCAAAGTTCGTCAGTTCCTGCGAGCATTTATTTAGCTTTACCCATGCGAGCGGTAGGCTGACATCTGACGAATGTCAATTGCTGGAATTTTATGTCGAGGAACCTCAGCGACAAATAGCCCCGGTATGTATTGAGCCACAAGCTCATTACCATGATGATCAATCACCTTCCTCTCCCTAGGCATCGACATCACCATCCACGGATTCAACACTTGGCGCTGGATCAGACCGTTATGTGAACGACATGATCGAAGAAGCCGCGAAGGATTTGCTGAGGAAGTACCCGGAAAAAGAAAAAACGGTTAAATGACCAGGATCCTTTAGGCTGATACAGGCTCTTCAGGACCGCTCTCTTGAAGAAATCCCAAGATAAGAGTCGGCCATGGCTCAAGAGACATCGCACGAGGAATACCGTGCCAAACACCGAACCAAGCCTGAATGTCATCATCGACCATTTGGTACCTACGGAGATTCCGGTGGATACCGGGATCTTTGAGCTTTCGACTCTCATGTCTCTTGAGATGGGCTTGAATCACATCGCTCTGACAGTGCGGCAGAAGGAAGAGCCATTGCGCGGCAAGAACGACACAAGGATGCGTGCCGTCCACCACACGACCGACCCACGGGAGACTCGCTTGCTGGAATCTCAGTTCCACTGGTTTGGGGTATCGTTATGCAACTATGTCAATCTCGTGGGCTTCCTGGCGTCTTTAAACAGCGGCGCGGTCGGTCGCGAGGATCTGCAGAACACGCGCGGACGAAAACGTATCGCATCGGCCTGCAAGGCCTATGTCAATCGGGTCCCTGAGATCCGAGACGTCCTGATGTGGCGGAACATAGTTGCAGGCCACTTCACGAGTACCGATTCCAGAAACGATGACCTCGATATGGCTCCCCTGCATCCGATTTCTTTTGTGGCACACAGGTACCAAGTAAGGCAGTGGGATTCGGGGAAGAGCGCACCAGGTGCACGTCAGTCTGAGTTTCCCATGTGGTCAATTACGGAAGTCTATGAGCGCCTGGCGCCGAGATATTGGCCATCGTTTCGATGGCCAGAAGGCGAACACAACACGCGTCGTCGCTTACCTTCCCGGAAATTCTAAGGTAAGCTCCGTCCTTTCACGGAGCGCCGGATCAGAGGCCCTCAGCAATGACACGATCGAAGAAGCCGCGAAGGATTTACTGAAGAAGTACCGGGAGAAGGGGAAATAGATGACCTTCAGCTTGTGGGTTAATTGGAGTCATTGGTACTCACGCCGCGTGGATCAGGGCCGAGGCGCTAGAGGCACTGGTTTTGGAGGGGATCAGGTGACGGCGGGATAGGCTCCACAGGCGGAGAAGGAATAGGTTATGGTGGTAGATGATCACCAGCCGACCCCAGGGTAACATGAGAGGCCACTCTCGGACTGCTGTCGCAGCTTTCGATATATGATCCGAAAGCTAGCAGAATAATCAGGCTCCCCCACACAAAAGCTGGCGAAGCGAAAGAACGATAGAGTGAGGTCAGCATGCCTAATCCTACCGGTTTGAACGGTTTCAGCTACTAGGAAAGCCCATAGGTAAGACTTGCGGGATGTTCGATCTTGTACAAAGCATCAAGCGAAACCGGGGTAAGAAAGGGCTGCTGCCGAAGGGGAAGTGACTTCAGGGTAAGAGATGATGAAGCTGCGGAAAGGCGGCCCATGCCTAATGTAACGCGCTTACTCGTAAAGCGTACCCTCCGGCTCAATGATGCTTGAAGTCCAGCACCTGGCACTAGATCAAGATCGCTATGCCAATGAAGTTGGGGAGGAAGCTCTCAACGATGTCCTGAAGAAGTACCGGGAGAAGCGCAACTAGATGACCTGGAGCTACTAGACCGCCAATGACGGTCTCGTCGACCGCGAACCTCTACATGAACTGCCTTTCACTATATTAGGCCTTTTTCTGGATGTTTGGGGAGCAATCTTGTTGATCCATGGAGAGCTGAAACAGAATGCCGCAATGTTTGATTATTTCACAAGCGGCGAGCAACAGGACAACTACAAGAAGCGGTTTGATTCCTTAATATGGTGGAAGCGCTGGCCTATAAAGATCGCTTGCAAGTTTGGAAGAAGACAACACATGGGAGCCGAAGACTCTCAGCACACTTTCCCGGTAAAAGTCTGGGGACTGACTCTACTTATCTTAGGCTTTGTCTTTCAGACACTCGGCGTCATTTTTCCTTCATATTAAGTGTCCGGATCAGCACTTTTTGGTCCGCGAGGAGCTATGATTCTGTCGACGTAAAAGGAAACTCATCATGATAGAAACTGCCAAATACTGCCAGGCATGCATCGATAAATTATTCCCCGCCACAGCCCAGACGGAGAAAGACAAACAGTTTCTCGCTGCCCATACCCTCGCGCCTAGACCAGCTACTGACTATGGTCCCACTACCGAGGATGGCACATGTGAGAAGTGCGGACAGCGCTCAGTTGTGGTGTATTATCGACTGCCAGCGTGATGCGGATGGCAGGACAAAACCATAAAAGAAAGCTAAGGTTCGAATCCCGTTGGGACCACCACACCAACCTTCGGTCGAGCCGTGCCTGGTTAGCGACGTATCGTAATTGACTGCGCCGAAGATGCTTCCTACCACTGGCTTCAGTTTCACACCAAGCTGGCTCGTGGCGTGCGCCTCTTGTTGACGTGGACGCTAGACCTCCACACTAGATCGCCCCAAATCTTCTCAGCCGGCGGCTTGACCAACCGCGCCGTGCATATGGGGTTCGACTGCCTGTGGAGCCGCTGTCGCATACCGTGCGCACCCGAACATGATGCCAGCGACGCCCACATAGGCGAGGGCGACAACCGGCGATTGAGCAAAGCCTATCGCTTCGCCATGCATGAATCCGAAGAACGTGAACGCGGCGCCGACGAGGGCAAACACGCCTGCCATGGAAAATGATCGGTCGATCACAAAGACGGCAATCGAGGTCAGCACCAGTCCGCCGAGGATCGCGCCGCCGCCGATTACTTGTAGTCCGTGGTAGAGGACGCCGACCTGACCGAGTTTGTCGAGTCCAACGGCTGCGACATTGGTGCCGGCGGCGCCCAGGGCGCCGTCGATCTGCAGTTTGCCCCATGCCGCGACGTGCGGCACCAATCCCAGAATGATGGCCGGGGCATGGCTACGCGGTGTTTCGAGGAACGCTTGCGAGCCGATCAGCATGCCGATGTAGAGCAGGATCGGCGCGATGGCCACGACCGGGATCAACGCCATCATGACCGAAATGATGCCGAACCAGGCTAATAGGATTACCGAGATGCCGGTAGCGGCGGAATAGCCGATGCGACCGCCGATCGCTTTCCATCCGGGATGGCCGATGTAGACGGCGAGGATGAACGGATTGCCCATCAGGCAGCCGATCAGGCTGATGACACCGTCGGCTGTGAGGACGCGCGTGGTTGGGAAACTGTCGCCGGCGGCGGCGGCGCTCTCGACGTTGTCGATGGCTTCCACCAGATCATAGATGCCGAACGGGATGGCTGTCACCAGGATAACGCCGAGAAATTCGAAGCCGGCGAAGACGTGGCCGACTGCGGGGATCGGAACAGAAAACCCGAAATTTGCGAAAGAGCCGGCAAGTTTGTCCAGGCTCATGCCTCCATAGTTCAGGCCCAACCCGGTAGAACCCCAGGCGATCACCATGCCGACTGCAATGGCCACCAGGCCCGCAGGGATGCCGCCGAAGTACCGCACGTTGCCAAGCCAGCTGGCCATGATGATCGCGAAGCAGATGAGCCCGATCAGCGGCGTCATGAACATTTCCAGAGCCGGGCGCATGGAAATGAACGCGATGGACACCCCTGCCAGCGTGCCGAGCAGTGCCGCGCGCGGCGTGACTTTACGTATCCAGGGTCCGATGAAGCCGCCGATCATGAGCACGAAGCTCTGCACGAATACCCACGTCAGGCCTGCTTCCCACCCCTTGATCGGATCGCCGGTTTGCAACGCAATCGGCAGCATGATCACGAACACCACCACGAACATGTGCGGGACACTGGTGCCCGACGGCAGCGCGGTGACGTCGTTGCGCCCGGTTGTCTTAGCCAGGCGGTAGGCGAGCCAGGCGTAATACATGGTGCTCATGAACAGCATGAGGCCGCAGGCCGGAAGAATGCGACCGAAGACGAGACTGTCCGGCATCTTCAGAACGAATCGCAGCAGGCCGGTGAGGACCAGCAGGTTGAGCAAGATGTTGGTGCCGAATCCGAATAAAGCGTTCCAGTCTCCTGGTACCCAGATGGCGGGCCTGCTCTCGTTCATGGTCGCCTCCTTCTCACGTTGCGCTGCGCGTGTGGCGTGCGCATGGTTGTTCGACGGGCGGTCCGTAGTGACATCACAACAGGCGCACCGACCATCGCCGGAACAACAGCGTGGCCATACGATCTGTCCGTGCGCTGATACGGGTCGAAGAAAGAGGCCGGTGAGGGAATCGCCAGCCTTGCGATACCTCGGCACTTGTTACCGGCTCGAGACTGGTTGGGGCGGTGGTTGTATCGCATCGGTGCTGCCGTGCAGTTCCACGTCGCGCATAACGATGCCGAAATCCGCGGTCTTGTCGGCGTTGACCCACCGACAGGCCGGATTATAGGTTGCGCCCATTTAGAAAGGCTAGAGCAAAAGTTCTGAGCGGTATCATGGCCACCCGCCACATCACACGAATACGGTTTCTTCTTCTCTTACGTTGGGAAGCGGTGATGGACAATTTGGAAGCCGTCCTTCATTGACGCCTCTATTCTTGGTTGTGTATAACGAAAGCGGGTTCGAATTTCTCTAGAGGATCGTTATGTACGCACGTGAATATCATGACGGCGCAAAAGACGGATTAGAAGCGCTCGAAACGCTTGATCCAGACAAGATTGCCTCGTTCAGCGATTTGCTTGAGGCCATGGGCAAGACGGCGTTCGGGGGCCGGCATGTCGGCAAGGCGTTCGATGTGCTCTGGGCGATGATCGAGGATCCTGACTGCCAAGTCGTGATGACGCTGTCCGGTGCGATGACGATCGCCAAGATGGGCAAGATCATCACAAAGATGATCGATGAAGGAATGGTGCAATGCATCATCTCGACCGGAGCATTGATGGCGCATGGCCTCAGCGAGTCGGTCGGCAAGACGCATTATCGACACGATCCTTCAATGAGCGACGAAGAGCTCTTTCGGAAAGGATACAATCGCGTTTACGATACGCTCGAGATGGAATCGAATTTGAATCATGTGGAGCATGTCGTCGCGCACACGTTGAAGCGTCTCGATCATGATCGGCCGCTTTCGTCGGAAGTCCTCACGAGGGAGCTGGGAAAGACGTTGGCGGATGAATTCGACGGCGATGGAATTCTGAAAAGCGCCTACTTGAAAAAGGTCCCGGTTTATATCCCGGCCTTTACTGATTCGGAAGTGGGGCTGGACATGGGAACTTGGGCGATGGCTCGGGAGGTCGATCGAGCCCGATCTCAAGCCGGGCGCGGGAAAGATCTGGATATTTTACGAGCCATCCATCAATCGTGTCCGGCATTCAATCCGTACCTCGATCTCAACAGCTATGCCGACCATGTCCTCTCCGCGAAACGACTCGGGATTTTCACGATCGGAGGAGGCGTCCCACGGAACTGGGCGCAACAGGTCGGTCCGTACATCGAAATCGGCAATCTTCGGTTGGGCTTGAACGTACAGCCGCCTCGATTTCACTATGGAGTGAGAATTTGCCCCGAACCGGACTACTGGGGGGGACTCAGTGGTTGCACCTATCAAGAAGGACTGTCCTGGGGAAAATTTGTGACACCGAAGGACGGTGGGCGATTCGCCGAAGTGTTGAGCGATGCGACGGTCGTTTGGCCTCTGTTGATGATGGGGATTCTGGAGCGAAAGAAGGCGAGTGCCGTGCATCGGTCATGAGGAAAACGGTCAAGCAAGTTCTGGTTCAGCTGGTTATCCTCGGTGGACTTGCGTGGTTCTCGCATGTCTCGGCTGGAGAGACGCGTGAAGCCGATGCTCCGATGAGAGGGCTTACGACCGCGCCGGTCACGCTCATCGAATACTCTGATTTTACATGCGGCTATTGCCTGAAGTTTTTCAAGGATACGTGGCCTCGGATTCAGGCTCGTTACGTCGATACCGGAAAAGTCCGGTTTTTCTACAAGGATTATCCGCGAGCCGATCAGGGCCCGGGAGTTGATGCTGCTTCAGCGGCGCGATGCGCGGGCGCTCAAGACAAGTATTGGGCGATGCATGACCGGTTATTTGCCGCGGGTGGTCGGCTGGACAAGCAGGTCTATCTTCGGCATGCGGTCGCGCTCGGCTTGGACCAGCCGGCGTTTGAACGGTGTATGAACGACGGGCGATATACGAGGGCGATTTTCGAAGATCGCCAGGAAGCGAATCAGTGGGGGTTTCACGGTACGCCCGGCTTCATCCTCGTGCGAACCGCCACCGAGCCGACGGACAAAGAGCCGGCCGTTGCGATCCCTGGAGCATTTCCATTCGAGATGTTCGCCGATGAAATCGATCGGCTTCTGGCAGGCGATAAAAAATGACTGAATGGCGCCGGAGCGGAGGCGAGCCTTTGCGCGTGATGTTGACATCGGCACGCAGGTACGGTAGTCCTCTTCGATAACAAAGGTAAGGTGTCTCTATGGATTCGATGCAATCGTTCTGGCCCGTCTCCCATCGCGATGACGACTTCTGGGTCTGCATGTCCTGCCTGACCGAGGTCTTCTATAGAAAAGTTCCGATGCCGGACTGTCCGACTTGTCACGGTGTGTCGACCTACGAGGGATTTACCTTGGAGGCGATCCGCGATTGGGGTACGGAAGAACTGATCGCCAAGGCCGTCGCCGCGCAAGAAGCGGCTACGGCCGCTCAACCTGCTGAAGCCACAGCGCCGGTTGAAGCGGCGGACTAATACCAACCTCATCACCCACTCCAGCGAGTCTTCCAGTGCAGGAAACCCGTCCGTTCCTCGTGCATGGCCAATGGAAGTCAGGCGAGCTCTCGGCCCCTGTCGTCGATCCGTTCACCGGGAAACTCCTCGCCCAGGTCACCCAAGCGACGGAGTCGGATGTCGACGAAGCCATCGCTTCCACATGCAGTGCGGCGGCGACGATGGGGCAGCTTCCGGCGCATGCCAGATACAATATCCTCCAACAGGTTGCCGCTCTGCTTTATCGACGTTGAGATGAATTTGCCCAGGTCATCACGGCCGAGGCGGGCAAGCCGATTAACGACGCGAGGCGAGAGGTCAGCCGAGCCATTCAAACCTTCACGGTGGCCGCCGAAGAAGCGCGTCGGATTCCGGGTGAAGTGATCCCGCTCGATTGGACCCCCGGCTTCGACACCCATCTTGGGGTGCTTCGGCGTTTCCCGATCGGTCCGATTCTCGGCATCACCCCTTTCAACTTTCCGCTGAATCTTGTGACACACAAAGTGGCGCCGGCGCTCGCGTCCGGCAACCCGATTCTGATTAAGCCGGCTCCTCAGACGCCGTTGACGGCGCTCCTCCTTGGAGAGGTAGCCATGGAGGCGGGAGTTCCTCCGGGCGGGCTCAATGTGGTGCCCTGCGACAATGCCCTTGCTGAGCGGATGGTCGTCGATCCACGATTCAAATTGTTCAGTTTCACCGGAAGCGCGTCGGTGGGATGGATGTTGAAGGCCAAGTGTGGGAAGAAAAAAGTCACGCTCGAACTCGGGGGCAACGCCGGCGTGGTCATCGAGCCCGATGCCGATCTTGAGCTTGCGGCCCAGCGGTGCGCAGCAGGTGGATTTGGGTATGCCGGCCAGACATGCATTTCGGTACAGCGCGTGTTCGCGCATCATTCCATCGCCGATGCGTTTACGACCAAGTTGCTCATGCACGTCGCTCGGCTGAAAGCGGGCGATCCTACCGACGAAACGACGAGCATCGGTCCCCTCATCGATCAAGCAGCCGCTCAGCGGGTGGAGAGCTGGATCGGTGAAGCCGTTTCGGACGGAGCGCGTGTGCTGTTGGGTGGGAAGCGGATGGGATCGCTTGTTGAAGCCACGGTGCTGTCGAATGTAAAGCCCGACATGAAAGTCTCCTGTAAGGAGGTGTTTGGACCGGTTGTCACCGTCACGCCGTATCGGCAGCTCAGCGAGGCCGTGGCTCTGCTCAATCAATCGGACTACGGATTGCAGGCCGGCATTTTCACGCAGGACGTCAATAAGATCTTTTACGCCTTTCGGCATCTGGACGTCGGTGCGGTACTGGCGAATGAGATCCCCACGTTTCGGGCGGATCACATGCCCTACGGCGGCGTGAAAGATTCCGGGTTGGGACGCGAGGGTGTCCGTGCCGCGATCGAAGATATGACTGAGCCGCGCATGCTCATCATGAACCTGAAGGAACCGCCCGGCACACCTGAAAAAAGTGTCTAGAAGATATTGCGAAGCCGATCTATTCTTGCTACAACAAACGCCCGATACTGTCGTTGATCTGGTCCGGCTTGTTTGTCCGGCTGACCGCTTTGGCACACGTCACCAAACAACCTCCAACAACCAGACAGGCCGACTACCAGACGAAAGGGGAGATGAATGGTACCTACGCATATGTTTTTAACGAGAGGGGTGGGGGTCCACAAGGAAAAGCTGGCCTCCTTCGAAGAGGCGTTGCGCAGCGCCGGCGTGGCCTATTGCAACCTCGTCAGCGTCTCGTCCATCCTGCCTCCTCATTGTAAGATCATCCCTCGGAAACGCGGAGAGAGGCTGCTGAAACCGGGTGAAATCACGTTTTGTGTCATGGCCCGTTCCGAAACCAATGAACGAAACCAGCTGATTTCAGCCTCCGTCGGTCTTGCGAAGCCTACCAACGTAGGCACGTATGGCTATCTGTCCGAGCACCATGCCCATGGCGAAACGGATGAAGAGACCGGAGAGTATACGGAAGATCTCGCAGCCCAGATGCTGGCGACGACCTTGGGTGTCGAGTTCGATCCGAATGTCGCATGGAAAGAGCGCGAACAGGTCTTCAAAATGGGCGGAAAGATCGTGAGGACTCTCAATATTACCCAGTCCGCCGTCGGCAAGAAGGGGAAGTGGATCACGGTCATCGCACTGGCGGTTTTCATCCCGCCGGAGAACGTACCCAGCCGTTCTCGCAAGTAGAGGCTTGTCGGTCTTGGCTGTCTTCATACCGCCTCAGCCGTCAGTCTCATCAAGGGAAGAACGCCGATGACGCTT
The DNA here is from genome assembly GCA_963711905.1 of uncultured Nitrospiraceae bacterium. Classification (GTDB taxonomy): domain Bacteria; phylum Nitrospirota; class Nitrospiria; order Nitrospirales; family Nitrospiraceae; genus Nitrospira_D. The sequence continues at coordinate 451,175 of CAVQFZ010000014.1, read as the reverse complement.
CCCGCCGGGTGGGAGGGGCCCGACCACAATTTCCTGGGAATCGACGAACCCTGGTGCCATCCGGACCAAGCGGGTGTCTACGTTCTACCGGCTCCCTACGAACACACTTCCAGTTATATCCGTGGATCGGACCATGGCCCATCCGCTATTCTGGAAGCATCGTGCCAGGTTGAATTCTACGACGAACAGCTCAGGTGTGAACCGTTTCGAGAATGGGGCGGGATCGCGACGGCTTCGCCCTTGGATCTCAAAGGGCATGTCGACCGCGCGGCGGTCGACGCCATCGAAGCGTTTGTCTCCCCGCATGTAGGAACCGGACGGTTTCTTCTCACGCTGACGGGCGAACACACTGGGGCGTTGGGAGCGATTCGGGCCCATGCGAAACGATACCCGCAGATGACGGTTGTGCAGATCGATGCCCACGGAGATCTACGGGATGCCTATCAAGGCAATCCGTTCAGCCATGCCAGCGTCATGGCGCGGGTGGTGGACGATGGATTGCCGTTGGTGCAGGTGGGCATCCGATCGATCAGCCGGGAAGAGATCGCTCGTATCGACACCACGGCCCGCATCAAGACGTTTTTTGCAGCGACTATCCTCGATCCATCCGGCCCATACGGAGGCAAAGCATCGAGCTGGATACCAGACGTGATTGCGGCCTGCCGAACGCCCGTGTACCTGACATTCGACTGCGATGGGCTGGATGCGTCGATCGTTCCCGCCTTGGGCACTCCCGAGCCTGGTGGGCTCGGATGGTACGATACCCTTAATCTCATCACGGCGCTTGCCAACGGGCCCGGCATTGTCGGCATGGATGTCAGCGAGATCGCTCCCATCGAAGGATTCGTGGCCCCGCAATTTTCTATTGCACGGTTGATCTATCGTATATTGGGTCGTATCAGGGCCGGTCGCCGCGTGCATTAACGATCGGCATCACACGTCCATCGTCCCCTCTTCACGTGGCTCAATCCATTCGCATCAATAAGTTCTTCACCGAGCATGGGATGTGTTCCCGGCGTGAAGCGGATCGGTTAATTGAATCGGGTGCCATCACGATCAACGGCCGGCCGGCCAAACTCGGCGACCAGGTTAAGTCGTCCGATGTCATTGCTCGCGACGGGCGCGTGATCCCCTGGGGTAAAGCAAATCTCTATATCAAGTACCATAAGCCGGTCGGCGTGACGACCACGAGCGAATCGCATGTCGCGCGCAACATCATTGCGGAGATCGGGCACTCTCAGCGGATTTTTCCGATCGGGCGGCTGGACAAGGATTCATCAGGCCTCATCTTGCTGACGAACGATGGGAACATTGTGAACGAGATTCTCCGCGTCGAATTTGGACATGAGCGAGAGTACCTCGTGCAGGTTGATCGTCCGTTCGACCAATCGTTCTTGGACCGCATGGCCGGCGGAGTCGTCATTCTCGGAAGCGTCACGAGGCCCTGTCGGATGACGCGTGTGGGGCGTGATCAGTTTCGCATTATCCTGACGGAGGGACGAAATCGACAGATCAGGCGCATGTGCCAAGCGCTTGGCTATCGGGTGATACAACTGCATCGCACACGAATCATGCACATCACGGTGAAAGGGTTGAGGGCCGGGGAGTGGAAAGAGCTCACGAGTGAAGAGCGGGAGCAGTTGTTCGCGGCGGTTGGGCGGGGTTCCGGCTGATTCTGCTCTGGGTTGTGGCGAGCGTACGAGTGATGGAGTGATGTCTGCACACTGCGCTGGGGATGAGGGCCGTTCTGGTCATGGGAAGAGCCGCTAGCTCAGCAACTCTTGCCGGGCGGTCCGAACGAGAGCGAGAACGGCCGGGTGCTTCAGGCGCCGTTCCACGGTGATCGCGTAGAAGTGCTGCTTGAGTCCTTCTACCTGGCCGACCACGTGCACTCGATATTGGCGACAGATTTCTTTCTCGATCACCGATGCGCCGGGGAAGATCCCATGCCCGTCCTGTCCGAACGCTTTCAATGTCGCGCTGTCATCGAACTCCCCCACAATGTTGGGTTGCACTCCGTGGTTGACCAGCCATTGGTCCAACAGCCGCCGAAGCACGGCGTTGGAAGTGGGGAGGAGGAATGGCGCATCGCGAAGCGATTGAGGAAAACCTCGGCGATACCGAGAGGCCAGTTTCGCCGCGGCAAACAGCGTGACTCCCGATTCGCCCAAGGGGTGGTTGTACGTGTGCTCCTTGATGCTCGGCGGGGCCGGGGTGTCGGCGATCACCAAATCCGACTGATGGGCGGCCAGATCAGCCAGGAGCTGGCGCAGTTTATCCTCCTGGCAGATCAAGCGTGTGGGACGATACAGTTTGAGGGCCGACTTGAGGAGTTGGGTTGCCAGCGGTTTCGGGACCGCATCGGCAATGCCGACGACCAGTCGTGTCGGCTGTCCATTACCCTGGCCCTTCACGGTATTCATCAGCTCTTGGCCGGTCGCGAAGATGTCTTCCGCGTACTTGAACACGAGCTCGCCCATCTCCGTCAGGGCCAGGCGGCGACCTGTTCGGATGAACAGCTTCTCGCCCAATGTATTTTCTAAGAGGTGGATCTGTCCGCTGATCGTGGGTTGCGCCAGACGGAGTTCTTCGCAGGCTTTCGTCACGGTGCCGTGCTTGGCGACGGACCAGAAATACAATAGATGATGATAGTTCAGCCAATCCATACGGTCCTAGGCCTCGAATGAGGGACCACACTATACATCGGATTAGCCGATAACTCCAATCCGTTTTATCTATTTTGAAAAAAGAAGATGAGGTTGCTACTGTGGGCGCCGTCCGCCACATGACACGACGTGACTTGAAGGAGAATTCCTCAATGGTCGCTCTGTTGCTGCTGCTGCTGTTAGTGCCGGTAACCTCGATGGCGGAACCGGTCATCGATTCCAGCGCGTTGAACGCGCAGTCCGCCCGCACCGAACCCCTGACCATCAGCGAAGTGCTCGCTCGTATTGAGCTGACACATCCCCTGCTCCAGGCCCAGGGAGCCGAGCGAACGAAGGCCCGGGCGAAGATCCTGAAGGCGCTCGCGGCCTGGGAACCGACGTTCAAGAACAATACCGAGGTCCAACGGTATAACACGTGGAATCTCACGACGACAGTCTCAGTTCATTCCGCATATCAATAACGGGGGATATAACGACACCAAGCTCGAGGTCGGGCATCCCTGGGGCTTCCGGGTCCAGGGCGGAATCCGCAACGGCATGGGGGATCGCGTCAATCAGAACTTCACGGCTATTATCCCTGATATGACGCTCTTTTATCCGCAGCAGCAACTCTTCCTTGCTGGGTCGTTCCAGCTGCTGCGCGGCCTCATGATCAATGAAGAGTACGCCGAGTTTCAACAGGCTGAACTCGCGGGGCCGCAGGCGGAGATCAAGGTGGCGCAGAAACGGCAGGATCTCTATCTCGCCGGGGCCGTGCAGTACTGGGATTGGCAGGTCGCCGTCAAACAGGCGGAGATTGTGAAGCGCGCCTTGGCCGTTACCGAAGAACGCGTGGCCCAGGTCGAAGGGTTGGCCAAAGGCGGGAAGGTCGCGCCGCTCGATGTGATCGAGGTGAGCCAAGAGGTTCAGAGGCGGCGAGAGGCCGCGATCGCCGCGCAGCGGAGGGTGGAGTATGAACAGTACAAACTGTCCCTCTATCTCTGGGAGAAGAACGAGCCGGTGACGCCGCGACCGGAATGGGCGCCGGAATTCCAGGGTGAAACGCCGCTCCCGACCGAAGGCGAGGTCGCGGCTTATAAAGTGGAGGCGAAAGAAGATCGGCCGGAAGTGCGGGACCTCTACATCGAAGCCAAGAAGAACAATATCGACATCAAGCTCGCCAAGAACAAACTGCTCCCGAAGTTGGTTCTAGAAGGGGGGCCGCCCGCCGGCGCCGTGGACTGGATTGTGGGAATCGGGTATCGGACCGGGCTTCACTTCGAGATGCCGCTGTTCCAGCGGGAAGCGCGTGGGAAGATCATGGCCGCGGAAGTGAGCCAGCAACAATTGGCGTTGAAACAGCAATATATAGAGCAACAAGTTGACTTCGACGTGGACAACTGGCTCTCGGCCCAAGTGCGCGCCAGAGACCGGGTGACGGCGGCCACGGAAGCGCTGCGGTTGGCCAAGACGCTGGAGGAGGGCGAACGGACCCGGTTCAATATGGGGGCGACCACCGTGTTATTCGTCAACCTCCGTGAGCGCAACGTAGTGGAATTGGCGTACCAGCTGTATCGGGCGCAAGCCGACTACGCCGTGTCAAAAGGCGGGATGTTATGGGCCAGGGGGAACTTGTCCAAGCCCTGGCCGACGGAGTCCTTGGGGAAGTATGGCAATCCGATGACGGCGGCGGGCATGAACGGCTACAAACAACCGGGACGCGATTAATTCAGCAACCAAGGAGCATCCTTCGATGGCCGCTCTATTACTCGTAATTCTGCTCTTGCTTCCCGTGACGACCGTGGCGGAACCGGTGCGCGATTCAAGCGGGATGAAAGCCCAGTCCGCCCGCACAGAGCCCCTGACCATCAGCGAAGTGCTCGCCCGTATTGAGCTGACACATCCGCTGCTCCGGGCCCAGGGCGTCGAGCGAATGCAGGCTCGGGCGAAGATCCTGAAGGCACTCGGGGCCTGGGAGCCGACGTTCAAGAACACGACAGAGGCCGCTCGTATTCAAATTTATAATTTCCTGATTCCCAACAATGTGGCGTCGGGGGGATTTAACGACAGCAAGCTCGAGGTCGGGCATCCCTATGGCTTCCGGCTCCATGCCGGGATCCGCAACGGCTTCGGGGATCGGTCCATTACCGCGAATGTTACTGAAGCGACAGGAGCGCAAGGTCTCGAAGCAGGGACGGTTGGGTATATCCCTGATCCGTTTGGCTTCTATGGTCTGCAGCAAATGATCTTCGGCGGGGAAGTCCATCTGCTGCGCGGCTTCATGATGAACGACGAGTACGCCGATTTCCAAAAGGCCGAACTCGCGGGGCCGCAGGCGGAGATCGCGGTGGCGCACAAACGGCAAGACCTCTATCTCGTCGGGGCCGTGCAGTACTGGGATTGGCAGGTCGCCGTCAAACAGGCCGAGATGGTGAAGCGCGCCTTGGACGTTACCGAAGAACGGTTCACACAGATCGAGGGACAGGCCAAGCGCGGGCTCGCCGCGCCGCTCGATGTCATTGAGGTGAATAAAGAAGTTCAGAATCGGCGAGAGGCAGCCATCGCCGCCCAACGGCAGGTGGAGTATGAGCAGTTCAAGCTGTCCCTCTTTCTCTGGGAGAACGGCGAGCCGGTGACACCGCGACCGGAATGGGCGCCGGAATTCCAGGCCGAAACGCCCTTGCCGACCGCGGAGGAAATCGCCGCGAACAAGGTGGAGGCAAAAGAAGATCGGCCGGAAGTGCGGGACCTCTACATTGAAGCCAAGATGAACAATATCGATCTCAAGCTCGCCAAGAACTACCTGCTCCCGAAGTTCGATTTTGATGGAGGACGGCAGACACTCCCCGCGGACTGGATTGTGGGTGTGGGGTATCGGTATGGAGCGCAGTTTGCGATGCCGCTGTTCCAGCGGGAGGGGCGTGGGAAGGTCATGGCGGCGGAAGCGGACCAGCAACAATTGGTCTTGAAACAGCTGTACACCGAGCAACAAGTCAGCGTCGACGTGGATAACTGGCTCTCGGCCCAAGTGCGGGCCAGAGACCGGGTGAAGGTTGCGACGGAAGCGCTGCGGTTGGCCAAGACGCTGGAGGAAGGTGAGCGCACACGCTTCAACATGGGGGCGAGCAGCGTGCTCTTCGTCAACCTCCGGGAGCGCAACGTGGTGGAATCGTCGTACCGGCTGTATCGGGCGCAAGCCGACTACGCGGTGTCAAAAGGCGGGATGTTATGGGCCAGGGGGAACTTGTCCAAGCCCTGGCCCGAAAGCGAGTTGGCCAAGTATGGGAACCCCCTGACGGCGGCGGGCATGAACGGCTACAAACAACCGGGACGCGATTAATTCAACAACCAAGGAGCATCCTTCCTTGATCCTTCTCTTGCTGTGCTCGTTGATGATGGTGTCGGTGACTGCACTGGCGGAACCGGTGATCGACTCGAGGGCCCTGCAGGCTCAGTCGACTCGCACCGCACCCCTGACCATTGAAGAGGTGTTTGCCCGGATCGAGCTGTCCCATCCGGTGCTCCGGGCAACCGGACTGGAACGGGCGCAGGCTCGGGCGAAAATCCTGAAAGCGTTGGGTGCGTGGGAGCCGAAGTTTCGGAACGAGGTCGAGGTCGATCGGTTTCTCAATTATAACCTGACGAACGTTTCAGGCGTGCCGAATACCTTGACGGGTGGCTATAGCGATACCATGCTCAAGATCGGGCACCCCTATGGGTTCGAGCTTTTCGGCGGTATCCGTAACGGCTTTGGGGATTGGGCTACGATCAGCGGCGAAGGACCCAGCTTCCGTCATTCCGCAGCCACTGGCCCGGTGGCGTTCCCTACGGATAACGAACTGTTCTATGCGCAGCAAGTTGCCATCGTCGGCGGATCGCTCCATCTCCTGCGCGGCTTCATGATGAACGACGAGTACGCCGAGTTTCAACAGGCGGAGCTCGCCGGGCCGCGAGCCGAGGTGAAGGTGGCCCAGAAACGGCAAGATCTCTATCTCGCCGGGGCCATTCAATACTGGGATTGGCAGGTCGCCGTCAAACAAGCCGATGTGGTGAAGCGTGCGCTGGCCGTCGCGGAAGAGCGCTATCGCATGGTTGAGGGCAGATCCAAAGGCGGCGCGGTCGCTCCGATCGACGTGGTCGAAGCACGAGAAGAAGTTCAGCGGCGTCGAGAGGCTGCCATTGCCGCGCAACGGAAGGTGGAGTATGAGCAATATAAGCTGGCGCTCTTTCTCTGGGATGACGGCCAACCTGTGACACCTCGCCCTGAATGGGCCCCAGAATTTGTGGGGGAAACGCCATTGCCGAGCGAAGGGGATGTGGCGGACTTTAAGGTGGAAGCCACGGAGGATCGCCCGGAAGTGCGCGATCTCTACATTGAAGCCAAATTGAACAATATCGAACTGAAACTGGCGAAGAATAACCTGCTTCCACAGCTAGACTTTGAGGGGGGGCCGGCGGTGGGCGGCATCTATTGGATTGGAGGGTTCGGCTACCGAACGGCGCTTTACTTCAGTATGCCGTTGTTCAATCGAGGTGCCCGAGGGAAGGTCCTTCACGCAGAAGCGGAGCAGGAACGATTGACATGGAAAATAAGCTACGCGGAGCGTCAAGTTTCGATCGACGTTGATAACTGGCTCTCTGCGATTGTGCGGGCCCGAGACCGAGTGAAAGCCGCAACAGAAGCGCTGCGCTTGGCCAAGACCTTAGAAGAGGGCGAACGAGCCCGGTTTAATATGGGAGCGACGAGTGTGCTGTTCGTCAACCTGCGCGAGCGTGCGGTGGTCGAAGTGGCGTACGAGCTCTACCGTGCCCAGGCCGATTATGTAGTGTCCCGAGGAGGAATGCTGTGGGCGAGGGGGGCGCTCTCGAAACCCGTTTCTGAACGCGTGCTAAGCAAGTATGGGGACCCACTGCACGCCTCCGGCTCGTCTGGCCGCAAACTGCCTGGGCGTGACTAGACGTGACGAAATGTTCAGGAAGAGGTTTGGTACTGACGTATAGTTCATTCGATGGATTGGCAGTAGACTCTTGAACGTGATTTAGTTCGGCGAAGGGAAGGGGCGGATGATTCACATTCTGACTTATTACTGGGGGTGCTCATGAAAGAACCTCAGGGCGATAGTTCTCAGGGCCTGTTCGAAGCACTGATGAAGCAGCTTTCTGTGGCTATGCGGGCTGAGAAAAAAATCATGAGTTTGATTTTTTCTTATGCCCTAGCCGTTGGGTTCTTTTCTCTTATCATTCCGTTGACCGTGCAGGAGTTGGTCAGCACTTTTTCCTATGCGGTTCAGCCGGTCATGATCTGGACTCTGACCGGCATCATGCTGGCGGTTCTGCTGTTTGTCGGCCTGTTCAAGACCTTCCATTTCTATGCGGTGGATGTCGTCCAACGTCGACTCTTTGCGCGAGTCGCGGTCGCGATGGTTGAGCAGCTTCCTCGGAATCGATTCAGAGGGCCGCAGCCCGAGCTTGCGAATTACTTCATCGAAACGGTCTTTATGCAACGGGCTTTGTCCACGCTGCTTATCGACTTGCTGAATGTCGTGGTGGGCGGGACGGTCGGCATGATCGTGCTGGTCGTGTACCATCCCTATTTTCTCTTGTACAACCTTCTGCTCATGGCTGGGTTCGGCATCACGTTTTTCGTGCTCTCACGTGGTGCACTGAAGACGACCCTCGCCATGTCGCACGCCAAGTACGATGTCTTCAATTGGATTCAAGAGATTTCACGGAATGCGTTGCAGTTGAAAGCGACCGACAGCCGTCCATTTCTTATCCAGAGGACGAACGATCTCGTCAATCGATATGTTGAAACTCGGAAGGCCCGGTTCGCCGTCCTCGTGCGGCAATATGTTGGTTCAGTGGGGGGGCAAGCGATCGCACAAGCTGGAGCGCTGGGCATCTCAGCCTCGCTCATGGCGACTGGGCAGTTGACCCTTGGGCAGTTGGTCGCTGTTCAGGCGGTTGTCGGCGCACTCGTCTTCAATTTCGACTCCCTCATCAAAAACATGGGACACGTGTATTACTTCTTCACGTCCCTGACACACCTCGATACGATCTTTAGGCAAGAGCAGGATTACGTCTCGGTTGAATCAACCGTGGCACTGCCTAAGCATTTGACTCAAGGAGTCCGCGTCACCTGCAAAGGCGTGAGCTTGATTCACGGCGGAGTGTCTGTGTTCGATGGCTTTAACCTGGAGGTCGCCCCAGGCGAGAAGCTTGGTATCTACGCTCGGACAACGGGGGCCAAAACCGCTTTGGCCAGAGTGTTGGGCGGTCTCGAAACTCCGACCAATGGTGTCGTTCAGTACAATGGCGTTGATCTTCGATATATCGAGCCCAATGCCATCAACCAATGCCGCAGTGTCATGATCGACTCTCAGTTGTCGTTGATCAATGGAACGATCGAAGAAAATATCGTCGTGGGGCGTTCCTATGTCACGTATGATGATATCAACTGGGCTCTCCGTTTCACCGAGCTTGAAGAAGATGTCGAAGGCTTGGCACGCGGGGTAAAGTCCGATATCTCTGCCTTGGGGGAATCCCTTTCGCCCACTCACATTGTACAGATTCTCCTGGCTCGAGCGATTCTAGGACGCCCACAAGTCCTTATATTTGACGGCCTGATTCACTCGCTGGAACCATCGCTGCGCGAGCGGGTGCTGCGGCGGCTATGCTCTAAGGACGAAGCATGGTCTGTGATCTTCGTGTCGACGGATCCCAATCTTACGGATCATGCCGATCGTCGTATTATGCTGCATCATGCTCATGCGTAAACGGTTGGAATGGCAAATCAACACCGGTAAATGAATGGAGGCTCCATGGCTAGCCTAGGTCGCGGTATCGAAGGCAGCGGGGAACGTGCGCTCGTCAAGCGAGGGGTGGGCTTGGAAGCGATTACGATCGAACAGGGTCCCACATTGGCCAAGTTGCCGTGCTGGGAAGCTGTACAGATTCCTGGGGGAATGTTCACGGCGTCTCGTGCGATTCTGACGATTCTCCTCTTGTTTCTGATCATCCTTGAGTTCGTCCCCTGGACGCAGACCATCGCTGTGAACGGGAAAGTTTCTGCTTATACTCCCTATGACCGGCCGCAGCAGCTCGAGTCCAGGATTACGGGCCGTATCAAGGCCTGGCATATTTATGAGGGGGTCAAGGTTCAAAAAGGCGACCTCGTCGGCGAACTGGAAGATTACGATCCAACCTTCATGGCGCCGGAGATCCTCCCTCTCTTTGAACAGCGCAAGGTAGCTCTGGAACAAACACGCCAGGCGGCAATGTCCAGAGCGGATCAGCTGAATAAAAGGATCGGAGAGATGAAGAAGCTGGTTCAGGCCGCCGTTCCCTCGGCTGAAGCCAGAGTAGTGGAAGCTGATAACAGGGTGCGGGAAGCCCAACAGAAGGTCGAGCAGCTTAAGATCGATGTGCATACAGCGCAACTCAATGTCGACCGGCATCGGCAACTTGTCCGGGATGGATTGGTTTCACAACGCGAACTTGAGTTAACGATTCAGACGGAAATCGGTACAAAGGCAGGTTTGCAGGCAGCACAGGCCAGTTTGTTGGCTGCTGAACAGTCTCGGTCCGCCTTGAGCTTCGGACGTGATCAAATCTCCGCGGATGTGCAGCAACGGCTCATGGACGCGATAGCATCGCGCGATGCCGCAGTGGCGGAAGCCGCCAAAGCGACGGAGCAGTTGGCGGATATCTCGTACCGGCAACAGGGTGTCCAACAACGTATTGAAGCCGCTAAACTTATAGCGCCGATGAGTGGAACCGTCGTCAAGATGAACAAAGTCGGCATTAATGAGACTGTCAAACAGGGAGAGAATCTAGTCACTATTTCTCCTCTCGCCGCTGATCCAGCCATCGAAATGGTGGCCGAAGGGTTGGATGCTCCCCTTTTGAAACCAGGACGAAAGGTTCGGATCTTATTTTTTGGTGTCCCGGCCATCCCATTACCTGCCTGGCCTTCGTTGATGGCGGGTACCCGTGGGGGCGTCATCAAGGTGGTTGACCAGATCGACGATGGGAAAGGTAATTACCGGTTCTGGGTTGTTCCTGACCCGGATGATCCTCAACCATGGCCTGAGCAGGCTCAGGTGAGGCAGGGTACAAAGGTATTGGGTTGGGTGATCATGAATCGTGTCCCTCTTTGGTACGAGCTGTGGCGGCGATTTAACTTCTTTCCGCCGGACTATATAGAGCGGTCACCGAGTGTCTTTGAGATGTTCGCACCCAAGGTGGCGGCGCCAGGCGGTAAGTAGTCGATCGTGCCGCACAACCGGTGCGGCACATCAATTCTCCTTCGTGAAGATGGCTCAGAGAATCCTCTGGGCCATCTTCGCGGTAGACGATAGCCGCAAAGTTCATCCCCTCAAATTTCGGTACCACGGCATTTCTCCAGCACACAGCGATCAAAGCCACACAGATTGCGGCGTCCTCGTTGCCTACCTGCGAATTACTATGGGAGCCTTCCTGCTCTGAATTGTGATAAACAGGGGTCCTTGAGCGGATACATTCCATATCATAAGAGGTAATCACCAGGGTTCCCAATCTCCTTGACCCCATCAGATGGACTCGCTAAGGTGCCGCTATTTAATCGCCGAATAGAGAAGGGTTTTGCGGATATAGAAGGAGAGGTAGACGATGGCCAAAAAACATCGGGTAGCGAGCCGAGCGGGGAAAAGCCGTAAGCCGCTTGTTGCCATCTTGGGGGGCAGCAAATCTGATTTTCCCATTTTAGAAAAGTCTGGAGCGGTCTTGGACCAGCTCGGTATTCCCTATGAATTACTCGTCGTTTCTGCTCACCGAACGCCGGACCGTCTCTTCGAGTATGCGACCACTGCTCCTGGCCGAGGGATCAAAGTCATCATTGCGGGGGCTGGAGGAGCGGCTCACCTTCCCGGTATGTTGGCTGCCAAGACCCACCTTCCAGTGATCGGTGTGCCGATTCCTACAGAGAACCTTCGTGGCCTCGATTCCTTGCTATCAATCGTCCAGATGCCCAAAGGCATCCCCGTTGCGACCGTGGCGATCGGAGGCGGCGAGAATGCAGGCCTCCTCGCAGGACAAATTCTCGCCGGAAGCCACCGTGAAATTGCTGAAGGCATTAAGAGCTATCGGAGGGCTCAAACGAAGAGCATTCTCAATTCTCACGAAGCCAAGGGCACGAGGCGAGGCAACCTCGGAGCCGATGAGACGAGCCGGCGGCTGTGACCGAGCGAATCCTTGAACCAGGCTCCACGTTAGGAGTATTGGGTGGAGGACAATTAGGGGCGATGTTCGCTGCGGCTGCTCACCGCATGGGTTATCGGGTCGCTGTATGGGATCCAGATGCCGACGCGCCCGCTCATCGGATTGCCACCCACTCATTTACGGCGCCATTCTTAGACTTTGCCACCCGCGAACAATTCGCAAATACCGTCGATGCCGTTACCCTAGAATGGGAGAATGTGCCGGCGGAGCTCTGCGAATGGCTGGGAGGGCGTTGTCCGATGCGACCTTCCGGAGCTGTTCTCAGGATCCTCCAGGACCGGATCAAACAGAAACAATACTTGTCATCACGACACCTCTCCGTTCCTGCGTTTGCCGTCGTCGAATCGGCACCTCAACTGATTTCAGCAGTCGACCGTCTCGGCCTTCCCGCTGTCTGTAAGTCGGCGAGGAGTGGATACGATGGGAAAGGTCAGTGGCTGCTTCGAGAAACTTCTGATATGAGGGAAGTTGAACAAGCCTTGAAAACAGCCAAGGTCGATCAGCGGTGGATTTTTGAACAATTCATTGACTATGTCCGAGAGCTCTCGGTTCTCGTCGTGCGAAGCGAGTCTGGAGCCTACTGTGTGTATCCAGTGGCCGAGAATCGGCATGAGCAGGGCATCTTACGAGAAACCTGCGTGCCTGCTTCCATTCCTCATGAAGTCGCTGAGAAAGCGACGGAACTTTCAAAACAAGCCGTCGCGGCGTTACAGGGTGTCGGCGTGTTCTGCGTGGAACTCTTTCATGCCAAAGATGGTTCCCTCCTTATTAACGAGATAGCGCCTCGGCCTCACAACTCGGGTCACTATACGCTGGACGCCTGTACGGTATCCCAATTTGAGCAGCAGGTACGAGTGACTTGTGGGCTCCCATTGGGAGAAACAAGGCTCTTGAGCCCTGCGATCATGGTGAATCTCATCGGTGAGGAAGTGAAAGCTGTGACATCCAGCGAAGGGTCCTACGCACTCCATTCAACCGCAGGGGCGGTGCTTCATCTATATGGCAAGCGAACCATTCGCCCTGGTAGAAAGATGGGACATGTCACGTTTACGGCTTCCGAAGCTTCGACAGCAGCTGAATTGGCTCACCGGTTCATAAGGCCAGCCTAAGATCGCTCGATACTACCCGTATACGGTGAAAAAGCGTTCGCTTTTGTTACCACTTGGTTCGTAAGGGATCAGGAGAATGACAAAAGGCTCTGCTAATGGCACGACTGGTCATGAATGCAAGAGGCATACAATTTGCTCGCCATCACATGCCGTCGCGAGAGGAGGCAAGAAGAGCATGGGACAAAATTTGGCTTACGCTAGTCCCAGTCAAGCGTCAAACAGGCTCTATCGGTTGCTTACAAATCCAGGCTCACGCTACCTCGTGCTCCAGGGTCTCGTCACCATCATCTTGTCGTATGAATTGCTCTTCGGTGCCGAGTCCGTCATTAGTCGAGTGATGAGTAACGGCCTGGTGATGGGACTATGGTTGGGCATCCTCAGTATCGCGATGCTGCCTCAGGCTGTCCTGACGTCCACATGGTTTAGCGCCGGACTCGTTACCGTCGATACGCTTCTCGTGACAAGCGTCATCTATCTTGCCGGAAACGCCCGATCGGATCTCTATATTGCCTATTTTGTTCTTATGTTGGTGGCGGCGTCAGTCAGACGGTTGGGTCATCTGCTCGGTCTTTCTCTGCTCCTGAGTGCCGGGTACGCCATGGTTCTGTATGAAGGGGTTCTACAAACCGGGATCATGGCTACCGGACAGCTCCTAGGGATCCCCGTTCTTCTCGTCATGGCTGTGTTCTATGGGGTTGCACTAGAAGGGACGGCCGTTGCCCAGGAAGAAAAGGCTTCGCTACTGAAAGATGTAGAACAGCTGAAGAAGACCGAAGAGGAATTGGAGACCGCCAAAACTCAGCTTGAAACCAGAATAAAGGGCCTGAAAGATGGTCTTGCGAAGGCGAATGCCGAGCTCCGCGAAGGGCAAGTTGTCAGGCAAGGACTCGAGCGACAACTTCATGAGGTGCAGAAGATGGAAGCCGTAGGCCGAGTCGCGGCGAGAATTGCCGGTGAATTCGGGGCGCTGTTTGCAGTCATCGGAAAACAGACAGGCGTCATGTTGTCGCGTCTCCAGCCGAACGATCCTCTCAGGTCTTCGGCTGACGAGCTCTTTAAAGCCGGGGAGAAGGCTGCCACGCTCACGGCTCAGCTCATTGCACTGGAGGTCGAGGGCCGACACGTTCGACGCATAGTATCCGTCCAAACGGTGGTAGCTGATCTGCACAATATGATCGTGAGCCTCTTACCTGACCACGTTGAATTGACCGTCCAGGTGGACAAGCAGGTGGCCTACGTCGAGGTGGATCGAGAAGGACTAGAAACCGTTCTTTTTCAGTTGGTCGTCAATGCACGGGATGCCATGCCGAATGGAGGCCGACTGACGATCGAGATTAAGACGATTGAGGATCTCTCGAAATTGGCCCGACCAGTGTCGATCAATAGGGCATGTCCACAGATCCTAATTCAAATCAGTGATACCGGAACCGGGATGAGCCTGGATACCCAGGCCCATATGTTCGAACCGCTATTTTCAACGAAAGAAACCAACATCGGCCTTGGTCTTACTGCGGTCTACGCGATTGTCAAACAAAACGGAGGCATCTTAAACGTAGAAAGCCGACCAGGGCAGGGGACCGTCGTCCGAGTCGTTTTCCCTGTAGCCCAGGCGACAGAAGCACGTGAGGAACTGACTCCCAACGCCATGTTGGCCAAAGGAGATGAAACGATCCTGCTTGTAGAGGAAAACGAAATCGAACGGAAGCTGGCTCGATCTGCCTTACAGCGTCATCGCTATCGAGTCTTGGAGGCGGCCTCGTCGGTCGAGGCGCTTTTGCTGACCCAGCAATATAAGGGCACGGTTCATCTCGCAGTGAGTCCCTTAGTGATGCATGAAATTGGGGGGCGTGAACTTGCTCGCCGACTCCTGAGCCAACATCCAATGATGAAAGCGCTGTTTGTCTCCGGCTATGATGATGAAACGATTCAACACCACCGGATCAACCAGCAGTTTGTCTTGCAGCATCCCTACCGCCAGTCCGGATTAATCGAGAAGGTCAGAGAGATGCTGGATGCTGCGTAAGCACTTTTGCCGGCTCTGGGCACTACGGTCCTATTCAGATCACGTCGACCGGCCCGGCGAAAAGAATCGAACATCTCTCCGTTTGAAGAGACCGATCAGTGCCATACCTGCGATGAATCCACCGATATGAGCAAAAAAGGCGACGCCGCCTCCCGTGGCTCCCACGCTCATACCTCCACTGATCAGCTGCGTGATAAACCACATGCCGAGGACGATGCCTGCCGCCACCCGAATCATCCCGATCGCCGGCAGCAAGACCAGCACGTGAGCGCGTGGAAACAACAGTACATAGGCACCGAGCACAGCCGAGATGGCTCCGCTTGCCCCAACCATCGGGATTTGGGAGGAAGGGTCGGTCAAGGCATGGCTGAGGGCGGCAAGGATACCGGATAGGAGGTAGAAGGCGACGAATTTCGCGTGCCCCATCACATCTTCAATGTTATTGCCGAAAATCCAAAGGTAGAGCATGTTACCCAGTAGATGCATCCAGCCTCCGTGAAGAAACATGCTGGTCACCAGGGTAAGAGACGCCGGCATCGCAACGGCTTCTTGAGGAAGCGATGCCTGACCGAAGACAATGGCAGGGATGGCACCATATTGAAATGCGAAGAGTTCGGCTGCCTGCTGAGGGAGATTCACTTGGTAGAGAAATACAGTGGTGCAGATGCCGATGAGGATCATCGTGACGATGGGAGTCCGTTCAGTGGGATTATCATCTTGGAGTGGAATCACGATGGTCCGAAATTATGGAGTTCGGCGGCAATCCATGACCGCACGAGGCAGCCTGGGATCGGCCGGAAGTGTCCCGTCGATTTCGAGTGGAACGGAAAATCCAGCAGCATGCGTATGGCCTCCGCCTCCGAATGAGGCGGCGATCCTCCCGACATCCGTACCATCGGATCGGGAACGCATGCTGAAATAGCGACGACCGTCGCGGTCATGCCAGATCATGCAAAAGGGATGATGGGGCGACAGACGCTCGCCGATTTGGCTCGTCAGGATTGCGCTTTGCACAGCAGGAACGACAACACCCTGGAAGTCCACCATCGAGGCCTGTGCCGCGAGCTTCACGACGAGCTCATGTTCGTAACGTAAGATGGCTCGACCCTCCTGCTCGAGTGTCGACTGAGCAAAGCGATCCCACTACGTTGAAGTCGAACGGGTAGGAGGCCAGAGCTGCGTTGATTTCGCGACTCCCCGGCAAAGCCCAGGTCCATAGATCCTTGTCCTGAATGTACTGAAGTAGCCATGGAGCCGCCGTGCCGTGAGCCCATTCCCAGCTCAGGACAGCACCGGACTTTGTTTGATCGAAGTACGCATTTGAAAATCCGTCCAAGGTCCGCTCGGCGGTGATGTGGTGGTCCAGGACGAGGAGTTCCTTGGTCTCGGAGGCCATGGTTTCCAGGATCGGCCGGGCGTAGCTGAAGTCGACAATCACGACACGACGATCCTTGAGGTCGGGCGGGGGCGGGTGACCGTGTTTGACGGGCAAAAAGCTCGCACTCGGAAACTTCTTCCAGAGAGCCCAGGCCGCCCCGAACCCATCGGAACATTCGGCATGGTACAGGACAAGGTCCGGAGAACCATGAAATGGGGGTGCAGAGGATAAGTTACCCATAGAGTTGGGAGAGAATACCATGCCCGGGTCAGGACTAAAAGGCGTCTGTCGTGTCCAAGCCTACTATTAAGGATAGCTCACAACTCGTTCAGGTGACTTATCAGTTGGCGAAGTCGGCCGGTACTGCGCCGATTAAAATTGAACACGAGTCGAGGGAGATCGCGCAGGGCCGGCTCATCCAATTCTTCCGCGAGTGGGCCGCGAAGTTCGAACGTGCCGTCTGATAGGAGATCGGCGAATCGGTCCCGGAGCTGCTCAAGTTGCTCAGGCGTAATGGTCTGCTTGAGTCGCATCGCAAGCCCTCGTCCCACAAAGCGTATGGAATGGTAGCGGCGGTAGAATCTGAGGATCTGGCTTACCGCTGCTTCTGCGGAATTGACGATTACGAAGAGACTCATGTCTTCTTCATTGATCAGCTTCCGCTTCAGCAGTTGCCTCGTCACAAAAGCCGACCACTCGTCCCAATAGTCGCAGCCGGGGGCCTGAAGGCAGATGATCGGTTGCGGATCGCTCTTGCCGGTCTGGGCAAGCGTGAGGATTTCAAAACCTTCGTCGTGTGTGCCGAATCCGCCAGGGAAGAGCGCGATGGCGTTCGCCTCTTTTTGAAACATCAACTTGCGGGTGAAAAAGTATTTGAAGGTAATGAGCTTCGGGTCCTCCGCGATCGTGGAGTTAGGACCTTGTTCGAACGGAAGCATGATGTTGACGCCGAAGCTGTTCTCGCGTCCGGCACCCTCTTGAGCAGCACGCATGATCCCATCTGCTCCCCCGGTGATGACCATGAACCCTTCCCGGACGATGGCGTGGGCGAACTGGTAGGCGAGTTGATAATTGGGATCGTCGGAGAGAGTTCGTGCCGAGCCGAAGATGCTGACTTTTCGGCGCTCGCGATACCCGTGGAAGACGCCAAATGCATGACGCAATTCTTTAACGGCACGATTCACGATTTTCACATCCAGGAGGTCTAAATGCGCGTCGTGGAGTTTTAACAGTCCCGTCAGGAGCTCTCTCATGAGCGCGGCATGTAGGTCGTCTTCCGGCCTGTCGAGAAGGGCACTGATTTGATGAAGGATCTCATCTCGAGATAAGGCGGGACGGGATCGAATCGGCACAGGCTTACCAGCTGTATTCATGGTCGTCCTTTATTGAATGAGAGAGGGAATTCTACCAATGGATTAGGCGCTGGTCAAAGATTGATGGAAATCGGAGCGCATTCTAGGACGAACCGAAGGAAGGAGGGAGATTGGTCAGCACCCAGGCTTTGATTCTGGACTGGTCTGCGGGAGAAAGATCGACGAATTGTATCTCTACACCTGGAGGTGCCGCCACGTGGGAACCGGTCGTGCCGGACGCCGACTCAACTCTCGCGTTATTCAAAATGGTCCCGCGAATGGTCAAGGGACTCATCATCTCAGAGAGGCAAAAGCTCAGTAGAACTTTGGTCCCCGGCAGCAACAGCCCGTGAGACTCCACCGAGGCGCCGGCATGACTGAGTTGTGAGATGGCGACCTGATGCTCAGCTCCCACGCCCTCTCCCTCCATGACACTGATGGTGGCTGAGATGTTCGTCGCGCAGCGCTTTGGAGAAAGAATCAGGTCTCTCGCGGTGAGGACGCCGACAGGTTGATTCTGTTTCGTGACGATGAGGACCGGTGTCCCGGTGGACATCATGAGCGCCGACGCCTCGTCCATCGCTCGATCGTACTCGATAAATTGGACCGGTCGCGTCATGATGGTCCGGACTTCGATGTCATCCGGTTCGAGGCCCTGCGCGACGACCTTTTTGACGATGTCGGTCGGCGTCATGAGTCCGAACCGAGACTCTGTATCCTTGACCAGAAGGCAGGGCATCCGCTCGCGTTCCAAGAGAGATGCCGCCTCGGTGACCGATACATCTCCTGGAATCTGGACTACCCCGGGTGTCATCTTGTGTGCAACCAATATGGTCTGGTGATCCGCTGCGTGAGGCTGTTGATCGTCCTTGTCCACCATTTCTCAGCGAGGTCCTCTTTCCTCACGAATCTGCCTCCCTCCTGGCCGCAATGTATGCCAAGTATAGCAGAAGGGTTCTTGGTGCCATGAGAGGTTGAAAGCCTTGTCATCCAATGGTTTGACGGCATACACTGGGAACGCATTTTGACCGTCGACACGAGTGAAACGATGGCTTCGAGTTGGCCGTACCATAGTGAGTTCCTTCGTCGTCTCGGGACCATTCCAGTGCATGGGCTGGGGCTGTCCGTCGATATTCATGCTCCGGACCTCGCTAGCTTGCGGCGAAGTCTACAAGAACGTCAAGTGCCGCCTGCCTACCTTGAAGTGTTCCGTTCGACACCCATGGCCTTGGCATCCATCATGAAAGAGGCCGGCGACGGTCTGCTGACATATCATGGCGAAGGGTTGTGGGTCACTCAACCCGAGATGGCCGATTCTACGGCGTTTGCACTGGAAATCTCCGAGACGGCAGAACAACTGATGATCTTGCAAAGTGCTTGGCTGAATCACGAATGCGCCACAAAATATCTCGCCGGCTATCATTATGGAACCTATCTTCCCCCTCTCTACACGCCGTTAAGCGCGAAAGTGGTGGCTGACAATACACGATTGATCCAACATTTGCTTGACCAACAATGTCGTTTGGCTAATGGAAGCACGCCGTTGGTGCTGCTTGAAATGCCGCCTCTCACGTACTTTGTCGCAGGGACGATGTCCATCCCGCATTTTTTTCAGCTCGCTAGCGAACAGGCTCCCTGTGGGTTGGTCTTGGACGTGGGCCACCTTTGGACGGTGTTTCGATATTCCGGAGCGCATCGAGCCATGTCGCTCACACGATTTGTCAAGAAATTTCTCGACGAGTTTCCCATGGATCGCGTGGTTGAGATTCACGTGGCGGGTCTGGCCCTTCATGAATCACACCGAACTCTCGCTTCACGGCTGAGGGATGGTATGGGCGACGATGCGCTTCCTGCCTGGATCGATAACCATGCCGCCCCCATTCCGACCGTCCTGTTCGAGATGCTGGATCAGATTCTAGACCATCCCCAGCTCACTAGCCTGAAGGGTCTTGCTCTGGAGGTGGATACAAAACCGGTCGGCTTGATCGTAGATGAATTCGCTGAGTTCTCCCGCCGCTATGGAGCGCTGTTCGACCGGCTGAACAATGCTGAGCAGGCAGGACCGGATTTCGAGGTACGTTCCGTATCGGAAGGGCCGAGGGCGACACCCGCCGCGCAAACGCTTGAAGCGGCCTACGATCGATATGCGCGTGTCTTGACGGGAAAAACCGAGCCGGTAGGAACAGAATGGAGCCACGATCAGGCCGGTATCCAAGATTTGGAACTCTATCGCTCCATTTATCTCCCTTATGAGATTCTTCACTGGGGCGGAAAGATGGAGGACATGTTTGTAGAATCCTGTCGTCGGCTCACAGAGCGTGATGTGTCGCTCGATGAATTTGTGGCGTTCTGGTTCAGTGAGCCACGATCTCTCTCCGGCACCTACGATTTCTTCTTGCTGAAAGTCGAACGGTTCGTGGAGTTTGTCCACGAGGTAGCGCCTGAGTTGCAAGGCATTGCCGAAAGAGAGGCCAAGGAGCTTCGGCGCGCCTATCGTTTCGCCAATGAACCAGGCGTTCAAGTGTAAGAGAGCTGATATGAACTTTTGGCTGAGTCTCCCACGTCCGCTCATAGGATTGTCTCCGATGGATGGTGTGACCGATGCCTGCTTTCGATCTGTCATCGCCCAGCAGGGGAAGCCGGATGTCAGTTTTACAGAATTTACGCACGTCCATGACGTCT
The DNA here is from genome assembly GCA_963711905.1 of uncultured Nitrospiraceae bacterium. Classification (GTDB taxonomy): domain Bacteria; phylum Nitrospirota; class Nitrospiria; order Nitrospirales; family Nitrospiraceae; genus Nitrospira_D. The sequence continues at coordinate 430,728 of CAVQFZ010000014.1, read as the reverse complement.
GTCACGGACCGGAGATTCGCTTGGAGACGCTCCTGTACAGCGAGAGGGAGCGTCCGATCGTGGCGCAGCTCTATGGGAAAGATCCGGGTCTCTTCTATTTGGCGGCACAGGCGGTGTGCGAGCTGGGGTTCGACGGACTGGATATCAATATGGGTTGTCCGTCGAAGAGCGTGGCGTCGTCCGGATCAGGCGCTGGATTGATCCGCACTCCAGAACTGGCTCGCACGATCATGCAGGCAGCCAAACGTGGCATCGAAGAGTGGGCCGGCGGACAGACTCTCGAACAAGCAGGTTTTAAGGCGGCGCGCGTCGCCATGTTTGAACGTCTAAATCGAGAGCGTGGCAAAGCCGGTCCGACCCCGCGGCGCCGACTGCCCCTTTCGGTGAAGACCCGGCTTGGGTATGACTCGGTGGCGGTTGAGGAATGGGTTGAGGAGCTTTTGAGAGAACAACCGACCGCGATCTCGCTTCATGGACGAACGCTCCGGCAAATGTATCGAGGCACGGCGGACTGGTCGGCCATTGGGCGCGCGGCCGCACTGGCGCGGGGAACCGGAACATTGTTATTGGGGAATGGGGACATCCAGAACCTTGACGACATCGCGGTACGAGTCCATGAAACCGGGGTCGATGGAGTGTTGGTCGGGCGGGGTGTGCTTGGTGCGCCGTGGTTCTTTCGCTCAAAAGAGCAGGCCCGCGTGCGAGCCCGTGATATGAGTATGAATGATACTGAGATCGGACGAGATCCCGGCGAGGTTTCGCTGAACGAACGCTTCGCCGTGTTGGTCGACCATGCGCAACAGTTCCAGACACTGGTTGGGACAAAGCAATTCTTTCGTATGCGCAAGCATCTAGGCTGGTATTGTAAAGGCTTTCCACATGCCGCCTCGCTTCGCGCGCAGATGGTGCGGGTCTCTTCCGTCGAAGAACTCCGTGCCCTCCTCGCGGATTTTCAAGATCGGCCGGAAGTCAGAACGGACCTACCGCAGGCCGAATCAGCCGATGAGCCGAGCGTGCTGGTCTCACGATGCAGCTAGTATTGGCGTCGAGTTCGCCACGTCGCCGGGAACTTCTGGCACTGTTGGGCCTCTCCTTCGAGGTGTGTCCGTCTGAGTTTCACGAGTACCTCACGGTCGGGCTGTCGCCTATCGAGCAAGTCATGCGCTTCGCGCGAGAAAAGGCCAGATCTGTGGCACGTGTGAGGCCACAGGCTCTCGTGCTCGGCAGCGATACCGTGATCGATCTCGACGGTCAACTGCTCGGGAAGCCGGTGGATCTTGCCGATGCAGGCGCCATGCTGTCGCGTCTGGCCGGGTGTTCCCATCATGTCCATACTGCCGTCGCCTTATGCGACCGCGAACGAAACATTGAATCAGTGGAGGTGGCCACGGCGGAAGTCCGGATGAAAGCGGATCTTGAGCAGGCGTATGAGCGGTATCTTACATCGGAGGAATCGTTAGGCAAAGCCGGAGCCTATGCGATCCAAGGACTCGGTGGAGATCTGGTGGAACGAATCGCCGGCGACTATACGACCGTAGTGGGATTACCGCTGAAGCTTGTGGCGCATCTGCTTCGGTCGGCCGGTTATCCGATTCTCGTGAACGTCGAAGACCTGTATCGACGAAAGCCGTATGCGAACTGGAATCGGTTTGCGGTCTAATTGCAAAGGCATGACAGTTCACCTACAATATATGCCATTCATCTGATTGTGCCGGATACTTTAGACCTCGCCATGTCGGTGCTATAAGAGGAAGGCATGACTCTTCTCAAGCAGATCACGTCACTGTTAGGTCTGATCGGAGTCCTTGCTGCAGGGAACAGCGGCGTGTGGGCGATTGATATCACTCTGTCGTCAGACGAGGCGCGCAAAGCATTGGAGATTGGGCGAATTCCGATGGATAAGGCCAACTCGCCGGAAGACGTGAAGAAAGTCCTTCAGCAAGCGTCCGTAGCGACTCGCGTGGGCGCCGACCCGGAGAAAGAACCCTGCGGCGCGAGCGCTGTCCTTCGCACCAAGCGGTATCGACTGGAAGCTTTTGGTCGCCAAGAGGCGGCAGAATCGAAGAAGCGGAAGACGGACGTGCGCATGCCTGAGGAGTTCATCCAGAAAGTGATGGACATGCCCAACATGGAAATGGATGTGCAGTTGTGCGGCGATGACGAATATTTCGCCGAGGGCGCATTGATTGAATTGCAGCAGGGATCGAAGCGGATCAAGCCTATCGACATCGGCAAAGCCGAACGGGGGCGAAAGAACGAAAGCAGTGGCCCAGTCTTCCGGTCCCGGTTCACCGCGCTCTTCGCCTACGAACAATTCGACCCCACTGCATCGTCCGTGTTCGTGGTCAATCTGCAAGACGGAAAAGAGATCAGAATTCCCGCCGACTTGTCCAAAGTGAAGTAAGCTCCGGTCATCCCCACGCCTTCTTGCCTCGTTTCAGCAACGTTTTGAGCAAAGGTTTCATCCCCTTGCGGATGGTGTCTCGCCGGTGGCGCTGGCGTTCGACCATGCGTCCCGCGACGAATCCGGCACGGACGCTGGTCGAGTATTTGAGGAACTGTCGAATGTGACGTTCCGCTTGGAACGCATCCTGGTGGATGCCCAGTAGATCCTGGACCGCACGCGCGGACTTGATAAATCGGCCGGCGGGTTTGCCCACCGAGCTGCGAGCAAGTTCAGCCGCATAGCGGGCCCGTTTGGCCTTGATGCGGATCTTATGAAGTTGGGCATCTGATGGCGAATGGCCGAGCCGGCTGATGGCCTTGCGTAACTTCTTGAATTCTCGTCTGGCGAGGTCGTGCACGGTCAGTGGAGACTCCACCACCGAGGGGTCTTGTGCAGCCTGTTGCAGCCGTCGGATGAGTTCGAGGTATCGGGCGCTCGTGAGCTCGTTGACTACTATCTGCTGAACGGCTTCTCGTTGAGTGCGCAGATGGGAGATGAATTGGGCCAGCAGCTTGCGATCTCGCGCATCCAATTCAGCAGATTCCCCCATGAAATAGGCGATCTGGACGTCGAGATCGCGGGCCGGCCCCAGCAGCTCGCTCAGCCACGTGAGCTCCTGCTGCAGTGACGTCATCCATGCAGGGAGGAGGATCGGTCGCGCGGTGCGGAGCACCGCCCGCAGGCGTCTCGTCGCGACACGCAGTTGATGCAGGCTCTCACTCTCGGTGCCGAGCCTCGTGCCGGGATCATGGGCGAGGAGCCACCCGAGTGTGCTGCGCGAGCGCCCATTTTAGGTGCTCGACCACCGGCGCCTCCGCCTCAGGCTGCCTCAGTGGGGCAGGGGCTGGGAGCGAGAGGGCACGAAAGAACTTAGGCCGTCCGTCGTGATCAGACGCACCGGCCTCTCGTAACAGTTGTTCGAGAGCACGAAGGGAGGCCTCATCGCCCTGCCGTTGTTCAATTTCGAGTTCGCGAAAGCGTTGGATGATACCGTCATTCTTGTCGACTACCACCGTGTCGAGGGCGATCTCCGCGACGGGCACTCGGCCATGACGCACCAGGAAGCCCCGTCGCCAAACGCGCAGCGTCACGACCGGCACCAGGTGTCGATGTCCAAGGTGGAGCATCAGCAGCCGGCGCAAGGAATCTGGTGGATCGGCCTGGATGCCTGCCACTTCTATCTCCTGCCGATCGTCGCCCAGCGGAATTTTGAGCTGCCAGGACTTCTTCCCCCGTTCGATTCGATGGCGAAGGGTCATCCTCGCATGGGCCAAGTCGTAGGCGGCGGTGTCGTAATAGGTGGAGATCAACTGCCGCCGGGGGAGCGGCGTGCCGGGCAGCCGAGGCAGGCGGAAATCTGGCGCAACGGCGAGCTTCAGTTCGCGTTCTCGTTGTGATGAGAGCGGGGTGGAGCGAGCACGAGGGGCGAGATGTGTGTCCAATCGAGACAACGTGGAATCCTCACGGCAGAACCGGCGCCTGTAAGTATCAACGCAGGAGAGAGGGAAAGGCAAGTCAGGAGGGGCTGCAAGGAATACCAGAGGAGGTCGCCCATGCGACCGGCGACATGGAAGAGAAGATAGAGGCTGCCTAGCCGAGTAGGCAGCGGGCTCAAGAAAAGGAGGGTCGTTAGAAATCGTCGACTGAAACGGGTCTAAGAAAATCGCGAACCGACACCAGGCCGATGAGCGCCCCCCCTTTGGTCACGCCGAGGTGGAGCGTGCGATACTTGTCCATGAGGTCGGCGGCTTCCGTCAATGGCCGCCGCTCTTCGATCCCGGGCACCGGACTGCTCATGATGTCCTCCACTGGCACGAAGTAGGACACTTTCTCGGCCCCCACGAACTTTTTGACGACATCCGATTCCGTTAGGATGCCGATGATCTGCGCTTGGCGGGCCACCAGCACACTTTCGACGTTACAGGCCTTCATCAGCTTCGCCGCCTCGACGACTGACGTGCCCGCGTCCACCGTCACTGGCTCTTTCTGCATCAAGTTGCCGACTGTAACCATACTGATCCTCCTTTTTAATTATTTTTGTATTGGCCCCAGGCTACCAATGTGTTGTTGCGCCGTGGTTAAGCAGGCATTTCAGGACGGTAAATTTTGGGGGAAGAGGAAGAGGGAGAGCATAAGGCAATGATTCAACAATGAGACGATGGCGCACGAAGTCAGGATTGTTCTGCAACTTGCCTGATGGCTGAACGAATTCTCCTTCTCGACGAGAGCCGCTGGACAAGGCCATCCCGTTGCGGCTCTCGTCTGACGTTTTCCATTCACGGTCAAGTCTCCTTTTTATCGCGAGCCGCTTCGTCTACCCGCGACCCACAGAAAACACCGTATACGTCAGCCCAATAATGGCGCTGATCAGGAACGCTTCGATAATCCACACCGTCATAGTTTGTCACCTCCCTTCAGGTTGTGATGGTCTACTCGCGACCCATAATAGAAAGCCCTTTAACCAGCGCGCCCAAAACGCCCACGAACCCGAGCGTTCCTACGATCACGACCGATGACGTCATCATTGTTGCTCACCCCCTTTCATGTTGTGAGAGTTGTGGCTCCTGATGAACACGATGTCAGCGTATCGAGGGCTGTTTCGCCCTCGTTACGATCGTGCCAATTGTGTGTGAAGAAAGGGTATGCGATGTTCGTGAGGTCAGGAATGCGAAGGTACCGGGCGGCTCTGTCGTGGCGTTATCTGGTCCAAGGCTTCTCCTGCAACGCCGCTTTGCCGATTGTCGTACTGGTCGCGAGGTAGGATGTGGTTAACACCATCTGCACTGGAGATCGATCACTCGAATTCCTCCCACCCGCTCAAGCGGCTGCCGAAGATCAGCGTGCGCCTGGTGGTGGAAACGAGAATGAGGCCGTTCTCATTGTCTACACCCACAATACGCTCGTGTACGTCCAATGGCTTCGAGGCGAAGCCTCCGAGCAAGGGGGTGAATCCGATTAATCGTTCGTTCGTGATGAAGACCGCTCCATAGTCGTTGCTGTGGAAGCGATGTACTTTCTCCCGCATACCTAGCGCTTCTTCGAGCCACAGACCGTTGACGCCGCGAAACCCGTACAGATGCCGATCCGTCCTGATGAGGCTGAACGTTGGGAGGATCTTCCGTTCGAGGAGGTTTTCGTTCACGTTCAGTTCCTTCTTGCTCCAGGTCAGCGCGCGGCTTGAGAATCCTAAGAGCCGACGAGATGTCACCACGATGCCATTGATCCCGTTCGTGCCGGAACTGATCACGGCTTCCTGCGCACCCAACGGTAGTTCCCTCCGGCCGCTCAGTTGACTGGTTGCGACGGCCATCCCCGATTCGAACCATACAGCGACCTCAGATTCAGGGTTTGCCACAGCGATGGCTGGTGGAAATAAAGTCAGAGAAAGGCAGGCTGTGAAGTAGAACCGGACCAAAGGGCAAAGGGATTCAGTCGCGTTCATATTCCACGGGGATTGATTTGTATCGATTCCTCAGTCTTCTCCAAGATGCTGAGCCGTGACTGGAACATTGAGTCTCCAACCAGATGAGAGGACACGGAACGCTTAATGACCGGCCCCCATCGGGAGAAACTGGAGGGCGATGGAAAGCGTGATCAAAATGATGATAATCCACTCAAGCACCTCCATCCGTCTGGTGCCGGCTCGGTCCGACATTTTGCCGTAGATGCTTTCCAAGGTCTGGAGTTTGCGCAGGATGCTCGCGTCCCATGCCTCTAAGTGAAAGCGCTGTGAGACGAGTCGATACACACGCGCCAGGTATTGGTCGCCCAGCAGCTTCAAGGTGTTCGTGACGCGTTCGAAGATTAAGGCACTATCGACTTGGAGCTGAGCAATGTGCGTCGTGTCTTTTTCGTAGGAGCCGGGAAGGGACAAGAGGCGCGGCTTTCGAGACAAGGCCTCATAGCCTTCGTCTAGGGCCCGGTCGAGCTGTTCGTCGAGCATCCGCATCTCCAGTAACTCAACATTAGCGAATTCCAGCACGGCGCGCACATCATCCATCTCCTTGCCGAACAATACCGCTGAATGCCAGTCGATGACCGCAGCATCCTCTTGCCCGAACGAGATTCGGCAAGAAACCGCGTCGGCCACTTCTTGCTCAGAGAGCGGTGTCCGTTCAGCTCGCAGGATTTGAGCTAAGTGGGTCTCGGTGCTCGTCCACAACGGAGGTTTCTCCGGCACAGAGGACTCAATCGAGAAAATGATGTAGTCCTCCACCTCCCCCGCAATGGACGGCCGCTCGATTGCGGGACCCAGCGCCTGAATCAGCTGTTCCACGCGGGCGCGTGACTCGGTCAAAAGTCGTTCATTCTCGTAGAGCGACTCGCTCAGGTCTAACAACCGTGCGAATGGTCCGTCGATCGAGAAGCGATAGGTGATGGTCACAGCTCCGAAGTCATACACCATGACTTCGACCGTCGGACTGGCCTGATACTGACTGACGTCGAACACACTCCCCTCCTGAACGAGCCGCAGCGGAGCCGGCCGATATTCGAAATACTGAGGTGCCCTGGTCTTATGGCGAAGACGCCCTCGTTCTGCTCCGGCCGCGATCCGCCGTTCCGCGTCGCTCAGGTTGATGGAGTGTCCGATATCGTATGCGAAAATGGCGAAGCAGGTTCCTTTGGTGATGGTGACATGGTTCTGCACGTGGGCCTCCTCGCAAGGCATCATTCTAACATTTCTGCTCTAGGTCACTGAGAGCTATCAGACCAGCAGGCACAACCGCCACTTCTCTAGGCCATCGCAACAAGTGTTAACGAGGTTGTTACAGGTTCTTGTCCGGTTTGTAACGATGTGATGCAAGAGTAGCGACACTTGCGAAAACCTCTCCAGAAAAAGCGATGACATTCAAGCAGGAGGAGATTCTTCCATGTCGATCATTGATGACGAGAGTGTGAGTAACACTTCCGGCAATGAACACTTCCAAGACATCTTGAGTGCGCGACTGTCACGGCGCCACCTTTTGGCCGGCAGTCTCGCGACTGTCGCGGCGGTGTCACTGTGCGGTATCAAAGGGGTATTGAGTGCCATGCCCGCCTCTGCCCAGGAAACGGTTGAAGATGACGACGACGCGGAAGAAGGAACTGAGGGACGAGGGCGCCGCAAGCCCATGCTGAGGTTCAAGAGTGTTCCGGTCTCTACCGCCGATGAGGTAGTCGTGCCGAATGGTTATACGGCTGAGGTTCTCATTGCCTGGGGTGATCCGTTGTCGAACGGTCCGTTATTCAAGCAGGATGCAAGCAACACCGCCGCTGAACAGGAGCGTCAGTGGGGCATGCATAATGACGGCCTCGTCTATTTTCCCATTGTTGGGTCACAGCGCGGCTTGATTGTCCAGAACCATGAATATACGGACGATGGCTTGCTGTTCCCGGACGGAGTCAACAATTGGACCCAGGAAAAGACGAACAAGTCGCTCAACGCTCATGGCGTGTCGATCATCGAAGTGACTAAGCGGACCGGCGTTCCCTTGGACTCGCGGCGTCGTCGCGGGAAGTGGGACGTGGTTCGGCCATCTCCCTTTGCCCGGCGGATCACCGGCATGACCCCCATTGAAATAGGCGGACCGGCGACAGGAGATCCTCGCTTCGTTACGAGCGAAGATCCCACTGGAAAGCGCGTGTTGGGCACGTTGAACACTTGTGCGATGGGCTACACGCCTTGGGGAACGTATCTGGCCTGTGAAGAAAATTTCAACAGCTACTTCCGCAAGAGCGGACCACAGACAAATCTTGAGAAGCGATACGGCATCAATGCCACGGGCTTCGGGTATCTCTGGCACACAACCGATAAGCGCTTCCGAGTCGACGAGGAGCCCAACGAACCGAATCGGTTCGGCTGGGTGGTGGAAATCGATCCGTTCAAGCCGCACTCGACACCGGTGAAGCGCACTGCCCTCGGTCGACTCAAGCATGAAGGCGCCTGGGTGCAGGAAGCCAGGAGCGGGAAGGTCGTTGTCTACATGGGTGATGACGAACGGAATGAGTATTTCTACCGCTACGTGTCCAATCTCCCTTGGAAACAGGCCCTTCGGCAGGGGATCAATCCCCTTGACGATGGCATTCTCTATGTCGCCAAGTTTCACGCGGACGGGGCTGGGGAATGGCTTCCGCTCACGCCGGACAATCCTCGTCTAGCCGGATGGTCCCTGAACGACATTCTCATCAATACACGCGGCGCTGCGGACGCAGCCGGCGCGACCATGATGGATCGACCCGAGTGGATCGATACATTCCCTCGAACTCTGACGGCGATCGCGACTCTGACCAATAACAACCGGCGCGGCACGAGTCCGCCGTCGGTGAACAATCCTGATGGGACAACTGCCGCCGGCTCGGCCCGTCCTCCGGTGGATGCGACCAATCCGCGCGCGGTCAACAACTATGGGCACATCATCCGTTGGTACTATCGGCAGGATTGGACGGAGTCGATGTTCGGGTGGGATCTCTTCGCCCTATGCGGCGATCCGGCAAATCCAGTCCATGGTTCCACGATCGTCGGCGACAAGTACGGCTCACCGGACGGCATCTATGTGGATCCTCGAGGACTGGTCTGGATCCAGACCGATGTATCCACATCGACCATCAATGCGGGCGCGTATGCGGGATTCGGCAACAATGTGATGGTGGCAGCTGATCCAGAGACCAAGGAGACACGCCGGTTTCTGGTTGGCCCGAATCAATGTGAGATCACCGGCGTCATGATGACTCCTGATCGGCGCAGCATGTTCGTCGGGATTCAACATCCGGGCGAGAGACCGGATGATCAACCGGGTGATCCGAACAACCCGAAGCAATTCAGCTCGTGGCCGGATGGTCCAACCGGTGGGCGACCACGGTCGGCGCTGATCGTTGTGACAAAAAACGATGGTGGGCGGATTGGCAGCTGAACTGCTGAGCGCATTGCGGGCCCTTGCGGGTTATTGTTCGGGGACCCGCAGTTCGTAGCCGTTTACGTGTTCCGACTCTTGAAGGATGATCGTATGCAGCCTCAACTGCCTGTGCAAACACTGTGGCGCCGCGAGCAGGAGTCCGGAGGTCAGCGCGAGGCCCAAACCGAACTCTGCTCACGGCGATCGCTGGTGTCTCCGCTTATCGATCCTCTCATGGCCTTGCACAGGAAGAAGCTGGTGACCGGTCTATTGGAGCATGTCGAGGAGATTCAGGAAATGGACGACGGGTATGCGTTCAAGTTTGACTGGTCGGAGAATACGATCAGGCGTGTCGCTGACTATATCTTGTTCGAAGGTCGGAATTCCCCGCAACTCACGTTCACGATCGCCCAACAAGAAGCTCTTCCGGATCGATATCACCGGGGCGGTAGATGTCAGCGGCGTGCCGTTTGCGCCAACCGCTTGTCCGACCAGAAAGGTCACGAAAAACTCCGTTCCGTTCCTTGATCTTGCCGCCGACACTCTGCCGGCACTCGACAACAAGGTTCCGGAGAAATGGGAAGGATTGGCCGTTGGACCACGCCTGAAGGACGGCAGCTATGCGCTGGTCGCGGGCACGGACAATGATTACAGCGTGACCCAAAATGCAACCGGCCGGCAGTTCGATGTGTACTTCCGGTTCACCGACGCCGATCCCTTCGCCGGCTCGATCCAGTGCCCGCTTGGGTTGACCACCGGTTGCTTCACAACCGCTGATATTGCGGACGGCATCATCAATGAGATGTTCGATCTTCCAAACGACGGCAGTTACAAACTCCTCCCAGGAGTGTTGCATGCGTACAAGGTGTCAGCAGCCGACCTTGGCAACTTCGTTCGCCCCGTCCACCACCATGATAGAGATGACGACGACGATGACCAGGGGGACGACGACAAGGAGTAGGCTGAGGTAGTTGCCCCGCTCGATACTCAAGATTCGAGGTGGGAGTTTTCAACTTGTATCCCAAGCCACATATGTTCTGCCTCGGATAAGTGGTTTCCCGTGCCGAGAGGACGGCTTGAAATCCGCGCAAGTGTAGCGATAATTGCCGTATAAACTTTTGCAGACGGGCGCGATAGTCATGGGACAAGGCACATCGTGCATTCTATAATGACGAAAACGGTGCGGCGCGGATTTGTCATGAAAGGTGTGGAAGTGACGCATGCTCAGCGCGTTTGAATTGAGCGATGGGAGGCTCGTGCAGGTTCGGGCTGATGCCGCAGAGGATCTGTCCCGTAAGGAGACCATCTGGATTGATCTGGCCTATCCGACCGAAGAAGAACGCGAGTTGGTGCAGTCGGTCTTTCGACTGGAGCTGCCGGAAGACGAGGAATTGCAGGACTTGCAGGCGAGCGCGCGTTACTACCAGGACGAACACGGGATCCATATTCGCTCGACCTTCATCCAGAACAGCGATGAGACTCCTTCAAATGTTACGATGTCGTTCACGCTGCATGAAGGCCGACTACTTACGGTGCATGACGATGATCTCGCCATCGTGCGTCTGTTCCGGATGAAAGCACGCGCGGGGCCCGGGATGGTGGGTGATGCGGTGGACATCCTTCTTGGCTGTTATGAGCTTGCCGTGGAACGGGATGCCGATGTGTTGGAAGAAATGTACATGACGCTGGACCAGGTCGCTGCTCTTGTCCTGAACCGGAACAAGGAAATTGCCGGTCATGTCATGCGTGACAATATAGAACGGATTGCCGCCCAAGAGGATCTCAATGGGAAAGTCCGCTTGGATTTGATGGACAATCGGCGCGCCCTGTCGTTCCTATTGAAGAGCCGCGTTCTATCACGCGAACATACGCAAGAGGTCAAGGGTATCCTGCGTGATATTGAATCGCTGAACGGTCATACGGGTTTCATAGCCGATAAGATCAATTTTCTCATGGATGCCTTACTCGGAATGATTGGTCTGGAACAAAACAAAGTCATCAAAATCTTTTCGATTGCGGCGGTCGTGTTTCTCCCGCCCACTCTTGTCGCCAGCATTTATGGCATGAACTTCGATGTCATGCCGGAGCTCCGATGGCCCTGGGGCTATCCACTGGCACTTCTGCTCATGATCATTGCCGGTGCCGCTCCGTACCTGTATTTCAAACGGAAAGGATGGCTGGATTAAATGGGGTCGACTGAACCTCCGGCTGAGAATTCGCATCAGGTCACGGAACCACCGGCGGACCTCGAGAATCCCGGCCTGTTCTTAAACCGCGAGCTTAGCTGGCTGCAATTCAACCTGCGGGTCTTGGAGGAAGCGGAAGATGCGCGACATCCGCTGTTGGAACGAGTGAAGTTTCTGGCGATCTTTGCCACCAACCTCGACGAATTCTTCATGGTCAGGATCTCAGGCCTGCGCCGTCAAGTTGCCGGCGGGGTGGGAGAAACCCCACCCGATGCCATGACGCCTTCCGAACAAATGCTGGCAATATGCCGGGAAGTGACGATCCTTCTCGAGCGGCATCGGTCTTGTTGGCAGCAGGATCTGTTACCAAAACTGCGCGAGGCCGGCATTCATATGCTCTCCTATAAGGACCTGGAGCAGGCTGAACGGGACGGTCTTCGTCAGTACTTCCAGCGTGAGATTTTTCCCACGCTCACCCCATTGGCCATTGATCCGACTCATCCATTTCCGCATATTTCAAATCTGAGCTTCAACTTGGCCGTGGTGGTCAAGGATCCTGAGCGCGGTGACTGCTTCGCGCGCGTAAAGTTACCCGATTCCTTTCGGCGTTTGGTTCCGGTTCCTGCTCAAGAAGAGTCCATCCCACAGCAGAAAGATCTCGGAGGAATCGGGAAGGTTCAACGTTTTGCTTGGTTGGAAGAGATTGTGGCGGATAATCTGGATCTCCTGTTTCCCGGCTTGGAGATTGTCGCGTCTTATCCTTTCCGCGTTACGCGGGACGCCGATGTGACGATCGAAGCCGATGAAGCACCCGATCTGATCACGGCGGTGGAAGAGCAGCTCGATTTGAGGGAGTTCAATTCCGTGGTGCGCTTGGAGCTAGATGCGACCACACCGGACCATATTGTCGATATTCTGACCCGCAATCTACAGATCCCATCATATCTCGTTTACACGGAGCATGATCCGATCGGCATGGCGGGACTTATGGAACTCACCGCGCTCGAACGTCCCGATCTCAAAGACCCGCCTTTTCAGCCCGCCATGCCCGCTCTGCTGAGCAAACCGGGCGGTGTGTTGGAAGCTATCAAGCAAGATGATCTCTTGCTGCACCATCCTTACGATAGTTTCGCGCCGGTCGTCGAGTTTGTGCGTGAAGCGGCTCACGATCCGAATGTCCTGGCGATCAAACAAGCGTTGTATCGTGTGAACCCGAAATCCCCCATTATTGATGCGCTGATGGAAGCTCGGGTCAATGGGAAGCAGGTGGCCGTGCTGGTAGAGCTCAAGGCTCGTTTCGATGAAGAAAATAACATCGAATGGGCTCGGAAGCTTGAAGATGAAGGCGTCCATGTCGTCTACGGGGTGCGCGGGCTCAAGACGCATGCGAAGGTGTGTCTCGTCGTCCGACGCGAACCGGAAGGGATCCGACGGTACGTCCATCTCGGCACCGGCAACTATAATGTGCTATCGAGTCGTATCTACACCGATCTGAGCTACTTCACGTGTGATCCAGCCATCGGCAGTGACGTGTCCGATCTGTTTAACGCGCTGACCGGGTACTCCAGGAAGGACGGGTACGCCAAATTGCTGGTCGCGCCGGTACGGCATTGCGGCGGGAGCTGCTTGATCGGATCGATCGCGAAATTCACTGCCACCGCAAAAACGGAGATGGGCATCTCGCATTTATGATGAATGCATTGGTGGATAAGGCATGCATTCAGGCGCTGTACCGTGCCGCACAGGCCGGTGTGAAGATTGAATTACAAGTGCGCGGTATCTGTTGTTTACGACCAGGTATCCCCGGCATTAGCGAGAGGATTACGGTGACTTCCGTTGTCGGCCGTTTTCTCGAACATGCCCGGATTTATTATTTTCATAACGGGGGGCAGGATGAAGTGTTGCTTGGAAGCGCTGATCTCATGCCGCGCAATCTGGATCGCCGTGTGGAAATCCTCTTTCCGGTGCTTCATTCCCGCTGGCGGGAGGTCATCGTGCATGACATTCTCGCCGTCAGTCTTCGCGATAATGTCCAAGCCAGACGGTTGCGTTCAGACGGGACCTACGAGCGTCTTACGCCTTTGGACGGGGAACCAAGCATCAATTCGCAGGACTGGTTTCTCAATCGCTGGAAAGCCAGATCCATGAGCTGAAGGTCCTTGATTGTTTGTTGGGGAATGTCCGAATGATCCTGAGGAGGGGGGTGTGCGAGGATTAGAAAATTGACGAAGCGGCTGCCTCCTCCTAAGAGGCGCATGCCAATGACGTTGGCGGTTCGTAATGATGACGTTATCAGTAACGTCCCCACAGTGGACGCAACGCATTGCTAAGACTCTGGTCATTCCCTCAGCGATGATTTCAGATACTCTCATACCGGCACAGCGCGTGCATTGCATGGCCGCCTCCTTAATCTAAAATCAAAAAAATAAAACCTCTGACTTCTTGCGATCAGTGATACAGGATGAATGGCAACAAATGGTTACGGAGAGCTTACATCCGTGTAAACATCTCGATGTGGTGCTGTGCAATGGACGGGCTTGAGAAGAAGGCTTACTGCGTCGGGGGCTGATCCAATAGTTTGTATCCCAGCGTCTTGACCGAGACGATCAAGTCATCGAGGAGTGGCACCTTCAGTTTCAACCGCCGAACATGGACGTCGACGGTTCGCGTCGTCCCATAGTAGTCGTAACCCCACACTTCATTAAGGAGCACCTCCCGTGTCAGTACCCGCCCAGGGTGACGTAATAAATGCTCCAGCAGTCCGAACTCCTTAGCCGTGAGCAGCACTTCTTTACCTCTTACCGTCACCTCATGTCGCGTCAGATCCATCTGGAGAGAACCGTACGCTAAGAATGTTGGTTTTTGATCGGTTGTCCGCTCCAGCCGACGGAAGAGGGATTTAACCCGAGCCACCAATGTCTTGGGGCTGAAGGGTTTGGTCACATAATCATCGGCTCCGAGCTCAAGTCCGACAATAGTATCGGATTCTTCGTTTTTCGCCGTCAGCATGATGATCGGCAGCAACGCAGTCTCGGGCTTTTGACGGAGGGTTTTGCACACTTCCAACCCGTCCATATGAGGCAACATGAGATCTAGAATTACCAAAGCAGGATGCTCAGACGCCACGAGCTTCAGCGCTTCAAGACCGGTTGTGGCGATGCAGGTATGAAATCCTTCCTTCTCAAGATAGTGCTTGACCAACTGTGCAATATCCTGCTCGTCCTCGACGACGAGAATGTTTTTGGGGCGTGGTGAAACCATACGACTATCCTCACGTCATTGCCGCTTGTACTCTTAGCGGCAACCATACGCTCTCTGCGTTACAGACTTGTTACAAATGGAAGGGATGGAAAAGCGAGGATGCTGGTGGTGCAGGGGCCGTTTCAAGCGGTCGGTTCGTTCAATCGAATGGTATAGAGGTAGTGGTACAGACCCTTACGTTCTAGAAGCTGTGCATGGGTGCCTTCTTCCACCAATTTGCCTTTGTCTAAAACCAGAATTCGGTCCGCACGCTGAATGGTCGACAGTCGGTGGGCGACGACGAAGGTCGTGCGACCTTCCATGAGGCGTTGAAGGGCTTCCTGCACCAGCCGTTCCGATTCGGTATCCAGCGAGGAAGTCGCTTCGTCCAGTAACAAAATGCGTGGATTCTTCAAGATCGCCCGAGCGATCGCAATTCGTTGGCGTTGTCCGCCTGAGAGGTTGACCCCCTTCTCGCCCACCAGGGTTTGATACCCGTCCGGCAAGCTCGTGATGAAGTCATGAGCATGAGCAGCTTTGCTCGCTTCCAATACTGCGGCTTCATTCGCCGCCGTATTGCCGTAACGGATGTTGTCAAGGATGGAGCCCCCAAAGAGGATCGTTTCTTGGGGGACGAGCGCAATCTGTCGGTACCAACTCTCAAGGGTCACATGGCGCAAGTCTTTGCCGTCGATCGTGATGCGACCTTCCGTCGGATCGTAGAAGCGATGAAGCAGGTTGATCACGGTGGTCTTGCCGGCGCCCGTCGGTCCTACGAGCGCGACCAGTTCGCCTGGCTTGGCCTCGAACGACAGGTTCGACAACACCGGATGGCGAGCATCATAGCGGAAGTTGACGTCTTCCACCCGCACATGTCCATCGACGGTCACAAGTGTTTGTGCATCGGATTGATCACAAATGTCCGGCTGAGCATCCAGTATTTCGAAGACCCGCTGCGTCGCTCCCTGGGCCTCTTTGATCTGCGCAAAAACACGGGCTGCCGAGCTGAAGGGACCGATCAAGATGCCGGCGAACAAGACGAAGGCGAACAGATCGCCCGGCGTGACGACCCCGTCGATGACTTGCCTGCCTCCGTACCATAGCACCGCCGTTGCGGATGAGAACGTTAGGAGACTGATCACCGGAATGAAAACAGCCATGATAGCGGCTCGGCGGAGCGTGAGATGAAGTGTCTGATCAACCTGATCCGCGAAGCGCGTCTTTTCCCGCCGCGTCTGGACGAACGACTTGACGATGCGAATGCCGGCAATCACTTCTTCGACGAGGGTGCTGAGTGCGGCTGTCTGGTCTTGAATCGAGGTGGAAAGGGATTTCAGTCTGCGGCCGAATACCTTGGCGACCAGGACCAGCAACGGGAGCAGGATCAGGATCAGGAGGCAGAGTCGCCAATTCATCAGGAGCAGGAACGTAATGCCGCCGACGAACGTCACGAGTTGTTTGACGCCGTCGATGGGGGTTTCTGTGACAATGGACTGGATGACTGTCACGTCGTTCATCAATCGGGAGAGCAATTCTCCCGTACGACGCCTGGCAAAAAAGCTGACCGTCAGCGTCTGCAGGTGGCCGAAGAGATGTTTGCGAAAGTCGGCGACGACTTCCTGAGAGACCCACGCGGTCAGATAGCTATGACCCATCGAGCATAGCCCCTGTACGATTACCAGGCCCAGGAATAAGCCGATCGACCGGGTCATCTGATCGGCATCGTGCTGAACGGTAATGACATCCCACAGGGTGCCGGCCAACCGAATCAAGGCGAGATTAATGAGCGCAACCCCGCTCACCAAGAGCCCAGCTAGCATCAAACGCGCCACATAAGGGCGCACGAACGGGAGGAATCGTTTGAAGATCAACATCGTGGTCAGGCGGTGTGATCGGACACGGAAGTGTTCTGGCTTACGGCGACGCTGAAAGAATACGCTGACGGGGGTGAGACGAAACGACTAGAGTTGAGCGATCGACTCGATCAGGTTCTTATTGATCGCAATGAAATCAGACCGGTCCTTGTCGCCGATCACGACGTCGGTCAGGCTGATGAAGAGACGCGCTTCTTCGTTGATCGCATCGGAGACGCGATTCCGCATCGGAGGGACCAGGAAGTCTCCCACGTAGGTACAACTGACCGTCCGTACGCGGATGCGGACTTTCTTCCCCTCGGCCACGGATCCCTCCTCCCGCCACGCCGGCTGAGCTTAGCTTTTTCGGCGAAGAAATTTCTGACGTTGGCGCAGCTTCTTGTACTTATGCTTGCGCATCTTCTTTCGTCGTTTCTTCAAGACACTTGACATGTTCTGTATCTCCTAAGGAGGGCCGAGTCTAAAAGCTTTCCGCTGAAAATGCAAGCTCACGGCGCGTTTTCCCCTTATGTTATACTGCACCGCGATGGACCTCAAAAAGATAGGTTTGTCACAGCCCTCATCTGTCCTGTGGCTCATCGTGCTCGCCGTGGTGATCGTTGGGTGTCCGTCGAAGACCGTCCGATACCCAGCAGAGCACGAGCGACTCCTCCGTATCGATCAAGCGTTGGAATCCTTACGGAGCGCCTATCAACGAAAGGATCGGTCCGCGTTCCGTGCCATGCTGTTGCCGCTGGATCAGCTGGACGAACTTCGACGGCAGGCCGACATGGACTTCGAAGCCTTTTCCGCCATCTTCCTCGAATTCAAGATCGAACGGGTCGCGATCGAAAAAGACGATATCGACGTCTTCATCCATTGGCAAGGGACATGGAAAAGAGATGTCAATGACATGGGTATCCGGCAACGAGGCCATGCACGGCTGGAATGGGTCGGTACGCATTCGATTCTCCTGCGCAGCGCGCAGGGAGATTTGCCCTTCGGAATGAAGACGAAACAAACGTTGTCGGAACCTCCCTCACCGCCGACCCGACCACGATGATGATATTGCGGAATGCGCTGGAAGCAGATTTTCTCGTCATCGGCAGCGGAGTCGCCGGGCTTCGCGCTGCCCTGGACCTCTGCCGAGTAGGGCGGGTGATCGTTCTCACCAAGGGCCACCCCTTACAAAGCAATTCCATCTTCGCGCAAGGCGGAGTGGCCGTGGCCTTGAGCGAAGAGGATGATGTCGCCATCCATTTGACGGATACCGTGAAGGCCGGACACGGCCTGTGTCGTCGTGAAGCGGTGCGTGTGTTGGTCGAGGAAGGGCCGGATCGGATTCAAGAGCTCATCCGCTGGGGCGCGAAATTCGACAAAACAGGCGGGAAGTTTGCCTTTGCTCGCGAAGCGGCTCACAGTCGCAGCCGAATCCTCCGCGCGAGAGGCGATGCGACAGGAAACGAAATGGTGCGGGTGTTGATGGCTCAGGCTGCGCGACACAAGCGGATCGTCCGGCTGGATTACCACTTCACCGTCGATCTTGTGGTTGAAGACAGCCGATGTTGCGGAGCGGTGGTGCTTGATGAACATTCAGGGGAACAATTCATCATTCCTGCAAAGGCGGTCGTTCTGTCGACAGGGGGGGCTGGACAGATGTTTGCTCGCACCACCAATCCGCCCAATGCGACCGGCGACGGCATGGCCATGGCATTTCGCGCAGGAGCGGAACTCCAGGACATGGAATTCGTTCAGTTTCACCCGACGTCGCTGTATCTGCCGTCGAGCCCGCCTTTTTTGTTGTCAGAAGCCATGCGAGGAGAGGGAGGCCAGCTGCGCAACAATAGGGGAGAGACCTTCATGTCACGGTATCACGCGCTCGGCGCCTTGGCTCCGCGGGATGTCGTCGCGCGGGCTATCTGGGCGGAAATGGCGGCGACGCGCGCGCGGCATGTCTACCTTGATGTCACTCACTTGGAATCGAGTTTTGTCAAACGGCGATTCCCGACGATCTATGCGACCTGCCTCCGCCATGATATCGATATCACGGAAGAATGGATCCCGGTCTCTCCGAGCGCTCATTACATGATGGGGGGAGTAGCGACCGATCTCAACGGAGCCACGACATTGCCGGGTCTTTTTGCGGCGGGCGAAGTGGCGTGCAGCGGGGTGCATGGCGCGAACCGACTGGCCAGCAATTCATTGCTGGAGGGATTGGTGTTTGGGATGCGGGCCGGCGTGGCCGCTGTCGTTTGGGCCTCACGCCGTTCGATACCCGATGTGACTCACCATGTGGAGCGCCTGAAGCGCGGACGGTTGGAACGATTGGAGGATGCCGAAAAAGTACGCAGCTCGCTTCGTCGGACCATGTGGGGACACGTGGGGCTCATCCGTTCTCGAGACTCGCTCATTCGCGCCACGGCTCAGCTTGCGCGGTGGGAACGGATGGTGTCCGGATCCTTTTCAGCGAGAGCTGATCTGGAGGTCAAGAACATGGTGCAAGTGGCGCATTGCGTGGCGGACGCTGCGCTCTGGAGAGAAAACAGCGTCGGCGCCCATTACCGATCCGATTTTCCGGGATCCAAACGGCCGGGCTGGAAACAGCATAGTCAATTGTGTTCAAGCGTCCGAACTACTGTCCGGACTGAATCGAAGACACGGGGGCGGGTCGTGGCATTGCGTATTCCGAAGACGGGATGACGTGGCCGGTCACGGCAAGGTCACGGGCGAGGAACAGTCGATAATATCGCAAGACCTTGCGAACATAGTGGCGGGTTTCGGTAATCGGCGGAAGAGCTCGGTAACGATCGACGACATGCTCCCCGGCATTATAGGCAGCGAGCGCCAGTGGAAGGTTGCCACGAAAGCGGTCGAGCAACTGGCGTAAGTACTTCGTTCCGCCTCCGATATTGTCCTCGGGATCGTAGAGGTCACGGACCTCCAATCTCACTGCCGTTTGCGGCATCAATTGCATCAATCCGACGGCTCCGGCTCGTGACACCGCACGAGGGTCGAAATCCGATTCGGCCTTGATGATGGCGCGGATAAGCGCAGGGTGGAGTTGATGCTGCCGTGAGAATCGACCGATCACCGGCTCCAACTCGTCCTCTGAGAGAACGGGATGCAGCCGATTCGGGTGGAGGCCGATTCGGCGGTACCGAGTGTCAGAGGGAACGTTGGTGAGCGATATCGTCCCTTTGGCATCGATATATTGGTAAATCTCCGCCTGAATGTCACTTGGAACAGCCGGCAGGATGCTGCTGCTCAATGCAACGAGGACGGCCATGACAGGCCGGCTGATTGAGGAGCGATGCAGTGTGTTCAGTTTCGGCATGGTCAAACGATAGCAGCCTGTCACTGTCTGTCAAGGAAATGCAGATCCTGTGCCTTGGGAGATCTGAAGAATTCGGAGGGAAAATGGGAAGATGAGGATTTATCTAGGATGAAGGGTGTTCCAAAATCGGCCTCGCACCGCTACGAATCGCTCTCTTAGCCGCAGGGTCAGCGGACCCGGTTTTCCGTCGCCGATAAATCTACGCTCGACAGAAGTCACCGGCATGATTTCCATGCTGGTGTTCGTGAGAAAGCATTCGTCGGCTCGGTACAACTGATCAACAGTATAGCGACCTTCTTCAACGTGGATGTTGAGTTCTCCGGCCAACCGAATCACGATCATTCTGGTGATGCCGTCGAGTAAGCCGCATTCCAGAGCAGGCGTTCGCAGCGTGCCGTCCATCACAATGAATACATTGCTGATGGTGCATTCGGTCAGATGCTGTTCCCCATTGAGCAAGATACTGTCGAATGCGCCTGCCGCGATCGCTTCGCGTTTAGCCTGGATATTGTTCAGGAAGTTTGTGGTCTTGATCTGCGGCGACAAAGCGCTCGGTAAATTCCGTTTCGTGGAAGCCACGATCAGGTTGACGCCCGTTTCATAGAGATGGGACGCCGGAGGCACGAGCGGCTTGGCCATCACGACCACGGTCGGCGACGAACAGAGTGCCGGGTCCAGTCCGATGTCTCCAACCCCTCGGGAAACCGTGATCCTCAGATAGGCGTCTCGCAAATCAGTCCCGACGTCGTTGCGTATCATCGCCTCATGTAGAATGTCTTCCCAGTTTTTCACCGGAATCGGGATCGTCAGGCCGATTGCCGCCGCGGAACGGAACAGCCGTGACACATGTTCGTCTCGCATGAAGATGCGGGGGCCGTACGAGCGAATCGTTTCATAGACCCCATCGCCGTAGAGAAATCCATGGTCGAAGACGGAGACCACGGCCTCTTCGTCTGCGACGAACTTGTTGTTCAGGTATATCCACATGGGCTATGAAAAGGCGCTGAAGAAAGCCTGGGCCTTATGAATCGTTTCCTCATATTCGCGCGTCGGGTCTGAATCGGCCACAATTCCCGCGCCGACCTGGAGATAGCCCACGGCGTTCCTCATCACCAGCGTGCGTATCAGGATATTGAAGTCGAGGTCTCCGCTCCAGCTGAGATAACCCATTGAGCCCGTGTACGGACCGCGGCGTACGGGCTCCAACTCCTCGATGATCTCCATGCAGCGGATCTTGGGTACGCCGGTAATCGTTCCACCAGGGAACATGGCTTTCAGCAAGTCGAAACCAGTCGCGTGATCCTTGAGGGTGCCGGCCACATGTGAGACCAGGTGGGTGACATGAGAATATCGCTCAACGGTCATCAATTCATCCACATGGACGCTTCCGAAACGGCAGACACGACCGAGATCATTTCGCTCGAGGTCCACCAACATGACATGTTCCGCGCATTCCTTTTCATTGGCGCGCAGCTCGTCGGTCAGTCGATGATCGTCGGCCATGGTTTTTCCGCGGGGTCTGGTGCCCGCGATCGGTCTCGTATCGGCTCGACGCCCTTCCAGGCGAACGAGCCGTTCAGGTGAGGAACTGATGAGACGAACTGCATCGAACCGGAGTATTCCTGAGAAAGGTGAGGGGTTCAACGCGCGCAAGCGACGATAGGCAGACAGATCGGTGTGAAGGTCCCCGAGAGAGGAGAATGCTGCAGAGGTCACCCTGAAACGGTGGGAGAGGTTGGCTTGATAGATGTCACCGGCTGCGATGTATTCCTGGCAACGGCTCACGTTCTGACTATAGACCGCCTGTTCCTGCTCCGGTGTAAACGTCAGGCGACCGAGATTGCTCCAATGCACGTCGACCGTGTTCGGTCTGGTCAATCGGGCTTCGAATTCGGCCAGTCGTTCTTTCCCCTCACGAAACAGCTTGTCCCGAGGCTCGCCCAAAAATCGTTCAAGCGGCGGACAGAACATCAGCACCAGACGGTTCAGCTCATGGTCGATTGCCGCGACCAGATCGAAAAATGCGAACTCCAAATCAGGGCCGGCAAGGTCATCGAAGGCCAAAGACGGCAACTTCTCGAACCAGCGCGCGAGATCATAACTCAAGTAGCCGACCGCACCGCCGAAAAACGGCGGAACATCGGGGGGCCGAACGATCCGCTGACAGTTCAAGAGGTGAGCCAACCGTTGAAACGGAGCTGTGCCTGAGTCCGTGCGGCCTTCAATCGATCGGCACACACAGGTATCCCCCTTCCCATACAACGTTTGATAGGGATCACTGGCAAAGTATGAATACCGTGCCATGGTTCCGTCACCTGCACCACTCTCGAAGAGAAACGATGGGCGTCGGACTGAGGCGATTTTCGCGTACAGTTCAATGGGGCTTGCCGAGGGACAGGGACGTGTCACGATGAGCGGCGAAGGAGGACCATGCAAAAATGGAACTGACGACGATAATGTCTTGGGCATAGCCGACGCGTTTCCAACACGAAAGCGAGATCACCCGCCTTCGGCGAGGTGCCGTCGAAAAACAACCAGAGATCACGGCTCTCAAGCCCGTGGGGCTCCACTATACCGCAGCGGTTTCTGCGTGCATAGGCCTCTAACCTCTTGACATTTCAAGCACGGTTTTGCTTAAATTGCGCACCCCATCAGGGGCCGAGTTCTGCTCATGTGCTCTCGCCTTCCGTGGGTTTGGGATGCCCCCTTCTCAAGATCCCTTATACGCGGGGCTCGGTCAGGCCGTTCGAATGGGAACGGAACTGCTGGCTGCGCTGATCGTCGGAGGCGGGCTTGGATGGGTGATTGATACCTATCTGCTAGAGACAACACCGTGGGGACTCGTGATTGGGTTGGTTTTTGGTGCGGCTGCCGGGATGAGGAGTGCCTATCGATCCGCGCAGCGCTGGCAGAGTCCATCGAACTCGAAATAAGCAAGGATAGTCATGGAAGAAAGTCCGCTTCATCAATTCGAACTTCATAACTGGATCCCGATCTCGATTGGTGGAATAGACATTTCCATCAATAAAGCCGTGATCTTTATGTGGGTTGTGATCGCCGTGGCGTCGGTGCTCATGGTGATGGCGGGGTCATCGCGCAAGCTGGTGCCCGGCAAGTTGCAGAGCCTGGCGGAGATGATGGTGGAGTTCATTCGCAACATGATCCTGGATACGATGGGGAAAGACGGCATGCGATTTTTCCCGCTCGTCGCCACGCTTTTTGTGTTTATTCTTTTTTCGAACTATATCGGGTTGATTCCCGGCACCTACACGGTTACGAGTCAGATTATCGTGACGGCCGTCTTCTCCTGCTTGGTATACGGCCTGAGCTTAGTCGTCGGATTCTGGTTACATGGAGCTAAGTTTCTGGGGATCCTTGTTCCACCCGGGACGCCCGGATGGTTGCTGCCGTTGATGATCCCGATCGAGATCATCAGTCAGTTGGCGCGGCCTATTTCCCTGGCTGTTCGGCTCTTTGCGAACATGACGGCCGGCCATGTGATGCTCGCGGTTCTGTTCAGCCTCACGATCGGGGGGGGATTGTTGATCGGGTGGCTGCCCTTTGTGTTTACGGTGGCGATATACGGACTGGAGTTTGGTATCGCGTTCATTCAAGCCTATATTTTTACCATCTTGACCTGTGTCTACTTGGGAGACGCGTTTCATTTACATGGCCATGAGGAGCAGGCGCATTAGCGCATGCGGGTTTAGCCAAGGGAGGAGTAAGACATAATGGATTCAGCAGCAGCAGGGTTGATCGGTATGGGATGCGCCGCGGCAGGATTTGCCGGGGCCGGTGTGGGGATCGGCTACATCTTCGGGAAGATGATTGAAGTGGTGGCGCGCCAGCCTGAAGCAGAAGCTCGCGTTACGAAGTATATGTGGATCGGGTTCGCGCTGGTCGAAGCCATTGCGCTGTATGGTTTGGTTATTGCCTTCATCATTATGGGATTTCGGAAATAGGGAGCGTTAACCGTTATTCGTGAACCGTTCATCGAGAGGTCATTCTCGTGTAACGATTCACGTTTAACGATTCACGAAGACGCATATGCCACAGTTTGAACCTGATTTTTTTTCTTCGTTGATTTTCTGGGAGGTCATCTCGTTCGGGATTCTCTTGTTCGTGCTCTACAAGTATGCATTCCCCGGCATCTTGAGCGCCTTGGAAGAGCGTGAAAAGAAAATTAAAGACAGCCTCGATCAGGCCGAGCAGCACCGGTCCGAGGCCGAGCGACGACTCAAAGAATATGAAGCCAAGCTCAATGCGGCGGGGAAGGAAGCCGAGGCTATCCTCGCAGCGACAAAGGAACGCGCTCAACGGTTGCTCGATGAAAACGAACAACGGTTGACCGCGGAAGCGGAGCGTATCAAGGGAGATGCGACGCGCGAGATCGAGCAAGAACGTCGTAAAGCACTACAAGATATTCGAACCCAGACGACCGAACTCGCCCTGATGGTGGCGGAAAAAGTGGTTCAGCGGAGCTTGACGGAAGCCGATCAGCGAAGATTCGCAGACGAAGCGCTTGAGGCTCTTTCGAAATCACAGCCACGCTGACAGGTCGTGATCTGCGGGTGGAGTCAGCTCAGGGTGACTCCACCCGGCCGATATCCTTCCAAATCCACCGTCACGAATTTGAACCCCAGCTCTTTCAGCCTCGCGCTGATCTCTGCACAGCGATCTGATTCCATGAGCCGAGGAAGCTCGTCCTGTGCCAATTCAATCCGCGCGATCTCACCATGATTTCGCACTCGAAAATGCCGGAATCCCTCACGATGGAGCACGGCTTCCGCCCCTTCGACGCGGCTTAATTGTTCGCTGGTGATTACAATCCCACGCGGGATTCTTGACGAAAGACAGGCAGCGGCCGGCTTATCCCAATTCGAAAGCCCAAGCTCCTTGGCAAGGAAGCGGATATCGGCTTTCGACAGTTCAGCTTCAACGAGCGGGCTGCGCACGCCCCATTCCCGAGCGGCTTTGATGCCGGGTCGGTCATCACCCAGATCGTCCAGGTTGGTTCCATCTACGACATACTTGGCGCTTTTTGTCGGTCGCAAAGTTCCGAGGAGCTGGTACAGGTCGGTCTTACAGTGAAAACAGCGGTTCGCGTCGTTCCTTACAAAGTCATCAATGGCCAGCTGATCCGTCTGTACGGTTTCATGGCGGGCGCCGATTTCCCGAGCGACCCGTTCAGCCGCTTCCAACTCAAGAGATGGAAACGTCGGTGAGACGGCCGTGACGCCGACCGCCTTCTCGTGAAGTTGGTCGTGCGCAACTTTTAGCACGAAGGTGCTGTCGATTCCACCGGAATAGGCCACCACGACCGAGTCCATTTCCGTTAGGACTGTTCGAAGCCGATTGAGCTTCTGTTGAATAAGGGACGGTTGCATAGCGTGCGCTGTTAGTTTCGAATCTTCGCCTTCGCGATATTGCCGACCACGACGAGCGCATAGTGCTGAGGGTTCAGGTATTGCTTAGCCACGCGCTGCACATCCTCTTTTGTCACTCGCTCGATCCATTTTGGGTACTGACTGAAATAGTCGAACCCCAACCCAAAAAACTCCACTTGCGCCAAGACTTGCGCCAGCTTCGCCGTGGAATCCAGCCGTAAGGGGAAGCTGCCCATCAAAAAGGCTTTGGCATCGGCCAATTCCTGATCGCTGACCGGGGCCTCTCGCATGGCTTTCATTTCAGCCAAGACGCCGTTGATGGCCTGATTGGTGGTTTCGGTGCGGGTCTGGAGGTTGATCCAGAAAGAACCTGGCATCGATCGGGCGTCGTAATGACTGGTAATGCCATAGGCAAGCCCCTGCTTGTCCCGAATGGTATCCATGAGTCGTGATGAAAATCCCCCGGCCCCTAGCACATGATTCATGACGGTGACGGCGTAAAAATCAGGGTTGGTCCGACTGATTCCCGTGTGACCGATCACAATGGTCGATTGTGTGAGATCCTTTTCGATGAGTTGCACGATCTTTTTGTCGATGACAGCCGGCCTCTTGCCCGCTCTGGATTGCACCGCCCCTTTCTTCCAGGATCCGAAATATCCCTGGACGAGCGTCGTCGCTTGTTCCACCGTGACGTCACCGACGATGGTGAGAATGACTTGACTGGGAAGATACTCTTTGGCATAGAAGTTCTGCACATCCGCCAAGGTGATCTTGCCCAACGTGTCCTCAGTCCCGTTTACCGGCCAACGATAGGGATGATTCTGAAAGACCAACTGATTGAAGGCCTTCATGGCGACATGCCCTGGATCGTCATTATCGCTGGCGATTTCTCCAAGGATCTGTGATCGGACTCGTTCGAACTCTTGTTTGGGAAAAGCGGGGCGCTGAAGAATATCGGCCAGGAGGGTGAACCCGAGGTCAATGTCTTTCTTCAGCGTGCGCGCCGACGCGGTCGTGAAATCTTCGTCCGCCTTGGCTCCCAACGACCCACCGACAAAGTCGATCTGTTCGGCCAGCTGTTTGGAGGATCTGGTGGTTGTGCCTTCATCCAGGAGGCCGGCGACCAAATTCGCCAGACCGGCCTTTTCCGGAGGATCCTGCGCCGAGCCGGCCTTGATGAGGGCATGGATTTCAATGATGGGGAGGAAATGTTGTTCCAGTACGAGAACAGTCATCCCATTCGGGGTGGTGAATCTCGTGGGAGAAATGTCCGCGGCATCGCTTGGCCTCGCGACGCACACCCCGCACAGGACCAGTGCCACCATGCCGGCTGCCAGCTTCCATCGAACGGATTGAGGGGCAGGAGAATGGCGCTCCTGGTGTCTCGGCTCGGTCACCATGGTTCTATGACTTCCCCTCATGCGCGGCTGTGGGGGCCGAGTCTGGAGGGGGAGGGGGCAAAGGAATGAGAATTCCGACGGTCCGATTGTCTGGGGTGAGATATTGCTTCGCAACACGCTGGATATCCTTTGCCGTAACTGAATGGATACGTTCCACGAATTGATCGATCCGCCGCCAGCCCGCGCCGACGGACTCCGCCTGCCCCATCAACATGGCATGGCGAAAATTCGAATCTTGCTCGAAGACGCGCGCCGCCTCAACTTGGTTTTTGGCCCGCTGAAGCTCCTGCTCGGACGGCGGCTCATTCTGGAGCCGCACGATCTCACGCTGGATGGCTTCTTCGACCCCTTCGACCTTCGCGCCAGGATTCACCAGTGAATAGAAGTAAAAGAGACCGGGGTCCGTCTGCAACACGCTGTACTCGGCGCCGACGGCCAACGAATTTTTCTGGTCATAGACCAAGCTCTGGTAGAGGCGGGAGCTTTTCCCGTGAGACAGGATCGATTCGAGGATGTCGAGAGCATAGGAGTCTTCGCTCGAATAGTTGGGTACTCGAAACCCCATCATGACAAACGGCACCTGCGCTTCGCGTTTCAGAAGAAAACGACGTTCGCCTCGCTGCTCCGGTTCCGGGGACAGGGTTTGCTTAGGTGAGGGACCTCTGGGAATCGGCTCAAACAGACGCTTGATCGTCGGAAGCAGCGATTCGGCCTTGATATCCCCCACGACCACGAGGGTCGCATTGTTGGGAGAGTAAAAAGTGTCGTAGTGGCGTTGCAAGTCTTCGAGAGACATCGCATCGAGATCAGCGAACCATCCGATGACGGGCCAATGGTAAGGATGGCTGAGGAAGGTTTGAGCAAACAGCGCTTCAACCAGCGCGCCCTGCGGGTCATCCTCGGATCTGAGGCGGCGTTCTTCTTTCACGACGTCGCGCTCAGTTTGAAATTCGCTGTGATCGAGAATGAGGCCCTGCATCCGATCGGCCTCCAGCTCCAGAGCCAGTCCGACACGATCTGCCGCCAGATTCTCAAAATAGGCGGTAAAGTCTTGTCCGGTAAATGCGTTGTCGATCCCACCGTTCTTTCTGACGATTCGGGAAAACGAGCCTTTCGGATATCTTGTCGTGCCTTTGAACATCATGTGTTCAAGCATGTGAGAGAGACCGGCCCGTCCCATGACCTCGTTTCGCGAACCGACTTTGTACCATACCTGCACTGTGGCCACCGGAGCCTTGGGAACCTCGACCAGCAGCACTTTCATGCCGTTTGAGAGGATGTACTCGCTCGGTTCTGCTCCGAGCGAGATCGAGCCGGAGCCGAAGACGAGAAACGCCGCTAAGAGGTGGATATGCCGATAATATTGGATAGTCCGCATGATCATGATGATAGTGGAATTCGTCATGCTAGCAACGAGTTTCAATAGGTGTCAAGGTAACGGAGGGTCGGTTGCCGGGGAGTTCTCCAAGTTGTCCGCAGGCGCCGAGAACGTCCCGTCCTCGGCTCTTTCGAACAAATGTATCGAGGCCGGCCTCGCGGAGAATGGATTGGAAACGAAGGACTTCTTGTTCCGACGGGCGATGAAACGGGCTCCCTGGAAACTCATTGAACGGGATCAAATTGACCTTGCATCGCATGCCTCGCAGCAGTTGCACCAGTCGGCGGGCATCAGCCGCATGATCGTTGACACCGGCGAGCAGTACATATTCGAAGGTCAGCCGTTGGTGAGGAGCGAGCGGATAGCGGCGACAGGCAGCCAGGAGTGACTTCAGTGAAGCGATCTCGCCGGCGGCAGGCATCAGCTCCCGCCTCTGTTCTTCAGTGGTGGCATTGAGCGAGACGGCGAGATTCACGCCAAGTGCCGCGACTTCCGGAAGACGGGACGCCAACCCCGCCGTCGATACCGTCACGCGTCGACGCGACCACCCCAGACCCCACAGCTTGTTGGTCAACGCGGTCACGGCAGCCTTGAGAGCGTCCACATTGGCCAAAGGTTCTCCCATCCCCATGAACACAAGATTCGTCATGTGTTCATCGGAACTCAGCAGGTCTTGCGCGGTCAGGATTTGATCGACGATTTCGTGAAGCTTCAGATTGCGTTTAAGCCCCATTCGTCCGGTCAGGCAGAAACCACAATCCAATAGACAGCCGACTTGAGTCGATACACAGAGCGTCAGCCGATCCTCATCCGGGATCAGTACGGCTTCAATCGATAGACCGTCGTTGAAGGTCAGCAGCAATTTGCGCGTTCCGTCCCGGGACGACAAGGTCGTGACATGGGCCGAGCGTCCGATCGTGGCGGATTGAGACAGCGTCACGCGATCATGCATGGGGAGATCGGTCATGTCGGTGATCGTTCGAAGTCGTCGTTGATAGATCCAGCGCAAGATTTGCTTTGCGCGATAGTCCGGCCAGCGCTGCGCGCGAACAAACTTCATCATCTGAGGTTCAGTGAGACTCAACAGCGTTGTCATGGTACCAGGAGAGGTCATGGGCAAGTCGATCGACATCATCCTCAAAGCTAGGAGCCTACCATAGCGGAAGTCATGCCGCATACGGCCATGCCCATCATCGGGTCCTGAAACTTCTTCCATTGCGGACGGCTCTGTATATAATGAACGCGGATGAGTGTGGGCAGGACGTCATGAAGACCTATATCAAGTATCGTTCCATCGGTGGCTGGGGGCTGACGGTTGCGTCCGGCCTGGCGCTCGCGCTCGGATGATTGCTCTCAAGCGACGGATATACGGCGCAAGTGGAGACGTCCGAACAGTCGACGGCCAATGGCTGTACGACGGCGGAGGATTGTTTTTCTGCGGCGGCTTGGCCGAAGGAGCGCCTGGGTCGCGCGTTGACGAAAGATCAAGTGACGGCGCTCAAGCTGGAACGTCTCCGAAAAGTGATGGAGGGATTTCCTTCGGCACGCAGTGGGCCAAACGTGCCGCGTTGCTGTCCGGTGTGATGTTGATCGAGCGCAATCCAGCTGAGGCTCTGCCCTACCTTCGGGCAGCCCAGCGGGACTTTCTCGTGCTCGACGATTATATTCGATTCTGGACCGGAGAGGCCTTGCTGCGCGTAGGGGAGGCCAAGGAGGCGGCCGGCATGTTTGAGGGAGTGCCGCAAGCGGTCCCCGATTCCAATCTTCTCAATCAGGTGGCGATCCGTGCCGGAGAAGCGTGGTATCAGGCGTCCAGCTGTCCTGAAGCCGTGTCTTGGCTCGTCAAAGCCGTCACTGTCAATGACAAGGATCCGCAGATCTCTCAAGCCTGGTTGCGGTTGGCGTCTTGTTATCTTCGAGAGAATCAATTGGCGGAAGGACGAGAAACGCTGAAGCAGCTGTGGACGAAATTTCCGCAGACAAAAGAGGCTAAGGAAGCCGAGACTCTCCTTGGGAGCAACATTGGGGGAGTGCCGTGGACAGCGGCGCCGGACATGCATTATGAACGTGCCCAGGCTTTCCTCGGGCAGTCGCTCCACGCGGAGGCCATCGAGGAGTTGAGAAAGTTCTTGGCGCAAGACCCGTCCTCTCCACAACGCGGGGATGCCAAACTCAAATTGGGGATCGCCCAAGTTCGGTTGAAGCTGTACGATCAGGCACGCGAGACCTTTCATGCGTTGACCGCTGAACAAGGATCTCGAGCGGATGAAGCGACTGTATGGCTGGGGAGGGTTTACCTCAGGCAGGGACTCGGGGAAAAGTTATTGGATCTCTGCCGAACACTCTCGAAGCGAACGATGACTCCTGAACAGAAAGGGCAGATCAATGTATTTGCCGGAATCTGGCTGGAAGATGAGGCGCGGTTCGATGAGGCGATCGCACGATATCGACAGGTGGCCAAGTCGGGCCAACCGGCTTCTCAACGAGCGGAAGCACAATGGCGGGAAGGGTGGGTGCTCTACCGAACGGCTCGTTATCGGGACGCGATCACCGTGTGGCAGCAAATCATCGATCAAAAGGACAGCGACTTTGAACCCCAAGCGCTTTACTGGATTGCCCGTTCTTCCGGCCATGTGGAAGGTGCGAGGTCAAAAGAGGCGCTTGCACGGCTCTGTCAGCGGTTTCCCTATACGTACTACTGTCAGTTGGCGCGCGAACACACAGACCTGTCGGTTATCGGGCAGACGAAACAGGACGGTTCGGTCGTCGCTGCCTCGTCCACTCAGCCTGCTTCCGAAGTCACTCCAACGTCAGTTCAGGACCTTCAGACAAGTAGTCGGATCCAGATCGAGCTACAGCCGGCATACCGGCGGGCGATGGAACTCAGGACACTCGGTCTCGATCAAGATGCCGCGAGAGAGCTCGGCGCGTTGACAGATCGGTATAGTCGTGACCCCGAAGTGTTGGCGGCGTTATCGATGATGTTGAATGAGGTCGGCGCCTACCATCATGCCTTGCGCCTGGTGCGGTCTCGATTCCGTGAGCAGTTGGAACGAACCGGGGGAACAGTCGCAGATGGACTTTGGAGTGTGGCCTATCCAACCGGGTTGATTCCCACGATTAAAATGTCGGGAGCCAACGGGGTTGATCCGTTTCTGGTTGCGGCGATCATTCGGGAAGAAAGTCAATACGATCGGAGAGCCGTCTCTCGTGTCGGAGCGATCGGATTGATGCAGGTCATGCCTGCCACCGCCAATGCCGTGGCTCAACAGCACCGTCTTCCAAGCCTATCCCGAGAAGATTTGTTCGATCAAGAGATCAATATCCGGATCGGGGCCCGGTATGTCGAGCAACTGTTTACGCAGTTTGCCGGCAATATGGTACAGACGATCGCTGCCTACAATGCCGGCCCGATCGCGGTGGGAACTTGGGCGGCAACCAATCAGGGGCGGAGCGAGGATGAATTCGTCGAATTGATCCAGTATCAGGAGACCAGGCAATACGTCAAACGGGTACTGCGTAGCTACAGGGAATACCTGCGTCTGGCGGGGGTTCAAAAAACCGTTTCTTGACAAGGTCTTGTGAAGTTTTTATAGTGCGCCACAATCCGTATGGGCAACAACGATGAGGGGTTGATTATGTCGTTGGATCGACTTGATGCATTGGAAACTCGAATTCGTGACTTGGTAAAGCTCGTCCAAGAGCTCAAACGAAAGAATGGGCTATTGGAGGAGGAACTCAAGGCGACTCGTCAGCGGTTGGCTGCGCAGGATGATATGAATCGCAATTGGGAAAAAGAACGGATGGACATCAAGGCACGGATCGAAAAAGTCATGAATGAGATGGAGCTGCTTGAATGTATCGAGGATCCTAAGGAGGTGGCCATTGACTAAGACCATCGATGTAGAAATTTATGGTCAACGGTACGCGATCACGGGAGATGGCGATGACGCCTATATCCGGCGGCTGGCTCATTTTGTCGACGATCATATGAAACATCTGGCGGAAGGGATGAAGACGACGACTCCAACGAAGCTGGCGGTGCTGACGGCGATCAACCTTGCCCATCAGCTGTTTGAGTCCGAGAAAAAGCGGGTCCAAGGGGAGGCTGATGTCGAACGGCGGATGGTGACGTTGATGGAATCGATCGATGAACAGATGCCGACATCGCTCTTTCGGTAGCGATTCACCTTGCTTTCAAAGAGTCCCTTTGTTATCGTAAAGATGCGTGAGTGTGCGGATGAGTAGGGAAGAGTGACATCGTCGATCGTTGATCTACTGGAAACGAGTGCTGAGAGAACCACAGAGATCGGTTTACCTGATGGGATACGAAGTGTTAATTCGGTGGATGCTCATGGGGGTCGTGCTTGAGCGGCGGCTTCAATCGACCCTGCGACGACTAGTTTCTGAAATTAAGACGATCCGGCAGGTACCTGCCGGGCGGAGCGAGTATCTACCCTCCATACCTGTTTCGATCGCTGACCCTCTCCAATGGTTGATGTCGGGAAATCGACAGCTGAGGGAGGGCAGACAGAGAAACTTATCGGGCGTGGTAACGTATCCTGACGATCTCTTGCGTTTCCAGACGAGACGACTCGCGGTCTCCTAAGTCCCTTCCATTCTTCACCTCACATTGTGTCCGTGCCCATTTCGCTTGCTCAGTGGCGCGGTGTTTGTGCCAGGTTGAGCTCATCTGATCTGAATGTGTTCAAGAAGGGGGTGACTCCCATTTCTACCGCACTTGTCGTGTACATTATCCTTTCGGTGATCTTCGGCGCCGTGGTTGGCGCAGGGGTATTTGAATTCCTGCGACGACGGATGACGGGCGCCAAACAGGCTGAGGCAGAAGACTTGGCCAAGCAGGTGGCACAGAACGCACAACGAGAAGGAGAGAATATTCTCAAAGAAGCCAGGTTTGAAGCCAAGGATCTGGTCTTCAAAGCCAAGTCAGAATTCGAGCAAGAGCAGAAAGCCAAGCTTGGTGAACTCTCGGCCATGGAGAAGCGTCTTACGCAACGTGAAGGAGGGCTCGACGGAAAGCTCGCCGCCATAGACAAACGTGAGAATGAGTCACGTAAGCGGGAGGCGGATTTCGCGAAACGAGAAGAAGGGCTGGCGGCCAAAGAGTCCGCCTGCGCCAAGGCCGAGCGAGAACATCGCGACGCGTTGGAACGGGTAGCCGGGATGACGGCTGATGAAGCCAAGAAACAGTTGATTCTTGAGATGGAGTCGCAGGCGAGGCTCGATGCCGTCGGTCTTGCCAAACGAACGATTGAAGAGGCGCGTGAGAATGCAGAGCGTGAAGCTCGGGAGATCATTACCTCCTCGATTCAGCGGGTGGTTCGTGACTATGTCTCTGAGTCCACGATCTCGGTAGTTCAAATTCCAAACGATGCCATGAAGGGTCGGATCATCGGCCGGGAAGGGCGGAATATTCGTGCGCTTGAAGCGGCGACGGGCATTGATCTGATCATCGATGAAACCCCTGAAGCCGTGATTATATCCGGATTTGATCCGTTGCGACGCGAGATTGCGAAGGTGTCGCTGGAACGGCTGATGCACGACGGGCGCATCCATCCCACGCGCATCGAGGAGATCGTCGAAAAAGTCAAAGTCGACATCGACAAGCTGATGTATGAAGAGGCAGAGAAAATTATTTTTGAGCTGGGGCTCTCAGATTTTCATCCTGAGTTGATCAAAGTATTGGGGCGTCTCAAGTATCGAACGAGCTACGGGCAAAATAACCTCTATCATGCCCGCGAGGCCTCGTACATTTGCGGCATCATGGCGTCGGAGTTGGGCCTCGATGTCAAGCTGGCTCGGCGCGGAGCCTTGCTCCATGACATCGGCAAGGCGGTCAGCCATGAAGAAGAGGGGCCGCATGCCATGCTAGGGGCCGAGATCGCCAAGAAATACGGCGAATCTCCAAAGATCGTCAATGCGATCGCCGGGCATCACGAGCAGGTGGAGCCGATTTGCCCGGAAAGCGTCTTGGTGGCGGCTGCCGAAGCCTTGTCGGCGGCGCGTCCTGGCGCGCGACGGGAAGCCCTGGAGTCCTACGTGAAGCGGTTGGAAAAGCTGGAATCGCTGGCGACCGGGCATAAGGGCGTGCAGAAAGCGTACGCGATTCAGGCAGGGCGCGAAATTCGCGTCATCGTGAGACAAGAGGACATCACCGATGCCGAGTCGTTCCAGCTCTCTCGTGAACTGGCCAAGAAGATCGAACAGGAGTTGACCTATCCGGGACAGATCAAGGTCACCGTCATTCGAGAAAGCCGATACGTGGAATACGCCAAATGAAGGTCCTCGAGTCTCTGTATTGGGGACATCATGGGGGAGCCTGGCCGCCGGGCTGTCGCTCGGGCGGTGCCTCGGCTGGTCGCACAGCGCCGTATCGACGCGGTCATCGCCAATGGCGAAAATCTGGCAGGAGGTTTCGGGGTCACGCCGGAGTTGGCCGAGGAACTGTTCGATACGGGCATCTCGGTGATCACCACAGGAAATCATGCCTGGGATAAGAAAGAGGCGATCGATTACTTTTCTCGGGAGCCCCGCTTGTTGCGTCCGGCGAATTATCCGGCGGGAGTCCCTGGAAACGGGAGTGTCGTCATCGAGACCGCGGGCGGGGAACGGCTGGCCATCTTACAGTTGATGGGCCGGGTGTACATGCCGACGATCGATTGCCCGTTTCAGACGGCCAAGCGCGAGTTGTCACGGTTGAAGCGGGAGACCTCCGCGATCGTCGTCGACATGCATGCGGAAGCCACATCTGAAAAGATGGCCATGGGGCATTTCTTGGATGGAGAGGTGGTCGCCGTCGTCGGCACACATACGCATGTGCAGACGGCCGATGAACAAATCCTTCCGAAGGGCACTGCGTACATCACGGATATCGGCATGACGGGGCCGCTCCATTCGGTGATCGGAGTCAAGAAAGAATTGGCGATAGAAAAATTTTTGACCGCGATGCCGCGTCGGTTTGAAGTCGCCTCGGGACCGTCCGTCTTTTGCGCGGTCCTGCTTGAGCTCGATCCTCGCTTGGGCAAGGCGATCGCATTTGAACGAATTCGCCTTATCGATTAGCTGGAGACGCGGCACTAGGCCGCGGCCTGTGCCACTTCAACCTCGCAGCGGTCAATGAGAACTTGGGCATCTTGCGAGCTTCATAAGGAGAGGACAACGACTACATACTCTCGCCCGTCCCTTTCTCCTTCCGAGTCGACCTCGAGACAAGTCCTCACCGTCTCAGAACTGACTGCCATGGTCCGAGTTTCTCTCGAAACGGACTTTGCCGAGGTATGGCTTGAAGGGGAAATTTCGAACCTGCGTGCGCCAGGGTCCGGACATCTCTACTGTACACTCAAGGACCAGACGAGTCAGATTCGGGCGGTGATCTTCCGTTCGGCGGCCGTTCGTTTGCGGTTCGGCCTTGAGGAGGGGCTGCATGTCGTTGTGCGAGGGCGACTCTCCGTGTATGAGCCGCGTGGAGAGTACCAGCTCATTCTCGATTATCTCGAACCCAAAGGGCATGGAGCCCTCCAGTTGGCGTTCGAGCAACTGAAGCGTCGGCTTGAGGCCGAAGGACTCTTCGATGGGAAGGGCAAACAATCATTACCGGCATTCCCCCTGACGGTTGGAATCGTGACCTCGCCGACCGGGGCGGCGGTTCAAGATCTGATCACCGTGTTGCGCCGTCGCTGTCCTATCTTGAGCATCATCATCGCGCCTGTACAGGTGCAGGGAGCTGGATCGGCTCAACAAATCACAGCTGCCATTCAGGCATTGAACCGGCTGGGTGTTGTCGATGTCATGATCGTCGGGCGGGGCGGTGGCTCATTGGAAGACCTGTGGAGCTTCAACGAAGAAACCGTCGTACGAGCCATCGTCGCGTCACGGGTCCCCATCGTATCGGCCGTTGGGCATGAGACGGATGTGACACTGGCCGACTTTGCGGCAGACGTACGGGCCCCCACACCGTCCGCTGCCGCCGAAATGGTTGCCCCAGTGTTGACGGAGATCGTTGAGCAGCTGGGCATGCTCACCGCCCGCTGTCGGCAAGCTATGAGCTCGCAATGCCTGGAGCAGCATCAGCGACTTGATCTTCTGCTTGCCCATATGGGCAATATCCGGTTTAGCATTCTTAAAGAAGCTCAACGGGTGGATGCCGCCGTGGTAGGCATGCGAGAAACAGTCCGAGCCCAGCTGAGGCAAGCGAGGGTACGTGCGCAAGCATGGACGCAGGCGCTGATGTCGAAGAGTCCGGCGCTCCACGTGCGTCGCGATCTAGTGGTCGTTCCACAGTTGCGGTCACGGTTGATCGCTGCCGTGAATCATGGCCTCAAACGGAAGGTCCAGCAAACCCATGCTTATCTCGGC
Source organism: uncultured Nitrospiraceae bacterium (assembly GCA_963711905.1). Classification (GTDB taxonomy): domain Bacteria; phylum Nitrospirota; class Nitrospiria; order Nitrospirales; family Nitrospiraceae; genus Nitrospira_D. The sequence continues at coordinate 394,256 of CAVQFZ010000014.1, read as the reverse complement.
CGACTGAACGCGCTGAGCCCGCTCGCTATTCTGGATCGAGGTTATGGGATTCTCGAGACGATGCCTGGACGCCGGATCATTCGGGATGCCGGACAGGTCTCAGTCGGTGAAGAGATCCTGGCACATCTCGCCAGAGGCAAGATCCGATGTACGGTGGAGGAAGTCACGTTGGACCATTCAGTTTAAAATCCGGAGGAGACTTCGTATAATGGGCTGCGTAGTGGCCTAAAGGAGATTGTTGTGGCTGGCGTGAAGTTTGAGCAAGCGATGACCAGATTGGAAGCCATTGTGGGCGAATTAGAGAATGGAGATCTGCCCCTGGATGAATCGCTCAAGATTTTCGAAGAGGGCATTCGGCTGTCGAAGAATTGTTTAAAAGTATTGGAAGAAGCTGAACGGAAAGTCGAGGTGCTCGTTCAGGATAAGAATGGGAAAAGGCAGCTCCGGGCCTTCACGTCTGATGACGACGACCTCCAGAGTTCCGCTGAAGATTCGTAACCGATCGCTCGACTGATCACCGTTCGCTGCGCATTCGCTCTCCGTTCATTTTTCATGGGTACGAGAGGACGACTCGAGAAAGATCGCTGTGACCAGGTGCTGACGGCTCAGGGATTGGCGCAGAGCCGAGACGCCGCGGTCCGGATGATTCTCGCGGGGAAGGTCAAAATCAACGGGGCGATCGTCGACAAGCCGGCCAGGGTGATTCCCATCGATGCGGTCATCGAGATTATCGGAAAGAGTCAGCCGTTCGTCAGCCGAGGCGGAGAAAAACTGGAGGCGGCACTAGACTCCGGCTCGATTGACCCTCAAGGATTAATCTGTCTCGATGTCGGGTGCTCGACCGGAGGGTTCACCGACTGTTTGCTCCAAAGGGGAGCTGCAAGGGTCTACGCGGTTGACGTGGGTTATGGGCAGTTCGATTGGCGGCTTCGGCAAGACCCACGCGTCGTGCTGATTGAGCGGACCAACATTCGCTATATGCCTCCGTCTGCTATCCCGGAGCCGGTTGATCTGGTCGTCATCGATGTCTCGTTTATTTCATTGACGAAGGTGCTTCCTCCCATCACGCAATTCCTCCGTTCTCCAGCCCACGTCGTCGCCTTGATCAAGCCGCAGTTTGAAGTCGGAAAAGGCCAAGTGGGTCGGGGGGGCATCGTGCGTGACGACACGCAGCGAGAAGAGGCCGCTCAGAGAGTGGTACGGTTTGCGGAGGAAATGGGGCTGCGGCCAATGAGAACCGTGGCTTCTCCGATCAAAGGGAAAAAAGGCAATCAGGAAATATTAGCAATCTTTGAGTACAACACTCCGTTTCATGGTATGTAAGGGGTGTCGAAACTGCTGAGCGTTCATTCAGGAGGGCCAATGAAAGTACTCGTGACGGGCGGCGCAGGATTTATCGGGTCTCATGTGGTGGACCGACTCGTTGAAGAGGGGCATCAAGTCGTTATCGTCGACAATCTGGCCACTGGAAAGCGGAAGAACGTCAATCGTGCGGCGAGTCTCTACAAGACCGACATTACCAGCCGGCGTCTTGAACGGGTCTTTCGCAATGAACGGCCCAACATCGTCCTCCACCTTGCGGCTCAGATCAGTGTCCGCCGTTCGGTAGATGACCCGGTGTTCGATGCGCAGGTCAACGTCTTGGGCACCATGAACGTGTTGCAACAAGCGGTTCGGTATGGTTGCCGAAAGGTCGTGTTCTCCTCGTCCGGTGGAGCGATCTACGGTGAGCAGGAGACGTTTCCGGCCGCTGAATCTCACGCCACCAACCCATTGTCTCCCTATGGAATCAGTAAACTATGCGGTGAACATTACTTGTCCTACTTTCAGCGGACAAGCGGAATTCCGGTCGTCAGCCTGCGGTACGCCAACGTGTACGGGCCGAGACAGGACCCCGAGGGAGAAGCAGGGGTCATTGCCATCTTCATCCAAAAGATGTTGAACAACGAGCAGCCCATTATCAATGGAAACGGCCGTCAAACGCGTGATTTCGTATTCGTCGACGACGTGGCTGAAGCGAATCTGGCCGCCATGGGGCAGGATGCGCACGGAGTGTACAACGTCGGAACCGGCGCCGAGACATCCGTGAACGAGTTGTTCCGCATGCTCGCCGGTCTGACCGGTTCTCCCGCTAAGGAAGTCCATGGGCCGGCGAAACCCGGTGAACAACTGCGGAGCGTGGTCGACCCTTTCAAGATCAAACAAGAACTTGGATGGGACGTCAAGATGGATCTTACCGAGGGGCTGAAGCAGACGGTGGAATTTTTCCAAGGGAAGAGCCGATAGTCCGCCGGCCCAAAAGCTGAAGGGCAGGTCGAACCGGGTGCGAACCGTTACAACCTCAGACGAGCCTACCGACTCGCGACTGTTGCTATCTTAGTATCTCATCGGATCAGTATCGAGGGACGCTCCCATCCACTTGGACAGACCACGCATCAATCCCGCCGATCAGGTTCTTCACGTTTGAAAACCCCTGCTGTAACAGGAACCCTGTCGCGTCTCCGCTTCGCATTCCATGATGGCAGTACGCGATAATTTCGGCATTTTTGTCCAACTTGGAAAGTGAGTTGGGTAAGGTGCCAAGTGGAATGAGGAGAGAGTTGTCCAGCTTGGCGAGCTGGTTTTCCCAAGGCTCTCGCACATCCAGGAGCACCAACTTGTCCCCTTTATCGATTCGAGCCTTCAATTCATTCGATGTAATGGTAAAGCTCATGTGACATCCTCCTCATAGCTGGACAAATCATAAGCGACCGAGGAAAAGGCTGTCAAATGCGGTTCACCAGATAAATGGCGGCGCGTCAACCTTTTCCTTCCATGACCTCACAACATTTCGAACTTCCACCGCCCTCGCCGGTCCTGAAGCTTGAGTGCCCCAGCAAGACATTTGATGAAGTCTACCCGCGGAATCTCTTCCGCGCCGAACCGGCTGACATGGGGAGAGAATTGTTGGCAATCGATGAGGCAAAAGTTCCAGGCTTGGAGCTGTCTGACCAGCCGGACGAGTGCCACTTTGGATGCATCATCGACTCGTGTAAACATCGACTCTGCAAAGAAAGCCCCTCCGATCGCCACACCATACAGTCCACCGACCAGGCGACCGTCCTGCCATGTCTCGATGGAATGGGCGTAGCCGAGTTCGTGCAAGCGTGTGTAGGCGTCCAGCATTTCATCTGTGATCCAAGTTCCTCCCTCGGGGTACTGCGGGCGCGGCCCTGCGCACTGTTCCATGAGGTATCGAAAGCTGGTATCGAGCGTGACGGTGAACACATCCGGGCGAAGGCTTCGTTTGAGGCTGCGCGAGACATGGAGCTTGTTGGGGAACAACACGGCGCGAGGATTTGGCGACCACCAGAGAATGGGTTGATCGTCGTTGTACCAGGGAAAGATCCCCATTCGATAGGCTTCGAGTAACCGTTCCGGACAGAGATCGCCCCCTACCGCAAGCAGGCCTTCTGGTGATGCTCGATCAACCGGGGGAAAACGAAGATCGTGCCGATTCAAGCGAAACATCACCACGTACGATACGTGAAGCGAAGCGAAAAGACTATGCCAGGAGGAATCCGAGCGAGGCGGTTATCCCTTGTGATCCTCTGCCGCCGCCAGGATGGGCTGGAACATCGGATCGGCATCGAGGACACGTTTTAGCAAGTCGCTATGGAGGAAATAGCGCCAGACCTCATCATCTTTTCCCGGTATGTCGTCGAACCAGTGTTTGGCCTCGGTCAGATGTCGTAGCATCTGACTTTTATCCCCATAGTCCGGCATGAAAATCATGCTGTAGGCCATGGTGTATTCCGCGAGAAACTTGTCGAGCGGCAGCTCGGCGATGGCCGATGAGGCGCGAGCGTCCTCGTACGCTCGGACACTGTCGGGGTCGTGCAAGATCCGATTCCAAGCCACCTTGTTGATACGCGACCAAGCCAACTGCGCGAGCGCCTCAGCTTTGGGGGTGTTTCGACCAGCGGGGATATCTTTGACCAAAGCCTCGAATGTCGCAATCATCGAACGTTGATCGTTATTCCAGCGATAGGCCATGCCGAGACGGAAGCGGTTATCCAATTGCTCGGGACGGGTGTTCGCGAGGGTTTCCAGTGCCGGCAACAGCCGGTACAGGAAGTCTGCCGGTGTCGGTTGTGAGAGGCCGCCCATCTCCATCGCATTCGCAAGATCCAGGCGAGCGGAGGCTGCAGAGATGTTCCAATAAAACTCGTTGACGGTCAGAGAAAGCGCCGGATCTTTCACCGTCAGGTGATGACCTTTGGCGGCTTCCCGAAGCAAGACGGCATAAAGATTTCTGGTCAGGACCATCAGGGCATCGACCTGATTCGGATCGATGATCAAGATGCGATTGAGCATGGCAAGTCGATCGCGTAATTCTGGAAAATCGGCGGCGCGAGCTGCTGCCGCCGTCAGCGTGCCGGGCTGATCATCCGGACCCCACCAGACCATCGAGTCAGGAAGTGGACGGCTCGTTTCAGTTGTGAACGGAATTCTGTCCGCGACTATCCCCGGCGCTTCAGGATTCGTTCTCACAGGCAGATGAAAGACGGCCGAGTCTTGAGGAAAGCCGTACTGTTTGAGACCGGTGAAGACGACCCACCGCGTGATGATCGATTTCACGGCGCGCCGCTCTCGTTTGATCGTATTCGTCCAGTGGACAGCGCCCGGCCCGTACGCGACCGGTGACGAGAGTGGGTCGTGATAGTGGACAGTCAGGTCGACCAGCGTGGTTGGGACGCCGAGGACTTTGCCGTTCGGCTTCAGTCGGAAGGAGCCGTTCGGGATCGGACGGCTGTCTGCCACCGTGACGTGAAGGCCGGTTCCAGGCGGCGATATTCCGAGGGCATCCATCACAAAGACAGAGGCCTGAGTCTGGGACAGCTCGTCTCCATAAAAAGCAAGGGAACCTGTGCTCGGCCAGAGGATGTGCATCCCAATATCCGATCGCTTCAAGACAGGGGCGTGGCCGGCAGTCAGTTCCTGCCAACAACCCTCGTAAGATGGATCAGCCGCGGGACGATTCTTCTGACCGGCTGATGGGGCCGTCACAAGCTTGTATTGGCACGCAAAGTCCAGCTGTCCACTCGTGATCTTGTCGCCTTTGGCGATGGCTTCGGCATACCGGAGGGCTGTGTCGATGGCGGTCTTATGGACGGCCTTGTTTGTTGTCGCCTTCTGAGGAGACTTGGACGCCGCAGCCGCAAGATCAGACAAGGTCATCTCAAAGGCCGTCAGCAGTCCCGAGAGGAGTAGCATTCCAAGCAATAGGTTCTTATTCATGATGAAAATGACTCACGGTGTTGAGGGTTATCGAGATGAGGCGGTCCTCAGAATGTTCTCGCGCATCAATGCACGGTCGGCTGTCGATAAGGTCGGTGCCGGATGACGGCGACAGAGCGACATGGTTTGGCGCAACGACGTCACGAAGGTTTCACAATTCGGACAATCGCCCAGATGCCGACCAATTTCTTGGCAAATACTCGTGGAAAGCTCGTCATCGATATAGGCCGACAACCGGCGAAGGATACGCAGACACCGGCTTTTCTCATGAGCATGCCGTTGCCGCCTGGAATCGCTACGTTTTGCCATGTGGATCAGTCCCTCCGCTACCGCGTGAGCCGTGGTCGTTGGATGCTTCTGCGAGGCCTCGCGCGCTGAGTTCACGGCGCACAAACAGTCGAGCCCGGTGCAAGCGCGATTTCACCGCTCGTTCGTTCAAACCCATGATGGCTCCGACCTCCTTGGCGCTTAATCCTTCCATGTCGCGAAGCACCAAGACCATTTTGTACTTCTTCGGTAATCGGTTGATCGCGGCATCGAGCGCTTCCCGCAGTTGCTTATTTTGGAGCGCTTCTTCTGGACTGAGCCCATCGATCGGAATCTGCAAGTGAAACTCGCCCTCAGATGTGGGAATGAACTCTTCGAGGGACAACTCTCGTTCCGGAGCTCCTTTCCGCCTCCGCCGCATGCGCAGACACGTCCGCGAGGCGATGGTATAGAGCCATGTCGAAATCTGAGCGTCACCACGAAATTTGTCGAAGCCCCGATACGCATTCAAAAAGGTCTCCTGCACCAAATCTTTGGCAGTCTCCGGTTCGCCGCACAAACGATGCGCGAAGCGATACATGAGTTCTACGTGATCCTTGTACAGCGTATCAAAATTTTTAGCGGATTGGGGGGCCATCGAGGTCGAGGCCGGCGAGCGGCGAGTCGTGGGTGAGGCGCTCATACGCAGCGCAGTCTACGAGGGGATTGAAAAGAGAGTCAAGATGAAGGCGGGAAGTCCTTACTTCATGCGATGGAATTCAACGACGTCGCCTTGCCCGTTGAGTTCCACCGTAACAGGGGTCCCTTCCCTTGCCCCGTTCAGTGTGGATTTGCCGAAATCTGCCGGGTAGATCTGTTCCCCCTCCGGGGTCCAGAACCTGACGCCGGCTCGGCTCGGATCAGCATATTCCAACGGACCCGTGATGAACCGCCGGATCGGAGCAGAATCGATGGAAGCGGAGAGATCCGCCACGACGTGGTGATCATGCATACGCAAGGTCAAGGTCTGTCCGACCTTGGCATGTATGATCCCGATTTTGGTGTTGACGTTGACGATGCCGATGGGAGTCCGAAAAAAAATGAAATTGGACTTCAGTTTTGAGATCGTTCCCGTCAGCAATACGTGGGCCTTGGACCCATTGGTGGCCACCTGGCCGATCTGAAGGTCGAACTGCATGTCGTGCACGCCGAGAACGGTATTCGTGCCGTCAACTTCGACCGTCACTGACTCGCCGTCCCTGCGGGAAGCGAGCGTCCGCTCATATGCGCCCATGTGGAAAGCCTTCTCACCTTCCGGTGTCCAGCCGCATCAACTGTGTGCTGTCTTCCTGGTCTCGCTTGAACGGTCCGGTCAGATAGCGGTGGACGAGCGATCCATCGGTTCGTTTTACGATATCCACGACGACATGGTCCTCGTGAATCCAAAAGGACACCTCTTGCGAAGCGGGGAGGGCTTTCAACGTGGTCTTTGAACTGAGCGACATAAGCCCGATCGGTGTTTTCAGGAAGACGATCCCCGGCTTGGCCCGCCAGACCCGACCCGTCAGCATGATGGAGGGGTTCACCTCAGTGCGAGCGAGCGCTGTATGATCGATTTCCTGATCGGTTTCCTGTTGAGCAGTCGGTGGATTGTCGGTCGGTGGCTGAGCGGCTGGAGCATTGTCGGGGGACTGAGCAGGCGGAGTCTCGCTGTCTTGAGGCTGAACGGCTGCAGGAATGTCGTTCTGTGAGTCAGCAGGGACAACCGCCTCCGCGTCGGACTGCCTGGGTGCTGCTTGATCAGTCTGTGGTGTCGTCGGTGCAGAGACATTGACCTCACAGATTCCGAGGACTGCCTGGGTGCTGTTTGATCAGTCTGGGATTGCGTAGCTGTAGAGGTATCGAGCTGAGTTTCCAAGGGAGTAGGAACGGAGGGCGGTGTCTGGGCCTTTTCTCCGTCCGCGAGGCTCGCTGTCGCGCATCCAGCATTGACTGTGCCGAGGAGAAGCAACGCGTGCACTAACCGTCTGGTGTATGAAGACCGATCCATAAGCCGCGAATGTGTTCAGTATGGAGGTGGTGAATCTTTTGTTCAGTCTAAACTAAAACCCTTCGAGCTGAAAAATTCTGGCGCTTCGATCAGCTACTGACCATCTATGCGAATAACATGGGCTCAGAATCGGAGTCAACTCCAAAGCGGGTTGCCGATTAGAGCGGTAGGCCTTATTCGGCTATGTCGAATGGACAGAGGGACTCAAGGATGCAGACGAATGCCGCCGAGGTTGTTCGAGTGCATGATCTCACACATGATGTCCATGAGCTTGACTTGCGATTAATCTCGCCTGCGATACTGGACTTCCAGTCGGGGCAATTCATTTCCTTTGAGATTCCCGTCGAAGGGAGGCCGCATCCGATGACACGTGCCTATTCGATTGCCTCGCCGCCCAGTCAACGGAGCATCCTGACAGTGGTCTTCAACCGCGTGGATCACGGACCAGGGTCGACATTGCTCTTTGGTCTCAAACCCGGCGATCAGGTCCATTTCAAAGGGCCGGCGGGAAGCTTTCGTCTGCGCGACGATGCGCCACGCAATCTCCTGTTTGTTGCGACCGGCACGGGGATTGCCCCGATCCGGTCTATGCTCCATACCCTGTTACCCAAAGCCACCCCGCAGGTGGTGTCCTTACTATGGGGTCTCCGAGCCCAGCGGGATCTGTACTATGAGGAAGAGCTGCACGAACTGTCGGCCCGGTATCCCATGTTTCACGGTACCATCACACTGTCTCGTCCGGATCCGGGATGGGCCGGACCGACCGGTCGCGTCACCGCGCTGGTTCGGGAGCGTGTCAAGACGGTGGCCAACCTCGCCGTGTATCTCTGCGGAAACGGCGGCATGATTAAGGTCGTGACTGACTTTCTCCGCTCGAAAGGCCTCTGCCCGATCTATCGCGAGAAGTGGTACGACGAAGAGAATGAAGAGGAATGACATTTCTGTTCATGAGCTGGCCCGGATTTCGTGGGCACCAGGGTAAGACCCGGCTGGGAGAATTGCGAAGCGGACGTCCCATACGCGTGCACCTAGTCCATCAAGGCAATGGTTCCTGACATCTTTTTCTCCTGAAAAGTAGCCTGTCCTATTTTTCTTCCTGAACCGGTAACCTCCACCTTTTTCTTTCGATTCTAGAGTTTTCTCTCAGTTTTTCACGTTTCACTAGGCTCTGTCGACATTTACTTGAGCCATAAGTAACTGGCCGCGAGCTGGACGAACGACAGAAAGGAGAGGGCGGTCTTGTCGTATCGCGTCGCCCCCCGACGGAAATGCGTGAGCTATCCAAACATCCGTTCCACTCGATTGCGTTCCTTGTACAGTGCTGTGTCGGAGTCACGGCGGACCGTGCGGTTCGATCTCGGAGGGATTACCGCCAAGGCTCCAATCTGTTGAATCGATGTGACCAGCTCATCCGTATCATAGCCCGTATCGGCCAGCACGGCGTGGGCCTGGAACCCTTCGAGCAGCGGCTGGGCTTGTGTACGGTCATGCCGTTCACCTCCGGTCACGATGAATCGGAGCGGATTGCCCAATGCATCGCACACGGCATGCAGTTTCGTGGTAAACCCACCCCGGCAACGCCCTAACGCCTGCGTTTGCTGCCCCCTTTTGCACCTGCGGCATGTTGATGGGCGCGAATGATGGTCGCATCGATCATGAGCCATGCCGTGTCGGCATCGACCGCCAGGGTATTGAACCTCATTTGCCAGCCCCCTGCGTTCGCCCACCGACGGAACCGTTGGTGGACCCCAGACCATCGCCCGTCCACACGGGGCAACGAGCGCCAGGGCGCGCCGGTGCGCCCGAGCCACATGACGGCTTCGATAACGCGTCGATTATCGCCCGTGCGACCCACATCGCCGGCTTTGCCGGGGAGCGAATCTTTGATCCGCTCCCACTGATCCTCTCGCAACTGCTGGGTATAGTCCATGAGAACCTCCTTGGTGGGAGATTCTCGCGCAATGTTCACTAAATGTCGACAGAGCCTAGGCTTGAGAATGGAGATTTCACATGTTTGTTTTACTTTGAGAATCAATTCGAGAGGAAACCCAGACGTAATTCTTATGGAACCTGACGAAGGCTCAGGAATCAAGTCGCACAAATCATAAATCCCAATACCAGCTTCATCTCTGATTTCGACATCTAACACGCCGCTGATCTTTAGGACTCTGTCATCAAAAGGGCCCTTTCAATTTTCACCGAGGAACAACGTACACTCTTCGGAGGCCTTATCGAATTTGACCTGACTCAAGTCAAACCATCGATCATGCACAAGGTCCAGCACGCCTAATAAATCTGTCCGATACTTAGTTTCCATAATGCCCTTATGATTTGGGAATCGGAAAAGGTGTCGGGAGCCATCCCCACCACTGATTCAAGCCCACGTCGTGCTGAAGCCGTTGCCGGTGATTGTCACGAGCCGGGTAACCGGACCGGAGGTCGGCAACAGGGGCGAGAGCGCGGTTGCCCAGGCATTAACTGATGCAGAGAATGGTTGCTGACACCTTTCCTCGCTAGAGGCACGGTACCACGATCGAGGCTTATGCCCTATAGTATGGTCGGTTCCTGCACGGACGGATCATGCGCTGTTTGAAAGATAGGGTTGGACGAACAGGTAGGGATCGCCGGAGAGATTCTTACTTCTTTCTTACCATAATGCGCAGCGGTGTGCCGATGAATTGGTAGGTCTCGCGCAGTTGATTCTCCAAGTACCGAATGTATGATGTCGTCACATCTTCCGGATGGCCGACAAACATCGCGAAGACCGGCGGTTTGGTGGCCACCTGCGTGATATAGGCGGACTTCGTCACAGCCGACGGCTTGTGTTTACGAGTCGGTAAAGGACGAGCGACAAGAATCTTCTGCAACCAGGCGTTCAACATCCCGGTGGGAATGCGCTTGGTGAACATGGTGTGCACGTCCTTGAGGAGAGGGAAGAGACGGCGGATGGATTCCGGTTTGAGGGCTGACCCATACAGGATCGGAGCCCAGGTGAGAAAGGGAAATCGTCGGCGGAGTTCGAGTTCATACTCTTGTCGCGCCTTCGGATCTTCAGCTCGCAAGTCCCACTTGTTGATCAATAGAATGCAGGCGCGCCCTTGCTTTAGAATGGCCCCGGCGATTTTGGTGTCTTGTTCCGTGACCCCTTCCAACCCATCCAGGAGAAGGACTGCGATATCGGACCGACCGATGGACCGAAGTGATCGTAGCACGCTATAGCCTTCCACTCCGCGGTCGATCTTGCCACGCCGCCTGATGCCCGCCGTGTCGGTGAAGATATACCGTTGATCGTGGTGCGTGACCAGCGAGTCGATGGGATCACGCGTCGTCCCCGGAACATCGCTGACCACGACCCGTTCCTCTCCAAGCAGTGCGTTCACGAGGGTGGATTTGCCGACGTTCGGACGTCCCACCACGGCCACGCGAGGAAGTTGTTGCAGTTCGTCGGACTCGTCAGCAGACGGAAGGAGCGGGTACATGGCGTCCAACAGTTCGGCGACACCGAGGCCATGTTCTGCAGATACGGCGTAGAGCTGGTCGGTGCCCAATCGGTAAAAGTCGGCCAGTAACGGCTCGGATTTCGGCGTGTCGATCTTGTTGATTGCATAGAACAGGGGCTTCGTCACGCCGCGCAGCAGCCGCACCACTTCATGATCCGGAGGGGTCAATCCTGAGCGACCGTCCAGGAGCACGATGAGGATATCCGCTTCGGCAATCGCCAGTTGCGACTGTCGTCGAATCAAGGACAACATGCTATCCGATGTGGATAGATCCAGCCCTCCCGTGTCGACCAGCCGAAACGGTCGATTGCGGTAGGTGGCATCGGCATAGTTGCGGTCGCGCGTCACACCGGCGACGTCATCTACAATGGCGATCTTCGCGCCCAAGATCTTGTTAAACAACGTCGACTTCCCCACATTCGGCCGGCCGATGATGGCGACCAAGGGAATGTGTGAGGGGTAAAGGGTGAGGGGTGAGGGGTGGGTCAGCATAGAAGATGAAGGGTCCATACAGATGTGGTCGATGCGCGACCGTATCATAGGAATTTTCCCAAACACAACACGGCTCGTTTTCACATCGCACCTTGGCTATAATCCGACGATGGCGCCTCACCCCTCACTGCTCACCCCTCACGTACTTGACTGGTCTCAGATCGACGATGTGCTGCTCGATATGGACGGGACGTTGCTCGACCGCCATTTTGATAACTTCTTTTTCGAGGAGGAGTTACCGCGCCGGTATGCAGCGCTGCACGCCCTCCCGTTTGAGGAAGCTCGCGATCGCCTGATGGCGATGTATCGATCGGTCGAAGGCGAATTAGCTTGGACGGACCTAGACTACTGGACCAAACGCATCGGCATCGACGTGGTGGCGATGCATAAAGAACTTGATCACATGATCGGCTTTCTCCCTGGCGCCGAGGAATTCTTGCGCCATCTTCGACAGCTCGGGAAGCCGGTGACCATCGTGACGAACGCTCATTCTACGGGTGTGTCTGTCAAAGTGGCCAAGACCGGCCTGGATCGCTACGTCAGCCGGATTGTGGATGCCTTCGAGGTCGGTTATCTCAAGATGCGACCGGAGTATTGGCCGAATTGTCAGCGCTTGTTGGGTTTCGATCCGTCGCGCTCCCTGTTCATGGATGACGATGAAGGATGTCTGATCGCCGCGAAAGAGTTCGGGGTGGCTCACCTGGTTCACAGCGCCAAGTCGAGTTCGCAATTACCGCCGTCTCCGCTCCCACAGTTTCACTCCATCAGTGGATTCGCGCCCCTTCTCAACGGCAAGCCTCCTGTCTAACCTTGTCTGCTTGCTGTGCCTCGATACATTTCCCCACCGAGCCGAGGTACTGACTCCATAGTGAATCGATCGAGATGAGCGATCATTAGGCCGGATCGGGTGATCAGCAGGTCGATCTGCCGGTTGAGATTACACCCGCATCCGATCACGTTCTGAATGGGATTCAGCCGATCTTGCCAAGCGGCGATCTTTCGGTCATCGCTCCGGCCATGTTCCAAGAACACAAATCTTCCTCCCGGTTTGAGGACACGCCCGACTTCTTGCAGTGCGAGCACCGGATCGGGAATCGTGCAGAGTGTCCAGGTACTGACGACGTAATCGAAATGTCGATCGGCTTGGGGGAGGGCCTCGGCGGTGGCTTGGTGGATATGGACGGGAAAGGGCAGACAGGCTCTTCGTGCCATGACGGTCTTCGGGAGAAGAAGAGTCGGATCGACGGCATACAGATTCCTGACAGTCTCGGGGTAGTGGAGGAGATTGAGCCCTGTCCCTATGCCGAGTTCCAGAACCTCACCATGGATTGGCGCGAGTAATTCCCGGCGCAACCGATAAAACTCTTCGTTCGCCATCACCCACTCCATGAGGCGAGGGAAGATATGATCGCAGTACAATCCCATTGCGCGGGTAGTATAACAAGGCCACCATTCGTTCGGCTTCTGAACTTGTGAGCCCCCCGAGGCTATGTTAGAGTCCTCCCTCTTTTTGACACATCACGACCATGAGTAAGGGATACGATCACCACGTCATCGAAGCGAAATGGCAGGCCTATTGGGAACAGCATCGCCCATTCAAAGCCTTCGATGACCTAGCGAGGCCAAAGTTTTACTGCCTCGACATGTTCCCTTATCCCTCCGGTTCCGGACTCCACGTCGGTCATCTTGAGGGGTACACCGCCACCGATATTGTCTCACGATACAAGCGGATGCGTGGGTTCAACGTGCTGCACCCGATGGGCTGGGATGCGTTCGGTTTGCCGGCCGAACAATACGCGGTGAAAACAGGCATTCATCCCGCCGTTACAACAACCGAAAACATCGCCACCTTCAAGCGTCAGATGAAGCGAGTCGGACTCTCGTACGATTGGGAGCGAGAGCTCAGTACCACCGATCCGCAGTACTATCGTTGGACGCAATGGATTTTCCTGAAGCTCTTCGAACGAGGCCTGGCCTACGTGGCGGAAGTTCCCGTGAACTGGTGTCCCGCGCTGGGCACGGTGTTGGCGAATGAGGAAATCGTTGACGGCAAGAGCGAAGTCGGCGGTTTCGATGTGATTCGCAAGCCGATGCGGCAATGGGTGCTCAAGATCACCGCCTATGCCGATCGATTGCTTGAGGACTTGAAACTCGTGGACTGGCCTCCCAGCACGATGGAGATGCAAAAAAATTGGATCGGGCGATCGATCGGCGCAGAGGTTGATTTTTCAATGGCCGATCGGAAAGGCATGATCCGAGTGTTCACAACCAGACCCGACACGTTGTTCGGCTCGACCTATATGGTTCTCGCGCCTGAACATCCACTGGTCGATGTCGTCACAAGTGCGGACCAGAAAGACCATGTCCTGGCCTATCGTGAGGCAGCGGCAAAGAAAAGCGACCTCCAACGGCAAGAGCTCGATAAAGAGAAGACCGGAGTCTTCACCGGCGGTTACGCCGTCAACCCGGTGAACCATGAGCGCTTGCCGATTTGGATCGCCGATTATGTGCTGATGAGTTACGGGACCGGCGCGATCATGGCCGTGCCCGCGCATGACGAACGCGACTGGGCGTTCGCGAAGTCAATACCATCTGACGATTCGAGAGGTGATTTCCGGCGGGAATGTTCAGCAAGCGGCCTTCACCGATACGGATCGCGGGAAGGTCGTGAATTCAGCGACCAGTGACGGCAATTTTTCGATCAACGGCCTCACGCCTTCTGAAGCGATTCCAAAAATTACTGACTGGTTAGCGAAGCAAGGCAAAGGAACCAGGGCGGTCAACTACAAACTACGCGACTGGCTCTTCGCTCGCCAGCGGTATTGGGGTGAGCCGTTCCCGGTCGTGTGGGTTGATGGAGAAGTTCGTCCGCTCCCAGAAGAGCAACTTCCTCTTGTGTTGCCGGAGACCAGCAACTTTAAACCGTCCGGTACCGGTGAGAGTCCACTGGCCAACTTGGATTCGTGGCTGACGACGACGGATCCTGTCACCAGTAAGCCTGCTCGGCGCGAAACCAATACCATGCCTCAGTGGGCCGGCTCTTGCTGGTACTACCTGAGATTCATCGATCCCAAGAACTCCACACAGCTTGTTGACCAGACAAAAGAACGCTATTGGATGCCCGTGGACCTGTACATCGGAGGCAGCGAGCATGCCGTTCTGCATCTCCTGTACGCTCGGTTTTGGCATAAGGTTCTGTTCGATATCGGCGTGACGAGTCCTCCTGAGCCCTTCATGAAGTTGGTGCACCAGGGCATCGTCTTGGGAGAAGACAATCAGAAGATGTCGAAATCGCGCGGCAACGTGGTTAATCCGGACGACATGATCGATCAGTTCGGCGCGGACGCGGTGCGGCTCTATGAAATGTTTATGGGACCGCTCGAGGCGATGAAGCCTTGGAGCACTCGAGGGGTGGAAGGCGTGACCCGGTTCTTGGAACGAGTCTGGCGGCTGATGGTCGATGAACACAGCCGGTTGTCGAGCGCTATCGTTTCAGCAGCTCCGAGCCTCGACCATCAGCGGCTGCTTCATCAGACGATCAAGAAGGTCACGGAGGACATCGAGGCGCTCCGTTTCAATACGGCGATCTCCCAAATGATGATCTTCACGAACGAGATGACGAAGACGCAGCAACGTTCCCGATCGGTGATCGAGCCGTTCGTCTTGCTGCTCTCGCCGTTTGCGCCGCATGTCGCCGAGGAGCTTTGGTGTATGCTGGGGCAGCAGCCCAGCGTGTCGCAGCAGCCTTGGCCGATCTTCGATCCGGCGATGACGGTGAGCGAACGCATGACCATTCCCATTCAGGTCAACGGAAGGCTCAGGGCCAAACTCGATGTCGCAGTTGGCACGTCACGCGGCGAGATCGAACGGTTGGCTCGCGCAGAGGCGGCGGAGTGGCTCCAAGACAAAGAGCCGAAAAAGGTGATCTACGTCGAGAAAAAGTTGATCAATTTTGTGATCTGAACGGTTGACCTTGCGAGACGGGCGAGAGAGGCGCGAAAGGCGGGATGTGGTAGGCAAACTAAAAAAGGGCGATCGTTTTGCGCGTCCCGCTTTTTTCGCGAGTCTCGCCTGTCTCGCGGCGGCGAGCCTAGGGCTCGCCGGGTGCGGCTATCAGTTCCGAGTCGATGGAGCTGGACCGACTATTGGGGGAGCCTCTGCTGCGACGTCGAAAGAACCGCCGCCACGCCTCATCATCCGGACGTTGATCAACAACAGCTTTGAGCCGAATTTGGAAGTGCGATTCACCAATTATTTCCGCGAGGAATTTTCCACCGGCAGCGGGGCGCAGGTCGTGCCTGATCACGAAGCCGCAGACCTCGTCCTGACCGGACAAATCCTTTCGGTGCTCGTGTCGACTCTCAGTTTTGCGCTGACGGAGACGTTCGAACGAAGGGTTGAGGTGATCGTCTCGACTCGGGTTGAAGACGTTCGGTCCGGGAACGTGGTCTGGACACAAATCGCAAAAGGGGCATCGGAGTTTTTCGTCACGCCTGAGCTCCAGTTTAACCAAGCGCTGCAGGATCGCGCGGAGGAGCAGGCGGGTCGTTTTATGGCGGCCGACCTGGCGGCGCGTTTCCTGTTACAGCTTGAGACGGGCGCGCTCACGAAACAAGCGCTTGCCCCGGCTCCGGTCTCTCACTAACATCGAAGGTCTGGAACAATGGCATCGGCCGTGAGTCATGTGCAGCTGGAATCGGTGCTGAAACAGCAGGCACCCGGGTCTCTGTACCTCGTCGTAGGGGAAGAAGACCTTCTGCGGGATGCTGCGCTCGCTGCCATCAAACGCGCTGTTATCGGTCGCGAAGGAGATGAATTCAATTACGAACTGTTCTATGGGGATGACGCGAGCGGAACCGATATTCGGAACAGTGTGGTGGCCGTGCCGGTCTTTTCGGAGCGTCGTGTGGTCGTGGTGAAGGCGGCGGAGAAACTGACCGCTCGGGAAAGCGAGGTCCTTCTCGATTGTGTGAACCATCCGGTGGAATCCACAACGCTGGTATTCGTGAGTCCGAAGCTGGATGGTCGCCTGAAATTTTCCCAAGCCCTGACACGAGCGGCGATCATGGTCGATTGTTCTTCTCTCCGCGACGCGCAGCTGTCTCCGTGGATTATCCGTGAAGCAGAACGGGTAGGCGTGCGTCTGGAGGAAGAGGCCGTCCAAGTGCTGCAGGAGGCTTGCGGCTCATCACTCTACGGACTGCGGCGAGAATTGGAGAAGCTGGCCTCGTATGTGCCGCCCGATCGGCCTGTCACCGCTGCCGACGTCCACTTGTTGCGCGGTATGGATCCCGGTGCTTCGGTGTTTGATTTGACCCTCGCCATCGCAGAGGGTCGCCGGGGGCGAGCCTTGTCGATCCTGGCGCGCAACCTTGAGGCAGGAGAGGCCCCGCTTCGGATCCTCGGTTCTCTGGCGTGGCAGTATCGGCGTCTCTGGAAAGTGAAAGAGTTGTTGGCCCATGGCGGCCGTGAAGGGGAGGCGGCCAGAAGTTTGCGCATGGACCCATGGAAGGTGCGCTCCTTCCTCGATCGATTTTCCGAACCACATCTTCAAGCGGCGCTGCGCCTGTTTTTGGACACTGATGGGAGGCTCAAGGGAGGCAGCGGAAGTCGGCCACGAATGGTGCTGGAGCGTCTGCTGTTGAAGCTCTGTGACGACACCGCAGGCAAGCAAGGTGGGCCGCCGAATCGTCCTTCAGCATCACCGAAGCGGGTTCCTGGGCGAGTGGTATCGAACGTGCGGACGATTAAGAGCCGGAGCCAGACAGCCCGTTGACGCGCAGAGCCAGGCGGGAAATTCGGCGGGATGCAGTATTGGGATGAAGCGCGCCTTTCGAAACGGCTTTCCCGATCGCCGAGGCAGCTTCCAGCAAGGTCGTTTTGGCCTCGTCCGCCTTCTTCCCCGCGACGGCGGACTGAACCTTCTTGATGAGCGTCTTCACCGCGTTCATCGTGGCCCGGTTCCGCTCCTGTCGTCGCTCGGCTTGACGCGCTCGTCGAATCGTCGATTTGTGAATCTGAGGCATCGGTCACTCCTGTAAAAAGAAGGTGACTACTATCATAGTATCTCGCCGGCCGTCAAGGATCGGCGCTGGAGAAGGAGCAACAGCATGATGAAGATTGCGGCGCGCGACCGACTCATTTTTGCGCTGGATGTGCCTTCAGCGGCGGAGGCAGACCGGCTTTTGGACCGGCTCCAAGGTCATATCTCGTTCGTCAAGGTCGGCCTTGAGCTGTACACTGCAGCAGGCCCCGAGATGGTTCAACGAGTCGTGGAACGAGGGATGCGGGTGTTTCTCGACCTCAAGTTTCTCGATATCGAGGAGACGGTCCGCCGTGCGACGGCGCGGGTTGCCGCGATGGGAGTCGATTTCTTAACCGTCCACGCGAACCGCAAGGCGCTGACAGCAGCCGCGCAAGGACGGGAGGGCTCATCGTTGAAGCTGCTTGCTGTGACGGTGCTGACGAACTTCGACGGGCAGGACCTCCGAGAAATGGGCATCCAGCGGACCGTTCAAGACTTGGTCACAGCCAGGGCGTTGCTTGCCTCGGAAGTCGGCTGTGATGGTGTGGTGGCATCCGGTGAAGAAGCGGCGGCTATCAGGCAGAAAGTCGGGCCGCGGTTCACGATCGTCACGCCAGGCGTACGGCCGGCCGGCAAGGGGGTTGACGATCATGCCAGAGCGACCACTCCGACCCAAACCATCGCATCCGGCGCGGACTATCTGGTGATCGGCCGGCCTATCCGCGATGCGGACAACCCGGCGGCAACGGTGGCGGCCATCACTGCGGAGATGCAGGCAGCCTTTGATGCACGAGGGTGATGAAGGTTCAATGGTCACTGGTCAATAGTCATATTCGCTCAGAACGAAGAGACTTTCCGCTCTCCAATGACGAATGACTCATGACCAATGGTATGCGCTATCGGTTGCGACGGCAATCAGCCATTTGTTAAGATCACCCTTCCTCAAACCCTTCGTGGTGGGTGTAGCTCAGTTGGTTAGAGCGCCGGATTGTGGATCCGGAGGTCGCGGGTTCGAAACCCGTCATCCACCCCACTTACCTCTCTTGTGTGACCCCGTATCAACCTGTTCAAGTCACCCCTGGTCCTTCGTATTCTACCGAGGCGAAGGTTGTACCCTGCCGGACTTCCAAATGTTCCCGCATTCGCAGCTAGTAATTGATCCTCAATAACTGGTTGTTTGCCTAGGTATGTTCGTGAGAACAAATCGCTATAATAAAATGTTGTACTATATGACACCATATTCTCGTTAGGAGCTGTTTGCTCTACCCCGATTAATCCATAGCCGGCTAGGCGGCGATCTCTCATACAACCCCGGCACTTTAATCACCCGGCGCGTTACTGCGGAGAGGCGCCTACCACGATTCGAGGATTCGAGGTACCTTGTTGTCGTTCTTTATTGGCGCTCCGACCGTCACGTATTGCTGTATGGTGATCCTCGCTCTTGGCTGGGCCGGGTTCGATCGTCTCTTCGCAGAATCCGCTCATGCCATTGAGTTGAATCCCACTGCGTCGGCTCCTCAGGCAGATCGTGGTCCGGACGGCGGGTCCATGCCCGTCGACATAGACCTTGGGACGCTGGGCGATCGACGCGCACAAGCGCAAAGGGAATTGCATGTCATCCGGAAAACCATCTCATCCAAGAACGCTCCCGGCGCTGTGCAAGAGGAACAGCTGGAACGGCAGGCGCTGTTGGAGCAGCTCATTCGCAGATATGACGAACAGATGAGCGACGTTCAGCGGCTGACTGAAGCGCGTCAGCGCCATGCTGACATCGTCCGCAGCAGCAGCGAGTGGAAAGGCTTTCCAGAACCTCCGCCCTATTCGATTGTCCTTGCGGACCAGTTGTGGGATGCCGTGCATTCGCTCAAACTTGCCGTAGAGGGCTTGCAGTCACATCGGGAGTTGCTCACATTGCGATTTGAGCAGGCGCGCGAATCGCAGGCGCGGGCTGAGGAGCGGCTGAGGCAAGTGTCGGAACGCTTGGAGGCGGCCAACGATCCAACACACGTCGAACGTGAACGCCGCCTTCACGGCCTGGCTACTCTCCGCGCTCAGGCCGCTTCCGTCTTGCTTGAAGCGGCGCAACTTTCCAGAAGACGGGTAGAAGAAGAACTGGCCGGCACCAAAGCGCGGCTCGCGTTCGAACAGCGGCGGCTGGACGCGATCTCCGCTCACGTCATTTTCAGCGAAGCCGACCTCGTTCAAGTCAGAACCCGTTCGGATAAAGAACGTCTGCGTTTGGAAGAGCAACTGGAAGAGATCCTCGTTGAGCGGCGGCGGCAGTCTCAGGCTGTTCAGGAGGCCGAGCGTCGATTGACTCTTCTCCGCCGAAAGCAGGAGGAAAAGACTCCAGCGGAGGAGACGCCGGCGTTATCTCGCGCGCAGGCGGAAGTCGAGCTGGCCCAGGCTCGGATGGATAATCTAGGAATACAGAGTGACCTCTTGCAGCAATCGATGAACGTCGCAGCCGGCGAGCGCCAACTATGGGAGAGCCGTTTCGTCATCGCGCACACGTCCGAGCCGGGGAAAGCGCAAGACGCCTACAAGCGATTCACGCCGCTGTTCGATAATTTTCATGCGTCCCGGGATTATTTGCGTCAGCAGGCCGGGATCGTATCCGGGCAGATCAGCGAGCTGGAGAATCGGGCGCGCCATTCGTCGGTGTCCCGGCGTGGTGTGCTGCAAGACCTTCTTCGTGCGTTTCACCAGCGGCAGGAGGCCTATACGCGCGTGTTGCACCGACTGGACGAAGCGGCCAGGTTCATGGAGCGGTGGAGGGCTGAGTTCAAGCAACAACGGAACGATCTACCCCTGTTCGACCGCCTCGAAGAGTGGCTCTCCCGTGTCGGAATCCTGATCAAGGATGCGTGGGGACATGAGCTCTTCACCGCTGAAGACACGATTGAAGTCGACGGCAAGACCATGACCGGCCGCCGCGGGGTGACGGTCGGTAAAACACTGACCGCCTTGGCAATCTTCGTGATCGGCTATGTCGTCTGTGTGTATGTGGCGAGGGCCATCGGCGGGTTGGCCGCGAGGAGATTCGGCATCGCTCAGGATGTTGCCAATCTCATGCGTCAGTGGAGCCAGGCAATTCTCATCACTTTCTTGGTCGTCCTCAGCTTCACATGGGTCAAGATTCCATTGACCATCTTCGCTTTTCTTGGCGGTGCGTTTGCCATCGGGGTGGGTTTCGGGGCGCAAGCGCTCTTGAAAAATGTGATCAGCGGCATTCTGGTCTTAATCGAACGACCGTTACGAGTGGGAGACCTCATTGAAGTCGATAACGTTCGAGGTCGGGTGACGTCGATCGGGCTTCGTTCGTCGACCATCAGGGACTTCAAAGGAACGGAGACGTTGATTCCGAACAGCAGTTTCCTCGAACGGCATCTCACCAATTGGACTTACTCCAGCCGCGTCGGTCGGTTTTCCCTCCGCGTCGGTGTCCCGTACGGTGTTGCCGCGCAACAGGTTATGAGTCTACTGTCCGACCTGACCGCGCAGCATCCGAAAGTCGCGAGCCAGCCTCCACCGCAAGTGCTTCTGGATGAGTTCGGATCGCAAGCCCGTATTTTTACCATCAACTATTGGCTTGAAATTACTTCCGAGGTCGATCCCAATGGAATCGCCAGCGACTTGCGCTTCGCGATTGAGCAACGGTTCGAGGAAGAAGGGCTCAAAGTAATGCCGTCGGCGTGATGGACAAATGGATAGCAAGGCTGGACGGACAGCCGGCGACCGGTCTGTGTCGTTCAGTGTCGTTCAGCACGATCACATTTCGTGAACTCAATCGGGGTTTGTTTATTGATCCGTTTCTTCGTTGAGCTTCTCTCCTTCCGTAATTCCACAGAAATACTCTTCCATGTTTGATGGGTAAGAAACTGGGGATATTACCAGCATCATTCACAATTGGCCTGCGTTATGTATGAGAGGTCGTGGACATCGTCATAATTCTTGGCTTGTCAGCAGAGCGGCTACTAGATCACCAGTGCTCTTGAGTTCGCATGTTACTTAATGGTCGTCAATCTTTCACATTTCATCAGGAGGAATCCCCATGACTTGTAGAAAATGTAAGGGTTTGATGGTCCAGGAACGGGAACCGTCGGTGTCGTCCAACACGATCATCCTTCGTTGTCTGAATTGCGGTCTGCTCATCGACCCATTGATCGAGCAGAATCGCAGCCTTCACATGCGGGATAAAGCGGCGGCGTAAGATGAAGATCCTGACGCGTTGCGAATGATTGTGGATCCAGAGTGGGCGTCGCGCAGTCAGATCGAAAATTGGGCTCACAAAAAGGTATGGGCTGAAGGCTCTATCGCTCGCCGCGGCTCGACGTCCACCTCCACGCACTTGTCCGCCAGTGGCGCCGTGGCCAGCTATGATCGATTGACTCGCAGTCCGCTGCTCGCCAGCGCTCAGGCTGCCGCTAGCCGTTCAGACCTTGACGTCTCGACAGGGGAGCCTCGCTCCTGGTACCCTCTCTTCCCATGGCTCGCAACACCTCTCAATCCGGCTCTTCCCGCGCTGCTCGTGAGCAACCGCCGGTGCTTGAACGAAAGCCGTCTGCGCATCAAACTGCGACGTTAGAAATCTATGACACCACTTTGCGCGACGGCGCCCAGGCAGAGGACGTCAGTTTTTCGGCTGACGACAAAGTCCGCATCGCGCAAAAGCTGGATGATCTGGGGGTGCATTTTATTGAAGGCGGCTGGCCCGGGGCGAATCCAAAGGACATTGAATTCTTCCGGATGATCAAGACGATTCCGCTGAAGCATGCCGACGTCATCGCATTCGGATCGACCAGAAAAGCCGGTAATCCTGTTCGTAAAGACCCCAATCTCCAGGCATTGCTCGCCGCCGAAACCAAAACGATTACTCTCTTCGGAAAAACCTGGTCGCTGCACGTCACCGATGCCCTCGGAATCTCGCTGACCAAGAACTTAGAGTTGATCACCGATTCCATCGCGCACCTCCGTGGAAAAGGACGTCGGGTGTTCTACGATGCGGAGCATTTCTTCGATGGATACAAAACCAATCCCGAGTATGCGCTTACCACCATCAGAAAAGCAGTGGAAGCCGGAGCCGAGCGGGTCATCCTCTGCGATACCAACGGTGGGACGATGCCGTGGGAAATCCGTGAGATTTGCCGC
Organism: uncultured Nitrospiraceae bacterium; assembly: GCA_963711905.1. Lineage (GTDB taxonomy): Bacteria > Nitrospirota > Nitrospiria > Nitrospirales > Nitrospiraceae > Nitrospira_D. Next base: position 371,512 of record CAVQFZ010000014.1, on the reverse strand, counting down.
GTGGTGCAAGGCGAGTGTCAGGTTCCGCTCGGCATTCATGCGCATAACGACTGCGAAATGGCCGTGGCGAACTCACTCGTGGCGATCGAGATGGGCATCCGGCAGGTGCAGGGGACGATCAACGGGATCGGCGAACGGTGTGGAAATGCCAACCTCTGTTCGATCATCCCTAATTTAGAACTGAAGATGAAGCGTCCGGCTTTGACCGATCGATTGAGCCATCTGAAGGATGTGTCGGGCTTTGTCACGGAGATCGCGAATCTGATGCCGAATAAGCATCAACCCTATGTCGGCGATTCCGCGTTTGCGCATAAGGGGGGAGTGCATATTCATGCCGTGCTGAAGAATCCGGTGACCTATGAACATGTCGATCCGGCCCGAGTCGGGAATCGACAGCGGATGCTGATCTCCGATTACGGTGGACGGAGCGGTCTTCTCGACAAGATCGAAGCGTACGGGATCACGCTCTCGAAGAACCACTCCAAGGTCGATGAACTGATCCATACGTTGAAGGATCGAGAGAGTCAGGGCTATCAATTCGAAGGGGCCGAAGGATCGTTCGAATTGCTGATGCGCAAGGCGATGGGGAGCCATAGGCCCTCGTTTCAATTACTCGGGTTTCGCGTGATTGTTGAAAAGAAACAGGAGGATGGAACGACTCTTTCCGAAGCCACCGTGATGGTCCAGGTCGGCGAGGCGGTCGAACATACGGCGGCCGTCGGTGCCGGACCGGTCAATGCGCTCGACCATGCGTTGCGAAAGGCATTGGAGAAATTCTACCCCCAGCTTCGAGAAGTGAAGCTGCTTGACTATAAGGTGCGCGTCCTGGCGGCTAATCGAGGGACCGAATCAAAGGTGCGCGTCTTGATCGAATCCGGAGACCATAAGGATAAGTGGGGGACGGTCGGGGTCTCGGAAAACATCATCGAAGCGACGTGGCAGGCTCTCGTTGATAGCATCGAATACAAACTTCTAGCCAAGGATTAGAGTAGGACTAGAGTATTTTTGTAAGCATTAGGCAAATTTATTCTTGACAGGTTTCGTAACCTCACGTAACTTAAGCAAAACTCACCGTATTGCGAGAGAAGTCGGTCGGACACACAGGCGGCGAGTTGCGGTGGTCACGTAGGGGGGGTGCCATGAGGAAGGCGGATATCGCTGAGGAAATTTTTAAGCAAGTCGGCATCTCAAAAAATGAAGCCGCTGATATCGTTGAGTTTGTACTGAATATGCTGAAGGCTGTCTTGCAAAAGGGAGAATCGGTCAAAATCGCGGGGTTCGGAAATTTTGTCGTCCGCAGCAAGGGAGCCCGGAAGGGGCGAAATCCTCGAACTGGAGAAGAAATTGGGATTACCCCCCGTCGAGTCGTGACGTTTCGGCCAAGCCAGGTGTTCAAGAAGTACGTCAATTCATAGCAGGATGCTGAAAAAAACCACCCGCTTCGTTCTCGCATCGCTCAAAGCCTCACCGTACGACACATGGTACGACTCGGCTTCTCGCTCGCTGCGGCCTTGCGGGCGGTCTTTTTGATCATCCTGCGTCAACAAAGCAGACAGGTCAACACAACAACCAGCTCGGCTCCGTCGATACACTACAAGGCGCACCGTGAGGCCGGTCATGGGAACTGAACCCAGGCTGGGGAGCAAGGTCTTCTATAAAATCGGCGAAGTGAGTCAATTGACGAAGCTTCCCGCGTATGTGCTCCGTTTCTGGGAATCTCAATTCACGTTTTTGAAACCTAAGAAGAGTCGAGGGAATCAACGCCTCTATGTTCAACGGGATGTCGAAACCGTGCTGGAAATCAAGCGTATGCTTTACGAGGAGGGGCATACCCTTGAGGGTGTCAAGCGATACTGGGTACGTCGCGGGCGGGCCGCTTCACGTCGGCTGCGTCCGAAAGAGATCGCCAAAAAATTGAGAGGGGATCTCCAAGTTATTCTCAAGATTATCGACTCGCATTCATCATGAGAAAAGGATAGGTTGAACCGAAGACAGTCTCCTGCCCATCGGCCAAGATGAGTACCAGATGAGCAAAGAACGTGTCGGGGCGTAGCGCAGCCCGGTAGCGCACTCGCTTGGGGTGCGAGTGGTCGTGGGTTCAAATCCCGCCGCCCCGACCAATTGACGTGAGCGGTGAAAGGTGAGGTGTTAGACGTATCGTAGGATACGAGGAATTCTTCACCTTTCACGCCTCACCCCTTACTGAATCGCTAGGAGCTGCCTCGCGCAGCTCTTTTTGTAGAAGGCCGACCATGCGTATTCTAGTGACCAACGACGACGGTATCCACTCGCCGGGAATCGCGGCCTTGGCAAAGGCGCTTGCTGCGATCGGGGAAGTCTGGATTGTCGCCCCGGATCGCGAGCGCACGGCAGTCGGTCACGGCGTGACATTGCACAAGCCATTGCGCCTCGACCAACTGGGTCCACGCACGTATGCGGTGAATGGAACCCCGGTGGATTGCGTGAATCTTGCGCTCCTCAAAGTCATGCCAAAACCGCCGGCAATCGTCGTGTCCGGGATCAACAAAGGGGTCAACCTCGGCGATGATGTGATGTACTCAGGCACCGTATCGGCGGCGATGGAAGGGACCATTCTTGGAATACCATCTGTGGCGGTATCTCAAGAAGGGATGGACACATTTCACTTTGGCGTTGGTGCTATTTATGCGCTACGCGTAGCCCGGCTTGTCCTTGCTCATGGTCTTCCCGAGGAGACGCTCGTGAACGTGAATATCCCAAATCGCCCGCGACGCGGAATTAAAGGCGTGCGGGTCACCTGTCTCAGCCGAAGGCGGTTCCATAATCCGATCATCGAAAAACTCGATCCGAGAGGACGGAAATATTATTGGATTGCCGGCGAGCGGATATCGTGGAGTCGCAGTAAGGACGCTGATCACGAGGCGATCGAAGAGGGGTTTGTCTCCATCACACCGATCCGTCTGGATACGACACACCATGGAGTGCTGGATCAGTTCAGAGCGTGGGAGCAGATCCTCACACGAGGTGTCAGGAAGTCTCCCGCATCGCGATCAGCCGCCGGCTCTACGAGGGAGTGGGATCCGTGATTGGTGGACTGATCGAAACCGTCATCGGTGAACTGAGCCGCTTCGTCATCGCCTGTATTTCAAAATTCGGCTATGGAGGCATTCTCTTTACGATGGCCGTTGAGAGTGCCTGCATTCCGCTTCCAAGCGAAATTATCATGCCGTTTTCAGGCTATCTGGTCACGACGGGACAGTTTACGATGCTTGGGGTCACGCTAGCCGGCGCGGTCGGCAATGTCCTCGGGTCGATCGTGGCCTACTACGCGGGCGTCTGGGGTGGACGACCGTTTGCGGAGCGTTATGGACCGTATTTCCTGGTCTCGCACCACGATCTGGATGTCGCCGATCGCTGGTTTGCGAAATATGGAGAGGCGGCCGTCTTTTTCGGCAGAATGCTCCCGGTCGTGCGCACGTTCATTTCGCTCCCGGCCGGCATTGCGAAGATGAATTTCCCACGGTTCGTCATCTTCACCTTTGTAGGAGCGTTGCCCTGGTGCTATCTGTTGGCCTATATCGGTCTTCGCATGGGCGAACAGTGGGAACATCTTCGGGATTACTTTCATCAATTTGACATCGTCATCGGCCTTTTTCTGGCGCTTGCCCTCGGGTATTTTCTCTGGTCCCATTGGCCGAAGCGCAGCCCCACGACTCCATAGGGCCTTCACATGCTCACGATCTACAATACGCTCACCGGGAAGAAGGAGCCGTTTGAGCCGATCACGCCGAAGACGGCGAGGATGTATGTCTGCGGCGTGACGGTCTATGACTATTGCCACATCGGTCATGCGCGCAGTGCGTTGATATTCGACGTGCTCCGGCGTTACTTGGAATACAGTGGGTATGCGGTGACCTTCGTGAAGAACTTCACGGATGTGGACGACAAGATCATCAAGCGGGCACATGAGCGAGGGGTGTCCTGCAGCGCGATCACTTCAGAATTTATCGAGGCCTATTACCAAGACATGGACAAGCTCGGGATCAAGCGAGCAACGGTGGAACCTAAAGCCACTGAACATATCGCCGACATCATTCAGCTGACGGAACAATTGGTCAAAAAGGGTTTGGCATACGTGGTGGATGGAGATGTCTATTTTGAGGTCTCGAAATATTCGGAATACGGACGGCTGTCCAAACGACGACTCGAGGACTTGCAAGCCGGTGCGCGCGTGGATGTGGATGAACGGAAGCGTCACCCGATGGACTTTGCCCTCTGGAAGAGCAGTAAGCCAGGTGAGCCTTCATGGCCAAGTCCTTGGGGCCCAGGACGGCCTGGCTGGCATATCGAGTGTTCCGCCATGTCGATCCGGCACCTCGGTGAAACCTTCGACATTCACGGCGGTGGGATGGATCTCATTTTCCCGCATCATGAGAACGAGATTGCGCAATCATGCGGGGCGACAGGAAAAGAATTCGCGCGCTATTGGGTCCACAACGGGTTTGTGCAGATCAATAAAGAGAAGATGTCCAAGTCGCTCGGAAACTTTTTCACGATTCGGGAGATCTTCGAGAAATCCGAGTGGTCTGAAGAGGTCACGGGGGAAATCCTTCGGTACTTTCTACTGTCAACCCATTACCATGGGCCGCTCGATTTCTCAGACCAAGCGTTGAAAGAAGCAAAGAGTGCTCTCAACGGTTTCTATGACCTCTTTGAACGTTTAAGTGAGTCCGGAGGGAAGCCGACGGTAGATCAAGAGTTGGCCCAGTCCGTTGATAGATTGAAGAAGATGTTCAGAGCAGCCATGGATGATGACATCAACACACCGGTGGCCATTGCCACCTTGCAGAAGCTACGGAGTGATGCCAACAAACTGCTGGATCGGGGGATTTCAGCGAATGCACGAAGGGCCGCGAGAGATGAATTTCGCTCGATAGGCAGCGTCTTGGGGCTGTTTCAGTTGGACCGATGGCAGTTTGGTAGTGCGGTCTCAGAGCCTGTGTCGGCCAGCATTGACGAAACCGAAACGGTACGCCCTGTCATTACGGATACAGACATCGAGCGATTGCTCAAAGAGCGCAACGAGGCGCGCTGCAGGAAGGACTTCAGTCGAGCAGACGAAATCAGAAATTCGCTCGCGGCTCAAGGTATCATCATCGAGGATAAGCCCGATGGCACCAGCCGCTGGAAGCGATAACCCACAGGAAATTCTTTATGGGCTCCATGCGGTGCGCGAAGCGCTGAAGGCCGGCAACAGGCCGTTGCAACGCGTGCTGGTTCTGCGGACCGACAAGCAGTTCACCGATCTGGTGCAACTGGCGCGATCCCAGCGTGTTCCCATTCATGTACAGCCCTTAGCCTCGTTCGATCGCCTTGTTCCCAACGGCAAGCACCAAGGCATTGTGGCCATTACCTCGGCAAAAGCCTACCAGACGGAGGAGTCGATTCTGGCACGAGCAGCCGAACGGCACGAGGCGCCGCTGTTGGTCGTCTTGGACGGGGTCGAAGATCCACACAACCTTGGCGCCGTGCTTCGGACGGCGGAGGGCGCGGGTGCCCATGGGGTGTTGATTCCTGAACGACGGGCCGCCGGACTGACGTCAGTGGTGGCCAAAGCTTCGGCCGGAGCGATCGATCACATTCCCGTTGCGCGCGTGACCAACATGAGCAGATCTATCGAGTCGCTGAAAGCGGCTGGAGTCTGGATCTACGGGGTGACGCCGTCGGCGAATAAGATATTTACGGACGTCGACCTACGAGAACCGGTCGGGCTAGTTCTGGGAGGGGAGGGAGCGGGAATCAGACCTGGCGTCCTGCAACATTGCGATGAATGTGTCCGCATTCCTCTGAGAGGCCAGGTCCGATCGCTCAACGTGTCCGCTGCGGCAGCCATAGTGCTGTTTGAGGCGGTCCGTCAACGCCGTCCGATCTCGGCTGACTTTACCGGACCCTAAGCACGCCGCCCTGGATGGCGGTTTTCAGCAGTTGAGCCGTATTCGAAACCCGCATTTTCTTCATCATATTGGCGCGGTGGGCTTCGACGGTTTTGACGCTGATCTTCAACCGTTGACCGATTTCCTTGTTCTTAAATCCCGCCCAGATCAATTCCAAAATTTCCTGTTCGCGTGACGTGAGCGACTCAGGCCGTTTTGTACGGGGAGGAGGCTCAAGATCGGCAAGAGATTTTCGAGGCCGTGACTTTCCAGTTGCTTTAGCCATGATGGTGAGTTCTCCTTTGATGGGAAAAGGTTTCAGGTATACTCAACTTGTGTTGCGTATAACATATTAGAGTTATTATGAGATGATTGGGAAAGAATGTAAATACTTGAACTTTGGCCCTAGTAGGGTTACTAGGTAGGTGAAGGACTCTGAGACATTATGCATGGGTGGGAACTACTGTTACCGCTAATGATTGTCGGTCTCTTCGGCGCGCTTATCGGCAGCTTTCTCAATGTCTGTATCTACCGTCTGCCACGGCAGGAATCGATCGCGTGGCCAGGCTCTCATTGTCCGAGATGCGCTCATCCCATCGCCTGGTACGATAACATTCCCATTCTGAGCTACTTCGCGTTGGCTGGACGTTGCAGACATTGTGCCGCGCGCATTCCTTTCCGCTATCCCTTGGTCGAGGTCCTGAATGCCTCAGGGTATGTAGCGATCCTCTGGTTCTTCGGCCCAAGCTGGGTGGCTGTGGCGTACGGGTTGCTCTATTCGGCCCTTCTCGTGGTAGCCGGGACAGACATTTCTCATAAGATCATTCCCAATGCCGTGACGTTTCCTGGGATCATTGTAGGCCTCGTCTGTGCCACCACCGTCTTACCACTCGGATTCCTGGAAAGTTTGCTGGGGATTCTCGTCGGTGGAGGAATCCTGTGGCTTTTGGCGTGGGCCAGTCCCTATCTCTTCGGGAAGGAGGGGATGGGGGGTGGGGACATCAAGCTTCTGGCGATGATAGGGGCATTTCTCGGCTGGAAGCCGGCGGTGATGACGATCATGGTGGGGTCATTCCTGGGATCACTCGTGGGGATTACCCTCATTGCAGCACAGGTGATCAAGCGCGAAGATTACATTCCTTTCGGGCCGTTTTTGGTTTGCGGCGCTCTGGTGGCACTATTCTTTGGCCAATCTCTCCTCGATTGGTATCAAAGGCTTCTGGCCGGATAACGGCTCCCCTGGCCGATTCCCACCTTTCGTACTGTATCTCTTCTGTGAAACACTGTATCTGTTGAGGTACTACTGCTATCTACTGTTCTCTCCATCCTTGTAGACGTGATGCCTTAGGCGTCATCCCAGATCGTCCTCATCTTGCTCCCATCAGTTCAATGGCTTAGGTGCTTTCCACCAAAAGTCGTTCGGTAAGCACACAATCAGCGAAGGATTCCGTTATGAATGGCACGAGTCTTGACATAGCGTCGGACTACTTAACCAGCGCGACATAACGAGGAAGAGATGAAGCAAGAAGGCAAGACATTGATGGAGCTCATGGTGGTCGTGGGAATTATCGGAATGCTCTCGATCATGGCCGTTCCCAACTTCTTGACCCTCCACTCACGCACACAGGTTCGCGCGACCACGGAGGAAATCGCTTCGGAACTGCGCCTAGCAAAGCAACTGGCGTTGACCAGTCACGATCGAGTTCGAATTGTGATCGACATGGAGCAGCAGGAACTTGTCACGCAATTCGTCAACGGCGGGGCCACACATCATGCGTACCGCTATGCGGGGAAGGGGCTTGTGATCGACGAGCCAAGCGCGGGACCGGAGATCGTATTCCATCCGAGCGGGCGCTCTGCCACTGCCACAACGATTCAACTCCGCAGCAAAGAGGGCCAGATCCAGAAGCTCACGGTGAGCATCACGGGTCGGGTATCCATCCTATGAGTGGCGTTCTGAAGAATGATGGCTTCAGTCTGATCGAGGTGATGGTGGCCATGATGATTTCCGGCATCGCGTTGATGGGGACGCTAGGCGCCGTGGAAATCTCGTCCAGACACGTGCAACAGGGCGGTCTGAGCAGTAAGGCGCTGGAGCTCGCGCAGGCAAGGCTGGAAGTGAAGCGCTCCGTTGGCTGGCAGTCCCTTCTGGAAGACGACCTGGATCGCGATGGTGTTTCTGAGACCCTCATGGCTGATGACGGCCAGGGCTACGATGTAGCGGCGGGCGACGGGATCTACACAGCCATGCATGAACGTGACGGAGTGACGGTCGTGTGGATGATTGAGGCGGATCGCCCAGGACCACTTAGCGCCTCCGGCGTGGTGACGATCCGAGCGGTCGCTTCCTATTCCGGGCTCGGAGGACAGAAGAAAGAAGTGCGGGTGGCAACCATTCGTGCCAACCCTGAATTTGTGGGGCCACGATGAACCACGTGCCTCTCACCAAGTTGTCTATGAGGAATCAGGACCTCGTGTCCGACACTCGCGGCGTCTGCCTGACCGAGTTGATGGTCAGTTTGACGACCGGCGCCATCGTCCTGGCTGCCACGTTGAGCATTGTTCATATCGTGCAGACCCATGCAACGAAACAGTATCACACCGTGAGCCACCAACAAGATCTCAGATTGGGGTTGGAAGTATTTGAGCAGGAAGTTCGATTGGCAACGGCTGACTCGATCATCACGGCGGCTCCCAATGAGTTTCTGTTTCACGCCAACCTCAGCGCCCTTCGGACCATCTCGACCGGTGCCATTCTGCCTGGCCAATCAGTTCTTGCGGTGCAGGATGGGAGTGGATGGGGAGAAGGAAAGACCGTGGTCCTCTGTGGCCGGCAGGCGTGCGAGGTACATCGCCTGTCTCGTGCGGGCCAGCGATATCAACTGACCCTCGCAGAGCCGGTCGGCATGTCGTTTCCTGCCGGCGCTTCCGTGGAAGTACAAAATCGAGTGGTCTATTACGCCAAGGCCGCTGACGAGGGAACGGAGAAGCTTATGCGTATGATCGACGGAGGAGCCGGTGTTCTCATCGGAGAACTAACGAGCCTGCATTTTTCGTACTGGGATGAGCAGGGTCATGTCACGCAGCAGCCATCGCAAGTGCGGCGAGTAGTCCTTGAGATCAACTCAGAGCGGCCCCTCCACAGAATGGTGAGGGAAGTCGGCCTTCGGTCATAGGAGGGAAGAGAACATGTCACATTTGGGTGGGCAAGACAGTCAACGAGGCATTGCGCTTCTGGGAGCGATGGTCATTGTTCTAATTGTATCGGTACTGGGCGCGACTCTTCTCAATCTCGCCGGACAAGAAGCCATTAGTGCCGGGATGGGAAACCAGGCAGCAGCTGCTCTGCACCTCGCTGATGCAGCTGGCGAACTGGTGATGGGTTGGTTTCACAGCCCCATGTCCACAGCGGCCGTACCGCAGATTTCCTTGCTTCGCGAGAAAAGAAATCGTGACGCTGAGGGAAGACCTTCTTTTTTTGAGCCCAGCGGCCGCTCACAATTTGTCGGCACGGCGAATCAGCCTGATTTTCGTCTTCACGCGGGAGATCCTGCGAACGACCGGATTCTCAATGATCCTGAGAACGGGCTGTTTCGTGTGATGACAGATCTTGGGAAAGTGGAAGACCTCAGAGTCTACGCGCCTTCAAATCCAGGCCTTCTATGCACCGTCGATGCAACGATCGCGACTCATGCCAATCCGCCTATCCGGCAATCCGTCCTGATGCAACTGGGCGCGCTGGACTTGCCACCGTTGAGAGCCGCTGTGCAGGTGGATCAGCAGCTTGGTGTATTCCAACCGGGAGGTGAGTCGCCCGTCAGCGTGCATTGGGGTGATTTAAAAGTAGGCGGAGATCTTGTGCTCGGACGTGTTGAAGAGATTCCGCGCCAAAGCGCGCTTGCTCCAGTCACAGGTCAAGGATATGACGAGATAGCTCAACGAGAGGATCGCTGGATGGATGCCTGGATCGGAGGGAAGGTTCGAGTGATACAGCAGCCTTCGGGCCAGACACCGAGTGTTCCACACAACGTCCATCAGGGCCAAAATCCGACTCCTGGAATTGGCCTCGATCAGTGGAACTATGAACATCTCAAGCGAATAGCAAAACGGTTTGGTCGCTATGTCGCGATCGATCGGGAGGGGCTTCTCTATCCACAGGGCATTGTAGAACCCGGACGTGGTATTTCCGCCGATGAGCTGCTCCGATCGCAAGGACCTGGCGATCAGCATGGTCTGATCTTCATTGATACGCTCGACCAAACGGCGCCACGTGCCGATAATCTCGGAGTCGTAAAGCTGCACGCCCCGTATGTCGAAGGCATGGTCGTGGTACAGGGCCACGTTGTGCTTGCTCCGAGTGGCTCAGGACAATCAGTCACCGCGCTCAGTCCTCGCCAAACAGATCAGGGCGCTGACCCTGCTCGGACGTCCGTTCAACTCTCCGGCATGCATTTCAACGGCGTGCTCTACGCCGCCAGCAACATTACCGTTACAGGGAAGGTCAGAGTGTACGGAGCTGTAGTGGCAGGAGGAACCATTGTTTCTGACAGTCCCGGGAATCGGCTGGAAGTATGGTACGACCACGATCTCGGACAAGGACTATTTCGAGGGTTGCCGGTCGTCTACCGCGCTCCGGGAACGTGGGTGGCCCGATATTGACCATAGATGAGAGCCGATTCCATGAGCAACATTCGTAAAAACAACTTCTGATTGTCGATGAGAAAGGATGAGATAGAATGATCACGCAAGGCCTTGCAAGTTATCACAAACGGAAGATCCTCTCGGTTGACAGTCTGAAAAAATCGTCGATGGCCAAACAACCTCGTAAGATGACGATGGGGCGCAGTCTCTTAGACTGCATTGCCTATCGCGGGCTTATCAAGCAGGCGGACATCGATGCCGCTATCGAAGAATCGCTATCACGGGAAATTGATCTGGAAACCCTCTTGCTCGATAAGTACGGCGTGCCGAAGTCCGCGCTCGGGGCAGCGCTCGGCGAATTTTACCAATGCCCCTACGTGTCTTATGATGAACGAACCGTCATCGACCCGGAGCTCTTGAAAAACCTCAGTTTCGATTACCTCAGACGGAGCGCCTGGATTCCGTTGAAACGACAGGGGACTGTCCTCGACATTGTCATCAATGATCCGCACGATCTGGAGAAAGGCCTCGATATCCGACGCGCGTTCCCTGGTGCGACGATCCGCTTCTCCGTCGGGCTTCGGCGGGATATCGAACAGTATCTCCTTGTCGCAACAGGGCAGGCCAACGGGGGATCGATCACCGAGATTCTCGGAGAACTCGTCGATGAAGCAGGCATCGAACGAAACCGTGAGGCCGAGTCCGGAGAGATCGATGAAAACGATTCAGCCATCGTGCGTCTCGCGAACCAGGTGATCGCCGAGGCGTATCGATTAGGGGCCTCTGATGTCCATATTGAACCCTATTCGGATCGCAAGGAGACGGCAGTACGGTTCCGTGTCGATGGGACCTGTTTTACCTATATGCGCATTCCGGCCGTCTATCGGCGTGCCATTGTGTCGCGGTTGAAGATCATGGCCAACCTCGATATAGCCGAGCGACGGAAACCTCAGGACGGCAAAATCCGGTACAAATTAGTGAAAGATCGTGAAATCGAATTGCGGGTCGCGACATTGCCTACCGCGGGAAACAACGAAGATGTGGTGCTGCGTCTTCTCACGGCAAAGGACAGCATGCCCTTAGAGGCCATGGAGTTTTCCCAAGACGTTCTGCAGATCGTGAAAGACCTGTCCGAGCAACCGCATGGAATATTCCTTTGTGTGGGGCCGACCGGATCGGGGAAAACCACCACACTGCATGCCATAATGAAATACATCAACACCGATGAGCGAAAGATTTGGACTGCCGAGGACCCCATCGAAATCACACAGGAAGGGCTGCGACAGGTTCAAGTGCACTCAAAAATCGGCTTTACCTTTGCGACGGCGATGCGGGCATTCCTTCGAGCCGACCCGGACGTGATTATGATTGGGGAGATGCGCGATAAAGAGACGGCCGATATTGCGATAGAAGCGTCACTCACCGGACATCTCGTGATGAGCACGCTCCATACCAACAGTGCAGTGGAAACCGTCACTCGATTACTCGATATGGGGTGCGACTCCTTCAACTTTGCCGATGCAATGTTGGGGATACTTGCGATGCGGCTCTGTAAACGCATTTGTCTCCACTGTAAAGAGGGATACCATCCGACCCAACAAGAGTATGACGAGCTGGTGCAGGGTTATGGCGCGCGTTATTGGGAGAAGCTCGGTGTGCTGTACACTGACGACTTAACTCTCTATCGTGGGAAGGGTTGTGATGCTTGCAATCACAGCGGGTTTAAGGGACGGGTAGCGCTGCACGAACTCCTGGTTGGGTCAGAAGAAATTAAGAATCTGATCCAAGCCAAAGCAAGGACAGCCGAAATTCTCAGCGTGGCAATGCGGGATGGCATGGTCACCTTGTTGCAGAATGGTATCCAGAAAGTACTGAAAGGTCTGACGACCTATCGGCAAGTCCGCGCCGTTGCGGTAAAGTAGTCCTGCTAGGAGGTAAGCAACCAGTTGAATCTGTTAGGGGGTCTGCTCCAACAACAAGACGAACGCTCGCAGCTTCATGAGGATATCGGGTTGAACGCGGATAAATTCCAGCCCGCATCGGTGCTGGGACACCCAACGCACTCCAGCCAATTCGATCGTAGCCGGCCCCTCGCCGTTTAAAAGATCAATATCCAGCGAAACGTAGGTCGAGACCGACGGAAGGTGCCCCGTCGTTATGGCACATCCCTGCGCTGAAAGGTTTAAGACAGTTCCATCCGACTTGTCTTCATTGTTCCACAATTGGCAGGGAAGCTGGACGGCGAATCGCCGGGCTTTGCGAGACTCTCGTTTCATACGATTCCTTCTCACCAATGCAGATTGAATCCTACCCGATCCGACGCCTGTTGTCCTAACTCTCCCTCGTCTACGGTGGTGATCACCCAAGGATTCTCAATCCAACATAGCCACTCTGCTGCACGAAACAGTACAGAATCTTCGCCAAAAATTGTCGTGCAGAAGTGCGAAAAATGATCGAATTTCGTTGACCTCTTCATGGAATGAATGCCACCAAATCAAGGAGTTAGATGGGAGAAACACCCAACTGAGAATGGCATGCCCCTTGCTCGATCAGCTGCTGCCATGTTGTGTCAACGGCCAACAACCACGAGACGGGGTGAGACAAACCAGCAGGGCTTTACGCTGCTGGAGATCATGATTGTCGTGGTCATCATTGGCATTTCGGCAGGGTTGGCCGTTCCTAATTTCACGTTGATGTATGCTCGACACGAGCTCTACCAGACGACCACCAGTTTGTATAACCGACTGGTGTTTGCTCGATCGGCGGCCATCAGTCGCAACGCGATGATCGTGGCGACACCCGCCAATGTACCGGGAGCCCAGAGCCAAGTCACATTTACCGCTCCACTGGGCGTCGAGACATTGCCCCTCAACGTGAACTTTGTTCTTCCGTTGCCGGCTACGCCGATCGGGTTCACGCCAAGAGGATTAAGCACGATCCCTGGCGTGCCTACGACGATTCAGCTGCAAAGCGTCCGAGACCCTACGTTGATCTATTCGATCTCGTTAGCTCCGTCCGGCAAAGTCACCTGGTGCAACCGGAACATCGATCCTTGTATTCAGAACCAATAGAGAGGAAGCAGGTGATGTGATGCAGGTCAGGAATGAAAAAGGCTTTACGCTGGTGGAAGTCTTGGTATCGGCTGCCATACTGGGTGTCGGCGTGATGGGAATGGCGGCGATGCAAGGCATGGCCTTTACCAAAAATGTGGATGCCAATGATCTAACGATAGTTACAAACATCGCCTCAGACATGATGGAGCGCATCCAGGCCAACCGGCAGTACGCCTGGGGGTACCACAATCTCCAGGCACTCGGCCCTGGGAATTGTGCGGCCCTCCCTGCTCCGCCACCCGTTGACATTACAAAGCCCGTTCCCACCAATGCTTCTCGAGTGATCCAAGGTGACTGTACGCAATGGCTAAACTTGGTGCAGGCGTCCAGACTGACCAATGTACAAGGACTAGTCCAAGTTACTAACGGCGTTCCAGCCAATCCATCACTCGGAGCAAGGCAACTGGTTGTAGAAGTGCAATGGAATGATCGAGGCGCAGGCCAACGGCTCAGAACGGTTCGCTTGCAGACGACTCTTGTTGCTGAGTGACATGAACGGCAAACGAACAAGATGGGTGCATTCATGATCGCATCTCCAAATCCAACCATATTCAACCAGCGGGGTTTTACCCTCACGGAAGTGATGGTCGCGACGATGATGACCACGGCGATTATTGCGGCCGGGTTAGGGGCCCTCACGGTCACGCAAAAGACGGCGAGAATGACCAATCAAGTGGTGAATACCCAGGCGACCGCGAGAACCGGCCTCGATATGATCACCGCCGACTTGAAACTCGCAGGTTTCGGCATGCAAGGGCTGATGGGCGGGCCGGTAGGTAATTGTGTCGTGAACGGAACGCCTGCGGCTTTGATCCCGGCAGATAACAATCCGCTGGGCGCTGATTCTGGACCAGATTCGATCTCGATGGTCGTGCCGATGACGAATTCGATTGCCGCGGTTGGAGCGTTGTGGCAGTTGAACATTCCGGCTGCGCCAGGAACGATCGGCGGTCAGACTCAACCGATCGCCGCGCTCCCGTTAATGAACAACGCGGTCAATGGCATGGGGGCTATGATTCCTGGTGGAGTCGCTGCGTTGCCAGGAATGGCGGTAACGATTGGAGGTGTCGCAGGGGCACGGATTGCACCAGGAGGAACCCCTTCGAGCTTGAACCTGAACCCAGCCATACCAGCTCCGTCGACATTTGGTCATGGCACACAAGTCTACTTACTTCAGTGCATTACCTACCAAGTCGTTCCCCCCCCGGACCCCCAGAATCTTTGTCAAGGAAACGCACCTTGTTTGGTTAGGGGAGTAGCTCCTGCCGGAGCTGGCGGACCGCCGAACTGCAACAATCCTGGTAATGCCTGCGTGCCGATCATGGATGGGGTGGAAGACCTCCAGCTTGCCTACGCCTGCGATGGCTGCAACATCAATATCGGCTCTGGAATGTCAGACGGCGCCATTGATGACATGAATGGGTCGAATTCATTCGACCAAGGAGATTTTCAGACAAACATCAATTGGTTCCTCCCTCCGAGCAGCGCCATGACGACGAACAAGATCCGCATGGTTCAGGTCAGCATCGTGGCAAGGCAAACCAGAACCGATCAAGGAACGGGCGAAGGACTTTCGACCCTTGTACAGAATACGAACACGATTCCCACGATCAGTGATCATAATCACGCAAATGGGGTGTTTACCCTTGGCGATAACAGTACACCCGCTCAGCAACAAGCCTATCTCCAGTTTAAGAGACGGATCTTGACCAGGACAGTCGAACTCAGAAACCAGAGGTATTAACGATGAAGCCATGTCGCAGGATGGAATATCTGAGGCAGAGCGCACTCGACGAAAGAGGCGTGTCCTTCATGACGGTCATGATCATCATGCTCATGGCCGGAGCGCTGGGTGTGGCTGCTTTGACGATGACCGGTTTGGAAAATTCGACGGCCGGCGCCATGCGTATGGTGGAGGAGGGGACCGATGCGGCTGAATCATGCGTAGGGATGGGGGTCAAGGTTATCAAAGATTCAATCGACGATGGACAGGTCATGCCCTGGTTGATTGCTCCGAACGGACCGGTACCCGCTGCCAACGCAGTTATTCTAGGGCAAGAGATTAATGTTATTCGTAATAGTCCGGACGTCGCCTGGGGAGTCGGTGCTGCTCCGAACATTGTCATGGCCGTCAATAACTATGTCGTGAATGGCGACATCGACCTACAGTTTGGGAAGCAACGTGCCGGTGGACAAACTGAAGGACAAACTCCGGATATGGATATGGTGTACCGAATAGACTGCCAGGCCGTGAACACCGCGACTGGTGCGACAAGTCGCGTCATCGCTGTGTATCAATGCCTCAAGAGTGGTGATAGTTGTCTGCAACGTTTTTTATAGACCGACTCCGTGCGTGATTGTGACTCGAAAGAGAAGAGGAGGAGACCAGAAGCCATGATCACCCCAAAAATATGGACGACTTGGAACCAGAGGGCGGCCTATGCACTGGCCTTGGGAATTGTGACGATGGTTGGTCTTGTTCCCGGGACGGCGCGCGCGGATGAACAGCCTCCAATGATGACGGTCGGATATCAGAGCGGAACAATTACAGGTATCTATGAAACGACATTTCAGATCGACCATAGGACCTATAGCTTAACCTCTGATGCGGTTCTGCTGGATCGCCACGGCGATGAGTTGAATGCCAGCTATCTCAGGGTGGATATTGAAGTGAAGTACCATCTCGAAAAAGGTTCGAAAGACAAGATTGATCGGATGATTCTGCTCTTGCCCGAATAGTCGAATTAGTTGGGAGCGAACTATGATGATGTTTGAGCAGAGGGAGGGGTGCCATGAATAGTGAGAACGTTGCACTTCGTGGAACCATCATGCTGGCATTGATTAGTTGTCTGGTCGCGCCTGGTGCGGGCCAAGCTCAGACAATGGATCAATATTATGCCGTGCCTCCCTTCGTCAGTGATCAAGTCGCGCCCAACATTATTTTGGTACTCGATAACTCCGGCAGTATGAGCGGCCTTGGGTGTGACCGCAATGATGATGGCGACTGTACCGACGTAGCTGATCTGCGCTTCGCAAATACGACCAACTGGTCAGGCTATTTTGATTCTCTTCGCTGCTATACCTACGATACTGGTGATACGAGGTTTGAACCAGCTACGGTTAAAGCGGCTTTGGCGACAGCTTGTAGTGGTACTGAGTGGGATGGGAATTTCTTGAACTGGGCGACGTTTCGCCGATTCGATGCGCTCAAGAAATCGATGATCGGCGGCGACTGTTTTGTCGCGCGCGCGGCAGACGGGACCTGCCCAACGAACGGAACTCCGGCACTCAAGACGGTGAGAGCACAGGCTACAGGAATCAATTCGGAAATGGCACTGGTCAACTATAATGCTGGTGCCGGCGTCAATACCTACGCAGGAAGAATTCCAACAGCGGATACCAGCGGGACGCCGAACAACCTTTATATTCATACTGCTGCCGCCTATTTCTGTGTCGATAACGACAACACTTTTAGTAGCAATTGCGGGGATGCCTTTAGCCTGAGAAAGTATGAACTCAGGATCGGAAACAGCACCGAACCGACCGGCGTCATTCAACAGATCGGAGCTTCGGCCCGATTCGGCCTGTTTGAGTTTAAACCAACTGGCGATGGAGCCCGTATGCTGGTGGGTGTTGGGTCTCGCCAATCGATCGACTTTTCCGGATCAAGCGTCGAGACTTTTAATACCAACATGGCTGCCATGGTCGACGCGATCCAAGAATCATTCCCCTCAACGTGGACACCGCTGTCTGAATCGCTGTATGAAACCGTTCGGTATATCGCGCAAATAAATTCCACGTACTTGGCTGGATCGTATGTCTATCCCATCGCGTTTTCTGGAGGGAATTCTAACGGCGTGGCATTTCAGGGAACGGGAACTGGGTCGATCGGGGGGAGCGAAATCAGCGCCCTGACCGGCGGAGAGGTTTGCCCTCCTGGATATAATATCGCCAATGCCTGTGGGCGAGATCCCTACTTTTTTGGCAGCAACCACACGCCGGCTTGGGCCTCGACCTCCACCCAGGTTGCCTGCTGCAAAACCTTTGTGATTCTGGTCACGGACGGAGCGCCCACTCAAGACACCAACATCCCAGCAGGGATACGGGACTATGCCCATGGGCGGCACGGAATCCACTGTACAAACTCTGACACGAGTAGTCCCACGGCACCTATCGATGGGACCTGTAATGCCCACCAGGCAACTACCGCCCCGTTCCTTTTAGGCGAACACAAGACTGACTATGCAGACAGTGGAAATCACTATCTGGATGACGTGGCCTACTGGGCTCACACCAACGACATGCGGCCCTGCAACGGCACCGCCGACGGGCAGATTGCCGTACTCAACGTACCCGGCCATTGCTTGCAAGGCCTCCAGAATGTGACGGTCTATACATTTTTTGCCTTTGGCAACATCGCCGGGCGTGAGATTTTGATGCATACGGCCCAACTTGGCGGCTTTGAGGATAGCAACGGTAACAATATTCCTGACTTAGTGTCAGAGTGGGATAAGGTGATCAATGCTACGGGGGCGCCTGGAACTGACGGAATTCCTGATAACTATTTCGAATCCTCGAACGTCGATGATCTTCAAGATCGGCTGATGGCCACCATCACAGCCATCTTGCGAAAGAGCGCGTCAGGAACTTCAGTTTCCGTGTTGTCTTCGTCATCGACTGGTGAAGGGTCGATCTACCAGGCCTACTTCTTTACCAGCGATATTGGGCAGGGTGGAGCAAACGTCAAGTGGACCGGCTATGCGCATGGCTTGTTTGTCGACGGGTTCGGCAATTTCCGGGAAGATACCGTGAAGGATGGTGTGCTGGACTACAAAAACGATCTGATCATCGAAACCAGGTTCGACAACAATCCACTGAGCCCAACGTATAGAAAAGTGTTAGTGGACAAATATGTGGATCTCAATGGTGATGGGGTCGCCGATAATGCAACCCCGACCATCCTGGGCGATGACCTGAAGAACATCAAACCCATATGGGAGGCCGGTGCGGAACTCGCTAACACCCCCTCCGCCTCGCGCAAGATTCTCACGTGGGTTGATCCGAATAATAATGGCGTCGTCGATCCTACTGAGCAGATCGATTTCAGCGCGGTGAATTGTAATGCCTTGAGGGACTATCTTCGCTATCCAGGCGATGTGTGTTCGGGTAGCAGTAATGCCATGAATCTCATCAACTTCGTCCGAGGTGATGAGGTGTCAGGCATGCGCACCAGAATGATCGAGACCCCGCTTGGCAGCGGCACGTTCAAGGTCTGGAAACTCGGTGACGCGATTCACTCCACGCCGACCATTGTTGCTGCGCCGAGGGCTCGATTTGATCTGGTATACGGCGATGCATCATATAATGCGTACTATCTGCAGTATCGTAACAGACGCCAGGTGATGTACCTAGGATCGAATGATGGGATGCTCCATGCCTTCAACGGCGGGTTCTATCACAGAGGCGATGACCCTACGACTCCTGCAACCGTCGAGCATGGGTGGTTTACAATGAATCCTACCAATAACTCAAGCGGGCCAAATCTGGGAGCCGAGCTGTGGGGATTCGTTCCAATGCAGTTGCTTCCCCACCTGCAATGGTTGGCAAAAACTGACTATACGCACGTCTATTACGTCGATCTCAAGCCGACCATAGCAGATGTCCGCATTTTCACGCCAGATGCCGATCATCCAGGAGGATGGGGCACGATTCTCATCGGCGGATTCCGCATGGGCGGGAGTTGCGGACAATGTGCGGTAGGGTCTGGTGCGCCTCCTATGACGGTCAACATCGGTGGTGTCCCGCGTACGTTCTATAGCGCGTTCTTTGTCCTCGATATCACCAATCCCGAAGTAGATCCGAAACTCTTATGGACCTTCTCCGATATAAACCTCGGTCTGACAACGAGCACTCCGACCGTGGTTCGTATGAACCCGACTAGTGATGCCATAACAAGCAAGGTCAATGAGAAATGGTATGCCGTATTCGGGTCCGGACCCAATAGTTATCAAGGAGATCTTCCGGCTCCGCCGACTCAGTCCGCTGCTCTCTATACGGTGGATCTGGCTGCGGGACCTGGCATAGGCAACATCAATGTAACTCGTATGCCGGTAGGGATCCTCCGATCCTTCATGACTGGTCTGATCTCGGCCGATAAGGATCTCGATTTCAGGACAGATGTCGTGTATGCGGGGCGAACCATGCATGATGGAGCTCTACCTTGGAGAGGGAAAATGTATCGCCTCACGATGGGCTGTACGGCCGCTCCCTGTTTACCGACCAGCTGGGGAATCGCAGGTGGAGGAGGTACTCGTGTGCCGACTGAAATGATCGACACCTTCAACGATCCGCTACTGGGAACGGTTGAATTAGGCCCTGTGACCGCTGCTCCGACGTGGACAATCGATGACAGTAGCCAAGTATGGGTCTTCTTTGGAACCGGCCGCTACATTGGAAATTCGGACAAGGTCGACAACAGTTTCCAACGTCTGTATGGCATGAAGGATAAAGTTGTGAATGGAATCTGCGCGCAAACTAATCAAACGAGCTGTTGGACGAACGATCTTGTCAATGTCACGAATGCCGTGGTCTGTATCGTCTGTAGCGGCTCGACTAATCAAGTGACCGATCCGACAAATTCCGGAGTCACAACATTCAATGGAACGGGAACGACCTCGATGGTTGGCTTGGTGGCCTCGAAAGATGGTTGGCGGGTCACCTTGCCAGGACCGGTCAGTGTCACGAACGCGGGCATTGTCACGAACTTCTCGGCTGAGCGGGCGGTCGTGGTTCCGGCCCTGTTTGGAGGAACGGTCTTCTTCCCGACGTTCGCACCGACATCCGATTTCTGCGGTTCGGACGGGGCCAGCTATCTCTATGCGCTGTTCTACAAGACCGGAACTGCCTCCACGTCGCCAGTGATCGGAACCGCGACGTCGGGGAGCAATACCAATGTGACAACGAAAGTCTCACTTGGGGTTGGTATGGCCTCCGCCTTGTCAGTCCACTTTGGCTACGAAGGAGGAGGCGGTGGAGGAACCGGGCCAGGGGCGAAGGTATGCTCGCAGATGAGTAATAGCAACACGGTATGCACGAATACGGGCAAAGGTGACTCCTATAGTAAGTTTATCAGTTGGGTGCATCAACGTGACTGATATGCTTTTCAAGGGAATGTTTTGGGTTCAGGCCATGGCGCGGGCAATGCGCCATGACCTGACTTCTGCGACTGGAAAGAAGCAACCTTGATTCTAGTGAGCAACCTGCGCACATTTCGCTCAACCGTCGTCAGATCCTGGCTCCTCACTCTTTGTGTTAGTGCGCTAGTGATGAACATCTCTTGTACTGGTTCCTCTCCCGGTACAGCCAATGGTTCAGCTCCTGCAAAGGGCAACCAGCCTCCCACTGTCACTTCGGCGAAGATTCTTAACGATCCAATTCCCCTGACTGGACCGGTCGAGGTGCAGGTCGATGCGCAGGATCCCGAGCGAGAGGCGGTTTCGTTCGAATACCAGTGGTATGTGGACAATACTCCCCTCGCGAAACAAACTAGCGCCACGTTGCCCGCTGAACTCTTAAGACGCGGTCAATCGGTTTTCGTCGAAGTTGTCCCGACTGATGGCGCGCATAAGGGTCAGCCGTATCGAACAAAGAGTGCGATGGTTGGGAACACGGCTCCGAGACTGATGGCTGTTTCACTGACTCCGCAGACGGCTCGAACTGGGGAAAAGCTTGAAGCCCAGGTTGAGGCAAGCGATCCGGACCATGATCGCGTCGATTTGGCCTTTAAGTGGTATCGCAATGCTACCCTCGTCAAGGAAGGGGAAGAACCTTTTCTCGATACGACCGGATTTGCTGCTCGTGATAAGATCGTGGTCGAGGTAACAGCTCATGATCCAGCTGGTTCTGGAGGTTCCTTAAGATCTGAACCGCTCGTGTTGGGGAACAGTGCTCCAAAGATCGTGTCGACGCCTCCTGCATCTGCCGCTGAAGGCCGCTTTGACTATCCTGTGAAGGCTGCTGACCCCGACGGCGACCAGTTGACCTACCAGTTGGAAGCAGCTCCACCAGGCATGACAATTAGTCCAGAGTCAGGCCACATTGCATGGCAAATTCCGTCCGATCAACAGGGGATATTCCATGTCAAGGTGATAGCTAAGGATGGGCAGGGCGGCATGGCCTCTCAGGAGTTCGATCTGACCCTGTCTCTGCCGGTTTCATCTAAGCAAACCGGGACGTGAAATTTTAATCCGCACTGCTTGTCTCATCTTTTTCCTCTCTGCTAGAATGACGCCATCAGTGTAGTGAGGAGGGAGACCACCCCAAACTCGTGCGCAAACTCAAACTACGAGAAGGCACCAATACCGCCGTCCTGTTCGGTCACCATGACCGGCATCTCAAATTGATCGAAGACGAGTTGGGTGTTCGGCTCTCTGCCCGTGGTGAAGAACTCACGCTGGACGGTCTTCCCGAGGCTGTTCGCCAAGCGGAACGCATCCTCGTCGAACTTGCCTCCCTGACCAATCAAGGGATATCACTCCAAGCTGAAGATGTAACTCATGCGCTCAGCGCATTGCGCCGAACTCCTGAGGCTTCGCTCAAGGACGTGCTCGGCGAGTCGGCCATGGTCGTTACGAAAAAACGGTTCGTCGGCCCCAAGTCGCCCACGCAGAAGGCCTACATCGAAGCGATTGAGCAGCACGACATTGTCATCGCCATCGGACCGGCTGGAACGGGGAAGACCTATCTCGCCATGGCCATGGCCGTCAGTGCATTGATGAATAAAGAGGTGAGCCGGATTATTCTTGCGCGTCCGGCGGTTGAGGCAGGGGAGAAACTCGGTTTCCTGCCCGGCGATATCTACGAGAAGGTGAATCCCTATCTGCGGCCGCTCTACGACGCGCTGTTTGACATGATGGATATGGAACGAGCGAATCGCTTGATCGAGCGGGGAGATATTGAAATTGCGCCTCTGGCGTTCATGCGCGGGAGAACGCTCAACGATTCGTTTGTCATCTTGGACGAAGCGCAAAATTCCACGGCAGAGCAGATGAAGATGTTTCTCACTCGGCTGGGGTTCCATTCAAAAGTTGTCGTGACCGGCGACATCACGCAAGTCGATTTACCGAGCGATCGAGTGTCCGGCCTCATTCAGGTGAAGGACATTCTCCGCGACATTGAGGGGATTGGGTTCGTTTATTTCGATGAAAAGGATGTGGTCCGACATCGACTGGTTCAAGACATTATCAAGGCCTATGACCGTCATCAGCCGGTCAACAGCGGTGATGCTCGTCATGCTCGAGGGCAGGTCGCGTCTCACCAGCGCCCGTCGTCCAATCCCCGCAAGTCGTCCGCGTCCGGCTCGTCGCCGCGCGGTCTATCCAGCCGTTCTCATTGATGGCTGTCTATCTTCGCGTGCGTCTCACGCGGCTTGCCGTCCGACAAACCAGACTGACCCATCTAGCTGAACGTGTCTTGTCGGCAGTCGGAGAGTCTCGATCGGAACTGAGCCTGGAATTGACTGGAGACAGGCGTATTCGACGGCTGAACCGTGAGTATCGCAAGAAGGATCAGCCTACTGATGTGTTGGCGTTCCCCACCCGTGAGGCTGTTATGCCTCGAGGTGTTCGTCCTGTGGCCGGCATGCTCGGCGATGTCGTGATTTCGCTGCCGACCGCGGTTCGCCAAGCACAGGAAGCCGGACGATCTATCGACGATGAGCTGGCGATGCTGCTGGTGCACGGGGTGCTTCATCTCTGCGGATACGATCATGAGCGTAGTCCACGAGAAGCAGCGCGAATGTCGCGTCGTGAACGGGTCCTGCTTCATCTCATTGCTCCTGTGCCTCGCATGGTAATGTTTCGTGCCGGACGACAAACGAAAGGGCGTTGACGATGGGATGGTTTCAACGGTTGAACGAAGGACTCGGCAAGACACGCAATGTCGTACAGCAGTCCCTTGATCGATTCCTCGGACGCGCGCCGAACGAAGAACTTCTTGAAGATCTGGAGGCGGCGCTGCTTGCTGCTGATCTTGGCGCCAGTGTCGTCGATCGTTTGATGCAGCGGGTCAGGGAAGAGACGCGGGGAGCGGACGCACAAACGTCGGAAGGGCTTCAGAATGTTTTAGGTCGCTCACTCTATAGTATTCTGAAAACCGTATCTGGTCCTCCCATCGATCAGCTGGTCAACGAAAGCCCTAAACCGTTTGTCACCCTTGTCGTCGGAGTCAACGGCGTAGGGAAAACAACCACCATCGCCAAAATTGCACAGCGGATGACGCAGGCCGGGCGGCGACCTCTCCTAGTCGCAGGAGATACCTTTCGTGCCGCCGCCATTGATCAACTTCAAGTTTGGGGGGATCGGGTCGGAGTGGAGGTGATTCGCCAACGACACGGTGCCGATCCGGCTGCCGTCGCCTTCGACGGCATCGTTGCAGCCAAAGCCAGAATGGTGGACATGGTTCTCGTTGATACGGCCGGCCGCTTGCACACCAAGTCCAATCTGATGGACGAACTGCGGAAAGTAAAACGGGTGATCGCTCAGGAGTTACCCGGCGCGCCACATGAAGTGTTATTGGTCCTGGATGCCACCGTCGGACAGAACGCGCTGGCCCAGGCCCGTCAATTCCACGAGGCAGTTGGGGTTACGGGACTTGCTCTGACGAAGCTTGATGGGACCGCACGAGGGGGTATCGTCGTGGCGATTGCCGAAGAACTGAAGCTTCCCCTGCGCCTCATCGGTGTGGGAGAAGGGGCCGATGACCTCCAGGACTTCAACGCCGAGGCGTTTGTCGCGGCTCTGTTCGGACAGCCGACTTCCCTCTCATAAACCACGCATTGTCTTCTCAATGTTCACGGCCTCGTGCTATTCTCTTTTCACAGGGTCCAGTGCTTTTGGTTAGGGAGGGCCGGCAGCGATGATCAAAGTCTTGATCGTGGACGACGATCAGATGAATTGCGATTTGTTGCAGAGTGTGCTCACCCGTCACGGGTGTGACGTCATTTCGACGACCAGTGGACGGGAAGGTCTTGGTCTGTTCCGCGCATACAATCCACGAGTCACCCTGCTGGACCTCCGTATGCCGGAGATGGACGGATTGACTGTCTTAAAGGAAATCCGGGCCATCGACCCTCAAGCGCCGGTGATTATCCTGGGCGGTGGAGCAACCGAGATTCAGGAGAATCAAGCACGAGCTCTACGAGCCACGGATTTTATCAGAAAAGGATTGTCGCTGGACGTCCTCGTCGAAGCCGTCACTCGACTCTCAAAGCTACCTGCGCCGTCGACCGTTGCCCAGTCCCCACTTGGCAATGGGGATGTCATCGAGCAGATCGACGAGTCGGTCTTGGTGGTCGACGACGAACCGCTCCTGTGTGATCTCTTAGTCCGGTTTCTCAGTCTGCGCGGGTATCGGACGTTTGGCGTCAAAGATGGCCACGAGGCTCTGCGGATCGTCGAAGATATGCCGCCCGATGCGATCGTGCTCGACCTGATCATGCCTGGAATGCCGGGGATCGAAGTTCTTCGCGCCCTGCGTGACAAGGACTATTCAGGTGGGATCATCATCATGACCGGAAGTCACAATGAGGAGTTGCTTCGAGAAGCTTGGAGCCTAGGCCCTCAGGAGATTCTTATAAAACCGGTCGATCTTGAACGCCTCTTAACCGCGATCCAGCTTGTACTCGTCTGCCGCGAGTGCTAAAACGCTTCCTGATGCCCATCAGGAAACGTCTTATTCGCTTTTGCCTCATCGGCCTGCTGTCGATCTCCATCATACACACGTGGGGCGTTTCGGTCCTGTCTGCCCAGGAGAATGTCACTAACGTTCATCACACCCTCTCAGCCGAGTTGATCCCTGCCGCACATGAGCTCGTGGCGAGCGATCAGATCGAACTGCAGATTGAGCCACAGGTCACGTCGGTCACGTTCACGCTTGCCCATACGCTGCACGTCGAGTCCATCGCCCTGCGAACGCACTCGGACTCGGGTGGGCAGGGAAGCCCGGACGAAGTCGTCCCATTCACGAGCGTGCGTCCTCCTGAGACCACGGTTCAGCGCATTGTGGTCTCCCTTCCAAAAGACCACGACCGGAGGGTGACATTGGTCACGAGTTATCGTGGCCAGATCAATGACCCTCCCAGGGAGCCGCGCCACTTGAGATTCGTGACACCCAGCGAGACAGCGGGACACATCGGTTTGGAAGGTGTGTACTTGAGCGGCGAAAGTCAATGGTACCCCGATATCATCGGCTCCTTCAGTACCTATCGAGTGACGGCTCAGATTCCACAGGGCTGGACGGTGGTGGCATCCGGGCGTAAGGAAAGCGAGACGACAAGCGATGGAAAGACCTCCTCAACCTGGATCGTTCAGGACCCGTCTGAGGCGTTCACACTTGTCGCCAACAAGTTTGTGACGACATCGCGGGAATGGAAAGGTCCGACAGGACAGCGAGTCGAACTCCAGACCCATTTCTTGCCCGACAATGCCGGCTTGGCGAATGAGTATCTCGATGCGACCGCAAGGTATCTCGACGCGTATGTCAGAATCCTAGGGAACTATCCCTTCGACAAATTTGCGGTAGTGGAGAATTTTTTTGCGAGCGGTCTTGGTCTGCCGTCGTTCACCCTACTCGGCAGCGGCAGCATCAAGCGACACTATATCCAACCCTATGCCTTGGGCCACGAGATCGTTCACTCATGGATCGGAAATTCCGTGTTCAATCGAGACGATCACGGCAACTGGGTCGAAGGACTGACGACCTACTTGGCGAATTACTACTGGCACGAGATGGTGCAGGATGTGCCGCAAGCCTTCGAACAAAGGCGAATGATGCTTGACGGGTACAATCTCTATGTGAGGCCTGAAACAGACTATGCGGTGTCACAGTTTCTGAGGAAACATGACGAGAAGGATAATGCCATCGGCTACCACAAATCGGCCTTTGTATTTCACCTCCTTCGACAGGAAATCGGAGACGAGCCATTCTGGCGCGGCGTGAAGACCTTCGTCAGCAGCTATCGCAATCGCCCGGCGGACTGGAGGTCGATCGAGGAAGTCTTTTCTCGAGAAAGTGGTCAGGACTTGCGGTGGTTTTTCGAGCAATGGGTCGAACAGCCCGGCGCGCCACAATTGTCCTTGCGCGATGTCCACGCTCGTCGTGTGAAGGGAGAGGGCGGCAGAGAAGCTTGGCGGCTGACGGTTCAGATTGAGCAGGCCGACAAGCCGTTTCGGATGGCGATCCCCATCCGCATCGTGATGAAAGAATCGACGGACATCAAGTCGATCACGCTGAGCCACTCGCAAACGAGCGTTACCGAATTCGTCCTGCCCGATCAGCCGTTGCGGGTGGAGCTTGATCCATACTTAATGACGTTTCGCCGGCTGACGAGACGTCAGCTGCCGCCCATGCTGAACGGCTATCTGACAGACCAACAAAAGACGGTGGTGCGGGCGTTTTCCGACACTGCTTCGCCGTTGCAGCAGATTGTGTCTCGCATCGCCGACCACGAACTAGCGGGATCTCTCAGAACGACGGTGGTCTCTCTCAAAGAGAACCCCCTCCCCCGTGATGGATCGATCCTGATATTGGCAGGAGCCGACCAGCGACAGGCCGTTCAATCAGTGGTGCAGGAGTCTTGCGGTGACCGAATTGCTCTTGGAGATAGGGGTTTCCAGATCGATGGTCAGGCCTATGATGGGCCGAAGATGGCCGTGCTCTTCTCCTGCCATAGAGTGAATGTGTCGGACAGCGTCATCACGGTTTTGTATGGCGTGACCTCAGGTGCAGTCGAGAAACTTTCGCGCTTTCTGTTTTATTATGGGTGGCATAGTTACGTGATTTTCCAGGACGGAGCCGTGACGAAGCGTGACGTGTGGCAAAGGACGCTGGATGTGAAGGAGGTCAGGATTGATGCAACGTCGTAAGACCGGTGGAATGTTGTTGTGGGGATTCTGCGCAGTGATGAGTATCTCCCCCTTTGCCCTGGCCGCTGATCAGCCGAAGGAGTCGATGGCATCGGCCCGTTCTACCGAACGGCATCTGGCCAATATCCGCCAGCTGACCGTGGGTCGCCAGAACGCGGAGGCCTATTTTTCGTTCAACGGGGCCAAGCTGATTTTTCAATCAACGAACAACTGGATGAAGGATCCATCGGCCTCCCCCCGCAAACCAGCCGAGTCGGGCCTAGGATGCTATCAAATGTATGTGATGGATATGGAGAACGAGACCGTCCGCTTGGTAAGTACCGGGAAAGGCGCAACGACGTGCGGCTATTTTCTCCCCGGTGACAGTCGGGTGCTGTACTCCTCCACACACGCCGCCGGGTCCGATTGCCCGCCGAAACCTAAACGGGACGGCGCCTATCGATGGGCACTCGACGATTACGATATCTATTCTGCGAATCTCAACGGACAGGACATGCAGAGACTGACTTCTTCGCCGGGATATGATGCGGAGGCCACGATCTCACCTGACGGGAAGACCGTCGTCTGGACATCGGTGAAGGATGGAGATCTTGACCTGTATACGATGAATCTGGACGGCTCGAACGTTCGTCGCCTGACGGACGATGTCGGCTACGACGGCGGAGCGTTCTTTTCACCGGACAGCAAGAAAATTGTCTATCGTGCCGCGCATCCAACCGATCCGGCCGAAGTGGCCAAATACAAGGAGCTGCTGGCACAACGGCTGATCGAGCCCGGTCAGCTTGAAATTTTTGTCATGAATGCCGATGGGTCTGGTAAGCAACAGGTCACAACGACCGGCGCGTCGAATTTTTCTCCGTATTTTCATCCCGACGGCACACGCATCATCTTTTCTTCCAACATCGAAACCAAAGGGGAGGGGGGACGCCCTAGTTTCCATCTGTATCTGGTGCGTGATGACGGAACCGGATTAGAACGTCTCACCATGGAAGGACACTTTAATAGTTTCCCCATGTTTTCCCCGGACGGCAAGCGTCTCGTCTGGGTCTCGGATCGAAATGCCAAGCAACCGGGCGAATTCAACGTGTTCCTGGCCGACTGGGTTCCGTAAGGCACGGTGATCGGCGATGAGCGAGTGGTGATCGGTTCCGAACATCCAGGGAGCCTCGGTACAGATCGTGGCTCGATGAGCGCCCCGTCCCAGTCATCCCGGAATACGACCTCGTCGCTCGCCGCAGCCGGGTGTTCCTGCGCCGCATTGGTCATCAGCTTTCTCGGCTTGGCTCAGTTTGATCTGCCGATCACCAAGTATGTGCGATCGGTGACGATTCATCTCCCCTGGGACCAACTCACCGTTCCGTGGATGGCCTTCACGAGTAATGCAGGAGACTGGATCGGCGAAGGTTGGCACCTGGTGGCCGTAAGCATCCTGCTGCTCGTCGGCGCGTGGGCTTTTGAAAGGCCGACTGTCAAGATAGTTGCCATCCAGTCCCTGATCGCTCACGGCATCGCCGCATTGCTGGCCAATGGGATGAAACACCTCATCGGCAGGCCCCGACCGAAGTTCGTCCACTCGGGAGACTGGCAGATGACCCTTTCCTGGGCATCCGGACTGGACTCCTTTCCGTCGGGACATAGCACGGCGAGTTTTGCCGTCGCGACGGTGCTGGCGAAGCAATTTCCCCTCTTCGGGCCGCTCTGTATCGCGATCGCACTGTTCGTGGCACTCAGTCGTGTCCTTCGAGGATCGCATTTCCCGACCGATGTCCTGGGAGGCGCGGTGATCGGTATCCTCAGCGGATTCATCGCCACGGCCCCGTTAAGAGAGTGGCGCACTTCAATACAGGATGGACTACGACATGCGGCGATGGGCGCTTCGACGGTGTTTGCTTTGCTCTGGGTTCTCTCCCGTCGAATGGAGGATGACATGGTGGGCATCCTGTTTTTGGCGCTAGGGGTTGGTGCGGTAGCGGGCGGCTTATGGATCAGGCGAACTCATTGGATTTGCAGGGGAGGACCAGGAGGAAGCCGGCACTCGCATACCTCATCGCTGCTGATCGTATACGGCCTGGCTGCTATGACGACCTCACCTCTTGTGCTCTCGTCGGTCGGATTCGCCTGCATGGCGTCCTGGCTCGACGCGATAGGTCGGAACGACGACCACGCTGAGGAATCGCCTGGCTGGTCCGTCATGCGGGAAAGTGCTCTGATTGGGGGCGTGGCCTTTGCCATTCTGATTCTCATTGATGCGCGAGGGGTTCTGCCCTTTCAGTGACCATTGCGCCTTGTACGCCTTAGCTCAACCTACTTCCGGTCGAGTATCTCCCGCACCTTCTGCGCCAGGGTAGCGATGGCGAACGGCTTGTGCAGGAAGTCCACCATGGACGACGCCACACCCTGCTGAATCACCACGTCCTCGGTGTACTCCGACATAAACAGCACCCGCAGCCCCGGCTTGAGAGCCGTCAGCCGACCGGCCATCTCCCGCCCGGACAACTTCGGCATTACCAAGTCGGTGATCACCAGATGGATCGGTCCTCGGTGGCTCTCGGCCACCGCCACCCCTTCCGATCCGTTCGACGCCTCCAGCATATTGTAGCCGTGCTGCTGGAGGAGCATCGTGATCATATTCCTGACCGTGTCATGGTCCTCGACGAGCAGGATCGTTTCGTGGCCCTTCGTCGCAGGTCGGATGTCCGGGCTGCTCGGCTTGGTCGGCAGTTCCTCGACCACCGGAAGGTAAACCCGGAACGTGGCTCCCTGCCCCACTTTGCTCGACACCTCGATGTGGCCGCCGCTCTGTTTGACGATCCCGTACACCGTGGCGAGGCCGAGGCCGGTTCCTTTGCCGACCTCCTTCGTCGTGAAGAACGGCTCGAAGATGTGGGCCAGCACAGCGTCAGCATGCCGCAGCCGGTGTCGCTGACGGACAGCATCGCATACCGGCCCGGCGTCACGTCCGGGATGCCGACGGGTCGACTCCTCGTCCAACTCGACGTTCGCGGTGGCGATGATCAGCCGTCCGCCGTTCGGCATGGCGTCACGGGCGTTCGCCGCCAGGTTCAAGATCACCTGCCCGATCTGCGCCGGGTCGGCCTTGACGCGGGCCGAGGTCCGGGGCCGGCTCGGTCACGAGCTCGATGTCCGTCCCGATCAGCCGCCGCACCATCGGCCCCATGTCCCGACGACGGTGTTCAGGTTCAGCACGACGGGCACGAGCATCTGCTTGCGGCTGAACGCCAGGATCTGCCGGGTCAGCATGGCGGCCCGCATCGCCGGCGTCGTGGATGTTCGCGCACGAGTTCGTGTCGTCCGTCGGGCGCGCAGGTCGCCGGCGAGCAACAGTTCGCTGTACCCGATGATGACGGTCAGGATGTTGTTGAAGTCGTGGGCGATGCCGCCCGCCAGCTGCCCGATGGCCTCCATCTTCTGCGCCTGCCGCAGATGCTCCTCCAGTCGGCGGCGCTCCGTGATGTCCCGGAACACCAGCACGGCCCCCGATACTCTGCCGTTCACGTCCCGGATCGGCGCGGCGCTGTCGTCGAGGGGGAATTCCGCCCCCGCCCTTCCGATCAGGATGGTATTCGGGGCGAGGGTGGTGGGGTAACCCTTCGCCAGTGCGTCCAGAACCGGATTCGGAACGGGCTGGCGGGTCTCCTCCTCGACGATCTGGAAGACCTCTCGCACGTCTTTGCCGAGGGCGTCGGCCTGCGTCCAGCCGGTCAACTGCTCGGCGATCGAGTTCATGAGCCGTACCCGCCCGCTCTTATCCGTAGCAATCACCCCGTCGCCGATGCTGGTGAGCGTGGCCGCAAGCCATTGCCCATTTTCCCGCAGCCGACGCTCCATCTTGGACTTGTACGTCACCCTGATCCAGCCCTGCGAGGCATCCTTGAAACCGTGCTTGAGGCAGTTCGAGATGAGTTCGTTCAGGAGCAACCCGCAGGGGATGGCCATGTCGAAGCGGCGGCACGGCGACCTCGACGTAGAGAACAATGTCGTCATCCGATACCTTGTAGGTGTGGTACTGGTCTTGGGCGAGTTGCCGGACGTACTCGGGGAATTGCACAAGGGTCAAGTCCTGCGAGCGGTAAAGCCGTTCGTGGATCAGCGCCATCGACTTCACCCGCCCCCGGCTCTCCTTGAACATCTCCAGCGCCTGCCGGTCCTGCGTGTGGTCGGACTGGAGATCGAGCAGGTTGGAGATGATCTGCAAGTTGTTCTTGACCCGGTGGTGGATTTCCTTGAGCAGGATCTCCTTCTCCTTCAGCGAAGCCTGCAGCGCTTCTTCGGCCTGCTTGCGCTCGGTGATGTCCTCGAAGGTGGCGGCACGGAGCTGAGCCTTGCCGTGGGCATCCTTCAAGGTCGTCACATGCGCCAGGCAGGGGAAGCGGGTCCTGTCCTTGCGGACGTGGACCGACTCGTATACGTAGTCGGCCCTCTGGTGAGCGGTCTGGATGTGCGTGGGCAACTCCGCGCGGCTCTCCGGGGCGAACACATCCGCCAGCGGCCTGCCGACCAGTT
This sequence comes from uncultured Nitrospiraceae bacterium, assembly GCA_963711905.1. Taxonomy (GTDB): domain Bacteria; phylum Nitrospirota; class Nitrospiria; order Nitrospirales; family Nitrospiraceae; genus Nitrospira_D. The sequence continues at coordinate 339,400 of CAVQFZ010000014.1, read as the reverse complement.
CCTCGACGGTGCAGCCGTGCATGGCGGCAAAGGCAGGGTTCACGGCTGTGAGCCTGTTGTCGGTGGGAGTCGGCCACGGCCACCGCCCAACTCGCCTTGTTGAATACGGACTCCCACTGACGCGCCTTGTCTTCTGCGTCTTGGCGCTCGGCGAGGACCGCCGCCATCACCAGCACGGTGACGCTGAGGACGCCCATGAAGACTTGCAGGAGCAGCAGGGACGATTCGACGGTCGATTCGGCGAACGGGCCGGTGCCTTGTGCCGTTCCCACCACGGCGAGGGCGCTCGCCAGAACGAGGGCCGTCGTCGCTCCGTGCAGGCCAAAGCGGAAGGTGGCCCACACCAGAAAGGGAATGACCAGATAGGCCAGCGGAGTTGGGAGCGTGGCGATGGGCGAGACGATGCCGAAGATGACGCACGTCAGCGCCGACAACAGCAGCAGCAACAGCGCCGCCTCTGCCAGTCGGCGGGGTGGCCACTCGAGCGAAGGCCGGCGGCGCCAGGTCAGAAGGAACGACCCCACCGTGAGCACGCCGGTCATGTCGCCCAGCCACCACGTCCACCAGATAAAGGTGAGGGCCTTGGCCGGCTTGAATCCTCCCAGATACAGGCTGGCGACGCCTAGGGTAGAGGCGATCAGGCACATGAGCATCGCCACGCCTGCGAACGTGAAGGCGTGGGCGGCTTGCTGGAAGGGATGAACCGAGCCAGTCCAGCGCCGGATGAGAAAGTTCCCCGCCAAGGCTTGGAGGGTGGAACCGGTGGCGCGATGCCCATCGACACGAACAGGTGGGCCGACAGTGGGGACGGGCTGGCTGCGTTGAAGCCGTCCCAGAGGTTCGCCAGGAATGACCCCAGCCAGACGCCGGGCCAGATCCGATGGCCGTACAACAGAAAAGCGGCCAAGGCGATGCCCGACGGGGGCCACACCATCGTCGCCTTGTTCTCCGGCGGCAGGGCCAGCATCAACCCCAGCCGGGCCGTGACGAGGTACAAGGCGGCAAGGGTCAACACCACGGCCAACCACCGCAGCCATCCGTCAGCGGAGCGAGTTTCCGGCATGACTTCGTCCTACACTAGGCCACCGATGCCCGACCGCACACCCATAACCACGCCCCTCGACTTGGCTGAAACAGGGCATCGAGCGACAGACGCGGACGTCATTTTGATCCCGAAGTTTATGGCCTGCACCGATCACTTGTCCAGTACAGACGCCACAATGTCCTGAACCCGCTTCGTTCGATGTTTGCGCAACCCTCGTCGGTGTCTCAGCCGTGGTAACGTCGGCCCAGCGTGCGCTGGGTTTGCGGAGTTGAGCGGTGATTCCTTGGCCATATATTTCGTTGGAGCACTGACGCAATCGCCAATCATCCTCGGGATAGAATTCGTGAAAGAGGACGTGGCTCAGGCTAGGAGCCGGTCCGACATTGACCTTTATGAGAGATCCGCAGCAGCGTCTCGCAGAAAACATTAGTCAGTGATACACTGTTTTCCGGGCCGGGCTCCATCTTGTCGCATCTCCTTCGCCTTGTCACGAACGGCAATATCGGACAGGCTCCTAGTGCCCAAGAGTCTTAGGAGGGGGTTGGGCGCCAACATCTGCACCCTGAGGGACAGTGACCATCGGTTGGTTGCCCAACAAGACATAGCCGTAACGTTTGAGAATCGGCTGAAATCCATCCGCTTCCTTCGGCAAGGCCGCCTGAAACGATTCCGGGTAGGAGGATCATCGTCCGGCCTTCTTTGCCCAGCGCCGTACGCAGCCGGTCGATTTCTCCGGGTGGGATAAAGGTCACGGGTCGTCTCGCGTAAAAGGCGATAGATGGTCTGGTCGAGCCGAACGCAATCAGTTGGTCGGTCGGATTCAGGTTCAACCCGGCTGCGTAGGCCAATTCCTGCGGCGGCGCAATCGCGTATCGGTTGAGTCCTGGAACGACCACCAGGATGGCGACGAGAAAGACACTCGCGAGCGCTCCTCCGGCCACTCCAAAGGTGATCCCTCGCTTGGTATCGTTCAACCAGAAATAGCCGATCAGCCCCATGGCGACCACGATGATCGTTGCGCCGATGTAAGGACCGATACCCACATCGAATTGAGTGGCGAGCGGAAACTCCTTGACCATCTTCCCTGAGAATTTGATAAACAGAGAAGGCGCGCTCGCCAACCCGATCGCCAAGAGATAGCCGATCCCCATCATGAAATGGATCGACCCGCGCAGGCCTCCTGTCGAAGAATCTTTGAGACCTTGTGCCCAAAACGAAGCGGCCAGGATGGCGCAGGCGGGAAACAGCGGACCGATATAGTGAGGCAGTCGGGTGGAGGACAGGCTAAAGAAGATGAACACCCCGACGACCCAGAGGCCTGCGAACCATTCCAACTCATCCCCTGAACCTAATGGTTCGCCGGCTTCAGACGATTCGTGTTTGTGGTTCCTCACCCTGCGGGATTCCCGCCAGCTCTGGTAGGCCCGATAAAACCCTGCCGGTAGGAATGCGCTCCAGGGATAAAAGCCCAGCAGCAGGACCGGAAAATAGAACCACCAGCCCACTCCGTGGCCCTCCATCGGAGCGAGGAATCGCCCCACCGTGTGGACTTTTGCTTGGGAAGAATACGCATCTCCATGGAGGAGGAACATGGCGGCATACCAGGGACCGGCGAGGATCAGGAAGAGCAACGCGCCGGTGATAGGCGCGCCTCTCTGCCAAAAAAGGAGCCATTGCCGGGTGGCAGCGAGATACAAGAGACCAGCGATCAGCGGAACGGCGAATCCCACCGGCCCTTTCGTTAAGGTCGCCAAGGCCATGCCGGCATAAAAGGCCCAGATCCAATGGCGCCCTCGGCCTGGTTCGTGGAGGCCGAGCCAAAATCCGTAGATCGACAAGGTGGTGAAGAAGATCAAGACGCTATCGGTGATCGCCATGCGCCCAAGTGCCAGCATCTCGATGTTCAACAGCAACATCAGAGCGCCGTACAGACCGACGGTCGAGCCGCGCAGCCGGGTGAGAAACAGATAGTGCATCACGATCAACGCCACCCCGAACAGGGCTGAGGGCGCCCGCGCCGCAAACTCCGTCACGCCGAAGACGTGGTACGACATCGTCATCAGCCAATACACGAAGACGGGTTTGGCGACCCGTAGCTCCCCATTGAAGGTCGGGGTGACCAAGTCGCCGGAGGCGAACATTTCTCGTCCGGCTTCGGCATTGCGGCCTTCGTCGCGATCCGTCAGACCCATACTGCCGAGGCCGGTGAAAAAAAGCAGACCGGAGAGGAGCAGAAGGAGCAGTAGCTGTATTGGTTGAGGGGAGCGTTCCATGGCCTGATGTGGCTGTTGCTCGCGCGTGATGGAAGGCCCAGTATGGCCGTTGCCTTCCCAGCCGCTCATGCCTGCGGCCGAGGCTGACCCTTGGTTGGATCCGCGCGATAAATGAGGACAAGATTGCGCACATAGACGACCGTTCCCAGCCCTTGTCCCGAAATAAACACAGGGTCCATTCGGTAGATCGCGTAGGTCAGCGTAATCAGCCCTCCGATGAGACTCATATACCAAAAGGAAATGGGCACACGGCTTTCCGCATTCCGCTCGGAGGTAATCCATTGAACCAACCAACGGCCAAAAAAGAGCCCTTGGCCGAGGAAGCCGATACCGATCCAGATGGTTTCAGACATGAGAGGCTCGGACAAAGAAGATAATGGGTAGGTCAGGGTCGTGGAGGCTCACGTCACTTCTCCCTAAATTTGTAGCGCAACACGCGGTCCAGCATCCAGCGCACCGCGATGAGATCATAGAGCGACTTGAACAGGCGGTTCCCCATCCCGTACTTTGACACGCCGTGGATGCGCGGATAATGCCTGACGGGCACCTCGGTCACCGTAAATCCATGCATCACGGCGAGCGCCGGAAAGAATCGGTGCATCCCCTCGAAGAGCCGGATCCGCTCCAGCACGGGGCGTCGAAAGACCTTGAGCGGGCATCCCGTATCATGGACACCGTCATGAGTGAAAAAGTTTCGCACGCGGTTCGCAATCCGAGAGGAGATCATCTTCACGAAGCCGTCTTGTCGCTGCTGTCTCCATCCGCAGACCAGGTCGTGGGAGGCGGTATAAGGAAGCAGTTTCAAGATATCTTCGCTGTCCTGCTGGAGATCGCCGTCGATCTGGATAACGATCTCGCCAGAAGAGTGCCGAAAGCCGGCATCAAGCGCGCAGGTCTTGCCGTAATTTCGGTCGAAGTGAAACACCCGCACCTGAGCATGCTCGCGAGCCAAGCGGTCCAGCTCGCCGCTGCTGCCGTCGCCGCTCCCGTCGTCAACGAAGAGAATCTCGTAAGGGCGGGAGCGTGACAGTTCATGTGAATCCATGACTTTCAGCAGGCTTGCCATGAGAGGAGACAGGTTCTCTCGTTCATCCTTGATCGGGACGATCACTGAAGCCCAAGGGCTGAATGGCGGTGTCATCATTCACAAAAAACTGCGTCAACGGCCGGAGTGTCGATTGTTCAGGCGCGCATTCTAACGAAAGGGCAAGGGAGGGTCAAACAGCAAGGAGTAGTTATGGATTCAGCGATATGCAACGAGTGGATAAACTTGTTTGAGATGACCAGGCAGCCGATCTCGTCAGTGCTTATTGGAACATTGATCCGTACGACCGGAAGTTGAGCAATTGCGCGATGAAATAATAGAGGATCCTCGTGCCGGCTCCTTTCAGTTTGACTGATTTGTTCAACCGCGCGCTTGGCGCGAGCTATATGATAATATCCGTCCCCCAGGGGTTATCCACCAAGAAGAGCCACCGTCCATCGGACTGACGCCGTAAGATGCTGGAGGATCGCCCACCGAGTTGCACGGCAGTTCCCGTCGGATCGCTCCCCTTCATGCTCCAGCGGGCACAGTATTGCGCCACATCGCCTGCCTGCACGATCTGCTGCGCTTCGATGGTTAGCGTCGGCTTCAGTCCCATGAACCCTTCCAATGATTGACGTATCCCAGCGGTCCCGTGTACGACGACACCGGGCTTCATGACGAACGAGGCCTCCAACTCAAACAGGGTCAAGGCCGACTCAAGATCACAGGCATTCATAGCCGTGACAAGCTGCGTGACGACATCTAATGGGTCGGGGAGTTCCATAATTATTCCCTTCTCATAGCCGTTGGCCATTCTCTGTTTTTGGAGTAGGCGTTCACCAAACCTTGCGTTCCTGTCGACGGAGAATGGCATAGAAAGCCGGCACCTCCGCCACGTCACCAGTCGGCAGGGTGTGGACGGTCCGAATCCGGCTCGGGCCGGTGACAAGAAGCGTGAATCGATCCTGGGGGAACAAGGATTCCAGGGCGTTGTCATGCAGCATGCCCGGCGTAATCTGATGCTGGAACACTCGTGCGAGCCCGGGAGGCGGCCCATACTGGTGGATCAGTTGGGCAAAGTAGGGTTCCGCAGCCGATGACAGCTCGATCAAATACAACGTTCCTGTTGCCCCCAGGAGCCGTTCGATGCTCTGAACGGCTGTCGCGTGATCCGCCGGCGCCAGTTGATGCAACACCGCCCTCATGTAGAGGTTGGCATCCCCGATTTCTTCGTGGAAGCGTTGCGCGTCATCAGGACGCAGCACGTCGAGGAGGCGATACGTGATATTGGCTGCGCCATTGGTCTTTCCCGCTAATTCGACCGCTGCAGGCGCAATCTCGGTGCCGATCACACTCGTGAAATGATCGGCCAGAAACCGCGTTTGAGTTCCGTTGCCACAACCGAGATCGATCAAAGGGAGTCGTGGATCGAAATATTCACGGAACAGCGTCATGTCTTGCCCAGAGGCATGGATCGGATCGGCATCCCAAAACACCTCACCAACTGTTCCGGTGGTGGAGCCCCAAAAGTTCTCCCAGCATGTTGTATAACGATTGACTGATGTCATCACCATCTCCTCCATAGATTATAGATTCACAAGGCAGCTGAATGCCGAGCCATTCATGCGCGCGAGGTTTCGTTAGGTCACAGCCGCAGTCGTCTCCTGCTTCGCAGTCAGGAATGCTTCGACCGGCAGAATGTTGTACTGCCGCCTAAGCTCCTCGACCTGCTCACCCATCATCGGCCAGTAGTCCCAGCCGTCGTTTAGGTCCACGTTCATCGCATCGCCTCGGCGAATGGCGATCATGGCCTTCAATGGATCGAACATTCCCGTACGTGCCTGGGTGATGGGTGTCATGCGGATGCCGACGTGAAATTGCAGCAGGACGAAGAAGACAAAGATCCACGGCTCGCGCCGCTGAAAGCCGGCGCTGAAGCAGGCGACCTGGACTTCTCCATCCGGAGCCGTTCCATAACCTGACAGGACATGCGCACAATCATGGAACACGATTTGCTCGGGGGCGCCACCCTTTTTCCCGGGAAGCGCGAACCCGTTCACATGCCAATATTCCCAAAGGGAACGACCCAAAGAGCCGGGCGGACAATGTTCAAGACCCTGGTAGCGAGCCGCCAATTCCTTGTTCTCATACCGACCCATCATCCCGCGAACGAACTTGTAGAGTCCCCTGATTCCCTCTTTGTTCCAGATCTCTTCAACCTTGGGCCGCAACCAAAACCGGCGCACCAAATCGAGTCGCAATTGAATGATCTCCCTGTTCAGCACATGTCGCAAGTTCTTCACCTCGGGAACATCGACCTCCAGCGCTTGCGCAAATTGTTCAACGAGGTCTGCTTCTGTTAGGTTAGCCTTCCCGTCGATGAGCGTCATGACGACTAGACCTTGCACGAGCTGCCTCCTGAGCTGAGGATCGGGAAACACGCGGGCCAGTTCCACCGGCGTGATTGGAGCAAGCTGCTCCAGGTCATGTGTCGTGTCGAAGATCCGCTGGATGGATTCCAGCATGTGACGCTCGGACGCATCGAGCGCTCTATCTGCCATGGCAACAGTCTTCATGGCACGCAACCCCCAGTAGGCTTGTTCCGGACTCGGAATTTTCAGTTCCATAGCGACCCCTCCACAAAATGTGAATCGATTTGGACGACAACCTTGTCATTTAGCTAACGATCGTTGGGCTTCAACCATTCAAACGCCAGGCACGACAGTGCATGCTCATGGCACAGAGCGTGCCGATGCTGACGCTCAGGGATCACAAATCGAAAACTACCGATAACGCGATGGATTGTTAGACTGAACCGAGATCGTGGCCATGTGAGGGAAACCTTCTCTGACGAGTGTATCTGCCGAGCTGTCGGCAAATGCCGAAGCAATCGCCGTTAAATCGGGCGGGCGATGCCGAGTCGCTGCATCTTGGACTGGAGGGTGGTTCGTTTCATGCCGAGTTGGGCGGCAGCCCCGGTCGGACCGCTGATTACCCACTTGGTTGATTTGAGAATGCTCAAGATGTGTTGCCGTTCCGTCTCCTCCAACGTTGCGGGAGGTGGAATCTCGTCTCCAGCGCGTGGTTTCAGTTCGGCAAGTGGGACATAGAGTGCCGTACCCTGCGTGAGAATGACGGCTCGTTCAATTAAGTTTTCCAGCTCACGAATGTTCCCCGGCCAGTCGTAGCGGGACAACGCCGTGACGGTCTCGGTGGGAATCGTGTCGATTGTCTTGTCCATGCGGCGAGCACACTGTTGGACGAAATACCGAACCAGAAGAGGAATGTCCTCGCGGCGCTCCCGCAGCGCCGGAACGGTGAGCGGAAACACATTCAACCGATAATACAGGTCCCTCCGAAAGAGTTTGCTCTCAACCATCTCAGCAAGATCCTGGTTCGTGGCCGCGAGGAGCCGCACTCTGACCTTGATCGTTCTTGTGCTACCGAGCCGCTCGAACTCCTGTTCCTGCAGCACGCGAAGCAACTTGGACTGAAGTTCAAGGGGAATGTCTCCCACCTCGTCGAGGAAGAGGGTGCCTCCATCTGCCAGCTCGAACCGGCCCACTTTGGTGGCGATCGCCCCGGTAAACGCCCCTTTCTCGTGACCGAACAGCTCACTCTCGAGCAATCCCGTAGGAATCGCCGCGCAGTTCAGCTTCACAAAGGTCCCTTCGTGGCGCTTGCTTCGGTCATGAATAGCGCGTGCAAGCAGCTCCTTCCCCGTGCCCGTTTCACCAAGAATCAGCACCGTGGAATCTGTGGGCGCCACGATGCCGACCTCTTTCAGAACCTGCTTGATCGTAGGGCTTTCGCCGATAATTTCCTCGAAGTTCAATTCACTCCGAATTTCGTTCTGCAGGTAGAGTTTTTCCTTATTCAGCTTGTCCTTTAGGGTCACGATTTCCTGATACGCCAGGCCATTCTCTACCGCGATCGCGAGTTGAGAGCCGATATTGCCGAGCAGTTCCGCATCATCCTCGCTGAACGCATTTTCACGGAGACTGACGACGCTGAGGGTTCCCAATACGTGCCCATGTGAGATGAGAGGGACTGCACAGCCTGATTTCAACCCCGCAGCCGCACCCCGTTCTACGATCTCCGAAGGAAACTCCGCGAGGCTCAGTTGCTTGATCAGGACCGTTTTCCGAGACGTAATCGCTAACCCTTCCGGCATTCCTTCGAGCGGAATGGGATCGCCGATCCCACCGAATCCTTGTTGGCTGGGAAATTGCAGTGAATGGGCCAACAAGCGGTTGGTATCGGCATCATAGAGACAAAACCCTGCGCGATCATGCGGGATGACTCGACAGAGACAGGCAGATACTGCTTTGAGGAGCTCCGGAAGTTCCAGGTGTGACACGATCGCGTTGTTGATATCCAGCATCAAGCGTTCGCGCTCGTACTGACGCCTCATCTTCTTCTCGGCCTGCTGCGCACGCTCAAAGTTCAGAGCGTTTTCAACCGCAATGGCGATTTGCTTGGCGCACTGACTGAGCAACCACGCATCCGCCTCACCGAACGCGTTTTCGCGCGAGCTCACGATGCTCAGCGCTCCAACAGTACGGTCGTGCGTGATCAGGGGAACCGCACATCCCGACCTGACGCCGTTCTCGACCGCGTGCCGGACCCAGGGGGAAGAGAATCGCGCGAGATCGACAACGGGACCAACCAACACTGGTTGGCGTGATGCAATTGCCTGTCCTTCGGGTGTGTCGTGTAATGAAATGAGCACGCCTTCCTCAAAGGGAACTGCGCCGAACATGCGCAAATCCAGGGCATGAAGGCGAAGTTGATCGCTCCCCGGCTCATGCAGTGTCAAGAGCGCTGCGTCATGCGGGATGACCTGGCGTAGGCAAACAGAAATGCTTTTGAGAAGTCCTCGGAGGTCGAGATGCGACACGACGGCATTATTGATCTCCAGGATCAGGCTCAAGCGGTCTCGCTCTCGTGCCAGCGATCTGTGCGCCGATTCCGCGCCTTCAAAGTTCAGCGCATGCTCGACCGCGACGGCGACTTGTTTGGCGACCTGTTGGAGAAATTCGATCTCGCCGCTCTCATAGTGGTGTTCTTCCAGCGTGCCGACACTCATGGCGCCCAACCTTCGGCGCGATGTTGTGAGTGGAACGACACAGAACGACCGAGCACCTGAGAGACGAACTATCGGCATCGCTTTGGGAAATCGTTCCTCTCTTTCGACGTCGTTGCACACAAACGGCTTCTGGTGTTGCCAGACCCATCCCTCGGGGAGATCCTCGACAGGATATTGAAGCTCTGGAGCTGCTGAGACCGGCCGATGGGTGTCCAGACCATGCAGCCGCATGACGTTCCGAGCGGGGTCATGGAGCGTCATGGTGATCGACGAACAGGTGATGATTCGGGGAAGCTTCTGGGCGAGATCGCGAAACAGTTCCAGCAAATCGTGGTGAACCGCGATGGATTCCGTGACTTCCAGAAGTGCGCGGTACTGCTCGTTCAGAGTATCAGGCGAAACCATCTGGCAGGTTCTCCCGAAAGCGAAAACCCAGCCATTATATAGTGTCGTTCGAATATCTATGCCATGGGGTGGTTCTCTCCGCCGACATTCTGCAAAGACCAACCGGCATTGGTTGCTCTGGCCATGGAGTCCCTGAGAGCAGCAGATCGCTTGTTCGTCCCAGCTTTTTAACGACGCAGACCGAACTATTTGCCTGACGCCACGACGATGAAACGCATCGTGCCCATCAAGCTCGTCTCGTTGACTTGCTCGCCTGCATGAATTTCGACTTTGTATCGGCCGGGTGCCCAGCCTCCGTGTGGAGGCGACAATTTGAGATAGCCGCTGTCATCTTCCAAGGCAATGCGCATGGCGTCCTCGCTGACGATCGTTCCCGGCGCGACACCGGCTGCCGTCTCCGACATGCAACGACCGAACACCGTGAAGCCCTGATAATGCTGATGCAGCGAGAATACGATGAAAATAGCCGGCACATCGGGGACAAATTGTTCAGTCGGTTTGATCGGCACGATCTCGTGAACACGCTGAAATCCCAGTCGTTCCTCAAAATCTTCCGCCAAAGTAATGGCACGAAACATACCCTGCGGGGGCGCGTCAAAGTCGTAGGTCTTCGCGTCCTCTGTGCGATTTTGAAATTCTGAGATCGGGGCGTTTTCGGTGAGAGGCGGGTCTTCAGCTACCGCCGCTTGGCACCACAAGAAGGACCCGGCTATCGCAATTCCGGCTAGGCGGAGCGTTGTGTTCACCATGACTTCTGCTACACCTCTTGAGCCGACGCTGTCAATCAACCATCGGGCCAGTTGCCCATTGCGGCGTTTTCCAACCATCTGTTAGGATTTCGGCCACCCGAATGAACCATTCATCGAACCCTCTCACCGGTGACGGAACGATATGTTGCAAGATGCCGACGCCCTTCCGCAATTAATCGGTGAATACAAGCCGCTCGATCAGTGGCAGACCCATCTCAACCAGCTCTTCTATGGGCTGCGAGGGGACCAACTCCGATCGTACTATCAAACGTTCGCCTCCGCGGACTTCCGGCTCGCCCATGCGCTGGCGGCCGATTATTACGAGCGAGTGACTAAACGGGATGCAATCACCAAGCGTCCACCATCAACCGTCAACCATCCATCTTCTTTACCCCTCACCCCTCACCCCTCACCCCTTACGGTTCTAGAATTAGGGCCGGGCAACGGCAACCTTGCAGCCTGCTTCCTCAGCCATCTCAAGGTGCTCGACAAAGAAGGCACGGTCTATTCGCGTGTGCGGTATGTCATGGTTGATTGGGAGGAGTCGATGTTGGCCGGAGCGCTGGCTCATCCGGACCTGGCTGTGCATCGGGATCGTGTGGACACTCATTGCGGATCGGTTGAGCAGGTGGCACACGTGGCCGAGGGGACCGTCGATCGAATCTTCTGTAACGAGCTGTGGAACGATTTGCCGACGAAATTAATGGCAAAACATGGCGGCGAGTTCGAGGAAGAGTATCTCCGTCCCAACCTCAGCGAGTCGCTGCATGCCAAGATTCACGATTGGTCGGCGTTCGTCCGGGCTTTTCAGGAGAAGCATCTTGCAACGCTCAAGACCTTTCCTCCCTTCCTTGATGAACTGGTCTGGGAAAAAGAATACCGCAACGTCGAGTGGAAGGACGTGTCTTATCGGAAAACGATCGTCGAATTCCTCCAGGCTATCGACCAAGAGGTCCTCGTGCCTGTAAACATCGGGGCGTTCTCAACCTTGAAAGAGGCCAAGCGTCTCCTGGCTCCGGACGCCATCGGCTTCAGTGCCTTCGATGCCGGTACCGGGGATATGAACGTGTTGAACGATCCGGAGAAACCCTGCTACGGCCAGTTCGGCGGGCAATATAGCTTCATGGTCAACTTTGCATTGATTCAGGCCGTGGCCAAGCAGCTGGGGTTCAAACACGCCACAGTCGAGCTGCAGCGGGAATTTGTCGGGCGGTCGTTGAATACGAACGCGATCACGCTGATGGATCTGCTCGCGACGCATCCGACTGCGGGACCGAAGCTCCAGCCATGGGAGCAAGATCGACTTGTGCTGAAGACCATCAGGGCGCTGAACGAAACCTACGAAAGTCCCTATCGCCGCCGGCTCGAGTTTCCGTTAGGCGCCACGATCCCACCGGAAGAACGGGAGGCCTTAGGCGCAATCCTGCGTTCCCTGAAAGACAACGGTATTCCCGACACCGTCGCCTACCTGACCGAAGAGGAACTCTTCCATGCGCAATCGAACCTGGAGGAAATTGGTTACGAGACAGAGGCCATCACAATGGCGCTGCACGCCCCTCCCAGCCCGATCGAATACTGTCGCTTCGATTGTCGGTGATGGGGAGATGCCGAGAGGGGCATGGTGAAATCTATCAGCGATTCACCTGTGATTGTGCGGCTTGTTTGTCGATGTGCTTGGCGCCACAACGATTCAAGACATCGGCAATGTCATCGATACGACCGTCATCGGTGTTCACGCTGACGATCGTCCCCCCACGCTGGACGCCCTCTTGGTACATCGCCTGATTTGACGGACCGAAACCAAGCGTTTTCGAGAGGCTTTCCCAAAATCCCGTTGTAGAAGTATCGGTTCCACCCGTGAGCTGAAAGCCGGCTTTGTCCTAGACCTGAATATCAAGAGAGGGCATGTTGAGGGCCATGATTCCGGACCTTGCTTGCTCGGCCTGAGCTGGATTGTCGAATAGTCCTATGATTGTATTGCTCATCGTCCATCTCCTTTCCCGCCGTTAGGTGAAGCGCCGAAAATCTCGTGCGCTTCACGGTTATCATCATGCGGCACACGATTCGATTGTGCCGCCCTTGTTCTTAGTGACAGGATATCGGGTTCGTGACTTCGGCATCGATGGGAAGAGCCCTCGCTCATTTCCGTTTTGCTCGCACACAAACCAGGGAAGTTGCTGGTGGCCTGGCAAGCGTTGATTTGATGTAATGTGCTGTCTATCGGACATAGTCAGCGGGGCAAGGGCGCTTGCGCCGGTCCAATGGAGGCGCGTTGAACTACGGCCGGAACTGATCACGATCGGAGGTTGTCATGTCAGATAGCACGGTCAAAAAAATAGATTCACACCATTCTCCGAACGGGGAAATGGGGCAAAAGTATTTGGCGTTAGGAAAAGCCGTCTCGATGCGGCTCTGGGAGGATCTGCAACCTGGGACACCGACGGAGTCAAGGGCGCGGGACTACGAAACAGTGGGCTATGCCATCAAAGGGCGCGCCCAACTCGATATTGAAGGACAGACGATTTTGCTGGAACCCGGCGATTCGTGGGTCGTTCCCAAAGGGAGTCGCCATTCCTTCGTCATTCTAGAACCGTTCACCGCAGTGGAAGCGACAGCTCCCCCGGCCGAGGTCCACGGAAGAGACGAATGACGTCGAGTCGTTCTCTTTCCTCGCTCCCTTCATCAGAACCAACCACCTTGATCGTTAGCCCGTCGGAGTCAGCGGGGCGAGGAGCAGGGAGCTCAAGGGGCTGGCGAGGAGGGGCGCGAGCATGAGCCCAAACTGGGGTAAATGATCCTGCAATGAGAGAAACAGACCGTGCTCTTTGAGCCATTCCTCCGGAACCGGCACGGACTGTGGTGAAGGACTGTCTTGCAGCAGCGCCTGGGCCCGCTTCGCAAGGAGAAGAGCTGCGGGGAGATAGGCGGACACCAACATCAAGGTAAAGGTAACCCCCCAAAACAGAGTGATCGCCAAGGCCGCGCCCAGCATCGCCTCGTGGGCATTCTTGTCGGCAACCAACGCCGCCGGCCATCGCAGCCAGGCTCCCATGTGTAAGATCCCGGCGACGAGAATCGCCGAGGCTGCAGTCAGGACTTCCTTCAACCGCTTCATCTGCGCTGCGCAAAACTCGGGATCGGGCTGGCTGCCCGTGATCGGTGGCGCCAGCGTGCTGCAGGCGGCGAGCAGGGTTACTACCGGCACCACGAGGAATTGCACATTAACGATGGACACGACCACCATGGCGTAGCGCAAAAGATCTTCGCTGATCCGTTGGGGTCCCGCTTGTCGCAGATTATCGTAGCTGAAGCTGAAGACGGCCCGGTAGAGAGCATCAGTCTCGTCGAGTGACCAGATAAAGGTCACCCCGACCAAGGCGAAGAAGATCCCCAAGGCCGTGACTGCCAATAACCGTGGTCGAGGGTGCGACTGATAAATAATCGTCCCGCACAGAATCAAGGCGTAGATTCCAGCCACCAGCGCCACTACCACACTTGTGAGCCAGATATAGCGAGACTTGACCTCCACAAGGAAATGGGAGGGGTCGAACGGCTTCGCCGAGGATTCTGAGGCGGGGTGCATCAACCGGCTTGTGAGATTGTGAAAATTATCCACCGAAATGTTGGAACTGAATTCAAACAGACAGGTCGAGAGAAGCAGGATAAACATCGGTGGAACGGCGAGGAGTAAAAAGCGATAGTCAGAATGAGGTGAGGCAGCCGGGGGCGTCATGGCATTTAAACTCAATGCGGATCCGAGCAGGCCCGAGCACGGTCAAGCATCCTAGCACAATTGCGCGAAGGGGACGAAGCGAGAAACGTGGTTCAAAGCCCTGTTCTGTGTACGGAGGGGACTCGTTGTTGACAAATATGAAGTGTACTTCGAGAACTTGACTTTGGCATGGGTGGGCAATAGGATGCCGAAAAATTAGTCCAAAAGGAAAACTAGGGTTCCGGCTTCTTCCTGTGTAGGAGGAAGTGTCTGGTCCAAGAGTTTTCGGCCTCACATAACGAGGCTCCACGGAGGGATAAAAGCCCGGGAGATCATGTACTGAGGTGCATGGCCTTTTGGGAATTTAACCTTTCTAAAACAGGAGGCTTCGTTATGCATTTTCATTTCCAATCCCTAAACCCTTCCTTACCACCACAGTCAGATCTGCTGCCAAGTCTGCGAGGACTGTCATGGGGTTCTATGCCATCATGGGCCTGCAGATTGCCGTTCCAGGAGAGTGGTTGGTTTTCGCACGGCCATCTACCTCACTATGCAACTCTTGGTGGAGTCCGCAGCAACTCAAAAATGACAAGCAGTCTGGCTCGTCAAGTTTCTTGTTCTGACAGAGGCGTTCAACCGAAGTCATAAACCTACTTTATCTCTCAGAAAGGAGTCATCGTGGCGAAGAAGAGAACATATCAAGGCAAGGTTCCACTGCATGACAAATACGGACCGGAAGCGAAGTTCGCGGTCGAAGCGGAGGCGCTGCTGCCGACCACGAAATATGAAGAAGAAGTCGCCCGTGGGCTGGAATTGGGTCTGCAGGGTGCTGATTCTATCAAAGATCGCCGGATCCCCACGTTCAGCCGTGGAGAACTTCCACATTTCGCCGGCATCAATACCTTCATCAAGGCCCCGTATGTGGAAGATGTCCGCAAGTGCGGGCAATACGATGTCGCCATTCTCGGCGCGCCGTTCGACGGCGGGACGACGTATCGGGCCGGCACCAGGTTCGGGCCTCAGGGAATTCGCAAGATTTCGGCGTTATACGGGACGTACAGCTTCGAGCTCGGCGTGGATCTGCGGGAATCCATCTCCATCTGCGATGTCGGCGACGTCTTTACGATTCCCGGCAACATCGAAAAGACTTTCGATCAAGTCACCAAGGGTGTCGGGCATGTCTATGCCAGCGGCGCGTTTCCCGTCGTGCTCGGCGGAGACCATTCTCTGGGCTTCGCGACCGTACGGGGCGTGGCGCAGAATATGAACGGCAAGAAGCTCGGCATCCTCCACTTCGACCGACATGTGGACACGCAGGAGACCGATCTCGACGAACGCATGCATACCACGCCCTGGTTTCACGCGACGAATATCCCCAACGTGCCGGCGAAGAATCTTGTCCAGATCGGCATCGGCGGCTGGCAAGCGCCCAGACCCGGTGTGAAGTCCGGACGTGAACGGCAGACCACGATCATGACCGTGACCGACTGCGTGGAAATGGGGATCGAGAATGCTGCGAAGCAGGCGCTCGAAGTGGCGTTTGATGGTGTGGATGCGGTGTGGTTGAGCTTCGACGTGGATTGCTTGGATGCCGCGTTCGTGCCGGGCACCGGCTGGCCGGAACCGGGCGGGTTTCTGCCGCGTGAAGTGCTGAAGTTTCTCCAGATCATCGCCGACACGAAACCCCTGGCCGGGATGGAAATCGTCGAGTGCTCACCACCCTACGACGCGGCGGAGATTACCAGCCTCATGGCCACGCGTGTCATCTGCGACGTCCTGGCTTGCCAGGTACGGTCCGGCAACCTGCTCAACCGAAAGAAACGCTGAGAGGCACTGATCAAAAGCTGACGCAGAGCTCCCGAAGGGCTTCCATCCATGCAAGCCCTTCAAGCACTTCTCAGCGCACAGTGTTGTTCTGCGCGTTGGGGAACAGCTGAGCCGTTCATGTCTTGTAGGGCGCGGCGCTCCGTGTCGATGGTGTCGCTGGAGCGCATCCTGTAGCTTGATTGCCGGTTCGACTAATCGAGGAGCTCTTTGGGAATATTGCCGCCGTTGGCTGCGAGCTTCTGGAGGACGGCCTTGTGGAGCCACATGTTCATCTGCGCGCTGTCGCCCATTTTGTCGGCCGGGCAGCCCAGTTCGGTGGCCAATTCCTTGCGGGCGTTGAGGCTGCTATCCAGGCCCAAAAGTTTCATGAGGTCAACAATGGAGGTTTTCCAATTCAGTTTCTGTGGATTCTTGGCGGCGAGGCCGTCGAGCTTCCCAACGACATCCACGGCCGACATAGCGGTGGGCCCTGGCGGGGCGGCGGCCGATGGTGCCGTCGGGGTTGCCGAAGCTGACGACGGTGTGGGTGGTGTGGCGGCTTCTGCAGGCTTTTCTCCGAATCCCAGCTTGTCCATGATGGTGCTGAAAAGTCCCATGTCATGTCCCTCCTGGTAAGAGCAAGTTTCCTTCGTTCATGCTGTTTTTCAAGACCGAGCCTACCATCTCAAGATGGCGCAAGTCACTCCTCTTTCACCCCCGACCTATCGACGAACGAGAAGGCTTCTGCTCGTTTGACTCATAAGGAATCCGTTTATATACTTACCAACTAATAATCGGAGGCGATCGAGATGAAAATCGTGATAGGTCTGCTCGTCGTAGTCGTCCTGATCATCGGGGTTCTGCTTGCGCTGCCGTTCCTAATCGACCTCAATAGGTATCAAGATCAGTACAAGCCGCACATCGAAGAGGCGCTCAATCGCAAGGTTCAGTTGCAGGGCATCCGCTTGACGATTTGGCCGAGGATCGGCGCCCGCGTAGAGGGATTCACGGTGCTGGATGATCCGGCTTTCGGCGCAGGTCCCTTTGCATCGCTCTCCTCATTGGACGTCGGTGTGAAGCTGATGCCGTTGCTGAGCGGCAAGGTCGAAGTGGAGGACATCACGCTACACCAGCCGATCATTACGGTGATCAAGAACCAGAAGGGCGTGCTGAACGTGTCAACCATTGGTCGCAAAGGAGTGGCGGTGCCGGAGAAGCCGTCGCGCGCCCCGATACCTTCGACGGAGGGTCCGCTCAAGATTCTGGCGCTGCTGGCCGTGGATCGAGTGTCGATCGACGGCGGGAAATTGACCTATCGCGATCTCTCGGCAGCCGAGCCGAAGGAGTATGTATTGCAAGATATGGAGTTGCTGCTTCGCGACGTTCGGCTCGGTCAAACGCCAAGCCTGCATTTCCTCTCGCTCGTGCAGCCGTTCAACATGCCGGTGAAACTCGACGGTTCGTTTGGTCCCTTGAGGGACACGATGGACATCGAGGCGATCAATTTCAACCTTGGCGTCGGGAAGACGGACTTTACTATGACAGGCAACGCCGCCGGGAACGATGCCAACATCTTCATCACCTCGTCGGTGATCAATACGGCTGATCTTCCTGTCGCGCTCCCTCTGAAAAAACCGGTCGACATCAAGAATTTCCAGATTGCGGCTGAAGTGCGAGGACAAGGGGCCAAGCTGAATACCTTGCAGTTCCAACTGTTCGACGGTCAGGTGAAGGGGGAGGGCAAAATGTTCGCCGGGTCCGAAGCGTCGCCTTTCAAGGGTGGTGTCACGGTTCAAGGAGTACAACTCGGCCCGGCGCTCAATGCTCTTGCCGAGACACCGATTTCCGTCAGCGGCACAGCCGGCGCCGATCTTTCGCTGCAAGGCAAGGGATTCTCGATGCCGGACCTGACGAAGGCATTGGAAGGGACCGGACACATGGCGGTGAAGGACGGGAAGATCGAAGGGGTGAATCTTCTCCAGCAAGTAGCTTCGGCCCTCAAAGTGTCGGGCATTTCGCTCGACAATGCCAAGGCCACGGCTTTTTCGACGATTGAGACGGATCTCGCCATCAAGCAAGGGATCATCAACGTCCAAAATCTATTGATGGATAGCCATGATTTTCAGGCGACCGGCGGCGGCACGCTCGGATTCGATCAGAGGCTGAATCTCCTCGTGAATCTCAACCTGTCACAGGATCTGAGCCAGAAGATCGCCGGGACGTCGCCAGCCATGAAGATCGCGCTGAAAGACGGCCGATTGAATCTCCCGCTCACCATTACCGGCACTGCTCAAGCGCCGGCGTACGGTGTTGATCTGAAGGGCATAAGCGGAAAAGTGCAAGAACAGGTAAAGAAGAAGGTAGAAGAAGCCGTCGGCGGGCTACTCAAAGGGACGAAGAAACCAGAGGATCTCAAGAAAGAAGGAGAAGAGTTGCTGAAAGGACTCTTTGGGAAATAGCGCGATGCCGTTGCAATCGCCGTACTAGGGATTTCCCCAGTTTATCCTGGCGCCCTCGGGCTTTATTGGTATCTAGCTCGATCATTCACACTTAATCTACCGAGCCTGTTCGATAGACGGAAGCTGAGGGTTACGTTGCAACCCCTGCCACCATTCGATTTTTTAAAGGAAGTCCCCAAAGGTCTGACATCAGATCAAGCTTTCCTCTCGGGAGGCGGCGAGATGAGGGAACGCATCCGCGCTTTCGATTGGAGCAGTACGCCCATCGGTCCGATCCAACAGTGGCCGCAGAGTCTGAAGACGATCCTCCGCATC
The DNA here is from genome assembly GCA_963711905.1 of uncultured Nitrospiraceae bacterium. Classification (GTDB taxonomy): domain Bacteria; phylum Nitrospirota; class Nitrospiria; order Nitrospirales; family Nitrospiraceae; genus Nitrospira_D. The sequence goes on along the minus strand of CAVQFZ010000014.1, from coordinate 320,520 downwards.
ATGCTGGATTCCCGCTACGCCATGTGGTTGGGATGGGGACCGGAGTTATCGTTCTTCTACAACGACGCGTACCGGCGCGATACGTTGGGTACCAAGCACCCATGGGCGCTCGGTCAGCCAGCTCGTGCGGTGTGGGCGGAAATCTGGTCGGACATCGGTCCACGAGTCGACCATGTGCTGAGCACCGGTGAAGCGACATGGGATGAAGGCTGCTTGCTGTTCCTGGAACGGAGCGGCTACTCCGAGGAGACCTACCACACATTCTCGTACAGTCCGCTGTATACCGACGCCGACGCCATGGGCGGAATGTTGTGTGTGGTCACGGAGGAAACGGAGCGGGTCGTCGCCGAGCGTCGGGTGGCGTGCTTGCGCGATCTCGCGTCCTCATTGTCTACGGCTAAAACCGAGAAGGAGATCTTCGACTCCATCGAGCCTGGTCTCACAGCATGCCGCCGCGACCTGCCGTTTACCCTCACGTATATGTACGGCGACGACGGAGAGCTTCGACTCGCTGCTCAGACCGGCATTACTGCCGGACATCCGGCGATCACGATTGAGGCCCTCAGCGGGTGGCCGCTTGGTGACATGCGGTCGAGACATTCGCCGATCATCGTGGATGATCTTGCCCGGCGGTTCGAATGGGTCCCGCCAGGGCCGTGGCAGAAATCTCCGACGCACGCGATGCTCCTCCCTATCGTCCAACCAGGGCAGACGAGGCCGGTAGGCTTCTTCGTGGCCGGGATCACTCCCCACCGTCCGCTCGACGCGTACCAAGGGTTCGTCCATCTCGTAGTGGGACAAATTGCCGCGGCCGTCGCCAACGTGCGCGCGTATGAGGAAGAACGTCAGCGCGCCGAGGCCTTGGCCGAACTGGACCGTGCCAAGACCGCCTTCTTCAGTAACGTCAGTCACGAGTTCCGCACGCCGCTCACCCTGATGCTTGGTCCGGTGGAGGAACTATTGGTGAGAAGCCACACCGACCTGTCTCCGTCCGCCAAAGGTCAACTTGAGCTAGTCAATCGTAACGGGCTACGGCTGCTAAGGCTGGTCAACAACCTATTGGACTTCTCGCGCGTGGAGGCCGGCAGGGTACAGGCGGTGTACGAGCCGACCGATCTGGCATCCTTCACGGCGGAGCTGGCGAGTTGTTTTCGATCGGCGACGGAGCGCGCGGGAATAGCGCTCGTGGTGGACTGTCTCCCATTGTCCGAAACAGTCTATGTCGATCGAGACATGTGGGAGAAGATCGTGCTGAATCTATTGTCCAACGCCTTCAAGTTCACGTTCGAGGGAGAAATCGGTGTGGCGCTGTGGGAAGGAGAGCAGACCGTGGAGCTCCGCGTGCGCGATACCGGCGTCGGGATTCCCGTCAAAGAACTCACCCATCTATTCGAGCGTTTCCATCGTATCGAAAATACACGCAGCCGCACCCATGAAGGAAGCGGCATTGGGTTGGCGTTAGTGCAGGAATTGGTGAAGCTGCATAGCGGTTCGGTGAGGGTAGAAAGCAGATCAGGCGAAGGCAGCACGTTTATCGTGACGGTTCCGAAGGGAAGCGCCCATCTGCCGGCTGAGAAAATCAGCGCCCGCCGCAGCGTGGTCTCCACCGCCATGGGTGCTGCTCCGTTTGTGGAGGAAGCCCTGCGCTGGTTACCATCCGAGGACAGGACTGAGGATTCAGGACTGAGGACTGAGTTGTCCGAATCGGATAGCTCAGCCCTCAACCCTCAGTCCTCAGCACTTCCGGGGAGTCCTCAGCACTCAGTCCTCAGCACTGAGGTCACGCGTCCGCGCGTGCTGGTCGCCGATGACAATGCCGACATGCGACAGTACATTGAGCGTCTCCTCCGCGAGCGTTATGTCATCGAAGCAGTGCCGGATGGCGAAGCTGCGCTGGCGGCGGTGCGGGAGCGCCGACCGGATTTGATCGTGACCGACGTGATGATGCCGCGTCTGGACGGGTTCGGTCTGCTGCGCGCATTGCGCGACGATCCGATAACGAAGACCATCCCGATCATTGTGCTGTCGGCACGAGCCGGGGAAGAATCCCGCGTGGAGGGGTTAGAGAAGGGCGCCGACGACTATCTCATCAAGCCCTTCAGCGCCCGCGAATTGCTGGCAAGGGTGCAAGCGCATCTGGATATAGCACGCGTTCGAGGCGAGGCCGAAGAGCGCGTCACGACCATTTTGGAGAGCCTGACAGACGGCTGTCACGTCATCGATGACGCCGGCCGCTTCGCGTATTTCAACCGTGCCGCGCGCGACATGTACGCGGAGCAAGGCATCGACGCAGACACGCTCATCGGCAAACAGGTGTCCGAAGCGTTTCCTGATGCGCGAGAGCAGCCGGCCGCCCGTGCGCTGCAGCGCACCTTAGCGGAGCGCGTGCCGACGGAAGCTGAAAATTTCTATACGCCTTGGGGGCGCTGGTTCGCGGTGCGACACTATCCGACGGCGGATGGTGGCGTCTCGACATTTTTCCAGGACATCACGGAACGCAAGCAGGCGGAGGCGGGCAGCGCGATTTTCGCCTCCCTCGTCCAGAGCTCGGACGATGCCATCATCAGTAAAGGTCTAGATGGCGTGATCACCAGTTGGAACGCCGCCGCCGAGCGAGTGTTCGGTTACAGCGCCGCCGAAGCGGTTGGCCGGTCGATTACCATGCTCATTCCATCCGATCGCCTCGATGAAGAGCCGAAGATCATCGAATCACTCAAGCGCGGTGATCGGGTCGATCACTTCGAAACCAAGCGTGTACGAAAAGATGGCTCCCTCCTCGACATCTCGCTGACCATCTCGCCGGTCAGAGGCGCGGACGGCAGCGTCGTCGGCGCGTCGAAAATCGCGCGGGACATCACCGAGCGCAAAAAAGCGGAGAACGCGCTACACGAGAGCGAGCAAAAGGCCAAACGCGCGCGCGACTATGCTGAAGCCACGCTCCGGACCTCGCCCGTTCCGCTGCTCGTGTTGGAAAAAGATCTCCGTGTGAACACGGCCAACGAAGCGTTCTATGCCACGTTTCAAGTCAATACTGCCGCGACCCAAAGCTGCCTTGTGTATGAGTTGGGCAACGGCCAATGGAACATTCCCCAACTACGCGACCTGCTCGAAAGCATTCTGCCGCAACACACGGTGTTCAATGGTGTCGAGGTCACGCACGAGTTTGAATCCATCGGTCGCCGCACTATGCTCCTCAACGCCCGCCGCATGGATAACGAGCCGGACACGCCGGAGCGCATCGTGCTCGTCATCGAAGACATCACCGACCGCAAGCAGGCTGAGGAGCGACTGGCACAGTTTACCGCTGAATTGGAGCAACGTGTCGCTGAACGCACGTATGAACTCGCTCAGTCGGAAGATCATCTCCGCACGATGGCCACAGAACTGAACCTGGCGGAGCAGCGGGAGCGCAAGCGGCTTGCGACGGAGCTGCACGATCATCTGCAGCAGATGCTGGTGCTGGGAAGACTCACCATCGGGCAAGGCAAGCGCGTCGCCGCCAGCGTGCCCGGCCGTTGAACAGATCCTCAAAAAGGTGGACGACATCTTCTCGGACGCGCTGACCTACACCCGCACCCTCGTCTCCGACTTGAGCCCGACCGTGCTGCGAGATCATGGCTTGGCGGCGGCGCTTCAATGGCTCGGGACCTACATGCAAAAACACAATCAGACTGTCACTGTGACCGTGCCGGACGACGGAGACCTGAAATTGCCGGAAGACCAAGTCATCTTATTGTTCCAATCCGTGCGGGAACTCCTGATCAATTCCTCCAAACATGCGGGAACCGGTGAAGCCACCGTCCGAATGGAACAGCGCGACGGGCTGCTGAGAATCGAAGTGCGCGATGAGGGCGCGGGCTTCGATCTTGCTGCTGCTGCTGCTGCTGCTGCTGCTTCTGCTTCTGCTGGGACACCTAGTGGAGGCATCTCCTCTAAATTCGGACTCTTTAGTATTCGGGAGCGCATGCGCGCCCTCGGTGGGTCGTTCGACATTCAATCCGCGCCAGGCAAGGGAACCACGGCGACGTTGATGCTACCGCTCGGGGCGGTTAGAGGTAAAGGGTTAGGAGTAAGGGGCGACGAGACGAAGGAGCAAGAGGAGGTTAGGGATAACAGGTTAGGGGTCAGTTCCGAATACCCCTCACTCTTCATCCCTCACCCCTCACGAGTGCGCGTGTTGTTGGTAGATGATCACATCATGGTGCGCCAGGGCTTACGATCCGTGCTGGATGCCTATGCGGACATTGAATTAGTGGGCGAGGCGGGCAACGGCGAGGAGGCGGTCAAGCTGGTCGAACAACTGCGGCCCGCGGTCGTCGTCATGGACATCAATATGCCCAAGATGGACGGGATCGAGGCGACGCGCGAGATCAAGACCCGCTATCCAGACCTCATCGTGATCGGTCTGTCGGTAAATGCAGACAGAGAAAACCAGGACCGGATGCAGGAAGCCGGCGCCGCGCTCTTGCTCACCAAAGAAGCTGCGGTCGAAGAACTGCACGAAGTCATCATGCGCCATGTCGGAGGTGCGAGAGAATTGTATTCCAACCATTCATACCTGCCCCGCTGATCGCGATCTTCCACACAACAGACACTGCTCTTGCCGTGTCGTGGTAAACACGGTATACCCCAGCTCGGCTCGCTGCTTGATGCCTACTGCTTATCCGGGAAGGAGAGTAAATGAAGCGGTCTGTTCTACTGATTGCATCCCTCATTCTGATTGCGGTGGCGAACTCAGCTCTTGCCGATGAGGGGCCGGCCCCGATCACCCCGATGCCGGCGTCACCGTCTGCGACTCCGGCGCTGGATGTCGTCACATTGAAAGACGGCAGCGTGATTTACGGCGAAGTCGTGGAGATGACCGGTGGGGTGCTTCAGATCAAAAACGCCCTGGCTTCCGACGTCATCAAGGTCAAGTGGGCTGAAGTCAGCAAGCTGGCTGTCTCTCATCCCATGCCCTTTCACTTCAAGGAAGAGACCGTGCTTGTCGGGACGGTCGAGGAGGGCGAACCGGGAATGCTGAGGCTGAAGGCCGGGCCGATCGGAGAGGTCATGACGGTACCGATGGATACGGTCCTAAAGATGAACCCGATCATTCAGCCGACGGTCATCTATGTTGGAAGCTTAAACGCTGCCTATACACACGTAACGGGAAACAGCCGGCTGAACACGTTGAGCCTGGTGGGAGACCTCGTGGCGAGGAGTGAACAGTTCCGACTGACCTTGCTTGGTCGCTATGTGTACGGGGACAACGCCGGGAGCCTCGCCACTCGCAATGGTCGAGCCACGATCAAGCTGGACTACTTCATCACCAAACGGTTATTCTGGTTCTGGTCGGCCTACTTCGAAAACGATTTTTTCCAAGACCTCAAATTGCGTAGCTCCATCGCGAGCGGTCCCGGTTATCAGTGGATCGATCGAGACGACTTCAACGGCATTTTCAAAGATATGACCTTCTATACGGAAGCCGGTCCGGCCTATTTCAATGAAGATTTCCGCACGGCGCCGGACGAGTTAAGTTTCCGCGCCCGCGTAGCCGCGAAATTCAATTGGTCGCTGTTCGATGATCGCATGACGCTCTACCACGACAGCGAAATTTTTCCGTCCCTCCAAGACCTGTCCGAATTTTTTTTCACCATGAACAACGGGATTCGTTTCAAAATCTGGGCAGGGCTGGTGAGCGGATTTCAATTGACCACGCGCTACAACAATCAGCCGGCTGCCGGTACCGGCAAGACCGACAATCTGTATTTGTATACGTTGGGTTATGCGTTCGACACCACGCGCAAGCGCTAAGCTGAGGATGTTGCAAAAGCCTTCCAGCCTCGTTCTCGCATCGGCCTTTCCGGAAGAGCTTTTTCAGCATCCTCAGGGACCATGCATCTTCTTGTTTCAGGCTGTTTACGGCATCATACTGAACCGTGCTTTCATAAGGAGGGCCATATGCTGAAAGAGTTCAAAGAATTCGCAATGAAGGGCAATGTCCTGGATATGGCGATCGGCGTCATCATCGGTGGAGCGTTCGGCAAGATCGTCTCGTCACTCGTCAGCGACGTCCTGATGCCTCCCCTTGGGTTGCTGATGGGCAAAGTGGATTTTTCCAGTCTATTCATCGATCTGTCTAGAACATCACCTCCATCCTTAGCCGCCGCGAAAGCTGCCGGGGCTCCGACGCTCAATTACGGAGTCTTTCTCCAAAGCGTGTTCGACTTCATCATCATCGCATTCGTCATTTTCCTGTTGGTCAAGCAAGTCAACAGATTCAAAAATGCAGCGCCTGCCACCTCCACCGCCTGCTCCACCCGGCCCGACTAACGAGGAGAAATTGTTGATGGAGATCCGCGATCTGCTGAAGGCTCGTCAATAATCCCGTATACCTCAGTAGCCGGTGCAGCAAGAGAACAAGTTTAAGGAACAGCTGGATACTCCATGACTTGAGATCCTAACGCCGAACCGCGCCGCCGTTGAATCCGGTGAAACCCGGGATTGCTGGTTGTACAGAAATTCGTTCCGCTGGCTCCTATGTATTTCGAGGCACCTTGTCTTCCAACTGCAGAATCAGGGATAATACGCCGGTGATAACCAGAACAGGCAGGTTACGAGGTATCTACCGAGGTAAATACCATGTGCCCTAAGGAGAAGGAGAAGGAGATCACCATGCGAACACTCACGACCGCAATAGTTCTGACATGCCTAGTGGCCCTAACGGGTTGTTCATCTTTCAAGCAGCATCCTAATACGCATATCAAGCAGTCGACCGTCTGCGTTGACAAGGGATGGTACGGCTATTATCAAGCAAAGGGATGCCCATCTGTGGCCAAGGCAGCGGCAGTCGATGTATCGGGTGACGTTGCCTTGGCTTCGGCGGCCCGTCTTGCGGCCCTAGAGGGGGACCGTCACCGGCTGGCCAACGAACTGGAAGCATCTCGGAAACAAAATGCAACGCTGAGCAACCGTGTCGGCGATTTGGAGAGCCAACTTGCCGACCGTGACAAAGAACTCGCCGGTCTTCGCGGAGAGCTCTCCGAAGAAACAGCAAAATTGAAGCAGGCGGAGCGCGGATTGCTCCGAGCCCTTCGTCCTGAGGTCACAAAGGGTGATATTGCGGTGGACGTAAACAGCGAGCGTCTTCTGATCAACTTGGCTTCCGGCTATCTCTTCGGCTCAGGCGAAGCTCAGGTCAAGCCTGCGGGAGTCGACGCACTTAAGCAGGTAGGAGCGATCTTACAAGAGTATCCCCAGTACAAAGTGGTAGTTGGTGGTCATACTGACAATCAGCCGATAGGCGATGCGTTGAAAAAGAAGTATCCGACGAACAAGGAGCTGTCGGAAGCCCGTGCGAATAACGCGGCTCAAGCTTTGCGGGACGGCGGGCTCACCAGCGACCTGTCCGCTGCCGGTCATGGAGAGACGAACCCCGTTGCGGGCAACAACACGGCGGAGGGGCGCGCCAAGAATCGCCGGGTTGAGGTCATCGTCAAGCAGAGCAGAGACTGATCGCCTTTTGCGTCTCTGCCCGTAGTAATGAAGGGGCTCTTCCCTCTGGGACGAGCCCCTTTATCTTGACGGAGAGCGGCCAGCTTCCCTTAGGTGCGCGTGAAGGGGAACCTCTTGGCCAAGTCCATAAAATGCGGTTCGGGGGAGAAACAGGGTCTGACTCGAAGGCTGTTTTCACAGGTCTTCGGGTTTGAGACCTGTCACCTTGGATAGGCGGGCCAACATACGAGAACCGATCTCGTCGCGATCATGAAAAGCGAAGACGACGTCGGGCCACCCAGTCATGTTGTGCGCAGATCGTGCGAACCCTCACCTGGCCGAATGGTGCCTGCCAACTGTATCTGCTCTAAACGATTGCTGTGCCAGGATGTCGAGGGTCATTTGGTCAGGCTTGCCCTCGAAGTATTTGAGCAGGGCGTCTTTGAAGATGGTGTTGTCGGTGGCGCCAGCCAGAAACAAGGTCATGCAGGACCGGAATTTGAGATTGTCGGGATATCCTAAGATCTCTTCAGCGCTGCGACCGTTCACGTCGAGAACAAGCTGCGTACATTCTCTGAGCCGTGGGCCTAGGATTGGGTGTTGCAGATAGGCCTTGGCCTCGTCGAGTGAGCCAATGGCGAACTTCTGAGCCATGCCACTGTGGCCAAGACCGGTGATCTGCGGAAAGATAAACCAGATCCAGTGACTGGACTTTCTCCCGGCCCGCAGCTCATCAAGGACTGTGTCATAGATGCAACTCTGCGCGTCGAGAAAGCGGTGGAGATTGTAAGCATCGGTCATGGGCTGAATTCCTGGTGTAATGAGGTTTCAAGATCTGCCGCATGTTCAAAAACTTAGAATGTCGCTTTTGCTTCTATCGGGCATCAAGCATTGAATTGTTCTTCAGTCTCAGCTTCAAAATGTAAATTGGCCATTCTCAAGCTAGATTTAAATTCTAGTCCCAATTCAGGCTGGATTACCGCTGTATGCATAAGGTCGGTCAGCACATCAGTCAAGTTGGCGGATGGATCATAAGGATCGCCGAACTTATGCGCATAGATCTCTAGGATTTTCCTGCCACGATCAGCTCTCTCTTCGTTTGCTAGCATAGGTTCCTCCAAAGTAAACGTGAATGTGCACCAATGGCTTCTATTGTCCGCGAAGAATGTTGAATTCTTGAAACAGCCGAATCGGTAGAGGTACTACAAGCTTCCATTCGATGGACATTGGTTTTTCTCCTTCTGCTTTTTCGATCATCACTGGGCCACAAGCTTGATAGGGGTCCCCTTTGCTGCGGCGCACGAAAAGCTGAAAGGACCAACCGTTCTGTGGGCTTTCAATGTATCGTCGACCGGCTGGCGTATCAGGTCCGGCCGAATTTTGGCTTTGCCAGTGAAAGCGTTCGGGGCTGATAGCGTAATCGCGGTAGGCAATGCGGTCGTGGAAGCCCTCTGACTTGTCGAGCGTGACGAAGAGAAGCTCAACCTTCCTGTCTCGTAGCGAAAGCACACCGGATTGGAATGGAGTTCTTCGCTTTGCGGTTAGCCAGCCGACCGCGGTTAGGATTTCACGAATGCCATAGCTTGCGTGAAGGCACAGAGGTGCGTCGATAAGGCCAGGTATCGGATGAAATCGCAGGGTACTTCTAGCTTGAAGGACAGTGCCTAACTCGCCAAGTTCGGCAGAAAGCTCTGGTGCCTGTGAGAGTCGAGTAAGGAAGGCTTCTCCACTACCTGCCTGGTGATGTTGGCCGTCTATCTGATATGCGAGCATCTGAAGTCGGCAACGTTCACGGTCACTGAAGCTGTGATAATGTACTGAAGAATCACCGATGCGCACAAGAAGATCCACCTGCTCCGGGTCGTCACAGTGCAGCAAGTCTGTGAAACGGTGGCCAAAATATTCATCCTCAGAGGCCTCCGGTGTGGGCAATAATCCTGCATCGCGTCGCAATGCAGTCCACCCGCTGCGGCCTTGGCTACGATAAAGTTCATCTAGTTGCACTGCTTGTTCGCGTAGGAATTCTGCAAGTCGAACTGTCGCTCGTCCACGGAGCGCAATATAAGTCTGAAGCTCGTTGCGGAGGCGGCGCCATGACTGGTTCATGGCCGTCCGCAGGCACTTGAGGATTTGCTCTTTAGTCAATTGCTGCAACTGAATGTGGCAGCCCACTGGAAGGGAGCTGAATTCTTCGTTTACTGCGTCAATCATCTGACTGCGTGAAAGTCCACTAATAGCTGAAAGTAGCCGATCGAAACGAAAGTCTGCGCGGTATCGACCGACGAAGTCCAAGATAAGGCAACCATGCTTGCCCTCATGAAGTCGTAGACCACGTCCGATCTGTTGTTGGAATAGCACGGGGCTTTGTGTCGGTCGAAGGAGTAGAAGCGTGTCGACAGAAGGAAGGTCAATGCCCCCGTTATAAAGGTCGCAAGTGACGAGTGCGCAAACTTCCCCGCGCGCTAAACGTTCTGGGGCTTGACGACGAACGTCAGTGTTTGTCGATCCGACTATACAGAGCGAGGGTAGTCCGGCCTCGTTGAACTTCCGCGTCATGAATTCGGCATGTGCGACTGTAGTGCAAAATGCGATCGTTTTGCTCCTCTTTGGGTTGCCGGTCAATCGTCGCCATTCGTCGATAATAAGTCTAGCGCGGGTGTCATTTCCGGTCACAAGGTTGTCAATGGCCTCTCGCTCACCTGGTTTATCCCAAGGTACTTCCGAGAAGTCGGTATCATCGTCGCAGCCATGGTATTCAAATGGGCAGAGTAGTTGGAGGTCTAGGGCATGCCAGAGGCGTAGCTCGACAGCAGGCGATCCATCAGGGCGATTGTCAAAGTACGGGAAGATTGATTTTCCGTCTGAACGTTCTGGTGTGGCAGTTAGACCTAGCAGGACCTGAGGGAATACTGATTTAACAAAAGCATCGAAGCGCTCCGCGGCTAACCGGTGACATTCGTCGGCAACGACTATGTGCCAATATTGTGGGCCGCATCTTGAGACGAGGTCGCGCGCACAAACACTGTCGATGGTGGCGAAAATATGGTCGTAGCTTTGCGGCTCAGAACCACCTGCCAATATTTCACCGAATGAGTGGTCGCGCAATACTTCGCGGTAGGTTCGTCGAGCCTGCAGTAGGATCTCTTTGCGGTGCGCAACGAATAGCAAACGTGGGCGTCCACCGACAGCTTGACAGGCCGTGCGGTAATCAAACGCTGCAACAATGGTTTTGCCTGTGCCGGTCGCTGCTACAACGAGATTGCGAGACCTGCTATGTTCTCGCTCTAGCGCAAGTTGCTCTAGCATGTCCTTCTGGTAGTCCTTAGGCTGAAGGTCGAAGAATGTCGTTGTGGCAGAAATCTGATCACCAGCTTCCCGCTTCAAGGCGCGGGTCAACTCGGAGCGGTGCTCAGAGTTTGTGGCATCGTAATGCTGGAATTCGCCATCGTTCCAAAGTTCTCGAAGTGAGCTTTGGCGCGAGTAAACAGTTCAGTCTGGCCTTGCTCGGTGAATTTGACTGTCCATTCGAGCCCGCCTAGCAGGGCGGAACCTGATAGATTTGCACTGCCGACGTAAGCCGAGCCAAACATCGTTTTACGATGGAAGATCCATGCTTTTGCGTGGAGCCGTGTTCTTCTTCCGTCGAGGGAAACTTTAATTTCACAACCTGGGATTTTCGCGAAATAGTCCAGGGCTTCTATCTCAGTTGCACCAGTATATGTGGTCGTGAGGATTCGCAGGCGTGTTCGTGGCTGGCCACTAGCGCTCACGGCTGTAGCTTTTTGGAGAATGTCAAACAACTTTCGAACACCTGCGACCGTGATGAAGCTGACCAGTACGTCCACTTGCTCGCAGCAGGAAATTTCACGACGAAGTTCAGAAAGTAGGGATGGAGAGCCTTTGCCCGAAGTGAAAAGCCATGGAATGGCAAGGCCAGTTTCTGGAAATTTTGGTGCAACTCCGATTCTATGAACAGCCTTGAGGATTTGAGGCGGCTCAATTAGTAGGTCAGCATTTCCCGCCACCTGTTGCCTAAGGTGAACGAGTAAAGCGTTGACGAGGGCAAGCTGTTGCTTTGCCTTATCTGCACCATGTCCTTCAATCTCATCGAGCAGCAGAGTCACCTGTCTGGCTAGCGCGTCCGTGATTCGCTCTGCTGCTTGTTCAGGAGGTAATGTTGATAGTGTGTGGCATGATGGATCTCGAAGGCCATCTATTAGCTGTGACAACGATTCGGTAACAAGCCTATCGTATAACCCATCAGGTAGTTGCATCTGTGCTAGCGTATCGCTGAATAGGCATTGGTGTGTGGATCCGTTTTCTCTAGCTGACGGTCCGATCAACTCCTACCTTCATTGCATATATAAATCAACAAGGCAGTAGGGGTGTTGCAGTATTTAGAGGCTAAACTGGGCACGGGAAGGGCAAATGGCTCCAGAATGTTCTAATCGAAAGGTCGTTGGCAGGACTTCTTCGCTCCGCTCCACCGGAATGACGGTGAGCTCATCGCGTCCTTCCATCGGCAGATTATCGGATTAGGCTGCTGCCTTTTTGACCCGGACTTCTGCCCGATGACCGGTTTCGGCCAGGACTCGAATCAGCACATCGGTCGAGACCCCGTGGGTATTCCCGTTCGCAATCGCCGTTGCCCGCGTTCTCGATGTGCCTGCGCGCTCTGCAATCGCGGTATGGGTCAGCCGCCCGGCTTGAATGATCTTGGCCAGGGCAACGGTGAGTTCCGACCGAAGAAATCCATTTCAGCGGTATCCGCTGATGACAAACCCAGGGCGTGCCCCGGATCTTTGGCTGATCGCACCGTCACTCGGTTGGTGGTTCTAGTCGTTGCCATTGGAGAAATTGCAGCAAGCAGGAAGGCCTAGCTATACTGATCCCAGGTATCGCATTGCTTGATCGCCCAAAACACCGCTTCCTTGAGCTTCTTGAGCGGCACGTTGTCGGGATCGCGTATCGCCTGCAGTTTCTTGTCGAGATCATAGAGCGGTTGGATCGAACGCTTGTCGGGTATCTTACCCAGCGCCCATGCGACTTCAGTCAGCACCGCCCAGTCAGTTTTTGGATCTTTAAGTTTGATCAATAAGGGCGGAACAACAGATGCGTCGCCGTGAAGTCCACCGATCTGCCCGAGTCCTTTCGCCGCTGCTGCTTGTAGGTCTGGTTGCGGCGAGGAGTTCATGATATCGATGAGAAGAGGAATGCCCTCTTTGCCGAGATTCCCCATGGCGCCAAGCGCCTGTTTGGCCAGATCTCTATCTTTAAGTGCTTCCTTCAATTTTGGCAGCGCTTCGTCAGCCTGCATCTCGCCAAGCAGCGACATGATTTTGATTTTTCGAGCCTGGCTGACATCCGGGGAATCGAGTATTTTGAGGAGCCGAACCGGCATGGCCCCATTCCGCCGCGAGGCGGAGCGGAAACTCGTATTTTTCGAGCGCTTCCTGCAACTTGGCCATCGCATAGGGGCCGGGATCAGCGACGTGGGCCGCCAGTGCGGCAGCTACGGCATCCTCGAAACTCCGTGCGTACTTCTTTCTGCCATTTAATTTTCATCCCGCCGAGCAGGTAGGTCAGCTGGCAGGCCGGTCCACTGTTGACGAGCACCTTGCTCGACCGCCAGCGTATCGTATTGACAGCTTGTAGGTCCCAATGATAGTTTTTCCCGCTCTGCTTCGTGCCTCGCACGAACCCTTTAGGTTTGTCAAAATAACGCATGTGGATCTGGAACGGTGATTAAGACAACAGTTGCGCGACGTTACGCTCAGGCCCTCTTCGAGCTCCTCGACCCATCAACTAGCGAAGCCGCGCGGGGGGCACTCGCCGGCCTCGGTCAGGCCTTGAAGGAGTCAGCGCAGCTTCGCCACGTGGTGGCCTCTCCTGCCTTCGGGGTGGAGGATAAAATCGCTGTCCTAACCGCACTCGGCGACAAGCTGGGATGTCCTCCGGCCGGGAAATCGTTTTTAGGCCAGCTGGTGAAGAAGAATCGGGTGGGTTTTCTGCCGGAGATCTCCGACGCATTCGGCAAGTTGGTCGATCAATTAAAACGGACGCAGCCGGTGAGGGTTTCCTCCGCGACGACTCTTCCACCGGCGGAACAAGATCGAATCAGGACGCGTCTACGCGAAACGCTCAAGCGCGAAGTCGATGTGACGTTTCAGACCGATGCCGGTCACCTCGCAGGTATGCAGATTCACATCGGCAGCACGGTGGTCGACAGCACCGTCCGAGGTCGCTTGCGCGATTTGCAAGTCCTGTTGACGCGAGAATAAGGAGTAGCCATGCAGATCAGGGCAGACGAAATCAGTGCGATCATCAAAGAGAAGATCAAAGGCTTCGACAAACAGGTCGATGTCAAGGAGACGGGGTCCGTCATTCAAGTCGGCGACGGTATCGCCAAGGTCTATGGCCTCGACGGAGCCATGGCCGGCGAGATGCTCGAATTCCCCGGCGGTCTCTACGGCATCGCGCTGAACCTCGAGGAAGACAATGTCGGCGCCGTGTTGATGGGCGACGATGTCGGCATCAAGGAAGGCGATCCGGTCAAGCGCACGGGCCGCATCGCGGAAATTCCGGTCGGCGAAGCCTTGATCGGTCGCGTCGTGAACGCCATCGGCCAACCGATCGACGGCAAGGGCCCGATCAAGTCGCAACATTCCTCCCGCATCGAAGTCGTCGCGCCCGGCGTGAACACCCGCCAATCCGTCCGCGAACCGCTGCAGACCGGCATCAAGGCCATCGACGCCATGATTCCCATCGGCCGCGGCCAGCGCGAATTGATCATCGGCGACCGCCAGACCGGGAAGACCGCGATTGCGGTCGATACGATCATCAATCAAAAAGGCCTGAACGTCTTCTGTATCTACGTCGCCGTCGGGCAAAAGCGCTCGACCGTCGCCCGCGTCGTGAAAACGCTCGAAGAAAACCATGCCATGGAATACAGCATGGTGGTCTCCGCCAGCGCCAGCGACCCGGCGCCGATGCAGTTCCTCGCGCCCTTCGCGGGCGCCGCGATCGGGGAGTATTTCCGCGACAACGGCAAGCATGCGCTGATCGTGTATGACGATTTGTCGAAACACGCGGTGGCCTATCGCCAGCTTTCGTTGTTGCTTCGCCGGCCGCCGGGACGCGAAGCCTATCCGGGCGATGTGTTCTATTTGCACTCCCGGTTGCTCGAACGCGCGGCCAAGCTGAGCGACAAACTGGGTGGAGGCAGTCTCACGGCGCTTCCGATCATCGAAACGCAGGCCGGCGACGTGTCGGCGTATATTCCGACGAACGTCATTTCGATCACGGACGGTCAGATCTATCTGGGCAGCGATCTCTTTTACTCCGGTATCCGTCCGGCGATTAACGTCGGTCTGTCGGTCTCCCGGGTCGGAGGATCCGCGCAGATCAAGACCATGAAGCAGGTGGCCGGTACGCTCCGGTTGGACCTCGCGCAGTATCGCGAAATGGCGGCGTTCTCTCAATTCGGGAGCGAACTGGACAAGGCAACTCAGATGCAGCTGGCGCGCGGTGTGCGTATGGTGGAATTGCTCAAACAGGGGCAGTATAAGCCGATGCCGGTGGCCGACCAGGTCCTCTCGATCTACGCGGGTGTCAACGGATTTCTCGACGACGTGCCGGTCGACAAGGTGCAGCAGTTCGAGGGCGATCTGCTTCGCTACATTCAGCAGAACCATCCGGAGCTGAAGAAAGAAGTCACCACCATCGGCAAGATCGACGACAAAGTCGGCGGTCGCTTGAAAGAGATCATCACGACCTTCAAACAGAAGATGGGATTTGGGGCAAAGTAACCCAAGAGCTTATGGCTGATGGCTTATAGCCAATAGCCAGAGAAACGTAGAATGCCAAGCCTTCAATCATTGCGACGAAAGATCTCCGCATTTAAAAATACGCAGAAGATCACCAAGGCCATGAAGATGGTGGCCGCGGCGAAGCTCAAGCGCTCGCAGGACCGCATTCTTTCCGCGCGCCCCTATGCCCTTAAAATGCGCGGGGTGTTGAGCAACCTCAGCCGGCGCGTGTACCGCGCCGCCCATCCTTTGTTACAAAAGCGCGAAGGAAAGAAGGTCGAAATCCTTGTGGTGACCAGTGACCGGGCTTTGCGGCGGCTTCAACGGCAATATCGTCCGGAAGAGCTCCGAGTTCGTCCGCCAGTGCGAAGCGCGGCCTGCAAGTGAATTTGAGTCTCGTCGGTCGTAAAGGCCGCGACTATTTTCGCCGCCGTAGCTGGCCGATCAAGTGAGCCGTTAAACGTGAATCGTCAAACGTTAAACGCAAACCGAGGCCATAAAGAAGGCCGATTAACGAATACCGTTTAACGATTAACAAGGCAAGAGGAGTGATATGAGTACAGGCAAAGTCATCCAAGTCATCGGGCCGGTCGTGGACGTGGAGTTCCCTCCCGGCCAACTGCCGAACATCTATAACGCGCTCAAGGTCACGCAAGAAGAGAGCAAGACAGCGGGTACACCTGCCATTCGGATCACCCTTGAAGTGGCTTCGCACCTGGGCGAAAATCGAGTCCGCAGCATCGCGATGTCCATGACCGACGGTCTGACGCGCGGGATGGATGTGCAGGATACCGGGGCTCCGATTTCCGTGCCCGTCGGCCGTGAAACCCTCGGTCGCCTCATCAACGTGCTTGGCGAGCCGGTCGATGAACGGGGCCCGATCAAGTCGCAGAAGACGTATCCCATTCACCGCCCCGCCCCGAAGCTGGAAGACCAGGAAACCAGTACTGAAGTCCTAGAGACCGGGATCAAGGTGGTCGATCTGCTTGAGCCGTACAGCAAGGGCGGCAAGGTGGGACTGTTCGGCGGCGCCGGTGTCGGCAAGACCGTCATCATCATGGAGCTCATCAACAACATCGCACTGCACCACGGCGGCTTCTCTGTCTTCGCGGGCGTCGGCGAGCGGACTCGTGAAGGCAACGACCTCTGGCATGAAATGCAAGAGTCGAAGGTCATCGATCCGGACGACTTTACAAAGTCCAAAGCCGCGCTGGTCTATGGACAGATGAACGAGCCACCTGGAGCCCGTCTCCGCGTGGCATTGACCGGCTTGGCCGTCGCCGAATTCTTCCGCGACGAGGAAAACCAGGACGTGCTCTTGTTCGTCGATAACATTTTTCGGTTCACGCAGGCCGGTTCAGAGGTGTCCGCGTTGCTCGGTCGCATGCCCTCAGCGGTAGGATATCAGCCGAATCTCTCGACAGAGATGGGTGCGTTACAAGAACGCATTACATCGACCAAGCGCGGTTCGATCACATCGGTGCAGGCGATCTACGTGCCGGCCGACGACTTGACCGACCCGGCCCCGGCCACGGCGTTTGCCCACTTGGATGCGACCACGGTGCTGTCACGGTCGTTGGCGGAGTTGGGCATCTATCCGGCGGTCGATCCGTTGGACTCAACGTCACGTATTCTCGATCCGCAGGTCATCGGGGAAGAGCATTACAAAATCGCGCGCGGCGTGCAGTCCATTCTCCAGCGCTACAAGGACCTCCAGGATATTATCGCCATTCTTGGTATGGACGAGTTGTCGGAAGACGACAAAATGGTCGTGGCTCGCGCCCGGAAGATCCAGCGCTTCCTTTCGCAGCCCTTCCACGTCGCCGAAGCGTTCACCGGTGCTCCCGGCAAGTATGTAAAGCTGAAGGACACGGTCCGCAGCTTCAAGGAGATTTTGGAAGGCAAGTACGACCATTTGCCGGAACAGGCATTTTACATGGTCGGCCCAATCGAAGAAGCAGTGGCCAAGGCCGAAAAAATGGGTGTAAAGGTATAGCGGAGCGAGTAGGATGTCCTCAGTGCTCGCGCACCCCCACGATGAAGCTGTGGTCGGTTCATGCGCGCGATTGACGACATCCTGCTCACTCCGCTTGATAAAGTGTAGAGAGGAAAGAGAAGAAAAAAGATGGCAGGAAAGTTTCTCTTAGAAGTGGTGACGCCGGAGAAGCAGCTGCTGAGTCAGCAGGTGGATGAAGTCATTGCGCCAGGGTCTGAGGGAGAATTCGGCGTGCTTCCGGGGCACTGCCATTTCCTGTCCACCCTTCGCATCGGCGAACTTCGTTATCGTGTGGATAATCAGACCCATTCAATGGCCGTTCTGTGGGGCTTTGCCGAAGTCACCCCGACCAAAGTCACCGTCATGGCTGAAGTCGCGGAGAAAGCGGAAGACATCGATGTGGAACGGGCCGCGGCCAAAGTTGCGGAGGCGGAGCGACGCCTCCAAGCGGGCGGCTTGCCGTCTGAAGTAAAAGAAGCCCAAATCAGCCTCGAAAAGGCGCGCCTGCGCAAAAAGATCGCGGAACGGACAAGAAAAACCGGTCACGCCTAGTCGATCGATTTTCTCTCTCTCCGTCATTCAGAGCTTCGAGTCTTCAGCCCATAGCCAAGAGTCGATCCGGCGTGTCATCCGCCCTGACCGACGTAGCCCAATGCTGCCCCGCCGGTCGAGGACAACGTGATAGATGAATCAACGGCTATCTACTTATAGATGCCTGTTCAGGTTATGTGTCTCCTGCTCTAAGAAACGCTCGCCGGTTATTCTCTCAACTCAATACTGATCACGATCGCGCCCATGACATCGTTGAGCTTGAAGTCACGCTTTGGGCTGTCAGGATGGGCATTATGGCAACCGATACATGCTTGAGTCACGGCGCGATCTGGATATACCGCTTCATAATACCGCTTGTCAGCCACTCTCGTGACTCCGGTGTAGGGACGGTTGGATTGAGTTAGGATAGTGCCGAGCCCAATACTTTGGAGAGGGGTCGTTGCGACATTGCGTTTATTGATCGGCCACAAGCTGATCAGCCGGTATTGGACTCCTAAGCCCTTCTTGCCGACATTCCGTCCGGATTCAATCAGGAATTGAGCTGGAAGAGGCAACGTGCTCTGACCTTCCCAGTTTTCCGAGGCAACAACGATCCCTTTTGTTTCCATACGTTCTACAACATGCCTGGTATACACATCACGGTCAGCCTCAATGACGGCGTGGAGATAGTCGGCGACCGTGTCCATCGGGAGACTGATTGATGTGGTCTCCGGCAAGGTGCGACCCGGCCACAGGACCGTCAAGCCTCCTATTGCCAATCCCAGTAGAGCGGCTCTCCAAAGCAATTTGGGGGAGGACATCATAGAATACCTCCTTGTTGTGCGCGTGGATAGATCGCTTGACGATCACACCTCGTGAGCAGATGAATTGCGCGGTGGTCAAAGATAAGAATTGTTCCTTCAGCAGACGGACCAATCCTCGTATTGGATAAGTCCGATAAATAGCATGAGCCGAGCGGAAGGGTCTGATTGAACGGTGCGAGTCAGTAGGTAAGCCTGTGTTACCGGCGGGTTCCCTGAGGTGCGAACAATCGTGGGAAGGTACCAAAGACATGGCCCCGTTCCCTCGCTGTCATGACATGACACGTCTACATAGTCATACGATACAAAAGCATACTCTCCGATCCATACATTGTTCAATCGCCGACGATTATGGTTGCAAAGGAGGTGGCTGGACTTGCCCGCATGAAAAAAGCTCAGCTTCCTGCGCTCAGCGTGGGCTGGTATGACGTCAGTTCACGAGGATGTATCGGCGCAGTGTTTCGATGATGACCTGGTGCCATGCGGGAGCGATTCGAGCAGACGATCGATCCACGTCGCCGGCAGCTTTTCCACCGATTCAGAAATGCGGGACTGCCACCAAGACGAGATCTCGGCGAGGTCCTCTTTCTGAAAACGATGTTCGATGATGTCGAATGTATCGTGCCGATAGAGCACGACATCGAGAGGGTATTCGACGATGGTCGAGCTGGTGCGAGTGGCGTCGAAGGCCAGGAATCCCACCTTCAGCGCAAGGTCCATGTTGGAGTGGTACCGCAGCACGCGATCGAGGAGCGGTTTGCCATAGCCGGTTTCGCCGATGATGCAATAGGGTGTGCCTTCGCTCACTTCCACCCAGTTTCCTTGCGGGTAGATGAGATAGAGCTTGTGCTCCTGGTCGTTTTCCAACTGCCCTCCAACCAACGCATGAAGGTCGAAGATCAACCCCGCTCTATCGAGCGCGGCCTTATCCTCTTCCGCCACGCGGCGAATCTGAGCGGCAAACACGTTGACGGCCTTGAACAGCTTATCGAATGTCTGATCGCTCTCCCCGATAGCTTCGTCGAAATAAGTGACGGCCTTGTCGCGAACGGAACGCAGCCCCGAGGTCATGAGAAACATCGAATGCCGTCCATGCTGATGGATAGAAACCTTTCGTGCCGTAATACATTCCACCCCCGTTGTCACCCGCGTGTCGGCGATGCCGACGAGCCCATCTTCGACTTTCATGCCCAGGCAAAATGTCATTGTGCCTCCGCTCCGGTGAGTGAACTGTGGATAGGACGAGGAGCAAAAAAGGTTCAAAAATAGCGTCACCCGACGTGATTGAGCTGCGCTTGAAATCGATCCAAGAATTCGTGCAGGCCGCCGCGACATACATTCGTCAAGATCGCAGAAATCCAATTCGGCGCGCAGCCGTCCCAGCCGTTTCTCAGCTTGGTTTTGATAGGACCCATGTTCGGACCCGGAAATGGCGTGCAGCGAATCCTCGCTCTTGATGAGACAGTACCGGATGGCTCGCGGGAATGTGGAGTCGAGAATCAGGAACGCGGTGACGTCGTCCGGCGAAATGCGGCCAAAGCGTTTGTAGTACATCTCCAAGGCGCTGGCGGATTTCAACAATGCGGACCACTGGATGATATCGAACGGCGTGCCGACTTCGGCGACGGTCGGAAGCAACATGAAGTATTTCACGTCCAGAATGCGGGAGGTCTTGTCCGCTCGTTCCAGCAGACGGCCGAGTCTGGCAAAATGCCACCCTTCTCCGTGCGACATGGTGGCATCGGTAATGCCCAGAAAGAGATGGCTGTTTGCTTTCACGTCCGCCAAAAACGCATGAAGATTGTGGCTGGACAGCTCTTTCGAAGCGGCGTCCCTCACCATGAGATAAAAGCGATTGACCTGCTCCCACATGTCGGTGGAGATGATTTCCCGCACCGATCGAGCGTTCTCACGCGCGGCCACGAGGCAGGACAGAATCGAATTGGGATTTGCGGCATCGGCTGAGAGAAATTGGATCACGGCTTCCTTCGTCGCCTTTCCGTAGCGGTCGGTAAAACTCTCATGATCGCCCGTGGTCGCCACCAATGGTTCCCATTGCTCCGTGGTGCCTCTGGGAAGGTCGAGAGAGAGATTCAAGTTCACCTCGATGAACCGAGCATAGTTCTCCGCTCGTTCGATGTAGCGGTTCAACCAATAGATGGAACTCGCGACTCGGCTCAGCATCGGTGGCCAGGCCTGCTTGCTCAGCCAGTCTGAGTTCGGTACCCGTATGCAATTCAGCGGTGGAATGCAGGCGTTCATGAAAGGACCCACGTATCTTTATTGCCCCCACCTTGAGACGAATTCACTACGAGAGACCCTTTCCGCAACGCCACGCGCGTCATGCCTCCCGGCAAGACATACACATCACGGCCATACAAGACATATGGCCGCAGGTCGACGTGGCGCCCTTCTAAGTGATCCTCCACCAAGGTAGGCACTCGCGACAGCGCCAAGGTCGGTTGGGCGATATAGTTGCGCGGGTCTGCCTCGATACGACGGGCATAGTCTTCGCGTTCCTGTTTCGAGGCGCGAGGGCCGATCATCATTCCGTAGCCACCGGCTTCGTTGGTGGCTTTCACGACCAGTTGATCCAAATGCTCCAAGACATAGGTTCGATCCCGCCTCTCGGAACACACATAGGTCGGCACGTTCGGGAGGATCGGTTCTTCCGCCAAATAATAATTGATGATCTTTGGGACATAGGCGTAGATGGCTTTATCGTCCGACACGCCGGTACCGGGCGCGTTGGCGAGCGCCACTCTGCCTCTCTTGTAGGATTCCATGAGACCGGGCACTCCCAGCACGGAATCGCGACGAAATGCCAACGGGTCCAGATAGTCGTCATTGATCCGCCGGTAGATCACATCCACACGCTGAGACCCCTTGGTGGTTCGCATGTGGACGGACCCATCTACGACCACCAGATCGTTGGCTTCGACCAATTCCACCCCCATCTTTTGAGCGAGCAGGGAATGTTCGTAGTAAGCGGAATTGAACGTGCCGGGCGTGAGAATCACGACGGTCGGATCCGGAAGCTCAGAAAGAGACCGAAGTGTTTCCAAGAGTTGAAACGGATACTCATCAACCGGCCGCACGCGATAGGCCTCAAACAGCTCAGGGAATGTTCGTTTCATGACCTGTCTGGCTTCCAACACGTAGGCCACTCCGGATGGGCAACGGGTGTTGTCTTCGAGGACATAATACCGGCCGTCGCTGACCCGGACCAGATCGATCCCGGCAATATGGCACCAGATGCCGCGCGGTGGGTTGAGACCCATGCAGGGCCACAAAAAGCCCTTGCTGGAATAAATCAGTTCTCTGGGGATCACCCCGTCCTTGAGGATCTTTTGATCGTGGTACACATCGTCGATAAACAATTCAACGCGCGCATGCGCTGACAAAGCCCGGATTCAATGTGCTCCCAATCCGACGCCGAAACGATCCGTGGCACGATGTCGAAGGGGAAGATTTGTTCATGGCCGTCATCGCTCCCATAGACGCCGAACGTCATCCCCATGTTGAGAATGACGCGTTCCGCGGCTTCCTGGCGTGTTTTTAGTTCGCCTTCAGGCAGCGACGCAAACTTTCGCAGCAAGAGGGTGCTTCCCGGTCGTGGTTGGCCTTTCTCCTCGTACAGCTCGTCGTAGAACCCCTCTGGGTCGTAATGCGAAAATGGTATGCTCATGTGAGTGACTCCGGGGGAGTCACCCTACCAAATCACCTCGCCGTCTTCAACCTCCGCAAACACACCGGCCGGCGTCGCCGATTGCATTTGATCAAGGCTCTTTAGTAGCGTACTCGCTCATGATTACAGAATTTATCATCACATCGGGAGAACAACCCAAGCGACTCGATCTCTTCCTCGTCAATCGAGAACGAGACATCTCGCGATCGGCGTTGCAGCGTCTGATCGAGCTGGGGCGCATCCGCGTCAACGATCAGGCGGTGAAACCCAGCCACAAGATCAAACCCGGCGATAGGATCACCATGGACGTGCCGAAGCCGGAGCCCCTCTCGATGAAGGGAGAGGCGATTCCGCTGAACATCCTTGTTGAAGATGATGTTCTTCTCGTCTTGAACAAGCCGCCCGGAATCGTCGTCCACCCTGCCCCGGGGAATTGGACCGGAACCCTTGTCAACGCACTGCTGCACCATTTCCAAACGTCGGGCGGCACGATGTCGAGCATCGGGGGGAAAGAGCGGCCCGGCCTTGTCCATCGACTGGACAAAGAAACGTCCGGCGTCATGGTGATTGCCAAAACCGATGTGGCGCATCGTGCCCTCGCAGCGCAGTTCAAGCTCCATACCATCACGCGAGTCTACGAAGCATTGGTCTGGGGCGTGCCCAAGAAAGGCCGAGGGCTGATTGAACTGGCGATTGGTCGAGACGTGAAAGACCGGAAGACATTTTCCTCAAGAACGACCAGTCCCAAGGAATCCGTAACGGAGTATGTGGTGGACCGGCGGTATGGCAAAGTAGCCGCCCATGTGCTGCTGTACCCGAGAACAGGGCGAACTCACCAGCTTCGAGTTCACCTCGCCTCCTTGGGACATCCCATTCTGGGAGATCACACGTACGGCGGGCGAAGGGTTTGTACGATCGACGACGTGGATATTCCTCGGGTGATGCTTCATGCCAGAACCCTCGGCTTTACTCATCCGGCAACGGGCAAGGCGGAGGACTTCACAAAGTCGGCGCCCGGTGATATGGAGAGGGTGATGCATGCGCTTGAACAGCTTTTCACCCCTGGGGAGAAGAATCTACGTGGACCAGCCGCCGACATGCGCATTGCTGAGGGTGCATGCTGACCGGCGACGTCCTTGATGCCGTGGGAGGCTTAATGTCTCACATCAAATCCTATGCTGCCAAACTTCCGCCCATTGTCCACTTGAGCGCGCTGCCTTCGGGAGTAAAACCTTCTTTCGAGGCAATCGATAGTTATGAAACCATCGTCTCACGTGTTCGAAGCCAGAGTGCCGGCACCGCGTACAAGGCGTTGAACGAATCCTTGGTGTCATCGCTGGAAGCGTTCGAAATCGGAAACCTCCTTGGGGCCGTTCAACCACTGCTCTCAGCATTGGATCACGTGGAACGAATGCAGCGGGATCAAGAAATTGAGATGGGACGAATGGACGAAAAGCGACTCAAGGAGTACCGCGCCGCCCTACACAAGGTCCTGCCAGGCAATAAGCCTGAGTTGGACGGCGCGGGTGGCGGCATGTGAGAACGTAATGTTCAATGATGAATGAGCGCTCTAAATTGGCTTCATTCAACATTTAACGTTGAACATTCGCTTAGTGTCCCATCTTGGGACCCAACGCGTTCGCGCCAACGGTCACGAGTTTGAAGCGCGCAACGTTACCGCAGTGAGGACACTTGGCTCGAACGGTTTCATCGTCGAGCACCTCGTACTCATCCGTTTTCAGCCACATGAGTTGGAAACACTTTGGGCAGGTTCGGACTTGCGTTGACATCGGTTTCCCCGTACACTCCAAGACCATTCGGGGGGATACTCTAGTATAAGATGCCTCCAACCCTCAAGTCCGCCGTCACCTATTCCCATCACGAACCGCCTGACGCGTCTCAGCTCCTTGGGCTGTTTCACCAAGCCCCATGGGCCAAGGGCCGATCTCTCGATGATGCGAAGGAAATGCTACGCCATACCGACCTGACCCTCTGTGCTTGGGATGGGAATCGTCTCATCGGGTTCGGTCGAGTCCTGACCGACTTTATCTATCGCGCAACGATCTGGGATGTGATCGTCGATAGGGCCTATCAGGGGCAAGGCGTGGGGACCGAAATTGTCCGACGTATCCTCGATCATCCGCGCCTTGAACGGGTGGAGCTCGTTTGGCTCTGTACCAGACGGCCGGGTTTTTATGAAAAACTAGGCTTCAGCGCAAAGGAACAGACCGGCATGGTGTGGAGTCGAAGCAAGAATGGTCGTCTTGAGTAAAAACAAGGAGCCACGCCTCTTAGCAGAATGTTGACAAGCTATTTTGCAAGCATAGCAAAGCGGAAGATCTAGAAGTCCCAGACTATTTCACGGGAGCCCGCGGCTGGTCAAAAAGGTCGTCCAGCAAGGCCGCAGCAAGCGAGGAGGCGAAGCGTACTTTGGGCCGTACGTTGAGCCTCTAAGTGCCGCGAGAACGCCGCTGGCGGACTTTTTCACAAGCCTGCTAGAAGAACATTTTTCCGCCGAAAAGAAAGCCGAACGAGGACGCATTCCAGTCATCGTTCCGCCCTCCGGTACCAGTCGTATGGCCATCGTTTCGCTTGTAGGCCCATTCTGCATTGAGCGCGAACCGTTCATTGAGCTTGTAGTCCGCTCCCCATCCGAGTCGCCAGGCAAAGGTGTTGCTGGGACTGATGCGAATAGCCGTATCTTCACCGAAACTATTGATGTTCACGCCGAAGCTCATGTTCACATATGGGATTACCTGGCCCAATTTTACAGGGCGCAGTTCTACCGTTGGAAGAACCGATACCGTGTCTTGATGTCCAAGGTCCACGTCAGGTTGCTCAAGGCTGATTCCGTGCCGCTCCCACTCAAGCATCATTCCCACCAAGAACCAGGTGTTCAGGCTGTACAAGCCCTGAAAATTGACCAGTGGTCCGATTGACGTCGAGGTGTTGGTCGTAAGCTGTTGGGTGAGTGGTGCAAATCCAACCCGAAATCCCAATACCCATCTGCCTGGCTCAATCCCGCCGAACTCTTCCGCCAAAGCGCTGTGTGAAAGAGGGAACAGAGCGGTACAAGCGGCAAACAGCAATCCAAGTAGGTGGATTTTGAACACCTGTTTAGGCATAACCCCTCCCCCCTCTCATGTCAAAACAGTGGATGTATCCCAGTCACACGTGATGCCAATATTTCCGCACACTGTACATGACAGCGACTTACACATGACGTGATTAGCAGAGCATCACCCGTCACGTCCATCAATTTCTACTGAGTTCACCACAGTTGGTCTTGCCTCATCAGTGGAGCTTGAGATCCAGTTCGACGCGAAGATATTGTTTTCTATACAGGAGGGGATCATGCAGAGAGTTCGACAGTGCTTCGCTACAGCAGTTGTCGGTCTTATCTTGTTGACCGGCACAGCGCATGCCGAAGATTTGGGTTGGGTACATGAGGGAATGGCTGAAGAGGGGAAATTTACCGGCGGGTTTCGTGTGGGACCGAGTTTCACGACCCAAGATTCCGGAGTATCTACGGTTGGGCCTCTTGTCAATTTTCAAGGCCTGTACGGCCTTAATCGGTGGTTTCGTGTCGGTATGATGCTGGAATGGGAGCGGCATGGGGTCGATGTTGGAAGTGGTGGAGTTAATACCGTTTCGATTCTCCCGGCTTATCTAGAGTTTCGTCCTGGTCATTTTGGTCCGTTCGTGCCGTATCTCGCGACCGGCATCGGCGTGAATGTCAATACGCATGATGTCTCGGATTCATTTGCCTGGCGAGTCGGTGGAGGCGTTGACTATGCTTTGACCAACTTAATGGCTGGTGCTCCAAAAGGCCTCATGTTGAATATGGAGACGGCCTGGAGACGAAATCATCCTTCGGGGGTGATGGTTCCACCATCGGCCTCCTCTTCGGCGTGCGCCACACGTTTTGATTCCGACAAGCCGCATACACGAACACTGTCCAAAGCGATAGTCCTTGCCAACCTCAATACTCGCAGGCGTCATTCAGAGTCCCCCGCTTGTAAAGGCGGGGGACTTTTTCATCGGTACGAGATCTATTTCAAACTTAGCTGCCGGCGATCCGCCTCGGTCAATCCCAGGGTGTGTTAATGGGAATGAACGAGCCGTGTCCGCCGCACGCGTTTAGGCGAGAAAAAGACTGCGATAAAAAACACCGTCGTGGCCAATAGAACAATAGCCGGTCCGGAAGGCACGTCCCAAAGCGCGGAAAGCAGGACGCCCGCTATTGAGGTGAAGACCCCGATCGTTGCGGAATACAGGGTCAGTGCTGCGAGGCTATGCGTGAGTTGGTAGGCCGTCGAGGCTGGAATCAGAATCATGGCAAATACCAAGATCGCTCCGACGGTTTTCAGCGAAACCACCACCGTCAAGGCGACCAACGTCAGGAGGAGGAAAAATATCTGTCGCGCCGGCACGCCGGACGCTTCAGCCATCTCTTGGTCGAAGGCGATAAAATAGAGTTCTTTTGCAAACAGCAGAAGGAGGCCCAACACAAGCACGCTCAACGCTCCGATGATCTGGAGTTCTTCAGGAGTGACCGACAGCACGCTGCCGAATAAGTACCCGTATACTTCGGCATTGTAGGTTTTCATCAGTCCGATAAAGAGAATGGCCAATGCCATGGTCGTGGTATAGAGAATGCCGATCGAGACATCCAGTTTCATTCTGCCACGTTCTTCGACCCAACCGGTAATCCAGACCGTCGCAAGGCCGAACACAATGGCCAGCAGCAATGGCGGCCATCCCATCAAGTAGCCGAGTGTCACGCCCGCAAATGCGGCATGCGACGTCCCTGCGCCGACAAACGCCAGTCCCCGCAACACGACAAATACTCCGATGACGGAGCAGAGCCCGCCCACCATCGCGGCGGCGAGCAGGGAGCGTTGCATAAAGTCGTAGGCGAGGAGGTCGAGCATTGCCTGAAGTCAATTCCTACTGGTGATGATGGTAATCCTCAACGATCACGAGATCCTTTTCCGTGATCACCAGGTCTTTGCCATAGACCTGATGGAGGATATCGGGCTTGAGCACCTCGGCTGGAGCACCGGCGGCGAAGAGTCTGGTTTTGAGAAGAACCAATCGGTCCACCCGTGAGCGGATCATATTAATATCGTGAGTGATAAGGAGGACCGTGAGTTTGAGCTCGTCATGAAGGTGCTGTACTAACTCAATGACATTGTGTTGGGCGGTGATATCCAGACCGGTCGTCGGTTCATCCAATATCAGGACCTTGGGTTGCTGGGCCAGGGCTCTGGCGATAAAGACGCGCTGTTGCTGGCCGCCGGACAACTGCCCGAGGGCATTATCCCTATGTGATTCCATTCCGACCTGAGTCAGGGCGTCCAGTGCGATGTCATGATCCTTCTTCCCTGGACGCTTGAACAGGCCCAGCGCTCCGTAGCGGCCCATCATCACGGTTTCGAGGACCGTCACTGGAAAATTCCGATCGACCACCCCTTTCTGCGGGAGGTAGCCGATTTTAGCGCGATGGTGGCAGCGGAGCTCGTCACAAGCACAGTCGAAGATATGAAGATGTCCCTCCACTGGAGCGAGAAGCCCCAGTACGGCGCGACAGAGCGTCGTCTTGCCTGATCCGTTTGGGCCGATGACCCCGACGAACTCACCTTCGTAGATGGTCAACGAGATGTCTTTGAGCGCAATGAGCCCTGGAAACCCGAAGGAGGCATGGTCGAAACGGATGATCGGCTCGCGGAGGTCAGGCACGGAATCCGAAGCTCCTTCCGGCGGCAACATGAGAAACTCTATGAGGTCGTTTCCAACGCGCCGGCCAATTGGAGCACATTATAGCGAAGCATGTCGAGGTAGGTCTCTGTTCCCGCCAAACCGCCCGGCATCGTCGTCAAGACGACGACGTGAGCCTTGGTTTCCCTTGCCAGTAGCTCCGGGAGTCGCCGGCTGAGTTGAACCTCGGATACGACAACTCTGATATTCTCCTTTCTGATCTTCTCGATGAGGGACTGTAGATGCAAGGCGGAGGGTTCCGTGCCGGACTGCATATGAATCGTGCCGACAATGTCCAGGCTGAATCGCTTTGCCAAATAGGGCCAAGCCGGATGATGGGCGATGAAACGTCGGTCGGATAGTCGCTGCGTACGCGCGGACAGTTCTTTTTGCAACTGACCCAGCCGTTGGAGGTAGGCTGATTGATTGGTTTGGAATTCAGCCGTATGACTCGGGTCCACTTCGATGAGGGCGTCAGTGATGTGGCGCAACATGATGGCGACATTCTCAGGGTCCAGCCAGATATGTGGGTTGCCGGCTTTCCCTTCGTGATGCGTTTCTTCATGAGCCTCAGCATCGTCTCGAATCAGCTCCACTCCTTGGGATGTCGTGATCACGCGTAACGAGCGACTTCCGGCGTTCTTCACCAGCGATGAAACCCAGACCTCAAGTCCCATGCCGATCTCCAACAACAGCCTGGCTTTCCGGACTGCGACCAGATCGGTGGGCTTGGGTGAATAGGTGTGCTCGTTTTCGTAGCCGCTCAACAGAGATGTGACTCGTACATGAGGGCCGCCGACCTGCTCCGCCAGATCTTTTAGAACGGGAATCGTGACCACGACAGGAATCGGGTCGCGAGCCTCCGTCATGGTGGCAAAGGGGAACAGGAAGCCGGCTAGCACGGCGAGGAGAGCGAAGACAGGCAACTTCCGCACATGATTGACCGGAAACATCGGCGGGGACGGTACCATCCGTGTATTACGGTGTCAACGACATGATGGAGACGATATACCCATAGGCCCTATCCATTTGTCTTCTTGACCGTGCGCGGCAGTTCGATTAGCGTAGCACAGCCACGCCAATACACGTTCGCGAGGTCGTGAAAGGATACCGAAGATGAAGGTTGTCGGATTGATGTCAGGAACTTCGGCCGACGGAGTCGATGCGGCGCTGGTCACCATCGTCCCCCGGAAAGCCGGCCTCCGCGTCGAGATGGTTGCGTTTCATTCGCTTTCCTACCCGCGTTCTCTGCAGCAACGAATTCTCTCGGCATCGGTCTCCGGCACAGTGTCGGATATTTGCCACCTGAATGCGCTCTTGGGCGAATGGTTCGCCGCCGCCGCCGTAGGAGTCATTCGGTCGGCTCAAATATCCCCGGAGGACATAGACCTCATCGGATCTCACGGCCAAACGGTGCACCACCTGCCGCATGGCATCAAAGATACGGGTGTGGGCGCAATACGCTCCACACTGCAAATCGCTGAGCCGGCCGTGATTGCCGAACGCACCGGGATTACCACCGTGGCCGATTTCCGCCCACGCGACATTGCGGCCGGCGGGCAAGGGGCGCCGCTTACCCCGGGGGTCCACGCGCTGCTGTTTCGGCATCCGCGCCGCGCACGGCTGATCGTGAATCTTGGGGGCATCAGCAACGTCACCTACCTTCCCCGGGGATCAGGCTCCGAGGAACTCGTCGCGTTCGATACGGGGCCGGCAAATATGGTTCTCGATGGGCTCATGTCCCGCATCACGAATGGTCGAGCCTCGATGGACCGTGAGGGGCGTTTGGCGGCCAAAGGTCAGGTTGATTCGCGATTACTGGCCAAACTGCTGGCGCATCCGTATCTTTCTCAGGCGCCGCCGAAATCGACCGGTCGTGAGGCGTTCGGCGCGAAGATGCTGGATGAATTACTCCATTGGCAACACACACGTCGGTTATCGGTTGAAAACCTTCTGGCCACCTGTAGCCGCTGGACTGCCGAAGCGGTTGGTACAGCCAGGCGGTGGATCAAGGGGGGAATCGATGATGTGATCGTGGGCGGGGGCGGTGTCCGGAACCGGGCGATCATGGGACATTTGGCGGACATCTTTGCTCCAGTGCCGGTCACGTCATTCGAGTTGCACGGTTGGGACAGCAAGGCGCTGGAATCGGTGGCCTTTGCCGTCCTGGCGTATCAGACCGTGATGGAACAGTGCGGGAACGTGCCATCGGTTACGGGGGCGGCGTCTCCACGGTTATTGGGTTGCATTGTCCCAAGCGGTCCGCATTGGTATGAGCGGCTGCGTTCGCGTAAGGGGCGGAAGTAGGAATGGAGATTCTTCTCGTCGGCGCGGTAAGCCTCGCAGTGATCATCGGGCTGTGGTGGTATCTGACGAAGGCACGTCGAAGAAAGAAGCAGGCATCGCCGTTTGCCGTTCCTCCCGGCGTCACCATCGATTCCGCCCGATTGCTCGAAGAAGAGGAGGTCGCGTTGTATAGCCTCCTGCAAATGGCAGTCGAGGAGCGTTATCTCGTGTTTAGTCAGGTGCCGTTATGGTCCTTCGTGACGGTTGAAGCGGAGGCACAGGTGCGTTCCGAGGTTTTGGGCCGGATCGCGCTCAAACGAGTCGATTTTGTCTTGGTCCATCCCGGATCGTGCCGCGTCGAACAGGTCGTGCAGATCGAGCACGAATCTTCGCAACCTCATCAGGCTGAACGGCAGCAGGTCATCGAGTCGGTGGTCAACGCGGCGGGGATCAAAATGACGAAGCTGCAGCCAAAGAAAAGTTATTCGTTGCCCGATCTCGCCGCTCGATTGGGGATCACTCCGGAGGAGTGACGGGAGGCGAGCCGCTCCCATCAAGTGCGCCTGGTCCTACGGCGATTGAAGGGGTTGGATCTTCGGTGCTTGCCGTAGCCTCGATGGCTTTGCGAGCGACTTCTGATTCCGGACTATCCGGGTATTGATCGACAACCCGATCGAACATCAGTCGCGCCTTCTCATGATCACCCAGTTTCGTGTAGGTCTGGCCAAGCTTCAGCGTGGAAGCGACCGATTTAGGGCTGAGCGGGTAATTTGACACGACCTCATAGAACGACTTGAGCGCGTCTCGATATCGCCTCATCCGATATTGACATTCTCCGATCCAATATTGCGCATTGGCGGCCAGGGTAGATTCGCTATGCAGCTCGATGAAGAGTTGGAAACCTGCCATGGCTGCTTTGTAGTCGCGTTGCTTAAATTCATCCATGACGCGATCATACAATCGGCGGGTCGTATCTTGCCGCTGAGTGGGGGCAGCCAAGGACTGGCCGACCGAGAAGAATATGACTAGGAGCATGAGAATTCCGGTATATTTCTGGAGCATAGTGGGCTTCCATCCTCTCATACGGCAATCGAGGGGCTGAATACGCAATCAGTATGCCAGAGCCTCAACCATTCACGAACGAGAAACGCTGAAAAAACAGGATTTTGCTCGATCGCGGAAGCCGTCAGTCTCGAGGGGTTTCAAGAGGCGTGTAGATGAAGACACAGATTTGTACAAAGTGGTTCGATTCCCTTAATCTGTGAATTCTGTACTCGATGATCTCCGCTTCGCGTCAAGGCCGTCAGGACGCAATAAACCTCTCTTGAGGAGAACCTCGTGAGTGAAGAGGCCATTCCGGCCAACCCTTTGGGCGGACGAACATTGGTTGTCGATCCTGTTGATCGAGGCTGTTATCCGATTCCAAGTGAAGCCCTGAAGGATGTCGGTGAATTAGATCAAGTTTATGTCCGTCCTGGGATCTATGAGGATAAGCTTGTCGTCACTCAACGACCGGTACGGCTTGTCGGCGCCGGACGAGATAGGGTCCAGATCTTTTGCCGGCGCAGTGGGCCGCTATATCTGCAAGAGGTGCCGGAAGGGTGGATTACCGGCATCACGTTCCGCTATGTCGGCAGCGATCAACATTCAGCTCTCAACATACTCAACTCCACATGCATCATCACGCAGTGCCGAGCGATGGAAGGCATCTTGTCGGGCGTGGTGTTGTATGGGCCCGAATGTCGGGTCGCGTTCACCGACAACGAAGTGTGCCGCAATCGGGAGTCGGGCATTTTCGTGTTCGCCGGCGCTCAACCGCGAGTAGCCGATAACCGCTGTGTAGAGAATCACCATTTTGGCATCGCGGTCCGTGACCCGGGCAGTCGTCCGGAACTGGTGCGGAATCTGTGTGAAGAAAACATGCTGAGCGGCATGCTATTGTTCCAGCGCGCCGAAGGGTTGATTGTCGATAATGTCTGTCGGAATAATCAGCACTGGGGTATCGTCTTGACGCCCGATGCGCATCCCAACCCGGTGCCGGCGGCGCTTCCTACGATGAATCGCCTCGAACCGAATCCTATGGGTGCGTATTCAATCTCAGATCAACCGCTCGCTCAGATCGGCCGATGAGCACAGCTGGGAGTCGCCGAAAGGTAGATGATTGTTAACTCGAGCGGGTGGAGGAGGGCGAATCATCGGGAATGTGAAATTGAAAAGCGCTTCCTCCTTGTTGTTTGGCTCGATACATGGCGGCATCGGCATGCTTCAAGAGCTCTTCGACTTCGTGATCATCGGTCGGGTAGACGGTAATGCCGATGCTGACTCCGATCAACGCCCTGTGCTCCCCAAGGTGGAATGGTTCCGCCAATGACGTGGTGATTCGCTGCGCGACCAGCGTGATATCCTCTTCGCACGACAGGCCTTCCAGAATAATCGTGAACTCATCTCCTCCCATGCGGGCGACCGTGTCCACTTCGCGCACACACTCTTGGAGTCGCTCGGCGACGGCTTTTAAAAGCTGATCCCCGACATTATGACCCATGGTATCGTTCACCGGTTTGAATTGATCAAGGTCGAGCAGCATGAGACCGAGTGGTTGTTGGAGACGTTTGCAGCGCGCCATGGCTTGAATAAAGCGATCACGAAACAAGGTGCGGTTCACAAGGCCCGTCAGCTGATCATATTGGGCCAGGTAGGTCAGCCGCTCTTCAGCGCGTTTGCGTTCGATGGCATAGCGGATTGAGCGGGCCAACAGCTCCGACTGCCCCTGTCCCTTGACGAGATAATCCTGTGCCCCATTCTGGACAGCCTGCAACGCGAGCGTCTGGTCATTGAGCCCGCTCAGCACGATGATCGCAATCGTCGGGTTCGCGGCCTGCATTTGACGCACGGTCGAGAGTCCGTACCCGTCCGGAAGTGACAGGTCGAGGAGGACGGCGTCAAAACGCGCGCTGGCCAGATGGGTCACCGCGTCGCTCAGGCGGGTCACATGGATGATATCGAATTCTTCCATGCCCCATTCCGCCAGAATGTCTTGAGTCAGGCGCGCATCGACGTCGTTGTCTTCAACTAATAAAATCTTGATCATCGCATTCCGGGACAGAGTGTTCTCTCTAACTCCTGATAAGTATAGCGAAAGACCGTGAATCAACAAGCGAATCGCCAAAGTGCCGCCTGCTCTTTTTGGGCCGGCCGAGGCTTCACGGAGGAATGCCTACTTATCTACCAAGGGGGCGTTTTGAGGTGCCGGCAAGACAGTTAGCCGGTCATCCGGCAACTTAGCGAGGATCGAGGACTACAGCATCGGCGTTTGTGTTGTGCCAATTCAATGGAGGAGGAAGCAGGAAACGAACAGTTAAGTCATGAGCCACGATAAACGACATGAGGGCCACCGGGATAGGTACCGGTCGGACCCTGCGGTGGGCCGATTGCAGCTTCACAGGCATAGCCCCCTTCAAACGGCCATAGTAACGAACGGCCAACGACGCTGCCGCGGATGTGAACATACCGCAAGGTGACGCCCATGCGGGCGGCGTCATCCTTCACCTTCTCGGTACATTCGTCTGATGTATATCCACGGCGTGAAATCAGGAGCGGCTCTCCATATGCGCTGAACATGGAGAATTCGCTCGCGCATCCCGTTGCCGAGAGCGACACACACATAATCGCAGTAAGCCGACGGAGACGTATTCTTGAGCCCATTGGGAATGCCTCTCTTTCTACCGCTTGCGTGCAACCCAAAGCACAAGAGGTACACTGAACCATAGCACGAACATCAATCCTCAATCGACCCGATAGCAAACTTTTCCTCGACCGTAGAGGGAAGCCGGATCCCTGCCGAAATTGCCTCCTCCTCGGCAAGAATTTCCATTCTGATATGGCGCTATCTCGTCAGCGTAGCGATGCGCGGCTATTTCTCGCATCCCTCGCTCTGGCACAGAAGTTGAGGGAGACGTTCGAGTTTTGTTCTTGCTGAGAATGGCGCGTAGGCCCCCCGTGAGGTTCGTCCGATGGATGGATTGGGTACGTTCACCGCCCTTTGGGAATTGCTCACTCGCGACGTGACGGTTGTCGGAGGGCTTCAGAGTCCTATGCTCAGCTGGCTCGGTGCTGGGGGTATCCTCACGCTTTGCCTTTGGCATAGCGCCGTGCTCATCCGAGGTCGGTTACACATTCAACGGACGCTTTCGCGGTTCCACTCAATCCTCGCGCCGTTGGTATTGGCGCGGCAACGGGTGTCCAAGGACTGGCTCGTCATCCCGGCTTTGGCGAAACGACGGGCGCGGCTTGATGAGTCGGCGGAAACGCGACGCGATCTGGACGACCTGCAAGCACTGGATCGTGCGGTACGTTTGGAGCAGGCTTTTGCCGGAGACTGGCTTTCATACCGCAAGACCCTCGCGGTAGAGCAATCGGCCTGGTTTCTTGAGCCGATAGTCCACAGCCGGCGCTCCGCCAGTGAGTTTTTCTCGTTCGAATCTCTTTGCGCCGCCCATCTCAATGTCCGATTTTACCGCCAGCTTCCCGGCTTCATGACGGGTATGGGCTTGATGTTCACCTTCCTTGCTATTTTGATCGGGCTCAGCAAGCTCCATGCGAATGGGTCGGAGATCGATGGAATCCAAGGTCTTATCAATGGGCTCTCAGGAAAATTTGTCACATCCATCGTCGGTTTGGCTTGCGCCAATGCGTTCACGCTTCTCGAACATTCTCTCTGGCATCGGCTGGACAACCGACACCGAAAGTGCATCTCCCTACTGGACGAAATGTTTCCTCAGAAAGCTGCCGACCAATCTGCCCAGATTCTTTCCTCGCCGAACGGACCTCCAACGACCATCGTCGCGCCCGTCCAAAACGATGCCGCGCATCAGCTGGTAGAGGTTGTACAGCAGCGCCTCGGATCAACCGTCGCAGCTTTGAACTCCGCCTCACAGGCGCTCACGGCTCTGCATTCCAACCATTCACCGATGAAGCATGATGACCTGCCCAGGGAGATCGGTCACGAGGTTCAGCGGGCGTTAAAACCCATGATGAATCCCTTGCTGGAAGCCATTCATGATCTCAACCGCTCGATTAAGGAGCAACGCTCCCCGGTGCAGCTGTCTCAATCGGAGATCGAAACGATGTTTCAGGAACTCAGGAGCAATACAACTGCGACGGCAGAACATGCACGTCCGGCGAATAAAGACCGCGATCCAGGCAAGCCGCTCGTCTCACATGACACGGCACGGAGGGAACGAAGGGGATGAAGTCGATCTTCGCACAGGACTCTCGTGACAGCTCAGCCGTAGTGACGAGTGGGGTTGCAGATCTTATGACCTCGCTCGCCGTCATCTTCATCCTATTGCTGGTGGCCTATGTGACCCGAGTCCAAAATGGACATGCCGATCCAGTCGGGAGCCATGCCACACCGACGGACATGACGCCGAGACTTGACCCACGACCTCCACCACTGGAAGCGAAGAGGCCGAGCGTCCAAACGATCACGGTCCCGGATGCGGCAATCAACTTTGAGTTTGGGAAGAGCGCGTTGCTCCCTCCCGCCGAGACCTTCTTGTCTGAGGCCATGCCTCACTACGCCTCAATCACTTGCGGGCCTGGAGCGCAAGAAGTGGAGGCGTTTGTCATTGAAGGGTACACAGACGATCTGGGCGACGACATACGCAATTTGCGATTGAGTCAAGACCGCTCATTCGCCGTATTGGCGAAAAGCTTGGAAGTCATCCGTGGAAAGCTCCCCTGGGCCTATGAGTGTTTCTTGCAAAAGGCGACCGCGAACGGGCGAGGGAAGCAGGATCTTCTGCGGGATAATGCGGGACAACTGGACCGTGATAAAAGCCGTCGCGTCATTTTCAGAATCCATATGCGACCCGCGTAGCGTGCCGAACCCGCACAGCGCCGGCTTCCCAAATCATCGCCGGTTCACGCAGCACGATCTCCGATCGATTCGGATGCTGTCTCCGGACGACTTGCTTCATGTCGTAGTTGTTATGGGTGGAGGTTCGAGAATCCCGTCCCATATATGCGGCGAGTCAGTTCGATAAACTGCTCGAGGGAAAGGATTTCCGCACGGGCGGAGGGAGAGAGATTGAGGGAATTCAATGCTGCTGCCACCAGCTTCTGCTCGTATCCTTGATCCTTTAGCGAATTGATTAGCGTTTTACGGCGGTGCGCGAAGGCGGCTTTCACCAGTGCTGCAAATTTGGGCTCTTCCTCCTGGCTCAGTGCTCTCTGATGCTTGGTCTTCAGCAGAACCACAGCGGAGCCGACTTCCGGTCTTGGTCTGAAGCACTGTGCAGAGACTCGGAATGCTTTCGTGATCTCTGCCGCATACTGCGCCATGACTGAAAGCACTCCATAGTCGGAGCTGCCTGGTTTTGCTATCAATCGATCTACGACCTCATTTTGAAGCATAAGCACCATGCGGGGAAAACGGTTGTGCTGATCGAGAAGTCGGAAGAGGAAAGGTGTGGACAAATAATATGGAAGATTGGCGACAACGATGGTGCCGATCGGTAGGTGCTCGATCGGATAGGTCATCGCATCGTCGAGAATGAGCGCGAGATTCGAAAACCGAGACTGTCGTTCAATCAGGTAAGTATGGAGCCGTGGATCGACCTCGATTGCCGTCACGTGGCCGGTCGTACGACAGAGCGCTTCTGTGAGAATGCCGCGCCCGGGCCCGATTTCCAACACGGTATCAGTCGGGGTGAGTGCAGCCAGCGCGACGATTTTACGAACAATGTTGGGATCGATGAGAAAATTCTGTCCAAGGCGCTTGATCGCTGCGGGAGGGGCGGAGGAGTCCACCCGTCAACTCTTAGCTGGAGGAATCATGGCCAATCGCTTGGCAAGTATCATCAATGGCGAGCGATAACATTCCACGAGATCGGCAAACTCTTCGACCAGGTCGTTGGTGAACGAGGGTCCAGGTTGGATACGAGCGATCGCCTGTCCTTCCAGAGGGCCGACGGTCTTGGTGATAAGCGCCACGGTGTGCTCTTTCCATTTTGCTATTCGTTCCGTTCCGGCGACCGTGTTCAGATCTTGAAGAGTCTGCTTCTCGAGAGTCTCCAATTCGTCAATCTGCTGCCGAACCACGGTAAGGCCATTCGAAATATCAGGCGACATGTCTGGCACGTCCCTTCTGTGTTGGAGTAGCCGCGATTCTATTCTGAGCGATCCTGGCTGCCAGCTTGACGGCCTCAATCAGACTCCCGGGATCGGCGACGCCCTTCCCGACGATATCAAACGCTGTTCCATGATCCACTGAGGTGCGGATGATGGGCAAGCCCACGGTGAGATTGACGCACGTGCCGAAGGCGATCAGCTTCAACGGAATGAGGCCCTGATCGTGGTAGAGGGCGACGACGCCGTCAAAGGACCCTTTCGCGGCTTTCCCAAAGAGGGTATCGGCCGGCAGAGGATCACTTGCCAGAATGCCTTCCTGCTGCGCTGCACGGGCGGCTGGAAGAATCACGCGGGCTTCCTCATCGCCGAACAATCCATGCTCTCCGGCATGGGGATTGAGCGCAGCCACTCCTATCTTGGGCCGTTTGATTCCGAACAGCGTGGTCAGCGCCAGCTGAGCCAAACGGATCGCTTTTTCAATCTTTGCTTGGGTCAGCAGCAACGAGAGATCTTTGATCGCGACGTGCGTCGTGACGAACATGATGCGTAATGGCCCGCCCACGATCATCATGCCGGACTCGCTCGCGTGAGTGAGATCGGCCAACAATTCGGTATGGCCAGGGTACCGGCAGCCGGCCATATTGATGGCTTCCTTATTGATGGGTGCCGTCACCATTCCATCGATACAGCCGATCTGAGCCAGTTCGACGGCTTTTTTGATAAAGGCGACTGAAGCGGCGCCGGTTTCCGTCGCCGCGAGACCGGGCTTGAACGCTCGCAGCGCGGTCTCCAGCGGATCCAGCACTGCCACCGTTCCCCTAGGTAGCGCCTGCGTTCCGTGGCCGTCAACGCGGAGTACCTTCAGTTTGAGCTTTAGTGCCTTGATTGTTTGTTCCATGACGAAAAGCGATCCGATGACGATCGGTCGGCAAACGTTGTGCATGTGAATGCTGGACAAAGCCTTGGCGATCAACTCCGGACCGATGCCGGCCGGGTCTCCCATCGTGATTCCCAGCAAGGGAAGTTGGGAGGATAGGGAACGTTTGTGAGCTGATCGCGACTTAGTTGACATAGAGATGCACCGTGTAGCCGATATAAAATACAGCCCCGGCGGCGAGTAGCCACGGCCGCCACCGACCTCCGATCAGAATCTGTAAGATACAGAGTCCCACCGCCTGCACGGCTAAAACCATGGTGGTCAATGCCGATGGCGCAATCACCCACTCGGTTCCGATCAACCCGAGAGCAACCGGAAAGGTGCCTTGAAACACCATGGCTCCCGTGACATTGGCCACGGCGAGCCGGTCCTTCTTGCGATACAGCCAGAGAAAGCTGTTGGACATCTCCGGCAGCTCGGTGGCGAGGGGCGCGATGAGCAGCGCCAAAATCAACGGCGACATGGCGAACAAGCCGGCCATCGATTCCGCGGCAACGACAAACAAATGGGCGCCCACTATCAACCCACCTAAACCCAAGAAGGCTTGAAATCCGATCATCGCATACGACGGTGTGGCTGCGGTCTTGTCGAAAATCAGGGGCTCGAGCTCACTTCCTTCCTCCCCATCAGCCGGGGCGAATTTAAGCTTCATGTAATACATGTACAAACAGATCAATCCACCGGATGCAATGAGGTGAATCAACCTGGAGGGCACAAAGACGCAACCCAAGGCCACAAAATATCCGATCATAAAAAACGTGAGGTCCGTCAGCACTTCCCGATAGTTGAGATGGAATCGGGCGGTCCGCTTGCCGGCCCGTGCATAGAGCAGCAGAAGAACGGCCAAGAGGGGCAGCACCAGTGTGCTGAGCATGAACGGCGCGCCTAAGATGGCGCCCAAGCCGACCTCCATCTCTTCTCGGCTTTCGCCGAAGAAAATCGCAATGATCGGGATTGAGGTTTCAGGCAGGGTCGTGCCGATTGCGGCAAAGACGCTGCCCACGGCACCCTCGGAGATGCCTCGTCGCTTGCCCAGCCACTCGATGGCATTGGTGAAGAGCGCGCAACCACCGAGCGTGACCGCGACGGAAACGACAAAGAGGAGCACGTAGTACAGAACGGTCACGCCCGGCCTCGCGCGCGTGCCGTTCTCTTCTTCCGGAGTCCTCGTCGATAGGCCAGCAGCGCGTCCTCCATCACCGTCTTGAGGGGATGACCGGTTCGTTTGGCGATGGCCTTGCAGTCCTCATATTCGGGGGCCGCTTTTTCCCATCCGGCGCCGACTTCGGCGACTTTCATGCGAACGACTCCGCCTTGGGTCGTGACAGGGACGAATCGGCGTGGGAGGATCCGTCGGCGCACCTCGTGAAGCCGTGCCCCGAGCGTGGTCGTTTCCTGGAAGAGGACCTCGAGCACGGCATCCGTCCGGTCTGCAGCGGCCAGGCAGCTCAGCACGACTCCTGGGCGGCTTTTCTTCATGACGACAGGAGCCAGCGCGACATCGACGGCGCCGACCTGAAAGAGCTGTTCCATGACGTATTCGTAGGTCTGTGGACTGAGGTCGTCGAGATTCGCTTCAATCTGTACCACCTGCTCGGTCGGACGCGCCTCCGACGCGGACTCTTCCTCAAGAAACACGCGCAAGGCATTGGGCCACCCGTCTGGATTGCGGTCGCCGGCCCCGTAGCCCACTGCCGTACTTTGCATGGCCGGCAGAGGGCCGAATTCCGACGCCAAGGTCCGAAGCAGCGCAACCCCGGTAGGGGTCGCGAGCTCGCAGCGTGGACCGTCGGCGTAAATCGGAATCCCCTTCGCCAGCGCCGCCACAGCAGGTCCAGGAACCGGTAAGAGCCCGTGCGAGGTCTGAATGGAACCGGCCCCCACATTGATGGGGGACGATGTGACTCGGGTGGCGTTCAAGAGATAGCAACCCAGCACGCCTCCGACAACATCGATAAACGAATCCACAACCCCCACTTCGTGAAAGTGAACATCCTTTGGATCGACACCATGCGCCACTCCTTCTGCTTCAGCCAGTCGATCGAAGACCGACCGACTACGTTCCTTGACCGGGCCAGGCAACGTGCTGGCGGCAAGGATCTTTCGGATGCGAGAGAGGGTCAACGGCCGTTGAAACCCCTGTTGAACGATCACATCGACCTTTATCGCGGGGAGCGCGCCACGATGCACCTCATGTTTCCGCAGTCGGTAACCGCTGAGCCGTAGGCCTTTAAGGCCATTAACTAAGCCGGTCCACGAAAGCCCTGCGCTCACCAGCGCGCCGAGGACCATGTCGCCACTGACGCCGGAGAAACAATCGAAGTGCAAATGCCGGCCCACTCAGTTCCTCTTTCTCTACGCGAAAAATGACCGCACATCTTACCCAAACGTATTGCCGAACAGCAATCGTCGGTTCATTATCGACGCTTCGTTGACAGCCCAGGGATGCTATGTTATCCCCCTAACAATGTGTTGAGTTGCACTGATCGCGCATCATGGCGAACGCGCCACCCTCCACCCCATAGAAAGCAGGTTCCGATGTTTTCCTTGAAGACTTCACACCATTTCCATCGTCAGACACTCCTGCTCATGTTTCTCACTCTTTGCGGTTGTCTGGCTGTTTTCTTTCCAGTAGACAGTCTTTCAAAGGTGAAGCCCTCCCGTGTTCCCAGGCCCGAGCCTGAGCTCAAGATCGTCACCCTCACTATTGCGCCGACACCGTATACCCTGGGAAACGAGCCTCTTCAGTTTTCCGTCACAATACGGCTTCCGAAAGACCTGGATGGATCGGAGATTCTGGAGGTGACATCTCTCATTAGTTCTCCTTCGAAGACCTCGATCCGATTTCTCACGTACCGAGAGCCTGTCCAAATCTCATCAGCCGTGAACGGGGAAACGGAACGATCGAAGGTGTCCATCGAACTTGCGTGGGATGGGCAGGATCACCGCAAGCAACTTGCCGAAGTGGGCACCTATTCGTATGAAGTGCGGACAAAGTTGTTGGCGAACGGAGAGAAGGGGTTACGCACCGTGATGGTCGCTTGGCCGAAGCGGGGCATGCTGGAAGTGAAGTAAGGCTCAGCGGGACGTGCGACACAGGCGCGAATTGCGCGAGATGAATGCCCACTTGTTCGGTATCTCACCTTTCTCGCTTGTCGCGCAATTCCCGCTCGTCTCGGCTGCTGCCTAGCAGATTGATCCGATGCGCCAGGCAGGCCGCGCCGAATCCGTTGTCGATGTTCATCACTCCCACCCCCGCCGCGCAGGAATTGAGCATGGTCAACAGCGCCGCGACTCCCCCGAAACTCGCGCCATAGCCTCGGCTGGTCGGCACGGCGATGACCGGACAGTGGACCAAGCCTCCCACCACGCTCGGCAGGACGCCGTCCATGCCGGCAACGACGATCACGACCTGCGCATCGAACAACCGATCTTTCTTTCCGAGCAAGCGATGGATACCCGCGACACCGACATCGTACAGCCGCTCGACGTGGCTTCCCATCACTTCCGCGGTCACACGAGCTTCTTCCGCCACGGGCACGTCCGCCGTTCCCGCGGTGACTACGAGGATATGCCCATGGTGTTTCTGCCTGGAATCGCGAATCGCCACAATGCGCGCGTCGGGATAGTACCGTGCTCGCCGATCCAGACGGCGAATGGCGCGCGCGACCGAGGGGTCGGCGCGAGTCGCCAGAAACGGGCCCTGTTTCCTGATGAGTGCCCGCGCGATGGCGATGACCTGCGCCGTGGTTTTCCCCTCGCACAAGACCACCTCGGGGAACCCTTGTCGTAACGACCGATGATGA
This sequence comes from uncultured Nitrospiraceae bacterium, assembly GCA_963711905.1. Lineage (GTDB taxonomy): Bacteria > Nitrospirota > Nitrospiria > Nitrospirales > Nitrospiraceae > Nitrospira_D. The sequence continues at coordinate 278,280 of CAVQFZ010000014.1, read as the reverse complement.
TCGAGCGAGGCAAAGCCCAGATCCTCAAAAGGCAGCGACCGCAAGCGCTGCAGCGCCTGCTCCACCGTCACCTGTCCTTGACGGACCTGCCGTAACAGCCGTTCGATTCCTTCCGGATTCATGTCCACCCCTTCTCTGATTTTGGGTCTCGTTCCATCAAATCGGTGACGGCTTTTCGACAGGATTTATCGTCGTACAGCACGGCGTTGATCTCTTGTATGATCGGCATATCGACCTGATAGCAACGGGCCAACGCGAGCGCCGCGCGACTCGTCCGAATGCCTTCTGCGATAGCCTGCATTCCGGCCAATATCGTCTCCAACTTTTCTCCCTTGCCGAGCCGAACGCCGACCGAATGGTTTCGGCTGAGCACGCCCGTGCAGGTCAGCACCAGATCGCCGACCCCTGAAAGTCCGTAGAACGTGCGCGGATCGGCTCCCATCGCCGCGCCCAGCCGGATGGTTTCAGCCAGGCCTCTGGTAATGAGCGCCGCGCGCGCATTGAGTCCGAGGTCCAGACCATCGATCACGCCGGCAGCCAGCGCCATGACGTTCTTTAAAGCACCGCCGAGTTGAACCCCGATAACGTCTGTATCGGCGTACACCCGAAATGCAGGCGTCATCAACGCACGTTGAAACCGCCGCGCCAATTGTTCATCGGGGCCGGCCAGACACACGGCCGTAGGTTTACCGGCACTGAATTCTGACGCGAAACTGGGTCCGGAAAGCACCATGAGGGAGCGGTGCATGGACGGCGGCAACTCGTCCTCCATCACCTGGGTCATCAGCTTGGCCGAGTGTTCCTCAATGCCCTTGGTTGTACACACGAACGGCAGGGGATCAGAGAAGCAGGGCGCCAACTGATGCAACACGGATCGTGTGAGGTGCGAAGGAACGGCAAACAGCACGCCGTCGCGGCCTTTGACGGCCTCAACGAGTGAGGAAGTGGCCGTCAAACTTGGAGGAAGAGGGACGTCTTTGAGGAAGACGGGGTTTTCGTGGGAGGAGTTGATGGCGTTGACGACGTCCTCCTCATGGGCCCATAGGCGAACCTCCAGACCCTTCTCGGCCAGATGTTTGGCCAGGGCTGTGCCCCAGGCTCCGGCTCCAATAACGCCGATCTTGTTGATAGCGGTTGGCATAAACGATTCAGCCTCATGGCGAAATCATCACCCATCCATTCAGGACGGCGGATTATATAGGAAGCTATCGAGTACCTGTCAATGAAATGGAGCAACCATTTGACTCCCTTTGTCGAATGCGCGCCACGCCCTCAACGGAAAGTGTGCAACTCGATGGTATGTGGTTTGTTCCCTCTCGTCAGAATTTCAGAAATGGCTTCGTCATCACAGCGACAAGTCATAGGATGGAAACAAGCAAAAGCGGAGGGTTTCTCATGAAACAGTCGCGCACGACATGGATTTGCTCTGGAATCTGTTCAGCAACGCTGTTGATAGGGTCTCTAGTGCTCGATGTTCCTAGCGCCTGTGGAGAAACATACATCGCCGGGCAATTGGGAGTCGCATTGCCTTTCGGAGGTCTCTCGGACGGCGATGTTAGTTCTGAACTCCTTCTCCCCGGCACAACACACGGCGAGGTCGAGTTATCAACTTCTTTTATGTTTGGCGGAAAAATAGGTCACTTCTTTGATTCCGCTCGATGGGTTGGTCTGGAAGCGGAAGTGTTTCATGCGACTCCCCACATAGACCAGCAAGTTCTCACTTTTCAGAATCCTTCAGTGCCAGGCGTGACAGCAAGACCAACCTTTCCAGGAGCATATTTCCGAGTAATAACGGTGGCTCCTTTTAACCTCATGTTTCGTTATCATAAAACTCGATTGCAGCCCTATCTTGGGGTGGGACCGGGAATTTTCTTTGCAAGAATTAAGGGGGAAGGGCTGGCATCAGATCCATCAGAGTCAACCTCAGATAATGCGACACTTGGGTTGAACGCCAAGGCCGGCCTTCAATACTATGTCACCAAACATCTTACGGCATTCGCAGAATGGAAATTTAATTACGCACACTTCGATTTCAACGAAAACCAAAATCTATGGCCTTTCCTCTTTGGATTTGATGCAACCTACACGATGCATCACGTCTCATTCGGTGTTGGATATCACTTCTGATACGTAACCCTCCCTACAACAACAGCACTGGGAAAACAGATTTCGTTCCTGTAATCTCTCTCAATGCTGTGATCTCTCCTTGGCTCGACTATGCAAATCTGTTCTGCCTGTAGCCGGTCGCAACCGGAGATCAACCGTTTCTGCATCCAATGCGGTCGGCGGCTCGACGGTCGATCGGAGAGCTCGCCGGCTTCTCAACCCCAGACTACCTCGGCGCCGGATCAACTCAATCTCACGGTGCTCTACGGGATGGTTGTCGTTCTCATCCTGGCCGTCTTGTTCCCTCCCTGGGAAACACCACCGTCGCAGACGCCGGAGTTTCTCGGCCTGTATTTCATCCTCTCTCCTCCTGCTCCGGAAGCCGTTGTGAGCCGCATGCTCCTGACGATCGAACTTGTCACGATCGCAATTGCCGGCATGTATGGTGCGTTTGTGTTTCGGAAGAAGTGATTGCGTCAATAGTCATTATGAGACCTCGGCACAGGCGGGTCATTCGTCATTAGTTAAGAGCCATTCCGCCTCTATTGACCAATGACCGTTGACTTCTCTCAACCCAGCGTCAGCGTGAGGCACTTGGCCGACCCACCGGATTTCATGAATTCATCGAGCTGAACCGGGTGAGTTTCATACCCTCGCATACTGAGCCAAGCCTGAGTGGTGGGACATCCGGCAGGGAGGACGACGTGTTTGCCGACACAGACGGCATTGCAGGCGAACTTCAAGGCTTCATCTTCGGGAACGGTGAGACGGAACCTGTCCGGCACACGTTCGGCAATCGCTGTCTGGCCATAGCTATCAAATGCAGCGGCGAAATAGAGGAGCTCGCCTCCGTTCAGGGGACAGAGGCAGGTATCCAGATGATAGAAGCGGCTGTCGACAAGTTCGAGGGGAATGATCTCTCGGTGAAAACGCTCGCTGAGGATCGGGAAGATCCGGATATCCGATCGCTGTCGATATCCACCGAACCAGTATTCTGGGAAGCCGAGGAGATCGCCTGCCCCCTCAAAATACAGCTCTTTCTCCACAGTGAGCACGTCATAACCCTGTCCACGGAACCAATCGGCAAAATGACCCTCTTCAGGCTGGCGTTCAGGATGCCGGAAGTGACTCACGACGGCGGTTCGCCCAACCACAAGACCGGCATTGGCGGTAAATACGAGATCGGGCAACCCAGGAATGGGAGTCATCCGTTCGAGGGTGACGCCAAGATCTTGCTCAAACACACGCATCAATTCATGCCACTGTCGCACCGCCCGTCCGTGATCCACGTGATTGGTAAGGCGCATCCAAGGATTAATCTCATACTCAATCCCGAAAAAATCCGGAGGACAGACGAGGAGGCGGCTCATGTCGACCTCCCCAACCGCCTGGCGAGTTCCGATAGAAACGATGCCGCGTCCATCACGAGACCGACCGCCTGAAAGCTCCCGCGGTCGGCCAACTTGGTCGGGACCGACGGGTTTACGTCCACACAAACTGTGGGAATGGTTGCCGGCAGCAGATTGCCCGTTGCCACGGAGTGGAGCGTCGAGGCAACGAGGAGAGCCAGCCCAACGCCGGGGATCAAGGCGCGCATCGCGCGTTGTGCCAGAACAGAATCCGTGATCACTCCGGGCAAGGGACCATCGTCACGAATCGTTCCGGACATGACCACCGGCACGCTTTGCCTGACACAAGCGGCCATGATTCCCTGCTTGATCATTCCCGCCGTGACCGCCGCCTCAATGCCGCCGATCGCCCGAATTCGATTGATGGTGCGCAAATGATGCTCATGGCCATGCGGGACTGCGCGCCCTGCTGTGAGCCCGTAGCCGAGTGACGTGCCGAACAGATCGGCCTCCATGTCATGCGCAGCCAGCGCATTCCCGCAGAACAGTATATGAATGAACCCCTGTTCGATCAGCCAGGCCAGTGCCTCTCGCCCTCCGGCATGAATGATCGCTGGTCCGCCGGCCAGCAAGACGTGTGAATCGGCCTCTCCATTTCGATGCCGTTCTTGCAACTGCCTCATCCGAGTCGCGATGTCGGTGATGATGTGTCCATGGGGTCGTTCAGCCGAGACTTGAGACTCCATAAACCCGAATACATCTCGCTCTTGCGGACGCTGCAGTGGCATGACACGCACACCCTCCCGACCGACCACGATCTCGTCTCCTTGACGAACTTCGCCCATCGGCACGGCCTGGGCGATGGAGCCAGCCTCGTTGACCGAGATCGCGAGATCCATCTCGATTCGGTCCACGTCCAGCCATCGACCGTTGAGCCGGATCTGAGTGGGCAGATGAGTCGTGGCGTAGAAGTCATCGGGTAATATCCCGTCGGCAGGCGCATGGTCGGTGCGGCAGTCCGCCTCACGTTCGATCGAGGCGCCGTGCGGTTGAATCGCCTTCAGAATGTCGTCCAAGAGCGCCTTGGATGTCGCTCGGATGACGATGCGGGCACGAGAGGGTTCTTCTCGTGTTGTTCCGATGCGCACGTCCTCAAGGTCGAAGGTTCCGCCCATCATGAGGATGAGATCGAGCACCTTGGCGAGCACGAGTGAATCGATGATGTGCCCCTGAAGGTACACGTTTTCTTGGTAGTGGTTCATTGCGGTACTCACGGAATGTGATCATATTTTACCACCCGCGGCGGCAGGAGAAAGAGAATGAGAGGAACTAGGAGTTCGCGGGAGATACTTTCATAAGTTCCCGGAGTACGCTCGTGGCGTAGGCGCCGGGAGGCAAACCGAAAGAGAGTGTGAGGGTATCGCCCATAAGAGACCATTCCAGTTCAGAGAGGGGGATGCGAAGCGCTCTGCGCTCGCCACGGAATCCGCAAGCCTTACCGGCTGCGACGAGGGTGTCCTTCGTGGCACCTGCTTCGGCGATGATGGCTTCCTCGATTCGACCAGGCTCGCCGTTTGCCCAAGACACGCGCGAGCCGAAGAGAATGCCCGTCGGGCTGATTTCAAAACGATCTGCTCGGGGCTGCTCCTCCTCGGCATCCAACACTTGAAAGCAGGCCCCATTCTCCAGCTTTATGGCCCAATCACCGGCGAAGACCCGATCGAGATGATCGATGCGCCGTGCCAAGATCCGATTGAACAAGAATGATTGGTAGGAGTTGAGATACCAGATGCGCGTGGCGCGATTCATCTTTTCGCGCCGACGTGCATCATGGAGGAGCGCGGCGCCGACTTGGTAATTGTCGCCGGCCTTTCCTTGCCGCTGAGGGCCGAAATAGTTGGGCACGCCGCGTGTGCGTAGTTGTTGAAGGATGGCCGGCACGGTTTCAGCCGCGTGATCGGCGACATCGCGGATGACTAAACGGAAGCGATTGCCGGAGTGATGGCCGGTTCGTAGCCGATTACGATGACGCCCGAGGATCTGCACGTTGAGGATGGTGTCATCGATTTTGAGGCGAGAGATCTGTTCCGGGGAGATTCCTTGCAGGGACACCATTTGTGTGGTGACGGCTCGCGCGTCCTTTAGACCTGCCACACCGATAGCCTGCGCTTTCACACCCAAAGTGGAAGAGAGGCGACGGACCAGATCCGGAGTGGAAAGCCCACGTTTGGTGATCGTCACGTACACATGTTCGCCTTCCCCGCAAGGAAGATAGAGCGGCCGTTCTTCAACGTGGAAATCTTCGGGCACAGTGCGGATGTGTCCGCCGATTCCAGGCAAGGTGCCGGTGAGGAAGGGATCGATTGGTAGCGTCACAGGTTTTCCTTCGTCGGGACGACGGCTGTTCTAGCATACGGCGGAAAAACTCGATTGATGCATCATATGACTGGAAATTGTCTGTATGGTGTTAACGCCTGAATAACTTCAGGATGCTCAAAAAGGCTGTCCAGCAAGGCCGCAGCGAGCGAAGAGGCGAGGCGTACGCTTCGGTACGTTGACCCTCTAAGCGATGCGAGAACGCCGCTGGCGGACTTTTTCAGCATCCTGCTCGGAAATATGTCGTCAAATCCGGCGGGAAGCAAGCCCATGGTATACTTTTCTCGTCCATGCGGAAACGATCAGGCCCACGACAGGTTGCGGAATGAGCAGGCGACGGACGGTGTCATGGCCTGATCGCGCGCGATCGTGTATCGGTTATTGTCTAAGCGAGCCGCTCTATCGGGCGTTCAGCCTTGTTCCTCATTGGGAATGGGGTTTGTCCGATCATGACGTGTCCATCCTCACCCACCCACATCCGTTCCTTGCCGGTCGTCGCGCAGTCCATCTCACGGATCTGCACCTGGACCGATATCATCCGAGGCATGAGCGTATCGTCGAAACCGTGAGGGAACTTCACCCAGATTGGATCTTCATCACCGGGGACCTGCTCAACGTACCGGAAGGTCTGTCGCATCTCTTTCGATTCCTCGAACAGCTACGCGCGATCGCTCCTCTGTACATGACATTGGGCAATCACGACCATTATAGCGGAGTACCGGTGTCACAATTTTCCGAACTGGCCGATCGACATAAGATCACGTTGCTGGTAAACCAACGTACCATCGTTTCAACGGGAAAAGGAGAACTCGCGATCGTCGGCGTCGATGATCCTTCGCTCCATCGCGCGGATCTTCGATGTGTCCCGCCTCGCGCCGACCGCCGGTTTACTCTATTGCTGGCGCACGCTCCGAACATCCTCGATTATGTCGAGCCGCATCATGCCGTTGACTTGATCCTCTGCGGACACAGTCATGGCGGACAGTGGAGGGTGCCGGGAATACCCACCTTCTGGCTTCCTCCCGGATGTAATGGCCGCGTGGCGGGCTGGCATGAATCCGACCAACACAGGCTGTACGTCAATCGGGGGATAGGGTGGTCCTTTCTCCCATTTCGTTTGAACTGTCGGCCGGAGATTGCCGTGATTGAGTGGGTTCAGGAATCGGCTCAGGCGCAAGCTGCATAATCGTCACTCCCGCATCCGCTCCAGTGCTTCCCTGGCTCTGCTTCTGACTGTCTGATCCCAATCCTGTTCCATGACGGTCTTCAATCGTTCACGCGTTTCGGTTGCTCGCAGTCGTCCCAAGCCTAAGGCTGCGCAGGACCGCACGTAGGCATGGTCATCTTCCAGCGCCTTGAGCAGCAGCGGCACCACCGACAGATCTTGCAATGCGCCCAGATGACTCGCCGCCATTCCTCTGATGCGATGCTGTTTATCGCCCAAAGCTCGTTGCAAGGTCGTGGCAAACAGTTCTTTCAAGGCAGGGACGGCTGATTCGATTCCCTCAAGGTGATACTCATTGAGTTCAAGCAAGGCAAACGCGACATCACGCTTTTTCTCCTGGATGGTCTCTCGCTCAAACAGTGCTAGGAGCCGGGCTCGTTCCTGCGATCTCGCGCGGCGTCGATGGAGCGCTCTTACTGATATGAACAATAAGATAGCGATCGCCAGGCCCATCACGGCCATCGGTACAGCCTGATCGACAATGTAATCTTGAGTGTCAGCCGGTAGCCGCTTCCAGATCCAGACTCCGGTCACGATGAGGCCGATCAGAACGGCCAGCAGGGTGACGTTCGCCTGCCCTTGTTCGTGACGTGTTATCTCCGTCATGGGTGGAGGATCATACGGGCGCGACGATTGGCCGTCAACGAATCGTCTTCGAAACAGCTTCAGCCATAGAGGCGGTGTTCAAGTCAAAGTTCGGTGCGTCTACCAGAATTGACTTGCGATTATTGCTGTCGTCATACTCAAATCTTCAATCATCGTCTGGTGAGTTTGACAGGGACTATGAACGATCATCATCAGAACAGCCCCATTCGACGCGTCATGGTGGGCACCGACCGATCCAAAACAGCGGATCACGCCGTCCGGTGGGCCGCCGAGTTCGCCGACCGCTACAAAGCAGAGCTATTCGTGGTGCAGGTTATCCTGCCGCAACACCCGACCACCACAGAATACGGCGCGGCTGAGCAGACCAGGGCCGCTGCCGCCAAGAATGAGCTTGCGCATGTGGTGATGCAGTTGGCCGGAGAGCGAGGGCATGGCTTTGTTGCCATAGATTCCGATCCGGCATCAGCAATCGTCCGTGCCGCCGAGCGTGAAGCCATCGATGTCCTGGTGGTCGGTAATTCGGGCATGGCGGGGCGAAAGGAGTTCTTGCTCGGCAACGTTCCGAACCGCATCAGTCACAATTCCCATTGCACTGTCATTATTGTGAATACCCTCCCGTCTGCGGGTGAGCCGATTCCTGAATCGGGGCGAATGTTTCCATCCCAGGGTGAATCCTCAAGCTCCTGAGCCACACCTGGGGGGACGAGCCGTGTATATCGCGACGGTGATGGCGAAGCATGGTCTCAAGGAGCTCTTCAGCCAACCCGATCAATCGGACGCTTCCGCGCGACGTCAGCAGGCCAAGCGCCTACGCGGGGCGCTGGAAGAACTGGGTCCGACCTTTTCGAAGCTCGGGCAAGTCTTGTCGACGCGGCCGGACCTTCTCCCTCCGGAATACATCGAAGAACTTACCATGTTGCAGAGTCACGTCCCACCTATGCCCGAGAGTGAAGTCGTTCGGGTTGCCGAGCAAGAATTGAAGGTGCCGTGGGAAGACGTGTTCGAGTCGATCGATCCCAAGCCGCTCGCTGCCGGCACGATCGCCCAAGTCCATCGGGCCACGCTTGAAACCGGTGACCGAGTCGTCGTCAAAGTTCAGCGGCCCACCGCCCGGGCGGACATCGAACAGGATCTAGCCCTGCTCGAGATCTTCGCGCAGAAAGTCGGGCAACGTCAGGCCCTCAAGCAGGTGGTTAATATGGAGGCAGTCTTCAAGCACCTCTCCACGTCGCTCCAGCGCGAACTCGACTTTCGTCAAGAAATCGAAAACATCGGGCGGATGGAGACCCTGCTCACAGACTATGATCGACTGGCGGTTCCCTCTGTGCATCGGGATCTGTCGACATCCCGCTTATTGGTGATGGAAGAAATTCAAGGAATCCCCATCGCCCAGGCGCCGGAAGGTCCGGAGCGTATCGAAGCGGCCCGCCAGCTGTTGGAAGGTTTCTACAAACAGATCGTCGTCGACGGCTTCTTCCATGCCGATCCTCACCCGGGCAATCTCATGTGGTGGAAGGACCGCATCTACATGCTCGATTTCGGAATGGTGGGGGCTCTGGATACCGGTTTGCGGGAGCATCTGTTGTTGATGCTGATGGCCTTGTGGAAGGAAGATTCGGTTTTTCTGAGCGATGTCACGTTGATGATGACGGGTTCGACCGACCGCAGCGATCTGGATGTTCCTCGCTTTCAGAGTGAAATCGGAGAAGTCATGGCGAAGTACCGCAAGGCGGCTTTGGCGGAGATGCAGATCGGACCGTTGCTTCAGGAAATGAGCGCCATTGCGTTTCGACACGGCGTGCCGATGCCGGCCTCGCTCACGCTCGCCGCCAAGGCGCTGGCGCAAGTCCAACTGGCGACGGCGGCTCTCGATCCAAAACTTAACCCCTATGATATCGCAGGCAAGTTCTTGATGCGCGTCATGATCAAGCGCATGGGGGCTTCGCTCGATCCCAAAGCGCTCGCGTATCAGTCTCAGAAGTTCAAAGTGAGGGTCGAGCAGGTGATCGAAGCCATCGAACGTCTGATCGGTGCGAGGCCCGGCCAGAAGCTGGTTGTGAATTTCCGGGCTGATTCGCTCGAAGATATGGTTCGACGAACAGGACGGCGCCTTGCGCTGGGCTTGGCCGCCGCGGCAAGTCTGCTCTCCAGCGGGCTCACGCTCATGTCGGGAACTGTCGCAAATTGGGTGCCGGCCACGTTCGGGATCGCGGCTGGACTGCTGATTGCCGGACTGGTCCTTGATCTGGTGCGGGGGCGTTAAAGGCGAGACGCAATCAATATCCAACCTCGCGTGCATCAAGGTTCTGTGCCGCGTTTGATTGAGCGCAGGACGGCTCTCTCGAGCAAGTAAGCGATGACCGACATGCCGATGCAGACAAGTTGATACTCGATGTGTCGGACAATGGACCGATGACCGGTCTTTGTCGCAGAAGAACTGTCGGTCATGGCGATCATTATCGATCAATGCTTCGCCAGCTGCAAGAGGTTCTGAACTCGTGTCTCGCGTGTAAGCATTCATCATGAATGATCCTGTCGCTGCATGGCTGGAGAGTCTTGGCCTTGATCGCTATCGAGAACTGTTTGAGCAGAACGCCATCACATGGGACGTCTTGCCTGAACTGAATGACGTCGATTTGGCGTCGATGGGCATTGTGCTCGGCCATCGGAAGCAACTTCTGCGCGCGATGGCACAACTGTCACACAGCGGTGAAGGCGAGACGGTCGCCACTCTCGCTATTCCCACCGCGCAAGACACAACGCCGTCCTCTTCCAGTCGAGATCAAGCAGAGCGTCGGCAATTGACCGTCATGTTTTGTGACCTTGTGGGTTCGACAGCGTTAGCTCGCCGGTTGGACCCTGAAGATGTCCAAGCGGCTATCCGACGTTTTCTCGATGCCTGTAGTGAAGCGATCGGCCGATTCAACGGCTATGTCGCCAAATACATGGGTGACGGGCTGTTGGTGTATTTCGGGTACCCCCATGCCCATGAGCATGATGCGGAGCGGGCGGTGCATGCAGGACTGGCTGTGTTGGAGGTCGTGAAGACCCTGCCACACGATTCTGTTCCCTATCAGGAATTTTCGATCGCGGCAAGAATTGGGATCGCAACCGGCCACGTAATAGTGGGCGAACTTATGGGACAAGACACCGCCAAGGAACGCTCGGTGTTCGGTGAAACTCCGAATCTGGCCGCCCGCCTTCAGGCATTGGCCGCGCCGAATCAATTGATCGTTGATTCGGCGACGAAGCGCCTTATCGGGGGTGAGTTCGAGTTGGCCGATCAGGGAACGGTTTCTCTCAAGGGATTCGACACACCCGTTCAGGTCTGGAGAATACTCTGTAGCAGACCATCGGCCAGCCGGTTCGAATCGTATCGATCCGGACGATTGACCAAGTTCATAGGCCGAGAGCATGAAACAGCGCTGCTCGTAGGTCGCTGGCGGGAAGCTGTCGAAGGTGAAGGGCAGGTCGTGCTTCTCTGTGGTGAGGCTGGCATCGGCAAGTCTCGAATTGCTCGCAGTCTGCGTGATCGAGTTGCCGAAGAGCGTTACCAGACGATTCAATTTCAATGTTCGCCGTATCACACCAATACGGCGCTCTATCCGGTCATCAATTGTCTCCGACAAGCCGCCGGACTGACCGGCGAGGACGCTCCTCCCACGCAACTGCAGAAGCTCGACAGGCTGGCGCTCGACAACGGCATCGACGACCAGACCACGGTTTCATTACTGGCGGACCTGCTCTCGATCCGAACAGATGTCCAGCACCCGCCGTTGAATGTGTCTTCTGAAAAACGGAAGCAAATGACCCTTGACGCGCTCGTGCACTACCTACAAAAGCTGGCGGATCGTTGTCCGACACTCTTCATCGTGGAAGACGCCCATTGGATTGATCCGACAACGACGGACCTCCTGACAAGAATTATTGACCGTATCCAGCCGATGCGGGTGTTATTGCTCATCATCTTTCGACCTGACTTTAAGCCGGTTTGGGCCGATTACAGCCATGTGACGTTTCTGACGCTGAGTCGGCTTCCCCGTCGGCATAGCGCCGAGCTTCTCGCATGGATGACAGGAGGAAAAGCATTCCCACCGGAAGTAGAGCGGGCGATTCTCGCAAAGACCGACGGAGTGCCTTTGTATCTCGAGGAGCTGGCTCAAAGCCTATTGGAATCCGGACTGCTGGCTGAGGAGAACAATGCTTTCATCTTGAAGAAGCCATTAAAAGATCTGTCCATCCCCGACAGTCTGCAAGGTTTGCTCATGGAACGGATAGACCGATTGGGGCCGACCAAGGAAATTGTCCAAGTCGGGGCGGCGATAGGGCGAGAATTCAGTTACGAGCTCCTACGGGGCGTGGTGGACGTAACGGAAAGTCAGTTGAAACATGCCCTTCAGCTGTTCGTTGAGTCCGGTCTTATTCTCCAAGAGAGTGACATACCGACCGCAAAATTTCAGTTTAGGAATATGCTCCTGCAGGAGGCTGCCTACAGCACATTGCCCAAGAAGTCACGTCGATCTCTCCATGCCCGCATTGCTAAAACAGTGGAAGAACACTTTCCCGAGCGTATGCAGTTGGAACCGGAACTCTTGGCTTATCATTATGAACAAGCAGGAGTGATAGGCCAAGCCGTGGAGTATTGGCGTCTTGCAGCCCGGAGAGACGTGGAACGCTCTGCCAATATCGAAGCGCTCAACCATTTTGACAGCGCCCTCAATTTGCTCAAGAATCTGCCGCAAACCCCAGAGCGTAGTGATTTGGAATTGCAACTCCTCATCGCACGTGGTGCCCCCTTGCTGACGTGGAGAGGGTATGCCTCCGACGAAATAGAGCACAATTATCTCAGGGCAAGAAGTCTCTCGCAGGAGAATCCTGGTTCTGAGCAGTATTTTCTCTCTATTTGGGGATTATGGGTCTTCCATCTGGTCAGAGGGCCTCTCGCCAAGGCGTGCGCCTTGGCGGAAGACCTCCTCGCATGGGCAACCCACCGGCACAACCCGGATTTGCTCATTCGAGCTCACGAGAGTGTCGGCTCGACCTATTCCTTTCTTGGCCGATTTGATGAAGCCAAAACCCATTTGCTCGCTGCCAAGGTGCTGTACGATCCAGATAGACATCGCTCAGAGGTCCTACCCTATACTCAAGATCCCGGCATAACAGCCAGAATCATGCTGGCCAGAACGTTATGGATCTTGGGCGAGGTTGACCAAGTTGAAGCGTTAGCGCTGGAGGCCATAGCCATGGCGAGGGCGTTGGGACACCCCTTCACGTTGGCATTTACTTTGGCGACCGCTTCATGGATCTATTCTACTCTCCGAGACACGAATAGGACGCTCACCCTGACCGAAGAAGCAATCCAGCTTTCCACCAAATACTCATTTGAAGTGCCTTTGGCATGGGCGATGTCCTTTCAGGGCTGGGCTCTGGCCGAACAGGGAAAAGAGAAAGGTTTCGAAAGGCTAATGGAAGGACTTTCCGCTGCACGGGTAGCCAAAGCGAGTCTCAACAACACCTATACCTTGGCGCTACTTGCAGAGAATCATTTGCGGAACCAACACATAGCGGAAGGTTTGCTTGCCATTCAGCAGGCACAGGAACTGGCTGGGACTCAGGGAGAATTGTGCTGGCAAGCGGAGCTGTTTCGACTGCACGGCGAATTGTTACTCGCGCAGTCCGATCAATCAATCTCTGCGGCGGAGCAGTGTTTTGCTGAAGCCCTAAAGATTGCGCAGGATCAGCATGCGAGGATGCTCGAACTGAGAGCCGCGACGAGCCTGGCGAGGCTCTTGCGCAAACTGAATAGATCGGATACAGCTAGGAGGCTCTTGAACTCAACCCTTTCCCAATTTGGCACACACGATGCCAACCCTGACCGCATTGAAGCTCAAACAATACTTGATCAACTGAGCGGTGTTTCCTAACCATAGCTGATTCAATTCATGCGTCTGACTATTCTTGGCTCCGGTACCAATGTGCATTCCACGAGAGCAGCGGCCGGGTATCTTGTGCGCACAGATCAACTCATTTTATTGGATTTCGGCCCGCGTACGTTGATGAACCTGATCAAGACCGGCGTGGATCGAAACCGGATCACCCATATTCTCTTCTCTCATTTTCACGCCGACCACTTTTCAGATTTCATCACCTTTTTCTTTGACGCGATGATTTTCACCAAGTATCAAGGTGGAACACGACCGCCACTCACCGTCATCGGGCCCCCCGGGACAAGGAACCTCCTCAAGGTCCTGTTCGCCACGCTCCCAGGCTTTCGCCGAGCACCATTCGGCGTGACGTTGAAAGAAGTCGATGACCGGCCGTTCTGGATCGGGAAGACGAAGATTCTGCCACGAAGAGTCATCCACAGTCCTCGTCTGCACTGTTTGGGATACAGGCTTGAGTATGACGGAAAGGCGCTGGCGTATTCAGGAGACTCACAGTATTGCGCCAGTCTCGTGCGTCTCTGTGGAGAGGTCGATCTTGCCGTGCTGGATTGTTCCTTCCCAGCCAATCGACCGGGTCCTGTTCATCTGCACGCCGGGCAGTGCGGTCAGGTGGCGAAGGAGGCCGGGGTGGGCCAACTCGTCCTTTCGCATTTTTATCCGATTGCGGATCGGTACGACGTCAGAGCCCAAGCGGGGGAGCAGTATCGGGGAAAGATTTGGAAGGGGAAGGATCTACTGACGATTCGTGTCTAGCTAAAGCCCTTCTTCGCGAGGGGCGCCGCCGAGGATCTCGATGAATTTGGTCAGGCGGGCGGTTTTCCCCATGTCACCCGACTTGGAGTAGACGGCCAAGAGATTCTTGGTCATGCGAGACAGCATCGCTCGAACCGGACTTTTTTGCAGGTACTTATCTTCGAACCCGTATCCGGCCTCGGTCAGAAAACGGGCGCAGTTTTTCTCGGTCAGCAAGGCTCCGCCGTTGAAACAGTCGATGAAGATCTTGTACCGGTCGGACTCGTACTTCACTAAGAAATGCCCCGGCATGCCGATGCCGAACAGCGGGAGTGCCAAACGCTGTCCGATCAAGAGATAGACCGCCGACAGGCTGATGGGGATGCCGACTCGCCGATCCATGACGCAATTGAGGTAGCTGTTCTCAACCTCATAGTAGTTTTTGGTGTTCCCCTTAAACCCTTGTTCAGTAAACAGGTATCGGTTGAGCGCGTTGACGGCTTCTTCCCCGGACGCTCGATAGCCGATACGTTCTCGAACTTCGCCGGCCATCGTATCGAGCTGTTCACGATAGCGAGCGACATCGAGCGCGGGATAGGCGTAGCGAGCGATCAGGAAGGCGCCGGCCTCTAGGCTCATGGCTTCGTCCGTGAGGGCGGTCAGGCTCGCCAATTCATCCTCCAGCTTGCTTCCTCGGATTTCCTCGAGAACGGAAGCGATCCGATCGGCCATTTCCGGTTGTTCAATTTCCGCTTCTTGGAGAAGCGGGACGGCCGATGGGCCGATATCGATGAGCCTCCCGCTGATGGTACGGACAATGCGGTCGTCCTCATCGGAAAGAAGGCGAATCAGCGCGCGAATTTGATTCTCCGGCATCATCTCCTACGACTCTTCGTCGCTCACAGGCTGACGTATGGGGGCACTCAGGTCATGATCCGACGGATTCCGGCATCAGTCAAGCGATCCATGGTTCACGGTGAGGTCACCCCATGGCACGGCGGAATGCCTTGGCCCCACCGTACAGACACAGGGCATCGAACACGAGCATGACCAAGACCACCATTCCGACGTGCGGCAAGGCTTCCGTCCAGCCGGACAGAATGAGTGGCCGCACCGCATCGATCGCCCAGGTCATCGGGTTGAATTGCGCCAGAAAACTCATCCAGCCCGGCATCGCCGTCAACGGAACCAACGCGGAGCTGAGGAAGATCATCGGGAGCGAAAGAAATCCCAATACGGAGAAGAAATCGCCGTGACTTTTCACGGAGAAGGCCATCGCCATAGAGATGGCCGTCAGGCCGATGCCGAACATCATGCCGATCAACAAGATCGTCGCCACGCCGAGAAGACCCGTCGCGGGATGAACGCCGAAAAGGTACGACACGCCGAGAATCACGAGGACCTGCATCGACGTGATCCCCATGACGAAAATAAAGCGGCTCAGGATGACGGAGCTTCGATGAATCGGCGTGGACATCAAACGCTCGAGGAACCCGTTTTCCTTATCGAACAGCAGATCGACCCCGCCGGCCAAGCCGTTGTTCAGGACCGTCATGACGACGACACCGGCCGCGAGGAAGCTGATGTAGTTGGGCGCCTGCATGACCTGCGTGTCCGCGGCCCGCTGAAACAGGTTTCCGAAGAAGATGAGCCAGAACAGCATCGGCTGCACCAAGGTGAACAGCATGCTGAATTTTTCCCGGCTCAATCGTCGAACCCACCGCATCGTCAATGCGCTGATTTCTTGCCAATAGTGCGCCACGTGACTCCTTTACGCCGACTCGACTTCGGGAGACGATTCGGTGATTGCTCTGCCTGTATGCGCGATAAACACATCGTCCAAACGCGGACGGTTGTATTGAATAAACTCGATCTCACAACCTAATCGATTGGCCGATTCGAGAATGGCGGGCAAGGCCTTTTCGGGTGATTCCACTCGGATGTCCAATCCCTTTGCTGTCGCCCGAACGGACTTGATCGCCGGACGACCGGTGAGGTCCGACTCCAGCGACTGGATCCGGCTCGTCTCTTTCAGCGTAAGAGCTACGATATCCCCGCCAAGCGCGATCTTGAGCTCAGCCGGGGCGCCCAGCGTTTTGATCTTGCCGCCGTCGATAATCGCGAGGCGATCGCAGAGTCGATCGGCCTCATCCAGATAGTTCGTCGTCATCACGACCGTCATTCCACGGGCTTTGAGCATTCGGACGTAGTCCCAAATCCGGAGGCGGCTTTGCACGTCGAGACCCAGTGTGGGCTCGTCGAGAAACAAGATTTTGGGATTGGGAAGCAGCCCGCAGGCGATATCAAGTTTGCGCTTCATGCCACCGGAATAGGTCTTGGCCGGCCGGTCCGCATGGGCCTCCAGTTCGACCAGCTTGAGCAGCTCGCCGATGCGTTTAGCCGCTTCTTCTTTCGTCAGATGATAGAGCGCGCCCAGTAATTGAAGGTGCTCGCGTCCCGTGAGGAACCGGTCGATCGCCCGTTCCTGAGGCACGTATCCGATCACGGTCCGGACCTTGTCCGCCTCGCGCACCGTATCGTAACCCATGACGGTCGCCGTGCCCGATGTCGGGTGCAGCAATGTGATGAGGGTGCGGAGCGTGGTGCTCTTCCCTGCGCCGTTCGGTCCCAGCAGTCCGAACACCTCTCCTGCGTAGACCTGAAACGACAGGTCGTCGACAGCTGTATGGCCGTCATACGTTTTGCGCAGACGGCTGACGTCGATTGCGATGGTCCGATCCATTAGTCCCCGCCTTTTGCGTCGTGATGTTCGTGCAGCATGAATTGAACCAGATCGTTCAGTCGTCGGGCCCGCTGGTGAAGCCCGTCCGCTTCCAGCAAGAATTGTTTTTCCAAGGGTGTACAGTCCAGGTAGGTTGAGAGGGTATTGACCAAGACTTCATCACTGACTTCTTCGCGAAAGAACCCTTGCCACGCCGCACTATCTTCTCTCGCTTGGAGGTATTGCCCGAGCACATCGACCAGCGCTCGCCGAACACCTTTCGTCAACCCCTCGTTGGAGCACATGGGCGTGACGTGAATCGTCGCTTCGCGATACGGTTTGTCGAAGTGTTCTTCGGAAATCTCGCATCGTTCGAGCCCTTGCAGCAAGATATTGGAGCGCCCGTCCGGCAAGGGTTGCACGCTCACGATTCGCCCGATACAGAGCGCGGGATAGATCGCCGGATTCTCATAGTAGTCCGGCTCCCACCCCTCTTTAAGGAGCGCCATGGCGATACATTGACCGCCCATCGTCACATCGGCGACCATCCGACGATAACGTGGTTCGAAAATGTGGAGCGGCAGGTACGTCTTGGGGAAAAAGACGACGTTGGGCAATGGGAACACGGGCAGACGATTGGGAATCGGAAACGGTTCGGCATGTTTAGACGAACTCCGGTCAGACGCCCCTCGCTCACGATCAGTCTGCATGACGCACGATAGCTGAGACGTGTGAAAATTGTCAACGCCGTTTGCCGGACGACGAGCTGCAATGAAATGCAAAACACCGCTCTGAGACAGTCGATTGGTTCATGGACCGGGCGCGTGTTATAAACGATGCAACGGGAGGGCTCAGGTTACGTGATCCACTTACGATCGGCTGACGATACTAGGCAGCGTGTAACAGACAGGGGACGGATCCTCATGGTAGTCCCTGTCTTGCTGAGCGTGACGTTGTCGATGGCGCTCGCCGCAAGTCCCGCTCCCACACCATTTCAGCCGGCGACAGCCGGCTATCGGTACGATTTTCCGAAAGACCATGGGTCGCACCCGACCTATCGAACCGAGTGGTGGTACTACACGGGCCATCTGCAGTCGAAAAACGGCCGGTCGTTCGGCTTTGAGTTGACCTTCTTTCGTCGGGGGGTGCCGCCGGAGGACATCAAAACCCTGCCGTCGAAATGGTCGATCAGCCACCTGTATCTGGCCCATTTCGCCGTGACCGACATCACCGGGAAGCGATTTCATTTCTCGGAAAAGTTCAGTCGGGAGGGGTTGGGGAAGGCCGGGGCCGACGAGTCGCGGCTCCGCGTCTGGATCGATGACTGGCGCGCCGACGCATCGACGGAACCATCCGCGTCGCATACGTTGGCAGCCCACGACGAGACGCATGCTCTCGCCCTCACACTCCAACCGGCCAAGCCTCTCGTCACTCACGGCGCGGCCGGCATCAGTCGAAAAGGGAAGGATGTGGGTCAAGCCTCTCACTACTATTCGTTTACGAGACTCGCGACGAGCGGGAAGCTCACGATCGACGGTGAATCATTCGATGTGACCGGCACGAGTTGGATGGACCATGAATTCGGCTCAGCCGAACTCGGGACGGATCAAGTCGGATGGGATTGGTTCAGCATCCAGTTGGAGGACGACACCGAACTCATGCTGTATCGGATGCGTCGGAAAGATGGATCGTCCGATCTTGCCTCGAGCGGGACCGCCGTGTCCCCGGATGGACGGAGTCGACACCTGGAGGTGACGGACTTTCAGATCGAATCGACCGGAACCTGGACCAGCCCTGAGAGCAAGGCCACATATCCGGCTAAATGGCAGCTGAAGTTCCCATCCCTCGGCCTTGTGCTGGATGTTGTCCCGTTGCTCGCCGATCAGGAATTGCGCACCTCGCGCAGCACCAAGGTCTCCTATTGGGAAGGGGCGGTGGCCGTGACAGGGACCAAACAAGGCCGGCCTATCAAAGGCCAGGGCTATGTTGAACTGACCGGCTACGCCGAGCGGCTGAAGATGTAGAGGAAGAATGGGTTAGTCGTCAGGCATCCGATCCACTACACGATCCCATTCCTTGATGGCCGGCTTGACGTGGTGGTCGAGATGGGTCAGGGCTGCGTACAGCCGCCCTTCATATTCATCTCGTTTATCACTGGATGAGGGGAGAGCTTTCAACAGTGCGGTCAGTCCGCGAATTTCTTCGATCGCCTCAAGCAGTTCCTCGAAGTGATTGTCCAGCAGCGTGCTCGACGGAGCAATCAGCGTCCCAGACTCAGGAAGTTTTGTCCGCCCTCGCTTCTTAATCATGGCGTCTCCCTTTCCTCAGCCGCCGCGTCAATTGCTCGACGGTCTGATTCCACGCCTTAATCTCGACTGTCCAATGGCGAATGAGGCTCACATTGGGAGTCACGCGCTGACGTTCGAGCGCGATCTTAATCTGATGGTCGGTAATCCGCTGCCTCAGGCTCTCTATCCGAATTCGCAGCTTTTTGTTACGCCCCATACCCTTCCCGATCCAACAAACCGTACCCCTGCTTCAGCAAAGCTGTCAACTGGCCTGCGTACCTCCGAAAGGGCGGTTTGAGTACCCTGGCAGATATCGTGTAGTTCAAGGCTCAGACCCTAAGTTTTCTTTCCCTGCCTTCTCACGAATTGCGAGACGTCCCATCTTCGAAATGGAGCGAAGGCCGATCATCCGGACCAATTGTTTCGATAACCAGTCGCGGTCGAGCACCGCGCAGTGCATTGCAAATGCGGTCGTGAAGTTCGTCGAACGTCATGCTCGCGTACTGTTTCCCATCAAGGGTCAGGAGTGGGGTTCGAATACTCTTGCGGATGTCGCGCGGTTCCCTTCTCCGTCTCCTCGGTGATGATCACGACCGCTCGCATGAATTCGGCATGACCGTCCTCATCCGTAACAAGGGCTGGAGGGAGAAAATCGGCATAGGGGTCTCCGTTCTCGTAACCGAGTCCCGGTGTCGAAGAGCCAATATGCGGTGGCACTGCTTGCGCCGTCACCTCAATCCATTCGCATCCAGTGTGAACGTCGCCATGCCTCGGAAACTTAAGACTCCAGAGTGTCGCGTAGATGCTCATGATGGTGTAGCAGGCTGCGGAAAAACTCGACTTTGTGTACTTCGACAGGCTCAGCACGAACGGAAAACCTCAGTAAATTCAATGGGCGCTCCGTTCGTCCTGAGGCTCTCGAAGGATGAACGGATGGTTTTTCTGCAGCCTGTTAGGTGGCTAACGTTTAAGAATGAGCCGCACTGCTGCAGGGTGATGGCTCTAGCCACTGGTTAGGCTTTTGCTCATGGGAGGATCGACGCCGCAATTACCACGAAGCCAGCAATGCCGAAAAGACCATGTAAGTAGACTAAAATTAGATGAATTTGGAACAGAGTGATGAACCTCTTATCAGTCGAGAGATAGTCGGTAAGGCCCTTGATTCCTCCCTTGCGCATCAACGAGGATAGGGGCCACCAGAAAGGCGAAGCAATCTCCTCGATCAGCTGTCGAGGCGGAGTGGTCATCTGGATCATCGATGCCTGTCCCTGCTCAGACCACAGCAGGGATTCCAACTTATCGATCATCGCTAGCCTCTTAGTAATCGCGACAGCATACTGCTTACTAAAAGCGCCAAAAAGAATGGAGGCGGTGAAGAGAAAGAGCGCCCAGCGCAATCCGCTGCGGCTTACGAGCTGACCTACAGCATCGAGCTTCGTGATGAGCAATCCAGCAATCGCCGCGATACCTGTGATCGACCATGTCGTGGCGTGATCCATCGGTTCGCTCATACCAACTACGCTGCGCCAGATTACCTTCTTAAAAGCGTGTTCTGGTTTCGCAACTGTGCCTTCGTCGGACATTTTCTTTGGCTAACTATTGTTTAGAATGACGTTATATCCAAGTGGCTCAACATCTGGGACGCTATAGGCATTTCTATAAGCTCTAAGTAGTTGTCAACTCAACCAACATCGATATACACAAGCTAAGGTTCAGATCTTGCTATTTGCGGCGCTCATCCGTTTGAACGGGCCACATGCGAAGACCGCCAACGCTACTCACGCCGCCACTTCAACGAGGACTTCAGGATGGTGCTCGGCAATCTTCAACAGCTGCTTCGCGGCGCCGGACGGCTCCCCATTGCTCCAAGGTACGCTTTGACACGCCCAGCGCTGCGGAAAATTTCGCCTGTGACAGTCCGCTCTTCAATCGCACGCAAATGGATGCGACCATCCGCCAAATGACGGGCGGTCGCTGCTGCGCACGGTTCGGCGCTTCCCGCCGCACGACGATTCATGCTGCGTGGAGAAGGAACTCAACTTTCACGGAATCGAACGGGAAAATTATCCGACCATCCTCGACTCGATCGAGCACTCCGGCGCTTAACAGCGCCGTCACGTCTGTGTGGACGGCCTTCACATCTCGCTCGACACGGCGCGCTGCTTCGCGAATCGACAGAGGGCCGGCTCCGCACATGGCCTTCAGCAATAGCCAGCGTTTAGCCGTCAGCACTTTCCAGAGAAGTTCCGGTGTGGCGAAGGTAATGCGCGCGGCTTTCTCACCCTTCCCTGTTTTCCAGACACGGACAAAGTCAGCCATCGCTTTGCTGGGGGAGCGAACGTCAAGAACGACGGTTTTCACGGTTCCATCTCGTCCTGTCGGGTCACAACTAAGGGGCAGATCTTGCTAGTTGCATCGTCGCAACTGCTTGGTCGGCGCGTGTGCAAAGACTGCCGACACCTGTTACGCCGCCACCTCAAGGAGGACTTCCGGATGGCGTTCGGCGATCTTCAAGAGCTGCTTCGCGGCCCCGGACGGTTTGCGACGGCCCTGCTCCCATTGCTCCAGGGTGCGTTTCGAAACGCCCAGTGCCGCGGCAAACTCCGTCTGCGACAGTCCGCTCTTCATACGCACACGAACGACGTAGGACTTAGCTTCAACGTTGGTCCGCTTTCCTTTTCCAGCTTTGATCTCCCGTACGCCGTCCAGGACTTCTTGCCACACATCGCGTTTGGCCTCGAATTTGGCGAGAGCCTTACCGGTTAACTTTTTACCCATTTCGAAATGCCTCCACTAGTTGCTTGAGAATGTGCGACGGCACATTCTCGCGCTTTGACTTTGCATAGAGCGTCAACATCCAGAACTCGTTGGGTCGGTACCGCACGAATAGATGATCCGAAGCCCGCCCTGCTTTCCCGTTCCAGGCAAGGACCAGCGCATCTTCCGAACCCCACCAGAACCAGGAACAACATCTCCCGCTTCCGGATGGTGCATTAAGAACTGCTGCAACTCGGAATATTCATCGTCGTCCAAATATGAGGGAAGTATCCGTGCGAAGATGGACGATTCAATGAATGTGAACACGGCCCAAATATACGCCTAAGGCGTACAAAAAGGCAAGGCTGTCTCCCTTGCCGTCGAGATCTTCAGAAGAAAGGCGAATTCGATGGGCCAAGCTGGTTCTCGTCTTGACTCGCATCCAATTCCTGTGTTTAGGTCTCTCGCAACGACTGCCATGCTGTGTCCGATCACACGTCAACTCGGCTTGTTGATCCTGCTTCTCTTCTGTCTCGGCTGCCGGAAAGAAAGCGAATCCGTCGTTTCGATCGCGTTCCATCCGACCAACGCGAATATCCTCTACGTGGCCACCAATGACGCCGTCTACAAAGCGCATGTCTCGTTCGTGAATCAGTTCGTGTTTCACCCGGGCTCAGGTTGAGAGAAGACAGCCAGCATCTCACTCAGCCTCGACCTTGGCCTCAACCTGGGCCGTTCTTAAAAGTTGTCACGTGGTTTCTTCATGCCGTATCATCGTCTGGAATACCATGGACGACGCATTCCCGACGACACCCGATCGCCTCGCGGCTCTGAAAGCGGAATTCCGTCATCACCTGGAAACGTTCTATGCCGGCCTTCAACTCGCTCCTCCGTATGAAAGCGTGGAGAAGGCCATCCGCACATTGACGACCAGGATACATGGACTCCCGCTTGAAGAACAAACCCGAATCCTGGCCGATCCCGGCTTGCGGTGGCAGCAGTTCCGATCGGCGTTTGACGGATCAGGCCTCGCAAAAAAGCATCGCGGGATCATCGTCGGCCTAGCTCGTCACCGATCGGCCTTGAACTTGCCGGCAGAATACGATCATTTCTTGAGCTTATTTCTTGCGTAAAAGAAAACGCCGGATCACGTTAGGAGGAGGTGGAGAGTACGATGGTTTCTCGCAGCTCGTCATAGACTGTCATGAGGCGGCTGTCTTCGAGCCGATAGGCGAGGGCCACCGTGACGAGTCCGAAGGCCAACACGAGGGCGGCGATGGCGATGACCGCCACGCCTGTAAGGGTTCCCCCCAGTGAAGCGAATCCTCCATCCATGGCATACTGCGCCACGAAGGTCAGGGAACCGATCAACACGAGCGCAAACCACAGGAGCGTCATGAGGACCGACGACCATGGCATCCGCTTCACGCACAGCGTATTCAGCGATTGGTCATGCGGCGAAAGATGAATCAGCCCTTTCACCGGCCAGGCGGTCCGGAATCGCCTGGAGAACAATCGATACTGAGGTCGGATCGCAATCTGGGACAGCTGCGGATAAAACCAGGCCATGCCGTGCGGAAGCATCAGCACGCCCTCGGGGGTGAACCGATTGCCGAGGGTTGTGAATGCGGTTCCAGGCCACTGATCCGGATTCTTCGCGACACGGCAACCGTACCGAATGGAGTCCGGAGTCAGCCGAATAAAATACAACCAATCACCGACGATCAATCCCATGAACAAGATTCCTGCGAAGAGGCCGGCCAGCATCATGGACGTAGCTATCACATAGGGACGAGGCATGAATCAAGGCGGCGAGACACGAAATCACCGTTCTGCCCGCGTAGCTTAACAGAGGTATTTCCGTCTCGGACCCTCGAAGAATCTATTGACTCATGAAGATAAGATTGGCTAGAGTAGCAGGACTACGTTCTGGGCGGGCCTTGCACCACCTGAATTTCCCGCCTCAATTTTTTCCCAGCGTTGCCATAGCGGTCTGCTGCCTCTAAGAGGATGAATAAGGCAGAGGCCGAATCGTGTGAGTTTGGAGGAGAGCATGGATCCCAACAAGATTGAGCGTGTGTACACCACCTACGCGGGGTTTTACGATAAGGTTTTTGGGAAAGTCTTCCATGAAGGGCGTGAATCGGCGATCCGGAATCTGAATGTGCAGCCTGACGAACAAATTCTTGAGGTAGGGGTGGGGACCGGCCTCGCCCTTCCGATGTACCCGCGGCATTGCCGGATTGTCGGGATCGATTTGTCCGAAGGTATGCTGGCAAAAGCTAAGGAAAAGGCCGAAGCCCACAGTCTTGATCACGTCCAGCTCCATCGCATGGACGCGGGAGCCATGGAGTTCACGGATGACAGCTTCGATACGGTGGTGGCAGCCTATGTGGTGACGGCGGTCCCCGACTATCGCAAAGTCGTCAATGAGATGATTCGGGTCTGCCGTCCAGGCGGTCGCATCATCATGCTGAACCACTTCAGCAACGGCAACAAGGTCATTGCCGCCGTGGAAAAAGTGATTTCTCCGTTGACCAAACACCTCGGCTGGCGAACGGACTTATCGCTGAATACTGTGCTGGAAGGAACATCTCTGCAGATTGCCCGAAACCAGAAGGTCAACCCATTACGGTTTTGGGCTTTGGTGGAATGTGTCAACGGAAAAGGCACACAGACCAATGGAAGCGCCGCGGCTCACGCTGTCGCAGGGTATGTGAACGGCGACGGCGCAGCCGGCTTCGCAAACGGGAACGGCAACGGACATTACTCCCCCGAGCACGCGCACTGATCCGCGTCCCCTCATCTCACCTCATCGGCCGTGTCGTGCATGGTGTTCCCGAATCAACCAGCCCTCCCATTCACGGCCAGGGATGATCGTCGTGCCGACGAGACAGTCACCGGAAAAATGTCGGGTGATCTGTTCAGCCAGGACTTCGAGGATCCGGCTCATCCGCCGATCCTGAATCCCAAACACCCGCAGCATCAGACCAAACCCCTGCCCCTCCAGTGGTCCATAGGCCATCACATGGACCATGTTCTCCCCGTTGGCGGTGAATTCGCCTACCGGAATCAGATCGCCCTCCCACTGCACCGACGGATGAATCGCGACAGCCCGCGTCGCTTCACGCCAAGCGCAGGGGAGACCGGCTCGATCCAATTCGTGTAACAGCCACTGTACCGTGGGGCCTTCTGCAGTTCGACCTCGGAAGGTCCATCGAGCGAATTCGGCCGCTTGGTCGGCCGTCACGAACGGTGTCGCGATTTCATCCAGATGGGCCTCATCACACACCACGTAGAGCTCTCCCAGAGGATCAAACCAGAAACGAAGTTTTCCGGCGCTGAATTCCGTCTGGATCGTGCCCAGAGCGGAACAATCGGCGCCATCCTGCTCGAAGATGGAAAAATCCGTCACGCCGGTCATGGTAAGTTTGGCGACTCGCACCATGCCGCGAATCTCATACCGGATGGTGACCGAGACGGTGGTACCGGCCGGCACTTCTCGTCCGGAACCTTCGTCGAAAAGGCGGCGTTTGGACATCTGGACGTCGGTTACATACCCTGAGCGGAAACCGCCCGTATGCCCGACCAGCCACCGAAGATCGTCCGCGTTCTTGAGGGAGTGTTTCACGACACCAATTCTAGCGCACGGATGGACTCACGGCTAGCAGGCTGTTGAAAAACTATTTGGGCACCGCAGCCATAGGCTGGTGACGAACGGTCTCTGATAGCAGCAGAGTACCCCGTAGGATGTTCAAAAAGTCCATTCAGCACAACGGCAGCGAGCGCTGCGATGACCGTTTCTTCTCCACCATGATTGATCATGACGAACAAGCCGTGGGGCCGCTTGCGTCTGCAACCCGTTTAATGCTTTTCTGTTCCTGTCGTTGGAGACTGGCTGAATCCAATCGTCAAACCGTCCATTCGGCCTGGAGGGAGGGTGATTCTCTTGGCATCTGTTGGAACCAGCCATCGCTTTTCAATCAGCTGCTGAGCGGTCGATTCGAGGTCGGCGCATGAAAACTCAATACCGAGCAATCGATTACTCCCACCGGGATGAAATCGAAGCGGCGGCCCCATGCTGAAAGAATGTATCGTAATTTGTGGTCAGGTCCGGCCGATCCAAGAGTCTTCCCCAACAGGCGGTGTTGGCAGCCACCTCGATATCGACTGCTGCAATCCCGGTGATTCCATACGGTCCGTTCTGTCTCGTCCGCTTCCAGTTGGCTCTCAATTCGGCGAGCCGTTCCTGATGACGATCGATCTCGTTGTCGCATATGAAGACCGCGGAGCTGCCCAACAGTTTGGCAAACGTCATGGAGCCGGCTGCTGTGCCGACCATCCAGGTACTGAGAGCCGCCAGAGCTCGACAGACTCGAGTATCCCCGCCCCAAGGCCGACCGAGCCAAAACGGTGTGTTCGGCTGGCCATCGAGGAGATTGCGCAAGAAGGTGAGCGTGGATCTGGTCGCAATCGGCTCTTCGTAGTGCACGGTCACAGGGGGCGCGTGCAACACTTTTCGAGACACTAACCCGTTCACGGTCTCCCATGTCGGCTGCGATGGCGCAAGACCGACCCCGTAGAGCCAGGTTCCGGGAAGCGCAAATCCTGCGAACCGACCGATTTCGATAGTCATGTTGCCCGCGTACAGGCCTCCCGACACGAGCAGGCCACAGTCGGCGATCGGCCACGCGACCGACAAACCGAACTCGTGACGAAATCGCCCGAAGACACGCTCCACGTCCTGTGTGTGGATCAGAATGCGATCGATCCCACGAATCAGCGACTGTGTCACATTAGGTGTCAACATACAGGCGCCTACTGTAAGGGAGAGGGAACGGAAAAGGAAAGCCACCACAAGTTGCACAGCTGTTTTCTCCCTAGTTTTTTCGCGCCTTTACGAACAGCCTCCTATGAGTAACCTCTAGCGGCCAAACTGCCTAACTCATTATTTTCATTAACGGATTCGTGCCATCTTACCCCGTGAGAGATCGTTCGACGTGGCTGCGAGCGTGCCCACCACCTACTCGACTTCAGTGACTGCCACAATTCGACCGGCAACGCCTGCCCCCAGCTAGGGTGGCCAGGAAGAACGTGCGTTGCGATCCCCTCTTTATTCATCGCGCCGTTCGGTATATAAGAGCCGAAGTCTCTTCAAGGTGGATCAATGCGCGCCGTGTGTCTCCAACATGTGCCCTTCGAGGGTCCTGGCGCTTTTGCAAAGGCTCTCGCCGAACGGGGTGTGGGCCTCGACTATTCGCTGGTCCCGAAGGAAGGCGTACCGAAAGACGCGGGGGACTTGTTGATCGTGATGGGTGGACCGATGTCAGTGAACGATTCCGACAAGTGGATTGCCGAGGAGACCGCCTTCATCAGATCGTCGCTGCTCGCCGGTAAGCCGGTAATCGGGGTGTGTTTGGGGAGTCAATTCATGGCAAAGGCGCTCGGCGCCACCGTGCGATCAGGCAAGGCATTGGAAATCGGCATGACCTCCGTTCGCCTCACTGATGCGGGGAAACAAGACCCTGTGTTTGGGGACGGCCCTGAGTCCTTCGTCGTCTTCGAATGGCATGGGGAAATCTTTGACCTGCCAAATGATTGCGTGCCGTTAGTTGGGTCTGCCATTGCGCCATTGCAGGCGTTTCGGTATGGCGATCGTGCCTATGGTCTACTCTTTCATGTGGAAATGGAAGAGAGCGGAATCGACTCGCTCTGTAAAGAATGCGCGCCGGACTTGATGAAAGCTCGTCTTACGCCACAGCAGATCAAAACGACTGCGCTACCACAGCTTCCGCAACTCCATGACACCGCTGCTCGTTTGATCGACCATCTGCTCACTCACGCACGTTGATTGCTGACGTTGTGCTGAAGTAATCTAAGCTACCAAGTTCAAAAGTGTAAAAGTGAGAAAGTTCGCTTCCCGCTTCTTAACTTTCAAACTTTTCAACTTTCCCACCTGCACACTGTGTTCTCGAAAGGAGCGAGTAAAACATGGCCGGTTTCCCGATCGAAGTTGCCACACGCATTAAGACACTGCCGCCCTATTTGTTTGCCGCGATCGACAAAATGAAACAAGAAGCCATCGCGCGTGGAGTGGATATTATCAATCTCGGCATCGGCGACCCCGATTTACCGACGCCCATACCCATTATAGAGAGTTTGGCGAATGCGGCCAGGGACCCGAAGCATCACCAATATCCCTCCTATGAAGGCATGTTGTCCTTCAGGAAAGCCGTGGCCGGCTGGTACAAACGCCGATTCAATGTGACGCTTGATCCGGCGAACGAGGTCCTCACGCTGATCGGTTCGAAAGAGGGCATTGGGCATATTCATCTTGCCTTTGTCGATCCCGGCGATGTCGTCCTGGTTCCGAGCCCCGGCTATCCAGTGTATCCCGTCGGTACCGGTTTTTCCGGCGGCCAGTCACACATCATGCCGTTGACCAAAATGAAGGGATTTTTGCCGGATCTGGGCGCGATTCCAAACGATGTGGCCAAGAAAGCCAAGCTCATGTGGCTCAATTCTCCGAACAACCCCACTTCGGTGATCATGACGAAGGATTACTTCCAGTGGGTTGTGGATTTTGCTCAGGAGCACCAGATCATCGTGTGCCATGATGCCGCTTATTCAGAGATTTACTATGATGGACATCGCCCGGCGAGTTTCATGGAAGTCGAGGGCGCAAAGGATGTCGGAGTTGAGTTCCATTCCCTCTCCAAGACCTACAACATGACCGGCTGGCGCATCGGCTTTGCCGTCGGCAACAAGGACGTCTTGGCCGGTCTCGGCAAGGTAAAAAGCAACTTGGACTCCGGCTGTTTTGAGGCGGTTCAAGAAGCCGGCATTACCGCCCTAGGTCTGGACGATTCGATGACCGACGGCTTGAGAAAGAACTACCAGGCTCGTCGAGACACCCTTATTCCTGGTCTCAAGAGTCTCGGATTAGAAGTGGATCCTCCTCCGGCTGCGTTCTACGTGTGGGTGACGGTGCCGAAGGGTTATACGTCGACATCGTTTACCGCGCATCTTTTGGAGAAAACCGGTATCGTGACGACTCCCGGCAATGGATTCGGCGCGCCAGGAGAGGGGTACATCCGCATGACGCTCTGCACCTCCAAAGAACGGTTGGCGGAAGCGGTCGAACGGATTAAGAAGGCAGGATTCTAAAACGGTAAGGGGTGAAGGGTAAGGGGTTAGGCGGAAATTGAAGGAGCTTTCCCTTCACTCCTTACCCCTCACGCCTAACTGGTATGGAAACAGTCTTCATAGGATTCGGGTCGAATGTCGGTGACCGGGTCGATTATTGCGATCGGGCAGTGACGTTACTCGGCCTCCTCCCACATTCCCGGCTTCAAGGCGTCTCGCTGTTGTATGAAACAGAACCGGTTCGCGACCGGACCGATCCGGGGGAAGGATGGTTTCTCAATGGGGTGGTGCAGCTTGACACAGATATCGCTCCACGCAGTCTCTTAACGACCCTCCAAGAAATCGAACGCTCTCTCGGGCGGGATGATGACGACCGGTCCGGTCCTCGCACGATCGACCTAGACATCCTCTTTTATGGCGAGCATGTGATCGAGGAACCAGGGTTGACCATTCCGCATCCTCGTCTGCATCAACGCCGATTTGTCCTGATGCCGATGAATGAGCTGGATCCGCTGTGGGTCCATCCGACGTTCAAACAATCGGTGGCACAGCTACTCACGGAAGCCCCGGACCAGTCCCAGGTGCGTCTCCTTTTCCCCCAACCTTCGACGAGATATGGTTCACGCCCTGCCTGCAGTTCACCTCCTGGCTCATGAAGATCATTCGTTCGCCAAGGGCCATGGCAGGTTGGAGCGAGAGACTCATGCGCGAAGGCGTCAAGATCGGGTTTGTCCCGACAATGGGCGCGTTGCACGAGGGCCATCGGGCGCTGATACGAGAGACGCGGTTGCGATGCGATGCGCTCGTGGTCAGTATCTTCGTGAACCCCACGCAGTTCGGTCCCCAGGAAGATCTGGCCAAGTACCCACGCCCTCTCTCGCGGGATCGAGCACTATGCCGAAAAGAAGGAGTCGATGTCTGCTTTGAGCCAACCGTGGAGGCGATGTACCCGAGCGGATTTCAGACCATCGTGACACTTCCGGCGATTGCACGTCGGTGGGAAGGAGAGGTGCGTCATCATCATTTTTCCGGCGTTGCGACCGTCGTGACCAAGCTCTTCGGAATGGTCCGTCCACAGATTGCTCTCTTTGGGCAGAAAGATTTCCAACAATCGGCACTGGTCCGGCAGCTGGTGAAAGATCTGAACCTCGGTGTGAAGATCGTTGTGCATCCCACCGTGCGGGAAGCGGACGGACTGGCGATGAGTTCGCGCAATGTCTATCTATCGCCGGATGAACGAATTCGTGCCGCCACGTTGTACAAGAGCTTACAAACAGGCGCCGAGGCAATCCGAAGTGGCGTCACCGATGGGGAAGCGGTACGGTCAGCCATGGCTCAGGTCGTCAAGAAAGAACCGGCTCTCACGATCGACTATCTGGCGGTCTGCGATCCGCATACGTTGGAACTGCTTTCCGCTGTGACATCACGAGTCATACTTCTTGGTGCGGCGCGGATAGGATCTGTTCGGCTTATCGACAACTTTCTGGCCGCCCCTCCACGGCGGTCTTCCTAAAGGGGTGAGGTGGTCCTCAAGAGAGGAGATTCGAGTGGAGGCTTTGTCCTACCAGCAAGCTGAGGATGACCTGACTGAGACGGTTTTTGTCATCTGCCACCATTTCGAGGAACCGGATGCCCATCGATTCCGGCCGCGAAGAACACACCATGGCCGTCTCAATCTTGATGGGTTCTTCGTCGGAAGCGGGCTTGATCACCAGCTCGATAAATGAGCCCTGAGGCAAGGTTGTCGTCGTCTCGAGCGTGCAGCCCCCCATGGAGATATCCGTCACACGATTGTCCATCCGTGTGGCGTTCTCCGCGAGAAGGTTGGCTCGGAACGACACCGGCAATCGCTTGTATTGCCGACGATCCGTGACCGAAGTATGGCCTGGGAGCTGATTCCGATAGGCACGGAAACGCGTGGTGCAAAGCTGGCACCGGAATGAGAGTATCCTGAAGCGATTCAAGAGTCGCTCTATTGTTCCCTCGCCATAGACGACTCGGACGAAGGGTGTTCCACAACTTGGGCAGTGAAGGTCTCTCATGAACTCCGGGGCAGACCGGTGGCGGCATCATGCACGGATAGCCGATCCA
The DNA here is from genome assembly GCA_963711905.1 of uncultured Nitrospiraceae bacterium. Lineage (GTDB taxonomy): Bacteria > Nitrospirota > Nitrospiria > Nitrospirales > Nitrospiraceae > Nitrospira_D. The sequence goes on along the minus strand of CAVQFZ010000014.1, from coordinate 246,937 downwards.
GCAACAGTTGCTCCCGCTGTGTCTCCAGAATCGATTCAATATCGGCAGGTGAGTAGGTGGGCGGTTTCACCCATTTTCCATCGGCCCGCTTGTAGCCGCCGACTTTACTGAGATTCGACCGGTGCACTTCCTGAAAGACCGGTTCCATATCGATCCCATAGGACACCGCAGTTCCATAGGTCACATACAGAAGGTCCGCCATTTCTTTCGCCACCGCCGCTAAATTCCCGGTGGCCATGGCCTGTTTCAATTCATCGAACTCTTCCTGCATGAGTCGCACGCGAAGTTGTTTCGTCTCCTCATTCAAATCCGTCGGCGTTGTCTGTGCCGAAATCTCGAACTTGCTGTGAAATGCTTCAACCATGGCTTGTTCGTCGGTCATGCCTGCTCCTTCATTCGATATCGAACGGCAAAGTCTTGCGTGGAACAACTTCCGTCGGCCCCAACACCGGGATGTCGCGATCCGACGAGACCCCCAATTCTTTGAAGCGCCGCGCCGCGGGGAGAATGCGTGTCTCAAGAGAACCGACCGCCCGGTTGTACGCGGACACGCTTTTGCCGAGGGCCTGGCCGACATCGTTCATATGGTCAGCCAGTACCGCCATGCGCTCATATAGTTCTTTGCCCAACCGACCGGCTTCTTCTGCATGAGCGGTCATCCGTTCTTGTCGCCAGCCGTAAGCCACCGCACGGAGCAACGCAATGAGCGTCGCCGGGGTCGCCAACACGATTCCGTTTGCAAACCCCTCTTCAATCAGACGGGGATTCTGGTCCAGCGCCGCCCCGAGGAATTGCTCACCTGGCAGAAACAACACGACAAACTCCGGCGCGCGATCGAACTGTGTCCAGTACGCTTTCAGCGACAACTCGTCCATGCGGCTCTTGACCTGAGCGGCGTGGCGACGCAAGGCCTCCATCTGTTGGGCCTCGTTCTGAGCTTCATGGGCATCGAGGTAGGCCGAGAGCACGGTCTTCGCGTCCACGATAATTTGGCGTCCTCCGGGTAACTGGACGACCATATCCGGACGGGAACGCCCCTCGTCGCCGGTCACAGACAGCTGCTCGGCAAAATCGCAATGATCCACCATACCCGCGAGTTCAGCCACTCGCTTCAGCGTCAACTCGCCCCATTGGCCCCGTACAGTCGGCGCCCGCAAGGCTTTGACCAGGTTCCCAGTCTCCTGCTGCAGCCGTTGTTGCGATTCCGCTAATGATCGTAGATGCTGGTCCAATCCGCCATAGGCCGACTGGCGAGATTGTTCCAGCAAGCGGACTTGTTCAGCATAGCGTTGGAGCGAGTCCTGAAGTGGACGAACCAAGCCATCGATCGCCTGCTGTCGCTGAACCAGGTCACTGTCCGCTTTGACGTGCAGAGTTTCGAACGACACGGCGGCGAGCTTCAAGAACGCTTCGTTATTTTGTTTCAACGCTTCACCGGACAGGGCCTGGAACGATCCCATGAGTTCGTGGCGCGTGTGGTCGATCAGAGCTTTCTGCTCCAGCAGTTGTCGAGTTGTATCTTCCATTCGGGTTTCCGCCGTCACTCGCGCCTGTTGAGCCTCGGTCCATGCTTGGCGAACGGACAGGATGGCATCTTGTTCTCTTTCAAGTTGCTTTCGCAGTTCGTCCACCGTCGCCTCGGCCCGTTGAGCCTGAGGCCGTAAGCGACCGGTGATCCAGAGTCCGACCAGTAGGCCACCCAGAACAAGTCCTACCCCGAAGCTTAGAACAAGAGTAACCGTGTCAGGCATACTGGACCCACTCACAAGTGTCGAAGCCCGAACTCCTACATATAGCGTTAAAGCGCAAGAATTCCCTGGAGAGTACGCAATGGATTGAGAAAGGTCAAGGAAGCAGAAGGCCCCAATCGACCAGCTCTATCTGCCCTAGGGTTGTGGAGATGACTCGATACGAATGGTCCCTGATCCGGCGTCTACCGTAATGCGTTGCCCATCAGCAAGCCGTGCCATGGCTCTTTCAACGTTGGCAATGGTCGGCAGTCCGTATTCGCGAGCAATGATGGCTCCGTGAGACAGTGTGCCGCCCATTTCCGCGATCAAACCTCCGGCAAGACCGAAGAGAGGAGCCAATCCTGGGTCGATAACCGAGACCACCAGAATCTCTCCCGGCATCACCTTGCTCCAATCCGCCGCCGAGCGGACCACTCGAACCGGCCCTGCCACGGTTCCCACGCTGATCGGCGTGCCGGACAAGATACCGTTTCCTTCAGATTTGTCGGAGGTCACGGTCCGTTCGCCCGCAGTTTCCCAGTCGTGGATTGTGTCGGGTACCTCGACCGCTGCGTTGTGCTCTCGCTCGGCTCTCCGTGCGTTGATCACGGCCTTCCAGTCTCGTGCGCTTCCAGCCAGCAGCTCGGCTCGATCGTCGATCGTCAAAAAAAAGATGTCCTCAACCTGGTCGAGCAGACCTCGCTCGACCAGAAGTTCTCCGAGACGTATCAAGAGGGTGCGGATGGCCGCCGAGTAATACATCAAGTGGTGCCGATTTGCTTCACGCAGGGCGAAGAAACGGCACAGTCTCCGGTAACACCACAAGAAGATGGCCCCTCTGTCCAGACGCCAGCCGATTCGCCGTTTGATCTGGTCCAGCGCAGCGGCTCTTGTCTTGTCCTGGCGCGAGCAAATGCTCTCCCGCGAAGGAGCCGTGGAGACCAGTTGCGTACGCACGATTGCCAGAATCGATTCAGGGTTATCGGCGAGCCGTGGGGACATGACGTCCGATTCGCCGACCGCGCGATGGCCGTAGTCCTCCACATACCTGTCGAAGGCACGCAGAAACCTGGTATCCACGAGAGCCGCCCGAAACGTCGAAGGGTCCCATGGTTCCGACTTGAGAAACCTGTTGGCCACGGGTTCGGCTCTGGCGATGTCCGTGAGCTCTGCGAGGCAAAGAATCTGCTGCGCGCTGATGACGGTCCCTTGTCCTTGGAGGGCGGCATTCAGCAGACTCCTCCAGTCTGGACCGAGCCACTTCGGTAAGTATTGGCTGAAAATCTGTAGACATTGCCCGACTCCCCCGGCGATGCCGAACGTGACTTCACGGCCCTCCAGCCAGGGGCCGAGCTTGTCGAGGTGGGGCACGAGTTCTTCCACTGAAAGGTGCAGAATACGATCATGACGATAGGTGGCGGCCAGCGCTTTCATTTCATCGAAGAGACGCGGGCCAAACCGTTCCACTCGCCGCATCTCCGCCCACATCATCCACCCGGCACGAACGAACGCTGCTCTATTGAGCGGCTGGACCCGCGGCACGGTTTGTAGCGGTTCACCACCCATCTGTTCGGTGTTCATGGAGGGGTCTCCACGAAGTTGCGCAATTAAGATATGGAACAGGGTGACGTTCAAGTACGGGCGTCCTTTCAGCACACGGACCGACGTGAGCCCATCGGGGATACGGCATCCAAGTCTTCGATAGTGAGAAAGGATGTGGCAGTCCATGAACCGTTCAAGAAATGAGAGGCTGAGCAGGCTCGGCAGTTCAGGCAGCGTTTCTTTGAAGTTCGCGCGCGACCACTCACAGTCATCATTGGTGAGGTCGGAAGAAGGGCGGACGGCGGTAATCGGCCTGGCCTGCACGATCCACAATTGTCGAGTATCGAAAGCCCATTCGAGATCCATGGGGTGTCCGAAGGTCTGTTCGATCTGTTTTGCAGTCTGTGCGAGGGAAAAGAGCTGAGTATCAGTCAGTGACGAGTGGAGTGCGATCGCTCCGCTGAGCGGATCGGTGCGCAGGCCCTCTTTCGACACCATCAATCGTTCAGACTTACGAGCAAGGATGCGTTTACGAATTCGATGTGGGTGTCCCTCGCCGGTCATCTCTACGACATATTGGTCTGGTGCAACCGTGCCGTCGACCAGTGGCGCTGCGAGTCCAGGCACGGCGTTAATCGTCACCTGATTCGATCGTCCGGTCACAGGATGTATTGAATAGGCTACTCCAGCCGATTGAGCATCGACCATCGGTTGGATCACCACAGCCATTCTTGGAGCTGTCTGCAGGCTCTGGTGGGCTGTTGTGTAGCTCACCACCCGTTCTTCCCAGAGCGAGGCCCAGAGGTCCTTCACCGCAGCATCAATTTCTGACAGCACCACGCCCAGTTGAGTGCGGTAGAGCCCGGCGAAACTGGTTTGAGCCGCATCCTCGTTTGTAACTGACGATCGGACGGCCCAGCGTTCGTTCGGCGGCTGACTAAGAGCCTGAAGCACAGTCAGGCATTGATCGGCAAGTTTGGAAGTCTCTATCTGTCTGATGCGATTCCGGTAATCGGCCAACGCCGACGCTCGCTCGTTTCCTGATAATGCACAGGCCGTATGCCACTCCTCATTCTCACGAAACCCTGACGCATGCAGACATTGTCTATAGGCTTCTGTCGTGACACAGAACCCTTGAGGGATAGAAAAGCCGGCCGTGATGAGCTGAGCGAGCCCAACGGCCTTTCCGCCAGCGAGATCGACATCGTTACATTGAGACAGCGGAAGGATAAAGGGACGGGCCATAAGTCGGCATAATAGCTAGAGCAGGAGGAGGAGGTAAAGGTCGTTGACATTCGTTCCAGTAGGACCGGTATGGATATGACATCCCAGAGCTTTCAAGGCAGAGTAAGTATTGTGACGATTTAAGGAAGAGCGGAGATCAATACCGAGTTTCTTTGCTCGCGCGACAGTGCTTCCACTGACTATCGCCCCGGCTGCATCAGTGGGTCCGTCGGTACCGTCGGTGCCCAGTGCCACGACCCACGTGTTGGGGAGGCCGGCGATCTCGAATGCTACAGAAGCCGCAAATTCCTGGGCACGCCCACCCTTTCCACGGCCCGTGACCGTCACCGTGGTCTCGCCTCCCGCCACCACGCAACATGGGCGCTTCAAGATACCATGCCCCTCCGTAATCGCCTTGGCAAGATCCGTCAACTGCTTCGCTGCCACGCGCGCTTCTCCCGTGATGGGGTGAGAGACGAACTTGGTGTGGAGGCCCCCCTGTTGTGCGGCGCGCGCGACGGCTTCCAGCATGATGCGGTTGTTGCCGATGATGTGATGCTGCACGCACCGCAACCGTCGTGACCCAGGCTTCAAGGTTTCCGGCCGACCACCCTTCCGGCCCTGTTGCAAATAGCGACGCACTGCCGCGGGCACGGCATGCCAGGTTCTATACCGCTGCAACACGCCCACAGCATCCGCAAATGTCGAGGGATCGCCTGCTGTCGGCCCCGAACCGATGGAACCGAGATCATCGCCGATGACGTCCGAAAGTAGGAGCGTCACAATCCTCGCCCGGGTGGACGCGGCCAGTCCGCCTCCTTTGATCAATGACAAATGTTTTCTCACGACATTCATCTCGTTGATGGTTGCGCCGCTGCGGAGCAGCAGGCGCGTCGTACGCTGCTTATCGGCGAGCGTCACCCCAGCGACTGGAGCCGGTAGGAGGCTCGACGCACCGCCGGATAAGAGAACGATCAGCAGATCTCGAGGCGTCAGACGTTGTGTCAGACTCAGAAGCCGTTGGGTCGCGTGAAGACCTGCACGATCGGGAATGGGATGGCCGGCTTCGAGCACGGCGATCCGCCTGGTGGCAAGTGTGTGACCTGTTTTGACGATGACGAGTCCATCTTCCAACCTTGTCCCCAGCGCCGCCTCTAGTGCCTGTGCCATCCTTGCCGACGCCTTGCCGGCGCCGACCGCGATAATACGGTCGATATGCGACAGATCATAGGCGCGACGGCCCACACTTAGGGAATGGCGATCAAGCGCGACGTGCTTGAGCAGGGCATGGTAGGGATCGGATGCATCCAGCCCTGCGGTGATCAGCTTTTGAAGGAGTGGCCGTGCAAGAGAGGAGGGAAGGCGAAGCTGCATAGCTGTGAGCGTTACGGAGTCTTATCTTGTTTGAAGCAGCGGCTAGGGCAGGTCTGCCGAGGCACACGGATTTGATAGATGCCATGAGGGAGTAGATCCTTCTTAAACTCAGGATTGAGCATCTTGAGCTCGAGCAGATAGGTGCCGAATTCTTCGGCGATCGAGGTCAGTGCGCGTTGGGATTCCTTGACATTCACCGTGATGGTTTCGGTCTCAAGCGCTATATAGAGGTCCTTCTTGGTCAGCCCCAGATACTTCTCCGGCTGGGAATAGATTTCCTTCGCGGCGATGATACGAGGGACATACCGCATGGTCTCACGTGGGCCGTGCATCTTCCAATAGTCGCCGATTTTTTGCTCCTTGAGCAGCTTGCGGATTCGTTCCTCACCGGCGTTGTAGGAGGCCATGGCCAAAAACCAATCATTCTCCTGAAACTCTTTGAGGTACTTGAGGTACTTCACTGCGGCTTCGGTCGACATTTCGAGATTTCGACGTTCATCTCGGACGGCGTCGCTCTTCAGACGGTACCGGCGCCCCGTGGAGGGAATGAACTGCCAGGGACCGGACGCCTTTGCCTTCGAGTAGGCCGCTGAAATGCACTTGCTCTCGACCAGCAACATATACTTGAGATCATCCGGCAAACCGGCGTCGGCCAACTGCTTTTCTGCAGGGGGAAAACAACGCCCAGTACGTTTGGCGAGGATGATGCTCTCACCTTGATCTTCCAAAAATTGATAGAACTCGTACTCGATCCGTTCTCTCACTTGCCAGTTATCAAGAGGAACCGGCACTCCCGCAAATGTGATCTTGTCAGGCAGCTTGAATGAACTCAGAAAGAACCGTTCCCCCTCGCGTTTGATTTCCGGCAAAATGACTAGACGGTCTTCCGGTTCGGGCTGCGAATCCAGTAGGTCCGGTAGGAGGAGATCCTTCTCCGCCTCTGAGTTTTGACCGCCATTATCCGTTATTTCAGACGTGGCCATGGCTGAAGGACACATGGACAGGAGAAAAAAACCAATTCCGACCATAGAAATCAAAGGCTGCATACCACGGATGATCATTCTCGAACTCCTCTATTTGTATCACTATGCAAGCTGTCACGAAACGCGAAATTATGCTGACAGCTCACTCAATCACCGGCAATGAGAATAGGGTTCTCGTTCGTGTTACACTCCTCGCCCATATGCGAGCCCTGTCGGTTCTGAACAAGACTATCACCGATTGCACGGCCTGTCCTCGGTTAGTCATCTATCGACAGGCGATTGCACGGCAGAAACGGAAACAATATCGTGATTGGGCCTACTGGGGGCGGCCGGTTCCCGGCTTCGGAGATGATCAAGCTCGGCTCTATGTGCTTGGACTGGCTCCTGCGGCACATGGAGGAAATCGGACGGGGCGTATCTTTACGGGTGATCGGAGCGGGGACTGGCTGTATGACGCCCTGTATCAGTATGGATTTGCCAACCAGGCTGCCTCGCAACATAGAGAAGACGGCCTCTTGTTGACGGATTGTTATATCGGAGCAACCGTGCGGTGCGCGCCGCCGGGGAACAAACCTGCCCCGGATGAGTTCGTACGGTGTAGTCAATTCTTACAGGATGAAGTTCGTCTCCTGAAAAATCACAGTGTAGTGATCACTCTGGGGAAAATTGCCTTCGATCATTACCTCAAGACCTGTCGGACACAGGGGCGTACCATGCCCGTGCCGGTCCCCAAATTTGGACATGGTGTCGCCTATCGCTTACCCTGGGGCGTGACACTGCTTGGCTCCTATCACCCCAGCCAACAAAACACGTTTACCGGGAGATTGACTCGCTCGATGTTTCACGCGGTGTTTCGGAGGGCTAGAAAAGAGCTTGACCGTGCGTAGCGTAAGAAAATGTCAACAGGGAGTCGTCTTGTTGGCCGGTCTCCTTTCCGCTCATCTTCTGTCTGAGAGTAGTGTGGTGCTTGGAAATGGGGTGAACATCCGCCGAACACGGAGCTCACCCCCACGAGCCGGCCGCTACTGCTGGCCTTTCGCCTTCCAGTCGTCCAAGAACTTCTTCAGTCCAGCATCGGTCAACGGGTGTTTGAAAAGTGACTGGAATATGCTGTAAGGCATCGTGCAGATGTGACCGCCTGCCAAGGCTGCCTCGACGACATGCTGTGGATGACGAACGCTGGCTACCAACACTAAGGTCTTGTAGTCATAGTTCTTATAGATCGTCAGAATCTGTCGAATGAGCTCCATGCCGCTTGAGCTGATGTCGTCGAGCCGTCCTATAAAAGGCGAGACGCACCAGGCGCCGGCTTTGGCCGCCAACAGCGCCTGTGTCGGTGAAAAACAGAGGGTCACGTTCACTCTGATGCCCTCAGCCGCCAGCCGCTTCGTGGCTTTGAGGCCTTCCGGAATCAGCGGGCACTTGACCACGATGTTCTTATGGATCTTGGCGAGCTCTTTCCCTTCCTTCACCATGGCGTCTGCTTCCACGCTTACGACCTCGGCGCTGATCGGCCCGTCCACGATCTTACACACCTCCTGTAGCATTTCCCTGAAACTTCGACCTTCCTTGACGACTAGGGAAGGATTCGTGGTCACGCCATCGAGCAATCCGAGGCTTGCCGCTTCGTGGATTTCCTTGACGTTGGCTGTATCGAGATAGATTTTCATAATTGTCCCTTTCCTAGCGAAGAGATCATGAGGCAATACCGTTCTTATCGGTCATTGTATGAAGAACTCAACCTCACTGCAAGAAGTCGACACGAAAGTTTGACAGGCTTTCGAGCGAGGGATAGAATTTCGCGGTTGACAGTGACCATTGTGCTTAGGAGATATCACGATGCAACGATTTGTCTGGTTGCTGTTCCTCTCCCTTATCATTCCAGCCTGCTCAGAGAAGAACCCGTACCTGGAAGCTTCGCTGAAACCGTCCGAGCTTCAAGGAAAGGATAAGGGTTGGTTCGAAAAGAACTGGGGTGCTCCGGACGGCAAGGCCTCCCGTTTTTTTGGTGGAGAGACCTGGACTTACCATCGTATTGCCGGAGGAAAATCAGGGCCTCCATTCTTCAATTTCTCCCCCAATCAATGTCAGATCGCCCTCAAGTTTGACAAAGAGGAGAAACTTTCCGACTATACCTACTCAGGCTGCTGACCAATTTGTTGCAAGAAACGACCGGCTTGTCCTTTCCCGGCAGTGCTTTCATGTAGTTCCTGTGTAGGCTGCTAGACGGGGTGCTCACTCCGAAACCTCAGTGCACACTCCGGGCTGCAGAAACAGTACTCCCGTCCTCCGATCGTTTCGATCACGGCAATTCGTTTCGGGACGAATATGTGACACACTGGATCCTCGATCATGTGGTCTTGCTCTTCATCTTGGGCTCGCGCGGCCGATTTCTCCCGACTATCACGCTTCGGAGTATTGAATCCACGAAACATTTGTCGGAGCAAGAAGTAGAGAACCGTGAGAAGCAAAACGATGAGTATTAATCTATACATAGTGGTCTATTGCAAGGGGGCCACAATCCTATGAGAGCGGCGCGGGCCTGTCAAGAATAGAACAGGCTGAACATGGTGACTTCCGGCTGAGCATCATGTGCAAATGGCCTATGACGCTAGATCCCATTGGGCCTCTTGTTAGTGCCATCCAGTACTTCAGGAGTATTGGTTTCCCTTCTCTATGGTGCTAAAGTGCCCCCATGAAGACTTGCGATAAGTGTCATGGAGCGATGCTACCGGAACGAGCGGTTGATTTGGACGCCGGGCTTGCGATCACCGTGTTTGCCTGTTTGAACTGTGGTCGTCGGAAAGCAGCGGATCAAGAACCTCGACCGATTACGGCTCGCCACTAATCCCTACTCCTCACGTTAAACTCCAAGTCCCTTTCAAGTGATCGGGAGGGGCACGGGGTCGCTTATGACCGGAGCGTCTTCCGGTTCAGCCTGGGTCTGACTCCCTCCAACGGGCTTGCCTGACTGAGAGGTGCGCGTCGCTCAGAGAAGCAGTTCCATTCTCCTCAAATCAAAATTCAGCGTATGAATTCTAGAGTCTTCGTATCTACCCCCGGCAATCACAAGAAGAAGGCCTGGCCCGCTGTTCGGATTACGAAAACCGGCAAGAAGGGGTCACCGTAGACTCAAGACATCCATCATATCGTACAAGCCAGGCTGCTGGCGGACGACCCATCTCGCAGCACGTAGAGCTCCGCGGGCGAACGTATCACGGCTACTGGCTCGGTGGGTGACCTCGATTCGCTCTCCCATGCCGCCGAACAGAACGGTATGGTCGCCGACAATATCGCCGGCGCGAATGGTTTGTATCCCGATCTCTCCTTTGGTTCGCTCCCCGATCAACCCCTTTCTGGCATAGACTCCGACTTGGCTCAAGTCTCGGTTCACTGAACGGGCGAGGACTTCGGCAATCTTGAGGGCCGTGCCGCTTGGCGCGTCCTTTTTCAGTCTGTGGTGAGCTTCAATGACCTCGATGTCGTAATCGTCCCCAAGCGTCCTGGCCATTTCGCCGATGACTTTGCAGATCAGGTTGATTCCGACACTCATGTTCGGAGAAAAGACGCAGGGAATTTGCTGGGCCAGTGACCTCAGCTCGTCGAGTTGAGCAGCCGAAAATCCGGTCGTTCCGATGACCATGGCCCGCCGATGGTGAGCGACCGTCCGCATATGCTCAAGTGTCGCTGCAGGCGCTGAAAAATCGATCACAACTTCTCCTAGCTCCATCAGAATGGAGAGATCATCCGTGATGAGAAGGCCGGCACGACCTGATCCGGCAATTTCGCCCGCATCCTCTCCCAACGCCGGATGCCCGTTCCCCTCTAAGGCTCCCGCCAGTATCAAAGCCGTAGAATCTCTGATCAGTGACACTAGTCGGCAGCCCATTCGGCCGGCTGCACCCGCTACAATGACCTTGATCATCTTGTTGTCCACCTAGATATTGCTGGAGTTAGATCAACGCCGCATCTTTGAGGACGCGAGTCAATTTCTCGCGTGTGTCCTGGGCCATTGGGCAGAGCGGCAAGCGCAATTCCGGGTCAATCTTCTTCATAAGTCCCAACGCCTCTTTGACGGGAATAGGATTGGTTTCATAGAACAACGCTGCAAAGAGGGGAGAGAGTTTAAAATGAATCCGTCGCGCGTCTTCGACTCTCCCCTCGGCAAAAGCTTTCACAAGGCCGGCCATTTCCAACGGCATGATATTAGCCGTAACGGTAATCACACCCTTCCCGCCGACTACCATCATCGGTAGCGTGAGGGAGTCGTCGCCGGCCAGCACCGTGAGGCGGTCACCACACAGCTGCACAATATCTGAGGCCTGTTGGACGGAGCCACTCCCTTCCTTGACCCCGACGATCGTCTTAATAGCTGAGAGTCGGGCGATCGTTGACGGTAGCATGTTGACTCCGGTGCGACCTGGAATGTTGTACAGGACTAAGGGTAGATCGACGGCCTCCGCAACCGCCTTATAGTGTCGATAAAGTCCTTCCTGGGTAGGTTTGTTGTAGTAGGGGGTAATGAGCAATGCTCCGTCGGCGCCAGCCTCCTTCGCGTGTTTCGTGAGCGTGATGGCTTCTTCCGTACTGTTCGAGCCGGTTCCGGCAATAACCGGTACCCGCCGCCGGACTACCTCGACCGTCAACTCAATCACCCGATTATGCTCGCTATGAGAAAGGGTGGCCGACTCACCGGTGGTTCCACAGGGAACAATGCCATTGGTACCATTGGCGATCTGCCATTCGATCAACTCGGCCAAAGCACGCTCGTCGACTTTGCCTTGTCGGAACGGTGTGACAATAGCGACAAGCGATCCGATAAACATACTCACTCCGTTTCGTTGAGGAATGACGGAATTCTCTCGCCCCGTATGAGGTCGTCGTACGTTTCTCGCTCACGAATGACGTGAAATTCTCCACCCTTGACGAGTACTTCCGGTACACGAGGCCGAGAGTTGTAATTCGATGCCATCACAAAGCCATACGCCCCTGCGCTCATGACCGCCAATAACTCACCGGGTTTTACGCCCGGCAACGATCGATCCTTGGCCAAAAAATCCCCTGATTCACACACAGGCCCGACGATATCCACCGTCTGTTTGGTCCGTCGGGCTGCGTCCTCATTCACAGGGCGAATGTCGTGGTAGGCGCCGTACAAGCTCGGCCGAATCAAATCGTTCATGGCGGCATCGACAATGACGAAGTGCTTGGTCTCCCCGGCCTTCTCGTACAGCGCCCTGGTGACCAGGATGCCGGCGTTGCCGACGATGACGCGGCCCGGCTCCATGACCAGCGTCAGTCCCAAATCTTTAACGAGCGGCGAAATCGCATCAGCCAGATCCTGGGGCAAAGGCGGCTTCTCCTCGGAATAGGTGATGCCGAGCCCGCCTCCGATGTTCAGGTAGCGGATGTTGATGCCCTGGCCTTTCAGCGTATCGATGAGCCCCACGACCTTTTTCAGCGAATCGACGAACGGTGTCACGTCCGTCAACTGCGAGCCGATGTGGGCATGGACGCCGACGACGTCGGTATGGCTCAGCGAGGACGCCATTTTGTATTCTTCCAGCGCGCGATCCGAGGCGATGCCGAACTTGCTTTTCTTCATCCCCGTCGAAATGTAGGGATGTGTTTTCGGATCCACGTCTGGATTAATCCGCAACGCGATCCGCGCCTTTTTACCGACCGAGGCCGCCACCTCGTTGATCGCATGGATCTCAGCCGATGATTCGACATTGAACATGAGGATGTCGGCCTTCATCGCGTCGCGGATTTCATCCGGCGATTTACCGACGCCGGCAAACACGATTTTGGAAGCCGGCACGCCGGCCTTGAGGGCTCGGAACAACTCTCCGCCCGACACGATGTCCGCGCCGCTGCCTTCCTTTGCCATCAAGCGAAGGACGGCCAGATTGGAGTTGGCTTTCATCGCAAACGCGATGACATGCGGAATATTTTTGAATGCGCTGTCGTAGGCGTGGAAATGCCGGACGAGTGTCGCATGGCTATAGATATAACAGGGGGTGCCGAGTTCCTTCGCGACGCGGCTGACCGGTACCTGTTCGCAGTACAATTCGCCGTGGTGATACTCAAAGCTATGCATCGCGCGGATCCTTGTGTTCAAGCAATTGCATCAGACCCAGGACCTTTTACCGAATTCCCACCGGCTGCGACGGAGGCAGGTCGATGTCATGGCCTCCCAGGGTCGGATCCGGTTCAGCCGATCCTGGCGCTTGTCGCTCTGCCTCGAGAGCATGTTGCCTTTTCTGCTTGTCGATCGTGGGGGCGACTCCGACGAATTCCGGGGGGACGGGTGACCCCACTACGCCGCAAGAAATCAGAAGCCCTGCCGACGCGATCATGACAACAGCTCTCATGACAGTAACTGCTCAAGCTCTTTGATCCGCTGCTCAACTCGTCCTCGGGCGGTCCCGCCGATTTGTCCCTTGTGATCGATTGCCGACGCAGTAGTCAACCGAGAAAACACACCCTTGTCGATCCGTTCACAAAATGCTTGTAACTCCTCCAGCGACAGATCCGTGACGTCACGTCCCCGATCAAGCGCAGCCCGGACGATTCGTCCGGTGATCCCATGGGCTTCGCGAAAAGGCACGCCTTTCATGACCAAGTAGTCGGCCAGTTCCGTGGCAAGAAGTCCGCCTCCTTGCAACGCTCGCTTCAGGGCCTCTTCGTTGACTTTCAGTCGGCGCATCAATTCCGTCATCACTTGGAGAGAAGTCGCTACCGTATCCAGGGCATCAAAGAGCGCCGGTTTGTCTTCCTGCAAATCCCGATTATAACTTAACGGCAGGGCCTTGAGCAGGGTCAGCAGATTGACGAGGTGGCCATAGACGCGCCCGGTTTTTCCTCGGACCAGTTCGGGAACGTCGGGGTTCTTCTTCTGCGGCATCATGCTGCTTCCGGTACAGAAGGCATCCGGCAGATCGACGAACTGAAATTCCTGCGATGCCCACACGATCAATTCCTCACTCAGCCGTGACAAATGCATCATGACAATCGAAAGGGCCGATGCCGTTTCAATCATGAAATCGCGGTCGGAAACCGCATCCATGCTGTTCTGGGTGACAGCGGGAAAGCCCAGTAGTTCAGCCGTGTATCGCCGGTTCACCGGATAGTTCGTGCCGGCCAAGGCGCCGGATCCGAGCGGCATGACATTGAGTCTTTCCCGGGCATCACGTACTCGACCTTTGTCCCGTTCGAACATCTCCACATAGGCCAGCAAGTGATGCGCAAACAGGACCGGTTGAGCCCGTTGCAAATGAGTATATCCAGGCATCATGACGGTGCGGTTCGCGCCGGCCTGTGCGACCAATACGCGTTGAAATCCAGCTAATCGCCCATGCAGCTCATCCAGCTGAGCACGCAAATACAGGCGAATATCCAAGGCCACTTGATCATTCCGACTCCGGCCCGTGTGCAATTTGCCCCCCAAGGGGCCGATTACTTCAGTCAATCGCCGCTCGATGGCCATGTGAATATCTTCGTCGTGAGGCGAAAAGGAGAATTGTCCACGATCCAACTCGCGTTTGACCGATTCCAGCCCACGGACGATGGCGCGTGTTTCCGCCCGCGTGATGACCCGGGCCTTCTCGAGCGTCTTGCAATGGGCGATGCTCCCGGCGATGTCCTCGGCGTAGAGCCTGCTGTCGACCGTCACCGACCGGGTAAAGGCTTCAACGAGTCGATCGGTCTTCTCTCGAAACCGGCCGGCCCAGGCCTTCCCTCCGCCGTCGGCTGACTTCGGATGGTTCCTACGCTTGGCCATTAGGACAAGGCTTTCTTCCTCTGCGCGCGAATCTTCAGTCGCAGTGCGTTCAAACGTATGAAGCCTTCCGCGTCCTTCTGGTTATACACGTCATCTTCCTCGAACGTGGCGATGTCGAGGCGATAGAGTGACTGTTTCGATTTGCGTCCCGCCAGAGTACAGCTGCCCTTGTAGAGTTTGACCCGTGCGACGCCGCTGACGTCCTTCTGGGCTTCATCGATCGCTGTCTGCATCATTTCGCGCTCAGGGCTGAACCAATACCCGTTGTAGATCAGGTCGGCAAATCGTGGAATCAAGCTGTCGCGGAAGTGGAGGACTTCGCGGTCCATCGTCAAGGATTCGAGTCCGCGATGTGCGACGTGCAGAATCGTTCCTCCCGGTGTTTCGTACACCCCGCGCGACTTCATCCCGACGTAGCGGTTTTCCACCAGATCGACGCGGCCGATCCCGTGCGCGCCGCCCAATTTATTGAGATGAGTCAATAAGGCAGCAGGCCTCATCTTTTTACCGTTGACTGCGACGGGGTTGCCTGCTTGATACTCGATCTCGACTTCCTGTGGCTTATCCGGCGCCTTTTCCGGGGAGACGGTCATCTGGAATATTTCATCCGGCGGTGATTCCCACGGGTCCTCAAGAATGCCGCCTTCATAGCTGATGTGAAACAGATTCGGGTCCGTGCTGTAGGGTTTGGCTTTGGTCGCGGTCACCGGAATGCCGTGGCGGTCGGCATACTCGATCAATTCACGCCGGGAACGCATGGTCCATTCCCGCCAAGGCGCAATGATCTTGAGATTTGGAGCGAGGGCCATGTAGGTCAACTCGAACCGCACCTGATCATTGCCCTTCCCCGTGGCTCCGTGCGACACCGCTTCGGCGCCCTCTTTAATCGCGATTTCAGCCTGTCGACGAGCGATCAGCGGGCGAGCGATCGACGTGCCAAGCAGATAACAACCTTCGTACATCGCATTTCCGCGCAACATCGGGAACACATAGTCCTTCACGAAGGTCTCCCGGAGATCTTCGACATAGACCTTTTTGACACCGAGCGCTTGAGCTTTAGCCTTGACGGCGTTTAGATCTTCCCCCTGGCCAAGGTCGGCGCAAAACGCGATGATCTCGGCCTGATAGGTTTCCTGCAGCCACTTGAGGATGACGGATGTATCCAGCCCGCCGGAATAGGCCAGGACAATTTTTTTGATCGGCTTTGGTTTCATTGGCGCTGATCCCACCGCGCGCCTTTCTTGCGGCTGAGCAGTTGAGTCAAAATCGCCTTTTGCATATGCAGACGATTTTCCGCTTGATCGATGACGACGGACTGTGTGCCGTCCAGCACATCCGCCGTAATCTCTTCTCCGCGATGAGCCGGCAAACAATGCATGACGATGGCATCAGGCTTTGCCCGTTGCAGCAGCCGTTTGTTCAGCTGGTAGGGAGCGAGCGTTCGTAGTCGTCGCGCCTGCTCCCGCTCGCGTCCCATACTGATCCACACGTCGGTATACACCACATCCGCTTCTTTCACGGCGACAAGGGGATTCTCCAACACCTCAACGGACGCCCCGGTGGTGTGTCCTTCCATTCTCGCGCGATCGATCACCCGCTGATCAGGCTGATAGCCGGACGGGCACCCGATCACGACGCGCATGCCCATCTTCGTTCCTGCTTCGATGAGCGAGTTGGCCACGTTGTTTCCATCGCCGATATAGGCCAGGCTAAGTCCCTTGAGCCTGCCCTTGATCTCTTGAATCGTCATCAAATCGGACAGGGCCTGACAAGGATGGCTATGGTCGGTCAGCCCGTTGATCACCGGCATCGTGGCTTCGGCCGCCCATTCTTCGACGATCGCATGGTCATAGGTTCGGATCACGATCCCGTCCAGGTAGCGAGACAAGACGCGCGCCGTGTCCGAGACCGTCTCTCCGCGCGAGAGTTGAATGTCGCTCATGGGAAGGACCAGCGCATGGCCGCCGAGCTGGTTCATCCCCGCCTCGAACGACACGCGGGTCCTTGTCGACGGCTTTTGGAACAGCAATCCTAGGGTCTTCCCGGGCAGCAACCGATGCGGAGTGCCCTGGCGTTGTTTCTTCTTCAGAGACGTAGCGAGACGCAATAGGTCGAGGATCTGCTGTCGCGGCATCGTCGCGACGTCAAGCAAGTCCTTGGCATAGCGCCCGTCGCTGATTCTCTGTCGGGCTCGCGCGGTCATCAGTGGCCCGAATCTTTTCCCGCCGTCGGGCGTTGGTTGAACAGGATGCCGAGGAGGTCGATGAGCTTGTCCACCTCGGGCTGTGTGATTACTAAGGGCGGCACAAAGCGCAGCACCCGCTCCGTTGCGGCATTGATCAGCACGCCGCGGGCGAGCGCATCGGCCACCATCGTTCGGGCATCGGCCTCCAACTCCATGCCTTGCAAAAGACCAAGGCCTCGCACATCCTTCACGATTCGATGGCGATCTTTGCAGTCGGCCAACCCTTTGGCCAAGTACTCGCCCATGCGCCTGGCTTGATCCAGCACCTTTCCTTCGAGCAACACCCGGCAGACGGCCAGCGCCGCGGCACAGGCCAACGGGTTCCCGCCGAACGTCGATGCGTGAGATCCTGGCGTAAACGCTGCGGCCACCGATTCTTTCGCCAGACAGGCTCCGATCGGTACTCCTCCGGCGAGACCCTTTGCAAGGGTCATGACATCGGGTTTCACGCCGAGTTGTTCATGGGCGAAGAAGGTACCGGTCCTCCCCATGCCCGTTTGAATTTCATCGAACATGAGCAAGATGTCTTGTTGTGTACAAAGTTCACGCAGGGTTCTCAGATACTCCCGGTCGGCCACATACACGCCGCCTTCCGCCTGAATCGGTTCCAGCATGATCGCCGCGGTCTTCTTATTGACCATGGACTCGATCGCCCCGAAATCATTGAACGGCGCGTAGGCAAACCCTGGCATCAGGGGTTCGAAACCCTTCTGAACCTTCTCCTGTCCGGTGGCGGTGAGCGTGGCCAGCGTGCGGCCATGGAACGAATTCTTCATCGTGATGACTTCAAAGCGGTCGGGCCCATGCCGCTCATGTCCGTACCGCCGCGCAAGCTTAATCGCCGCTTCATTGGCTTCCGCCCCGCTGTTGCAGAAAAACACGCGGTCGGCGAACGAATGGTCTACCAACATTTTCGCCAGTTTCACTTGAGGTTCAGTGTAGTAGAGATTTGAGGTATGGATCAGTTGCACGGCTTGGCGTTGGATGGCCTGGACCAGGTCAGGATGACCATGCCCCAACACATTGACGGCAATCCCACCGACAAAATCGAGGTACTCTCGTCCCTCCAGATCGTAGACCTTCGCGCCTCGCCCCCGTACGATCGTGATCGGCTGGCGACTATAGGTCTGCATGAGATATGTGTCGGCATCGTCTCTCAGGTTTTGGCTCGGCATAACCGCCTATCCCCTTAAGAAAAAAAGAAACGCTAGCACAGGGTCAGTGGGAAGAGCAATAAGCGGAGCACCGGGGGATTGCCGTCAGGAGTCGCTTGCTCAAGTTGCTCAATCAGCCAGAGCAATAGGCAGTATCCTCCTATTCCGAGTGTGGTAAGCTGCGTCGCCATGATGTTGTGCAGTCAATGCAATCAACAGAACCCCGACGAGGCCCAGTTCTGTCATCAGTGTGGCGCCAAACTGGCTGAAATCGCGGCCGTCGAGACCGCCTCTGAGACTCCTACCGCTTGGTCGGTTCAGGGCGATGAGACGCTGTGGCGCCAATTCATCGGCCCCAACGCCGACCACTACCTGACCGTGTTTAAGAAATTTTCATCGAACGGCCGGCCAAAGTTCGCTCTCTCGTGGAACTGGCCTGCGTTTCTCTACATCTCTTTCCTCTGGTTTCTGTACCGTAAGATGTATCTGCACGCCTTCGTCTACGCGGTCGGCCCGATGATTTCGACGTATCTCACGGGAGATTTTTCCGCCGGCATTGTCTGGAGCATCATGGCGGGGGCAACCGCGAACTATCTATATTTTTGGCATTGCCGGGAGCACATCGGTGAAATCAAGAAGGCCGACCGGATGGATCGTGCCGCGCAAGAAACCGCGCTGAAAGAATCGGGTGGGATACAGCCCTATGTCATCTGGGTCGGCGTGTTTTTCTATATCATCTTCCTGGCGACACTGGTGAAGATGATTCAAGAAGGTCCGCCCGATCCGGATCAATCGCCCGGCCGCCCGGCCAAGCAAGCGGTCATGCTGTCGCAGGCTTGACTTGGCACGGCAATTCAGTATGCTTTGGCCCCTGATGGGATATTCACACTGATGGCAAAGGATGCGCGATGGCTCGATTAGTCTTGCTTCGTCATGGAGAATCGCAATGGAATTTGGAAAACCGTTTTACCGGCTGGGTGGACGTGCCGCTCTCCGAAAAAGGGGTTGAGGAAGCCAAGCAGGCCGGTGAGAAGCTCCGTGGGTTTACCTTTGATCGGGCTTTCACGTCGGTTCTCACTCGCGCCAATGAGACCTTGAGAATTGTGTTGGAAACTGTTGGACAGACGAACATCCCCATCGAAAAAGACAAGGCGCTGAACGAACGGATGTATGGAGACCTCCAAGGACTGAATAAGACCGAAACCGCCAAGAAGTACGGTGACGCGCAAGTAAAAATCTGGCGGCGAAGCTATGATGTGAAACCGCCAGGCGGAGAGAGCCTGAAAGATACGGCCGAGCGCGCGTTGCCCTATTATCAGAAAATGATCAAACCCCATTTATTGAAGGGAGAAACCATCATCATTGCCGCGCATGGCAATAGTCTTCGAGCGCTGGTGATGGAGTTGGACCAATTGTCGAAGGAAGAAGTTTTGGAGCTTAACATTCCCACCGGTGTACCGCTACTCTACGAGTTTGACGACGGAGGCAGGGTGTTGTCCCACCGCTATCTATAAGTGCGGAGCTTATCCCAGCAATTTTATGATTTCACGGTCAATGAATGATGTGTCCGTCGACTGTGACGAGAGAGCAGAACACATTAGATGTGAGCAGCATTCCGAACACAGACTGGGGTGGACTTGCGAGAGATCGACACCGCCATGTCGGCCCGTGATCGGCCGACATGGTCATCAGTGCAGGATCAGCGAGTCACGACCTTTTGGACCATTCCTTTGTACTGGGAAGAGCTCCGGCTGTTGCTCGCGCCTTGCTCATCCTTTCCACCAACCGCAGACGCGTACGGGTCGGATCCCTGGGTTACGACAATCTCGACCCGTCGGTTCTTGCTCCTGCCTTCTGCCGTGTCGTTTGTCGCAATAGGTCGAGACTCCGCATACCCCACTGTCCTGACTTGGTCGGCGCCCAATCCACCCTTGATCAGAGCCTTGCCGGCATGTTCGGCGCGCGCCCGAGAGAGCTCACTGTTATCCTTAAACGGTCGTCGAATATCGTACTTGACCGGTGTACTGTCGGTATGCCCGGCGACTTCGACGTTTTGAGGACGGAATTTACGCAAGGCCACGCCGATTCGCTTGACCAAGGAAGTTCCCGCCGGCGTCATCGAGGCTCGACCTTTGGCAAACAGTTCGCCCGACGACAACGCGAGGGTGAGTTTGTCTCCACGCTGCTCCAACACCACACTGCCTCGCTTAAGCTCTTCTTTGAGCGCGCTCGTGAGTTTCTCGCTGACCCTGGTGAGGTCAGCCGTGGCACGCGCCGTCGTGATGGCAGTCTGAGGAAGCAAATTCCTGTTGGAGGCAGTCAGTTTGGCCGGCTTCGGCAAGCTCTTCCCTAGGCTCGCGAGCAGACGTTTTGCCTGCACGAGTTGTGAGTCCCGAGCGGCGAGTTCCATATCCATATTGGACTTAGCCAGCTGGAATTCTTGCTCTTTCGCCACCAACATCAAGTCGAGGTCTGCGATGCGTTGCATCGCTTCATCAAGTTGATCATTGCTGATGGAAAATTGTCGCTCAAGGTCGGCGACTTGTTGTGTGGACAGCTCCAGGCTGCTCTTTGTCCGGTTCAGCTCCTGCGACATGTTCTGATGCGGGTCTCGTTGGGTGCAGAGCCCCGCGAGTTCCTGCTCCTTTTGGGTCAGCTGCGCTTCCAATGCTTCGGCGCGGGTCTTTTCAGCGGTCACCTGGTTCGCTGCCGCTGCCGTTTTCTCTCGCAGAAGGGCCAACTCCTTCTCTTTGGCAGTGAGCTGTTCTAGGAGTTGCTCCAACCGCATTTTCTCTTTGTCTGCCTCTGCCTTGTCTGCCTCTGTAGATTCGCTCTGGGGCGTGTCGATCGTAATAGACGTCATAGGAGTAATTGACGGAGCGGGAGAGGCATCGTCGCTGTCGACCTTATGGAGATACGAGCCGACCTCGTTGTCCTGTTGAGCGTGCCGAACATCGGCCGGTGTCAAGAACCCGACGAGCATGGCCAGCAGAGAACTTGGACCACTGTCCGATCGAACCGCGGTTGACTGGTTATCGGCAGTGGATTGAATGGCAGCAGCCAGACTCGATTCCTGTCCATTCACCGCGAAGGTGAAGAGAAAGGCGAAGGCGATCAGCTTCATAATCATGTCTCACCTCACTAGATGATAAATTGCAGCAACTCTCGAATAGATTCAAAATTTTGAAAGTCCAATGCCTGGGAAACACCCTGTCCTGTTCACACGGCACAACGCCCGCAACGAAACAGAAGAAAGCGATCCGACCACAACACTGGAACTGATGCTGGTACGTTTCTCGAATTATGAGTGGATCTACAAAGTCTTACTCTGTCCTATACGCCGTCCGGCGGCACTTTGCAACTGGGGATGTTCAATGCGCATCGATTTCGGCCAAGCGTGCAGGGCGTGCCGGGAGATGGCGAACATGGTGCAGGAGAAGTGATGAGTGAGAGTACCTAAAAGTAATAGTACATACGAAGGTCGGTCACACCACATCTAGTGTCTGGCAGATATGGACACTGGAAGAAGGATTCCTGCAGTCCATTCCTACTCGATGGCCCGGCGTACGCTCACTGAATCCATTCAGATTCGCTGAATCGAAAAAGATACGTCTCGTGGAGCTACTACTTAGAGCAACAGCACGGCAATCCCTCGAAAATCACACACTTCTCGCGGATTTTTTGCGGCATGGTCTTTGCGGCTGGACGGGGAACGAGAGGTTGGGTGGGTAAGACACCCGGCCATTTTGAACACCTATAGTAGTATTCCTAGTTGTTTATGATTCCTCAATATGCAAAATGGGTGAACTCATTCCATCAATGAGATGTGCAAGTGGAGCGCACACGAGGGAGGACCTTATGATCACAGTCAAGAGCCCGCTCATTCAGCAGACCTTGGCGGCGATAATGTTCGTCTTAGTTCTTGGTGCTCTATCGATGATCTGGCCCGGCATCATTGCCCTAGTTCTAGGCGCGCTCCTGCTGCTCCAGTCTTTCAGCGCCGAACAGGAGATTGCGCTGCTGCCGTGGACCGAGGTCGGCAATGTACCGATCGTCTTCGCCTCTCTCCGGCGCCCCGGTTTTCCGACGATTCTCTCGTGACGAGTTCGAGCGGCGGCTCGTCTGCCGAGAGCATTCCGCCAGAAGGGAATGGGCTCCGGGGTGATCATGAGCGCCGACGCGGAGGCTCGACTCATACGAGACGGTCGAGAGGGGAGACACACGTGTACTATCAGCCGCTGGATGTGTTGGTCACGTGAACCTCGCTCTTCGCGGTTATCGCGCGGCGTGAACCGATTCGTCACGAACCTGTGGACTAGATTTCCACCACCACGCCGATCTCGACGACCTGCTCGGCGGGAATATGAAAGAATGAACTGGCGCGCTGGGAGTTGCGGCTGAGGAAGATGAAGAGTCGTTCCCGCCACAGCGCCATGCCCGGTTTCGGCGTCGCAAGCGAATTCACGCGGCTGAGGAAGAACGTAGCCTGATCGAAGTCCAGATCCAATCCTTGCGCCCGACAAGCCGCGAGCAGGCGGATAATGTCGGGAGTCTCCATGAACCCATATTGCACCACGACCCGTCGTACGCCCTTGGCCAAGGGTTCGATGCGCACATGGTGGCTGCCGGTGACAGTCGGAACGCGAGCAGTCGTGGTGGTCAGGAAGACCAGCTGTTCATGGAGCACGTTGTTATGCCGCACGTTCTGCACAAACGATGGTGGCGTCAAGTCAGGGAACTGCGTCAAGTAGACAGCCGTACCCGGAACCCGAGTGAGCGGCTGTGTCAGGACCTCATTCAGGTAGCCCGTCAGTTGCGGCATTTTGCTCCAGAGGTGCTTCGCGATGAGCCGACGCCCGCCATGCCAGGTGGTCATCAAGAGAAAAATCCCGGCGCCGAGGACCAGTGGGAGCCAGCCGCCGTGTGGGATCTTCAGCACATTGGCGCCGAAAAACGAGAGGTCCATGACCAGTAAGAGACCGGTGACGAGGACCACCGCCGGCCAACTCCATTTCCATTGGCGTCGGGCGACCACGGACATCAGTAGTGTGGTCGTGACCATCGTGCCGGCCACGGCGATCCCGTACGCGGCGGCCAGATTACTGGAAGTACCAAAGAGCACCACCAGGCTGATGGTGCCGATCGAGCATCAGAAAGTTCATCGCCGGCACGTAGATTTGTCCGATCTGCGATGCGGAGGTGTATCGGATGTGCATGCGTGGGAGATAGCCCAACTGAATCGCCTGATGGGTGAGAGAAAAAGCACCGCTCAGCATCGCTTGGGACGCGATGATCGTGGCCAATGTCGCGAGCACGACCAACGGCAGGAGAAACCATCCGGGCGCCAGCAAGTAGAACGGATTCGTCACCGCCTCCGGCTGCCGGACCAGCAAGAGCGCCTTGCCCCAAGTATTGCAGTACGAGCGACGGCAAGACCACGCCATACCAGCCGAGACGAATGGGCGTTTTTCCGAAGTGTCCCATATCGGCATACAAGGCTTCGGCTCCCGTCAGGACGAGAAATACGCTCCCTAACACCGCAAAGCCCTGCGCGGGGTGTTCCAGAAGAAACTGGACGGCATGGTGGGGGCTGAACGCGGCAAACACCTCGGGGGTCTGCACCGCGCTCTTGATTCCCAGGGCGGCAAGCGTGACGAACCAGAGCAGCATGATGGGACCGAACCATTTACCGAGCCGTCCTGTCCCGTGTGACTGGATCGCAAAAAATGTGAGCAGTACGGCGATGGCGATCGGGAGCGTATAGGGTTGATAGGCAGTCGTCTCTACCTCGATGCCTTCCACGGCGCTTAAGACCGAGATGGCCGGTGTGATGATCCCATCACTGTAGACCAACGAGGCCCCGAGTAAGCCGAGCGCGATCACTGGGCCGATCCGTAAGGGGAAGGCCGACTCTTCTCGGTGGTGTTGCCCCAAGGCCATCAACGACAAGGTGCCCCCTTCGCCTTGATTGTCGGCTTGCATGACGAACAACAAGTATTTCACCGTGACGACCAGCAGCAGGGCCCAGATGATGAGCGAGAGCAGGCCGGTGATCGTCGGAAGGGTGACGGACAAACCGTGCGAGGCGTGAAAACATTCCCGCAGCGCATAGAGGGGGCTGGTCCCGATGTCACCGTACACGACGCCAAGCGCAGCCAGCGCCAGTCCAGCAGACGTAGAGCGCTCGGGTGGGCTAGTCATGGGGAAGGTGAAATGGTCTGAGGTCTAGGGTCGAGCGATTCAAAGAATGAATGCCACGCATACTGAACCGATCCTAGCTGGTTCATGAGGTCAGAACAAGGCGCTCGATCGAACATGAAAGGACGGCGTGTGGTGTGTTGTTCAATCTGTCACGCCGCTTTGGCGGGTCGCCAGCGGAGGCCGACGTTCAAGATTTCTTGGAGTAACTCTGTGTAATGATAGTCGGCCTTCTTCGCCGAATCGGCAAAGTCTTCATTTTCCGCGATCTGAGGGTTGGGATTGGCCTCCAGGACGTAGAGTTGTCCATCGTCCGTCATTCGCATGTCGATTCGCGCATAGCCGCTGAGTCCGAGTGCCCGATAGACGCGTTTCGCAGAGCTTCAATGGTCTGAGGCTCTGCCCTCCATCCGGAAACTTAGAGTCGATCAGCATAAGCACCCATTAAATTGCTTTGTGGAAATCGCTGGCCTAGAATTCACCCATAAATGGGGTGAATGACCAGGCAATTCATTGATGTCAACGATAAGCACATTTTATGGGATTCTGATTAAGATGTTCTTTAATGACCATGCACCTCCGCATTTCCATGCCGAATATGCGGAGTTTAAAGCTACGGTGGACATTCGGCAATTGCGTGTGTTGGAAGGCGAGCTGCCTCGTCGAGCGCTTCAGCTTGTGCTTGATTGGGCCGAGTTGCACCAAGAAGAATTACTCAATGATTGGAGTCTCTGTCGATCGAAGGAACCTCCGAAGCCTATCGCGCCGTTGTTATAAGGGAGGACTGAAATGTATTGGGATGTGGTTCGCGTCAAACCCTTAGAAGACCTGGGCCTCTTCGTGCAATTCGCCGACGGTCTGTCAGGTGAGGTCCGCTTTACGCCCGCTCATCTAACCGGCGTGTTCGCGCCGCTGAAGAATCCGACCTTCTTCAAACAAGTGTATCTTGATCATGGTGCTGTCGCATGGCCGGGACAAATTGATTTGGCACCGGACGCCATGTATCAGGAGATCAAAGAAAAGGGTGTGGCGGTACTTACCTAGATCTCACGGTCACGCTGCCTTGGCGGGTCGCCAACGAAGGCCGACGTTCAAGAGTTCTTGGAGTAACTCTGTGTACTGATAGTCGGCCTTCTTAGCCGAATCGGCAAAATCTTCGTCTTCCGCGATCTGGGGGTTGGGATTGGCCTCCAGGACATAGAGTTGCCCATCGCCGGCCATCCGCATATCGATACGCGCATAGCCGCTGAGTCCGAGCGCCCGGTACACCCGCTTGGCCAGATTCTGAATTTCTTCGGTCTTGCCTTCCGGCAAGTTGTCGGCTTCGCGTGAGGTGATGCCGTACTTCTGCTGATACTTCCGGCTCCATTTCACCCGCTCGGTCGCGATGCGTTTAGCGTCCTCCGGCAACTTGTCCATGATAAGTTCCCACACAGGGAGCACTTGCAACTGTCCGTTGCCGATGACGCCCACGTAGAATTCGCGGCCCTCGACATACCGTTCGATCAGTGCTCCGCTCCCCACGCTATTGTGGATAAACGCCACTCGCTCGCTCAGCTTCTCGTCATCCTCGACGATCGAGGCTTGGGAGATCCCCAACGAGGCTTCTTCGTTGACCGATTTGACGATCAACGGAAAAGAGAGCCATTTGGGCCGCTTCACCGTGCGTCCTTGAGGGACTTCGATGAATTCAGGGTACGGGAATTCGGTGAAAAGACAGCACCTTCTTCGTTAACGCTTTATCGCGTGACAACATCAGTCCGCGCGGATTACAACCGGTGTAGGGGAGGTGCAAGAGTTCGAGGTACGACACCACATGCTGATCATAGACGGCCACGCCGTCGAACTCCTCCAAGAGGTTAAAGGCGATGTCCGGCTTCCAGTTCTCTATGGCGGAGTGGATCACGCCGAGATCGCTCTTGACCCCTAGCGGGTACACTTCATGACCCAGTTTCTTCAACGTCGAGATGACGTCGTATTCCGTCCGCCACTCCACGGTGTTCAAATCGTAGCCATTCACCTGGTCTGGAGGCACAAGGTCTTCATGCATGAGGACAATCACACGTAACCGCTTCATACGGCCACCCTATGCCGACCACTCCGCAAAAAGTTCATGGTATGGACGGTCAGAAGGATGGTGAAATCGAGTTTGGCTTGGTCTTCTGCCACGGGAACGCGAAGGTTCAGTTCGCGGCACCGCTGAATCATGTCCTCCAGCACCTGGTCGATCGTATATTGATACTCGCCGGTCCAACTCGCTACTTTTCGTCGCACTTCTCGGCGAAAGCGGTTCAGAAAGGTTGCTGCACTCGGCTTGCCCGCATGGCCCAGAAAACTGGAAAACAACCGTTTTAAGTCCGGGTCATACTGCGACTGTCGTTCGATTCCATAATGGCGCCGCTTGCGCTCATAATGTTCGCGGAGGGTCTTCTTCAAGCTGGGAAGCGGGTCAACTTCTTCGCGAGTGGTTACGGCGGGCGAGACGCCACGGAGGTCCTTCATGAGTCCATCGACATATTTGAGCTTCTTGAGCACAGGCCATCCCCGGTACCGTTCCTCCCACAGGGAGTCCGGCGTCAACCAGACCGCGAAGGTTTCAGCGAAGTCCTCATCCGGGTGGCTCTGGGCATACCACAAGTCTAAGTGGCGCACGAAACTACGGCTATAGGGACGGGGGGAGTAGTACATCGGGTAGCGTTGAGACGACTTGCCGAAAATGTGCCGACGCGTTTTGCGTCGGCGGATTTTGTAGGCATTTTCGATCGCATGGCCCGCTTCGTGACGAAGAATGCGCAAACACCATTCCGTGGTTCCGCCTTCCACCTCCAACATTTGGGCTTGTTCAAGTTTTGCCAGGCGAGGATGGGCCAGGTAGAAGGGGACGGCGATGCCGGGAACCCCATCGGGAGTAAACCACTCATTGGAGAGCCAGAAGTGAGGACGAAACAACAATCCGCTGCGCTCCAGCTCTTGTGTCAATTCGGCGATGGGTTGCTCAAGGAATCCGCTCTTGAGTCCGACGTGCAGATCGCACATCGGGAGGTCCAACAGCGCATCGTCCGACCAGGACGCCCATTTGGGGACGTCCTGTCCGATGACAAGTGTTTTCAGTACATCGGCAACCGTACAGTCCATGAAAGACAAGCCTCTGAAATGCGCCTATTGTGCCGCTCATGGAAAATATAGCACGCAATATTTATCCCGTCTGATTGGGACGCTTCTCAAGGGAAGAAGGCAGGTGAACAGAGGATTCTGCAAGTTTAAACCGACGCTATGGTCTCATCGCCGTCGACATCCCTGAAAATGTGAGAGTCGTGCCATCAGTGCCGGTACGGACTCCCAAATGTGGTCGATGACCGACTCCACATATGCCCGCGCTTCGTTGATATCGCGTTCCCAATCGGGGAGGGCCTCATGCAGGTCGAGGATCGGGGTTTCCTTGCCGAACGAGACTTCATTGAAGAGCGGAACTTTCAACCCAAATTGTTTGTGGATAAACTCGCGATGACCAAGCCCCATCGCAATGATGAGGTCATTCCGGTCGATCAGTGCTTTGGTCAGCGCCTGTGGAACGTGTGCGGAAGGGTCGGTTCCTTTTTGGATCAGCCGGTTGGAAATGACGGGGTGGATCGTTTTGGGCTTGGCTTCGATCCCCGCCGATTCAACTCGGTAGGAAGAATGCCGGCCGAGCTGTGCCCGTAACGCATATTCCGCCGCCACGCTGCGGAAGACGTTTCCGGTACATACAAAGAGAATAGACTGTTCAATTAGGGGTTCGTTCACTCTTCCCCAAAATCAGGCTGTCGACAGATTAACCACGCTGCGGCTACAATCCTGTCATGCTTGTCCCGTTACCTCCAGCACTTCCGCACAAACTAGACGAAGAAACAGAGCGGATGCAAACGCGCCTTTGCCGGCTGGTGGGCCAGGCCATTGCCGACTACCGGCTCATTGAAGAGGGTGACAAGGTGATGGTGTGCCTGTCGGGCGGTAAAGACAGTTATGGTTTACTGGATATCTTGCTCGTATTGCAACGCCGAGCGCCGATTAGTTTTGATCTGATCGCAGTCAACCTCGACCAGCGGCAACCAGGCTTTCCGGAACATGTGCTCCCTCAGTATCTGACAAGCCGCGGCATTCCGTTTCATATTGAATCCCGAGATACCTACTCGATCGTGAAGCGACTCATCCCGGAGGGGCAGACGACCTGTTCGTTGTGCTCACGGTTACGACGAGGACATCTCTATCGCATTGCGACTGAGCTTGGCGCCACCAAGATCGCGCTGGGTCACCACCGCGACGACATCGTTGAAACGTTGTTCTTGAATCTCTTCTATACCGGCAAGCTGAAAGCGATTCCTCCCAAGCTTCGCTCAAAGGACGGTCGACATATCGTCATCCGACCGTTGGCGCTCGTGAAAGAGACCGACCTCGCGCGATATGCAGAGCTGCGAGCGTTTCCGATCATTCCATGTGACCTCTGTGGGTCGCAGGAAGACTTAAAACGAAAAAAAGTAAAGGCGTTTCTTCAGCAGTGGGAACGAGAGTCGCCTGGTTGTTCGGACAGCATTGCTGCTGCATTGACCAATGTTGCGCCGTCGCTTTTGATGGATCCCCGGCTCTTTGATTTCAAGTCGCTGGCATCAGTGGAAAGCGATCAGCCTGATGGAGACGTTTGGCTAGACCAAGAATCAGCTCCTCACCAGAATGTAGAACCATCTCCTTTGTCCACAAGTCTTTCCGGTACCTCTGAGTAATCACCTCTTGTCCTTGTTCGGATCGCCAGTCTCCAGATTTGAAGCACCTTGCTTCCTACCTGAATCGCGGATTCTAGACCTGAATTATGAAGAATTCTTCATGAACTTCTCATGCGCACTTCATACTTCGAGGAGTATGCTTTGTATGCGAGGAAGGAGGTGAAGGTCTATGATGACGATGTTCCTTGCCGTGGTCGTACTGAGCGTAGTCGCTGGGGTGATAGATAGAGCGATGCTGAGTTCCAGTCCGATCAGACTCACACGGCTGGTCCCGTTCCGTCGCGTCATCGGTGCTCTCGCAGTTCTTCCGATCCTTCTACTTCCGGTCGTTTTACCAGGTGTTGCATTCGCTCACGGCAATGTTGCGATTGAAGAGGATAGCTGTGTCCGACGAGTTGGAGGGAATCTTGTCCATTTTAACGCCTATCAGCCGCAGAATGAGGCGAAAGCCCAGTACTGTACGGAGATTCCAGGTGAAGGCGACACGTTCCTCGTCGTCGATCTAGTGGATCCCGGCCTGCGCAACATGCCGGTGGGAGTGCGGGTCGTGAGAGGGCTCAGCGAGACCGCAGAAGATGAGACCGTGGCCTACTGGCCGCCTGCAACCCATCCGGATGGAGTGGTCAGAGGCGAAGCCAAGTTGGTCAAGGGGCTCTATAAGTTAATCATCACGCCGGAAGGGTTCAGTCCTTCGTCCTATCTATTGCGAGTCCAGCAAATCGATTATGCGACAATTGCGCGAAAAGGTATTGGGCCGCTGACCGTCTTGCTTCTGCTCGCACTGATAGGCTATGAGCTCTCGAAATCAAAGCGATGGAGGAATTGGCGGGTCACCGGACGTGCCTGAAGATCATAATCGATGGATAGGTGTATCTAACAAGGAGGTTTCATCATGGCGGCATCAAGCGATAAAGGCTATGACATCTCGCAGTGGTACGATTCGAAGCCGGTCAAGATCGGCTGGTTAGCGATCCTGGGGATCGGGGTGTTCTGGGTCCTGTACCAGCGGGCGTTCGGGTACTCGCATGGGTTGGATTCCATGACCCCGGAATTCGATTCCGTGTGGATGGGGCTGTGGCGGTTTAACATCCTGGCGAACGCGACCTTTTTTGCCGTCACCATCGGCTGGATTTGGGTCACGCGGGACCGGAACCTGGCGAACCTGGACCACAAGCTGGAGCTGAAGCGGTACTTTTACTGGATGGGCTGGTTAGTGTGCTACATCTGGGGCGTGTACTACGCGGGCAGCTACACGTTAGAGCAGGATGCGGCGTGGCACCAAGTCATCATCCGGGACACGAGCTTCACCGCAAGCCATATTGTGGCGTTCTACGGGACCTTCCCGTTGTACATCACGTGCGGCGTGGCGAGCTACCTGTATGCGCAGACGCGGTTGCCGCTCTATGCGCAAGCGACCTCGTTCCCCTTAGTGGCGGCGGTGGTGGGGCCGATGTTCATCCTGCCGAACGTGGGACTCAATGAGTGGGGCCATGCGTTCTGGTTTGTGGATGAGCTGTTCTCTGCCCCGTTACACTGGGGCTTCGTGACGTTGGGGTGGTGCGGGTTGTTCGGAGCCGCAGGCGGCGTGGCGGCGCAGATCGTGAGCCGGATGTCGAATCTGGCGGATGTGATCTGGAACAACGCGCCGAAGAGCATTCTGGATCCGTTCCCCAGCCAGGTGGATCCCAACGCCAAGGCGGGGTACTAAAGACTATAAAATCTGTAGTCCTACTTCCTGGGGCTGTAGTGAGAGGGCTGGTCCGGATACCCGGGCCAGCCCTCTTCTTTTTAGTGCAACTGGTTCGAACAGGCGATCTCTTAAGGCGGCTCAAACACAACGAGCATGAATTAGTGTGGATTCAGACTGCCTGATACCTACTCTCTCTGAAATCGGCCAAGCCGTGGGCCTGCACTATTTGACGATCAGCCGCATCGTGAATGTCCAGGGGTTTGAGAATGCACATCACAAAATGTGACCCAACCACCTGGAGATCCGTGCGACAGACGCCGCAGACATGAATCTTGACGAGGCCTGATCGGTCTTTGGAACAGGAATCTGCAGATCTTGGAGCCGCAAAGGATTGCTGGTGATATTGCTCGTGTGATTGAGCACCATTGCTTTCATGATATGTGTGTCATCTGACAGTTGGAAGGTTTTAAAGTGGGAACGTTTGAAAGCTGAAAAGTCAGAAAATTCAACGCCCCGCTTTTTTACTTTCGAACTTTCAGACTTGCTAACTTTGCGACTCTCAACAGGGCATCCTACCCATCGCGAGGAAGCCCGTGCAACTCGTTTCTTTCGCCAAAACACGAGTGTCAACGGATTGAGTTGGTATACAATAGGTTCATGCAAGCCCTCGTCAAAACTGCTGCTGGACCGGGTTTAACCCTCACCGATTGGGCGGACCCAACTCCGGGGCCACACGACGCGGTGATAAAAGTTGTCGCGACCTCGTTATGTGGAACCGACGCCCATATCTATCGTTGGGACGAATGGGCGCAACGGCGGATTCATCTGCCACGAATCATCGGTCATGAATTATGCGGCCATGTCGTGGAGGTTGGTCGTGAAGTGTCTCTAGTCAAGGTCGGTGACTATGTCGCCGCGGAATCGCACCTGACCTGTGGAGCGTGCTTTCAGTGTCGCACCGGACAGGCGCATGTATGCAAAAATTACAAGATTCTTGGGATCGATCGAGACGGATCTTACGCTCAGTATGTCGCGTTGCCTGAAGGTGTTTTGTGGCACACGGCTCCGGATATTCCACCGGAGTTGGCCTGTCTGCAGGAGCCGCTTGGTAATGCGGTTGATGCTGCTCTCGCTGAAGATCTCACCGGTCAGACCTTGTTGATCACGGGTT
Source organism: uncultured Nitrospiraceae bacterium (assembly GCA_963711905.1). Taxonomy (GTDB): domain Bacteria; phylum Nitrospirota; class Nitrospiria; order Nitrospirales; family Nitrospiraceae; genus Nitrospira_D. The sequence continues at coordinate 215,086 of CAVQFZ010000014.1, read as the reverse complement.
GTGGCCCGACGGGTTTATTTGCCGCTGCCGTCGCAAAAACTGCCGGCGCCTCTACAATTATCGCGTCCGATGTCAGTGACTATCGGCTTGGTTTAGCGAAGCAGGTCGGCGCGGATCATGTCCTCAATGCGAAAATTGAGTCACCGGAGCAAGTGGAGTCAGCCATTCTCGAGATGACCGGTGGTGAAGGAGTGGACGCCGCGCTGGAGATGTCGGGAGATCCCACGGCGTTGCATCAAGCCTTTCGCGCGGTGAAAAACGGCGGACGAGTGACGTTGTTCGGCATCCCAACCGGTCCCGTTTGCTTTGATCTGCCGAACGAAGTTATTTTTAAGGGCATCCGTGTCTATGGCGTCACCGGGCGGCGCTTGTTTGGAACCTGGTACCGGTTGGCGGGCCTCTTCAAGGCGGGTCTCGATATTCGGCCGATCATCACCCATTCGTTTCCAATGAGGGACTTTGCGACGGGGTTCGAGTTGATCCAGTCTGGGCAGTGCGGCAAAGTGGTCTTGATTCCGTGAGGAGTAAGGGGTGATGGGGATGGCATACGACTCACTCAAAAAGGTTCTCGATACCCAAATTGCCGACATCCACGCCAAAGGTCTCTACAAATCCGAGCGGCGCATTCTGGGCCCGCAAGGCTCGGACATCCTGGTGGCTCAAGGCTCGGTTCTGAACCTCTGCGCGAACAATTATCTGGGGCTTGCGAATCACTCGGCCATTGTGGAGGCGGCTCAACAAGGGCTGGACACACATGGATATGGCATGGCCTCCGTGCGGTTTATTTGTGGCACGCAGGATCTGCATAAACAGTTGGAACAGGCCGTCAGTGAGTTTCTCGGCAACGAGGATGCAATCTTGTACAGTTCCTGCTTCGATGCGAACGGGGGACTGTTCGAAGTGTTGTTGGATGAGGGTGATGCCGTCATCAGCGATGCCTTGAACCATGCCAGCTTGATCGACGGCATCAGGCTCTGCAAGGCCAAACGATTCCGATACGCTCACTCCGACATGGCAGACCTCGAAGCGCAGCTCCGGGAAGCCGGTGGGTGCCGCCTGCGTCTGATTGCAACTGACGGGGTGTTCTCGATGGATGGCGATCCGGCCAAACTAGATCGGATCGTAGAGCTGGCGGAACGGTACGACGCGGCGGTCGTGGTCGATGACAGCCACGCGACAGGGGTTCTGGGTCCTCAGGGCAGGGGGACGCCGGCTCATTTCGGGGTGGCTGACAGAATCGAGATGGTGACGAGCACGCTGGGGAAAACGCTTGGCGGGGCGACCGGTGGGTTTACATCCGGCAAGGCTGAAGTGATCGAACTGCTGCGGCAACGATCGCGGCCTTACCTGTTCTCCAACTCGCTTCCTCCGCCCATCGCGGCCGGTGCGTTGTGTGCCATCGACTTGGTGAAGCAGGGCGATCATCTCAGAGAGCAACTTCGGGCCAATGCTGCCTTCTTCAGAGGCGAAATGACTGCACTTGGCTTCCGGCTTATCCCAGGCGAACATCCCATCATTCCCGTGATGTTGGGTGACGCCGCCCTTGCTACATCGATGGCGGAGGCTTTATTGAAAGAAGGAGTCTACGTCGTCGGGTTCAGCTATCCGGTGGTGTCGCAAGGGCAAGCAAGGATCCGGACGCAAATGTCGGCTGCCCATACAACGGCTCAGCTGCAACAAGCCGTGGCGGCTTTTGCGAAGGTGGGTCGGGCGCTCGGTGTGATCCAGTAGTCGGCCTCAAAGGTATCCCTCAGAATTGACATTTCTCAGCCGGCTCAGTATCCTCACCTCCTTTATCACGTGAAGGAGTAGGGGTATGAAAGTCATTCTTCAAGAAACCCTGGAAGGGGTAGGGCACCTCGGCGATCTCATCAACGTCGCCGATGGATTTGCGAGAAACTATCTGTTACCGCGCCGGAAGGCCGTTGAGGCCGATGGTCGGAGCATCAAGGCCTTCGAGCATGTCAAACGAGTGGCAGCCGACAAGGCCAAGAAGGAAAAGCTGGAAATTGAAACCTACGCCAAGAAGGTGTCGGCTGTTGAGCTGACGATCGAAGCGCAGGTCGGCAAAGACGATAAGATGTTCGGTTCCGTCACTGCGAAAGACATCGCGGAAGGATTGGCGGCGCAAGGTGTCACCGTGGATCGGCGAAAGATCCAATTGGCGCAACCGATTAAGGAACTCGGCACGGTGTCTGTGTCCATCAAGATGCCCAGGGATGTGGTGGCGACGGTGAAGATCCACGTGGTGAAAAAACAAGAGCCCGAAGAAGCTTCAGCGTAGGGATTCGACTATGGAGAACATGAGCAGCGATGTCATCCGTTCATGGGACGCACTGAAGACGGCAGACCCTGATGTCTATGCTGCGATTGAGGCGGAAGAAGTTCGGCAGCGAGAGAAGCTGCTCTTGATTGCGTCGGAAAATTTTGCGAGCCCTGCGGTATTGGCTGCGCAAGGCTCCGTGCTCACCAATAAATATGCCGAAGGGTATCCCGGCAAGCGATATTACGGCGGGTGTCAGCATGCCGACACCGTCGAAGATTTGGCGATTCAGCGATGCAAAGAGATCTTCGGGGCTGAGCACGTGAACGTACAGCCGCATTCGGGTTCACAAGCCAACATGGCGGCCTATCTGTCGGTCCTGAAGCCGGGGGACACCATTCTTGGAATGGACCTTGCCCAAGGCGGTCACCTCACGCATGGGAGCAAAGTCAATTTCTCCGGTATTCTCTTCCGTGTCTTCTCCTATGGCGTTGATCGCCAGACGGAACGGATCGACTACGATGCCGTGCAGAAGGTGGCAGAGGAATGTCGTCCGCGGATGATCGTGGTCGGAGCCAGCGCGTATGCCCGCGTGCTGGATTTTCCTCGATTTCAGCAGATCGCCAAATCGGTCGGCGCCTATCTCTTGGTCGATATCGCGCATATTGCCGGCCTCATCGCGGCGGGGCTTCATCCGAATCCCGTTCCCTACGCTGACTTTGTCACCACGACGACCCATAAGACGCTTCGCGGTCCGCGTGGGGGCGTCACGATGTGTAAAGCCGAATATGCAAAGGGAGTCGACAAACTGGTATTTCCAGGCCTGCAAGGCGGACCGCTGATGCATGTGATTGCGGCCAAGGCGGTAGCCTTCAAAGAGGCCTTGTCGCCGGGATTCAAGCGTTATCAGCAGCAAGTCCTAACCAATGCGAAGGCCTTGGCACAAGGATTCGTCGATCGTGGCTATAAGATCGTCTCTGGTGGAACCGATACGCATCTGATGCTCCTGAACCTCACGAACAAGGGGATCACCGGGAAAGAGGCTGATGCCGCGTTGGATACCGCCGGTATTATCGTCAATAAGAACGCCGTCCCGTACGATGAAAAGCCGCCGGCAGTGGCCAGCGGGATCCGTCTGGGATCGCCCATCGTCTCCACGCGCGGAATGAAAGAATCGGAAATGAAGCAGATCGTCGAATTAGTGGATCGTGTCCTTCAGCATCGACAAGAGCCGGAGGTGTTGGAGGAGGTCCGCCTGCAAGCTAAAGTGTTGTGCGCCAGGTTTCCCATCATTCATTCCTACTAGTCAGCGGATCGTGAGAGAGCAGGGTCGCCGCCGGTGAAATGTCCCTTCTGCGATGAACTTGAAGACAAGGTCGTCGATTCTCGCATGGCGAAGGAAGGCGAGGTCATTCGTCGCCGCCGGGAGTGCCTTGGGTGTAAACGCCGCTATACCACCTACGAGCGAGTCGAGGAAATTCTTCCCGTTGTCGTCAAGAAGGACGGGCGTCGCGAGTCGTTTGACCGCACGAAGGTTCTCGTCGGCCTGAAAAAAGCCTGTGAAAAGCGGCCGATCAGTATCAGCACCATCGAAGCCGTCACCGACCGGATAGAAAAACGAATCCAGGAGATGGGCGAGACGGAGATTGAAAGTCGGGTCGTTGGTGAAGAGGTCATGAAGGAGCTGCATCAGTTGGACCAGGTCGCGTATGTCCGGTTTGCGTCCGTGTATCGAGAGTTTAAGGACATCGACCAATTTATGGACGAGTTGAAAACGCTTGCTCAGCAGCGACGCGAGCGTTAAGACGTAACTTCTGGATCCGCCGCCCTTCTCTCCCAGCCTCGTACGCGTCCCCGATTCGACATGTGTTCGTTGTGGACTCTGACAAGCCGTGTGGAGGAAGTGTCGTACCGATGAAGAAACCGCTTTCCCAGCATGCTCGAGGGAACATGCCGACTTCCGGAGCGACGAACGTCGCCATTATCGGCGCTGGTCGCGGGGGTACCGCGCTGATGGAGATCTTTGCGAACGATCCCCTCGTACAGATCGTCGGCGTCGCGGAGCTCGATCCGAAAGCTCCAGGGCTGGAATTGGCTCGACAGCTCAACATCCCGATCGCGCGCGACTATCGGCAGCTCCTCGCGATGGAGCGCGTCGACTTGATCATCGATGTGTCGGGTGATTCAGAGGTTTGGACGTTCCTCCAAGATTTTCGTCGGATGGGTGTCACCGTGATCGGCGGCGCCAGCGCGAAGTTTATGTGGGAACTGATAGGCGCCCGCATTCGCGCGACCGCAGAGATTGAAAAGACGCTGAACAAGTATCAATCGCTCTATCGATTGTACGTAAAAGAGACCGGGGCCGCCGTGACGGACGAACGGACCAGAATCGCCTGTGAAATTCACGATGGATTTGTGCAGAGCTTGGCGGGCGTGAACTTTAAGCTGGATCTCTGTCAGCAACTTATCCGGAAGAAGTCACGAGCCAGCCTGGCCACTATCAAAGAAACCAAGGCTCAACTCAAACTCGCCATCCAGGAAGCCCGCCAAGTGATCTTCAACCTGCGCCCCCTGCACTACGACAAAATGGAATTGATCCCCGCGCTGACGAATTATTTCAAGTCGTATCAGACCCAGGCCCGCATCAGCACGAAGTTTACGGTAGCGGGGGATGAACAAGTCCTCTTCCCGCGGACGAAGATCTTTCTTTTTCGAATCATTCAGGAGGCTTTGAGCAACGTTCAAAAACACGCCAAAGCCGACCGAGTCTCGATCAAGCTGGACATCGATATGGATCTGTTGCGCGTCACCATTTCCGACAATGGCATCGGATTCGATCTGGACGCCGTGCTGCGAGACCCGGAAAAGTGGGATCATTTCGGAATCAAGGGCATCTTGGAACGAGCTCGATTAGTGGGAGGCGAAGGGCGTGTCCAATCGAAACCGGGGAAGGGCACGAAAATCATCGTTGAAGTGCCGTTGGGTCATAAAGAGGAGGAAGGCAATGGAGAAAATTAAGGTTCTGATTGCCGACGATCACCGAGTGGTTCGGGAAGGGTTGGCCGCTATTCTGAAGACCAAAGAAGACATCCACGTTATCGGGGAAGCCCAGGATGGCGCCGAAGCCGTGGAGAAAACCCGCGCCCTGCTTCCGGACGTGATTCTTATGGATGTGAGCATGCCGCGGATGGGCGGCGTGGAGGCGACAAGACAAATAAAACGGGAGCTTCCGCACATCGGCATCGTCGCGCTGACCATGTACGATGAACAGCAATACATCTTCGATCTTGTCCGCGCGGGCGCGACCGGGTATCTCTTGAAAGACTCCGAATCGTCTCAGATCGTGGCGGCCATTCGAGCGATCTATCGGGGCGAATCGCTGATCCATCCGTCCGTCGCCAGTAAAATCTTGGCGGAATTCTCATTGATGGCCCAAAAGAAAGGCAAGAAGCCGGGTTGGACTGAACATGACTTGAGCGATCGGGAAATTACGGTGTTACGACTGGTTGCCGACGGGAAAACCAACAAAGAGATCGCCAATAGCCTTGATTTGAGCGAAAAGACGGTGAAGAATCACGTCCGGAACATCTTCCACAAGTTGCAGGTCTATGACAGAACCCAGGCCGCGATTCTCGCAATTCGCAAAGGGCTCATCGAACTGGATCCGAAACGGTAGGAGCTTCTGCGAGGCAGAGCAATTCGCATTCTAGCGGGGAAGTCGAAACACGTGTATCGCGTATGTCTTTTGGCTTCCATCCGGCGCGATCACCGTAATCGCCACAGATGTGCTTGCTCCGAGCCCCGGTGTAATCGTCACCTGACCTGTCGAGACCCCCGCCGCGGCGATCACCGAACCAAGTGCGGACATCACGGCGTTCGGATCGGATTTGGTCGCGGAGACGGTGAGTCGGTCGACAGCAGCGGGGACTACCGCTGAATAATTCACGGTCTCCGGGGTAAAGGGCGGAGACAAACTGCCTGCGCTCACGCTCAATCCAGACAGATTGTTGTTGTTCGTGGGCGCCGCTCGTTTCATGGTGACGCGGTAGGTCTTTGAGTTTCCATTCTGTGCCGTGACGGTAATCAACACGTCTTTGGTCGTTCCTGGCCCACCGAGCGGGATATTCGCTTGACCTTCGTTGGGCACATCACCGGAGATCACTGCGTTCGGATCAGACTTGGTTGCGGAGACGCTTACGCTGGCGACATCGGTTGCAACATCCACCGTGTAGTTCTGTTGGCCTGAAGCAAAGGCGGGAGCCAACGTGCCGGATGTGACCGTCAATGCCGACAGGTTGTTGTCACCGGAGAGAGCGGCGCGGTTCACGGTGACGACGTACGGTTTCGGACTGCCATTCTGTGCGGTCACAACAATATTAACGACAGTGCTCAAACCTGGATCGCGCAATGTAATGGTTTGGGCCTCCCCGGAGGTGGTAGTTTGCCCGTTTACGGTCATCGTTGCAGCAGGATCCTCTGTGGTGGGGCTTACTATGACGCTTGAGGTGTTGCCGGCAACATCGACCCTATAGCTCAGTGTATTCGTAGTGAAACCGGGGTCCAATGGTCCGGGTGAAATCGTCAAGTTCTGTAACGAATTGTTTCCGGCCAAGGCTGCTCTCTTGAGCAGAACGGTATAGGTTCGAGAATTGGTGCCTGATTCCGACACGACGATATTCACAGGAGTCGTCTCTCCGGCCGCGCCTAAGGGGATAGAGCGGCTTGTCGTCGCCTCGCCATCTATAGTCACGCTGTCGCCGGCCACTGCCGGTTGTGCGGTGACGGTGACACCGGGGATGTTGTTGGCCAGATCGACCGTGTACTCGGTCGTTGCACCGCTAAAGGACGGTTGGAGCGTTCCAGGTCTGACAGTGAGACTGGCCAGTTCTACCACGGGATTGACCGATGCCGAGTCCGAGCAGCCGTCAACACTCAACCCGATCGTGAGGATGAGAAGTGTGGTTACATACGGCGCTGCGGCGGTGAACGTGCGTCCCATTTAGAAGCGATCGCTTTCCCTTGATGCTGGAAGTGATGAGCCTGTTAGTTCCGGCGAACCCAAACAGTAGGTATCGAAGCTACGAGAAGGTTCAAAATCCACCTGTCATGACTTTCGTAAGGCCGAGCAGGTACTCCTTCTATAACCGATCTAACCAGTCGGGTCAACAGATCGCATGTGGCCGTCAGCATTACGTGATAGACCGCAAAGTGAATGTCAGTATAACAACGAGCGATCCCCACCCGCTCTCATCCGTACATAATGAGGAGAGGCGAGGGAGAACCTGAGGTCAAGGCATCGAGCCGGTTACGTTTGGAATGCCGGCCCGGTCTACTCGATCATCCATAGGGCTTGAATTGCCGAGAACCATTCCAGAAGCTTAACGGAACGGTCGGGTCACGGTGATGGTGTACGTCTTCGCGCTTACTCGATCCTCCGCAGTGACGGTGATCGCTATCGCCGTGCTTGTTCCCAACCCGAGCGGAACAGTCACGCTCCCGGTTGGGGCTCCAGCCCTGGCGATCGTCGCGCCCATCGCGGACATCGTAGCCTCCGGATCAGACTTGGTCGCGGAAACAGTGAGGCTGTCCACGGTGCCCGAAACATTGACCGTGTAGGTCTGCGTGCCGGCGGCAAAGCTCGGATTCAAGGAACCTGCGCTCACCGTCAAGTTCGAGAGATTGCTGTCAGTCGACGGGGCCAATCGGGTCACGGTGATCGTGTAGGTTTTTGAGTCTCCATTCGGGGCGGTCACGGTGATCGAGAGGTTCTTGCTTGTCCCAGGCCCGTCGAGCGGAATCGTTGCTCGCCCGTCATTGGGCACGTTCCCGGATAGCACGGCATTCGAATCAGATTTGGTGGCGGAAAGGACCACGCTACTGATGTCGGTTGCCACCTCCACTGTGTACGTCATCTGGTCCGAATTAAAGACAGGAGCCAAGGTCCCCGGTGTCACACTCAATGCCGATAGATTGTTGTCGGCAGAAAGTGCCGCCCGGTTCACAGTCATCAAATATGTTTTTTGAGTTCCATTCGGCGCGGTCACGATCACTTGGATTTCCGTGCTCGATGGACCTTCCGGTAGAGGGATTGAACGCGACCTTGTTCCTTCCCCATTGATCGTCATGCTCGCAGTCGTATCGTCGGGAGCGGCGGTCACGGTGAGACTGTCAACCCGGCTATCGACGTTCACCGTATAACTCGTCCGGTTTGCGCTAAACCCGGGGCTCAGACTGCCCGGCGACACGGTCAAACGCTGGAGATCGTTATTCCCGCCGAGCGCGGCACGAATGACACCCACTGTATAGGTTTTCTGGGTGCCGTTCTGCGCAGTCACAATAACAAAGAGAGGTGTATTCGAACCGGGTGCGCCCAATTGAATGGTTCGAGCTTGGCCGGAGTTGGTGGCCTGCCCATTCACGGTCATGTTTGCCGTTGTATCTTGTAGCCTCGGCGTGACGACAACACTGGTCGCATTGCTTTCCACATTCGCAGTGTAAATAGTGTCATTAGGTCTGAAGTTTAACGTTCCCGGCGATAGGACCAAACTCTGCAAGTTGTTATTGTTTGATACCCCACGACTCGCAGTGATCGTGTAGGGTTTCTCGGTTTGGTTTTGGGCCTTCACAAGAATCGTAATGTTTGTACTTTGGCCGGCGGGATTGAGGGGTATTGTGTGAGCCTGCCCGGAGGTAGCCGGTTGTCCGTTCACCGTCATCGTCGCAGCAGGATCTTGTAACGTGGGCGTTACCGTGACCGTGTTGACGCTATTGAGAACGCTGACGGTATAGTTGAGTGTGTTCTCATTAAATTCGAGGGGTGGGGTTCCTGGCGAAACGGTCAGGTTCTGTAACGAAGTGTTTCCGGCCAAGCCTGCTCTCTTGAGGAGGACGGTATAGGTTCTCGAATTGGTGCCTGATTCCGACACGACGATATTCACAGGAGTCGTCGTTCCAGCCGCGTCTAGGGTAATGGCGCGGCTTGTCGTTGCCTCGCCGTTAATCGCCACGCTGTCGCCGGCCACAGCCGGCTGAGCGGTGACGGTGACACTGGTGACGCTGTTGGCAAGATCGACCGTGTACTGGGTACTTGCGCCGCTAAATGAGGGTTGGAGCGTCCCAGGTGTGACGGTTAGAGCGGCCAGTTCTACCACTGGATTGACCGATGCCGAGTCCGAACAGCCGTACACGCTCAACCCAATCATGAAGATGAGGGGAACGGCTAGGCATTGCACTGCGATGGTGAACGTGCGTCTCATCTGGCGGCGGTCGCTTTCACTTGATGTGTGAAACAATGAGCCTAGTTGTTCCGGCGAACCCAAACGCTAGATGTGGAGACGACGAGAAGGTTCCAGCCACTACATGAGCGAAGCAGGAGTTAAATGTATAGCCAATTCCTACTGGTCGGGTCAAGACTTCGGATTGCGACGTGGCAACGCCGTTGACTTACGGGGACGAGGCAAGCTGTCGTCGGCAAATCAGCAGAGAGAAAAGTATTCGGATCGGACTTCGTTGCCGAAACAGTCACTGACGGTTAGTCGGCACCGTCTTCCCCGGGCGGCGGTGGGGGGGCGGTGTCGATGGTCACGCTTAGGGACGGACTCGGTGAGGACTCGCCCCCAGCATTGGTCACCGTGTAGGTAATCGTGTGGTCCCCGTCACTCAACGGTGCCGTCGGCCTGAGGGTGTTGGCCGCCAGCTGTGAATTGACTTTATTCCCATCTACGTAGAGGTCTGCAGTCTGTCCCGCCGCCGGCTGAGCTATCCTGAATCTTGGTGCTGAGACATTGGTGATGTTGTCCGCGTCACTAGTGGGAGGAACGCACGCATTGGCACTATCACGGGCACAGGAGTCATCCTCTGGTATCAGATCCGGCGTGCTTGTCGGGGCCGGCGGCGCCGCGGGCGCTGGTTGGTTGACGGTAATGGAGTACGTCCTATCATTGCCATTCGGAGCAATCACACGAACGTCTATTTCGGTGCTGTTTGGACCACCTGGGAGAGGGATGGAACGAGAATTCCCCCCTTGTCCATTGATCGTCATGCTCGCACTTGAATCCTGGGGAGTGGCGGTCACGAGAATGGCAGTAGCGCTGCTGCTAACGTCATTTACGGCATAGGAGAGAGTCCTGGCCGCACTAAACGCGGGGCTCAGGGTACCCGGCGATACTGTCAATGACGATAAGTTGTTGTTTCCGCCAAGGGGGGCCCGAAAGACATTGACGGAGTATGTTTTCGGGCTGCCATTCGGCGCAACCACAATGATATTAATAAAGGCATTTGATCCTGCTCCATTCAACGTTATGGTTCGGGCCTGTCCGGAAGTGGTGACTTGCCCATTCACGGTCGTGGTCGCCGCGGTATCTTGCTCACGGGGCGTGACGGTGATGCTGGTCACGTTGCTCCCCACTTCCACCGTGTAGCTCGTGTTCTTCGCACTAAAACTCAGGGGCTCGAGGTCCTGCTACTCGCCAGCCCCTATGTATCTTGCTCACGAGTCGTGACGGCGACGTTGTACGTTGCTGCCGACGTTCACCGTGTAACTTGTTCTAGCCACACTAAACGCAGGTGTCAGAGATCCCGGCGACACGGTCAAGCCCGACAGGTTGTTATTCCCACCAAGGGCGGCGCGAACGACGTTGACCGTATATGTGTTCCGGCTGCTGCCGTTCTGCGCGGTCACGACGATCGGAATTGTAGTGGTTTGGCCTGGGGGATTCAGGGGGGTGATGGTGCGACCCTGCCCGGAGTTCGTGGCTTGCCCATTCACGGTCATGCTCGCAGTGGTAGCTTGTAAAGTCGGCGTCACCGTCATGCTGGTCACATCACTTCCCACATTCACGGTATAGCTTAGATCGTTTGCATTGAAGGCAGAGTCCAACGGACCTGGCGATACCCTCAATGCCGACAGATTGTTGTTCCCGCCGAGTGCGGCGCGAACGACATTCACGGAATATGGTTTTGCAGTGCCGTCCTGCGCGACTACCACGATATTGATAAAGGTGTTAGAGCCAGGCGCGGGCAACGGAGTGGTGAGGACCTGCCCGGAGGTCGCGGCCTGACCATTCACGGTCATGCTCGCGGTAGTATCTTGCAACGTCGGTGTCACCCTGACGTTGGTCACGTTGCTCGGCAAGGTGGCCGCCAAGTTGACTGTGTAGCCGGTTGTGCCGGCACGGAAGGCCGGGGACAACGTGCCCGGCGAAACATTCAAGCCCTGCAAGTTGTTATTGTTTGATCTGCCGCGACTTACGGTAACCTGATAATTCTTCGGAGTTCCGTTTTGGGATGTCACGATAATCGTGATTAACGTGCTTAGGTCGGCAGCACTGAGGGTTACTGTGCGGGCCAGTCCGGAGCCGGTGGGTTGCCCGTCCACCGTCATGGTAGCAGCAGGATCTTGGAGGGTCGGCGTGACGGCGATGCTGGTGGCGTTGTTGGCAACATTCACAGTATAGGTTTGCAAGTTCGCATCGAACGCGGGAGCCAGGGTTCCCGGCGACACAGTCAGGTTCTGCAACGAATTATTCCCGGCTAAACCTGCTCTGACCAGACGGATTACGTACGTTCTAGAATTGGTGTCTGTTTCTGAAACAACGATGTTGACGATTGTCGTTTCCCCTGGCGGCTCTAGGGTAATGGCCCGGCTCGTCGTGGCCTCACCATTAATCGTCACACGGTCGCCGGCCACGGCAGGTTGAGCGGTGACGGTCACCGTCTGATGTCGGTAGTGACATCGACTCTGTATTGGATGGTTCCACCACTAAAACCCGGTTGAAGTGTGCCGGGGTCGACTGTCAAGCTGGCAAGTTCAACGACGGGGTTCACGGTCGCTGAGTCCCCGCAGCCGGAGGCAATCAAACCCATCACAATGAGAAAGGTGGCAGCAAGATACTGTCCCGCGACGGTCACAGTACGCGTAATCATATAGATTGGTCTCTTTCTTTAGAGGCGTGAAGTGTCAGGTCCATCGTGGTGAACCTCATAAGAGGTGCGAGATACTACGAGAGCGCTAAAGATTGGTCTACCCCTACTTAGGTATAGGGGAAATAGGACGCGTACCTGTAGCCGATCGTACCTGGTGCGGTCAAGATCCATACGGGGCAAGACGGATCGGTCTATGTGACCTAGGAAGGTAGGACGGATACTCGATGGGATTCTGGTCTATTTGCTAGTGTGGGACAGGAAGCTGAATGGCGAAAAGATCGCGCTCAGCATCTAGCTAAGTCTGATCGGTAGTTGGATCAGTTCTACAATGTTTGGCTGATGATAATGGAATATAACCTTGAGACTCCATTTGGTGCCATGACGGTGATAGACACAGTGGTGGGAAAGAAGAAATTTAACGTGATGGTATTTTGACCGGTTGCAACGCCTGCTCCGGCCGTCACATCACCTGACATCACGGCATTCGCGTCGGATTTTGTGGCAGTGACGATCACGCTGTTGACACTGAACGGAACGTTCACTGTGTATAACGTGGTGCCTGGAGAGAAGTCAGGAACCAATGGCCATCCCGTCACTGATAGGGCCGACAGATTGTTGTCGCTTGCCGGTGCTGCTCGATTAACAGTGACGTTATAAGTCTGCGAGCTTCCATTCGGGGCGGTGACAGTGATTGATACAGGTGTGGATGTCCCCGGCCCATTCAGCTGAATGGTGGCCTGACCATTATTTGGCAGACTGCCGGAGATTACTGCGTTCGGATCGGACTTAGTCGCCGACACATCGACGCTGGTGACCTCAGTTGCCACGTCCACCGTGTAGGTCAACTGGCCAGAAGCAAAGGCAGGATTCAAAGAGCCTGGTGTCACGGTCAAGGCCGACAGATTGTTATCGCTCGATAGTGCTCGCACGACGTTGACGGTGTATGTCTTGGAAGTATTATTCGGGGCTGTCACGGTGATCGTCACAGGTGTGGCGGTTCCTGGACCACCGAGCGGAATGGTGGCTTGTCCTGATGCGGATTCCTGCCGCCAGCAGGCAGCGGACCTGATCACATCGTGGCATTCGGATCGGACTTGGTCGCGGAGACGGTCACGCTGTGACGAGGGTTGCCACATTGACTATGTAATTCTGCGTGTCCCGTCAAAGGCGGGAGTCCAAGTTGCCTTGATTCACGGTCTAAGGCAGACAGATTGTTGTCGCTCGATAAGAGTCTCGTCACCGTAACGGTATAGGTAGTCTCCGTACCAGTCTGTGACGTCCAAGACGATGAGGATAGATGTGGTCGTTCCCGGTGACCCCAATGATACGGATCGTCCCTGCCCCGCAGCGGTTGGGATCCCGTTGATCTCCATCGTCGTCGTATTGTCCTTGGGAACGGCAGTGACGGTGACGCTGGCCGCGGATGTCGGCGCATCGACTCTATAGTTGGTGGTATTGCTAAAAAATGCCGGCTGGAGAGTGCCGGGGGTGACAGTCAAGCTGGAGAGGGGGACGTCTACATCCTCCGAAACTGATGCTGTATCCTTGCAGCCATAGGAGCTCAAGCCGATTGCGAGGCTAAGGACAGCGACGAACCATTGTCCCGGGCAGATAAGATTACGTCTCATGTAAAGCCGGTCACTTTCTGTTGATGTTCAGAGTGGGGGAACCGTTCATTCTTATGAACCCTAATCGTAGATGCCGATCCTACCAGAGGGTTCCTGATCGGTCTATCCCCACTGGCGTAAGGGCGAGCATGAATTCGTGTTAGTCATCGTCATCATCTCCGTCGCCCCCGTTGTTTCCGTTTCCGTTGCCTCCGGAGGCCGCTCGGTTCACCGTGATGGTGTAGGTCTTGGTGTCTCCATTCGGTGGAATGACGATAATGGTAATGCTGGTGCTCGATCCCTCGTCTCCTAGAGCGATGTCACGCGCCTGGCCCGAGCTGGTTCCTTGTCCATTCACCTCCATGCCGGCATTTGTATCTTGAAGAGTCGCGGTCACGTCGATGCTGGTGACACGGCGGCGCACGTTCACCGTATAACTTGTCCTCCCCGCACTAAACACAGGGGATAGGGAGCCCGGAGACACCGTCAATGCCGACAGATTGTTGTTGCTCGCTTGCGCCGCTCGCTCGACGGTGATGGTGTAGGTCTTGGAACTTTGATTGGGGGCGGTGACGGTGATCGATACCACTGTGCTTGTCCCCGGCCCGCCAAGTGGGATGATCGCCGAACCGGTTGGGGTTCCTACCCCGGCGGTCAACGACCCGGACATCACGGCATTCGGATCGGCTTTGGTTGCAGAAACATTCACGCTGGTGACGTGCTCGGCGACATCGACCGAATAGGTCAGGGTGTTCGCGTTGAATGCGGGGGTCAGCGTTCCGGGCGAAATGGTCAAGCTCTGTAAGGAATTATTTCCCACTAAGTTTGCTCTCTTGAGAAGCAGTATGTACGTCCGGGAATTGTTGGTCGATTCCGAAACGACGATACTGACGGAAGTCGTCGATCCTTCAGGGCCAAGGGAAATGGTTCGGCTCGTTACAGTCTGGCCGTTAATCGTCACCGTATCGCCGGCCACCGCAGCTTGAGCGGCAACCCTCACGCTGGTGACGTCGCTGGTGAGATCGACATTGTATTGCGTTGTTCCACCGCTGAAAACCGGCTGAAGCGTTCCAGGAGTGACCGTCAAACTGACAAGTTCTACTACTGGGTTGACCGTCCCACTGTCCGAGCAGCCATGGGCTCCAAAAATGGCGGTGACGAAAAGGGCAGCGGCTAGATATTGGCCTATGGCGGTGAAAATGTGTTTCATATGGTTCCGACTGCTCTCGGTTGCTGGATGGCGGAATATGGGCATCCAACATGCCTATAACACCACGCAGTAGAGCTGGATCCTACGAGAGGGTTCCTGATCGGTCTATCCCTACTTGTGTAAGGGCGAGTAGTGCTGGAAGGTGTGACCCACGTTCCGGGTGGGTCCTGACTCGGATCTGGAAGCGCGAAACCGGCTAGATAGAAACGAGGGGAAGATTCACATGGGAGCCCGTTCTTCGTGGCCGGGTCTAATCATTGATGCGCGGAACTAGTCTCATTAGTCGTCATCTCCGTCATCGTCGTCGTCTCCGTTATTCCCATTATTTCCACCGTTATTTCCGTTACCGCCATTGTTTCCGTTTCCTCCGTTGTTTCCGCCGTCTCCGTTGGATGCTCGATTCACGGTGATGCGGTAGGTCTTGGCGGTTCCGTTCGGCGGGTTCACGCGAATGGTAATGCTAGTGCTCGATCCTTCCGCTCCAAGGGCGATGTCACGCGCCTGGCCAGAGCTGGTTCCCTGTCCATTGATTTCCATGCCGGCCGTTGTGTCTTGAAGGGCCGCCGTCACGGTGATGCCGGTGACGCTGCTGCCGACGTTCACCCTATACCTGGTTCTGCCCGCCGTGAATGCAGGAGTAAGGGAGCCGGGCGAGACGGTCAGTGTCGACAAGTTGTTGTTGCCGGCCTGTGCCGCGCGCTCAACGGCGATGGTATAGGTCTTGGCGGTTCCATTCGGCGGGTTCACGCGAATGGTAATGTTGGTGGTCGATCCTTCCGCTCCAAGCGCGATGTCACGCGCCTGACCCGAACTGGTTCCCTGTCCATTGATTTCCATGCCGGCCGTTGTGTCTTGAGGGGCCGCGGTCACGGCAATGCCGGTGACGCTGCTGCCGACGTTCACCCTATACCTGGTTCTGCCCGCCGTGAATGCAGGAGTAAGGGAGCCGGGCGAGACGGTCAGTGTCGACAAGTTGTTGTTGCCGGCCTGTGCCGCGCGCTCAACGGCGATGGTATAGGTCTGAGAACGTTGGTTCGGGGCGGTGACGGTGATCGATACGACTCGGCTTGTTCCCGGCCCGCCGAGCTGGATGGGCGCCGAATCGCTTGCGGTGCCCGCCCCCGCCGTCACATCACCGGACATGACGGCATTCGGATCGGCCTTGGTGGCGGAGACGGTCACGCTGGTGACGGTGCTCGCCACGTCCACCGTATAGCTGAGCCTGTTTCCGCTAAAGGCTGGGTCCAAGCCGCCGGGCGAGACGGTCAATGCCGAGAGATTGTTGTTCCCCCCAAGTGCGCCACGGGCTATGTTCACGGTATAGGTTTTGGGGTCCCCGTTCTGCGCGATCACAATGATGTTGGCAAAGGTGCTCGAGCCCGCTCCGTTCAACGCAATGGTTCGGGCCTCTCCGGAGTCGGTGGCTTGCCCATTCACGATCATGCTTGCAGCGGCATCTGCCAATATCGGCCTTACCCTTACGCTGGTCACAGTGCTTGCCACATCAACGGTGTAACTCGTGGTAGCAGGCCTGAAGGTTAACGTTCCCGGTGATACGGTCAAACCCTGCAAATTATTGTTGCTGGAGACACCCCGACTCACGCTGACCAAGTAGCTTTTCGGCGTCCCGTTCTGGGCTGTCACAACGATCGTGATGGGAGTGCTTTGGCCGGCAGGATTGAGGGTGATTGTGCGAGGCTGCCCAGGAATAGCAGCTTGTCCGTTCACGGTCATCGTCGCAGCTGTATCCGAAAGCGTGGGGGTCACCGTGACACTACCAATATTATTGTCAACGTTGAGTGTATAGGCTTGCAGGTTCTGATCGAATGCAGGGGTCAGGGTCCCGGGTGACACGGTCAGGTTCTGCAACGAGTTGTTTCCTCCTAAACCTGCTCTGACCAGACGGATTACGTACGTTCTAGAATTGGTGTCTGTTTCTGAAACAACGATGTTGACGATCGTCGTGGACCCTGGCGGCTCTAGGATAATGGCCCGGCTCGTCGTGGCCTGCCCATTGATCGTGACAGTATCGCCGGCCACGGCAGGTTGAGCAGTGACGGTCACCGTCGTGATGTCGGTAGTGACATCGACTCTGTATTGGACGGTTCCACCACTAAAACCCGGTTGAAGCGTGCCGGGGTCGACTGTCAGGCCGGCAAGTTCAACGACGGGGTTCACGGTCGCTGAGTCCCCGCAACCATGGGCGCTTAAGCCCATGCAGATGAAAAGGGCGGCGGTCATGTATTGTTCAGCGACGGCCAGAGTGCGTTTCATGGGGGCCTCACTTTCGCCTGGTCGGCATGATCAGCTTCTACCCTAGGACAACTACCGGGGTAGAATGCCTGAAGTCTAGGGCCTAAAGGAATTAGGAAGACCCCTAGGCCTATATCATTGAGGTGCAGGTCGGACGGGTATCTCAGAACGAAGAAACAGCTGCCGGTCAGGGGGTTGTGCCGGGTTTATCTTGTGCTTTCTTGAGAAGTTCGGCTTTGGATGGAATCTGCATAAGGAGATCCGGGCGCACCATGAAGACGCCTTGCAGCCGTTGGCCCGTGGCATAGAGGAGATTGCCTGCCTTGTTGCCGAGGGTCAGTTTCCGTATGGTAAGCAGCGGTCATGACTCATTGTGCTTGCGATCAGGATTGAACTTGACCCCCCACGCGTATCACTACTTTCCCCATCGGGCCTTGTGTCAATCGTCTGAATCCTTTCTTGACCTCCTCGAATGAAACGATGCTGTCGACCTGTGGCCGTTGTCCTATGGCATTCAGCCGATCGACAATCTCTTTCCATGCCGTCTGAGCGGCCTGCGCCGTATAATCCCCGACCGAGACACCGCCCATCCGAATGCGGCGGAATAACAACGTCGCCGTATTGAACTCTGGGACCGTGCCTCCACTCCTGCCGACGATGCTGATCTTTCCGCCATAGCCAAGGAGGGCGATCACGTTGGGCAACAGTCTGCCGCCAACGCAGTCGATAGCCAAATCGACCTTCTTCGGACTGATCGCAGCTGAGACGGACTTCGCTAGATTCCTATTCTCCGGATCAAACACGAAATCAGCCCCGAGTGTTGTGAGTTTGGTTCTCTTCTCCACGTCGCGTGATAAAGCCGCCACGATCAGGTTCATCGCTTTTCCAAGCAGCACCGACCGCCGTCTTGGGCGGCACCCAGTCCCTTCATACCAACTCGATGGACGAAACGCTCGCGCTGCCGACTGAAGGCTCGGTGAAACTGGCGCTACGCACACAGCAGATCATTGCGCAGGAGAGCGAAGTCACCAACAGCGTCGATCCTCTCGGCGGCTCCTATTATGTCGAAACCCTCACGAATCGCCTCGAAGAGGCGGCGCTGGATTACTTTCACCGGTTGGACGAGATGGGCGGTATGGTCAGAGCGATCGAGCGGGGATTCCCACAGTGTGAAATCCTCGACGCCTCGCAACGGTACCAGCGCGAGTTGGAACGGAAAGAACGGATCGTCGTGGGCGTCAATGAGTATGTGGAATCGGAGGAACGTCCGATCCCTATTCTCAAGATCGGACCGGAAGTCGAGAGCGAACACGTGGCGCGTCTTTCGGACCTACGGAAGTGTCGCGATTCCTTCAAGATGGCCGGGGCCGTCGAAGCACTGCAGGAAGCAACCTCATGCGGTGAGAACGTGATGCCGTATCTCATCGATGCGGTGAAATCCAAGGCGACATTAGGTGAAATATGCGCGGCCTTGAAAGAAGTGTTGGGCACATATCGGGAGCCGGTGGTGTTGTAGGTGGGCCTTGGTTGGAAGGATGGGCACCTTCGGCTTCGCCATAATGCGATGAGCGAGGACAGCAATTGAAGACTTAGAGTGTTGGCCGCTCGCCTTATCGGACTAGAAGAACGGCGGAGCGGCATCTATACGGTATCTTGAAATGGCAACTGGCGCTATGGCGAAAGCCTCCGTGCCCAAACCTTCCAGCCGAGACCTAGAGGTTATGGAAATAACAAATACAATGTCCGAGCAACTAACATCGATGTTCAGAGTGGACGACCGTCATCAGTGGCTTCGAGATGCAGACCTAACATACTGTGCTGCGCGCCACCTACTACTGGGCGAGGATGTCTTTTTCCGATCAGCAGTTGGATATTTGCTTCATCAGGCTGTGGAGAAATATCTCAAGACTCTCAGGAAGGTGTTGTTCCCCAAAATTTCAGAAAAGAAAGATGGTCACAATCTAGATCTCCTCCGTGCTGATGTAGCAGGCAACACCCAAGCGCTTGGTACACCTGAAATTGCAAAGGCGGTCGCGGAATTGAACACCTTACAGAATTGGCGTTACGTGGACGGCAAACAAAATAAGACACGACAAGCTACAGAGAGCGGATTGGTGAGCGCTGATTTTATAGTTGCAACAGTTCGGGCTGAGATTCCAAGAGAAGTTCGATTCCAAGGGCTGCACCGAATTCTTCAGCTTGAGGGATCACATCGTGAGTTATTGCTAAGCGCCTTATTGCGTAAGAACGCACAGCGAGACCACTGGAAATCTGAAGTTATGGGAATAAGTCCAGATGTGGATCGACTATTTAAGGAGATTCGGAGTTCATGAAGCTCGGTGCGTTTGAAATTTATCCCGTGAGTGACGGTCGGTTTCGGCTGGATGGTGGGAGCTATGTTTGGAGTGGTCCCGAAGGTCTTGTGGGAGAAATGTTGTCCCGCCGATGAGTTCAACCGAATCCCACTCAGCCTCACCGCTTGCTGATCCGAGTGAACGGCAAAAATATTCTGGTTGATACCGGGCTGGGCCCTAAGGAAGACGAGAAGTTTCAACGCATGTTCTCCGTCGAGCGAACACCGACCATTCTAGCGTCGTTGAAGCGGTTGGGGCTGGGACCGGATGATATTCATCTGGTAATCAATACGCATCTGCATTTTGACCATGCCGGGGGAAATACAAGGAGAGAAGAGGATGGGAGTATCGGACCGGCCTTTCCCAAAGCGCGGTACGTCATTCAATATGGTGAATTTGAAGATGCGGCCCGTGCCAATGAACGGACCAGAGCCAGCTACCGCCCGGACAACTTTACACCGATCGATCACATCAATCAGTGGGAATTCCTCCATGGCGATACGGAACTCGTTCCAGGTGTGACCGCGGTCGTCACTGCCGGCCATACCCGCTGTCATCAGAGCGTCAAGATCGAATCGGAAGGGCAGGTCGCCTTTTTCCTCGGGGACCTGATTCCGACGATATCGCATCTGCCGCTTCCCTACATCATGGGTTACGATCTCTTCCCTATCCAGACTCTGGAGACGAAACGATGGGTGTTGGATCGGGCGTTCGAAGAACAATGGCTGCTGCTCTTCGAACATGATCCGGTGGTCCAGGCGGGATATGTTCGCAAGGATCAGGAAGGTAAATATTTTCTTCGCGAGGTGACAGCATGGCAGTAGCGACGTGCGCCCTCTCCGCATCCTGATCGGCAAAGTCGGCCTCGACGGCCATGACCGGGGTGTGAAACTCATTGCTGCGCGCATTACGAGACGCAGGGATGGAAGTCATCTATACCGGGTTGCATCAGACGCCGGAACAGGTCGTCAATACGGCGATCCAAGAGGATGTGGACGCGATCGGTTTGAGCATTCTTTCAGGAGCGCACAGGACGCTGTTCCGACGCGTCCTCGAACTCCTCAAGGAACAGGATGCAGAAGACATCGCCTTGTTCGGTGGCGGAATCATACCCGATGAAGATGTCACGACGCTCACAGCGGACGGCGTGAAGGCCCTGTTCAGGCCGGGCGCGCCTATCCAGGAGATCGTGACGTTCGTCAAAGGGCTCAAAGCACCGGGTTGAGGCACTATGCGTACGTTGACGACTTCAGTGGTTGCCACCTCCGGCGAATTCGCGTCGAATCGCGCGCACTACGAGAGTCTGATGGCGGACCTCCAGAAACATCTCGCCCTCGCTCGAGCCGGGGGGCCACCGGAAGCAACGCGCTTCATCAACAACGAGGCAAACTGACCGCACGGGAGCGGATCGCGAAGTTGCTCGATCCGGACGCGCCTTGGCTGGAGCTCAGTCCCTTGGCGGCATCCGGCATGTACGATGAGCATATTTCCGCTGCCGGTCTGATTACAGGCATCGGTTATGTGGAAGGACGGCCATGCGTCATCGCCGCCAACGACGCGACGGTCAAAGGCGGGACCTATTTCCCCATGACGATCAAGAAACATCTCCGGGCGCAGGAGATCGCCCTGGAAAATCGACTGCCCGCGATCTATCTCGTGGATTCAGGCGGCGTGTTCCTGCCGATGCAAGCCGATGTCTTCGCCGATAAAGAGCACTTCGGACGGATCTTCTACAATCAGGCGCGCATGTCTGCCCTCAGGGTTCCGCAAATCGCCGTCGTCATGGGGATGTGTACCGCTGGTGGCGCTTATGTGCCGGCCATGTGCGACGAGAACGTGATCGTCAAAGGGACGGGCACTATTTATTTGGCGGGACCCCCGCTGGTCAAAGCGGCAACCGGCGAAGAGGTCACGGCCGAAGAGCTCGGCGGCGCCGATCTCCACACCAGACTCTCGGGTGTGAGCGATCACCTCGCCGACAATGACCATGAAGCGCTTGAGATTTGCCGGTCGATCATCGAGACATTGCCGCGACGGCCGGTCCTTCGCAAGCCGGCGGCGATCGAGGAGCCGCATTATCCGGCTTCTGAATTGTATGGACTCATTCCGAGCAACCCGCGTCAGACCTTCGATGTCCGTGAAGTCATCGCCCGCTTGATAGACGGCAGTCGGTTCCATGAGTTCAAGGCCCGGTACGGCCGAACGCTCATATGTGGTTTCGCTCGTTGGATGGGGCATCAGGTCGGCATCATTGCGAACAATGGCGCGCTTTTCTCTGAAGCCGCGTTGAAAGGCGCGCATTTCGTACAGCTCTGCGCCCAGCGGCGGCTGCCGCTCGTGTTTCTACAAAACATCACAGGCTTCATGGTCGGAAAGGAGTACGAGGCGCGCGGGATCATCAAGGACGGCGCCAAGATGGTGCAAGCGGTGGCGACCGCCGATGTCCCGAAGTTCACCATTATTGTTGGCGCGTCTCACGGTGCCGGCAATTACGCCATGTGCGGACGGGCTTACGCTCCGCGGTTCCTCTTTCTGTGGCCAAACGCCCGAACCTCGGTGATGGGGGCTCAACAGGCGGCACAGGTCCTCGTGACGGTGAAACAGCAGCAGCGAGCCCGCGACAAGGCCGCCCTGTCCGGAAGACGAACAACGAAAGACCGTGGACTCTATACGGGTGCAATATGAGCGGGAAGGTAGTTCCTATTTCAGCACAGCCCGGCTCTGGGATGACGGCATTATCGATCCCGTTGAGACGCGTAGGGTTCTCGGTCTGTGTCTTGATGTCGCGTTGACGACACCAATCCAATTATCGCGTTTTCCCATCTTTCGCATGTGAGGTGCGCCGATGAAGAATTTTACGTCAATCCTCGTTGAGTCGAACAAAGGCTACACAAGTGTGACGCTCAATCGGCCAGACCGGCAGAACGCATTCGACGCAGAGATGGTCGAGGAACTCCGCGAGGCCTTTTACACGTTGGGACAGGATCACTCAGTGCGCGCGGTCGTATTGACCGCTATCGGTTCCACGTTCTGCAGCGGAGCAGACCTCCGGTGGATGGAGCCGGATCGAGCTGTTTCCCCGCCGGAGGCGCAGCAGGATGCTGAGTGCGTGCTCGAAATGTTCCGGACCATCGATGCATGTCCCTGCCCTGTGATCGGGCGTATCCAGGGGGCCGCCTATGGCGGAGGGATCGGATTGATCGCGGTGTGCGATATGGCCGTGGCTGCTGCTGATACGACATTTGCCTTCAGCGAAGTTCGCTTGGGACTGGTTCCGGCAGTGATCACGCCCTTCGTTCTCGCGAAAACTGGGGAATCCTTCGCCCGGCGATTCTGTCTGACCGGCGAATCGTTTTCCGCATCGATGGCTCGAGACAGTGGTCTTATCCATGATGTGGTAGAACCGGTTTCGCTTGATGCCCGCGTCGAGACATTGGTGGAGCAGATCGCCCATCGGGCTCCGCAGGCCGTACGGGACACGAAGGCGCTGCTTCGCCGACTCCACCATCTGTCGAAGGAGGAGAGCTGGAAGGCTTCTGTCGCGTGGAATGTTCGGGCTCGCATCTCCTCCGAGGCAAAGGAAGGACTTCGCGCCTTTCGCGAACATCAAGCGCCGAACTGGACCATGTCGGCAGGCGACTAATAGGACACACCGTGGAAAGGTGTCCCATCGGACAGGATAAAAGAGACGAGATTCACCGCTCATCCGTATCATTGAAGTCGGTCCACGGGACGGACTCCAGAATGAGACAGACATCGTCTCGACCGAGACCAAGATTGCGTTCATCGATGCCTTGTCGCAAGAGCGGCGTGACAGAGATCGAAGCAGGATCGTTCGTTTCACCTCGTGCTATTCCGCAATTGGCGGATTCCGACGAGGTCTTTCGAAGGATCGAGCGACTGCCTGGCGTGGTCTATTCGGCGTTGGTGCCGAACGAACGGGGGTTGGAACGGGCGAGGGCGGCGGCGGTAACCAAGATTTCGATCTTTACGGCGGCCTCTGAAACGTTCACGCGACGGAATATTCATCTGCACGATTCGCGAGTCGATCGACCGGTTTAGGCCGGTGCGTTTGGCGCAAAACTCAATGGCATGACCCTGCGCGGGATATGTTTCTACCGTGACCCATTGTCCCTTCGAGGGCGCCATCCAGCCGTCGCAAGTTCTGGATGTGATGCGGGAGTTACTCGATCTCGGAGTCGATGAAATCTCCCTCGGGGACACGGTTGGAAAGGCCGCTCCCCGCGACATCCGGAGGCTGTTGGATGAAATCGTGCCGCGCATCGATCGGAGTCGTCTTTCGCTTCACTTCCACGACACCTGCGGCATGGCTGTGGCCAATGTCCTGACCGCCTGGACGGAGTACGGCATCGAGGCGTTTGATACGTCTGCCGGCGGACTCGGAGGGTGTCCTTATGCGCCAGGAGCGTCGGGGAACGTTGCGACGGAAGACGTGGTCTATGCTCTCAAAGCATCCGGCGCTTCGCTTGCCGTGGATGAGCGGAAGGTCATTGCAGCGGCAAGCGAGATCGGCAAGGTTCTGAACCGCCGACTGTTGTCGCGCTTGTCGTATGTACAGACGGAACAAACCGCGTACGAGGGTGTGGTATGACTCCACCCGGCCCGCACCTGTCCATGCATGACATCCACGGCGTGGCGGCTTTGGTCGAGCAAGTCAGAACTGGAAACGTTCGTGCCGTATCACGCCTGATTACCTTATTGGAGAATCACCTAGAGGGCAGAACAGTACTACGCCTCCTAATCAGCTCGTCGGAAAGAGCGACGGTGATTGGGGTGACAGGATATCCCGGAGCTGGAAAAAGTACGGTTGTTGACCGCTTAGTGAATCTCTATCGGCGGAGCGGTGTAAAGGTCGGCGTTCTGGCGGTTGATATCAGTAGCCCCGTCACGGGCGGCGCGCTGCTGGGTGACCGAATCAGAATGCAGGGACATGCGCTGGATCACGGAGTCTATATCCGCAGCATGGCCACTCGTGGACACCATGGAGGGCTTGCCCTAGCGACCGGCGATGCTGCGCTGGTACTGGAAACGGCCGGATATGAGGTGATCCTGATTGAAACCATCGGAGTCGGCCAGAATGAAGTGGACATCGTCAATCTCGCGCGTACTGTGGTGGCGGTGGTTGCGCCTGGTCTGGGTGACGAAGTGCAAGCCATGAAGGCTGGATTATTGGAAGTCGCTCACATCGTTGTCGTCAACAAAGGGGATCTTCCTGGTGCGAATAACACCTTGCGGGATTTGCGAGAGTGGTGTCCGAATGTCCTGCGTACGGTGGCTACGACGGGCGAGGGGATTTCGGAGCTGGTCGGCGCGATCGCCGAGCATCAACAGTCTTACGGTGTTACCCATGTCGGTGAAGCTCGGAACTGCTAGCGCCCGGCTCAAGCAAAGCTTGGTATGGAGGACTTATGCAACATCAATTGTTGACGATTTCTCACCATGTTGCACGGATCACACTCCATAATCCGCCGGCCAATGTGCTGAATCTTTCCGTGCTCAAGGAGCTCGACCTTGTCTTGAATGAAGTTGGAGGAAGACGAGTACGTCCGCGTGGTGATTGTGACCGGGACGGGACGATTTTTCTGCGCCAGGAGCCGACATCAACGAACTGGCCCATCTCCATACAGTGCATGGTGGTTCGGAGTTTGCTGTTCATGGGCAGGCCCTTCTCAACCGCATTGAGCGGTCGTGACAAACCGGTTCTTGCCGCGATCAATGGAACGTGTGTCGGCGGTGGTCTCGAACTCGCGCTGGCCTGCCACATTCGGGTGGCGGCCGCAGGCGTTATGCTGTCGTTGCCGGAAATCAAACTCGGTCTCATTCCCGGCTTCGGAGGAACCCAACGGTTGCCACGAATCGTTGGGCCTTCCAAGGCGGCCGAGATGATCCTGACGGGTGAGAGCCTCTCACGGAGGAAGCGCTACGAATCGGTTTACTGAGTCGAGTGGTACCGCCACACGAGTTGATCGCACAGGTTGAAGCTATCGCGGCTTCAATTATCACGCATGGGAAGACTGCCGTCGAAGCAGCGCTTCATGCGATCAGGGGAGGAATCGACATCCCCCTCTCAGAGGGCTTGGCTAGGGAAGCAGAATTATTCGGCAGATTGTGTGTCACTCCTGACAAACACGAAGCTGTGCAGGCTTTTTTGGAAAAGCGGCAGCCGAAATTGGCCGAAACATAGGCCTGAACTTGTGAAGTGTCAAGTGTGAGGGGTGAAGTGATGGCCTAGATCGGAAAGGAGCAGCCGATGCTTGCGGATCGCCTCGCTCGATATTGCCACTCTCTGCTTTACAGATTTACCGGATGACCGTCGTGCGCGAAGTCAAACGGCGGGTGCTCGACAGCCTTGGCTGCGCACTCGGGGCCTGGAATGCACCACCCTGCCAGTTCGCCCGCCAGATTGCCCAACCGTCAAGATCGGCAGGGTGCGACGCTCTGGGGCACCACTCACAAGACGCTTCCAGACCTCGCCTCCTTCGCCAATGGTGGGCTGGTCCGGTATCTCGATTTCAACGATACCTATCTTTCCAAGGAGCCGGCGCATCCTTCCGATAATATTGCGGCCGTCGTCGCCGTCGGCGAGGCGATCGATGCATCCGGAAAACGGTGATTGAAGCGATCGCGCTCGTCTATGAAATTCAATGTCGTTCTGCGATGCCGCGGCGTTCGTCCTCGCGGTTGGGACCATGTGACCTACGGTCCTTTTCTTCTGCCCTCGGTGCCGCCAAGCTCATGAAGCTCTCGGATGCTCACAGACCCGTGCATGCCGTCAATTTGGCCGGCGTCGCCAATGTGGCGCTGCGGCAGACTCGAGTCGGGGATCTGTCGATGTGGAAGGCCTGCGCGTTCTCGAATGCGGCCCGTAACGGGGTGTTCGCCGCCATGTTGGCGCAGCTTGGGATGACGGGGCCATCGCTCCGATTTTCGAGGGTGAAAAAGGCTTCATGAAATTGGTCTCAGGACCACTGGAGTTGCGCCATTCGCAGCAGTACAGAGACATCCCGGATCTGATGGGGACAAACCCCGGCGGAAGGTGGGTCAGTCCCCGGGAGCCACGTCCCCGGCGTTCAAGATTCTGGAGACCTATATCAAACACTATCCGGTGGAGTATCACGCGCAGACCGCAGTGGAAGCGGCATTGGCGCTTCGAGCCGAAATGATGGAAGCAAAGGGAATTGATGCCATTCGATCATCTGTCCGATGATCGAGATCGGCAGCTATGATGTGGCCATCGAAATCATCGGACGCGAGCCGGAAAAATGGCAGCCGACGACGAGGGAAACCGCTGATCATAGTTTTCCCTATTGCGTCGCCGTCGCCTTGCTGGACGGCCGGATGACCCTGCAGTCGTTCGGTCCAAACGATTACAGACTCCAGCCGTGCGGGGTTTGATGAAAAAGATCCATGTCGTGCAGCAGCCCGAATTCGTGGGACCGCTATCCCGCCGCCTATGCCGACCAGGATCACAGTCAAGACCGAGACGGGCAAAACCTATATGAGTCAGGTGGACCTGCCGTTGGGACATCCCGGCAATCCGATGTCGGATCAGGATCTGGAAGCAAAGTTTCGCCGGTTGGTCGCCGGACGGCTGGATCGCCCCCGCACCGACCGGATCTTATCGAGCTCGTATGGAGGCTTGATCAGATGAAAGATATTGGCACACTGATGCCACTGCTACGAGTGAAAGGCCGAGGTTGAAGTTTAAGGGTGCAGGAGGAGCGTGACGACGATGGCAGAGGGAAAGAGGTCGGCAATGCCATCTCGCTTGCGCGAGTTATTGGCCACGCGCACCCTCAGCTATTCCCGGCGCCTTCAATGCGCTGGTTGCGATGCAGATTGAACGAGCCGGCTATGAGACGTCTATGTCTCGGGAGCGGCCATATCCGCTTGCCGTGGGATGCCGGATATCGGTCTCCTTACGCTCAGCTGAGATGGCGGCGGAAGCGGGAAGGATTGCCCGTGCGGTATCGATTCCGACGATCGTCGATGCAGATACCGGCTATGGCGGTCCTTCGGCTCAAGTCGCTGAAGCGGTGAGGATTTTCGAGGAGGCTGATCTTGCCGGCATGCAGATCGAGGATCAAGACATGGCGAAGAAGTGCGGCCATCTTTCGGGGAAAAGTTTGTGCCTGTCGAAGAAATGGCAGCCAAAATCGAGGCGGCCGTCCATGCCAAAAGAGATCGGGATTTCATGATCATTGCCCGCACCGATGCCCGCGCGGTGGAAGGGCTGGAAGCCGCCATTCAACGTGCCGTGACGTACGTGGAAGCCGGTGCGGACGCGCTGTTTCCCGAGGCGCTGGAATCAGCCGAAGAATTTCAGACCTTCGCCCGAGGAATCAAGAAGAGGGGAATTACCGTTCCATTGATCGCCAATATGACGGAGTTTGGGAAAACGCCTCTGTTGAGCGTCGCGGAATTTGAGAGACTAGGGTATCGCGGCGTGCTCTTTCCTGTGACGGGGTTACGGACGGCCCTGCAAGCCGTCGATAGGCTGTTGGCCGAGCTTAAGCTCTTTGGGTCTCAGAAGGACTGGCTCCATCGCATGATGACACGACGAGAACTGTACAGTCTGCTCCGGTATACGGATTCTGGGGAGCACCGGGAAGGGAGGATGTATGAGCACCGTAATGAATGAGTCTCTCGCGACGGAGGTGAAGGACCATCCTACATATAGTCCCGGTCTTGAAGGAGTGATCGCCGGAGAATCGGCTCTCTGTCTCGTCGATGAAGGAGAAACCGGTCTCCTCTATCGAGGCTATCCGATTCGTGATTTGGCGGAGCACAGCACGTTTGAAGAGGTTGCCTATCTCCTACTGTTCGGCCATCTGCCGAATCAGAAAGAGCTAACAGACTTTTCAGCTCAACTCATCGATTACTCCGTGTTCCTCATCTCCTCGAAGTGTTTCTTGGCGCAGTGCCTTCCAGCTCGCATCCGATGGATATTGTTCGCACGGGTGTTTCGCTGCTGGGCATGGTCGATCCGGATGTGGCCGATAACTCGCATGAGGTTAATGTTCGAAAATCGGTCCGGCTGTTGGCGCAACTCCCACTAATGGTTGCGACCTCTTATCGGCTTGTGAACGGCAAGCCTCGGGTTCGACCACGGGAAGACCTGCGCTTTGCTGAAAACCTCCTCTATCTCCTCACCGACCGGAAGGGGGACGATCAGGCGAAAGCCATGGCTCGGGTCCTTGACATCTCCCTGACGCTGTACGCGGAACACGAATTCAACGCGTCCACGTTCGCCGCCCGCGTCACTGCCTCGACGATGACGGATTTGCACGCGGCCGTTACGTCGGCGATCGGGACGCTCAAGGGACCGCTCCATGGCGGAGCCAATGAGGCCGTGGCAGAAATGTTTCTCGATATCGGTAGTCGTGAACGGGCAGAAACATGGGTGCGAGAGGCTCTCGCCAAGAAACAGCGGATTATGGGGTTTGGTCATCGCGTGCTCAAGAAAGGCGATAGCCGGTCAGCCATTATCGAACGGCACGCCGCAATCGTTGAGCAGGATTTGCGGCGACCGTCGATGGTACGAGATTGCGACGACGGTCGATCATGTCATGCAGCATGAGAAAGGCCTTCTTCCCAACCTGGATTTCTACACAGCAGTCGCTTATCTCCTGATGGGAATTCCCCGCACGCTCTATACGCCGGTGTTCATCTGCTCGCGGATTACCGGATGGTGCGCCCATGTCATCGAACAGCAGGATCACAATCGGCTGATGAGACCCCGCGCGCTATACAAGGGACCGTCGAGGAGAGACTATGTCCCCCTTGATCACCGTACCTGATCATATCACGCAGGCACGAAAAGTCGAAGGTCTGTGCCCTCCGCTCCCATGGAATTCGTTCGCCGACTTCTTCAAATCCCGCGTCTATGATCGCACCTTAATTAATCGGACCGTTCTTGATCTATTGCGACGAGGACAGGGCTGTCCGCTATACCTACAGCTACACGGAATTCGGGACGGTCGTCCAAGTTGCTGCCGCTTTCCTCCACGACCAGGTAGGCCTCCGGCGAGGAGACCGTCTGGCGACGATTCTCTTCAATCATGACGTTACTGTTGTGCTGTACTTTGCGGCGTGGACTGTTGGGTGTCACGATTGTTCCGATCAACAGTGAAGATTTCGAGGATAAGAAACGCTTTATCCTGGAACATTCCGAGGCGGCAGCCGTCTGTTGCTGGCACACCTATCTGGATGAAGTGAAAGAACTTCAGCGAGACCTTCCGGCCTTACGCCATGTGATTGCCGTTGAACGATGAAGGTTTCCTGGAAGGGCCGAAGCATAGGGTGAAGGACAAGGTGGTAGTGTCCCCATCCTTGGGTGCCGCATCTCACGCTTCCGCTCTCGATGACGAAGCGCTCATCGTCTACACGTCCGGGACCACCGGTCCACCTAAAGGTGTGGTTCTGACCGTCGCCAGATCTTGCTGCTCGATGCCGATGCCATCGCCGACTGGCATGGGTTCGGAGTGGACTCCCGCCTGATGTGTGTGCTTCCGATTCATCACGTGAATGGGATCGTCGTCACGATGATCACGCCGTTCTACTGCAAGGGCAGCGTTATGCTTGAATCGCAAATTCAAGAGCGCCACGTTCTGGCGGAGATTGCACACATGAACGGATGACGTGCGTCAGTGTCGTGCCGACTTTGCTCGAATTCCTCCTCGATGCGAATGAAGAGTTGGCTGGATACAAGCTGGACGGTTTCGGCGGATTCATCTGCGGTGCGGGTCCCCTGCTCAAACACACCGCGACACGGTTCGAAGACCGGTTCGGGTTTCCGATTCGCCATGGCTACGGCTTGTCCGAGACGACCTGTTATTCCTGTTTCCTGCCCAATGACCTCTCGCACGCTGAGCATCGTCACTGGATCAGGGATTATGAATTCCCCTCGATCGGAGTTCCGCTGCGACATAATCGAAATGGCAATTCTGGGCGGAAATGGGCAACTGCTGCCGGAAATGATGCGGGGAGAGATTTGCATCCGCGGCGGGACTGTGTGTGCCGGCTACTTTAAGCGGGACGACTCCAATGATGCGGCGTTTCAATGGGGCTGGTTCCGTTCAGGAGACGAGGGGTTCTACGTGCGGGACAAGCTGGGACGACCGTTTTTCTTCATTTCCGGACGTCTGAAGGAATTGATTATTCGAGGCGGCGTCAATATTGCTCCGCTCGAAATCGATGAAGTGTTGAGGAATCATCCTCTCGTCCGATTCGCGATGGCAGTTCCCTTCGAGCATCGCTACTACGGTGAAGAAATTGCCGCCTATGTCGTGCCGTGGGACCCGGTCTCTCCGCCGACAGAAGCCGAATTGCTCGCGCACTGCCGCCAACGACTTCCGTTTGCGAAATGCCCAAAGGTTATCCGCTTCGGAGAAGAAGTCCCCTATACCTCAACCGGCAAACCCAAGCGGCTGGAATTGAAAATTCGTCTTGCTCCTACATTGGCGAGCTACCGGGATTTCCAATTCAAGGAGGGCGGGCCTCGTGTAGCGGCTCGGAAGTCCATCGCCTCAAAGGAGCATAGTCAATCCGGGGATCGGGAGGAATAGGCCGGGAGAATATCAGTGGGTGGAGTTTCCGTGGTTTGATGCTTTCTTGAGAAGTTCGGCTTTGGATGGAATCTGCGTAAGGAGATCCGGGCGCACCATGAAGACGCCTTGCAGTCGTTGGCCCGTGGCATAGAGGAGATTGCCTGCCTTGTTGCCGAGGGTCAGTTTCCCGGTGGTTTTGCCGTCTTTGCCGGTCGCAACAAATTCGGCGGCGGGAGCCAACAGCCCATAGGGGGCGAGTGGTGCGGATTGTTTCATGACGCGTTCTTCGGCCGGAAGATTCGCGACCCGACTGACAAAGAGATCTGCCGCTTCTTGGCTGACTTTCTCAGTGGGCTGGTCTTCGAGGGTCCATTCGCCGGTCTGATTGATCAAGACATACTGATGATCTCTGGTCTTCACCGACAACATGGCAATGTCGGTGTAATCGAGGCCGAGCAGTCGCTTGTCCTGGAGATTGAAGAGTTCTTTCGTCAGGTCTTTGATCAGCGCGGGGTTGATGCGATAGAGCGGGCCATCGGCGGTGATCTCCGCGATGGCTTCCCCGCTCTGAGGGGCCGGTTGATAGAGCCGAACGGATTGGTCACCGGCTACGGTATGCAGTGTGACTTTCACTTTTGGGGTCGTCAGGGTCTTGGCGACGGCATCTCGCTCGGGACCGGGATCGATGATGCCGAGCGCCTTCAGATCTTCCAATCGAAACATCAACGAGCGGACTTCGTTCTGGTCTGCTTCGGCTTCGATCGGATAGCGGATCTTCCAGGAAGGCTTGGGCTTATCTTTCGCCATGTTGTAGATCACGATTTCGGTCGTCGGATAAGTCAGGCGGACCCGTTCGACATCATTCTGCACGAACCGCAACAGCTCTTTGCGGCGGAACGTCATCAAGGACTTGTTGATGAAGTTCTTCGGCGCCAGGTTGGTCAGCAATACGCGCCGGTCCGATGCCCGAAGCACATAGAGGGTATTGGAAAGAGGACCGCTGTCGCCGATGGAAATCGTCTCTTGCTGTGTCCCGGCTGTGATGGTGAGGGTGGTCACCGGCTGTTCAAGACCGTATGGCGCGAGCTGCGTGGCCTGCTCCTCGACGGTTCTGGTGACGGTTCCTGTCACGAGTGCTCGAATGAGCGCTTGCACTTCGCGATGATCGGCGTCCGTTTGAAGCGGAGCCACGATAGACCATTTGCCCGGCTCCGCCAGTTTGAATTCGATGGGTCCCTGAGCGGTGGTGATCGAGAGTCCGGTAATCGCGGTTTCCGGAAACGGCAGGACATGCTTCTGCTCGCTTTCCTGTTTCTCTTCCCGCTCCTTGGCGGGAAATTCGACAAGGTAGAGATAGCCACCGAGACCAGCGAGAATCACCACCATCAGGAGTGTGGGCCAGTAGCGCATATCAGGATGGTGAAAATTGCCGCCAGCTGCGTTCTCGCATCGTTCAGACCCTCAACGTACTCCAGAGAGTACGCCTCGGCCCTTCACTCGCTGCGGCCTTGCTGGACAGCCATTTTGACCATCCTGCAGAAGATATGTAACGAAGGCCTATCATAGTCGTCGGCGTTTCCTCCACACGATGATGCCGGTGAGCAACGTCGCGAGTGGAAGGAGCAGGACCTGTATGTAAATCAGCGCCCGTTCCTGGGTGGGGTTGGGGGTGAACGGATGCAATGCCGGTTCTTTCGGCGCGATGGAAATCAAGTCCCGTTCCTCGGCCAGCCAACCGGTTGCGTGGAGGAAAAAGTCGCTGTTGCCGGGGAAGTTGAAAAAGGCATTGGACACGAAGGTCGAGTTCCCGATCACGACGATGGCTGGTCGAGGTTTGCCCTCTTCCGGAGCCTTCTTCGGCGCCAGCGCGGCAGCCATGGGAAGCGGTCCTTTCACGTCTTCTTTTTCGCTCAAGCTCACGACCCGGCCTTGCATGTTCGTTTCAGCCCAGCTGTTCGGCGAGGTGCGGGCCAGCGGCACGAAATCCCAGTCTTTTCCGACTTGTTCGTCGAAGGTCACGTGCCGAGAGAGGGGCAAGAGCACCGCGGAGGTGAGATCCTGCGTGATCTCATGCTCGGTAAACGTCCGGACCAACAGCGCCGTGAGGTCTCCCTGCGCCAGCCGATCTTGCAGATCGACCAACACTCCCGGGCCGAGACCAAGTCCCCAATGGGCAAGCATCGGCTCCAGGCCCGTCTGAGTGTCCGGGTCAGCCAAGACTAAAAGATGGCCGCCTTTTTCGACATAGGCTTTAATACGTTCTTGTTCATCCTTCGTCACGGAACGGCGAGGACCGGCCAATACCAGCACCGACGTATTGTCCGGCACGGCTGATTCCTTGAGGAGCGAGACCGTGCCGACCTCATAACCTTGTCGGATCAGAGCTTCTTTGGCAATGGAGAGACCGTTGCGGTCCTTGTCTTCGACATTCAGCTCGCTGTGGCCTTCAACGAAGACGATGCGTTTCTTGGCGTCCTTGGAAATGCGAATCAATGCGCCGGTCAGCTCCACTTCCGATGGAGAAGTCACGCGGATCGTCTGACCGTTGCTCTCGAAAATGGCGGTATCCGTCCGGAAGATTCCGTAGTTTTGGGCCATCTTTGGCTGTTTCTCCGGATCGATAAACTCCACGGCCAGCTTGGTGGAGGCTTGGCGATAACTCTCCAGTCGTTCTTTGAACGCTTGATAGCCGGGATCCTTTTCTCTTGTGAAGACGGTAATCTTGACGTCGTGCGGCAGCGTTCGGAGGACTCGATAGGTCTGTGGAGCGAGCGTGAAGTTCTGATTTTCCGAGAAGTCCCACCGTACGGAATGCCGGGACGCGAGAAAGTTCACGATGATCAGAATGCCCGTGAAGAGCATGATCATGACAAAGCTGTTCAGCCCCATCTTGGTCGATCGTCGGCCGGAGAATGTCTTGACGGCCTCAAAATGCACAACGAAGAACAGCACCAAACAGACCAGGGCCAGTCCCTCCGCGACCGTGACGACCCACAGCCAGTCAGGTCGAAGGCTATACGCAATCATGCCGCCGATGCCGAGCGCGACTCCGAGAATGCCGAGGGGAAAGGATTTCAGACTCATTTCCAGCTGGTCGATTCCACGACGCGATGCGTGAGGAACAACATGAACGCCAATCCGCTTCCGAAGTACATCAGGTCGCTCGTGTCGATCAGGCCCCGCACCAGGCGGTCATAGTGCTCCATGTATGAAAAATACGAGATGACGCGGCCTACGGTGGTATCTCCGAAGAGACTCCCCAATCCGGCGACCAACCAGATCGTCAGGAGCATACCGAAGCTGACAAAGGCGGCGACGATTTGATTCTCCGTCAGCGCCGAGGCAAACAGGCCCACGGAAAGAAACAGGGCTCCCAGCAGCGCCATGCCCAAATAGCCGGTCCAGATGGGATTCCAATCGAAGTCGCTGAAGAGCATCAGCACCGTGGGGACCAATATGGTTAGCCCTACGAGGCCGAGATAAATCAAGAACACGCTGACAAATTTGCCGAGGACGATTTCATTGATCCTGATCGGCGAGGTCATCAAGAACTCAAAGGTCCGGAGCTTGCGCTCTTCCGCGAACAACCGCATGGTCAGGATGGGCAGAATAATCACGAGGACGATCCGCATGCTCGCGAAGAGATTTCGGAAGACCAGATCGTTCAAGTTGATCTGCGCCATGCCTCCCTGCATCTGCATCAATTGGATGGCTTGCGCGCCGGCGAAACCGACGTAGAGGTAGGAGAGCAGCCCGAAGATCAACAAAAAGACCGCGCCGACCACGTAGACAATGGGGGAGACGAAATAGCCGCGCAGTTCTTTGGCGATGATGGCTTGCACCGGGGTCATAAGGTTCCTAACAGGGTGCTGAAAAAGTCCGCCAGCGGCGTTCTCGCATCGAATGGCAAGGTGCTTATCCGCTCGCCTGTGATCGAAGCGAGCGGTTCAAGCGAAGCTTGGTATGTACCTCCTCGCCTCTTCGCTCGCTGCGGCCTTGCTGGACAGCCTTTTTGAGCATCCTAAGGTTTAATCTGGCTTAGCACTGTAGCCTGCTACGTGTCCGTCCTTTCGGCAGATGATGTCATGCTGACCGTAGCCTCTGCCGGTTCGGAGAAGTGGTCCTCGTGGCGCGTGAGCTGTAGGAAGACGTCTTCCAACGTCATAGACACCGTGCGGAGCTCAAGCAATCCCCATTGGTTCCAAACAGCTACGCGCGCGATCTCGTCCCGTAGATCACGGCCCAGTTCGCATTCGATGAGAAAGCTTCCTCCCGTCTGCCCAGGCAGAACATTGAGAATGCCGGGAATCGCGCGAAGCTTCGTCTCGCAGTCCGCCGAGCATGTCTTGAGGGTGATCGACACTTTCTCCGATTGACGCAATCTGGCGGACAATTGCTCGGGGGTGTCTTCCGCGACGATGCGGCCTTTGTTGATGATGACGACCCGCTGGCAGACTGCCGTCGCCTCCGGAAGAATATGCGTGCTGAGAATCACGGAATGGGAGCCCGCCAGGCTCTTGATGAGCTCTCGGATTTCAATGATCTGCTTGGGATCAAGGCCGACCGTCGGTTCGTCGAGGATCAAGACCGGGGGATCATGCAATAACGCTTGCGCCAGCCCCACGCGCTGACGATAGCCGCGGGACAGGTTGCCGATCAGGCGATGGCGGACGGAGCCCAGCTCAAGTCGTCCAATAGATTGATCGAGCGCTGACGAGAGTGTCGGTCCCGTGATCCCACGGAGTCGGCCCACAAAGGTCAGATATTCCATCACGGTGAATTCTTGGTAAACCGGCGGCGTTTCCGGTAGGTATCCAATCTGCCGTTTCACCTCCAATGGCTGCTCGGTGCAATCAAAGCCCGCCACTCGCGCCGTACCTTCGGTCGCCGGCATGAAGCACGTCAAGATCCGCATGGTGGTTGTTTTGCCCGCGCCGTTGGGCCCAAGGAACGCCAACACCTCTCCCTTGGCCACCGAGAAGGTGACGCGATCGATGGCCGTATGATGGCCGTACCGCTTGGTAATGTTGTGAACGTCGATCACGAATGTGGTATCTGTGCGAATAGCTGTGGAGAAATGGAGCGGTACCGCTCTCGAAACCATCCCCTTTTGTGAGGTGGGATCTTACTCACTCCGTTCGAGGCAGTCAACACGCTTCGAAGATTTCCTACCGTCGTTGCCGGCTCCGCGCGACCCGCAGGTATTGAATTTAACTTCCGGCTCGTTTATATAGAGGTCGCGAGGAAGCCTATCCTTTGCCTTTTCCATGCGGTCACCCTCTCGATTACGGAACGAAGGACTCCATACGGAGGTGGGGGAACCGGTACTCCAGTCGGTATTGTCGAAGTCCCATACCTTTCATACTCTGGATCGACCAATGGTTTCATTATTGGCATCAGAGGGAGGCGATACCCAGCATGTATACTGAGTTTCGTCACAGTCGGCTCGCATCGTCCACATCCTTCGCCATCATCCTATGCCTGTCGTTGGGGGCCTGTTCTTGGGTTCCCAAAGGGGATATGCAACTGGATGTAGGGATCAAAGATCGAGGTGTTGCCTCGTGGTATGGTGAACAGTTTCATGGCAGGCAAGCGGCGAACGGCGAGCTGTTCGATATGGAAGCGCTGACTGCCGCCCATCGGACCATGCCGCTCGGTAGTGTGGTGCGTGTAGTCAATGTGACGAACGGCAAACATCTCTATGTCCGGATCACTGACCGGGGTCCATACGAGAAAGGCAGAATTCTCGATCTGTCCCATGGCGCGGCCGTCCGGTTGGGTATGGAGCATGGAGGGGTGGCGCATGTGCAGGTTGAGATTGTCGGCGAACGCCGTCCGGAGCTGATGTTGCTGTCGGAAACATTCTCAGGCCGAGCTGCTTCACTTCTTGCCGATACCGGGTCGCAGACCGATCGGACGTCATCCGGGATGGCCTCTCCGGCTCGACTTTTTCCCGGCGACCTCTGGATTGCAAGACGGAATCGCTGGGCTCTTGCCATGCTGGCGGTGGCTCACCCAGACGATACTCCAGTCCCGTCCTTGGTCCTCGGCTAACCTCCTCTTGCTGATGGCATCGAGCGGGCTTCTCGGCCCGCTTTTCCAGCTGAGACTGCACGCTCGTATTTCATCGAGCGATGATGACCGTGCTGCTCCCATCCAGGTTGACACGGTGCGAAGCTCTCCACTAGACTGCGCTTTTCTCGTCGGCAGCCGACAAGACCAAGTATATCGAAGGGGAGGCATGGATCGATGGCCAAGAAGCGCGCAGCGGAACCGGATGAAGCGAAGTTGAAGAAGAAGATCGCCGCACAGGGTACTAACCACGGCAATCCGGAGGGGGACGCCGCACTCCGGTCGCTGAAGAAACGATTGAAGAGAGAACAGCGTAAACGGCGGGCGCTTGCGCAGCGGAAGAAACGAGCGGCCGGGAGCAAAGGCGCGGCTGCAGCCACTGCATCGGCCTAGTCTTTCAACGGCCACAGTCGTGTCAGGTACCGATTCCATGGAACAAGAACCGAAACATTCCCCCCAGGTCGTCAACCCTCTCAGCCGGCAGGCCGGTGACGAGCCGATCGTCGATGACGTGGCCGATCACACGCAGGCCGGTTCTCTCGCTGCCGACACGGTAGCGGTCGGCCAGGACACGGTCGCGCTTGAAGAGGAACAGGTCAAAGATGAGATCGATATTCAGATCGATCTGCTGAGCGATCCCGACTGGGTCGTCCGCCGAGAAGCCGTCATTACTCTGGGCGAGATGGGTGATGAGCGTTGTGTCGAGCCGTTGGCCCGCGCATTGCGCGATGGCGATTGGCAGGTTCGGGAAGTCGCCATCGAAGCCATGGGCCAGGTGGGTTCTCCCGCCGTCGACACGCTCCTTAAACTGATCCGTGACTGGGAAGTTCGCAAATACGCCATCGCGGCGCTCGGGAAAATCCGCGACGAGCGGGTGCTCGATCCGCTGATGCTGCAACTTCGGAATGACGAATTTAAGGATGATGCCATCGATGCTCTGGTCGCGCTGGGTGAGCCGTCCGTCGAGAAATTGATCGGAGCCCTTCGTGACAAGGACGAAAATGTCCGCAAGTGCGCCGTTCTTGCGTTGGGAAAGATCAAGAGCAGCGAGGCCATCGATCCGCTCATTACGATGCTCGGTGACAAGGACTGGTTTACGCGGCTGACGGCCGCCGCCGCGTTGGAGTCGATCGGTGACGAGCGGGGCCGCGAGGCGATCAAGCTGTTGCTCAAAGACCCCGATATGGTCGTGAAGATGCGGGTGGAGCGAATTCTGGCAAAGTGGAAGACACAACCGATCTCTCAACCGGCCAACGCCTGAGCTATTGATTCAGCAGTTGATCCATTCTCTGCTGGATCTCCTCCAGCTTTTTCAACGACAGCGGGTTCCCCGTCACAATTTCCAGCTTCACCTCCCGTAGCGATCCGGCTATGTCCTTTAGGGCATTGGTTGAATGATCAGGCTTGGCTCCTTTTGTGATGGTTTCCACGGCATCGACGGCCTCGCCCAATTCTTTCGCGGCCTCGCCGACATTGCGATCGGCGAGGTGCGACTTCGCCTGGACCAAACGGGATTTGGCCTCCACGAGTCCCTGACGCCTGCGGAGATCGCGTTCGATCCCGAGGGTCGTGTCCAACACGTTTCTAGACACATCCTTCAACGACTGTTGAAGTTCCGCGACCGTTCGCTGCAGCGTCCCGACGGGCCGTTGTCCGAGATAGTAGCCCGCTCCGAATGCCCCGACGAGCAGCAGGACAACAACGAGAAATTTAGCCATAGAGATCCTTGGTCATCGTCGGCGTTTCGGCGAACTCAATCGGGTCAGCTGTTGGAGCAGGCTGTTCGCGGTCGCGATACGCACGGTCTCATCCGGGTCTTGCAACCCTTTCACCAGGATGGGGATGGCACTGTCGCTGCTTTTCCGCAATCCCTTGGCGGCCATCAGGCGAGGAAGCGGCTGCTGGTCCTGTAAGAGCATGTGTAGAGCCGCCAGGGCTTCTTTCTCGGCAGAGGCACTCAATGCCTGCGCCGCAGCGCCGCGAATGGAAGGGTCGGAATGCCGGGCCAGCTCAGTTGCCAGCGTGAAGGCGGAGGGGTCGCCGAGGCGAATCAATCCCTCTGCGGCGCTGGCACGGACATGAAGGTTCGGATCTCTGGTGAGGGCCGAAAGCAAGGGTCGGTTTTCCTTGAGGCCGAGCTTTCCGAGACTTGCGGCAGCCACGCCCCGAACCATCGCCATCTCGTCCCCGATGGCATGCGTCAGCGGCGCCACGCCCCCCGGGGAACCAAATTCTCCCAGCGCGCCGGCAGCGAACGCCCGCACCGATGGATCAGGATCATACACAGCTTGGGCCAGGACTGCCAGGCTTGCCGGGCGCTTGAGACGTCCCAAGACACCCAGCGCCGCCATTCTTGTCTCCGCGTCCGGCAGGGTGGCTGCGCCGGTAATATCGTCCAGGTTTTCAGAACGGCCCAGCTGAACCAGGGCTGCGTAGGCGAAGATGGCCTCAGGCCCATCCTCAGTGCGCGCGACATCCAGAAACCGTTGCTGAATGTCGGTTGCCTGTGCCTCCCCGAGGGCAGTCATCGCCGCGATGCGGACGGTCGGCATGTCATCCCGCAATGCGCGACGCAAGGCACCGGACTTCGCCGCGAGTCCGGCTTTTCCGATCGCCTCGGCGGCTCGCGCGCGTACGACCACCGAAGCGTCCAGTAAGCCATCCTCCAAAATCGCGCGGTCTCCGGCAACCCTAATTCCGCGAGGGCCGAGTAGGCCGCAATGCGGACCTGCTCTTTGCGGTCTCGGACGTGGCTCGTGATCACTCCGAGCGCCAATGGGCGAAGAAGCGACACATCATGAGGCTGTCCCGGCTGGATCAATTTCGCATAGATGGCCAGGGCTTCGTCTGTTCGTCCAAGGCGGACATAGCTCAGTAAGGAGAGACGGAGGAATTCTTTCGAAGGTGTCGCGTCCGGTGGAAGATCTCGGTAGAGAGATGTCACTTCGGGGTAGTCACCGGCCTTGAAGAGGGATGCGGCTTTCGATTCAACCGTGGAAGAGGTTCCTGCCGAGGCAGGAAAGAGCGGCGCGGTGATGAGCGTCAGCATGAGCGCTCCGATGACCAGCGCCATTGTACTTGGATTGGAGACGAGGTCGCCTATCAGACGGCGATCCGACGCGTCGAACCGAGTTACCATGTCGTGGGTAGCCGCACCGTGGCGGCGCGGTACATCAGACCGACATAGTCCTTCAGCATGCGCGTGGTGCAGAACTGGGGCGCGATGGTGCGAATACATTCTTTGACCATTTGGAGCCAGCCCCGGGGAATCCCGTCACGATCGCGCTGATAGAACAGCGGCACAGCTTCTTGTTCCAACACGCGATAGAGTTGTTCCGCATCATGATGGTCTTGGGCCTGCGCGTCGGTCTGTTCGCTCAGGGTTTGGATCCCCCACCCGTTGGCCCCGTTATAGCCTTCGACCCACCATCCATCGAGGATACTGAGGTTCAAGACACCGTTCAGGGCGGCTTTCATGCCGCTGGTGCCGCTGGCCTCCATCGGAAAGCGAGGGGTGTTCAACCAAATGTCGACACCCTGGACGAGATACTTCGCCATATGCATTTCATAATCTTCCAAGAAGGCGACGCGGCCGCCCAGCTTGTGGTCATGGCAGAAGTTCAGCACCTCGTGAATGAAGTATCGACCAGGCTCATCGGCTGGATGGGCTTTACCGGCGAAGATGAGTTGAACCGGCCGCCATCGGTCTTGGAGGAGCGCCTTCAGCCGTTCCAGGTCTCGGAAGAGCAACGTCGCCCGTTTGTACGTCGCGAATCGTCGGGCAAACCCGATCGTCAAGGCTTCGGGATCCAGGAGTGTGCCGCGTGTGAGGGCTTGAGACGGCTGCAAATGGCCGTGCATCCAGCCGACCCTGGCTCGCTCACGGATAAAGCTCATCAGTTTCCGCTTCATCGTTTGTCGAACCGCCCACAGTTCATGATCGGGGACATCCATCATCCGTTGCCACATGGCCGGATCATCGCAGGTGTGGGTCCAGGTCGGACTGAGCGATTTGCTGTACAGATGGTGCAGTTCCGGCGAGATCCAGGTCGGCGCATGAATCCCGTTCGTCACGCTGCGGATGGGGATCTGGTCGGTCGGCAGCCCAGGCCAGAAGTGCTGCCACATCTCACGAGTCACGCGGCCATGTTCGCGGCTGACGCCGTTGACGTGGGCCGACAGGCGCATGACCAGCGCAGTCATGTTGAAACCATGCCCGCTCGATTCGGGAGTGTCGCCGAGGCGCAGAAATTCGTCTCGTGAAAGGCCCAATTGTTCCCAGTAGCCGGCAAAGTATCGATCCATCAGGTGGTGCGGGAACACATCGTGTCCGGCCGGCACGGGAGTGTGCGTGGTAAAGACGGTGCTCTGACGGACGAACTCGCAGGCCTCCGCGTGGGACGACCCTTTTTGAACAAACTCGCGCACTCGCTCCAAGGTGAGGAAGGCTGAGTGACCTTCGTTGGCATGCCAGATCGACGGCGAGATACTGAGCGAGCGCAACATGCGCACGCCCCCGATACCCAGCAGGATTTCCTGGCAGAGCCGCATTTCTTGATCTCCGCCGTAGAGACGGGCAGAGAGGGCACGGTCCTCCGGGCTGTTTTCCGGCACATCCGTATCGATGAGAAAGAGCGAGATCCTTCCCACCAGCACTTTCCAGACTGCCGCGGTCACCCGGCGGTTGCCCATCTCGACGGCAAACCGGCAAGGCTCTCCCGACGGAGTCAGGGCCGGATGAACCGGAGATTCATCGCGCTTAAAGGGAGCGTAGGCCGCCTCTTGCCACCCTTCCGGCGTGATCCGCTGTCGGAAATACCCTTGCGGGTACATGAATCCGATGCCGACGAGCGGCAAGCCAATGTCGCTCGCCTCCTTACAATGGTCTCCGGCCAAGATTCCGAGACCGCCGCTATAAATGGGCACGGAGGCATGCAACCCAAATTCGGCTGAGAAGTACGCAATCGCCGACTTCGCCAGATCCGCATGGTGCGTCCCGACCCAACTCTTCTTGTTGGCCAGATATTCATCGAACAAGCGGAACACCGCCGAGTATTGGCGGAGAAACGACGGGTCTTCGGCCAAGCGCGCCAGTCGGTCCGGTTTGATATCAGACAAGAGTTTGACCGGATTGTGGTTCGTGAGAGACCACAAGGTCGGGTCGATCGCTTCGAACAGCTGGCGAGCTTCCAACGACCAGCTCCACCAGAGATTTTGCGCCAGTTCGGGGAGACGATTGAGGTTCTGCGGGAGAGAACTGTTCACATTAGGAGAATCCACAAACACTCCTTTGGTCAAGATCACGCAATCGGTATCGGCAGCGACGGGCGATCAGGCGTGACCTGCCTTATGCCACGAGGCCCAGTCTTGAGAGAATGCCACGGCGGCATAACGTTCGCCAAGGATTTTTGCGACTCGGTTCAAGAGTTTGGTGAGTTGCTGCAGCTCGTCCGGCGTGAGATCGTCGCGGAACCGCGGATGGAGCCCCCAGCGTGTCTCGACTTCTTCGCCCGACACGCTCGACATCAAGCTGACGAGCTTGATCTCCTGGCCGGTCGCTGTATGGTGCTCGGCGCCGTTCCCGACGGCTGCGGGAGCGACCTGCGATGCTTCTGGAGAGGGTGGGGTCTGTCCTTGCAGCACGGCGCTGAGGGCCGGCACGACCGCGCCGGCGCAGAGCGTCGCTGCCGAGCTGAGCTGCGCGTTGCCTGGGGCGCCGAGAGCGTCGGCGACTTTCTCGCCGAAGTCGCGGAACATCTCGTTCTTGATCTTGGAGTCTTCGGAAATCAGGAACTTGTATTTCTCATAGGTCTGTCGACTTTGCGCCACGGTTGTGCCGATGGTCAGCACGATCTCCATCTGATCCGCGTTGTTCCCAAATGCCGGTTCCAGCGCGCGCGTCAATTGTTGGGTCACGGCGTCTTCCAGCCCGTTCATGAACTCCATCTGGTCCTTGAGCGGCACGTGCAGCGCCACCAGCCGGTCCGTGAGATTGAACATGATCTTCAGAAATTCCAGGTAGATACCCCACTCATCCTGGCGCTTGAGCTTCAGCGCCTGCTCCGGCGCATTGCGCTTCATCATCGTGACGGACTCACCCGACACGGCGAGCATCAGTTCAGCCAGCTGGCGATGTCGTTCCTTGTATTCAGTAGTGGCAGTGGCCATAGATTTCCTAAGTGAAGAGGCGGATTATAACGGAGACTTGCGTTCGGATCAAAGAGGCACAGCAGAAAAGGAGGAGTCGCCCGGGTACGAGCGGTACAGACTCGCGCCCTTATCACCGTAGCTCTCATAGAAGTGCTCGAACACCGCGGAGCATTTCTGTTTGTACAGATCCGGGGTATAGGCGCGTGGGAGGCCTTGGTCGAGCACATCTTCGATGGCGAGTTTCACTTGCGATCGCGCCGTGACCTTCTGCCGCCAATTTAGCACAAGCAGTTGCTTCAGCTTTTCCAATAGTTCTTTGGCCACTTTCTTGACTTCAGCCCGTTCCTCCGCGCTCAATTCGGGAGCAGGCCGCGTAAGGATATCGAAAATGACCAGCTCCTCTTCGGAAAGGTTTTCCCGGACATGCCGTTCCTGTTCTTCGTTCAGGCTGCGGCTGAGCGCCAGGAGTTCTTTGAAGAGGTCGTCAATGTTCCGGCTACCGGCGTTGTAGGACTCGATCAATTCCTCAAACTTGGTGAGATAGTCAGTCCTGGTCCGGTTCAAGCGAACAAGTTTATCCAATTGAGCACGGATCGCCGCCTTCAGTTGCTCCAGATCGATATTCTTGGTCTTGGAGTTTCCGAAGCGCTTCGCTAAGGCTTCGAAATCAATCTTCGTCAGATCAATGACCCCATGGCCGGCTTTCCCTTGGGGGATGTGAAAGCCATCGGCCGCCACGGAGGCATCCAAGAATCTTATTGAGATCGGCCATGACGGCTGAAATATCTGCCGGTCCTTCACCTGTTCGTTCGCGAATGCTTTCGGCGATGGTCGTCAGGCAGGCCACG
The DNA here is from genome assembly GCA_963711905.1 of uncultured Nitrospiraceae bacterium. Classification (GTDB taxonomy): domain Bacteria; phylum Nitrospirota; class Nitrospiria; order Nitrospirales; family Nitrospiraceae; genus Nitrospira_D. The sequence goes on along the minus strand of CAVQFZ010000014.1, from coordinate 170,835 downwards.
CGAGACGACGAACTCCAGCACAGATGGATCGGGTTTCACCGCTTGAAACAAGGTCCGCACCCAACGCTCCTGGCCAAGAAAGTCTTTGCGGAGTGGATCGGGGGAGATCAGGCGTTCCACCGCCTCGGCAATCTTCGTCAGTCGATCAAGACTTCCAACCGGAGTCTGTTCAATCTTCCCGAGACTGACGCCATGCGCGACGGCAGAAATTCTCCGCCTCTGTGATCGCCTGGCGCAGACTCTCCACGAGCTTCTGCTTGTCGCGGATGGGATGCTCACCGCCGCGGCCTTTGGCATAGATCGCCAGCGCCTTCTCCAGCGAGGCAAAGACGTTCGCATAGTCCACGATCAGGCCGCTGTGCTTGCCGGGAAACACGCGGTTGGCTCGGGCAATCGTCTGCATCAGCGTGTGGTTCCGCATCGGCTTGTCGAGATAGACCGTCGAACAGCTCGGCGCGTCAAAGCCGGTCAGCCACATCGCGCAGACGAAGACCAGGCGCAGCGGGTCGTTCGGGTCCTTGAACTTCTCGTCGAGCGCCTCGTCGTTCATCCGCTTGCGGTGCGGGACGATGTCGAGCCCCAGCTGTCTTCATCTGCTCGATCTCGTTCTGGCCGGGCGAGACGATCAACGCCATGTCGGTGCGTCTGGATCACATCCAGTCGCTGACGTGAGTTCCCGGATGCGGTCCGGATCGTCGGCCTTCGCCCCATAGGTCGTGAGCTGTCGCCAACTCCTGCTCCACTCGCTGCTCGTTCCGCCTGCCAGTGCTTCCGCACCTTGTCGTGCATCCGGAGCGCCGTGGCCTTGTCGATGGAGATCACCATCGCCTTGCCTTGGAAGCCACGCCCAAGGAAGTGCTGCACGATATCCTTCGCGACGGTCTCCAGCCGGTCGTCGCGGGTGATGCAGTTGGTATTGCCGGCCCAGCTCACGCTCCAGCCGTTGTCTCTTGCTCCTCATCCAGCTCGGCCGCTTCGATCAGGTTGATAGATATCGTCGTTGAGGTTCGGATTCTCCAGCCGCAGTTCCGGCGTCCGGTTTTCGTAGAACAGCGGCACCGTCGCGCCGTCTTCGACCGACTGCTGGAAGTCATAGATGGAGACATAGTCGCCGAACACCTCGCGCGTCCGTTCCTCGCCGGCAATCAGCGGCGTGCCGGTGAAGGCCAGGAAGAGCGCCCGAGGCAACGCCGCCCGCATGTTCAGCGCCAGAGTGTCGTATTGGCTGCGGTGCGCTTCGTCGGTCAGCACGATCACATCGGGCCGGTCGCAGAGCAGTTCAGGAGTCTGGAACTTGTGAATGAGCGTGAAGACATAGCGGTGGTTCTCGCCGAGCAGTTGCCGCAGCTGCGCGCCGCTCTGCGCATGGCACACGTCGCTTTCCGTCTCGCTGACCGCGCCGCAGGCCTTGAAGGTCTTGGCGATCTGGTCGTCCAGTTCGACACGGTCCGTCACCACCACAAAGGTCCAGTTGCCGGGAACCTTGCGGAGGATCTTCTGGGCAAAGAACACCATCGCCAGGCTCTTGCCCGATCCCTGCGTCTGCCAAAACACGCCGCCCCGTCCATGGCCCTGCTTCCGGGCAGCCAGCGTCGCCGCAATGGCATTGTTCACGCCGAGGAACTGGTGGTTCTGCCCCAGCACTTTGACCAGCCCGGCCTTGTGCTCGGAGAAGAGCGTGAAGTTTTCGAGCAGATCCAGCAGGCGCGATGGCTCACAGGTCCCTCGCAGCATCACTTCGAGCGACACGCGGCGCGGTTCGTCCTCCCGTTCGATCCGCTTCCACTCAAAGAACCGCTCCCAGTCAGCGGTCAGCGACCCCACCCGGCTTTCCGTTCCGTTCGAGGCGATCATCAGCCCGTTGAACCAGAAGAGTTGGGGAATGTCGGACTTGTAGCAGGTGAGGTTGTCGTCGAACGCTTGCTGCGCCGGAACGCCGGGCTTCTTCAGTTCGATGACGACGAGGGGCAGGCCATTCACGAACCCGACGAGATCAGGCCGACGGGTGTAGAGCGGTCCCGTCACGCTGAACTGGCTCACCAGCAGGAAGTCGTTGGCAGCAGGATTCTCCCAATCAATGACCCGGACACGCTCGGTCTTCTGTCCGCCGCCTTTGGATCGGGAATGGAAACAGGAATCCCGTCTTTCAGAAAGCCCATACACTTCTCGATTCGCCGCCGCGAGGCTCATCACCGAACGCTCACGGGTCAGTTGATCGATGGCTCCTGAAATGGCTTCTGGCGGTAGAGAGGGGTTCAGACGCTCAAGAGCGGCACGAAGGCGGGGAACCAAGACCGCCTCGCCTTTGGTCTCCCGCCCTAGTGTTCCGCCGAGCGCCGAAAACCTCTTCCAAGGCCGACACGGTCTGCCACCCGAGTTCGGCAAGCAAGGCTGATGGCGGGTTGTTCGACGAGTTGATCTTCGGAGTAGGCGTGGGCCATGCGCCGCTAGGAACGAGCGGCAGAAACTCCTCGCTGCTCATCGGTTCATACCCGACAGTGAAACGTGCCTTCGAGCTCGACAAGCACACGTTGATTGTGTGGGGCTGGAGGTGGATTCACGCGGATCACGCGAGCCTGAATCTTGGCAGGGCCGCCAGAAATGGCCTGCAATACGTCCTTGAATGAGGTAACGCGGCGCCCATCCCAACATGAAATAATCGTTGGCCGACTCAACTTGAATGGCCAGCCCCAGTCGCCGGGTTATTCAGTTCGATGGACACTTGCAGGGGATCGCCGGGACACAACGTCTGAAGACGCTCTTGCGATGGCTGCGTTCACATGACGCCATCCATGCAAAAAGAATTTACACGCGAAGCTGCCGTCACGGCGGGTTTGAATTTTGGGAAACACTTCCAAGTTATCGGTCTGCTTGCCGCCTCCGCTGATCGCGAAAATCTCGAAAGGGTCGGCTCCTGGGGATAGGTCCAGCCGATGAAGGTACTCGGCATAATCTTCTCGTTTCGTGCTGATGAGCCGATTTTGAAACAGCGGAAACAGTTCCGCCGATTCGTACAAGGCCTCAAATTTGGGAAAGGCTTCGAGCGGCTGAAATCCTGCCTTCTCCTTGGCCTGCAATACTCCACGGGTGTAGGCAAACCGATAGTGCGCATCATCGGGTTCGGCATCGAGCCGTCCGATCGGAAACCAGGCGCGTGAGCCATCTTCTTGATCACCTCGGACGCGTTTGTCTTGCCAGGCTAAGAATAAGGTCTTCATGACAGAATGTCTTTCACTCGTCGGATACGTCACCCGCAGCAATGCTTTCGCAAAGTCGCGCTGCGCGGACACCATCGTATCAGCCGGCACGCGTCCACTGTATCACAAAGGTCCTCTTCGGTAACATTCTCCAGATTCGGCAGCCACGGCGCAAAATAGTCCGGCCATTTTCTGCGCGACAAGTTCCAGCAGTTTCAGAGGATTCGCGCCATGCGCATCGTCGGATCGAAGATAAATTCCTCCCTGGCAACGGCTTCTTGCCGCATACCACTCAGGCCGTCCGCGTTCAGACAGCCAGGTGACCAATTTGTCCGGCGGCTCATTCCGCCCAAGACAAGAGGCATGATCAAACGTCGGCGCCATCTCGTGAGAAACCCGTCCGTCTTGGTGCATCACTCGAATGAGCGCCCAGTTCTCATGGTGCCGGTCCGTATTCAGAATGATAGCATCGAGTATCAGATAGCCGGCCATCTGTCGAAAGGCTGCGGCCTGCTCCTGCGGATCAGAGAACACATCGAGATCGCCGCCAGGATATTCTCCACGGTGTGATCGCTCTGGCGAAACTGCTTTGTCCGGTCGTACCCGAGCACGGCACCGGCCAGTAAATCATTCCCGTGGATCAGTTCGGCGCCAGGCTTGGCGAGTTCAGGGAACCGTCGGCTGATACAGCCTGGAGATCCTCAAGGTGGCAAGCTCCACGCGCGCATGGGGAATATAAGAAGCCGGCGACTTCGGCCGCCACCTTTTCAGCCCAGTGTTCACCGGTGACCTGGCCGTTACTGAGCCGGGCATACTTGAAGAGCCAGCGTTCGGAGTCACCGGCGACTTGCACCCACCCCTTACGCTTGCTGCCCATCTCTTCCGGGGCCAACACATCTTCTTTACGGAGAGAGATTACGGGATAGGGATCCAATGTCAGCATAGGCTCAGCAAGAAAGTGGGGCGTGTCAAAACGGAAAAATAATCATGCAAACTGAGGTGGCCATCGCTCTATCGGCATTGAACGTGGGTGCCTAAGCTCGTTTGCGGCGGTTTTGGCCAGCAGCCATATCCATCGAGCATGGAAATCATCTTCCTTTTCGTCGTCAATTGGATCAGGCCCAAATGCAATATTGACCAGGCCCATTACATTAGAAGCAGCGATATCAGCACTCCTCAAGTCAGAGGTCGCAAAAGGCTGATAATTATTCCCCCGCCAACTCCAATATGAGACTTCGTACCAACGATATTCACTGGACGCTGGAAGCTTCATATACCAAAGACAGCTGGACCAAATGTACTCTGGTCGTTCTTGTGAAACTTTGATTTGTGACATGCAGATAACATCCCAGCGTGATTGCCTAAACAGGCCTGGGTCAAAATGGTTCTGCCGGGAGAGATCAACGTAAAGAGACCCGTGACCTAAGATGCATTGAAAAGCGCTTGAAGACGATCTACGGTTGGCATTCGGCGCCTGACCATGAATCTTTCCCCAAAGACGTTCCAGGTTATCTGCAAGGATTTCAAAGGCACTCTTCGCTAACTGTACCCTCGCTTGCCGAGATGCTGCCTCAGCTTGCTGTTGAGCCTGAAGTTTTTGCTCACTATCAGCGATCTTTGCTGCCGACTGAGCCAGGGCAGTTAGAGAATCTGCCTTGATTGCTTGTTGTGGTTTCACCACGATTTCGCTTAATAGGTCACGAATTCGAGACAAAGCTGGCCTGGTCGATGGAAGTTTTCGGAGCATCATATTAATAAGGGTGGCAAGGCGAGAGTCGGTACAAGGGAAAGGGGGGAGTGCCGCCTTCTGATGTTCCTCGGATGGATTCGTATTGAACGGTGGCTTCCCGCTAAGGAGAAAGAATGCGATGCAACCTACCGCGTAGATGTCTGTCGCATGCGTTGCACGCTCGAGTCTCCACTGCTCTGGAGCGGCATAATACGGGCTCAAGCAGTCCTTGACGGTATTGCTTGCCGTGGCCTCTTCAATAAATCGGGCAATCCCAAAGTCGGCAACCTTCCACTTTCCCTCGTGAAACAGGACGTTGTCTGGCTTCAGATCGCGGTGAACCAACTCACCAACCTCAAGAAGTCCTTTGACGATTTGAAGCAAGACAGATGCGGCCTCCTCCGCTGATAGGCGTCCGCCCTTCTCTACGACACACTGAAGGCTCCCTTCAGCCTTGGACATTACGACAAAGTAACTACCGCTATCTGCATCTTCACCCGCATCAATAAATGGGATGACATGCCCGAAGGAGTTTCCTTTCAATTCGTCTACGATGCGGAGTTCGCGGTGTAAAACAGCTGCTGCTGAGACGTGAAGCTTCTTGATGGCAACGTCGTCCCCACTCATGGTTTTCCCAGCAAAGACTTGTCCAAAACCACCTGGCTTGCCCAACGGCTTAACTGGATCGTATTCAAAGACGCCTGCCGGAAGCTTGATTATTAGCATGTTATCAATACTTGTCCTGACAGCAGCCGCGAGAGCAGCAGGTCGCGAGTGCGGCGGAGGTTTTGAATCTGGCTTGAATACCTGAGTACAGCGGCACTCATCGGCTTAATACACCCATCGAACCGCGCAAGCACCTCGGGTGGCGGAGACAACACGGGATGGGTCTTTAGTTGTGGGCCAGTCCAGCTTGGGAAGGTTGAGCCACTAGTCTGGCCGAGAAGTGTCGGCAGTTCATTCTCGAAGAGCAGCTCGATGAAGCATTGATACTTGCTGCTGATTCCGCAAACACCGCGACCAAGACAATACACGCCGTCACTCTTCACGTATTTGCCGGTCGTCGAACCTCTGACGCAGACAACGAGGTCGCCTTCTTTGCAGAACTTGGTGGGTTCGGTTGTCCACTTTATTCGCTTCGTGAACCGATCGCCGAATTCCACAGGTCCATTCAGCAACGGGGTACCGTTTTCTTCTTCATTGTATGTGTCGCTTTTTGGCGAAAGCCCCATTGTGACCGTCGCAAGTTCTTCCATCGGTTGCACCTCCCAGCCTTGGGGGATGGGGCCGAGGGGGGAGGGAACCATTTTGACTTTCTCGTGGCCGGGGAAGCGGAAGTGGACGAACCACTCGCGGTAGAGGGAGCGGGCCATCTCCTCCAAAATCTTGATGCGCCGCTGGTTGTTCTCGATCAGATCGTCGTAGGCCGACAGGATGCCCGCGATCCGGCGTTGGACCGAGAGCGGCGGAACGTCGAACTCGAACGTTAAGAATCTGTTGCCGCTGATATGTCGGCTGCATCGACGCCCGTGATGATGGGCTTAACATAGCTTCGAAGTCTGGGCCTCCAATGACAGTAATCTAAGGAAGCGCTGATCCAGACTTCCATTGCTAGGTCGGAGTCGAGCGACATCGCTGAACAAGTAATGCTTCGGGGTCATCATCGCGGATGAATGCCGACTTCAAACCCGCCGGAATCGCAATGGACGGTCCATGGCTGACAACCACAGTCCCCGGTGCTGAGATGATATTTCTCGTAGCTCCTTCGAATCGGATCTGGGCCAATGTTTTGAAATGCCGCCATGATGTACGGCCTTGACTTACATGTCTCGCCTTTTACAAGAGGAACATCATCTGGTTTGTCGGTGAAATGCCCGCTTTTAAATGCAAAACCTGCGAGGAGGTTCACGCATTTGGCGAGTTTTACTCTAGGCCAATTCTGCCATTCGTCACGCTTCCAGAATCTCCGCCACGTTGCGGGCGATGGTTTGTTCGAGTTCACGCGCCTGGGCGTTGAGGGTTTCGAGTTCCTCGTTCAGGGTTTCGAGTTGTTCCTTGAAGTCCTCGTCGCTGACTGCTTCGCCGGGAGCCACGCCGACGTAGCGGCCGGGGTTGAGGGACCAGCCCTGCGCTTCGATCTCCTTGATCGTCGCGGCCTTGCACAGGCCGGGCACATCGGCGAACTTCAGCTTCTTGCCGAAGACTTCTTTCAGCTTGGCTTCGGCTTCGTCGCCGCCGAGAGTGAAGTCCGGCTCCTCGCCGCGATAGAGGCGGACGACGTTGGCGAGGAAGCCGATCTGCGCCTCGGTCCAGTCGCGGTGGGCGCGGTCCATCTGCCGGTAGATGTGCCGGGCATCGAGGAAGAGGACCTTGTCGGCGCGAGGCGTCCGTTGCTTGCCCTCTGTCGAGGAACCAGAGCGTGCACGGGCAGCGTGACGGTGTAGAACATGTTCGGCCCGACGGCGACCATGACGTCCACGGCGCGGGCTTCGATGAGCTGCCTGCGGATTTCCTGCTCGGAGGAGCGGGCGTCGGAGGCGCGAGTTCGCCATGACGAATCCGGCGCGGCCCTTCTCGTTCAGCGCCGAGTAGAAGAGCTGAATCCAGAGATAGTTCGCGTTGTCGGTGCGCGGCAGGCCGAAGGGATAGCGGCGGCCTTTGCCGACCTCGGCTTCCAGCCGCTCCTTGTCCACGGCGTTGACGTTGAACGGCGGATTGGCGAGGACGAAGTCGAACTCGCCCGGTGCTGTTGTGCAGGTCGTCGTAGTAGGTGATGGCTTCGCGGATGTCGCCTTCGAGGCCGTGCATGGCGAGGTTCATGCGGCAGAGCTTGACGGTGTCCGCGACCTTCTCCTGGCCGTGAATCGCCAGTTCCGAGGACGGGTTCTTCTTGTGCTCCGCCACGAAGCGGGCGCTCTGGACGAACATGCCGCCGGAGCCGCAGGCCGGGTCGAGGATGCGGCCGTGATACGGCTCCAGGACTTCGACCAGCAGGCGGACGATGCTGGACGGGCGTGTAGAACTCGCCGCCCTTTTGCCCTTCCGTCCGGGCGAACTCGCCGAGGAAGTATTCGTAGATGCGGCCGAAGGCGTCGTAGTCGATGGTGGCGGGGATCTCGGAGACTCGTCTTGAGCAGTTCCTTCAGCAGCGTGCTGGTGAAGATCTCGTAGGTCTTGGGCAGCACGCCGGCGAGCTGCGGATTGTGCTTCTCGATGTCGCGCATCGCCTCGTTGATCGCCTTGCCGGCATTGCTTCCCTCCGGCAGATGCAGGAGATTTTCGAAGCGGGCGTTGGGCGTGAGATAGAGCACCCCCTCGGCATGGTAGGCCGCTGGTTCGTCCACGCGAGAGCCGCGCCGTGACGACGAGGCCATCTTCTCCAGGCCGGCTCGGATTTTCGCGAAGCGCACATCGGCAAAGCGCAGGAAGATGAGCCCCAGGACCGGTGTGGAATATTGCGCCGCGTTGAGACCGCTGTTGGCGCGCAGCTGATCGGCGGCAGCCCAGAGACGCTTTTCCAGTGTGTCCGACGCAGTATCCTTCTCGGAGGGAGCAACCCAGAGCATAGAGAGCCTTTTTATAGAGGAGGCGTTTTGGTGGGGCAGTGTACCTGAAACTTGCAAATTGCTCGACCCCTTCAGATGGACCAGTGGGTGCCCCTTGTCCCCATTACCCTTGTCGATACGGGCGGTGCAGCTTGAGCGCTGCGGCGACGATCGGTTTGGCCCAGGTCGGCGTGGATGCCAGGTCCGGCGGGCCGAGAATTCTGCCATGCTCCATGTGCAGCACCGGTTTCAGTTTCGGTGTTCGGCCTGCTGAAGGGTCTGCGTCCGTGCTGTTGTCGTACATGTGCAAGGTGGTGAGGAGCGGAAGCAACGCGATGAGGTTGAGACGGCTATGTTCGTAGCGCCGGTGAATGTCGTGCGCAGGGATGTCGTGCCCGCCTCGGCTGACTCGGGCCTGCACACGCGCGATGTGCAATTCCGGGCTGGACAGCCCCACGTACCAGATGTGCACTTCGATGCCCTGTTCGGCGGCTTGCGCAAGGAGGCTCGTGATGGTGTTTCCGCCGAGGGTGGTCTCGAAGGTAAAATCCAGGCGCTTTTCGATCGCTCGCTTCAGCAGCCTCATGCCCTGGCGCCAAGCTGCTCCGTTCGCGGCTGCTTGTGTCAGGGTAGGGTCTTTCTCTCTGAGGGCGAGGGCCGCTTCGTCCGGATTGAAATACTCGCCTCCGTGGTGACGGACAGCCGCACCGCCGATGCTGCTCTTTCCCGCCCCATTCACGCCGGCCAGCACATGAATGCGTGGCCGACGAGAAGCGCTCATGTCCGCGCAGCGGGGGACAGGCGCCGCGCTCGTTTGCGCACCGGTGTGCGATGTTGTTTGGCGGCCGTGACCGCGGCGCGCCCGAGTTCCGTCGGAGAGGCGTTGAAGGCGGTCTCCACGCCCTTTCGCGCGTGTGGTGTCTGCATGCGGACCAGCAATTCGTCGAACTCCGTGCTCAGATCGTCGAGCGAGCGGCTGCGTTCGTTCACCAACGATTCGAACTCGGCGAACGAGAGGAGCACGGCCTTGGGCATGTCATGACGGGTAATGGCGACCGCCCCACTGTGCATCGTTTGCTCTAGGATTGCGCCGAACTCGTTCTTGACTTTCGTGGCCGCGACGGTGGAGATGTCTATAAGCTGTCCGTGGCTGTTCCTGAATGTGAGCTTAGGCATGATGTGTCTCCGGGGAATCATAACTAATATAGCTAAATTGTACATATTAGCCAGTTCTTGGTCAAGTGTGTTCAATCCGTGAAGGCGATGTGATGGCTTCTCATCGTCAGCCCACATCGCCGATCGAAGTCTTGCCGCGTGATGAGGCCCGCGATCATCTGATCGCGATTGCGGACATGCTGGCCAAGGTGCTGGATACGACGGTCAAGATTCCCGGCACGTCGTGGTACATCGGCTTGGATCCGTTGCTTGGACTTATCCCTGGAATCGGCGATGTCCTGGCCAATCTCATCGGCACGATTATCCTTGGGCTGGCGACGCGCTTGCGAGTTCCGCGGATTGTGCTCGCCCGCATGAGTCTCAATCTGCTCATCAATGGGACGGTCGGAGCAGTTCCGATCATCGGAGATATTTTCTCGGTTTGGTTTCGAAGTCATGCGAGAAATGCCGCGCTGCTTCGCGAGGCGGCGATGAAGCCGGATCGGGAGACCCACGCTGATTGGTTCTACGTGGTCGGAATCATCGGCGGCACGATGGCGCTCTTGCTGCTTACGATTGCCTTCGTCGTCTGGTTGGTCATCAAGCTCTGGACAATGGTCTGCGGGTGGATAGGAAAGGGAAGTCGAGTGTGGTATACAACGAACTTTCCTGAGTGACTAAACGACCGGATACCTCCTTCGCATATCTCCATGGAACGAGAAGTCAAAACTTATGTGCTGAAGCGGCCTACGGAGGAAGCTGTACCGCGTAAGTTGTCCATCAACTATGCGGCGGCGTTGAATTCGCAGCAATTGGCGGCAGTGACGGCGGGTGACGGTCCGTCGCTGGTCATTGCGGGGGCCGGCAGCGGCAAGACGCGCACGCTTGTGTATCGCGTGGCCTATCTGATCGACTCCGGCGTGGACCCATCGAACATTCTCTTGCTCACGTTCACCCGCAAGTCCGCGCAGGAAATGTTGGAGCGCGCCGGTGATCTGATCGGGACGAGTAGCCATCGGGTTTGTGGAGGGACGTTCCACTCCGTGGCAAATCTGTTATTGCGTCGGTATGGCCGGTCGATCGGCATCGAACCAGGGTTCACGATTCTAGATCGAGGGGATGCGGAGGATTTGATCGCGCTGGTGAGATCGCAGCTGGGGCTCAACGAAAAAGACAAACGCTTTCCCCGCAAGGGGACGATCATGGAAATGATCAGCAAGAGCGAGAATACGCTGCGGAGTCTCGACGAGATCATTCTGGAAGAGTTCAGTCATTTCGCGGATCACTCCGAGGATCTCGGACGGCTCCAGAAGGCCTATCAATCGGCGAAGCGCCAGAAGCAACTCTTGGACTACGACGATCTATTGGTCATGCTGCGGCAGTTGCTGTTGTTGGACGAGGCGGCCCGCGCAAACATTTCCCGCCAATATCGGTATATCCTCGTCGATGAGTATCAAGACACGAATCGCTTGCAGGCCGAGGTCATCCGTCAGCTGGCGACGACTTATCAGAACGTGATGGTGGTCGGGGATGATTCTCAGTCCATCTATGCCTTCCGGGGCGCGACGTTCAAGAACATTATGGACTTTCCGGTGCTATTCCCCGGCACGACGATCTATAAGCTCGAAGAAAACTATCGCAGCACCCAGCCGATTTTGAATCTCGCCAACTGCATTATCGAGGAGGCGGCGGAGAAGTATACGAAGCGCCTCTTCACGAGAAAGATCGATGGGCCCCTGCCGGCTCTGGTCGAAGCGGCCGGTGAAAATGCGCAATCGCGATTCATCGCGCAGAAGATTCTTGAGCTTCGCGAGGAAGGGGTGCCGCTGAATGAAGTCGCGGTCCTGTTTCGCTCCAGTTTCCATTCCTTTGACCTGGAAATCGAGCTCTCTCGCAAGGGGTTACCCTTTATTAAGCGCGGTGGGGTGAAGTTTATCGAAACGGCCCATGTCAAAGATTTGCTGGCGCATGTGCGAGTCATCTCGAACCCCCTCGATACCGTCAGTTGGCATCGCGTGTTGCTGTTGGTAGAAGGTGTGGGGCCGAAGAAGGCTCAGGATTTGCTCGCTGCGATCGTGAAATCTGAACGGCCTTTTGATATGCTGCGCGGGGTCAATGGCCGCTCCGGTCAGGGGCTCAAGAACCTGGCGAATACGCTGGAGAGCCTGGCTGGATCTGAGGATCGACAGCCTGCTGAACAGGTCAATCATATCTATGAGTATTACCTCCCGATTCTCAAAGATCAGTACGACGATTATCCGAAGCGCACGAGAGATCTGGACCATCTCCACACGATCGCCGAGGGCTACCACGGCATCGACGAATTCCTCGCTGATTTGGCGTTGGAGCCCCCTGACGGCAGTGCGGTGGACGTGGATGCGCCTGATCGTGACGATGAACGGCTCGTGCTCTCGACGATTCATTCTGCGAAGGGGCTGGAGTGGCAGTGCGTCTTTGTCATCTGGGTGGTCGACGGCCGGTTTCCATCGGCCTATTCCTTTCTCGCGGATGAGGAGTTGGAAGAAGAGCGACGGCTTTTCTATGTGGCGGTGACTCGAGCCAAGCGGCATTTGTTTTTGACGTACCCCATCAATGTGTACGACAAGACCAGCGGGATGCTGCTTTCGAAGCCCTCACGGTTTCTGGACCATGTGTCCCCGGATCTCCTCGAAACACTCGCGTTGGTTGAGGAAGGTGGGCGTGAGGACTGGGGAATGGCCCGCGACCCATATTATTATTGATCGCCATTCCCTATCGCTGTAGCTGTCTATTTGGGTTCTCCTTCCCGTGCGTATGAATCACCTCACGATCCGAGTGCTCCTGGTGTGGTGCTGCTGGGCCGGATCTTCCTTCCTTGCCGAGGCCTCCGGCACATCCCCGAATGAGGAGAGCAGCGCGGGCCAAACGTGGGTACGTGTTCTCGCTGACGCAGAACGGTTACGGTTGCCGACGAAGTTTCTGAAGGCTCTCCCACCGGACTTTATTCATTTTGAGTTCGATGATCTTCGGACCTACGCCGCCGAATACCATCCCGGCGAGCATCGGCTGGTCCTTAACCGTTCGTTATCCTTTAACGCTGCGGGCAGGATCCTCAAGCCGCTTGACAAGATGGCGCACAAGGAGCTGGAAGTGCTCTATCATGAACTGTTTCATGCCTACATGGATTATCTACGAGATATTGAAGAGCAATCCGGCGAGACCGGTCAGGATTCAAAAGAACTGATGCGTTTCGCCAGACAACAGCAAGCCTGTCGATATGGAGAAGTGACGATCGCTCCGATCGTTCAGCGTCAAGAAGAGATGGAATCACGCTATTTGACGCAGGCTGAGTCGTGGGAGGCCCTGAACGAAACCTGGGCGGTCTTCATTGGTTGGACGGTGTGGAATCTGCTTGAGGTACAGCACAAGACAGGGAAATCCATATTTCAGGAGCAGCGGCAAACCCATCAATGGATACGGCGACTCAAGGCGGCACTTGAGAAGGGTGATCTCCGTGGGTACTACGTCCCGGAAGATCCGGACGAACGGCGTCTCGCGCGGAAGAGATATTTGGCCAAGCCATCGCAGCTGACGTTGAAGGAAGCCGGGGTTTTAATGAAACAAGTCCTCGGTTTTCAACATGCTTGTATTGAGCGGCTTGAAGCGTCATTTGAGGCATCTAAGGCATCTGCCTGTTCGACTACCGAGGGGAAGGTAAATTAAAAAAAAGTACCGGAGCCGAATTCCCCTCTTGACATGGCGGAAGTTCATCAATAGAATCCAGCATTTCGTAACTAGCCTGTCCGAGCACTTCAGCGAATCAATCTTCTTGAGGATTGAGGAAGAAAGCTGTGCACGGGTAGGCCTGTTTGTCTTTGTTGAGCGGTTGGTCGGCGAGAGTGTCCTCTCTAGTGGTGCTGCAATTTGGTTTGGATAGAACAATGAAACATTGCGGGCAGGTACCCAAGTGGCCAAAGGGGGCAGACTGTAAATCTGCTGGCTTATGTCTTCCAAGGTTCGAATCCTTGCCTGCCCACCAAACAGAGCTTGCTCGACCCGGAGCCAATCATATTGCTCTTGGCGACGGGATAAAACCCGCAAGTTTATCTGTACGCTTGTGTGGGCTGGCGAACTTTAAGTGATGAGAGTTTGAGCAAGAAAAATAAAGAGGCGGGCGTAGCTCAGTGGTAGAGTTCCAGCCTTCCAAGCTGGCTGTCGTGGGTTCAAATCCCATCGCCCGCTCCAGACGGAGGCCGTGAAGCGTTATTCGTTAAACGTGAAACGAGTTGGTCGAGAAATTCTCTCGATTGAGGGTCATCTTGCGAATAACAAATAACGGTTCACGATTAACGATGAACGCCCACGTAGCTCAGTTGGTAGAGCACGTCCTTGGTAAGGACGAGGTCACGCGTTCGATCCGCGTCGTGGGCTCCAGAAGTTCAGGCGCAGGCTGACGTTAAGGTTGGAGGCTGAGCATATCTGCTCAACCTGACCTGAATCTTAACCTTGCAAGTAACGGAGGCAGGTATGGCGAAGGCGAAATACGAGCGGAAGAAGCCGCACGTGAACATTGGGACGATCGGGCACGTGGACCACGGGAAGACGACGTTGACGGCGGCGTTGACGAAAGTATGCGCGGACAAAGGGATGGCGAAATTCATCAGTTACGATGAAGTGGCGAAGGCGAGCGAGAGCCAAGGGCGGCGGGACGCGACGAAGATCATGACCATCGCCATCAGCCACGTGGAGTATGAGACGAGCCAGCGGCATTATGCGCACGTCGATTGCCCGGGCCACGCCGACTATGTGAAGAACATGATCACCGGCGCCGCCCAGATGGACGGCGCGATCCTGGTGGTGAGCGCGGCAGACGGCCCCATGCCGCAGACCCGCGAGCATATCCTGTTGGCCCGACAAGTGGGGGTGCCCTACATCGTCGTGTTCTTGAATAAGGCCGACAAAGTCGATGACAAAGAGCTCTTAGAGTTGGTGGAGTTGGAAGTGCGGGAATTGCTCGCGAAGTACGGCTTTCCGGGGGACAAGACCCCCATCATTCATGGCAGCGCGTTGAAGGCGATGGAGGGGGATCAGGGCGAATTGGGCGTCCCCGCTATCTTAAAGTTGCTGGAGGCGGTGGATACGTACATACCGACGCCGCAGCGGCCGATTGACAAGCCCTTTCTCATGCCGATCGAAGACGTGTTTACCATCAGCGGCCGCGGGACCGTGGTCACGGGGCGCTGCGAGCGGGGCATCGTGAAAGTGGGCGATGAAATCGAGATCGTGGGATTACGGCCGACGCAGACCACCGTGGTGACGGGCGTGGAGATGTTCCGCAAAGTGCTCGATGAGGGGCAGGCCGGCGACAACATCGGCGTGCTGTTGCGGGGCACCAAGAAAGAAGACGTCGAGCGGGGGATGGTGTTGTGCAAAGGGAAGACCATCACGCCGCATACCAAGTTCAAGGCGGAGATCTATGTGTTGACGAAAGAAGAAGGGGGGCGGCATACGCCGTTTTTCAATGGGTATCGGCCGCAGTTCTACTTTCGGACCACCGATGTCACCGGCGTCGTGCAGCTGAATCCGGGGGTGGAGATGGTGATGCCGGGGGATAACGTGAGTGTGACGGCGGAGTTGATCAGTCCGATTGCGATGGATCAGGGGTTGCGGTTTGCGGTCCGCGAGGGCGGCAAGACGGTCGGCTCCGGCGTCGTGACGGAAATTCTGGCGTAGCGAAGCTGACAGGCGGTCAGGAGTCAGGCTGACACGAGGGGTTCCGTGCTTGTCAGCATGCGGTCCTGTCGGCTTGTACTGAGGAGAAAGAGATGCGTGAAATCATCGACATGGCTTGTACGCTCTGCAAGCAGCGGAATTACTCGACCATGAAAAACAAGAAGAACGATCCTGATCGGTTGGAGCGAAACAAGTTTTGTAAGTTCTGCCGAAAGCACGTGCCTCATAAGGAAGTGAAGTGACGGTAAGGGGTGAAGGGTAAGGGGTAAGGATCGTCGTGGCGCCCGGCACCTTGCCCCTCACGCCTTACCAGTTCGGAGGGGCATAGTGTCAATGGCAGCACATCGGTCTCCAAAACCGAGAGTCTAGGTTCAAATCCTAGTGCCCCTGCCAAACCTCGCTTGCGCGACCCGAAGGGCTAATAATTGAGCCCGACGGGATAAAACCCGCAAGTGTCTTTGGAGCTTAGGTTTATGGCGACCGTGAATTGCTTGTAGAGGATTCAAGTTTTGGTAGTGGCTGGGAATTTCCCAACTGTGGACACTAGAAGGCGGAGTGACTGATGTTTAAGCGGATGACAGAGTCGATTCGGCTGTTCGTGACGGACGTGCGGGCAGAGATGAAAAAAGTTTCATTTCCGAGTCGAAAGGAAACCGTCGGCTCAACGACGGTGGTGATCGTGTTCTGCATCCTGATGTCGCTGTACTTGTCCGTCATTGACTCATTCCTTTCATGGTTGGTCGGCAAATTCATCTGAGCCTGTCGAATAGAGGATAGAGGAACTCAGCGGTAATCATCGAAGACCTGAGGGTGGTGCATGACAATGAACTGGTACGTCATCCATACGTACGCGGGTTTTGAGGGGCGAGTGAAGACCAGCCTCATGGAACGCGCAAATCAAATGGGGCTTGTCGAGAAGCTCGGACAGGTGCTCGTTCCGACAGAGGACGTGATTGAAATTAAAGACGGAAAGCGGCGGACGTCTCGACGAAAGTTCTTCCCGGGCTACGTCCTCATCGAGTTGGAGTCTCCGTTGGGGGACGAGACCTTGCAGATGATCAAGGAGACGCCGAAAGTGACAGGATTTGTCGGGGGAGGCGCCGTTCCGACTCCGCTGACCGATGATGAAGTGGAGTCCTTGCTCAAGCAGGTCGATGCGGGTCAGGCGGAGCCTCGAGAGCAGGTCAAATTTATTAAAGGCGACAACGTTCGCATCATCGATGGTCCCTTCCTTGGGTTCAACGGCGTGGTGGACGAAGTCGATCAGGACCATAGTCGGTTGAAGGTGATGGTGAGCATTTTCGGCCGGTCGACCCCGGTTGAATTGGGATTCTTGCAGGTAGAGAGGATTTAACAAACAGTGCTCGCCTCGCTGAGTGGGCGAAGCGGGCTGAGTGCTGAGTTAAGAATCAAGGAGCAGCATGGCAAAGGAAATCAGTGCGCAGATCAAGTTGCAAATTCCTGCCGGCAAGGCTAATCCGGCCCCTCCCGTCGGCCCCTCCTTGGGTCAGCATGGAGTCAATATTATGGAGTTTTGCAAGCAGTTCAATGCCAAGACCCAGAAGGAAGGCGACAGTATCATCCCTGTCGTCATCACGGTCTACAAGGACCGTACCTTCAGCTTCATCATGAAGACACCCCCGGCGTCTGATCTCCTGAAGAAGGCCGCCGGGATCATCAAAGGGTCTGGTGTGCCGCAGAAGGATAAGGTGGGGAAAATCACCAGGCAGCAGTTGACCGAAATTGCGTGGAAGAAGATGGCCGATCTGAACGCGGCTGATGTGGAAGGGGCGGCCAAAATCATCGAAGGGACTGCCCGGAGCATGGGTGTCGTCATTCAAGGCTAATGTCGAGATCGAAGGAGCGTCTGGTCATGGGAAAGAAAATGAATGCGGCGATCAAGCACGTCGAGCCGCGTGTCTATGGATTGCGTGAGGCCGTTGAAACCGTGAAGGGATCGGCCTATGCGAAATTTGACGAATCGGTCGATCTTGCGCTCAGGCTGGGAATCGATCCGAAGCGCTCAGATCAACTTGTTCGAGGGACGGCTTCGCTTCCCCATGGAACGGGGAAAAAGGTTCGCGTCCTGGTGTTTGCCAAAGGTGAAAAGGAGCAGGAGGCGAGGCAAGCGGGGGCCGACTATGTCGGCGCTGACGACTTGATGGAAAAAATCAAGGGCGGATGGATGGATTTCGATTGCGCGATTTCCACGCCGGATCTTATGGCCTCCGTCGGAAAACTCGGTAAGGTGCTCGGGCCTCGGGGGTTGATGCCGAATCCTAAGACCGGCACCGTGACCTTTGAAGTTGGAAAAGCGGTCGCCGATATCCGAAAGGGGCGTGTCGAGTTCAAGGTTGAGAAGGCCGGTATCGTTCATGTGCCGGTGGGAAAGGTATCCTTCGATCCCGCAAAGCTGTACGACAATGCGTCGGCCATCATTGAATCCGTCATTAAGGCGAAGCCCGCCTCATGTAAGGGACGGTATCTCAAGAGTGCCACGATTGCGAGCACGATGGGGCCTGGCGTGAAATTGGATACCGTTGCGCTGACCAAGCAGTGGAGCTGAGGGCACGTTCATCGTGAATCGCCGGACCGGTTAACGTGTAACGATTAGCGATTAACGATCAAGAGAGGGAGCGATGAAGAAGGAAGAGAAGGTTACGGCGGTGGCGGAGTTGACCGAAAAATTCGGTCGCGCGCGGCTGGCCATCCTGACGGAATGCGTCGGACTTCCGGTCAATGAGGTCACCGAGTTGCGCAAGCAGCTCCGCGGGGCAAAGGCAGAATATCGAATCGTGAAGAATACGCTCGCGGCGCGCGCCGCCGAGGGGACGATCGTGGCCGGACTCAAGGCGCATCTCAAGGGTCCGACCGGAGTCGTCATCGGCTATGACGATCCGGTGTTGCCGACAAAGGTGCTGAAGGATTTCATCGGCGCGGAGAAACGCGAAGTAAAGATTCGGATGACGGCCGGAGTGCTGGAAGGCAAGATTCTCCAGCCGGGTGAGCTGGCCGCCGTTGCGAAGCTGCCGAAGAAAGAAGTGCTCGTTGCGATGTTGCTTTCGGCCATGCAAGGGCCGATTCGAGGTGTCGTCTATACGTTAAGCGCGGTCTTGTCGAAGTTTGTGCGAGTCATTGCAGCCATTCAAGATAAACGGAAAGGAGAAGGGGACATGCCAGCTGTTGAAGGAAAATTGTCGCAAGAGGAATTGATCAAGGCAATCGAAAGCATGAGCGTGCTCGATCTGGCCGAACTGGTGAAGGGGCTTGAGGAGCGGTTTGGAGTGACGGCGGCGGCGCCGGTCGCCATGGCCGCGGCTCCGGCGGCGGGCGGAGGCGCAGCGGCTCCTGCCGAAGAGAAAACGGCATTCGATGTCATTCTTGCGTCGGTGCCGGCCGACAAGAAAATCCAGATTATTAAGGTGGTGCGGGAGCTGACGAGTCTCGGTTTGAAGGAAGCCAAGGATCTCGTGGAGGGCGCGCCGAAGCCGGTCAAGACCGGGGTGGCTAAGGAAGAAGCCGATACGGCGAAGAAGAAGCTCGAAGAAAGCGGTGCCAAGGTCGAAGTCAAGTAAGGAAGCGAGTTCGTCATCGTCGCGGCTCTTTCGGTATTCGCTGAAGGCCGAGGTCTATCGGTATCTCGGGAATCTGTCGTGACAGGTGACAGCTGTTCACCGCCAACCAGCGTGGAGGGGTAGGAATGTCCGAAACGACGCTACAAGAATTCGTCGAGCGGAAAGATTTTTCTCGCATTCGAACCAACATCGATATTCCGGATCTGATCGAGATCCAGAAGCGCTCCTACGAAGAATTTTTGCAATTCGAGGTTGAATCGGAGCGTCGGAAGGATCACGGATTGCAGGCGGCGCTGGCCAGCGTGTTTCCGATTCCGGATTATAACAACACGGCGGTGCTCGAATTTTCGAGTTATACCCTGGGGACGCCCAAGTACGACGAACGCGAATGTCTTGAGCAGGGTATGACCTTCGCGGTTCCGTTGAAGCTGCGTGTCCGCTTGGTGGTGCTCGATAAGGAGGATAAGGGGCCTCGCAAGAAAGTGCTCGACGTGCGTGAGCAGGAGGTCTATGTCGGTGAATTGCCGCTCATGACCGAACGGGGGACGTTTATCGTCAACGGTACCGAGCGCGTCGTGGTCAGTCAGCTTCACCGGTCGCCGGGTGCGTCGTTTACGCATGATAAGGGTCGGACTCATGCGAGCGGCAAGGTATTGTACTCGGCCCGAATTATCCCCTATCGTGGCTCATGGCTCGATTTCGAGTTCGATGCCAGGGATATTCTCTATGTCCGGATCGATCGTCGTCGGAAAATGCCGACCACCATTCTGTTGAAAGCGTTCGGTTTCTCGAGCGACGACTTGCTGAAGATGTACTACCCGGTCGAAGAAATTCGCGTGTCGAAGGGGAAGATGTTCCGCAAGCTGGATCCGGACATCCACCATGGACTTCGGTGTTCCGCTGAGGTGACGGACAAGACCGGCAAGGAACCGTTGGTGCGAGAAGGGGCTAGGCTGACGAAAGGCCTGATTGCCAAACTGAAGGCCTCGGGAGTGAAGGAGATTCCCTTATTGCCCACAGAGTTGGTAGGGCGCGCCATTCTCACGGAATTGGTCGACTCGAAAAAGAACCAGTTGGCGGAGAAGAATCAGCGATTGACCGCCGAGATCGTCGAACAGATCGTTGAAAGCGACGTGGAAGAATTCAAAGTCATCTATCTGGATATGGCGACTGCGACGCCGGTGATTCTTGACACCCTGGAGATGGAGAAAATCGGGTCGAAGGAGGAAGCGATGGTCGAAATCTACCGTCGTCTCCGTCCCGGTGAGACGCCGTCAGTCGATACGGCGAGAGCATTATTCGACAATCTATTTCTGAATTCCAAGCGCTATGATTTGTCACCGGTCGGCCGGCTCAAGCTGAATAAGAAGCTGGGTTTGGACTTGCCGCTCGAGCAGCGCACTCTGACCGCTCAGGACATCGTGGAAGTCATCCGCTATCTCGTCAATCTGAAGGTCGGCAAAGGCGAAATCGACGACATCGATCACTTGGGTAATCGCCGTGTGCGATCCGTCGGCGAACTCCTGGAAAATCAATTCCGGCTGGGCTTGGTGCGGATGGAGCGAAGCATCAAAGAACGCATGAATCTTCTCGATATGGAAACGGTGTTGCCGCATGACTTGATCAATGCCAAGCCGGTGGTCGCGGCCGTCAAGGAGTTTTTCAGCAGCAGTCAGCTGTCTCAATTCATGGACCAAACGAACCCACTGGCTGAAATCACGCATAAACGGCGTCTGTCGGCTCTTGGTCCGGGCGGGCTCACGAGAGAACGGGCCGGGTTCGAAGTTCGAGACGTGCATCCGTCCCATTATAGCCGTATTTGCCCGATCGAGACGCCGGAAGGCCCCAATATCGGGTTGATTACCTCGCTGGCGACCTACGCGCGGATCAACCAGTTCGGATTCATTGAGGCGCCGTATCGGAAAGTCGTCAAGGGACGTGTGACGGATGAAATCGAGTTTCTCTCGGCGATCGAGGGGGACAAATACATCATCGCCCAAGCCAACTCGAAATTGGATGGGGCGGGCAGGCTGATATCGGAAACCGTCTCCTGTCGCCACGGTGGAGACTTTGTCCTGGCTGCTCCGGATAAGATCGAGTACATGGATGTGTCGCCGAAGCAAGTGGTGAGCGTGGCGACCGCGCTCGTGCCGTTCTTGGAGCATGACGATGCCAACCGCGCGCTGATGGGTTCCAACATGCAGCGCCAGGCGGTTCCTCTGGTGACGTCCGAGGCCCCTCTGGTCGGGACTGGGATGGAGGCCGTGGTGGCGCGAGATTCGGGGTATGTCATCCAGGCTCGTCGAGCCGGGGTCGTGGAAAGCGTCGATGCCACTCGCATCGTGGTGCGGGCCGATTCAAAGGACGGCAAGAGAGGGAAGGATTCCGGGCTGGACGTCTATGACTTGATCAAATTCCAGCGATCGAATCAAAATACCTGTATTACTCAGACCCCCGTGGTTCGGATCGGCCAACCTGTCAAGAAAGGGCAGGTACTTGGAGATGGACCGGCGATCGATCATGGCGAGCTCGCGCTGGGCAAGAACGTCCTCGTGGCGTTCATGCCGTGGGGCGGATACAACTTCGAAGATGCCATATTGCTCAGCGAAAAATTGGTCCGCGAGGACGCCTTCACCTCGATCCACATCGAAGAGTTTGAGGTCGAGGCCCGCGATACCAAGCTGGGGAAAGAGGATGTGACGCGAGATATTCCCAATGTCGGAGAAGAGGCGCTGAGAAATTTGGACGAGAGCGGGATCATCCGCATCGGCGCCGAAGTAAAGCCAGGGGACATTCTAGTGGGCAAAGTGACGCCCAAAGGCGAGACTCAGTTGACCCCTGAAGAGAAGCTGCTCCGCGCGATCTTCGGCGAGAAGGCCGGCGATGTGAAGGATACCTCGTTAACCGTGCCTCCCGGGGTGGAAGGCATCGTGGTCGATGTCAAAATCTTCTCTCGCAAAGGACTCGACAAAGACGAGCGTTCGAAGAGCATCGAGACCGATGATCAGATCAAGTTGCAGCGCGATCACCACGAAGAGCTGCGGATTATCGACGAAGAAAAGACGAAAAAGATTCGAAAGTTATTGCTGGGCAAGGTGGTCGGTCGCGATCTGATGGACCCTGAGAGCGGCGACGTCATTTTGAAGAAGAAGGGTAAACTGACGGCGGAGATTCTCAGGCGATTGCCGGACGACACGGTGCGTCACATCATCCTGAGTGATCCCGATGAGCAAAAAGAACTAGAGGATGTCGAGCGACGGGCGAAAGAGCAGATTGAAATCCTCCAAACGCTGTACGACGAAAAGGTCGGGCGCTTAAAGCGAGGGGATGAACTGCCTCCCGGTGTCATCAAGCTCGTCAAGGTGTATATCGCGATGAAGCGCAAGATTCAGGTCGGGGACAAGATGGCCGGTCGACACGGCAACAAGGGTGTCGTGTCGCGGGTCCTGCCCGAAGAAGATATGCCCTATCTGCCGGATGGGACGCCGGTGGAAATCGTGCTCAATCCTCTGGGTGTGCCGTCCCGTATGAACGTCGGGCAAATTCTGGAGACTCACCTTGGTTGGGCGGCGAAGGCCTTGGGCATCCAAGTGGCCAGCCCAGTATTCGATGGCGCCTCGGAGAAGGAAATTAAGGACCTGCTGAAAAAAGCCAAATTGCCGGTGAGCGGCCAGTCGCAACTCATCGACGGCAAGACGGGCGAGTCGTTCGGCAGTCCGGTCACCGTCGGGTATATGTATGTGCTGAAGCTCCACCATCTGGTGGACGACAAGATCCACGCACGGTCGATCGGCCCCTATTCTCTCGTCACCCAGCAGCCTCTGGGAGGCAAGGCTCAATTCGGAGGTCAGCGGTTGGGAGAAATGGAAGTCTGGGCGTTGCAGGCTTATGGAGCGGCATCGACTCTGCAAGAGTTCCTGACCGTCAAATCAGATGATGTGCCGGGTCGGTCGCGCATGTATGAAGCGATTGTCAAAGGGGAGCCGTTCCTGGAACCAGGGTTGCCTGAGTCGTTCAATGTATTGGTCAAGGAACTGCAGAGCTTGGGACTCGATGTGGAGCTGGTCAAAACGCAAGACTAACCGCTTGTGTGCCGGCTGAAAACCGGCATCAGAGGAGGTCACTACCTTGGAAGGCGTATATACACTGTTTGAAAAGCAACGGGATTCGGTGTCGTTCGATTCAATGCGGATTCGCATTGCCTCGCCCGAGAAAATCCGATCGTGGTCGTATGGTGAAGTCAAGAAACCGGAAACGATCAACTATCGGTCGTTCAAGCCGGAAAAAGACGGGCTGTTTTGCGCGAAGATCTTCGGTCCGACCAAGGACTGGGAGTGCAATTGCGGGAAGTACAAGCGCATGAAGCACAGGGGGATCGTGTGCGACAAATGCGGTGTCGAGGTGATTCAATCGAAGGTTCGACGCGAACGGATGGGACATATCGAGCTGGCTGCCCCTGTCGCCCATATTTGGTTTCTGAAGGGTGTCCCGAGTCGGATTGGAACCTTGCTCGATATGAGCCTCAAGCAGCTCGAGAAAATTCTCTATTTTGAAAGTTACGTCTGTGTGGATCCGGGCTCAACCGATCTGGCGGAAAAGGAGTTGGTGCCGGAGGATAAGCTGCGCACCCTTGTTTCTGAGTTCGGTGCGAGCGGGTTTAAGGTTGGAATCGGCGCAGAGGCCATCCGCGATTTACTGCGGAAGATCGATATCAATGGGCTGTGGGACGACCTACAAGTAAAAGCAAAAGCGTCGACCTCGGCGGCCATGAAGAAGAAGTACGCCAAGCGCTTAAAAGTGCTGGAGGCGTTCCGCAAGTCCGGGAATAAACCGGAGTGGATGATCATGGATGTCATTCCGGTCCTGCCGCCGGAGTTGCGTCCCCTGGTTCCGCTCGATGGAGGACGGTTTGCCACGTCCGATTTGAACGACCTCTACCGTCGCGTGATCAATCGAAATAATCGGCTGAAACGATTGATGGAACTGAAGGCGCCCGGCGTCATCATCAGGAACGAGATGCGGATGTTGCAGGAAGCCGTGGATGCGCTCTTCGACAACGGTCGCCGCGGGCGCGCGATTCGTGGCCCGAACAAACGTCCGCTGAAATCATTGAGCGACATGCTGAAGGGTAAACAGGGGCGGTTCCGGCAGAACCTGCTCGGGAAGCGCGTCGATTATTCCGGCCGTACCGTGATCGTCGTCGGTCCGGAGTTGCGCCTCCATCAGTGCGGGTTGCCGAAGAAAATGGCGCTGGAATTGTTCAAGCCGTTCATCTTCCACAAGCTGGAAGCCAGAGGGGCGGCCACCACCATTAAGAGCGCCAAACGGCTGGTTGAAAAAGAACGACCTGAGGTCTGGGATGTCCTTGATGAAGTGATCCGAGAGCATCCGGTCTTGCTGAATCGAGCTCCGACGCTCCATCGGTTGGGCATCCAGGCATTCGATCCCGTATTGGTTGAGGGTAAGGCGATCCGATTGCACCCGCTCGTCTGCGCGGCGTTCAACGCGGACTTCGATGGAGATCAGATGGCGGTGCACGTCCCGCTGTCCGTCGAAGCGCAGGTTGAAGCGCGAGTCCTCATGATGTCCATCAACAACATTCTCTCTCCGGCCAACGGCAAGCCGATTGCGGTGCCGTCGCAGGATATGGTGTTGGGCTGTTATTGGTTGACGAAGGAACGATTGGGCGCAAAGGGCGAAGGGAAGGTGTTTGGGTCCCCCGAGGAAGTCCGGATCGCCTTTGATGCGAGAGAAGTAGAAGAGCATGCGCGGATCAAGGTCCGCCTTGCGGGTTCGCTGATGCAGACGACCGTTGGTCGTGTGTTGCTGTCGGAAATCCTTCCTCCGGGTTTGCCGTTCGCCAATGCGAACAAGCTCATGACCAAAAAGGAGATGACGAAACTCATCGATGCCGTGTATCGGCAGACCGGTCATCGAGACACCGTCGAGTTTCTGGATAAGATCAAAGACATCGGTTTTGCCTATGCGACCAGAGCCGGCTTGTCGATCTGCATCGACAACATGCACATCCCGAGTAAAAAGGAAGACTTCATCGGGAAAGCCCAGCGGGAAGTGAACGAGATCGAGAAACAGTATTCAGAGGGCTTGATCACGAACGGCGAACGGTACAACAAGGTGATCGACATTTGGGCGCACGTCACTGAGCAGGTTGCCAACGAAATGATGAAGGAGCTCGGCGCCGGCGGTGATCCAGCGAAGGCCGAATCGTTCAACCCGATCTTCATGATGGCCGATTCCGGAGCCCGTGGGAGTTCGCAACAGATTCGGCAGTTGGGCGGCATGCGCGGACTGATGGCCAAACCGTCCGGTGAGATCATTGAGACCCCGATCACCGCTAACTTCCGTGAAGGGTTGACGGTGTTGCAGTACTTCATCTCCACCCACGGCGCTCGTAAGGGTCTTGCCGACACCGCGCTGAAAACCGCCAATTCAGGGTATCTCACTCGGCGATTGGTCGATATCGCTCAGGACGTCATTATCAACGAGATCGATTGTGGAACGCGCGACGGTATCATCGTCAGCGCATTAGTCGAAGGCGGTGAAATTATCCAGCCGTTGGAGGAACGGGTCCTCGGTCGTTTGGCGGCAGAGGATATTCGTGACCCCGTCACGGGGGAAATCATCGTGTCTTGGAATGAAGAAATCAATGAAGAGTTAACGAAGTCGATCGTTGAGGCCGGGGTCGACCGTGTGAAGATCCGGTCCGTGCTGACCTGTCAATCACCGCGTGGTGTCTGTCGTGCCTGCTACGGCCGCGATCTGGCACGAGGGCGTCTGGTGGAAAAAGGCGAGCCGGTCGGTGTCATCGCGGCGCAATCAATCGGCGAGCCAGGCACGCAGCTGACGATGCGCACCTTTCACATCGGCGGTACGGCCAGTAAGGTCGTCGAGCAAACGGTGCTTGAGGCGAAGCATGCCGGGCGAATTAAGTTCATGAGTTTCGATGCCAAAAAGAACGCCGATATTCACAACGGCGGAATTGCGGTGCGGAATAAAGATGGTGAATGGGTCGTGATGAATCGCAATACGAAGATTGCGATTGTCGACGACAGTGGACGGGAACGTGAGAAGTACCCTGTGGTGTATGGGGCCAAGATCAAGATTAAAGACGGCGATCCTGTGGTCGTCGGCCAGAAATTGGTTGAGTGGGATCCGTACTCCCTGACTATTTTGACGGAGGTCGGTGGGAAAGTGGCGTACGGTGATATTGTCGAAGGCGTCACGATGAAGGACGAGTTTGATGAAGTGACCGGCTTGTCGCGCAAGGTCATCATTGAACATTCCGGTCAGACGCTGCGCCCTCGCGTGTCGATTAAAGATGAAAGCGGCAAAACGGCTAAAGTGACCGGCGGATCCAATGCCGTGGCTAGGTACTTATTGCCGGTCGGGGCCCATATCTTCGTCGAAAAAGGGGCCATGGTCTATCCCGGTGATGTCTTGGCAAAGATTCCTCGTGAAACGACGAAGACGAAAGACATTACAGGAGGGCTTCCGCGCGTGGTGGAACTGTTCGAGGCGAGGAAGCCGAAAGAGCAGGCGGTCATCACTGAGATCGACGGAGAAGTCTCCTACGGTGGCTTCGTCAAAGGCCAACGCAAAGTTCTTGTCGACAATAAGATGGGCGATGTGAAGGAATACTTTATTCCCAAAGGCAAGCACGTCAACGTCCATGAAGGTGACTGGGTGCGGGCCGGCGAGCCGTTGATGGATGGATCGGCGAATCCACATGACATCCTTGATGTGCTGGGTCCGAATGAGTTGCAGAAGTACCTTGTGGATGAGGTTCAAGACGTGTATCGATTGCAAGGCGTTTCGATTAACGACAAACACATTGAGATCATCGTGCGGCAAATGTTGCGCAAGGTGCGGGTTGAAGATCCGGGAGACACCCAGTTCTTGCCGGGCAGCCAAGTCAGTAAGAGCCTCTTCGAAAAAGAAAACGAACGGGTGCTCGCCAAAGACGGGAAGGCAGCCTTGGGCAAGCCTGTCCTGCTTGGGATTACCAAGGCGGCCCTCACGACAGACAGCTTTATTTCTGCGGCATCGTTCCAGGAAACGACTCGCGTGCTCACTGAAGCCGCGATCAATGGACGCGAGGATTATTTGTTGGGCTTGAAAGAAAACGTCATTGTGGGCCGGTTGATTCCGGCAGGGTCAGGGTTTGAAGAGTACCGTGATACGTTCGTCATCAGTGAAAAATCGGAGGCGGCGCCCGTAGGCGCGACGCCTGCTCTGCCGTCTGATGCGGCTGTCCCGGCGGTTTCAGGAGAAGCCGCTCGGTCTTAGTGCACGATCGCATGCTGGCTACTTGACAGTGGTCGGTGACGTCACTATAATCCGGCGGCTCAGCACTTGACGGTTGGTGCTTGTTCCTTTTGAAAGGGTCTGAACGCGATGCCGACGATCAATCAGCTGGTTCGAAAAGGGAGGATCTTTGTAAAAGCAAAGACCAAGAGTCCTGCTCTGAAGTCCTGCCCGCAGAAGAGAGGCGTGTGTCTTCGCGTCTACACGACGACACCGAAGAAGCCGAACTCAGCATTGCGGAAAGTTGCGCGTGTGCGCCTTACGAACGGTATGGAAGTGACCACCTATATCCCCGGAGTGGGGCACAATCTTCAGGAGCACTCAATCGTCCTTGTGCGCGGGGGCCGCGTTAAGGACCTGCCTGGCGTTCGATACCATTTAGTGCGTGGGGCGTTGGATGCGGTGGGTGTGGCCGACCGAAAGCAGAGTCGTTCGAAGTATGGAGCGAAGCGGCCTAAGTAGATTTCAAAAGTTTTGAAAATCATCACACTGATTGGATAGGTCGATATGCCACGCAGTAGGTTTTGGGGTCAACGAGAAGTGCTTCCGGATGTGCGGTACCGAGATAAACTGGTCGGGAAGTTTATCAACACATTGATGAGTAGCGGAAAAAAGAGTACGACGGAACGGATATGCTATGGCGCATTTGATGTGATCCAGGAGAAGACCGGCGGCGACCCGCTGAAAGTGTTTAAGGCAGCTGTGGATAATGTGAAGCCGATCGTTGAAGTCAAGTCTCGTCGGGTGGGAGGTGCCTCCTATCAGGTTCCGGTCGAAATTAGGCCGGCACGCCGAGTGTCGTTGGCGCTTCGTTGGTTATCGCAGTTTGCCCGTACGCGCGGTGGGAAGAGTATGCGCGAGAAGCTCGCAGCCGAGCTATTGGATGCGTCGAACAATACGGGGGCTGCGGTCAAGAAGCGGGAAGACGTGCATCGGATGGCGGAGGCCAACAAAGCGTTCGCTCATTATCGCTGGTAGCGTCATTCTGTGCTGCAGTTGAGCCGTGCTGCGATCAGCAGATTCGAGTTCTCCTACATCGCAGCAGCATGATGCGGCTTCATCTGCAGCACACGTGTTTTTAGAGGGGTTGAAGTGGCTCGTCAGACATCATTAGAGCGCACAAGAAATATCGGTATCATGGCGCACATTGATGCCGGCAAAACTACGACCACGGAGCGAATCCTCTACTATACGGGCATGACCCATAAAATGGGTGAGGTTCATGAAGGCGCGGCCACGATGGATTGGATGGAGCAGGAGCGAGAGCGAGGCATCACCATTACGGCCGCCGCGACAACTTGTTTCTGGCGCGACCACCGTATCAATATTATTGATACCCCAGGGCATGTGGATTTTACGATCGAAGTAGAGCGTTCGCTGCGGGTGCTCGATGGGGCGGTGGCGGCATTCGATTCCGTGCAGGGGGTTGAGCCTCAGTCCGAGACGGTTTGGCGGCAGGCGGATAAATATCACGTTCCTCGTATTGCCTTTATGAACAAGATGGACCGGATTGGGGCTGATTTTTATGGCAGCGTTCAATCTATTATCGATCGGCTTGGGGCAACGCCGGTTCCTATCCAGATCCCCATCGGACGTGAGGCTGAATTTCGAGGCTCCATCGATCTGGTCAGGATGAAAGGGTACTTTTACGACGATGAGACGCTGGGCGCGAAGTACAAGGTTGATGAAATTCCAGCTGATCTCCTCGCCCAAGCAAAAGAGTACCGCGAAAAGATGCTCGACGCAGTCGCAGAATTCGACGACCAGGTAATGGAAAAATATTTGAACGGTCATCCATTGACGGAAGAAGAAGTGATGCGCGCAGTCAGGGCCGCGACTATTTCGATGAAAGTTACTCCCGTGCTCTGCGGGTCGGCCTTCAAGAACAAAGGTGTGCAGCAGCTGTTGGATGGTGTGGTCGACTATTTACCGTCACCGCTCGATATTCCTCCCGTTATGGGGATAGACCCGAACAACGGCAAGGAAGTGGCGAGGAAGGTGGACGATGGTGAGCCGTTTGCGGCATTGGCGTTCAAGATCATGTCCGACCCGTTTGCCGGTCAGTTGACCTATTTTCGTGTCTATTCAGGGACGCTGAAAACCGGCACGCCGGTCCTGAATGTCACGAAAGGGACAAAGGATCGGATCGGACGCCTGCTGAAAATGCATGCCAATAAGCGAGAAGATATCGACGAAGTGCATGCTGGAGACATCGTTGCTGCAGTAGGACTCAAAGGGGCCACCACTGGAGATACCTTGGCGGATGAGAAGCAGCCGGTGCTGCTTGAGCTTATGAAGTTTCCTGAGCCCGTTATTGCGATGGCGATCGAGCCAAAAACCAAGCAGGACCAAGAGAAGATGGGCTTTGCGCTTCAGAAGTTGGCGCAGGAAGACCCGTCCTTTCGTGTGCGGACGGACGAGGAAACCGCGCAGACAATTATTGCCGGGATGGGGGAGTTGCATCTCGAAATCATCGTTGATCGGATGTTGCGCGAATTCAAAGTCGAAGCGAACGTCGGCAAGCCCGAAGTGGCATTCAGGGAAACGATCAGACGGAAAGCCGAGGCGGAATCCAAATACATCAAGCAAACCGGTGGTCGCGGGCAGTATGGCCATGTCGTGTTGACGGTCGAACCGTCTGAGTCAGGTAAGGGATTGGAGTTTGTCAATAAAGTCGTGGGCGGCGCGATTCCAAGAGAGTATGTCCCCGCCATTGAGAAGGGTGTTCGGGAGCGGATGGAAACGGGAGTCGTTGCCGGCTATCCTCTGCGAGACGTAAAAGTGACCGTGATCGATGGGTCGTATCATGACGTCGATTCGAATGAAATGGCATTTAAAATCGCGGCTTCAATGGGTTTTGCCGATGCCTGCAAAAAGGCCGATCCTGTCTTGCTCGAACCGATTATGAAGGTTGAGGTCTTGGTTCCCCAGGAGTTCATGGGGGATGTCATCGGAAATTTGAACGGGCGAAGAGGTAAGGTACAGGGAATGAAAGTTCGGGCCGGCGCTCAAGCAATCGACGCCGCCGTGCCTTTGATGGAGATGTTCGGCTATGCCACCGACCTTCGGTCTCGAACGCAAGGTCGCGCGACGTACAGTATGGAATTTGAGCGGTACGACCAAGTCCCGAAGAATATTGCGGAAGCCATCATTAAGAAATAGTGGATAGGGTATAGGGGAGGAGTGGGTTATGGCGAAGGCGAAATACGAGCGGAAGAAGCCGCACGTGAACATTGGGACGATCGGGCACGTGGACCACGGGAAGACGACGTTGACGGCGGCGTTGACGAAAGTATGCGCGGACAAAGGGATGGCGAAATTCATCAGTTACGATGAAGTGGCGAAGGCGAGCGAGAGCCAAGGGCGGCGGGACGCGACGAAGATCATGACCATCGCCATCAGCCACGTGGAGTATGAGACGAGCCAGCGGCATTATGCGCACGTCGATTGCCCGGGCCACGCCGACTATGTGAAGAACATGATCACCGGCGCCGCCCAGATGGACGGCGCGATCCTGGTGGTGAGCGCGGCAGACGGCCCCATGCCGCAGACCCGCGAGCATATCCTGTTGGCCCGACAAGTGGGGGTGCCCTACATCGTCGTGTTCTTGAATAAGGCCGACAAAGTCGATGACAAAGAGCTCTTAGAGTTGGTGGAGTTGGAAGTGCGGGAATTGCTCGCGAAGTACGGCTTTCCGGGGGACAAGACCCCCATCATTCATGGCAGCGCGTTGAAGGCGATGGAGGGGGATCAGGGCGAATTGGGCGTCCCCGCTATCTTAAAGTTGCTGGAGGCGGTGGATACGTACATACCGACGCCGCAGCGGCCGATTGACAAGCCCTTTCTCATGCCGATCGAAGACGTGTTTACCATCAGCGGCCGCGGGACCGTGGTCACGGGGCGCTGCGAGCGGGGCATCGTGAAAGTGGGCGATGAAATCGAGATCGTGGGATTACGGCCGACGCAGACCACCGTGGTGACGGGCGTGGAGATGTTCCGCAAAGTGCTCGATGAGGGGCAGGCCGGCGACAACATCGGCGTGCTGTTGCGGGGCACCAAGAAAGAAGACGTCGAGCGGGGGATGGTGTTGTGCAAAGGGAAGACCATCACGCCGCATACCAAGTTCAAGGCGGAGATCTATGTGTTGACGAAAGAAGAAGGGGGGCGGCATACGCCGTTTTTCAATGGGTATCGGCCGCAGTTCTACTTTCGGACCACCGATGTCACCGGCGTCGTGCAGCTGAATCCGGGGGTGGAGATGGTGATGCCGGGGGATAACGTGAGTGTGACGGCGGAGTTGATCAGTCCGATTGCGATGGATCAGGGGTTGCGGTTTGCGGTCCGCGAGGGCGGCAAGACGGTCGGCTCCGGCGTCGTGACGGAAATTCTGGCGTAAGGCTCAAACCTGTCGGTTGACAGCTTAGGAGTAATGACGTGAAAGTCGATCAGCGGATCAGAATAAGATTGCGGGGTTTTGACTACCGAGTGTTGGATCAATCGGTGTCCGAGATTGTTGAAACCGTTCGACGCAGTGGAGCCAGAGTGGTCGGTCCGATTCCGCTTCCCACGAGAATTGAGAAGATTACCGTTCAGCGCTCGACGCATGCCGACAAAAAATCTCGTGAGCAATTTGAGATGCGTACGCACAAGCGGTTGCTTGATATCATGGAGCCCACGCCTGAGACCATGGATTCGTTGATGAAGCTGAATTTGGCGGCGGGGGTGGACGTCGAAATAAAGTTATGAGTCTTGAGAGCTACGTTTGAGAGCTCAGTAGTCGGAACGCAACGTTTGGTACTGGATGGATATGACAAACGGACTGATTGGGAAAAAGCTGGGAATGACTCAAGTTTTCGATGAGAGTCGCTTGACGCCGGTCACGGTGATAGAAGCGGGTCCGTGCCGCGTCGTGGCGGTGAGGACTAAGGAGAGGGATCAGTACGAAGCGGTTCAGCTGTCATTCGGCGAAGTCAAAGAACGCAAGCTCTCGAAGTCAGAATTGGGTCATCTGAAGAAACATCAAGCCCCGCCCAGTCGTGTGTTGCGCGAGTTTCGAAAGGACGGGGAGCCGACGGTCGGCCAATTAGTCACGGTGAGTATGTTCAAGAAGGGCGACTGGGTCGATGTGATCGGCGTATCGAAGGGCAAAGGATTCCAAGGTGTCGTCAAGCGACATCACTATGCGGGTGGTCCGGAGTCGCATGGGTCCATGTTTCATCGGGCGCCCGGTTCAATCGGCGCAAGTTCGTTTCCTTCTCGCGTGTGGAAGGGGAAGACCTTGCCGGGCCATATGGGATCGGAGCGGGTCACGGTTCAGCGGTTGAAAGTCATCGAATCGAGATCCGAGGAAAATCTCCTCTTTGTCCGTGGGGCCGTTCCTGGGGCCGCTAATGGCGTCGTTGTCGTGCGAAAGTCAAAGAAGAGCTAGCATGCCTACTATCGATCTGGTTGATTTACAGAAGCGGAAAGTGGGAACGGTCGATTTATCTCCGCAAGTATTCGGCTGTGAACCTCGCGCTGCGTTGGTGCATGAAGCAGTCGTCATGCAGCGCGCCTGCGAGCGCAGGGGGACGGCATCTACGTTGCGGCGCGGTGAAGTGAGCGGATCCGGTAAAAAGCCATGGAAGCAAAAGCATACAGGGCGCGCGCGAGCCGGGTCTCTTCGCTCTCCCGTCTGGCGCCATGGAGGGAGTGTGTTTGGGCCGAAGCCTAGAAGCTACGCCTATTCCATACCGAAGAAAAAGTACCGTATCGCACTGCAGGGTGCCTTGTCGGCTAAGGTGGCGGAGAGTAAATTATTTGTCGTGTCTGATCTTTCTCTGCAGCAGCCCAAGACGAAGTTATTAGCGCAAGCGTTAAAGCAATTCACCGGGGGGGATCACACGTTGGTGATCGTCGGTAAAGACCAGTCTGAAATCTTGAAGGCTGCAGGCAATTTGACTGCTGTGAAAGTGCTCAGTGCTGATCAGCTGAACGTGTACGATGTGGTTCGCGCCCAGGTGATCATGATCGCTGAGCGAGAGTTAGGTTCTGTGAGCGAGGTGTGGTCATGAAGGTTGATAGCCACAGGATCTTGATTCGTCCGTTATTGACGGAGAAGATTACCGAACTTCGTGAAAAGACGAATACAGTGGGTTTCGTGGTTCATCCGGACGCGAATCGCATTCAAATCAGGCTGGCCGTCGAGGCGCTGTTAAAAGTCAAGGTTCATAAGGTCAACATCATGAATATCCGGGGGAAAGTCAAGCGACTCGGCCGATTCTCAGGTCGACGTTCTGATTGGAAGAAGGCGCTGGTGACCCTTAGAGAAGGGGAAAAGTTGGAGATGTACGAAAGCGCCTAGTGGGGCCGACTAGTCTGTCCATTCGTGACGTGCGGAAGGTGGGAACATCATCATGGGGCTGAAATCGTATCGTCCAACGTCTCCAGGCCGCCGGGGCATGACGGCTGTGGTGACCGAGGAGTTAACCAAAAAAAAGCCGGAGAAATCGTTGACCGCGTTTCATCTCCGGAGCGGAGGACGGAACAACGATGGTCGGATGACCGTCCGGTTTCGTGGGGGAGGGCATAAGCGGCTCTATCGCACGGTTGATTTCTTGCGCGATAAAGTTGGGGTTTCGGCACGGGTTGAGGCTATTGAGTACGATCCCAATCGATCCGCAAGAATCGCGCTCTTGAAGTATCGGGATGGAGAGAAGCGGTATATCTTGGCTCCTGTCGGGCTGACCGTGAATAATGAAGTGCAATCCGGTCCACAGGCGGAGATCCGACCGGGGAATGCGCTTCCGTTGGTCAATATGCCTCTTGGTACGACCATCCACAATCTTGAATTGAAGGCCGGCAAGGGAGGTCAGTTGATTCGAAGCGCCGGCGGGTTCGCGCAGGTCATGGGGCGTGACGGCGATTATGTGCAGGTGCGTCTGAAGTCCGGGGAAATGCGTAGAATCTTAGGAATCTGTATGGCGACCGTCGGACAAGTCGGGAACGTCGATCATGAGAACGTCAGCGTTGGAAAGGCCGGGCGAAGTCGTTGGAAGGGGAAAAGACCGCATGTGCGAGGGGTCGTGATGAACCCTGTCGACCATCCTCACGGCGGAGGCGAGGGAAAGTCGGGGCAGGGGAACCCGCATCCAGTATCTCCATGGGGTCTTCCGACCAAGGGCTACAAGACGAGGCAGAATAAGAAAACGGACAAGTTCATTATTGCTCGACGTAAGTCAGGAGTTCGCAATGCCTAGATCGGTCAGTAAAGGGGCGTTTGTCGACGGTCATCTTCTCAAAAAGGTCGAGCAGTTGAATGAGACGAAAGACCGCAAGTTGATCAAGACGTGGTCGCGACGGTCGACGGTCGTTCCCGACATGATCGGCCATACGTTCGCCGTCCATAACGGCAAGAAGTTCATTCCGGTATTCGTGACCGAGAACATGGTTGGTCATAAACTCGGCGAGTTCGCCCCGACTCGATTTTTCAAGGGGCATGGCCAGGCCAGGACCGAAAAAGCTGTCGCTCTGAAGTAGGAAGGTCAACGTATCGGTTCATCGCTGATGTTCGGCGCATCGAGTGGTTTATGGATAGCGAAGAGCTGATCAATAACAGGGTTTGAAGATGACTGAAGCACATGCGGTTTTAAGATTTGTTCGCGTTGCCCCTCGGAAGGCCAGGCCGGTGATCGATATGATTCGCGGGAGACAAGTGCCGATGGCGCTGGCCATCCTGAAGCTTACCCCTCGCCATGCTGCGCGGGTAGTGGAAAAAATCGTTCGCTCCGCTGTGGCAAATGCCGAGCTGAAGGAGATGGGCGATAGCGAGTCGATGGTGATCTCCAAGGCCTTTGTTAATTGCGGTCCAACGTATAAGCGTGTACGTGCCAGGTCGATGGGACGGGCCAATGCCATTCAAAAGCGTACGAGTCACATTACCGTCGTCGTGACGGCACCGGAAACTCAGGGCAAGAGGAAATAGCTCATTTCTCTCTATTGAGGCATATAACGCATGGGTCAAAAAACACATCCAATCGGTTATCGGCTCGGCTACAACTATACCTGGAGCTCGCGCTGGTATGCCGGTAAAGATTACGCCAAGCTGCTCCATCAGGATGTCAAGATCAGAAAAATGGTCAAGGCACGGCTGTATCATGCTGGCGTATCGAAAGTCGAAATTGAACGTTCCGGCGATCAAACCAGGGTGATCATTCATACAGCCCGTCCCGGCATCATCATCGGGCGTAAGGGGGCTGAAGTCGATAAGTTGAAGGCCGACCTTGAAAGGCAGTATGGGGGGCAGGTCTACATCACGGTCAAGGAAATCAAGAAGCCTGAGCTTGATGCTCAACTGGTCAGCGAAAATGTTGC
Organism: uncultured Nitrospiraceae bacterium; assembly: GCA_963711905.1. Lineage (GTDB taxonomy): Bacteria > Nitrospirota > Nitrospiria > Nitrospirales > Nitrospiraceae > Nitrospira_D. Next base: position 135,245 of record CAVQFZ010000014.1, on the reverse strand, counting down.
GACTCAGCTTGAGAAGCGCGTCGCCTTTCGGAGGGCCATGAAGCGTAGCGTTCAGTCTGCGCTGAGGCTTGGTGCCCAGGGTATCAAGATCATGGTGGCTGGTCGCCTGGGTGGGGCCGAAATCGCCAGGACTGAATGGTATCGAGAAGGGCGTGTGCCGCTGCACACGCTCCGTGCCGAAATCGATTATGGATTCGCAGAAGCGCACACGACGATGGGGCAGATCGGGGTGAAGACCTGGATCTACAAGGGAGAGCTTCTTCCCGTTCAGCCTATCAAGGCCGAATCATCTTTAGATCGACGGTTTGGGTGAGGAGATCGAGCTGTGTTAGCGCCTAAGAAAGTCAAGTTTAGAAAAATGCAGAAGGGCCGGATGAGGGGCAAGGCCTATCGCGGGGGACAGATTACCCTGGGGGAGTTTGGTCTGAAGGCATTGGAGCCCGGATGGGTGACCAGCCGGCAAATTGAGGCCGCGCGTATTGCGATTACTCGGTATGTGAAGCGAGGAGGGCAAGTGTGGACCCGCATTTTCCCTGATAAGCCGATCACCAAAAAGCCGGCGGAAACTCGAATGGGTAAAGGAAAGGGCAATCCTGAGTATTGGGTTGCTGTCGTGAAGCCCGGCAGGATTCTTTATGAGATGGACGGAGTCACCCCCGAGGTTGCTCGAGAGGCGTTTCGTCTTGCCTCGCACAAGTTGCCGGTTGCCACGAAGTTGGTCGTTCGCGGCGAGTTTGGCTAGGTTCTTGAGGATCTAAGAGGAGCAGGGAGATGGCATTGGACGTCAAAGAGCTTCAGCAGCTAGGGGCGGATGAACTTGTAGACAAAGAAAAGCAGCTTGTGCAAGAGCTGTTCAATCTACGCTTTCAGTTCGGCTCCGGGCGTCTTGAGAATCCCATGCAGATCCGGAAAACGAAGCGTGATATTGCGCGGGTAAAAACTGTTCTCCAGCACGTGAAGGCCCGAGCAGAGGGGTCTAAGAGGTAAAGGACGCTATGGCTGAGGTGGTAAAGCGCCGTCATTGGTATGGCGACGTTGTCAGTAACAAAATGCAAAAGACGGTCGTTGTCGTGGTTTCGAGATCGGTCATTCATCCGGTCTACAAGAAGGTTCTTAGGCGGGTGACAAGACTGAAAGCCCACGATGAAAGCGGCACGTGTAAAGTGGGAGATCGGGTCAAACTCGTGCAGACCAGGCCTTTGAGCAAAGAAAAGAATTGGCGCGTCGTACAAGTCATGGAAAAGGGTCAACCTGAAAAGTAATCAGCGGTATTTCTCGTCGTCCTCCGTTTTTTGTTGCGCATAGGAATATAGCGATGATTCAGAACTATACCTATATGGATGTGGCCGACAATTCAGGAGCGAAACAGGCCATGTGTTTTCATGTGTTCGGGGGGACGAGACGGCGCTATGCGTCGCTGGGCGATATCGTGGTGGTGGCTGTTAAGGAGGCGATCCCACAGGCCAGCGTGAAGAAGGGTGATGTCAGTCGGGCCGTCATTGTCCGAACGACGAAGGAGGTTCGTCGGGAAGATGGGTCCTATATTAAATTTGATCGAAACGCCTGCGTCTTAATCAATAAAGACGGCGAGCCGATTGGAACGCGTATATTCGGTCCCGTTGCCCGCGAACTCCGCTGGAAGAAATTTATGAAGATCATTTCTTTGGCGCCTGAGGTTTTGTAGGGCAGAACGAACGAGGGGCATGGTGGAAGCACTCCGAAAAAGCAGAATCCGAAAAGGGGATACGGTCGTCGTGGTGTCTGGTCGTGAACGAGGCAAGACCGGGAAGGTGCTGTCAATCGACTTGGGCGCCGGGAAGGTGGTTGTGGAGAAGCTGAATATCATCAAGCGCCACACCAAGCCGAATCAGAAGGCTAAGCAGGGGGGCATTCTGGAGCGAGAGGCGCCTCTTCAGATCTCCAACGTGATGTTTTTCTGCCCGGTCACGCGGAAACCGACCCGGATAGGGATTCGGGTTTTGGAAGACGGGCGACGAGTGCGCTTCAGCAAGAAATCCAACGAGACCGTGGAGTAGGTTGCGTCATGGCCAAAGAACCGAAAAACCGATCCAGCAAACCGTCTGAGCGAAAGTCGTCGAAGAAGGAGCCGGTCGCGCAATTGGACCAGGGGAGCGAAGAGTCCAAGTTCCGACCGCGACTTCGCGACGTGTATGAACAACAAGTAGTCCCGGCGCTCATGAAGGAGTTCGGGTACAAGAACGTGATGCAGGTTCCCAAGCTTGAGCGTGTGGTGTTGAACGTCGGAATGGGGGAGGCGATTCAGAACGTCAAGCTCTTGGAGAGTGCGGTGACCGAATTTGGAATGATCACCGGTCAAAAGCCGGTCGTCACTCGAGCCAAAAAAGCCATCGCCGGATTCAAGCTCAGGCAAGGATTGCCCATCGGTGCGAAGGTGACGCTCCGTAGCCGGCGGATGTATGAGTTTTTCGATCGACTGGTCACGTTGGCGCTTCCTCGTATCCGCGACTTCCGTGGCGTCTCACCGAAGGCCTTTGACGGTCGGGGGAACTATACCCTTGGCTTAAAAGAGCAGCTCATCTTCCCCGAAATCAAGTACGATGAAGTGGCCTCCATCCATGGGATGGACATTACGGTTGTCACCACGGCCAGGACGAACGACGAAGGGAAAGCTCTTTTGAAGCACCTGGGTATGCCGTTCCGCGCGTGAAAGCGGCATGATCAACGGCGTCTGTTTGAACGGAAGGAGTGGGCGTGTCACGATTGGCACTGAGAAATAAGGCAGCAACGAAGCAAAAGTTCTCCACGCGGGACTACCATCGGTGTGGGGTGTGCGGTCGAGTTCGCGGATATCTCCGTCGGTTTCGGATGTGCCGAATTTGTTTTCGATTGATGAGTCTGCGCGGAGAAATTCCTGGAGTGCGAAAATCTAGCTGGTAGCGGGTGTTCACACGCCGGTGACTGCCAATGGAGGAGAGAAGGATATAGCATGGTTACCGATCCAATCGGCGATCTTCTTGTTCGTTTAAAAAATGGCGCTCAACGCCGGCATGAGGCCGTCATGGTTCCTACCTCAAGGCTGAAACGTGCCGTTTTGGAGATCTTGAGGAAGGAAGGCTATGTTGATGCGATCGAGGACGGAGTTCATGACGGGCATCCCGTTCTTACTGTACGTCTTCGATATGTGGGCGATGGACAGCCTATGATCACCGGCCTGGAGCGTGTGAGCAAGCCGGGACGCCGAGTCTATGTCGGCAGTCAGGATATCAAGAAAGTCCGCAATGGGATCGGCGTGTCCATCCTTTCTACATCAAAAGGAATCATGACCGACCAGGAGTCTCGTAAGAGTCGTCTTGGGGGTGAGGTTCTCTGTTCGGTGTGGTAAGCAGATGAGGCGTCTCGATTTCGAGTAAAGGGTATATCAGACCATGTCCCGCATAGGAAAAAAACCGATTGCAATTCCGGGTGGAGTGGAAGTCAAAGTCGCCGGATCAACCGTGTCTGTGAAAGGCCCGCTAGGCAAGCTGGATTGGTCGCTCGTGCAAGGGGTAGACGTTGCCGTCAATCAGAGCCAAGTCGTTGTCGGCCGTTCGAGCGACGATCGTAAATTGAGGGCCTTGCACGGGCTGACCCGTGCGGAATTGAGCAACATGATCCAGGGGGTCACTCAAGGGTATGAACGTTCTCTTGAAATCACCGGAGTGGGTTACAAGACCCAAATTCAGGGGCGGACGTTAAGTTTCAATGTGGGGTATATCAACCCAGTGATCTATCAGGTGCCGACGGGTATCGATGTGAAAGTGGACAAGCAGACGCTGATCAACATCAAAGGAGTTGATAAGCGGTTGGTGGGCCAGGTGGCGGCTGATCTGCGAGCCATTAAGCCGCCGGATGTCTATAAGCAAAAGGGTGTTCGATACGCGGGCGAGATATTGCGCAAGAAAGAAGGCAAGACAGGAAAATAGGAACTGGCCATGAATGCTGCAGATAAAGTTCGACAGCTTGAACGACGGCGCCGGCGAGTGAGACGTGTGATTCTGGGAACGTCGGAACGGCCCCGCCTGAATGTATTTAGGAGCGCGGCCCATATCTATGCCCAGATTATCGATGATATTCGAGGCATCACCTTGGCGGCTGCATCATCGCTCGATAAGTCGTTACGTAAGTCTCTCAAGTCGACCGGTGGAATTGAAGCGGCCAAGGCGGTCGGGAAGTTGATTGCCGATCGTGCCAAGGCCGCCAAGGTGAGCACGGTGGTGTTTGATCGAGGTGGCCGGATGTACCACGGCCGAATCAAGGCGCTTGCAGATGCGTCGCGTGAAGAGGGCTTGCAATTCTAGATTGGGACTGGATACGCGGTGAGTAGAGGACGTGTGTGATCTCCCGCCGAACCGTAACTGAACTTAGGACTGAGGGGTAAGCGCGTGCGAGTCAATCCCGATGAGCTAAACCTGAAAGACAAAGTCGTATTTATCAATCGCGTCGCAAAAGTCGTGAAAGGTGGAAAGCGTTTCAACTTCTGCGCGCTTGTTGTGGTCGGTGACGGTCATGGGTGGGTTGGGATAGGCAAAGGGAAAGCGGCAGAAGTCCCCGTCGCGATTTCAAAGGCCGTCGAACAAGCCAAGAAGCACCTTGCTCACGTCCCGTTGAAGGGAGGCACCATCCCACATGAGGTGCATGGTCGGTTCGGCGGAGAGCACGTATTGCTGAAACCGGCCGTCGACGGTACCGGCATCATTGCTGGGGGGGCGGTTCGTGCCGTCGTGGAACTCGTCGGCGCACATAACGTCATCGCAAAAACATTGGGCCGGGGGAACCCTTTCAATACCGTTCGTGCCACGCTGGACGGGCTCACCCAATTGAGAAATTTGGAGGACGTTCTCCGCTTCCGTCGGCAAGAAGTCGCCGAAGGGCGAGAAAGGGCTACGGTGTAATGGGCTCAACAAAGACATCGAGAACTCCCGAGCATGGGGCTCAAAGTGTGCGCGTGACATTGCGACGAAGCCCCATTGGAACACCTGAACGGCATCGTCTTGTATTGCGTGGTCTGGGCCTTCGGCATATTCGACAGACGGTGATCCGTCCAGACACCCCTCAGGTGCGAGGAATGATCAATAAAGTCGGCTACCTGCTTGAGGTTGGAAAGCCATGAACCTCCATGATTTAGCTCCTTCACGAGGGGCAAAGAAGCGGCGGAAACGTATAGGACGGGGACCTGGGTCCGGTCACGGGAAGACCGCAACCAAAGGGCATAAGGGGTTGCTGGCTCGATCGGGAGGCGGCAAGCGTCCAGGATTTGAGGGTGGGCAGATGCCATTGGTGCGTCGGTTGCCCAAGTTCGGATTTACCAACCCATCCCGGACGGAATATAGCATCGTCAACATTAAGAGTTTTGAACGGTGGGTCGGAAACGAGACGATCACTCCACAAGCCATGGTTGATGCCGGATTAGTGAAGCGAAAAAGGCTGCCGATTAAAATCCTTGGCAATGGTGAGCTGAAGAAATCGCTCGTTGTTCAAGCGCATAAATTCAGTAAATCGGCTGAAGCAAAGATCCAAGCGGCCGGAGGGCGAGTCGAGGTCATCGGCGGTGCTTGAACGGCTCCTGACCAGTTTTCAGAATATCTTCAAGATCCCCGAGCTGCGTACTCGTGTTCTCTTCACGCTCGGCATGCTGGTGGTGTATCGGGTCGGGTCCCACATCCCGACTCCCGGTATCAACGGTGAAGCCCTTTCCGAGTTTTTGCAGAAACAGGGCGGGGCTTTGCTGGGGTTCCTCGACATTTTCTCCGGCGGGTCATTGTCCCGCCTGACGATCTTTGCGCTGGGCATCATGCCGTACATCAGCGCATCGATCATCCTCCAATTGTTGACGGTCGTCATCCCGCATTTGACCAAATTGGCCAAGGAGGGCGAGCGAGGTCGAAAGAAAATCATTCAATATACCCGGTTCGGGACGATCGGTATTGCCCTGATTCAGGGATTTGGTATTGCGGTGGGGTTAGAACAAATGAATCAGGGAGCGTTCGTGCTCAATGCGGGATGGGGATTCCGTCTCATGACGGTCATCACATTGACGGCCGGCACCGGTTTCCTGATGTGGCTCGGTGAACAGATTACTGAACGAGGGATCGGCAATGGGATCTCGTTAATCATTTTTGCCGGAATTGTCGCCAGGCTGCCCGCGGCCGTGGCGCAGACCTACAATTTGTACGAGATCGGCCAGCTCAATGCGTTCTTATTGATTGCATTGGCTCTCTTGATGGTCGGCGTCGTCGCCGCGATTGTATTTTTGGAAAGCGGGCGACGGAAAATTCCGGTGCAGTATGCCAAGCGGGTGATTGGGCGACGCGTCTACGGAGGGCAGAGCACGCATATTCCGTTGAAGATCAATACGGCCGGGGTCATTCCTCCCATATTTGCCTCGTCGATCATCGCGTTTCCTGCGACCATTGCGGGGTTTTTTGAGACTCCATGGGTGAAATCACTCGGAGCACAGCTGGCTCCTGGATCGCTCCTCTACACGTTGATGTATGTGGGGCTCATCGTCTTTTTCTGTTTCTTCTACACCGCGGTTGTCCTGAACCCCGTCGATATGGCCGACAACATGAAAAAGTACGGAGGTTTTATTCCTGGTATCAGGCCTGGTCAACGAACCTCCGACTATATCTATAATGTCCTCACGAAGATTACCTTTGCAGGCGCCATCTATCTGGCCATCGTCTGTGTGATTCCTGAGTTGTTGATTTATAAGCTGAATGTTCCATTTTATTTTGGCGGCACCTCCCTGTTGATCGTCATTGGTGTGGGTCTGGATACGGCCCAGCAAATTGAATCCCATATGTTGATGCGAAATTACGAGGGATTTTTAGGCAAAGGCATGGCTCCGTTGCGCGGGAGAAGCGGCTAGATCATGCGGCTGGTGTTTCTTGGTGCTCCGGGCGCTGGAAAAGGCACGCAGGCTGATAAAGCCGCCGTTCAGTATCACATTCGTAAAATTTCGACCGGTGATTTGCTTCGGGAGGCGGTTCGGAATAACACACCCCTGGGCCTTGAAGCGAAAGCTCATATGGATCAGGGAAGGTTGGTCCCGGATTCAGTCGTCATAGGACTGGTACGAGAGAAACTGGCTGACCCATCGCACGCGAATGGGTTTATTCTCGATGGATTTCCAAGGACGGTTCCGCAGGCGGAAGCGCTTGCAAAGGTGCTCGCTGAACGAGGCGTTCAGTTGGATCGAGTGATTAATTTCAGAGTTTCTCGGGAGGCAATCGTGAAGCGGCTGAGCGGGCGCCGGAACTGTCCCAAGTGTCAGGCGACCTATCACGCAGAGTTTGCCCCGTCCAAGAGCGGCAGTCGATGTGAGCGGTGCGGAGAAGCCTTGGTTCAGCGAAGTGACGATCAGCGGGAGGCGATTGAGATGCGCCTCCGCGTCTACGAAGAGCAGACAGCGCCGTTAATCAACTTTTACGAGAAGCAGCGGGTATTGTCTCATCTTAACGGCGCCGAGGCAGTTGAAACGGTATACCACAACCTCGTGAAAGCGCTCTCGGCATCCCAGACGGCATGATCATTCTGAAAACGCCCGCCGAGATTGTGGTGATGGCGGAGGCGTCAAGAGTGGTGGCTGAAGCGCTGGCGATTGTAAGGACAGCAGTCTGTCCGGGTGTCAGTACGGACGAGCTGGACCATATTGCCGAGGAGGCGATACGGTCCAGGGGGGCGGTTCCGGCATTCAAAGGCTACCGGAACTATCCGAAGACGCTCTGTGCATCTGTGAACGAGCAGGTTGTTCACGGTATTCCTTCGAAGCGAAAGTTGAAGGAAGGGGATATCATCGGGCTGGATCTCGGTGCTATTGTGGGTGGGTTCTATGGGGATTCAGCGGTCACCGTGGCGGTTGGTCGGATTCCGGAAGAGACGGCGAAATTGGTTCAGGTGACGGAAGAGGCGCTCTATGTGGGAATTAAACAGGCTGTGGTCGGCAATCGTTTGACGGACATCTCGAACGCGGTGCAACAACATGTTGAATCCGCCGGATTCTCAGTTGTCACCGAGTTTGTCGGTCATGGGATCGGTCGGCAACTACATGAAGAGCCTCAAGTTCCTAACTATGGGAAACCTGGTCAGGGGCCACGATTGCAATCAGGTATGGTCCTGGCGATCGAACCAATGGTGAATATGGGTCGGAGTGCCGTTCGTGTTCTTGAGGATCGGTGGACAGCGGTGACGGTCGATGGGAGCCTGTCCGCTCACTTCGAGCATACGATCGCCGTCCAATCAAGTGGACCGCCGCGTGTTTTGAGTCATTTGGAAAAGACTTAGGTTAAGGGATCAGGAAAGACTACAGAAGGACGTGGCAAAAGAAGACATTATTGAAGTCCAGGGCTCGGTAGCGGAGACGCTCCCGAATGCCATGTTTCGGGTCAAACTGGATAATGGTCATGTCATATTGGCTCACATCTCGGGGAAAATGCGGATGCATTTTATCCGTATCCTTCCCGGCGATAAGGTCACGGTGGAAATGTCACCATACGATTTGACCAGAGGCCGAATTACCTATCGCTTCAAGTAACGGGAGTGGCGAATTGTTATGAAGGTCAAATCATCAGTGAAGCCCATATGTGCCAAATGCAAGGTGGTGCGCCGTCGGGGGGTTGTGCGGATACTATGCAAGAACCCACGTCATAAACAGCGGCAGGGATGACAGCGTTATTCGTAAAACGTTCATCGTGATCGTTCCCTGGTCAGGTTTCTTGCGATTCACGAATAACGGTTAACGGTTCGACCGAGGAGAGAACACATGGCACGTATTGCCGGCATCGATTTGCCACGAAATAAACGAACAGATATCGGACTGAGCTACATCTATGGAATAGGACGCCTGTCGGCGCAGAAGATTCTCCATGAAGCGGGGATTGATGGAGCGGTCCCTGTCAAGGACCTGAGCGAAGATAAGATCGTCAAGTTGCGTGAAATCATCGAGCGTGATTACCGGGTCGAAGGAGACCTTCGCAAAGAAGTGTCGCTGAATATCAAGCGGCTGATCGATACGGGGACCTATCGAGGGTTGCGTCATCGCAAAGGCCTCCCCGTCCGCGGACAACGAACCAAGACCAATGCTCGGACGCGTAAAGGGCGGCGCGCGGGCGTCAGTAGCAAGCCGAGACCGACGGTCACCAAAGGGGCCTCAAGCACGTAGCTGCCGAAACAGCCGGAGGAGTTCGCATGAGCGTCAAAAAAGGGAAAAAGAAAGAACGTCGGATTGTTCAGAGTGGAGTGGCGCATGTGCAGGCGTCATTCAACAATACGATTGTGACGATCACCGACATGAGCGGAAATACGGTGGTCTGGGCAAGCGCAGGCAATCAAGGGTTTAAAGGCTCGAGAAAGAGCACTCCCTTCGCTGCTCAGCGGGCCGGGGAGGTCGCCGCTCGAAAAGCCATGGAAAGCGGGATGCGGCAAGTCGATGTGTATGTGAACGGACCAGGTTCGGGTCGAGAATCGGCGATCCGTTCGCTTCAGGGCGCTGGGTTGCGAATCAATCTGATTCGCGACGTCACGCCGATTCCGCATAATGGGTGTCGGCCACCTAAGCGGAGGAGAGTCTAGGGGACGTGAAACGTTAATCGTTAAACGTGAATCGAGGACCGATTAACGAGTAACGTATAACGGTTAACGAAGAACGAGGAGGACGCAGTGGCAAAGTATCGTGGTCCAGTCTGTCGGTTGTGTCGGCGCGAAGGTGAGAAACTCTTCCTCAAAGGTACGCGCTGTATGACGGAAAAGTGCGCGGTCGAACGCAGGAGTTATCCGCCTGGCCAACATGGGCAGGGGCGACAGCGAACCTCCGACTATAGTCTACAGTTACGCGAAAAACAAAAGCTGCGTCGAATCTATGGACTTCAGGAATGTCAATTCCGGGGCGTCTTTGAACGCGCAGAACGACAGACCGGCGTCACGGGTGATGCCCTGTTGCGTCTCCTGGAATGCCGCCTGGACAATGTCGCGTATCGCTTAGGGTTCGGCGCCTCACGCAGACAAGCCCGTCAGATGGTGAGTCATGGTCATTTCACGGTGAACGGGAAGAAGATCACGGTGGCGGGGGCGCTGGTGAAGCCGGGAGATGTGATCGAGATTCGTGAACGGAGTCGTGACATGGCCGCAATCCAGGCGGCATTGGAATCGGTTGATAGTCGAGGCATTCCTGATTGGCTTGAGCTTGACAAAGGGGCGTTCAAGGGCACGGTGCGCGCCTTGCCGGTCAAGGAGCAGATCGCGTTGCCGGTCAACGAACAGATGGTGGTGGAATTGTACTCGCGATAGTCCGCAGGTCTGGGGCGCGTTCTTTTCGACATCGACGTTATCTGCCGATGTCTTAGTCATTCGATGGTATGGAGGGTGGGTCATGATCAAAGCGATGAAAGACTTTCAGATCCCAATGCGGGTGGAAGTCGACAAGGATGCACATTCTCCCACATTTGGGCGGTTCACTACGGAAGCGTTTGAACGGGGGTTCGGCACCACGATCGGTAATGCCCTCCGTCGCATTTTGTTGTCGTCGCTCACAGGGGCTGCGGTGACGACCGTGAAGATTGAAGGGGTCGTGCACGAGTTTTCGACGATTTCCGGTGTGACGGAAGATGTCACGGCAATCATTCTGAATATCAAGAGCCTGCGGCTGGCGCTTCACACGGATAAACCGAAGACGATACGGTTGAAAAAGAAGGGGCCTGGAGAAGCAAAGGGGTCGGATATTCTTCACGATGGCGACATGACGATTCTGACACCCGATTTGCATATTGCCACTCTGGACAAGGATGCGACGCTGGACATCGAGATGACGGTGAAACATGGCCGTGGTTATGTGCCGGCCGAGCGGAACAAAGAAGAGGGATTGCCGATCGGGGTGATTGCCATCGATTCCATCTTCTCTCCGATCAGGAGAGTCAATTTCCATGTCGAAAATGCACGGGTTGGCCGGATGACCGACTACGACAAGTTGACGATGGAGATCTGGACCGACGGCACCATCAGCCCTCGCGATGCGCTCTCTACCGGGGCCGGAATTTTGCGTGAACATCTGGATATTTTTATCAATCCGGAAGAGCGCAGTGAAGGGAAGAGCGAAGCGGGCTATGAGGAGTCTCAGCGGGAAGTCAACAAGAATCTCTCCCGTAGCGTGAATGAATTGGAGTTGTCCGTTCGCGCGGCCAATTGCCTGAAGAATGCGAATATCAAAACGATCGCCGATCTTGTGCAAAAGTCAGAAGGGGAAATGCTCAGGACAAAGAACTTCGGGAAAAAGTCCCTCAACGAGATCAAAGAAATTCTTACTGAGATGGGGCTGTCGTTAGGCACCAAGATAGAGGCTGCGTCTTCTCCACACAATGGAAGCCCGAAACCTGAGTGATGCTTTCCAATCAAGAGGACTACCGTGCGACATAGAAAAAAGGGACGACAACTTGGGCGGCAGACGAAGCATCGAAGGGCGTTGTTTCGGAACTTAGTGACCTCGTTGTTAGACCAAGAGCGTATCGAGACCACAGGAGCCAAGGCGAAAGAGATACGAGGGTTTACCGATCGCATGATCACCCTTGGCAAGGAAGGTACGCTGCCTGCGCGCCGACGAGCCTTAAGCTTTCTTCGGAGTAAGGCCGTGGTGTCTAAACTGTTCAGCGACGTGGCGACACGATTCAAAGATCGATCCGGAGGTTACACCAGGATCGTCAAAACTCGTCGCCGCATCGGCGATGCGGCTGAAATGGTTGCTATCGAACTAGTTTCTCGTCAGGAACCAGCCACAAAGAAAAAATCAGACGCGCGTACTGCTCAGCCGGCACCCACCGAGGCCGGAACATCGGCCTAGTTTTTTAGTCGCGCATATTCTGCTGCCAATCTGGAAGCTCCCATGTGTCAACACGTGGGAGCTTTTTATTTCCAGTTCTCTGGAGGACGTTTACTTGACGGGTCGTGCATGCTACGATCGTGCCAGGTGTCGTTATGAATCTACTTCGGGGGAATTCCTAGAGCATGTGGGAGCTTGTAGCGAGACGGGCTCTTCTCTCCGTGAGTGTGCTGCTAGCCGCATTCCTCGGCTATCTTCTTTTCAGAAATGCAGATTCAGTGCCGAGTAGCTGGCCCATCGCTCCAGAGTCGATTGAACAAGCGGATGCCAAGATCTTGGAGTTCATCTTTACACAATCGAAAGGTGATGTGGTCCAGTGGCAGGTGCAGGCGAAACAGGCTCGACTATTTGAGCACGATAAGCGCGCCGTGCTGCGTGACGTTGCCCTCACCTTCTACGGCACTGGAGGAGACGAGGTAACCGTGCACGGAGAAGAGGGAACGTTGGACACGGCGACCAAGAATTTCAGGTTGGCAAATCGCCAAACGCCCATTGTTGTAGAAACCAGGAGCGGCTATACGATTTATACCAACCACTTGGTATGGACGGACGAGGCAAGAGAAATTCGGACGGAAGATCCCGTTCGCATGGTGGGGCATGGGTTGGAGGTAAGGGGACAAGGACTGCTTGGGCGGATGGAATCCGAAGAATTTGAGGTTCTCCAGGATGTGCATGTGGATCTGGCTCCTTCTTCTTAACATCCTCTTTGTCGGATCCACGTCGGCCGCTCCCTCAACGGAATCGATGCATCTAAAGAGGAGCATGGAGGCGCCCGGTGTCTCAACCACCATCACCTCCAAGAAAATGACGGTGCGAAACCAAGACAGTCAGGCAATTTTTGAGGAAACGGTTGTGCTGACCCGAGGGCCTCTCATTGTCCACTCCGATAAGATGGTTGTGCTATTCAATCAACGAACCCGCACCCCCATACAGCCGACCGGGGGAGAAACGGATCACCATGAATCCGCTCGGAACTCCTCGGCTCCCAAAGAGCACGATACCGTGTCGACGATGTCGAATCGCTCCGTGAGCCGAATCGAAGCAACCGGCGACGCCCATCGTGTCAAGATTAAGTACGAGAACGGCAGTGCGAGTTGTCAAAAGGCCGTGTTTTTCGTTGACGGAGAGAAGGTTGTGCTGACGGGCGATCCGGTGGCTTGGGAAAAAGGGACACGTGTCAGTGGTAAGCAGATTACGATTTTCTTGGCAGAAGAGCGGAGCGTGGTGGAAGGAGGTTCGCACGTTCGGATCGAAGGTGAGGGGCCGAGTCAGCCATGACCCAGAGTGTTCATACAGAGTCTGGCGCGCTTCTCGGTCCGATCGCGGCACGACAGGGGCATTGCCTGCGTGCGACGGGATTGGTGAAAAGTTTCCGGGGCCGCAAAGTCGTCAAGGGGGTCGCCGTCGAGGTGTATGCCGGCGAAGTGGTCGGGCTTCTCGGTCCTAATGGAGCAGGCAAGACCACTATTTTCGATATGATGGTTGGCTTGTGTCAGCCCGATAAAGGGGAGATCACCTTCATCGGGGAATCCGTGACCAATCTGCCGATGTACAAACGAGCGCGTAGAGGAATCGGTTACCTACCACAGGAGTCATCGGTTTTTCGGCGACTCTCGGTTGAACATAATGTCTTGGCGATTCTTGAAATGCTGGGGTATGCTCGTAAAGAGCGAGACCAACGGGTGGATGTCTTGCTCAAGGAATTAGATCTCGTCCATATACGAAAAAGCATGGCCTATGCCCTTTCAGGGGGAGAACGACGCCGTTTGGAAATCACACGTGCCTTGGCCGCCACTCCGTCGTTCATGTTGTTAGATGAGCCCTTTGCAGGGATCGACCCGATAGCGGTCGCAGATATTCAGCAGATCATCACGCGGTTGAAGGAGAAAGGGATCGGCATATTGATTACCGATCATAATGTACAGGAAACACTTTCAATCGTAGACCGGGCCTACATCATCAATGAAGGATTGATCTTGGAATCGGGACCTCCTGAAGCTATTGTGCAGAGTGCAACGGCTCGGGCCGTGTATCTCGGGGAACAGTTCAAGTTGTAGAGAGTGGCAGAGGCATCGATGAAACTCCGTCTGGTTCCACAACTCTCGCAAAAGCTCATCATGACCCCTCAACTGCAGCAAGCGATTAAGCTGCTGCAGTTGTCTCGACTTGAACTGCAGCAGAGCCTCACGCAGCATCTCCTTGAAAACCCGCTGCTGGATGAAACGCAATCCGATGTCGAAGAAGGCGAGTCCTTGGTCAACGAGGAGAAGGTTGAAGGCCCTCCCGCACTGGAAGGACAGGATCAGTCGGATGCGGCGGTTGAGACACGCGAAGAACAAGGGTCGCCGGAGGAGTTTTCCGCTTCCGGGTGGGAAGAATACTTCGGTAGAGATCGACGGAACGGCGAGTCTGAATACTCCTCGGCACAAGATGAGTTCCCTTCGTACGAGCAAACGGTGGCCAAGGCGACGTCTCTCGAGGAGCATCTCCTCTGGCAGTTGTCCTTGTCCGGGCTCGGTGATCGAGAAAAGGAACTCGGTCGCCTGATCATCGGCAATCTGGATGATGATGGCTATCTTCGTATTCCTTTGGCTGAGGTCGTGGCCGGGACTAGTTTTACCGAGGCCGAAGTCGAATCCGTGCTCAAAGACATTCACACTTTCGATCCGACCGGGGTTGGTGCAAGAGATCTTGCCGAATGTCTTCTGCTGCAACTCGGGCATTTAGGTCGGAATCCGTTTGGGTCGCTTGGGTCACCCCCTGGAGCATTGAAAGGATCGGTTATTGAGAGCATCGTTTTGCACCACTTGAAGGACTTAGAAAAAAAACAGTATGCCAAGGTTGCGAAGGCCTTGAACGTCACGGTCGAGGAAGTCTTCCAAGCCACCAAAATCATTGGAGAACTTGAGCCCAAACCGGGGAGGCCGTTCGCCAATACCCAGAACTACGTGATCGTGCCTGATGTGTTTGTCGTCAAGAATGAGGGAGAGTGGGTTGTGTTGTTAAACGACGATGGGCTCCCACGCATGAGGATCAGCCCGTATTACAAGCAGCTTATTTCTTCAGGACAGGGTGGCACGCCGGAAACTAAAGCGTATATGGATGAAAAATTGCGGGCCGCTCAGTGGGTTATTCGAAGCATCGAGCAGCGAAATAGGACGATCGTGAAAGTGGTTTCCAGCATCGTCAAGTTCCAAGAGCAATTTTTTGACCATGGCGTCCAATATCTCAAGCCCTTGGTTCTCAAACAGGTGGCCGAGGATATTGGGATGCATGAATCGACGATCAGTCGTGTGACGGCCAATAAATATATGTATTGCCCCCAGGGCATGTTGGAGCTCAAGTTTTTCTTCAACGCGGGGCTTCAACGAGCTGATGAGCCCTCAGGTATGCATTCCTCCGTGTCCGTCAGGGATACGATCAAGACAATGGTGGCTGAGGAGGATACGAAGCGTCCCTTGAAAGATGAAGAAATTGCAGCCCGGCTTCGTAAACAGGGGGTGCTTATCGCCCGGAGGACTGTGGCTAAATATCGGGCCGAGTTGAACGTCCCATCCGCCAGTCAACGCAAACGCTTTTTTTGATCACCGGTGCTTCGCATCCAACCAGGTCCAAATTGGAGGTGGGCATGAAGCTGAGAATTACAGGTCGCCACATGGACATCACGCCGGCGCTTCGAAGCTATGTGGAAACCCGATTCGATCGCCTGGATCGATACGGGTTGAAGGTCGGATCACTACAAGTGGTATTGGGAGTCGAGAAGCTCCAGCATAAGGCCGAAGTCACTGGTTCGGTCAGTGGGAAACGAGTGCAAGCCAAGACATCGACTCCTGAGATGTATGCCACTATCGACGCCCTCGTCGACCGTGTGGATGCGCAGTTTCGAAAATGGAAGGATCGCCTTGTCCATCACAAGCCAACCAAACCGAAGAGATCGTGATCGCGTTTCCCACGTGAATCTCTCGTGAAATCTCCCTGCCTCGCTTCTTGGCTCACTCAATGTGCCTGAGTGACCCGACGAAATGGACACGTCCATGGGGGCACCGCGCGTTTCACGTCGCTGAATCGCGGTTGAGGTTGATCGCGAACTCCCAATGGGAGTATCTCAACATGGCAACTGAGGCAATGATGACCCCATGACCCGGCTGAATCTGATCATTATCAGCGGGTTGTCAGGCTCTGGTAAAACCTACGCCCTCAAAGCATTTGAGGATGCCGGATATTTCTGCATCGATAATCTTCCCCCCGCCCTGCTCCCGACCTTTGTTGATCTCTGCGACCAGCAGCATAGCGAAATTGCCAACGTTGCGCTTGGGATTGACATTAGGGAGCGAGCGTTCTTTTCGGACTTCATCGGTATCTTAGAGAGGGTGAAGGCACTCGGCCATGTCGTTCAGATGCTTTTTCTTGAGGCTCGTGAAGAGGTATTGATCAGACGATTTTCAGAGTCCAGGCGTCCCCACCCACTTTTGCCACATCTCTCTGTCTTGGATGGGATCCGATTCGAAAAGGAACGTGTAGCCGAACTCCGTCTCCAGGCTGATCGCATCATCGATACTTCCGATCTGACGGTCCATGAGCTCGGTGAATTGCTCGCGAAGCAGTTTCAACGGAAGTCATCGGACAGTCGACTGACGATCTCACTCATGACCTTCGGATATAAGTTCGGGGTGCCGTACGATATCGATTTGCTGTTCGACGTGCGCTTTCTTAAGAACCCATTTT
This sequence comes from uncultured Nitrospiraceae bacterium, assembly GCA_963711905.1. GTDB lineage: Bacteria > Nitrospirota > Nitrospiria > Nitrospirales > Nitrospiraceae > Nitrospira_D. Next base: position 118,633 of record CAVQFZ010000014.1, on the reverse strand, counting down.
TCGTACCTGAGCTCAAGCCACTGTCAGGAGACGATCCGCTGGTCCGGACCTTCGTTCTGACAGACCCCGAGGCTGTTACACTCATAGAGCACCTTGAAGGCCTGCTGAAGTTTCTCTTGCCGCTATTCCAGCGAGAGCGGCGTAGTTATCTGACCGTCGGTATCGGATGTACCGGTGGACGTCATCGCTCGGTCGCAGTTGCCGGCCGTCTCCGAGAAAACCTCGTCGCGCTAGGGTACGAAGTCGGCCTCAAACATCGAGATATCGACAAGACTTAGGCTGTTCTTAGAATCACAGCGATCGTTTTCCTACCCCGAGCACCCTCCCGGACCGCTTCCTTGACAGGTTGAGCATATTGACTATACTTAGGTTTGTGAATAAGCAAAGGCATCATAACAGTACTACTGCTGACGTGCAAAAACCTAAATATACTTCTGGTGAAGCGGGCTTTAAAGTCTATCAAGTATGTGACTTGTTCGACATTTCCAAGGCGACGCTCTTTCGCTGGGAACGGGAGGGTGTCATTACCCAACCCGCTCGAGATTGGAGAAACTGGCGGCTGTATACGAGAAAGAATGTGGATGAAATCGAGAAAGTTATTCGCGACCGAAAGGCTGTTGTGTAAAGGGGCAGGTAAAGCATGTTGGCTTCACTTAAGAAACTCGTTGAAACCGATATCATCGCGATGCTGACTCCCCGCCGGCACTTAGTGGGGCTCGATATCGGGTCGAGTGCGATCAAAGTCGCTCAGCTCAAGGAAAGTAAGGGACGGTACTTTCTCCAAAAGTTCGGCGTGAAACCGCTTGAGCCGGAAGTGATTGTAGATGGGACAGTCATGGACGAAGGGCGTGTGGTCTCAGCCATTCGAGAATTGTTTGCAGAAGCCAACGTCAAGAATAAGCACGTCGCCATCTCGATTTCGGGGCACGCCGTCATTGTGAAGAAGATCAGTCTGCCGCCGATGCCGGACGAAGAGCTGGAAGGGCAGGTGAAATTGGCGGCGGAGCAGTATATTCCTTTCGACATCAACGAAGTGAACATCGATTTCCATGTCTTGTCTTCGGATGCGTCAGAAGATCTGCCGGGGGACATGTCCGTGATTCTCGTTGCCGCGAAGAAAGACAAGATTAATGAATTGACCGAACTCGTCAAAGCTGCCGGACTCATCCCAATGATCATGGATGTCGATGCGTTTGCGGTTGAGAATATGCATGCGATCAACTATCCGATGGCACAGGAAGAAACGACGGCGTTGGTGAATCTCGGCGCGAGCGTGATGAATGTGAACATCATCCGTGCCGGTTCGTCGTTGTTTACGCGGGATATCCCCTTGGGAGGGAATAGGTATACCGAAGCCATTCAACGCGAGATAGGGCTCTCGTTTGAGGAAGCTGAAGAGAGTAAGAAACATGACGGAGCAGCCGATTCCGGCGGCGTGTCGCTCACCGGCGTCATGGACAGTGTGAATGCGGAAGTCGCATCCGAAATCGCTCGGACGGTGGACTACTTCAAGACATCGACGGCCAATGCTGAGCTCAGTCGTGTTCTCGTCTGTGGTGGCGTGGCTCGGGCAAAAGGGCTGATTCAGCAGCTCGGCGATAGAATGCAACTGCCTGTAGAAATGGCTGATCCGTTCGCCGAGATCGATATTACAGGGTGTGACATCGCCCCTGACCTACTGGTGGATGTGGCTCCGTCTGCAGCCGTCAGTGTCGGACTGGCGTTGAGAGCGGTGGGGGACAGATGATTCGGATTAACCTCCTCCCGGGTGGTCCCAAAGGAAGGCCGGCCAAACCTCAGTATGACGCGCGCGCACAGGCGCTGCTCGGCGTCGGAGTGATTCTGGTCACGCTGGCCGGGTGTTGGTGGTATTCGGCGTCACTGGACAGCGAGCTTGAAGCTCGGCAGGAGGAAAAGCGAGATAAAGAAAAACAAGTTGCTCAACTGAAAGAACAGGTCAAGCAAGTACAGGATTTTGAACAAAGGAAAAAGCTACTTGAGGACAAGAACCGGATTATTGATCAGCTTGAGCAATCCAGAATGGGTCCGGTGAAGGTTCTCGACCATGTGAGTCAGAGTTTAGAACCGCTCAAAGTCTGGCTCACAAGGCTGGGTGTGGCATCCGAGACCGTTGAGTTGGAAGGGAAGGCCTTAACAAACGACGACGTGGTGGAATTCGTGAACAACTTGCGACGTACGGATTATTTCACCGGTATTAATCTGCAGGAGAGTAAAGCCGCAGTCGAAAACAAAATAAATTTGTACCAGTTTCGTTTGGTGTTTCGTCTGAAGGGATAATAATGGCATTGTCACAGCTCAACCTTGATGCGCTTCGCAATGTGTCGGCCTCGCAAAAAGCCGCGCTCTTATTCCTGCTCGTCGGCGGCATGATTGCCGGATTCTATTTCTACATTGCCGAACCGAAGTCTGCAACCATCACGGCGATCGAGGTAGAGAACAGCAAGCTGGAGAGTGAAATTCAAACACTCACGATCAAAGTGAAACATCTTGATGAATTAGTCGCCGCGAACAAACAGCTCGAAATTGAATTGGCTAAGAAGAAGGAACGTCTCCCCCCGGAAGAAGAAGCGATCATGCTGCTGAAGCAGGTGTCTGACCTCGGAGTGCGATTGGGACTCGATATCAAACTGTGGAAGCCAGGCGTCCAGACTGAAGATCCGTCGAAGCTCTTCGTCAAAATGCCGGTCAATGTGGAAGTCGCCGGCGTATATCACACCGCCGCACTGTTTTTCGATCGGATCAATCGGCTGCCTCGGATTATTACAGTGTCGGGCCTGAAGATTGGATCTCCGAAAGTTGAACAAGGACGAATTGTCTCGCAAACGACATTTGACTTGGTCGCCTATGCCGCATCACAAGAGAAGCCGGCTTCTGGGGCACCGCCATCCGGTAGTGTTCCCAAAGTAGCTCAAGCAGGTAAGTAGGGAATCCGGGGTCCAATGCACGTGTTGGATATGAATAAGCATAAGAAGAAGATTAGTGGATACTCCCTGATAGTTGGTGTCACCGTGGCATGCTCCTGTGTAGTTCTATCCGGAAGCATGGGCGCCCAAGCCGAGCCTTCTCCCATTCCGGGACAGATAGCTCCGATGAGACAAGACACCATCAGAATGCCTCCCGTTCCAGAAGTTCCACGGACGGTTCAACCAACTATGGAAGCACCATCACCAGGTTCGGCTGCAGCGGCGCCTTCCCAGTTGCCCTTGACGGACGGCGTGGCTGGGTTTGGGTATGATCCTTCCGGTCGTCGAGATCCGTTCGCCCCCATCGTCCAGGAACTTCAGCCAGGCAAGCTGGATACAACCCTTCCACCATTGCAACGCGTGACCCTGACGGAGCTCAACCTTATTGCCATTGTATGGGGGGCCTACGGCTATACCGCTATGGTGCAGACTCCGGAAGGATATGGGTACACTGTACGACGAGGAACGAGGGTTGGGCAAAACAACGGAGTGGTCAGCGCCATTACCGAGCGCGGCATCATTGTCCAGGAACGGTTCACTGATGTGTATGGCAAGAAGCAGGAGCGGGAACATGTCAAGCTCCTACATCCCAAAGAGGGCTCAGAATGAAACCACTATTTTTGCGCGCAGATAATTCCCTGACTGCTGGATGTTTCATCGGAGCCTTGGGGCTATCGCTCGCCGCTCCGGCCATATTTTCCCAGACGCCTGCGTTGGCCGAAGAGATCGGCATGAAAAAGCGGAGTGATGCCACGCGGGCTGACGTGGGCACGCCACGATTGCTGGCGCAGGCCGTGACTGGCATAGATGTCCGCCCTGAAGCGGATCTGGTGACTGTAGTGATTGCCGGAGATGGACAGCTCTTTCCCGAGACCAACTTCCTGGATGATTCGCGTTTAATCATTGATATTCCAGCCGTGTCGTCCACTCTGAGACGGTCAGTGGTGCGCGCCGACCATTACCTGCTCAAAAAGATCAGAGTAGGGCACCATGCAGATAAGGTCAGGCTGGTGTTCGATGTGCCGGAACGGCCAGCCTTTTCTCTGGCTCGCGAAGACAACAAAGTATTGATCACACTAAAGCCGAGCGAGCGGAAAGCGCGTTCCGTGGTCGCGGCGCCATTTGATGAGGGAGAAGGCATTCCCCTGCTTCCCCGAGCTCGCAAAGTGCTGTTTGATCCTGGGGATCGAGTAGCCAGAAGGGCAGTCCGAATTGTCAGCACAGCGCAGCCCAAGTTTAAGGTACAGCGGGTTCAGATGGTGGGAGAAAGTGCTCCGGCTGAAAAGGACGACCGATCCGATGATATCGTGGCAGGACAAACGCGATTTGTCGGTCGGCGTGTCTCCCTCGATTTTCAGCAGGCCGACATTACCAACATTCTTCGATTGATCGCCGAGGTCAGCGGCTTCAACATCGTCGTCGGAGAAGGCGTCAAGTCGAAGGTCACCATGAAGCTCGTGAGTGTACCGTGGGACCAGGCCCTGGATATGCTCTTGAAGATGAACGGCCTTGGCATGATTCGCCAAGGGAGTATTGTGTGGGTCGATTCGCTGGCAAATATTGCCAAACAGCAGGATGAAGAAGCACGGGCCAAGGATTCTAAGACGAGGGCGGAAGAACTCGTCGATCGCGTCTTCTATATCAGGAATCTCCAGGCGCAAGAGCTTATGACGTCACTGCGCCAATACCTCAGCCCGCGGGGTGTCATGCAATTCAATCAGGGAAGCAACGCGCTCATCGTGCGAGAGACGGAATCCAAGTTGGTAATCGTCAAACAACTTGTGGAGGGGCTCGATTTGGAAGTCCCCCAGGTGCAGATTGAAGCACGCATCGTTCAAGCTGATACGGTCTATGCGAGAGGGTTAGGTATCCAGTGGGGATTCCAAGCAGGCAATCGGACTCCCACAGATTTCTTTTCTGTAACCAATCTTACTGGGCCATTTGGACAGATCGCTGGTACAGGCACTGATACGATTACCAGGAACTTTTTAGTCAACTTGCCGGCCCAAGTCGGTGGCTTACCGGCTGTTCCTTCGATTGGATGGACCTTTGGAAAGCTGGGTGGTGATTTCGCCTTGGACATGCGACTGTCGGCCGGAGAGTTGCTCGGGTTGAGCAAGGTCATTGCCGCGCCGAAAATCACTACGCTGGACAAACGAGAAGCGAAGATTTCTCAGGGCGAATCCATTCCCTTTCAGACGACATCTTTACAGGGTACGCAGACAACCTTCGTTGATGCGAACCTGGAGTTGAACGTCACGCCCCAGATCACCTCGCGCGATCCAAAAGAAGAAGGGAAGAGAATCTTGATGCGCGTGCGGGCGACTCGTAATGCCGTCGGTGCGCGGAGCAATCCAGCTGGGCCGAGTATTGATCGACGAGAAGCGACCACCCAGGTGATTGTTCGAGACGGTGAAACAATGGTGATCGGTGGAGTGTTCGTCGATACGCAAGCCAACAACGTTCAAGGGGTTCCCTATCTGTCTCGTATGCCGGTGCTGGGTTGGTTGTTTAAGAACAAGTCTGAGACCGTCTCGAAACAAGAGTTGCTCATTTTCCTCACACCAAGCATTGTCAAGACCTAAGGAGGGTTCCACCTCCGTGATCGCCAAGAGCCTGGTGATGCGTTTCAGCATCATCAGGCTCTTGCTTTTATCCCGAAGAGATTGCGGCAATAGCACCAAGGGTTTGAGCGCTCGGCGCGGAACCTGACCGTCTTTTTAGTCTTGCCGGGGCTGTGATACGATATCCGTCCCGTGAAGGTGTCGTGTGCTATGGCGGAAGAAAACTGACAGGATGTGCTGCTTCGCTCGATTCTCCGGGACTACAAAATGGCTGCTACCTTCACCGTTCTCGTTTCTTTAGCTGAAAGAAGTTACGAGATAGTCATCCAGGCCGGACTCTTGGCGAGTCTCGGAAGGAAACTGAAGGAACAGGGAGTAAGCGGAAAAGTTGGAATTGTGACCGATCGGCACGTCGCTCGGCACTACCTGAAAAGTAGTCTTGAGGCGATCAAGAGGTATGGGATTGAGCCTGTTCCGATCATTCTGACTCCTGGAGAACGGTCGAAAACGTTGAAGACGGTGGAGCGCATTCTGGACGTGTTGGCGCGTCACCGATTTGAGCGGTCGTCCATGCTCTTGGCCCTCGGCGGTGGTGTCGTGGGTGACATGGCCGGTTTTGCTGCCTCAATCTACCAACGGGGTATTCCCTATATGCAGGTGCCGACGACTCTTGTTTCACAAGTTGATTCCAGCGTCGGAGGAAAGACAGGCGTCGATCATCGACTCGGGAAGAACCTCATCGGGTCGTTTTATCAACCGCGCGCCGTGTGGATCGATCCATTGACCCTTCATACTCTGCCTGCTCGTGAGTGGGTCGCCGGACTTGCTGAGGTGATCAAGTACGGCATCATCGCGGACGAATCGTTCTTTGCTTATCTGCAGCGGCACATGTCTAAGTTGCGGAGGCAAGCGCCTGGTATCGTCGCGACAGTGGTGAAGCGATCCTGTGAGATAAAGGCCGAGGTGGTGACCGCAGATGAGCGAGAATCCGATCGCCGACGAATTCTCAACTACGGTCACACCATTGGACATGCCCTTGAAGCGTTGGGGGGGTATAAGTCGTTTGTTCATGGAGAAGCGGTGGGGATTGGATTAGTACAGGAAGCCGAACTCGCCTGTTTTCAGGAGATCTGTTCTCGTACCGTGGTCGAGGAGATTCGACGCGCTGTGAAGGAGGCGGGGCTGAGTGACCGTATGCCACGGTGGACACCGCAGAGGATATGGAAGGCCATGCTGCATGATAAGAAGGTGTCGGGGGGGCGAGTCATTGGGGTGTGGCCGGAACGGATTGGACAGGTGCGGATAGGGCCGATTGAAAAACACGTGTTTGAGCGGTGGTATTCAGCTTCACGAGTCTCTCCTCATGGTCATGCCTAATTACTTATCTCTTGCCCAAAGAACGGAGTCGATATGAACCTATCTCCCGCTTAGAGGGCGATTGGACAGCGGGGATAGGCCGGATTTATTGGAGCTCTATGCGGACATTGCGAATCGCGATGGCACAAATGAACCCGACTGTCGGGGATTTGATCGGCAACCTGCACCGTATCATGACTTGGCTGCGAGACGCGAAGAAGGCCAACGCCGATCTGGTTGTGTTTCCTGAACTGGCCATCACCGGGTATCCTCCCGAAGACCTTCTGCTCAAGTCGCAGTTTGTGGCAGATAACGTACGGGTCCTGAATGAGATCACCCAAGCCTGTCGAGGTTTGGTTGCCGTGGTAGGGTATGTGGGGCAGGGAGACCAAAGCGACTCACATTCCTCCCGACCGTCGATCGTCTCAGCCGGCCGGCATATGCTCCATAATGCGGCAGCATTGATTGCCGATCGCACGTTAGTCGGTAGTTACAGTAAATGGTATTTGCCCAACTACGGGGTGTTCGATGAAAGCCGTTATTTTCGCCCCGGGCGGAGACTCCCGTTGCTCCTCGTCAACGGAACGACCATCGGGGTGACCATCTGCGAAGATATTTGGTTGCCGGAAGGGCCCACCCGTGTCCAAGCAGCGGCCGGCGCCGAGGTGATCGTCAATATCAATGCCTCCCCCTTTCATGTCGGCAAAAGTCGTTTGAGGGAGCAGATGCTGGCGACGAGAGCGCGGGACAACGGAGTCATCGTCACATATACGAACATGGTTGGCGGGCAAGACGAGCTGGTGTTCGACGGGAACAGTTTGATTCTGGATCAATCCGGCAATGTGATCGCACGTGGTCACGCATTTCGGGAAGAGTTGCTTGTGGCCGATTTACCCATTGATCGTGCCTCACCGCGCCATGTGTTTCGTGGTCGCAAGACGTTGTTACGTGTTAAAGACACCTCGGCTGTTGATCGAATAGTGGTGAACATACCGGCAGCCAAGCGGCAAATGACGAGCATCGGACCATGTCTGGCGGAACCGTTAGCTGAGATGGAAGAAGTGTATCAGGCGCTGATCTTGTCCGTGAAAGATTATGTCAGAAAAAACGGGTTCAAGCGTATTGTCATCGGATTGAGCGGTGGGGTGGACTCGGCATTGACCGTCGCCATTGCGGTGGATGCGCTGGGGGCGGAAAATGTGGTCGGCGTTTTCATGCCGTCTCTCTACACGTCGCATGAGAGTGAAGAGGATGTGGTGGAACTCGTACGGTGTCTCGGCATCGACTTGAATACCATCCCGATTGCTCCGGCCTTTGACGCCTATCGACAATCACTGGCATCCTCATTTGTCGACCGCTCGGCAGATACGACCGAGGAAAACCTCCAGGCGCGCATTCGTGGGAATATCCTTATGGCTCTTTCCAACAAGTTCGGGTATCTGGTGTTGACCACCGGGAACAAGAGCGAGTTGAGCGTAGGGTACGCGACGCTGTACGGCGATATGGCCGGCGGGTTCGCCGTCATCAAGGATGTGCCGAAAACCATGGTCTATGAGCTGTCGAAGTTCCGAAACGGTCTTGGCCCGTCACCGGTGATTCCTAAACGTACTCTGGACCGACCGCCGACCGCTGAGTTGAGACCAAATCAAAAAGATGAAGATTCTCTACCACCGTATCCCATCCTCGATCCCATTCTTCAGGCGTATGTAGAAGAAGACCGCTCGATCGATGAAATCGTCGAGGCGGGGTTCGATCGCGCAACGGTTTCGCGCGTGGTCAGGATGGTCGATAGCAGCGAGTTCAAGCGACGTCAGGCGCCCATTGGTGTCAAGATCACTCACCGCGCCTTCGGCAAGGACCGACGGATGCCGATTACGAACGGCTACCGCATCAAGCAGCCATAGTCTCCACTGGTTCTTTTTCCTAGCCATACCGAACTACTCAGACACGTATCCAGAGCCCTGAGAGGAATGAAGCGCCTGGGCTGCTGCGCCTCTTGGATGTTACTGCTGTACCCCTTCAATGCACAGTGCGTGGACCATGAAGAGTTCGAGCAATTTTGAGGGGTTTCCACGATTTCCACGTTGAGTGGTAGGAAAGGATGGGCTATGATGGCTCCCCCAAAGCAGAGGGAACCCTGGGGTGGCCATGGCTTTTGCGTAATGGCTCGCCGGTTAGTTGCGCACAGTTCATCCAGGGCCTATCGGAGAGCCGTCGGGGGTTCCTGAGCTGGTCGGGCAAGGAGGGCATCGACATGAAGCTGGTTGAGGCCATCGTCAAACCGTTCAAACTTGAAGAGATCAAGGATGCCCTGTTGGAAATCGGTGTCCAGGGGATGACTGTATCGGAAGTCAAAGGGTTTGGGCGTCAGAAAGGCCATAAGGAAACATATCGAGGCCAAGAGTATACGATCGAATTCGTTCCCAAGGTGAAAATCGAGGTCGCGGTGACGGATGCCCAGGTGTCTCGGGTGATTGAGGCGATCACCTGCGCGGCGAAAACTGGGAGTATTGGGGATGGGAAAATTTTTGTTCGAGAGTTGAGCGAGGTCGTGCGCATTCGGACGGGAGAAACCGGAGAAACCGCGCTGTGATGGTAAAGGGCCAAGCGGTCGAACGTGATCGCGGAGAATCTTCCAAAGGAGGAAGGGCATGAACGTGCGTGAGGTATTGGAGTTCGCCAAGAAGCACAGGGTTCAGATGGTCGATCTGAAATTCGTCGATCTGCCGGGTGTGTGGCAGCATATGACCATCCCTGTGAGCGAGCTGAAGGAAGAGCTGTTTAAGGACGGTTCCGGCCTTGATGGATCGTCGATCCGAGGCTGGAAGGCCATCAACAACAGCGACTTGTTAGTGGTGCCGGACCCTGCCACGGCGTGCCTTGATCCGTTCACCGCGGTGCCGACGCTCAGCCTGACCGGAAATGTCGTGGATCCAATTTCTCGCGAAAATTACGAACGTGATCCAAGGTTTATTGCGCAGAAGGCAGAGAAGTATCTGCAGAGTACTAAGATCGGCGACAACTCATTTTGGGGGCCGGAAGCCGAATTTTTTATCTTCGATCACGCCCGTTACGACCAAACCAGCCACAGCGGCTTCTACTATCTCGATTCGGAGGAAGGCGCATGGAACATGGGGCAAGAGGGGATCAACCTGGGGGGGAAGATCCGGCATAAGCAAGGATATTTCCCGGTGGCTCCGGCTGATACTCAGCAAGATATCCGGAGCGAGATGGTCCTGGAAATGGAAAAGGCCGGCATCGAGGTGGAAAAGCATCATCACGAGACGGCCACGGGCGGCCAGGCCGAAATCGATATCCGATTTGATTCCCTCTTGCGGACTGCGGACAAGATGATGCTGTACAAGTACATCGTCAAAAACGTGGCGCGTCGGCATGGGAAGACGGTGACCTTCATGCCGAAGCCGCTTTTCAGTGATGCCGGATCGGGGATGCATACGCACCAGAGCATCTGGAAAGATGGGAAGCCGCTCTTTGCCGGGAAAGACTACGCAGGCATCTCGCAGCTCTGTTTGTATTATATCGGCGGCATTCTCAAACATGCGCCGGCGCTGGCGGCCTTTACCAATCCGACGACGAATTCATACAAGCGCATCACGCCGGGGTTCGAAGCGCCGGTGCTGTTGGCTTATTCCAGCCGGAACCGATCGGCCGGTATCCGTATTCCAATGTATTCCCCAAGCCCAAAGGCGAAGCGGATCGAAGTGCGGTTTCCCGATCCATCCTGTAATCCCTATTTGGCCTTCTCCGCGATGCTCATGGCAGGGCTCGACGGCATCCAGAACAAGATCAACCCAGGCGAGCCGGCTGAAAAAGACCTGTACGATCTCGATCCGAAGGAGGCGGCGAGTATCCCAACCATGCCCGGGAGTCTTGATGAGGCGCTCAATAGCTTAGAAAAGGATCACCAGTTTCTGCTCAAAGGCGAGGTGTTTACCGAGGATCTGATCGAGGCCTGGATCGGCTATAAGCGGAGCAAGGAGATCGACGCGATGCGTCTGCGGCCGCATCCGTACGAGTTCTTCCTCTATTACGACGTCTAGCCTCAGAGAGCCGTTGACGGGCGCTAGACGAGTAGATTGAGGGTTAGCGTTTCCCGCAAGCCGCCTTCCAGAGCGCGTGATTGACGCTACGCTCTTCTACGGGCTGCCAGTTTCCGTTCTCGATGAAGCCGGCGGCCGATCTGCCGGTGCCCATCTGGCGGGAAAATTCGATCACTTGCAGGATGCGAACGCGTGATCGCTCGCAGTCAAATTCCTTGTGAGTCTTGAAGGACAAGAAGCGAGTCGTACTGTTCCACTTGATATCCGTTAATTGCCAGAGCGTTGCGCGATTTCCGCCTCGGCGAATCAATGCTGGATCGAAGTACAGGGTCTCGAGACCGGTAGGTTGGTACTGTTTGTCGACGGCGATCCATCCCGCGTAAACAGGTCCATGGCTGAGTGTGAGCAAGGTGAGGAGGAAGAGGTGCTTCATGGCGGTACCCCAATCCGGAGTTTTGGGATCGTTCATCAAAGACTGGGTGCAGAAGACATATGGGGTGGAAGACGAAAAATCAAGCGTTAAAATAGGAATGGAGCCGGCGAACAGCGCATGGCTCACAGACCTCTTGAGCCTCACCCTGGCTTAGGGTATTCTCGCGCTCACAACCGAGGAGGCGTTTGATGCCGAAACGAGTTCGCACAGGGCTGACGCGGAGCGACATTCTCGACCGATATGTTGAGCGGTTTAAGCAGCAGCTCGTGAAATTTCAACCCTTCCTTTCGCGCAAGCGCGGGTCTGCGTCGCTTGAAGATTTCGACGAAGCGGCGGAAGAGTTGATCGGTCAGGTGTTCGGCGCCGCATCGGACGAATCTGAGGCCTACTTCTTTGCAAAGACGGGGGAATCGGCACTGTTGCCTGAAGAGGCGCAGGAAAGCGGAACCCACAATGTGGAACGGGAGAGTCTCCAACAGCGACGGCAAGTACTGGAAAGCTGCTTGGCTGATCTTGAATTACGCCGACGACTGCAGGCAACGAGAAAAAAGAAGGGGATCGAGACGGCGCTTGTTGAAGACTATATGTCGCATGACGTGCGAAGCATCCACAAAGACGCGACGATCAAACAAGCGGGGCAGCTATTGCAAAAACATAAAGTCGGCTCGCTGATCGTGGACGACGGGTCTCGGTATATCGGCATCGTCACCGATTCCGATCTCACCCGAAAAGCTGTTGCCAAAGGTCTCGATCCCAATACCACGACCGTCGCCACCTGCATGAGCCGGTCACTCGTCACGATTGAGGAAGACGAGTCCCTAGCCGAAGCCATGTCGTTAATGAAGAAGCAGGGAATTCGACACCTGCCGGTGACCGCCGACGCCACCATTATCGGAGTCCTCTCCGTCTCCGACCTCATCCGTGCCTTCGAAGAGCAGAAATCTTTGTAAAGTCCATCACGCTATCATGCTCAGCGAGTCCCGCCAACGTGGGATCTCCGAGGGTGAGGACGTCCCAGAATTGCTGGGGATTCTTCTGCCATCCAGCCAGCGCGGGGAACCGCGATCCGGCCAGGTAATCGGCCCAGCTTTGGTTCCGGAAGGCAATCTCCGGGATGTATCCGAAGGGAGGAGCCGGCTTTACTTCGTTGTTCTCGTCCGGACAGTTGCCGAATCTGAACTTGATGTCGATCCGTGCTGCCCCGCCGGGCGGAGGTGGAGGAGCGGCACCAGCCTCTGTGGATGCCTCGTTCGTTTTGAAAATTGATCAGGAGCCAGTGTGTGGGGATTACTCTACTCTGTTTGGAATTCCCTTCACCTTCTTCGTATTGTGGGCAGTAAAGTATTGAAATCATGAGCATGCGAGGGAATATATCAAGGCGTTGTTCTTGCTAGAACATCTACGTAGCCGCTGTGGCGCACTACAACGCACGGAGGAGTCCACATGCATCAACAGATGTCTTCATCCGAGCTCTATGAACGAGGGTTTGTGCTCATGCAGTTGCGCATGTTCCATCCAGCGATCGAGGATTTTCAAACAGCCGCCACAGACGCCCGATATGCGGGGAAAGCGTATGTGCCCATGGCCCTGTGTTTGAGAGCCCTTGGTCGGCATGAAGAAACGGTTGCGGCATTTCGACGAGCTATCATGTCGCCTATGGTCTCACCCATCGAACAACGCCACATCCTCTACCAACTGGGGCAGACGTTGGAATCCTTGGGCCGTTGGGCGGAAAGCCTTGAGGTATATGGCTGGATCAGCAAAGGAGATCCAGGGTTTCGCGATGTGGCACAACGGATTAAGTATGTGAGCTCGGGTAAAGGCAGACTATATTCAGGGATTCGCGATTGGTGGGGGGCTTTGGTGAACGGGGTGCGCACTCCCTGCCGAGCACTGCCTCCTGATATGCAGACAGTCTTGGACCAGACAGGGCAATGGTTAGGTCGGCCTGTGGAAACGTGCACCCACCCTGACAGACATGGAATCAGAAGTTCTTTGTCATCTGATGAGGCAGTCGGCATATACGTCCAATCGAGCAGTCCAAGTGGAAAAATCAGCCGGCAGGATACGCTTGCACCTTGACACAGTTCCCGTGCCCATTTGCACAAAAGAGGGAGCACCACATTCATCATTGAGAAAACAAGCGTGTGCTGGTTCCGTCGCGAAGAAGATGATCTCGTCTTCACCAATGTCCAGGCCGCGGTGCAGCGGAAAATTGTACAGCTCTGTCGTAGTCAAATGATGTGAACGAAAGGTTTCACCTGCCTGCACAGGACCCCACGGCTGGCTGACCTTCGTAGCCGAAGTGGCTTTGGCCGGGTACGCCCAAGTCGTGGTGCTCGATCTCTCGAAGAAGAAAACTCCGCGTTTGCTCCTCGCGATCGGCTACACTGTCCCCCACCAATCATGCCACCGATTGTATTGATCAGTTGTGAGTCGCTTGAGAAGGGTTACGGAGTAAAACCGTTGTTCGCCGATCTATCGCTCGGACTCTGCGAAGGCGATCACGTCGGACTCATCGGCCCCAACGGTTCGGGGAAATCGACGCTGCTCAAGATTCTGGCCGGTCTGGAAGATCCGGATTGCGGCGCCAGATCGGTGCGGCGGCAAATTCGTATCGGCTATGTTCCGCAAGATCCCTCATTTGCCGAGCAACACTCGGTCGAAGAAGCGCTGGCCCAAGTCCTTTTGGACGAAGGGTTAGACCCGCATGAGCATGGGGCGCGCATTGCCAAAGCGCTCAGCCTCGGAGGGTTTGTCCGTGCCGACCAGGCTGTCTCCACGCTGTCGGGCGGATGGAAGAAACGGCTCGCGATCGCGCGGTCGCTGATGTTGGAACCCGACGTGCTGCTCCTAGATGAGCCGACCAACCATCTGGACGTCGAAGGCATCCTCTGGCTTGAAGGCCTGTTGAAAGCCGAACCCCATGCCTTCATCGCCATCAGCCATGATCGGCGATTCTTGGAGTCGGTGACTACGCGGATCTGGGAATTGAATCGCCGATACGCCAATGGCCTCTTTCAGGCGAACGGACGGTACAGCGAGTTCCTGGAGCAGCGCGACGCGGCGTTGCAGGCGCAGGCCGACTATCAGTCGTCGTTGACTAATCGAGTACGACGAGAAGTGGAATGGCTCAGGCGAGGGCCGAAAGCGCGGACGACCAAGGCGAAGGCGCGGATCGATCAGGCCGGTCGGATGATCGATGAGCTACAAGATATCGAATCGCGGCAGTCGAAGGGGCCTGCAGGGATTGACTTCATCGCCTCGGGGCGACGCTCCAAGAAGCTGATCGAGGCGATCGGTCTCGGGAAGTCGTTGGGCGCACAGCCGATCATCGGCGACCTGGAGCTGCAGCTGGGGCCCGGTGAGCGGATCGGACTGCTCGGTCCTAATGGAAGCGGCAAGTCGACGCTGCTCAAGTTGCTGGCCGGCACGTTGAAGCCAGACGCCGGAACGATCAACCGCGCCGATCGGCTGCGCGTCGTGACCTTCGAGCAACATCGAGACTCGCTGGACCAGCAAGCCACATTACGGCGTGCTCTTGCTCCAGCCGGCGGTGATGCCGTCGTCTATCAGGACCGGTCCGTGCATCTGGTTTCATGGGCCAAGCGTTTTCTCTTTAAACCGGAGCAGTTGGATCTGCCGGTCTCTCGCTTATCAGGCGGCGAGCAGGCTAGGCTACTGATCGCGCAACTTATGCTCCAGCCGGCGGATCTCTTGCTTCTCGACGAGCCGACCAACGATTTGGATATCCCGACACTTGATGTGTTGGAAGACAGCCTGTTGGAATTTACCGGGGCGCTTGTGTTGGTGACACACGACCGGTGGCTACTGGACCGCGTCTCCACCAGGCTCCTTGCGCTGGATGGCACGGGCCGCGCCGAATGGTTTGCCGACTATGCCCAATGGGAAGCCGCGCAGGAGAGAAAAGCGGCAGAGGAAAGAAGGTCTCAGATCTTAAAGGAGAGGTCCGCACCGTCAGGGCCGTCCAAACGGAAGGGCTTGTCGTACAAAGAGCAAAGGGAATGGGACCAGATCGAATCGAAGATCCGAGAAGCCGAGGAGACCGTCGCGGCTTGCCAAGCAGCGGTGAACGACCCGGAGATCATCTCTTCCGCGGAAATTCTCCAGGAGCGGTATGAAGCGCTGCACGCCGCGCAAGCCGATGTCGAACACCTCTACGCCCGCTGGGCTGAATTGGATGAGAAACGGACACAGACCACCGGCAGTACGCAACCATAGCGATTGCAAGCTCCTCACCTCTTCGGCCTATCCAGATGTCTAGTGACAGACTTTCGCTTGGTAGAAAGGTTTTGCCATATAGGTGAGTGTTCTCGGTTGACGGAAAGAGGAGCCCGCAGTATAGTAGTGATGTCACTACATTAGTGGGGAGATGAAGACATGCAGATAGGTTTACGAAAGGCAAATCAGCAGTTTTCTCGATTGATGAAGGCCGTGAGAGACGGGCAAGAGGTGCTATTGACGGACCGCGGGAGGCCTCTCGCCGTAGTGAAGCCGGTCCGAGGTGGTGATGAGGCGGAATCGACTATTCAGCGTTTGGAGGCAGCTGGGTTCCTGCGCCCCGCGGAGAAGCGAGGGACCCTTCCTGCGTGGAACCCCAAGTCTGTGAAGGGTGTGCCCCTTTCAAAAACCGTTCAAGAAGAACGAGATGAGCGGTGACTTCGGCGCGCTGGGCTTATTTCGATACCAGCGTGTTGGTCAAACGGTATATCAAAGAGGAGGGCTCGATGGTCGCTCGACGTCTCCTCCAACGGTATCGATTGCTTTCATCGGCCATTACCCCGGTCGAAGTCTTATCTGCATTGAGTCGGCGACGTACGGCTGGGGAACTCACACCGCGCGATTTCCTTGCCATCCGATCCAGACTGCACAAAGATCGAAGTTATTGGGAACTCGTGGAGGTTGGAGCCATTATCCTGAGCCAAGCCGAGGACCTTGTCCAGAAGACCGGTCTGCGGACGCTCGATGCAGTGCACGTCGCGTCGGCGCTGAGCTTCCAGGCGGCTTCCGGTCTCACGATTCCATTCGTTACTGCCGATATCAAGCAGCGAGATGCCGCTGAAACTCTTGCCCTGAACCTAATCTGGGTTGCATAACTCAGCCTCGCATAGGAAACGGCTAGTTAGAAAACATTCCTGATCTCCGTTATTGCGCTTCCGAGCATCTCGCTCGGCTGCGCTTGGAGGCAGGATTGACCCAAGCGCAAGTGGCGAAGCGAACCGGCACGACGGCTTCAGCTATTAGCCGTTATGAGAATGCCGACTACGATCGGTACGAACTCCGCACGCTGCAAAAGATTGTCCGTGCTTGCGGTGGCCGGATGGAGATTTTCTTAGAGCCGGGACCTAAAACTCACCGAGCAGCCTAGCGACCAGCCGAACAGCATCTCCTCGCTGCAAAACTATATATCCATTCGGTTCAATTGTGTCTGCAAGTTGAGTCGAATAGATTGCATATTCGGCTCTTGAGCCTAAAATATGAATGCAGAGGTTGAACAAGGTTTCGCACAGCCATTGCGTTGACCAGACAAGACTCTCAGTGCCGTTGATTCTGCTTGATCACATGAGATCTCTCTCTTCCCGCCGCTTCCTCTACGGTTCTGCCGTTGATGACCGATAAGGAAGCTTGAGAGCCTATTTCTTTCGAGACATAACTGGAGGACCATCCACCATGCCATCGGCGAGCGAACTGGTCCAGTCCTGCACCACGGTCTTCACCTTGCCGGAGATTTACATCCGCGTACGGGATGTGGTGGACGATCCCGATTCGACCATGGACGATCTTGCCGAGGTCCTAAAGATGGATCCGGCCATCTCGGCCAGACTTCTCCGCATCGTCAACAGTCCTCTCTATGGATTTCCCAAACAGATCGACACCATTTCCCGAGCGGTCAACATCGTCGGTATGCAAGCCATCAACGACCTCGTCACCGCGACGACGGTTGGACGGACCTTCTCTGGGATGCCGATTCAACTGATGGACGTACCGATGTTCTGGCGCAAAAGCGTGCTCTGTGCCTTGCTCGCCGGGAAGATCGCCACATCATGTGGTCTCGACGACAGCGAACGCTTTTTCATCGAAGGCCTGTTGCGCGATATCGGCCACCTGGTCCTCTACCAGACTGTGCCGCAGCGGGCCCAGTCTGCTCTGATCGAAGCGGGTTACCTTGGAACCTCTCTGGCCGAGGTGGAACAGTCCAACATCGGGTGCGACTTTGCCGAGGTGGGTGCCGAACTGATCCGGTCGTGGTGCATGCCCGTGCAGATCGAACAGGCCATCCGCTGCCAACTAAGCCCAAACGATGCCGGCGAATTCATCCTCCATGCGTCCATCGTCCATCTAGCCGGCGCCGTCGCCGACCGCGAAGAGCTCGAGCCGAGCCGGCGCGCTGCCGCATTGCCGTTCAGTCCCCATGCCGTCACCGCCACAGGGTTTGTGCCGGCCAACCTCCCGGTACTGCTCACGGATGCCCAGGCTCAGCTGCACGATACGCTGGCGCTTATCTATCCCCTCGCCATGGCCGCGTAGCTTTTTGAAGATTGTCCGTGATCAGAAAAACGTTTCAGATCTATCTAATAGATGATCGCCGATGCTGGTTCACACACCCCGGCTACTCTGAAACTGTCTGGGTATTCAGGAGCCGGTGAAGCTCGTCTGCCCAGAGCCAGGGAGAGCCCTCGTCTTCGTGTTTGCAGTAGACAAAGCAGTCTTGTCTCTGTTGAGAAGCATTCTGAAGTCGTTCAGCCCATCGTCGGAGTTCTGCCTGGCCATATTTATTTTTGCGAAGTCGAACATAGTGGAACGGAGCTGTGTCTCGGTGCTCTGCCTCATGCTCATCCGTCTCAACAGCCGCCCATGCGACCGAAAACCGACGCAAAGATCGTTCGATCTCGTCAGCCTGCCAACTCTCATGCCGAAATTCTATGGCCCATTGATGGGTCGTCGGCAGGGACTCAAGAAATGTCTCCAGTCGCCCGTCATCGCGTTTTAAGTTGGGAGGAAGTTGAATCAGTATCGGGCCGAGCTTGCCTGCCTGATGAAGTGGTTCGAGCCGTTGCAGCATGGCGATCAACATAGGAAGTGCGTCCGGTTTGAGACGACGGATATGTGTAATTTCTCGGTGGGCTTTGGGTGCATAGATGAAGTGAGGAGGAGTATCTGTAAGCCACGCCTGCACAGATTTCTCGCTGGGAAGTCGATACCATACACCATCGAGTTCAACGGTCCGATACCTTGTGGCGTAGTAGCGGAGGAAATCGGTCGATTTGATGTCGGATGGATAAAAACGATCAGGCCCTTGCCATGCCTTGTAGAAATAACCTGATAGGCCGATGTAACAGGGCATAACTCATCCTTAAACGATAGGGCTACCGCCCGCTATACCTTTCCAAACGTCCTTGTGAAAAACTCCTTCACCTTTCCCATGTGCTCCTGCACATCCGTTTCCAAATGCCTGGCCCCCGCTTGCCAGTCATCCGTCGTGTAGCCAACCCGGCGGGCGAGGAAGATGAATTCGTCAGAATCGACAGGGGGAAGGACGCGGTCCTTGGCATTGCCGCGAACCATGCGCAGACCGTCGATGAGCATGCGGATGAAGAAGTAGGCCTTGCGGAGCGTCTCGCCGTCTTGCCTGGTCACGATGCCGTGATCGACAAGCGCTGCCAGCGCCTGCATGGTGTTGGGGGTGCGTAGAAGAGGAAGTCGGTGGCCATGCATGATCTGAAGGTACTGGACGGCATATTCGATATCGACGATGCCCCCCGGGCTATGTTTCAAGTTGACTGTGCCGCGCTCCACAAGTTGCTTGAGTTGCTGTCTGCGTGAATCGAGGCCTTCGGGGATATTCCAGGACTTGCCGCTGTAGACATAGCTGTCGCGATGAGCTTCGACGCGCTTGCCCATCGCGGCGTCGCCGGCGACGTGCCGCAGTTTGATCAATGACTGGCGTTCGAACGGCGCGGCGAGGCCTTTGTCGCTGTAATACTTGGTGATCTCGTCGAACGGATTCGTCAGCGAACCTTTCCCACCATGGGGTCGAAGACGCACATCTAGATGGAAGATGCCTTCCTGCTTGGCCTCGATCCACTGCAAGAGTTCGGCTCCTAGCCGCTCAAAGTATTCGCTGTTTTCGATCGGCTGCTTGCCGGCAGTGCGGCCGGCGTCTCCATACACGAACATCACTTCAATATCAGAGGCGTATCCCAGTTCTCTGCCTCCAAACTTGCCCAAGCCCAGCACGGTGAAGGGGCAGAGTTTTTTATTTGCCAAGCGTGGTGGGCCATGCACCTTATTCAGCTTGGCTTGGCAATCTTTCAAACTCCGATCGAGGATGACTTCAGCCAGTTGAGTCAGGGCGGCGGAGAAATCAGGCAGCGCTGTACCAGGCTCGACGATATGCTTCATGTCGATGCGGAAGAGTTCCCGATCTTTGAAGCTGTTCAACGCCGTCTTCCGGGCCTCGTCGGTTTTGGCACGATTCATCACGCGATCAAGTTCTTTGCGAAGCGTCGCTCTCGGAGCCATGAGGGGCGCATCACGATAGTCTTGGAGCAGCGGCAGCAGGTTACTGTATTGGCGTCGCAGAAAGTCTTCCCAGAGAAAATCGCTGGCCCCGAGCAGACGGGCGAGCAGAGGAAAAGTCTTCTTGTCGCTGAGAAAGGCCAAGGCTTCTTGCTGGGCTTTCCCTTTCGTCTGTTGCACGGTCAGGTCAAGGAACTGGTCAAAGGCTTCCAAGGCTTTGGTCGGGTCGGGGGCCCAGGTGAGGGCATGGGTGAACTGCTTGATGAGCACGGCGGTCAGCCGCAACTGCTGCTGATCGGTCGCATCGGTCAGCTTCTGTCCGTATCGGTTGCGGACGAAAAAGCGATCGTGAATCTTCCCCTCCTCGACGTCGAATTGCGCTTTGGAAATATACACGTTGCGCATCGCGAGAGCGTTGGCGAAGGCGTACAAAAAGGCGGGAGTATCGTCCGACCGGATATCCATGACGGTGTCGGTGGGGATTGGCTGTTGTCGAAGGTGATCTGCACCGGATGGAGCAGCCCACCAAAGGATGCACGGCGCTTGCCGAGCTGTTCGACCAATCGCCGATTCACCGCTAAGCGGGCTTCCGCAAAGTGTCCTTTGTCGAGCAGAGTGATCACCGAGTGGAGCGCCTGTGTCAGTTGAGTCTGTTGCTCCGAGCCCAACTCTCCCCCTGGTACCGGCAGCACTCGGAAGACGTCGACGATCTTTTTCCGGCTCAACCCCGGGCTGCCCGTTGCGCGGATGCGCGGTCCGTATCCTGCCCAACTGGTGCGGGCGGACTGCGGCGCAGTGTTGTCGGCAAAGGTATAGATATGCCCTTCCTCGATGTTCAGGCCGAACGCCGAGAGCAGGCCGCAAATCGTGGCGAATTCGGAGAAGTAATCGTAGGCCACGATCGTGATCTCAAATCGCTTGTCCGGCTGTTCGGCAAAGCCAATTTCGCACGGATGCTCCGGTGTCAGCTGAGCCGTCAGTCGGACGTGCTCGGCAATCGTCGGAGGCTCGAACCGCCGGAAGTATTCCTTGTCCATGCGGGCGAAGAAATCTTGAAGCACATCGGATGGAATGTCGGAACAGAGCGGACGAACTGTATTGAGGAGCGCTGTGCGGTCGGGAGAGCCTATCGGCATAGGCTTCAGTATACCCGAACGGGTTTCATTGTGCGTAGAGGAACCGGTCAGTATAATGCCGCGCCATGAGTAGATACCGTGAAACGTGAGACGTGACGCGTGAAACGAAAGTCTGAGAAGGCAGATATGGCGGGGTCATCGGCGGGAGGGCAAACGCCGGTCTCGCTGACGGCGCCGGGAGCGCCGGACCCAACGCCTGTTTTGCTGGCCACTAAGCGAAGCGCCGAAGAGGTGCGAGACATCCTGTCGGCCTATGGCCTGCGTGATCTCGATCAAGCGGACCGCAACCTCGATGCGATGGCGGGCGACCCGATCCAACGCCGGCGACTGGCCGACCTCCTTCCGATATTGATGGATTCCATTTCACGGACGGCCGACCCTGATCAGGCGCTGAACCACTGGGAACGCATGTTGGCGAACGCGTCCCGCACCTCATTGCTCGACTACTTGCGCGCGTGGCCGCGCATGCTCGACCTCCTCTGTATGATCTTCGGCAACAGTGACGCCTTGGCCTTTACGCTCATCCGGGACCCGATGCTGGTGTATTGGCTGGCTGAGGAGGACGTCCTGTCCCGGCCACCCACTCGGAACGGGATAGCGCGCGTGCTTCACGCGAGCATCGAGCGTTTCACCTCCAAAGAATCAAAGTTGGATGCACTGCGCCGGTTCCAGCGGCGAGAAATGTTGCGCATCGGCGTACGGGATCTCTTGCGGATCGCGACGGTACCTGAGACGACGGCTTCGTTATCCGACTTGGCCTGCCTGCTGATTCATGCCGCCTACGAGATTGTCGATGCCGATCTCAAGCGGCAGTATGGCGTGCCGATGCATCAGAATCGGCAGGGACGATGGGCAGAGACTAGGTTCACGGTCATCGGGATGGGGAAGCTTGGCGGACACGAATTGAACTATAATTCCGACGTCGATCTGATCTACCTCTATGAGTCGCATGATGGGGAAACCAGAGCGCCGAGAGGTAGGCGTGCCGCCGTACCAGCCGGTGTCGGGATTTCCAATGAGGAATACTTTGAAATTCTTGCCCGCGAATTGACCAGGGTGTTGGTCGAACCCACCAGAGAAGGCTACGTCTTTCGGGTCGATTTGCGGTTACGGGCAGAGGGATCTGTCGGTCAATTAGCCCGCTCGCTGGACGAATACAAGCGATATTATGAGACGCGTGGGCAGGTCTGGGAACGATTGGCTCTGCTGAAGGCATGGCCGGTGGCCGGATCCCATGACATCGGGCAGACGTTTCTCAAGCTGGTCAAGCCGTTCGTGTTGGGGGCAGGGGACAAAGTCGATTATGCCAAGGCGTTGGCGATTGTGCAGGATGTCCGCGCGGTGAAGGATATGATCGACGACAAAATGACGGACCGTGGCCATGCACAGCGCAACGTGAAGTTGGGGACCGGCGGGATTCGAGAGATCGAGTTTTTTGCACAGACCGTTCAAGTCTTGGCGGGACGAAAGATGCCTGCGCTCCTGGATCGGAGCACGCTCGGCTCGCTGAACCGATTGGCTCACAAGAAACTACTTTCGATCAAAGAACGTGATGCGCTGACCGCCGCCTATCTGTTTTTACGGGACGTCGAACATAAGTTGCAGATGGTCCATGATCTCCAGACCCATGCGATTCCCGAAAGCTCAGAAGAATTGGAACACTGCGCGGTCCGGATGGGGTATGGCATGGACGATCGCAAGAAGGCGGCCGAACTGTTCCAAATCGATCATCAGCGGCATACGGAGATGGTTCACCGTACCTTCCGATCGTTTTTTGTCGAGCCAATGACCTCGCCTGTTTTTAAAGCGACGCTCAGGGCGATGGGATTCAAGTAGCAGGAGGGGGCAAACACAAAGGGCCCGGTGGTTCCCCACCGAGCCCTTTGCATGTCCAGATTCTCCGAGCCTCAACGCTAGAGCACTCAGCACTGAGCTCTTAGTACATCCCCTCCATGCCGCCGCCGTGGCTGTGTCCGCCACCGGCCACCGGCTGATTCCTTCTTCTCCTCGGGGATTTCGGTGACCATGACCTCAGTGGTGAGCATCAAACCCGCCACGCTGGCGGCGTTCTGGAGCGCCGTCCGCGATACTTTGGTCGGGTCGATGATGCCGGACTTGATCATGTCGACATACTCGTCTGTGGCGGCGTTATACCCACCGTTGACGTTCTTCTCTTCCCGAACCTTACCGACGATGACCGATGCTTCCGCACCGGCATTCGCGGCGATCTGCCTGATCGGCTCTTCGAGCGCGCGCCGGACAATGTCGAGTCCGACTTTTTGCTCTGCCGGGACATCCTTGAGCCCATCGATGGCCTTGACGCAACGGATGTAGGCCACGCCGCCTCCGGGGACGACCCCCTCTTCCACCGCCGCCTTGGTGGCGTGCAGCGCGTCCTCGACGCGAGCCTTCTTTTCCTTCATCTCGGTCTCGGTTGCGGCGCCGACATTGATGACCGCCACGCCGCCCACGATCTTCGCCAACCGCTCTTGCAGCTTCTCGCGATCGTAGTCGGATGTGGTTTCATCGATCTGGGCCTTGATTTGTTTCACGCGGCCTTCGATCTTCTTGGAATCGCCATAGCCTTCGACGATCGTCGTGTTGTCCTTGTCGATCGTGACGCGCTTGGCGCGGCCAAGATCGGTCAGCTTGACGTTCTCAAGCTTGACGCCGATATCTTCCGAAATGACCTGGCCGCCCGTGAGGATCGCGATATCCTCGAGCATGGCCTTGCGGCGATCGCCGAAGCCAGGAGCCTTGACCGCGGCGACATTCAAGGTGCCGCGCAGTTTGTTCACCACGAGGGTGGCCAGCGCTTCACCTTCGACTTCTTCAGCCAGGATGACGAGCGGTTTGCCCAGCTTGGCCACCTGCTCGAGCAGCGGAAGCAGGTCCTTCATGCTGCTGATTTTCTTTTCGTTGATCAGGATGAGCGGGTCTTCCATGGAACATTCCATCCGCTCGGCATTGGTGACGAAATAGGGAGAGATGTAGCCGCGATCGAATTGCATGCCCTCGACAACGTCCAGCGAGGTCGTCATCGACTTGGCTTCTTCCACCGTGATGACGCCGTCCTTGCCGACCTTTTCCATGGCTTCCGCGATGAGGTCGCCGATGGTCTTGTCGTTGTTGGCTGAAATGGTCCCGACCTGCGAGATTTCGGTCTTGCTTTGGCAGGGCTTGCTGAGCTTCTTCAGTTCAGCGGTGACGGCCTCGACGGCCTTGTCGATCCCTCGCTTGATCTCCATCGGGTTGGCGCCGGCGGTGATGTTTTTCGCGCCTTCGCGAAAGATGGCCTGTGCCAGCACCGTTGCGGTAGTGGTCCCATCGCCGGCGGTATCGCTGGTCTTACTGGCTACTTCGCGGACCAACTGAGCGCCCATGTTTTCGTACGGGTTCTTCAGTTCAATTTCTTTGGCTACCGTCACGCCGTCCTTCGTAATGGTCGGCGCGCCGAATTTCTTATCCAAAATTGCATTCCGGCCTTTCGGGCCGAGTGTCGCCTTCACGGCGTCCGCGAGCTGGTTCACCCCTCTCAGGATGGCTGCCCGGGCTGTATCGCCGTACATGAGTTGCTTTGCCATTGTCTTTCCTCCGTGTTTAGTCTAAAAGTTGCGAAAGTTTGAATGTGTAAACGTTAAAAAGTGTCACTAACCCACTTTCTAACTTGCCGACTTTCCAACTGCTGATGTTACGCGGTAAAGATGCCGAGGATGTCTTCTTCCTTGAGGATCAAGCACTCTTCGTCTTCAATCCGAAGCTTGCTGCCTGAATACTTGTCGAACAGCACTTGATCGCCGACTTTGACGTTCTCCACTTTCTTCCCGACTGCCTGGACCACGCCTCGTTGTGGCTTTTCTTTCGCTGAATCAGGCACATAAATCCCACCGGCGGTCCGATCCAACTCCTCGGTGTAGGTGACAAACACCCGTTCGCCCAAGGGTTGGAATCCCTTGGCCACATTCTTCTTTTCCTTCTCAGCTGTACCCATAAGCAGAACCTCCTCCTGATGAAAGTTAACTCGTTAAATGTTGACGGTTGAAAGTTGGGCTGAACTCGCTTCAATCCAGGCAGCCTGTGACACAGGGGAGATAGGCCTTCATTCGCCTAAGTCAAGAGGGGGATCAAGGGATTTTTCTCGCCCCGATCACTCCTCGCTGCGGCTGAACGTCCTGCATCCTAACCTATTGGGAAATCAATATTCTAGGGTTTTTTGCGCGGGTAGGCAGGGCTTGGGTAAGGATATCATGCCCGCAATCGGTCAAAATCTTTGATGTCTTTTTTTACGTAATCACGGAGGCGTTTAATGATGCGGGCTTCCAATTGACGGGTCCGTTCCTTCGTAATGCCATATTTGTCGCCCAGATCATCGAGGGTCAGGGGGTTGTCGGACAGAATGCGATTTCGCAGAATATCTTCGTCTCGTTCTTCCAGTGTCTTGATGAACTCGGCGAGCTTCGCCCGGAAGAGGGTTTTCAGCTGATGATCGGCGAGCTGTTCGTCCGCTGGTTCTTGGTGGGACGGCAAGATATCAAGCAGTGTGCTTTCCTGGTCCTCACCGATCGGCTGGTCGAGCGAGAGCTCCCAGTTGCCGAGGCGCTGATCCATTTCGATCACGTCGCGCTCGCGGACGTTCAGACGGTCCGCGAGCAATTTGGTATCGGGCGCGAAGCCGTCCCGCTCAAGCTTGGCTTTTTCTTTTTTTAAGTTATAGAACAGTTTTCGCTGATCCTGAGTCGTCCCGATCTTGACGAGCCGAAAGGTATGCAAGAGGTAACGGAGAATATAGGCTCTGGACCACCAGGCGGCATAGGCGTAGAAGCGCACGTTTTTCGAGGGGTCGAATTTCTTGATGGCCTGCATCAGGCCGACGTTTCCTTCTTGAATCAGATCCATGTGGTCGGCGCCGGTATGGAGGTACTCGGCCGCGATCGAAATCGACACACGTAAGTTGGCCATGATGAGTTTAACCGCCGCCTCGCGGCTGCCGTGCGTATGGTACTCCTGAAACAGTTGAAGCTCCTCTTCCTTTGACAGATAGGGATAGCGACGGACTTCTGCAAGGTACTGCTGAAGGGCCGTGACCGGCACCACTGCGGTGATGTCGGGTCGAGGGCCTTCTGTCTCATGCTCAGGAAGAGGACTCAGCTCGATGCCGGCAGGAAGCTCGTTCGAGTCCGCCTGAGAAGGTTGCGCATCTTCAGGCTCGTCCAGCTGCATATCTGACCCGTCGAGGATGGACATCATGGCAGACTACACCAGACTCCTAGGGCGCAACAATGCTGAAAAGCGGCCCGAGTCCCGTAGTGGACCCGGAGACGTTACATGCAAGCACTTCTTTACGTCTATGGTCGGATGTTGGGCATTGAGCCTCCCTTTCCGATAAGATTCAAGTGGATTTCGGCCTATTTTTTGGTTGACAGTCGGGGCGAAAACAGGGTTATGTGTCAGCCTTCTGCTTGCTAAATCTTCAATGTTTAATGATAAATTGTCGTATGATGACCGGTAGACAGTAAACAGGGTTCTCAGTTTGGCGAACATGGCTACTCCATTCGATACCATCGAAAATGCGATTCGCGACATCAAGAAGGGAAAGTGCATCATCTTGGTGGACGACGAGGATCGGGAGAATGAGGGGGACTTGGTCATCGCCGCGGAGAAAGTCACTCCGTACGCGATCAACTTCATGGCCACGCATGCCCGAGGCCTGATTTGTTTAACACTGACTCCCGAAAGGGTGGAAGAACTGCAGTTGCCTCAGCAGGCTTCCGAGAATACCGCGACGTTCGGGACCGCGTTTACCGTCTCGATCGACGCGCGAAAAGACGTGACGACGGGAATTTCGGCCGCCGATCGAGCCACAACGATTCATGCGGCGATCGACCCCAAATCCAAGCCGAGCGATCTCGCTCGTCCCGGTCATGTCTTTCCGCTCAAAGCGCAAACAGGCGGAG
Organism: uncultured Nitrospiraceae bacterium; assembly: GCA_963711905.1. GTDB lineage: Bacteria > Nitrospirota > Nitrospiria > Nitrospirales > Nitrospiraceae > Nitrospira_D. The sequence goes on along the minus strand of CAVQFZ010000014.1, from coordinate 91,604 downwards.
TGCTCAAACGGGCCGGGCAAACGGAGGGATCGGTCGACCTGGCCAGGTTGGCAGGGCTGCGGCCTGCCGGGGTGATCTGCGAGATCATGAACGTAGACGGCACAATGGCTCGCGTGCCTGAACTCACCAAGTTTGCGAAGCACCATAAACTGAAGATGGTCACGATTAAATCTCTGATCGAATACCGTATGCAACGCGAAACTTTTGTGAAGAGGGCAGCGAGCGCTCGCTTGCCGACAATGTTCGGCGAGTTCGAAGCAGTGGCATTCGAGAATCTGATAGACAACGTCACACATATCGCGTTGGTGAAAGGACGGGTGGACGATGGAGAACCAACGCTGGTGCGTGTGCATTCGGGATGTCTCACGGCTGAGGTGCTGGGATCCCTACGATGTGATTGCCGGGATCAACTCCATAAAGCAATGGAGGTGATTCAAAAAGAGGGACGTGGGGTGCTGCTCTATTTGAATAAACAGGAAGGGCGCGGGATCGGATTGCTGAACAAGATCAAGGCCTATGGGCTTCAGGATGAAGGCAGCGATACGGTCGAGGCAAATCTAAAGTTGGGTTTTAAGCCTGACCTGCGAACGTACGGCGTTGGTGCGCAGATCCTTGTGGATCTGGGCCTGCATGCGATCAGAGTGATGACGAACAATCCGCGCAAGATCGTCGGGATCGAAGGCTATGGTCTTAACGTTGTCGAACGGGTTCCCATCGAGATTCCTCCGCGCGCCGCGAATGTTCGGTATCTTCGAACGAAGAAAGCGAAGCTGGGGCATATTCTCAAGAAGGTGTAAAGGTCGCAAAGTGTGAAAGTTAGAAAGTTTCCGGATCCTCAATTAACTTTCAAACTTTGCTGCTTTAGCACTCTCTAGCTGGTATATGACGCTTCGAAAAAGATCACATAGCACGGGAGGAATGAGGTTCGGCATTGTCGCGGCGAAGTTCAATCAACAGGTCACGAACAAATTAGTGAATGCCTGCGTCAATACGCTGATGACCCATGGTGTCCGTAAAGAGAACATGAATATCGTGCGGGTTCCAGGAGCGTTCGAAATTCCGCTTGTGGCTCACACAATGGCGAAGTCGAGCCGGTTTGATGCGGTGATCTGCTTGGGGGCGGTGATTCGTGGCGACACGCCGCATTTCGAATACATCAGCGCAGAAGTCAGCCGTGGCATTGGTCAAGCGGCTTTAGACACCGATGTTCCGATCATCTTCGGTGTGTTGACCACTGAGACGGTGGCGCAGGCAGTGGAACGCGCGGACACGAAGAAATTCAACCGTGGCGGCGAGGCCGCGAAGTCCGCGATAGAGATGGTGATGGTGATGCGGAAGCTCGCGGGAGAAGTTCGCAAGTTGGAAAGTGGAAAGTCAACAAGTCAGAATGGTCGGATGCGGCAGAGGGGAAAACAATGATTTCCATGGGTCCCTTTTGTCCAGTTACATGCATAGTAACTTTTCAACTTTTTAACTTTCCAACTGTGTAACATGAGTTCTCGTCACCAGGCCCGCGAGCGGGCGTTGCAGATTTTATTTCAGCATGACATTCACGGGAAAGCCGACGTGCATCTTGATGAATTTTGGCGTGAATACTCGGTGTCCGACGAGTCGAAAGCGTTCGCGGAGCGGCTGATCCAGGGCGTATTGGAACATAAGAAGGAACTCGACGCCATCCTCGGTAAGTATGCGACGAATTGGACAGTAAGCCGCATGCCGATCGTGGACCGTAACATCCTGCGTGCCGGTCTGTATGAGCTGCTATGGCTGGATGACGTGCCTGCGAAAGTCACGATTGATGAAGCCATCGAACTCGCGAAGAGTTTCGGCGATGACGATGCTTCAAAGTTCGTGAACGCAGTTCTTGACAAGGCCTTGGCCACCGAGTCAAGGCTGGAAGCCAAACGCGCTGCGGCGGCTGGTACGAGAGGTAAGGGGTGAGGAGTTAGGGGTGAAAGGGTCAGATGTGATGAGTTCAAAGATAGAACATTGCGCAGTGCAAATTTCTGAAACTCCTCACCCCTTACCTCCTTACTCCTCACTGGTGAAAAGATGATTGAACGGTATACACGTCCCCAGATGAAGGCTGTCTGGGATCTGAAGCGCAAGTATGAGATCTGGCTTGAGGTTGAGCTGCAGGCCTGTGCGGCCTTCGAGCGGGCCGGACAGGCGCCGCGTGGGACGGCGGCGAAAATTCGGAAGAAGGCCAGGATCGACGTCGATCGGATTGCCGAAATCGAAAAGGTCACCAAGCATGATGTGATCGCCTTTCTCGAATCGCTCATGGACCGGGTAGGGCCGGAACATCGGTTTCTCCACATGGGACTCACGTCCTCGGACATTGTCGATACCTCACTCGCCGTGCAAATGACCGAGGCACTGGACCTCATCCTGGATGGCGTCGAACGGTTACTGGCCGTCTTGAAACGGCAGTCGTTCCGTTACAAGGACCAGGTCATGGTGGGGCGGTCACATGGCATTCACGGCGAGCCAATCTCATTTGGCCTTAAACTCGCCCTGTGGTACGAAGAAGTCCGCCGCCATCTAGAGCGGTTACGGCAAGTGCGGAGCGAGATTGCGGTCGGTAAACTGTCCGGCGCCATGGGGACCTTCGCGCATCAGGGACCCGACGTTGAAGCATATGTGTGCGCCAAGCTCGGCTTGCAGGCGGATCCTGTCTCGAACCAGGTGATCCAACGAGACCGCCACGCTTCCTATGCGACGGCCCTTGCGTTGCTTGCGGCTAGCATCGAGAAATTTGCCACCGAGATCCGCCATCTTCAGCGCACGGAAGTGCTCGAAGCCGAAGAGTATTTCTCCGAAGGTCAAAAGGGATCGTCGGCGATGCCCCACAAACGGAATCCGATTGTCTCGGAAAATCTCTGTGGTTTGGCGCGGCTCGTGCGGGCCAACAGTGTGGCGGCGATGGAAAACGTCGCGCTCTGGCATGAACGCGACATCAGCCATTCATCGGTCGAGCGGGTGATCATGCCGGACAGCACAATTTTGATCGACTACATGCTCGCTAAAGTCACTGATCTGATCGACCACTTGGTCGTCTACCCTGATCGGATGAGGCAAAACCTCGAATTGACCGGGGGACTCGTGTATTCGCAACGACTGCTGTTGGCTTTGGTTGAGAAGGGGGCGCAGCGAAAAGAGTCCTACGAAGTGGTTCAGCGCAATGCCATGGCATCTTGGAGAGGAGGGGGGGGATTACAGGAACTGGCTGGTAAAGATCCCTTTATCTCGCAGTATCTGAAGAAAAGCGAGATTGCCGATTGTTTCAACCCCCAATACTATTTGCGCCACCTCGATCGGATCTATCGGCGGGTGTTCGGGCAAGACAGACAACGCTCTCCCTCCACGAAGGGGAAGGGATGACTCGATCACTCATCACGGCGCTGATGCTCCTTTGGTTGATGGCTTGTCCCTGGTTATCCGATGCTCGTGCAGCGGCGGATCGTGAGAAGCTTCTCACTGAACCTGGGATCTACGGCACGTTTGCGGTGTTCGCTCTCGATGAGGAGTGGGGAAAGCAAGAACCAGCGGCCCGTATCGCCCATCTGACGACGCTCAAGGACGTGGTGGAGCAGCATCGAGAGAAAACGTCGATCGACCTGTATTTATTGCGGGGACTGTCTGATCACGCCGATCTGTTGTTCCGGGTCCATGCGACGGAATTGCGCGACACGCAGGAATTTCTGCTGGATTTGCAGGGCAGCCGGTTCGGGAAACACCTGAAGGCGGTTGGGATCATGCATGGACTCACCAAGAAGCTGAATTATGTTCCAGGATTCCCTGAGCAGATGAAAGCCGACTTGAAGACAGTCAGTGAGCCTGGCCAGAAACCATATGCCATGGTGATTCCAATCCGGAAATCGGCCGAGTGGTGGGGGCTGGATCAGGAGAAACGGGCCGCGATGATGCAGGAGCATACGGAGGCGACACTGCCCTATCTCAAGACGGTCAAGCGGAAGCTCTATCACTCCAGCGGGCTGGACGATCTGGACTTCATCACGTATTTTGAAACCTCCAAGTTGGAAGACTTTCACAACCTGGTGCTGTCGCTTGAAAAAGTGAAGGAATTCCACTATACGCGAAGGTTCGGACATCCGACCATACTCGGTACGATGAAATCATTGGACGAGGTTGTAGAACTCTTGGCGCAGTAAGCTGAACCACTGAGGTCCGATCATGCCGACAGGCGAGCTGCTTTACGAAGGCAAGGCAAAGAAGATCTTTTTGACGGGAAATCCAGACCAAGTCGTGCAGTATTTCAAGGACGATGCGACGGCCTTCAACGCACAGAAGCGCGGCACCATCGTCGACAAAGGCGTCATCAACAACAAGGTCTCCGAGCGGCTTTTTCGGCTCTTGGAGCAAGGCGGGATACGGACACACTTTGTCGAGCGCCTGAATGACCGGGAAATGCTCACGAAGCGAGTCAGAATCGTACCCATCGAAGTGGTGATCCGGAATGTCGTGGCGGGCAGTTTGGCCAAGCGGCTCGGACTGAAAGAGGGGAATCGGATCGATCCGGCGGTCGTTGAGTTTTATTACAAGAACGACGCGCTGGGAGACCCGCTGGTCAATGACGATCATCTGCGGCTGATGAATGTCGCGACACCGGGAGTCTTGCGGGAGCTGCGCGAGATGGGACATGCAGTGAACAAAGTTCTCAAACCCTTCTTCACTGAACTGAAAATGCAGCTGGTCGATTTCAAGCTCGAGTTCGGGGTATTTCACAATAAGCTGATCCTGGCGGACGAGATTTCTCCGGATACGTGCCGGTTCTGGGATATGACGACCGGTGAGTCGATGGATAAGGATCGGTTTCGGAAGGATATGGGAAAGATTGAGGAGGCGTATCAGGAGGTGCTGAGACGTGTATGCGGGTAGTGGAGACCTGAGCCTTGCCCGCTCAAGCACGTCAACTCGACCGCACTAAGTTTCACCGTCGCTCGGCCCGCGAAACTTGTTCCATTCTAAGCGGAGCTTAAACGGAACTTCGAACATCGCGAGCCGTCCATAAGACGGATCGCTCTGGCTCAACGAGTGCGGTGGCCCGAGTTTCCGTGATATCGCGGAGCAAGGCTCAGGACCTCCTCCTGATTCTTGTGGTAGAGGAAAGAAGGAGCGAGGATGCTGCGGGCGTATTTGAATTATGGCCTGATCGCATCGGTGGTGGTTTGGGCGGCCATCGTGGGCGTGATGGCCTATCGGTTGAACGAGTCGCCTTGGCGCTGGGCCTTCGTCGGGCTGGTGTTTGCCGGCGGGCTGACCGTCGCGGCCATTTTGTGGATCAAGAAATACGTGGATCGGTTGAACGAAGCCGAAGAAAAGCGGGAGAGCAAGTTGTGAAAGCCAAAATTCATGTGACGCTGAAGCAAGGGATCTTGGATCCTCAGGGTAAAGCCATCGAACATGCGCTGGACTCGCTGGGATTTAAGAATACGACAAATGTGCGTGTCGGGAAGTACATGGAGCTGGATCTCGATCAAAACGATATGGCCAAGGCTGAGGCTGAAGTCAAAGGCATGTGTGAAAAGTTATTGGCGAATACGATCATCGAAGAATATCGGTACGAATTGGAGTAGGAGCTAATTGCTAATAGCGTATGGTACGAACCTCGGATTGTCTGGTCTCGCGCTATACGCCATACGCCATAAGCTCTGCGAATTATGAACATCGGAGTCATCGTTTTCCCAGGCAGTAATTGTGATCACGATTGTCGGTACGTCTTTCGAGATGTGCTTGGACAAGATGTGACGATGATCTGGCATAAGGAGACTTCTTTGGCCGGTTTGGATGCGGTGATCCTGCCGGGCGGATTTTCGTACGGTGATTATCTTCGCACCGGCGCGATTGCGCGGTTTTCTCCGGTTATGCAAGCGGTGAAGGAATATGCAACCGAGGGAGGGTTGGTGCTCGGCATCTGTAACGGATTCCAAATCCTGTTGGAGGCGGGTTTGTTGCCGGGCGCCATGCTGCGTAACAAGTCACTGCATTTCATCTGTAAAGACGTCTATATGAGAGTGGAGAATGCGGCGACGCCATTTACGAGTGCCTGCAAGCCTGGCCAGGTGTTGAAAATTCCAGTCGCCCATGCCGATGGGAACTACTACACCGATCCCGTGACGCTGGCCGGTCTTCAGGCAAACGCCCAAGTGGTCTTTCGTTATTGCACGGCAGATGGGAAGGTGACTTCAGAAGCTTGTCCGAACGGCTCCCTCGATAATATAGCGGGCATCCGCAACGCCGAAGGCAATGTACTGGGCATGATGCCGCATCCAGAGCGATGTGCAGAGGCGATGCTGGGGAACGAAGACGGACGAGCTATCTTTCAATCGATGATCGCGTCTTTGGTGCGAAAGCAGCCGGCAGGAGTGCGGTGAGCGTTCCAACGACGATTTAGTCGAGATCGCTCTCCAGAGGATTGAAGATGGAAAGTGGTCGCGGTAAAGTATTGCGTCAGTTGGTGCGCAGCAGTCTTACATTTCTTCCATATAAATGAGGAGGGTCGCGATGAGACGAGTAGGTGTAGTATTGGCAGCAGTTGGTTTGTTGGCATTAGGGTCCGGTGTGAATGTTTGGGCTGCGGCAGATGATGGCAGCCAGGTGAAGATAACAAGCCCGGCACAGGGGGCTGTCGTAAAGAGTGGCGATGTTGAAATCAAGTATGAACTGACGAAGGGTAGCAAGGCGACGCACGTCCATTGTTTCGTGGATGGGGAATATCAGAAGGGATGGCAAGGGACGGTCAAGGGAATTCCACCCGGGACCCGTGAAATCAAGCTCGTTGCGGCAGATAAGGATCATGAAACGTTAGCCGCTGAATCAGCCGTTAAGGTGGAAGTGCAGTAGAATAAGCTCAAGCTTCGAGTCAGACCGACAGACCGGCGAGGCGCCAGAAGTGCGCCTCGCTGGTCACGTCGAGCAATGCTTGCAAACGGTGCCATGCATACCCTGGTGTTCGGAACACCCCATGGAAGTTTTGCCCCTGTGACCGCTAGGGCATGATGCAGGCCGGCATGCCGCTCATCACCAAAGATCTCATCGCTCAGCACAATCTGACGGGTGATGAATATCAAAAAATCATCGACATCCTGGGGCGTGAGCCCAACCTGACGGAACTCGGCATGTTTTCGGTGATGTGGTCCGAGCACTGCTCATACAAAAGTTCTCGCGTGCACTTGAAGAAGCTGCCGACGACCGGGCCTCGCGTCGTGCAAGGGCCGGGCGAAAATGCGGGGGCAGTCGATATCGGCGACGGGCTGTGCGTAGTCTTCAAGATGGAATCGCACAACCATCCATCGTTCATCGAGCCCTATCAGGGCGCGGCCACGGGAGTGGGCGGCATTCTGCGCGACATCTTTACCATGGGGGCGCGACCGATTGCGCTGCTCGATTCACTCCGATTTGGAGAATTACACTCGCCGAGAAATCGTCATCTCATGAAGGGGATTGTCTCCGGCATAGCGGGTTACGGCAACTGCATGGGGGTCCCGACTGTGGGAGGCGAGATCGCTTTCAACGATATCTACTCTCTCAATCCGTTGGTCAATGTGTTTTGCCTTGGTCTTGCTCATAAAGACAAGATATTCCGCGGGACTGCCTCGGGCGTCGGCAATCCCGTGATCTATTTCGGCTCCAAGACGGGCCGCGATGGAATTCATGGGGCGACGATGGCGTCTGATTCGTTCGACGATCAATCGGAACAAAAGCGTCCGACGGTGCAGGTCGGCGATCCCTTTACCGAGAAACTATTGCTGGAAGCTTGTCTGGAATTGATGGAACGCGATGTGCTCGTCGGGATTCAAGACATGGGCGCTGCGGGGATGACGAGTTCTTCCTGCGAAATGGCCTCTCGCGCGGGCAACGGGATCGAGTTGGACCTCACCGTTGTGCCGCGCCGCGAGCCGGGTATGACGCCGTATGAGATTATGCTGTCCGAATCTCAAGAGCGCATGTTGATGGTGGCGAAATCGGGAAAAGAAGACGAATGCGTTGCAATTTGCCGGAAGTGGGATCTGGACGTTGCGGTAATTGGGAAGGTGACGGCCGACGGAATGTTGCGCGTCATGGACCAGGGAAAGGTTGTGGCAGAAATTCCGGCGAAGGCGTTGGCGGATGACGGCCCGCGCTATGAACGGCCCTTTCAGCCGCCGGCCTATCAAGATATGCTGACGAACCTGAACTACGACGCCATTCCCGATGTGAAAGATGCGAATGCGGCATTGCTGGCATTGTTGGAGTCGCAGACGATCGCCAGCAAGCGATGGGTGTACGAGCAGTACGATCATATGGTACGGACGAACACCATGGTTCGCCCCGGATCCGATGCGGCGGTGGTCCGGATCAAGGGCACAAAGAAGGCTGTGGCGATGACGGTGGATTGCAACAGCCGCTATTGCCTGCTGAATCCCTATGAAGGAGCCCGGCTGGCCGTGGCCGAGGCGGCGAGGAATCTCGTCTGTTCCGGCGCTGTGCCGATCGGCTTGACGGATTGTCTCAATTTCGGCAATCCGGAACGACCCGATATCATGTGGCAGTTCGTCATGGCGATCGAAGGGATGAAAGATGCCTGCGAGCATTTCCACATTCCCATCGTGAGCGGGAACGTCAGCTTTTACAACGAAACCAATGGACTCTCCATTTACCCGACTCCCATGCTGGGCATGGTCGGGCTGATCGATGACGCTGACCGATCGATGACTCAGTGGTTCAAGCAGGAAGGCGACGATATTATCTTGCTGGGCTCCTCTCGTGAGGATTTGGGAGGATCGGAGTACATAAAGATCATTCATGCTCGCGAACAGGGATCGCCGCCCTATTTGAGTCTGAATACGGAAAAGGCTCTCCATGATTGCGTGCTCTCGCTGATTCGTGACGAGCTTTTGCAGTCCGCGCATGATTGCTCGGAAGGTGGTCTCGCCATTGCATTGGCGGAAAGCTGTATCTCCGGACCAGAACAGACCATGGGTGCTGTGGTAAGATTGACCAGAGGCCGGTTGAGAAAAGACGCCGTGCTCTTCGGCGAAAGTCAATCGAGAGTTGTGATCTCCGCCAAGCCGGTTCATCGACAGGTCATTCTTGAACAGGCGATGCGTTTCGGTGTCCCGGTTGAAGTGATCGGAACTGTTTCCGGCGAACGGCTGATTCTGTCTATGGGAGATGAGGATTCGGCGGACCTCGTGATTGATCAGCCGGTGGCCATGCTGCACGATCGGTGGGGTTTTTGTTTGGAGCGAGCGTTGAAGGACGCGTAAGGGGTTAGAGGTAAGGGGTATGAGCAAGGAACAAAAAGATCTGTCCGTCTCCTCACCCCTTATCATGCCTGATAAATTTCACGACGAGTGCGCCGTTTTCGGCATCTTCGGACACGAAGAAGCCGCCAATCTGACATATTTGGGGCTGTACGCGCTGCAGCATCGCGGACAAGAAGCATCCGGGATCGTCGCGGGCGATGGCGATCAATTCTTCATGCAAAAAGGCATGGGCCATGTCGCCGATATTTTTCACAAGTCGGTGCTGGAGAAACTGCCCGGCCATATGGCCATCGGGCACAATCGCTACTCCACGACCGGCGGTCACGATCTGAAGAATGTGCAGCCGTTGACCGTGAATTTCGCGCTCGGTAATTTGGCCTTGGCTCACAACGGCAATCTCATCAATGCCCAGGTGCTTCGACACGAACTGGAAGCCTATGGAGCGATCTTCCAGTCCACATCGGACAGCGAGGTCATTATCCACCTCATCGCACACTCGCGAGCAGACTCCTTTCTGGCACGGGTCGTCGATGCGCTGAATCAAGTGCGCGGCGCGTTCTCGGTTGTCTTGATGACCGACAATGGCCTCATTGCCGCGCGCGATCCCTACGGTCTCAGGCCATTGTGTATCGGGCGCTTGCGCAGCAGCTGGATTGTGGCGTCCGAGACGTGCGCGTTCGATTTGCTCGATGCCGAATATGTTCGAGAGGTGGAACCGGGCGAGTTGATCGTGATCAGCGATCAAGGACTCGACAGTCACCATCCGTTTCCCAAGAAGAATCCGGCGATGTGTGTGTTCGAGTATGTCTATTTTTCCAGGCCTGACAGCCGAATCTTCGGGGCCAACGCCGTCTATGCCACGCGTAAGGCCTTGGGGCGGCAGCTGGCTCAAGAATCATGGGTGCCGGCGGATGTTGTCATCCCGGTTCCGGACTCCGGTGTGCCGGCGGCGCTTGGCTATTCCGAGGGGGCTGGAATTCGGTTTGAAACCGGTTTGATCCGCAACCACTATGTTGGGCGAACTTTTATTGAGCCCGAACAGTCGATTCGTCACTTCGGGGTCAAGGTGAAGTTGAATGCCGTGCCGGAAGTGTTGGATGGGAAACGGGTGGTCGTTGTCGACGATTCGTTGGTTCGCGGCACGACAAGCCGCAAGATCGTCAAGATGCTCCGACAAGCAGGGGCCAAAGAAGTACACATGCGGATCAGCTCACCGCCGATCATCTCGCCCTGTTTTTACGGAATCGACACACCGACGAAAAAAGAGCTTATTGCCTCCGATCACTCGACGGAAGAAATCCGCAAGTACATCACCGCCGACAGTTTGGCGTATCTCAGTCTTGACGGCATGTTGAAATCCGCTCCGAGGACCCCTGATCAATACTGCACGGCCTGTTTCACAGAGCGCTATCCTATCCCGTTTACCCGCGCAGAAGAGCTTCAGCTCGGCCTGTTCGAATCAGCGCGCTGAGTTATTTGAATGTCAAGACATGACGCCTCCTAAAAAAACACAACATGAGCTTGAGCCAAGGGGACGACTCCGAGTGCCGGTCGACTATCCCGCCCAATTCACGGGAGATGAAGGATCAGGCCAGGGAACAGTGACCAATCTCACGATTGCCGGATGTGAGATCGAAAGCCATGCCCAGCTTCCCATCGGAGCGCGTGTGTGCCTTCATGTGCAATCTCCTGGTGCTAGGCCTCCGATCATCATCGCCCTTGCCATCGTCCGTTGGAAAAATGGTGATCGATTTGGACTCGAGTTCGTTCGATTTGAGGGCAGCACCAAGGAACAGCTCGAGGATATGCTGAACCAGCGTGAAGCCCCTGCCGAAGATTAGTTTCCTCCTGCCGCGGTTGCCGCTCCAAAAATTGCCATGGTAGGATGCAACATTGCATAGCTGATTGCTTGAGCAGCGGCAACGGTTGTACCATGACGACTAAGATCATGGTCGAGCGCTTGTGAGACCATGAAGGCTTGTTGAAAGGGAGGTCGCGATGAGAAAGCTGCTACTGGCGTTCGGGATGTTGGCCTTCCCACTGTTGTGTGCCCAGCTGATTTTCGCCGCCGGGTTGTTTCAGGTGGGAGAGAAAGCCCCATCCTTCACCCTCGCTGCTCTCACCGGTGAAACCGTATCGCTCGAGTCCTATACAGGTAAAGTTGTGGTGCTGGGACTCTTTCACATCTGTGAGCCATGCCTGATACAGGGGAGCGCGTTACAAAAAGTATATGAGTCTATGCAAGGCAAGAACGTGGCAGTGCTGGGCGTCAATTCGTCAGGCAATGCGAAACGAGAGGTCGGCGAATTCTTGTCCAGCTTCCCGGTCAAGGTCACCTATCCCTATCTTTTGGATCCCGCCAAGGTGACAGACAAGCTGTACGGTGGGGGAAAGTTTATTCCAAATGTGTATGTGATCGACCAGCATGGGGTCATCCGCTGGCAGCGAGTCGGCAATATGGACTTGGCGGGAGCCGACGTGATTGTTGCCGAAGTAGAAAAATTGCTTGCAGGTGGATCAAAGATGTAGGGCTGACAAGCAACGGGCTGACAGGCTAACAAGCTGGGAGTTCCTGTCAGCCTGACTGGCACTTGTCAGCCTCTCACTGTGAGACTTGCTGGCTTGTAAGTGGAGAGGTGTTCATGGATGAGATGGAGGAGGGGAAGCAAAAGTTTCTAGAAGTGGTACAGGGAATTGACGGGTCTGTTCAAGTCGTGATTCCTGTCACGCCCTCCAACAGCATGTTCTTGATCTCGCTGACGAAAGGGCCGAATCGTAAATTCATCACTGTGCCCGAAGACGACATGATCGACTTGCCTCACGAAGCGAGCATCCGGACGAAAGTCACCAAGACGATCAAGGACGCCATCGCAGCCCTGTGAAACGACGCGTCGAGCGAGACATGCGAGAAAGGCGCGATATGCTTCCATCATGAAACAAATCTTGCCCGACATCTGGCAATGGTCGTGGTTTTCCGAGGAGAAGCAGCTCGACTTCAACGGACTGTTTCTGATGATCGGTGAACATAAGATCCTAGTCGACCCGCCCCCGATGACGGCCGAGGCGAGAGCGGTCGTCCGTCGACATGAGCCGATTGACTACATCATCGTCACGAACCGAGATCACCTCCGAGAGGCTGCGGTCTATCAGGCAGAGCTCGGGTGTCAGTTGCGAGTGCCGGAAGCCGATGCCGCCCAGATGGATGTGACACCAACGAGGACCTACAAGGATGGCGAGCTATTACCCGGTGGGATGTGGGCTATTCATCTGAAGGATCAGAAGTCTCCGGGAGAATCAGCATTGTTTATCGAACGGGGGCGAGGTGCGCTGATCGTCGGGGATGCGCTGATCGGCAAACCGCCCGGTTCTGTACGTCTGCTTCCTGCCGAAAAGTACGTGGACGCCCAAAAGGCCAAGGATGGGCTCTGCCGCCTCTTGAAGTACAACTTCGATAGTCTTCTTGTCGGAGACGGCGCCTCCATCCTTGTCGGTGCGAAACCGCAAGTGGAACAGCTCTTGTCAGTGACGTCATGACATCGCGTAACAGCCTATCCGAAGAATTGAATCGACAAGGCAACGAGCATTTCTCACGAGGGTACTACACGGAGGCCTATACCTGTTACGCCAAGGCGTTGGAGTACGATCGGCTCACCGGTGATCAACGTGCCTTGGTCGCCACACTTGGCAACTTGGGTAATATCTGCGCAGTCAGCGGACGGCGGGATCCTGCCCAGGCGCATTATCGGGAGGTCTTGGAATTGCAAAAACTCCTCGGGGATGAGAAAGGCATCGGGACGACGCTGGCAAACCTGGGAAACCTCCGGGCTGATGCCGGTGAATGGGATCGGGCACGGGCGTATTATCTGGAGGCCCTCGACCTCATGACCAAAACGCATGATGAGCCGGCCCAAGCCGTCCTGTTCTCGGATCTTGGTCTGGTGGCTCGTGAAACCGGTCACTTTGAGGAGGCGATTCAGTTGTACGAACGATCGTTGGAGTTGATGCGTCGGGTGGGTAATCTGGGCGGTGTGGCGGACGCCTGGCGCATGATCGGCCGCACATTCTTGATACAAAAACGCTACGACGAGGCCACCGCCTGTTGTCAGACCAGCCAGTCGGTCGCCGAGCGGTTACGCGACGAGCTTCGTGCCGGTGGCGCCCGATACGTGCTGGCTCAATGTTATGAGGAAATGGGGCGTTTGCAGGACGCAGCCGATCTCCTCGAACAGGTGGTGCACATGGATCGTAAGTATCGCCTGCCGAAACTGGAAGAAAACACGCAGCGCCTACAAATACTTCGCGCCCGCCTCGCCGATCCGTATCAGTCGCGGCCTTGTCGAGGGATGCAGGCATGATGGAGCCGGCTTCCTCAGCATGGGCCCAGCTTCGTGCTGATCTAATGCAGTCTTTCCCCCAGTTTTACGAATTGGAGCCCAACGGTCCGCTCGTCATGGATCTGGGGGAGGATGGTTGGCTCTTGGAAGTCAGACCGGATGGCAAGGTCCTGTGTCAATATGGGGTCGCGATGGAAGATGTCATGGCGATGATGTCGGAAGGAACGCCGGAGGATTTAGGAACCGATGAAGTCGCGAAGCAGGCCAAGTACTTTCTTCAGCCGGCTGTCGCCAAATACCGGGCGCTCCTCCTTCAATCCGGGTTTGTTGAGGAGACCGAGATGACGGACGAGTTTGTGGCGGTCACGTTTGCTCGAGGCGCGGATTTGCAGAGTCGCGCCAAGCTGGAAGATCTGCTCCGATGGTGCTGCAGGCAAATCGGAAGCGCATCGTGACTCAACGAATCACGACCTTCGACGAATTTCGGGACGCTGTCTCGGCCTATCGATTGCCACGCGTGTTGTTGGCCGCGCTGGAACTGGATCTCTTTACGACTGTCGGCGACCGATCATGGACGATCCCCGATCTTGCCAAGGAGCTCAAGGTCAGCGAAAGGGGTTTGAGCATCCTGTGTCGCAATCTCGCGGCGGTCGGGGTCTTACAGAAAAAAGGAGCCGGCTATAAGAATAGTCGGCTGGGCGCAACAGCGCTGAATGCCGACCATCGCGCATATCGCGGCGGCTATTTGAATTTGATCAAAAGCCATTGGGCGGACTGGATACGACTGTTGGAATCCGTGCGGAGTGGCTTGCCGATCGACCATGAGACTCCAGACAGTCCGGACTACCGTCGGCAATTCACCTGGGCCATGCACCACAGGACCTTGGAAATTGCCCCGGCGATTGCGGCTCAGATTTCGTTAGCTCGTTCCAAAACACTGCTGGACCTCGGTGGAGGGCCAGGCACCTATGCCATGGCGTTTCTCTCGAAGAATCCCATGCTTCATGCCACCGTCTGCGATCGAGAGGCCGCTCTTGAGGTCGCCAAAGAAATCGCCGACACGCACAAAGCGAGGCGGCGACTCTCTTACCTTCCACTCGATTTCTCCATTGAGCCTATTCCTGGTGCATATGATGTGATCTGGTATTCGAACGTGCTGCACATTTATTCGCCCGAAGAGAATCAGGCCATCTTTCGCCGAGCCTTGGCCGCACTAACGCCCGGTGGTCGATTCATCATCCAAGATGCGTTTCTGCGCGATCGCGAAGGTTTGTACCCGACAGAAGTAAGTTTGTTTGCAGTGTCGATGCTGTTGTTTACGGAAGGGGGAAACACCTACTCAGCTTTGGAGACGGCGAAGTGGCTGGAAGGGGCCGGATTTGTCGGTGTCAGGACGCTCCCTATCAAGAAGGGAACGGAGGACTGGGAGGACGGGGTTCTAGAGGCATCGGTCCCTGGGCTACGTCCAAAAACGACCGTCCGCCGAACACGATCAAGAGGAAATTGAAAAGCCCGCTGACTACATTGGCTATCAAGAAAACACCCACCTCGGAATCTTTTGTCAGTACCTGAACAATCGTTGCTACGTCGAGTGCTAGGCCAACCGTGCCATACATTACACAAGCCATGGCGGCCCATCGGAAGTGAAGCCCGATCAATACGGCGAGCGCCAGAGGCAGGAGGATGAAAAAGCCGATTCTCCAAGCCATGCCTGGTTGTGTGGATAGGCCGTGTTCTATGAGGAAAAATCCTGTCTCGACGACAAGCGTGCCAATGAGCAAATTCAGCAAGGCGGTTTGTTTCATCTTGAGATGATAGACCGCGGAGGAAAACGTCGGCAATGGTTGTCTTGTTGCACGCGGTTTCAGAGTGCTAACCTGGCTGCACCATGGAGTTCAAGGAGCAGCTCGAGGGCCAGTTATCCAGCCAAGTCTGCCTCCTGATTTATGATGGAGAATGCCGATTGTGTGTGTCCACAAAACAGAAACTCGAAGTGCTGGGAGTTGGCCAAGCAGAATCCGACGTGAGGTTCCTTGCCTATCAGAGCGACGCGGCAAAGAGGATTTTAGGCTCGAACTATCGTGCTGGTCGTCCTGATATGGCTTTCTTGATTCGACCTTCAGGAGAAGTGCTCCAAGGGCTCGACGCGTTTCTCTCTCTCGTCCCGAACCTCCCAGGGGGGAAGCTTCTGCTGTGGTGGTTACGGTTCCCTCCCGCAAAGCAGCTGGCCGAATGGAGCTATCGCATGGTTGCGCGCCATCGGTATCGATGGTTCGGCGAAGCCGACCCCCCTTTTCGACAAGACTGACATAAACCGATCCCTATTTTTCCTGCGAGATCCCTCCTTTCGAGGGGGTTCTTCCTAACAGCGAGGAATTTACGGACGACCTGCCCTCTCTCAGAATGCGCTCAGCTTCATGGAGGGTAGACATATGTTGCACACATGGGTCGTGTTGCCGAGTTGTTCTGGCCTAGGCCATGAGACTGACCAACCGGGGGGCGGTGCTTATCATGACCTTTCGAAGATCCTGAGCCGGCTGGTCGCAGTCGTCTTGTGTCTCTCATGCTCTATTGGTCCGGCCTGGGGCGAAATCGGCACAGAAGAAAAAAGAACGATTGTGGCTGCAGGGTTCGGGTACCAAATCGGCGCCGTCTCAACAATCGCGGTAAAGGTGTATGACGCTGAATCGGGCGACATCTTGTCCAATGAAATCTATGAACTAGCCGTCAAAGAAAGCGACAGTGTGAGATCGAACCGCGGGCCGCGTATTTTTGCCGGTGGAGTCGGACTCGGCGCGACAGATCTCTCCAATTTCGTGTTGCGGGTATACGACGCAAATACTGGAGTGTTCCAATGGGAGGGGCGACTCAATCTTGTGCAGCCGGACGGGAAGGCAGGAGGAAAAGTCGTATCGACCGCGCTGCCGAGGCGAGCAACCGTCATGAAGATGCATGTTGTTGAAGCCACGATGGAGCAACCGGTGTTTTTGCTGAGCGCAATGGACCCAGCGACCGGCATGCTTGTGTGGGAAGATGAGTTTACGACCGGCCGGACGCGAATACCGCGAGCGCAGCTGATTGCAGGCCCATCGATCCATCCGGACATCATTCCACTCGCGAGTTCCCACACCTTTAACTTCAGAATTCGGATGTATGATCCCAGTGGAAAGAGAGTTCTGTGGGAGGATCAACTATCTCAGCTGGAGTCCGATGAAGGGCCTGAGAAGTCGCACCACGATCAGGCCGATATCCTTCCCGCCTGGCCTAATCTATCGCAGGAGGAGTCCGCAGCAGGATCGATCTAGGGGCGCGAGTATCTATGGTCAATCGATTAGCGTGGAAGCAGCGCGACGTTACGACCGGCTCCGTTCGAAGCTTTCGAGCCACTGTCGGTGGAACTGTTCGTAGGAGACAAACAGCTTGTTTTGAAGCGCGGCTGCGATGGTCGACCTGGCTTGTAACGCATTCAGCAGCTCATCGACGCGGGCCATCCCCCATCGCTCAATCAAGTAGCGTGTTGCCGAATGAGCCTCTAAGTAGGCCACCGTCGACGTGCCGGCCGGCAGTGCGCCCCAGGAGCCTTCCAGATAGGTCAAGGGAATGACTTTGATATCCCCGCTCATGGCCTGATCAAGCTCGGGCCACGCATCTCCGGCCAATTGCATGGCCAGCCCTTCATTCAACCAGGTCGGCAACGCCCCGCTGCTTGCTCCTAAGCGATCGTGGAGTAGGGCGTGGACATACTCATGACGGAGCACGCTCGCCAACCACTTCCGATCCGTGGTTGCTCCTTGAGTGGGAATCTGAATTCGTCCTAGAGCGGGGTCATAGAGGCCATCGGCCCAAGCCGGGCTTCCGGTCGCCCCTTGAAACGAGTCCTTGGCATGGAGGACGACCATAATCGGCTTCGAGGGGAAATGGCCG
This sequence comes from uncultured Nitrospiraceae bacterium, assembly GCA_963711905.1. GTDB lineage: Bacteria > Nitrospirota > Nitrospiria > Nitrospirales > Nitrospiraceae > Nitrospira_D. The sequence continues at coordinate 74,074 of CAVQFZ010000014.1, read as the reverse complement.
AATTTCTGTCCAATCTCTCGATAGGCTTCCTCAAGAATCTCCAGAACGGAGACCCAGGTATTCTGGTCTTCCTCACCATCGAACTTCACCACAAAGTGAGTGCTGCTTCTTGCAGTCATGCGTGACTCAACCGACTGAGTGCGGCGAACCTTCGTTGTGACGGCGGCGAGGTAGGACTGCAATCCTGGGTCTTGCCGTGCTCGGTCGGCTGCCTGGCCCAAGTGTTTCGCGGCTTCCTGCAGCTCATCTTGTTCTTGTAACAAGTCCGCCATGGCCAAGTGGGGGAACGGTTCCTCCGGAGCCGCCTTCATCAGTTTCATCAGGAATTCTGCGTTCAGCGCGCGGTCCCGCTGTTCCCAATAGGCATGGGCAAGATTCATGAGAATCACGGGATTCGACTCGTCCAGATCCGCAGCTCGCTTGAACATCTTGACCGAAACCTGAGTGCCGTTCAGTCGTTCCTGCTGTAACCCGAGATTGTTCCACAGGATCGCGACAAAGGGCTTGGTCATTGTGTCCGACAGGACAGCGGAAGGGAGCTCTTTCAATTTCGTTTCGGCGAGCGACAAGTTATGTTTTTCGATCTCATCGCGAATGGCTTCCAGCAGGCCCTCATGCGGGGTAGGCGGTACCACGCTCTGATCGAGTACTCGAACCGATTTCACCTCGCTTTCTGGCGACCTGTTCTGCGGCGGAGCGGGAGGAGGAGCTACCGGTTCGATGGTTTCTGTGAGCGGCCCCGTTTGTGGCGGCAGGACAGGCCTCAAGAATAGGTTGTACCCAATCACCAGAGCCAGGCCGGCTGCAAGCGGTATCAGAATATGTCTGATGTTGCGGCGATACATGAGTTGTCAAAATCGAGTGTAGCACCCTAAGAAAAGGTGACCAAGCAATCGGGTAAAAACAGTCGATGGACTCTGACAAGTCATTCATCTGGTTCGTTGAGCGCCGACGGTTGCTGTGCTACGATCCCCTTCCGTATGCAGGCTCCCACTGAATCGAAGCCGCACACGCCGTTTCAGGAGTGGCTGGACCGTATCGCCCGCCCGATCGAGTTTGCGAGCCGAGATAATGGTGCCCATCTCAGGGCCGTCACCAATCTGAGTTCATTTATCTCCTCACAAGTCTTGTCTGCCCTTCGCCAAGAGGTGTACTCCAAGGCCATTGAAGCCCGCCTGATTTCATTGCGGGACCTCTTCATCGATTTTCATCTGTCGCTCCCCCTGGGTGAGCAACGTCGCCGCTTGCAAGCGGCGACGTTGCTCATTAAGGCGCTTCGAGCTCTTGATCAACAGAAGCTCGCTCGGCTGAAGGATTCGCCGACGCAAGCGCCCTGTCACTCCGACGCGACGAATGCCGGCAGATCAGATATTTGGAATCTTTCAGTCCGGTTCGTCAAAGGCGTCGGGCCGAAGCGCACCACTGTCTTGCAACGATTACATATCGCGACGGTGGAGGATGCGCTCTGGACCATCCCGTGGCGCTACGAAGACCGTTCGGTCATGACGCCGATCGGAAATCTCGTTCCAGGGATGATGGCCTCGATTTGTGGTGTCATCGGAACATGCGAGGCGAAACGGACAAGGAATCGGCGGATGAGTGTCGTGGAAGTCGGCGTCGAAGATCCGTCTGGGCGAATGCAGGTCGTGTTCTTCAATCAATCGTATTTGGAGGAGCTTCTTACCGTTGGGACCAGCGTAATGATGAGCGGGCGGGTGATTGCCGGTCGACAAGGATGGATGGTCCCGCGAATGGATGTGGCGCAATACGAAATCATCGGAGAAGATACTGAATCGACGCTCCATGTGGGTCGAATCGTCCCGATCTATCATGAGACAAAGGGGTGGACCTCACGTCAGATGCGGCTGTTGGTGCGGAATCTGTTGGCGGACCATGGGCGCGAGCTTGTAGAACATTTGCCCGTGCCGCTTCGAACGCGGCAGCGATTAATTCCGATTCATGAGGCCTTCCATGATATCCATTTTCCCAAGACAGGTACGGATCTTCAGCTGCTTGAACGCGGGAAGACCGCGGCGCATCGACGATTGGCGTTTGAAGAACTCCTTCTCCTCCAGTTGGCCTTAGCGACCAGACATCGATCGGTGCATGATGAACCGAAGGAACTGCGATTCAACCCACGGACACCCCTCTTGCAACAGCTCGGTCCTCTCTTGCCGTTTCGACTTACGACGGCGCAGGATCGTGTCATTCGCGAAATATTTCGGGATATGATTTCGCCGCGTCCCATGAATCGTCTGGTGCACGGCGATGTGGGATCCGGGAAAACGGCGGTCGCCTTGCATGCACTGGTGATGACCTGCGGCTCAGGCTATCAGGCTGCGCTGATGGCGCCGACCGAAATTCTAGCGGAGCAGCACTATCGAAACCTTTCCGGAACGTTGCAGGCCCTAGGGCTTCACACGACACTCGTGCGTGGGGGAGAGAAATCCTCAGTGAAGAAGACGCAGGTTGAGCAACTGGCATCGGGTGACATTCAGGTGGCGATCGGCACTCATGCCCTCATTCAACAGGGGGTGAGATTCAAGAACTTGGGGTTGGCGGTGGTCGATGAGCAGCACAAGTTCGGGGTCCTGCAGCGAAAGACACTGATCGACAAGGGGTACAAGCCGGACGTGCTTGTCCTGACGGCCACGCCCATTCCTCGAACATTGGCGATGACGGTCTATGGTGATCTTGATGTATCGGTGATTGATGTCCTGCCGCCGGGACGAAAGCCGGTGCGCACGTTTTTGTTTGCAGAGGGTCAGCGTCGGAGGGCCTATCAGATCGTACGTGATGAACTGCGTAACCAGAAACAGGCGTATGTGGTCTATCCGCTCGTGGAAGAATCGGAAAAGACCGACCTCCAGGCTGCGATTCAGGGAGCCGAACAGTTACAGAATGGGGAATTTGCCGAATTCCGTGTCGGTCTGCTGCATGGGCGCATGAAAGCCGCCGAGAAAGAAGCGGTGATGGCCGACTTTAAGGCCGGAACGATCCAGGTGTTGATCGCGACGACGGTGATCGAAGTGGGAGTCGATGTGCCGAATGCGACAGTCATCTTGATCGAACATGCCGAGCGGTTTGGCCTCGCGCAGCTGCACCAATTGCGCGGACGGGTGGGGCGGAGCAGCCAGCAATCCTATTGCCTCTTGATGGCTCAGAATCCGGGACGGGGAAGGACGCAGTTGGGAGCACGTTCTATGGGGAGTGAGGAGTCCGTGTCTACGGCAAGAGAACGGCTGGAGGCGCTGGTGCGGTCAAACGATGGATTTGTGATTGCCGAGGACGATTTGCGGATCAGAGGCCCAGGAGAGTTCTTTGGCTTGCGCCAATGGGGGATGCCTGAATTTCGCGTGGCGAATCTGGCGCGAGATGGGGATCTGTTGCAGCAGGCCAGGCAGGAGGCCTTTTCGCTGATGAAATCCGACCCAGGATTGAAAGAGCCGGCCCATCAGGAATTGCGAGAGGCGATGCTGCGGAAATGGGAGAAAAAGTTGGAGTTGGGTTCAATCAGTTGAATGTGCTGATACGCTGACAGGAGTGCAGGCTGACAAGATAGAATTCTCGCTGTCAGCTTGACGCATGTCACCCTGTCAGCCGGGAGTGGTATGGGTTTGTTGCAGCGATTGAAAGATGACTTGCGGGCCGGGTTCGCAACCCTACGCCTGGGGACCGTCCATGCTGCCGGCCGCGCATTGGAAGAGACGGAATTGCTCCGTATGAGGCTGGAGCTTCGCAAGCTCGACCAACAACTGTCCGATCTGTACAAAGACATCGGCGAGCGCGCCGTCGACATGAAGGAGCGGGGCGAAACGGCGGAGCGGGTCGTGTACGACGCCGAGATCGTGCGTCTCGTCAAGGAGGTTGAGGTGCTCAAGGAGTCGCGGAAGAAACTGGAAGCCGAAATGGAAGACATTCGGAACGAGCAATGACCGAGCCGCATCAGCACGCGCGACGATTCGCCGGTATCGATATCGGCACCCTCACCTGTCGCTTGTTAATCGCAGATCTAGCCCCTGGACAGCCCCTTCAAGAAGTCCGATCTGACCGGCGCATTCTCCGTCTCGGGCGAAGGAGTCGATCAGACTAAACGCCTGAGTCCAGCCGCAATGGATCGGGTCATCCACTGTCTACAAGAATGGCGGAATGTCATCAAGAGCTACCATGTCGAGGCATCCTCGGTCGTAGCGACGAGTGCCGTCCGCGATGCGGCGAATCGAGATGAGTTTCTTGAGCACGTGTCAAACGAGAAGCCGGGTTCGATGTTGAAGTGATTTCGGGAGAGGAAGAAGCGCGGCTGACGTTGCTCGGCATTCGCTCCGGCTTACCGGCTGGAGTGACGGACATCCTCGCACTGGATATCGGCGGCGGGAGTACCGAATTTATTTTGGATCGGCAAGGACAGAAGCCAATCATCCGATCGATCGATATCGGAGTCGTCCGCCTCTGTGAGCGAGTGTTGCATCACGATCCTCCGACTAGATGAGGAAGTACGACAAGCAAGTGAGTGGGTCGCACGAGAAACCAAAGCAGCCGTTGCCGACATGGGTGACTATCTGCAAGCGACATTCGTCGGCACTGCCGGTACGATCACCATCCTTGCCGCGATGGCCCAGAAGCTTCCCACCTATGAGCCGTCCAGCATCCACAACTACCGGCTGAAGCTGGAGACGATTCGCGAATTGGAACACACGCTGCTCAGCAGAACAAAGGCCGAGCGAGTTGGTTTGCCTGGCTTAGAGAAAAACCGCGAAGAAGTCATCGCCGCCGGCGCGATCATTATTCGGACGATCATGGAGACGCTGAATCAGAGCGAATGTCTGGTGAGTGATTTAGGATTGAGGGAAGGGGTGTTAATCGACCTGGCGATGCGGAAACGAAAGAAGCGATTGCGATATTTCGCTGATGAGGAGACGTTCAAGGAGGATGCATATCTGGCATTAGCTTCGCATTTCAGCAGCCGTGACGATTTCGAAACCTTTTATTTGTCACTCAGCGACCCGGCATTAAAGGATGATTTTCTCCGCGCTGGCACTTTTTACCTATTTTTGGTTAAGAAGGGCAATTGGCACGTCTCTGTTGAACGTTCGAATCCCGTCATCTGGTATTTCACTGATTCTTACAGACTTGTTGCGATATTTTCGCTTATTGAGAGCTTATCTGACAAACAGTACAAAGACTTTTATGAGTGGCTGAGGGATGAACCCAGTGATGACTTGTTTCCAATTGTGAGCAGGAACGTTCTTGCCACTCTCTATGATAAGTACAACGAAATGTACGGATCCATTCGTCGTTGCAAAGCGTTCTTCGAGAAGCTGCCAGCGTCGAGCCAGAAGGCGCTATGCAGCGCAATCAAAATTGAAGGGAGACCTCTCGACTCAGTCAAGAAAGTGGCTGAGTTTCTTTATAAGGAACGCAGTAGTTTTGTGCATGGAGCAGAGCTCGTGTTAATGGTTGGTAGTAGTAGCAATTATTCCAGAAGAGGAAACAAAGTTGTCGAGTCAAACCTTGAAATGGATGTGTTGATGGGATGCGTTGAAGAAGGCCTCTTGGCCTACTTTAACAACCTCCAGAAATCGACGAAGGTCGATTCTAAATAAGAACACTGTGCCATGAGCGCACGAGCGTTACGTCTCCCTATCGCGACATGTTGGCTAGCGAGCCTAGGGAATAACGACACAGCCTCAAACCTCTACTTCTGCGAATACCACCGATAGCCTTTGTTCTCCGTGAATAGCGCTCTCGGTGTGCCGCCGGCTTTTTTGAGAACCAGGATGGTTTCTTGTGCTAGATCTAGAGAGGGGTGTAAGATCAGCTCGATTTTCCGACACATTCGAGAATGGTTCGTTTAGGATGAAACGCACACAATACCGATTCAACCGCAGACTCGTGAAGCGCTCGCTCGTCGTCTAGCAGAAGAGCTGGACAAGGAACCCGCGATCAGGTTTGCCTATCTCTATGAATCGGTGCTTGATTCTGATATGTCGGACTCTGTTATGGCATGGTTGAGAGATTTCGCAACGTGTGTGCGGGCTCGTGATTTTGACCGCGGTCGCACTCTCTGTAGCCAGAACATCGTGAGCTTCGGTACGGTGGTTCATATCGCTGTGGGCCTGGAGCAGCTCATCAATCAGCAGTGGAGCCATGTCTGGAATGCTACTCAAGGCTTTGACTTTGATTACGAGCACATGCACATTGGCGCAAGCGATGATCTGGCATGGGTTGCCGCACCATGGGCATCGCGTGGATTTGCGGAGGATGGAAGCAGTTATCTGAGAGAGGGACGCGCAACGATCGTCTTGCGCCGCGAACATGATGGTTGGCGAGGGATACACACTCACTTCTCAACTCGTCCGCGCGTGTTAAAATAGCTGGGTCGGGTTGAGGCGACCAGGATTGGACAGACACCTTTGAACGGGGAGAGGATTCCTTGAAGGAGGTGTCCAAATGGGTGCAGGCAGGTTACGCCGAAGTTCAAGCGCGAAGCGGTGTCGGCCCGCCTCTCCTACTGTCTCACGCGGAAAATTCGACTCGAATCGTGCATCCGAGGCGCGCCTCGCACATGTCGCTTGGACGCCTCAGATGGGGTCAGCTTGAGGTGGCCCCGAAAAACCGACACGTGAGTTAAACACCAGCCTCCTGCTGTTCAAACTCTTCCGGACTCCGATAGACGAGCGCCTGGTTAAGCGCTGACGATTATTAAAGAACACGCGATATACTCGGCGATGGCGTAACGTGCTCCGCCTCATGCTGGAAGCGCAGATGCCGCACCGATTCGTTCTTCAACGAAATGAAAAACTCCACCGGAGCGTTATCGTAGCCGTTGTCTTTGTGACTGCAGTATGCCTACAAATATCAAGTCAGCAGTTAAAGCCGCATTTCGATCCTTGACGAGATACGTCTCCCATGATCATGGTGACATGAGAGACGCCGTGAAGAAACTGAAGAGTCTTGAGGGCTATAAAGGCAAGCTGGAGAGTCGTGACAAGAAGTTATGCGACGACTATGCAGTGGAGGTCCTCGGACATAAGCGCTACGCACACTGGCTGTATGTCTATACGGCCTTTGCGGGTCGGTTCAAAGAAGGTTGGGTGCCGGAAAACTATTATTACTGGGTCGTTCTGCCAAAGCTTCAGGGCAGGTATGGAGGGGTTGCACGTCTCAGAGGCCTTAATGCGGTCATGTTCCACAGCGATGCCTTTCCAGACTTGCTCGCCTACGTAAACGGGACCTTTTTTGACACCGCATACAGCTTTATCCCGCCGGATGCGGTTCACGAGAAGCTATTCAAGAATCACGAGCGAGTCGTGTTCAAGCTCGATAACTCGCTTCAAGGAAGAGGCATACATTTTTTCAATCGTGAGTCATTCAGTATTGAAACGATAAAACGGCTTGGGAATGGTCTGTTCCAAAGCTTCGTGGAACCGCATAGGGACCTTGCAAAGTTCGCACAACATTCCGTGGCGACCCTACGAATCACCACCGTGTACAAGGATAATGCGGAAGTTTCAGTGCGAGGGTGTCATTTGAGAATGGGGATTGGCGATGAAACCCATGTGCAAGCGAAGCTCGTTCATAGTACCGATTGATTTGGAGAGTGGTGCTTTTAGTGATGTTGGGTACACGGCGGAGTGGCTTGAGACCAGGATTCATCCGACGAGTCACGAGCCGTTTACTGGGAACGTGATTCCTGCCTTCAAGGCATGTGTCCTCACCGTGACTGAGCTGCATAAGAAAGCTCCGTTTACCCGATGTGTAGGCTGGGATGTGACGGTCGATCGAGAGGAGAATGTCCGACTTCTGGAATGGAATGCGGCATACAACGGCATTAAGTTCGGCGAAGCCACGCAAGGACCTTGCTTTGCTGATTTAGGCTGGGAACGACTAAGAAAATGAGCGCGATAGTGGGTCAGAGCGGAGTGCCGTGAGACGTATCATATACATTGAGCGCGAGGTGATGGCGCTATGCTTTGTAGCCACAGATTGCGCTTGCAGAAACCTTCAGCTGCTGGGATCATCCTTCTGTTTTTACCAAGGCTGTTGCTGAGGCCGATTGTTAATGGCCGACAGCTACGTTTCTACTTCTGCGAATACCACCGATAGCCATTATTCTCGGTGAATTGCGCTCTTGGCGCCCCGCCGGGTTTTTCCAGCAAGAGCACTTTGAAGTCTTGAAGGCCGAACCAAGCGGGATCGGCGAGGTCGTGATAGTGGAGGCCTTGCAGTTCGGGGAGCATGTCACCCAAGGCCTGTTGCAATTCCTTCTCAGTATAGGCGCGCACGTCGAAGGGCTTGATTGATCGGCCTGACAGAATCGCTGGATGGTGTAGGTTGCGCCGGTGCAGAGGACTTTCGTGTCCGGCTTGAGTCCGAGAAATTGCGGAAGAGAAAGATACCGCTCCTGAAAACCGAGCCAGCGTACCGCTTGCCGTAGGTGGCTGTATTGGACCTCATATTCCGTATGTCCCGGTAGTTTCACGGGCGCGGGCCATCCTGTCCTCAATGCCGAACTCGGTGAGAAAGGCTCGGCCACCCGGCTTGAGCACTCGCCACAACTCGGCGACGAAACGAATCGGTCCTAAGTTAAAGATCACCGATTCCGGCGGTTCGGTTTCGATCGGCAGGCGAAGCCGTCTGATCCAATCCAGTGCTTCTTGATGTTGGGCAGTCTCTCCGACGCCGCACGGGAGCTCTTTTTTGCTCAGTTGTACGGGTGTCATGTCCGCCATGTTCTCATTGTCGATCACGAGATCGATGGAGTGATCGGCGAACGGGAGCGATTCGGCATTGGCCCTGGCGCCGGAGACATTCCAACCACCGGCTTTGGCTCGAGTGACTTGGAGTGTGAGGAACGGTTGCGTGATGTCGAGCGACAGGTATGTCATTCCTTGCTTTTCGAAGGGCAACAGATCTTTGCCGAGCTCCTGTGCGAGATAGCCGAGTCCCCCGCCGATTTCCAGGAGGACCTTGGGCTTGGGATTGAACCAGCCGAGTCGACGCAGCTGCCGCATGAGGAGCCGCCCGTAGGTCAAGCCGCTCAGTGCTTCGCTCGGTTCACGGAAGAGATGGGAGACGGTGGTTTCGATCAGGTCAAAATGACGGTCATTTTCTTCGCTGTGAGCAAGTTCGTGACGATGGAATTCTTCCAGGTGCTCCTCGCCCTCGAACCCTTCCCGACCCGACCATCCTTCGCGGACCTGCTGCAGAAGGATATCCCACTTAGCTTTGTGTCGATGCCCTCCGGGCGGGTCAGTTCCGAAATAGCAGAGGGAATAGTTTGGTGTAGCCCATCGTTCAAGGTGCCAGGACCCCGGTTGCCCGTCCGGTCCGCAGATCTTCGTGCCATATTGTTCAAGGAGCGTCCCGACAGTCGTATGGCCGTCCATTGCCTTGAGCAGGTCCAAACCGGTGCGGTTCAGCCGGATGAGCGGCAGGGTGTCATCAAGCGGGGCAAGCCACCATTCGTCTGGCTGATGGTGATAGGCGACGAGGTCGGGAATGTGCCAGGCAAGGAGGCTCAGAGCCTCTCCGGTCAAGCTCCAGGGTTCATGAAGGGCGGCAGCGGGTTTCATGGCTTTGGTAATGAGTTCCGGCAGCCTACAGGAGCAATCAGCAATCGTGCAAGATGTTGATTGTGTTTATAACTGAGACGGTGTTGAGAGATCGTCTGCCACGACCAGCTGGCCTCGCATGACGGGATGGATACCGCAGTGATAGGGATAACGGCCGGCCGGCAAGCCCGGCACGGTAAAATGTCCTCCCGGTGCGACCGTCCCCGAATCGAACAGGCATGGACGCTCTTCTTTCACGCAGTCACTGTGGGTGACGGTGTGGTGGGTTGGCGTCGGATTATCCCAGCGAATGGGCGTGCCGCTCGTCACGATGGCGGTGGCAGGAACGTAATAGGGCGATCCGTTCTCCATGAGAATCTGTGTGGCTGGGGAAAGGTCCAGGGCTGGTCCACCCCCGGCGGCTCCGATCCCTAGGGCCATCGTCACGATGCGTACTCGGTTCACGTCGGCATTACTCCTTACAAGACGGTCGTTTGTAAGAGTCGGGCACGAAGCGGAGGATTCAGGCTCGTTGTCATATGTGGTCCCATCATAGCATGGGATTGAATTGGACCGCTTGGGAACGCTCTGCCCCTCCGTCCGCCTCGCCTCGTCGGTCGCCAAGATCGTTCTCCTATTGAATCCTAAGAACGGGCAAAGAGCCGATCAATGAAAATAAAGATCGGGGTGGTTGCAAGAGGCTGTTCGTTCATGCTAGATGGAGGCCGTCGCGCCGCGCTGAAACGAAGAGGAGGAAATCGGAATGGCGAATAAGAAGAAAAAGGCCGTCACGAAAAAATCGTCGCGAACGAAAAGAGCGACACCGTCTCCGAAGAAGAAAGCGGTCAAGAAAACGGTTAAAAAGCGTGCTGCTGTCAAGGCGTCCAAACCGGCCTCGAAGAAAAAGACCGTCAAGAAAACGGTCGGCAAATCTCTGAAGAAGGCCGCGCCCAAGGCCGGCCCGCCGAGCGCATTCGCTAAGAAAATCGCCGGTGAAGAGGACGTGACTCCACGCAAGTCCGTGGTGGCGAAACCAGCCATTCCCATGGAACCGGACGAGGCCGATCTCGATGATGAGGATGAGACGGCCGCCGATGAGCTGGAAATGGAGGGCGAGATCGAAGAAGACGATGTCCAGGAAGAATTGGACCTCGACGCCGATGATGAAGGAAAAGAGCTTATTGATAAGTCCGAAAGTTTGTTGGACGATGATTACCGACACAACTGAGCTCCATCCTTATTAAGGATCGTTCCGGTTCCGTCCATCGTATGTCCAGTTCGATGCCACGTAGCATAGGCGGAAGCAAGGGGCGTTAGATCTGAGTCGTTCATTCCGTCCACACACCGCCGCTGGAACATCAATTCCAGCGGCGGTGTCTCATTACCTCCCGAACGTTTTGTTGCTCTCCGCTTGCAATACGGACAGAACCTTGTTTCACCTCCGCTCACGTGGCGCGTATACTGATCTACGGAAGCAGATGCGGTCTCGTTGGTATGTGGCGCTGGTGTTGCTATGTGCCATGGTGGCCTGTCCACCCGAAGCCGTTGCTGTGTGCGTGGCCGAGGCTCCCGCGACTGGAATTGAAGAGGGTCTTGTGATCCATCTCTCGCCCAGCTGTACGCCGGCCGAGCGGGAAGCCCATGCAGTGCGTGGGGAAGCCGTGGTGGATGCGATCGCCAAGGGGCGTCCCGTCGATCTCCTTGGTGTGATTGTGCTCGGGGATCTTATCTTCGATCACCTTGCTGTACAGACGACGTCACGTTCACCGGTATCTGCGTCAGTGACAGCGAATCAAGCGGATCGTGCCGGCGGCAACGGACAGCGAATTGTTCGCGAGGGACTGAGCCTGAGGGATTCCGTGGTGACGGGCGAAGTGCGCCATCGGTCGGCTGACGGCACGCTTCGGTTTGAAGGACCTGTTGACTTTTACGGGTCTCATTTCAAGGAGGGGGTAGATCTCTCCCGGTCGGTGTTCCAGGGAGCAGTCGAACTTTCCGCCGCCACCTTTGAGAAAGAAGCGTATTTTGTTCAGGGACAGTTCGCCCAGCAGATGGACTGTCGGGAGACCAAGTTTGGTCCCAGCACAAGATTTCATCGGTCCGTATTTCGTGGTTCAGTGAATTGTACCGGCGCGCTCTTCGACGGTACAGCGGAATTCCTTGAAGTGACGTTTGAGCAGCCGGCGGTGTTTGAACGGTCGCGGTTCGGGCTAGGGACGGGATTTTCAGGGAGTCGCTTCAAGAGTCGGGTCAATTTCAGTGAAGCGATCTTCAGCCGCGAGACTTTCTTTGGATTTGCGGCCTTTGAGAGCGAAGTGGTCTTTGCCGGTGCCCAGTTTCTAGGGGCAGCCGATTTTTCAAATGTTGAGTTCAGGCAACAAGACGATCTTGCACAGGCGCGTTTCGATCAACCGCTGCGTTTAGACCAAACAAAGCGGCTTGAACCAGTCCAGTCTGACGGCATTCTTCAAACCAGAAATGGGCAGTATGCTCTCACGTTGGTCTTTCTCGTCGTGGCCGCTTTGCTTGTGGCATATGCCGTAAAACTCAAATGAGGGCACTCGATCATCCCCAATATATAGAATCAGACTTGCCCGTCACCCCATAAGTTGATATAACCACGCCGTGGACTCTCAGCACGAAGATTTTGAGCAAACAGAGCTCCCGTACCAGGTCCGCATCGAAAATTTCGAGGGACCACTAGACTTATTGTTGCATCTCATCAAGAAGAATGAGATCAACATCTACGATATCCCCGTCGCGATGATAGCCCAACAATACCTCGAGTATTTGGAAACGATGGAGGTACTCAATCTCAACGTGGCGGGTGATTTTTTGGTCATGGCCGCGACGTTATTGCAGATCAAATCGAAAATGCTGCTGCCGGTGGATGAGACGACCGACGACGACGAAGAGGGGCCGGACCCACGGGAAGAGCTCGTTCGACGGTTGCTCGAATATAAGACTTTCAAAGAGGCGGCGCGTCAGCTCGACGACCAGGAAAAAATGTGGCGCGAGATCTTTTGGCGTGACCAAGCTCTCTCGGTTGAAGAAGACGTTGAGGATGATCTTCCCTTAGAAAATGTCTCGCTGTTTGATTTGGTCGATGCGCTCAAGGAAGTGCTTGAACGGAATCCCGGTAGCCGGCTGATCGAGATTGTGCCCGACAATCTCACGGTACGGGAGCGCATGAATATCATTCTGGAAACGCTCGAAGGCAAAGACTCGGTCTCGTTCGCTGCGCTGTTCGAGGGATCGAGTCATCGAATGTTGGTGGTCGTGACGTTCTTGGCGTTACTTGAATTGATGAAACTGCGGGTTGCTCGTGTATTCCAAGCGGAAACATTTGGGCCGATTCTGGTCTCACGCATGTTTTCCTTGGTGCCCGATCCAGCAGAGCTTGAAGATGTTGATGCCGAATGGAGGGGAGCATGACTCCACTGACGGTGGATGTGGTTCATGATGTGCCGGAAGCCGACGCCATGAATATTGGAGAGGTGAACGGATCACCTCATGACCAGAGCCTCGATGACAATCGGGTGCAAGGCATGAGCGAGCTCCAGGCGATTCTGGAAGCACTGCTCTTCGTGTCTCCAGAACCGCTGTCCTTGGGACGCCTTGTGGCCGTGATGGAGACCGTACCGAAGATTGAAGTGGAAGCGGCACTGCGAAATCTCGGTCAGGCGCTCGAGCAAGACGGGCGCGGGGTGCGACTGGCTGTTGTTGCGGGTGGGTACCGTCTCGTCACAAAGCAGGACTATGCCCCATGGGTCAAGCGCCTGGATAAGGCCAAGACGTCGGCAAAGCTGTCCAGATCTGCCCTGGAATCGTTGGCGATCATTGCCTACAAACAGCCGCTGGTGCGGTCGGAGATCGAAGAAATCCGCGGGGTCGAAACCTCCGGTGTATTGCGTACACTCTTAGAGAGAAAACTGGTGCGGATCGTCGGCCGCAAAGAGGTCCCAGGCCGTCCAATCATGTATGGGACGACCAAATTCTTTCTTGAACATTTCGGCTTGAGCGATCTCTCGCAGCTGCCGCCGCTTCGTGAGTTCAAGGAGCTTGGCGAGGCGGAACAATCACTCCTTCCGATGGACGGTGAAGACGTTCCGACCGGGGACGGGTTCTCCGAGACGCTCGAGATGGGTGAGGAACCGTCGGTGAATGTTGAACTCCAGACGTCTGCTCAGCTCGAAGAAATGTTGGATCCTCTCCCTACCGCTCAGTAGCCGGCGAACACATCCTATGGAATGTGGGGGTAGGTCCGTTTCCTCGCCACAGGCCTCCGAGTCCGGACTAGATCCCTCACCTTCGCTTGCCGAGGCCGGCTACGGTGTTGGTTTTTTCTTCGGTGGGGAATTCTTAAGGCGCTGGAGTTCGGCCTCCTGCTCGTCCACCTTTTTACGCAGAGCCTTCATCTCTTCCTTAAAGGCCTGCAGATCAGCGTCCTGTTTCCCGATAGGTGGCGCTTGAGCAGGAATCGTTTGGGGTGGTGGGGGCGGCGCCGTAACCACCGGGACCGGTGGAGTAACGGGAACGGGAGGTGGAGGAGCCGCAAGAACTCTCGCCAACAGTTGATAGTCGATGGCGAGCGACCGATCTTCAGATTTTCCAATCCAGCTCGAGCGATCGTATACGTCGGGACGCACGGCAGCTTCCGGCAAGAATGTCACTTCTCGGTCACGGAGACCATCGGTATCCGGGAGCGGGCGTGGTTCTTTTTGGCTGGCGTTGGACTTTTTCCCTGGTTGATATCGATACTGAGTCAATGTGAAATGCAGCGACAGGCCGTCTGCGAATACATAGCCTGACGTGGTTTCCCTATTCTGGTTCGTCTTTGGAGCCTGCGAAATTCCTAGTGTGGAATAGATATGAAATCCCACCCGCTGATTGGAAGTCGCTTGAGCGAGGGCGGTGGTAATGTGCGGAGTCAGGAACGCGATATCATCCTCGGAGAAGGTGCGAATATCGTTCAGGTTCGTCGACTTCAAGGCCTTGCCAAGCAGCAGCAAGAGTCCGGTTTTTTCTTTCGTGTGTACCCCGCGCAAGATGTCGGCCACGGTCGTCTCCGACAATTTAATGGGATGTGCGGCCTGGAAAGAGTTGTCGGAGACATTCTCAAGGAACACTGTGCCTAGAGGAGCCTCGTGAATGGGTGTGGTGAGGCGAGGGCCGGCACAACCGACAGCCATGAGGCTCAGACCGCTGAGTATCAGGAGGCTCAGAACCGACTTGAAAGAAGGCCGATGCATGCAAACCATAATGTTGTGTTACAGGGTAAGCCCAAGAGCCGCGTAGTGTAGCAGGAACACCGGGTAAAAAACAAAAATGACAATCGCTCGCGCTACCAGCATCCTCCGTTAACGCCATACTTATTATTCATTTCCCTGTGTAGATTTCCACATCGATGCGCGGATCCATCCGTACTGAAACCATAAGCAGTAAGAGCGTTTGCCGCCGCCGGCGCGGCTGTCATCAGCACGATAAAAAAGGAAGAGCTGGAATCCACTGCGTGGACTCCGGCTCTTGTAGGAGGAGAGGCCTGTTACTCACCGAGCTGCTTAGTACTGCAGCTGCAAGGCCACGTGGAACGAATCAACCTTATCCCCGACCACATTCGGCCCGAAGTTGTTGGTGCCCTTGGTATTGAAATCGCCGTACCGATAGTATGCAGACACACGCGCATCGAAGCCGTCGATGACGTAATTGATACCGGTTTCCCATTCCGCGCGCCGGTCGCTATACAAGGGATCGATGCTGGTGTACCGCACATAGGGTTGGAACCGTCCGATGCCGATTTCATGTGGAATCAGGTACAAACCCAAAACCGACCAAGAGTGGCCGTTGAATATGCAGAAGCAATCTCCGGCCGGGTTTGCTGCAGCGGCGGCACCATAATCGGCGAAGAATCGCTTGAACTCACCGTTAAAGGTGAAGACACCCATGTTGTCCGGGAGAAGCTTTTCAAACAACAGATCAACGGAAAGGCCGGTGAAATCACTCCGCCCCGCAGTGAGGGAGCCGGCGCCATCCTTTTGGTGTTGCACGTTACCAGCGATGGCAAGGATGTCTCCGGCGGTTCCGTAATAGGTACCTCTGGTATAGTAGCCGTTGTTTTCTTCGTCGTTGAGGAGGTTCCATTGCAGACGTCCCGCGTACATCAGGCTGCCGGTGTCGTTCGGTCCACCTCGCAGACCCGTAAAGACCGACGCCGTATACTGGAAATGCGTGCCGAAAGGATGAATTTTGCCGTAGAAGACCGCGCCGTTGTCACGGCCATAGAGGCCGGCGCTACCCGCTGGGCCATTATTCACGGCTGTGCCAGGGGTGTTTTCGCTGAAGTCTGCCGGAAAGAACGGAGTTCGGAAATATTCGAAGGTCGCATGATTAAATGGTCCGGCCAACTCAGCACGCTCATTCGGGACCAAGGTGCGTCCGACCCATAGGTTGATCTTCTCGTTAAATTCGAATTTCCCGATCGCATCGAGCAAAATGAGGCTGGAGTTGCTCCCAAAACTCGTATTATTGCCGGTGCCTCTCCCGCACGTGCATTCGGTGTTGAAGGTGAACTTCACATACTTGTGGATTTGTCCATTGATGTAGATACGAGCGTGGGGGATACGGAAGTTGTTGCTATAATGAGTTCCCGGCGTAGTGCCGGAAGCAGGCGGCGGCCCGGAAGAGTTTTCTATTGCGTCGAAAACGGTCCGGATGCCCATGCCGACGGAAATCCACTTGTCCTCATCGACCTTGATCTCGCCGGCAGCATAAGCACTGGGCAGCGTGGATCCCATTCCAACCACTAGTGCCGTCATGGCTCCCGCAACGACGAACCTTGTCCACCGCCTATTTGGTTGTTCCTTCATGCGGATCCCTCCTTTATGAGTATTTAATGAAAAACTGTGCTCCACCATAGTTAAGTGACTTTATGCCTAAGCCGCCGCAACTAGGATATGTACTAGATCGGTGGTGTATCTTCTCTGTGGTAAAAGACCGAGGATGTAAGCTGGGCGCGGGAAGCTATCGTGGTTCACACTCGATTGATCTCCTAGACGCAGCTAGACAGGAATTGCCGCTTTGTGCTAGGAACGAGCTGAATTGAGAGTCCCACACTATTGAGAACTCCACACTGCTGACATAGGTTTTGTAGCCGGAAATATCACAATTTACATTCTGCCTAAGAGAGGAGGACCTCATGCGTTTGATTCCAAGAGAGCAGGACAAGCTGCTGGTGTATGTCGCGGCGCAATTGGCGGCCGATCGCAAGAAGCGCGGTCTCAAACTCAATCATCCGGAGGCCGTCGCATACCTGTCATCAGCCGTTATGGAGGGTATTCGAGATGGGAAGTCCGTGGCAGAGCTGATGGCTTACGGTGCCCAGCTTCTCTCGCGCAAGGATGTGATGCCCGGCGTCCCGGAGATGATCGGTGAATTACAAGTTGAGGGCACGTTTCCGGACGGCACCAAGCTCGTGACGATCCATAATCCAATCCAATAGGCATGTGTGTGCCCTGTATCGAAATGGAGAAGGCCGACAAGTTTGTCGTTCACAGCCTTACGAAAGGAGTGAGGTCACATGAAAGCAAAAGATCCACAGGGTTCTAAGGATGCCAAGGCAGGAGAGGATGCTCCCAAAGCTGGAACATCCAGACGAGAATTTTTCGTACAGAGCGGGCGGGTGGCGGCAGGAATCGGAGCCGCATCTCTATTGGGAAACGCAGGGCAATCTGGAATGGCGTATGCTGCGAATGAATCGCTGATCAAAAAGGTTGCTGGGGCAGGAGGAGGGAAGATGAAAAAAAAAGAGGCGCCGCAGAGATCGAAAGAGGCTCTGGCTTCCGCAGTGAAAGCCGAGCTGTCCGCCCCGATCATCCCCGGCGAGATTATGACGGCGGCCGGCGATATCGAGGTCTTCAAAGGGCGAGAGACGAAAGACATGACGGTCAAGAACGCCGGCGATCGACCGATCCAAGTCGGGTCCCACTGCCACTTCTTTGAAACCAATCGCGCGCTGAAGTTCGAGCGTGAACCAGCGTTCGGGTTTCGGCTTGCCATTCCAGCCGGGGCGGCGGTGCGGTTTGAGCCGGGAGAAGAAAAAAAGGTGACGCTCGTGGCCTTTGCCGGGAACCGACTTGCCCAAGGTATCAACGGATTGACGGACGGATCGTTGGATGATCCGAAGGTCAAAGCCAAGGCTCTTGGTCTCGCTGCTGAACGCGGATTTGGAAAAGGAGGCGCCAGGTGAAAATTCCACGCAAGCAATATGCGTCTATGTTCGGCCCCACCGTCGGCGATCGTGTCCGGCTTGCCGACACGGATCTCATCATCGAAGTCGAAGAAGATCGGATCGCTCTGGGAGATGAAGTGGTCTTCGGCGGCGGCAAGACGATTCGTGACGGGATGGGGCAGTCGTCCAGGGCTACGAGCGCAAGCGGCCAGCTCGACACGGTGATTACCAATGCGCTCATCCTCGACTACACCGGGGTCATCAAGGCCGACATCGGCATCAAGGACGGCCGCATCGTCGGCATCGGTTCTTCCGGAAATTCCGACCTGATGCCGAACGTCACGCCGGGCATGGAGATCGGTCCAGGAACGGAAGCGATTGCCGCGGAAGGCCGTATCGTCACGGCCGGCGGTATCGATTCGCATATCCACTTCATCTGTCCGCAACAATGCTGGGAAGCGCTGTCTGCCGGCTTGACCACGATGATCGGCGGCGGGACCGGTCCTGCGACCGGGACCTATGCGACAACCTGCACGCCGGGGCCATGGAACATCCATCGTATGCTGGAAGCATCCGAAGGCATTCCGATGAATCTCGGCTTTTTGGGGAAGGGCAACGCCTCCAAACCTGAGGGATTGAACGAACAAATCGAAGCCGGCGCCATCGGGTTGAAGCTGCATGAAGATTGGGGCACCACCCCGGCCGCGATCGACAACTGCTTGAGCGTGGCGGAGCGTTACGATGTGCAGGTGGCGCTCCATGCGGATACGCTCAATGAGGCCGGGTACATCGAGGATACCATCAAGGCCATCAAGGGGAGATCGATCCATAGCTACCATACGGAGGGCGCAGGGGGTGGTCACGCGCCGGACATCATCAAGATTTGCGGCGAGCCGAGCGTGCTGCCGTCCTCGACCAACCCCACGATGCCGTTTACCGTCAACACGATAGATGAGCACCTCGACATGTTGCTGACGGTCCATCATCTGAATCCGAAGAACCCTGAGGACGTTGCCTTTGCCGAGTCCCGCATCAGGCGGGAGACCATTGCGGCCGAAGACATTTTGCATGATATGGGCGCGATCAGCATGATGTCGTCGGACTCGCAAGCCATGGGCCGCATCGGGGAAGTCATCACCCGCACGTGGCAGACCGCCCATAAGATGAAGCTCCAGCGGGGACATCTCGCGCCGGCGAGCGGCAAATCTTCCACTCAGAACGACAACTTCCGAGCCAGGCGCTATGTGGCCAAGTACACGATCAATCCCGCCATCACCCATGGCATCGCCCATGAAGTCGGTTCGGTGGAAGTCGGCAAGATCGCCGACCTCGTCATCTGGAAGCCGGAATTCTTCGGCGTGAAACCGGAGATGGTGTTGAAGAGCGGCTTCATCGCCCAGGCTCAAATGGGCGATCCCAATGCGTCGACCCCGCAGCCGGAGCCGATGATCAGCCGGCCGATGTTCGGGGCATACGGCCGCGCATTGTCCAGCACCAGCTTTACCTTTATGTCTCAGGCCGGCTTGGACCATGACATTCCGAAGCGGCTTGGCTTGCAGAGGCGCGTGTTGGCCGTGAAGAACTGTCGGAATGTGGGGAAGCGCGATCTCAAACTGAACGACGCGCTGCCGAAAGTGGAAGTCAATCCGGAGACGTACATGGTGACGGCGGACGGCGTGCCGCTCACCTGTGAGCCGGCGATTGTGCTGCCCATGGCGCAGCGGTACCAATTGTTCTAACGAACTGAACAGCCGGTTGTGCTGTGCGGAGCAGAGCCGACCGGCTGTTCTATTCATTTTACTGAAGTATGAATACGCCCGCCTTACTTGAAGGACTCCGGTTCATCGATACGTTCTTCCCGTCGGGCGGTTACGCGTTTTCTTCAGGATTAGAAGCGGCCATCCAGGGCGGAGCCGTGAAGAATTCTGATCAACTCGCCCGCTACGTGGGGGATCTGTTGCGCGGCGGCATGAGCCGGAGAGAGGCCTTCGCGGTAAGAAGGGCGAATCAAGCCGGGTCCGATGCAAATGTCTCCCTGGCTGTTGACGTTGATCGAGAGTTGGATGCGACGAAGCTGAGTCGCGAGTCGCGAATGGCCAGTCGCCAAATGGGACGTCAGGTCATGCGCGTGGCGGCGGATCAGCTTCGGGGCAAGACGGTTCTCGGCGAATACCGTGATGCGATAGAATCTGAACAAGCGCCTGGTCATCTGGCGGTCTGCTTTGGACTGACACTGGGTGCCAGTGGATGGGAACCTGAAGCGGCTGTGGCGGCCTTTCTGTACCAAGCAGCCGTCGGGTTTGTGTCTGCCGCCATGAGACTAAGTCCGATCGGTCAACATGAAGGACAGCGCATCCTCAGTGAATGGCTTCCGTTGATCGATCGGATCAGTCGTGAACCCGACTCGAAAACAACGATGAGCTCGTGGTCTCCCATCCAAGATATCTATTCGATGCGCCATGGCCGGTTGGAGTGGAGGCTCTTTAGAAGCTAAGAGCCTATAGCTGATGGCTTAATAGCAGGAAAGGAGAGAAGAGCCGTGATCGGCCATCGGCTCTTCGTTGATCTATGCATGATCTAAATCGTGAGCACAGTCACAATTGGACGCCGACTCAAGCGCGGAAACAAGGTATCCCCGTCATTGGTATAGGGGGGCCCGTTGGATCGGGAAAGACGGCGCTCGTCGAGGCCCTGTGCCAGAGATTGCGGGATCGGTACAGCTTGGCCGCTGTGACGAACGATATTTTTACGAAAATCGATGCGGAAATTCTCACCAAACGCGCGGCATTGCCGATCGATCGGATTCTGGGCGTCGAGACCGGTGGGTGCCCGCACACGGCGATCCGGGAAGATGCTTCGCACAACCAAGAGGCGATTGACGATCTGCTGCGCCGTCATCCGGACGTGGAATTGATCTTTCTGGAAAGCGGGGGCGACAACCTGGCCGCCACCTTTAGCCCTGAGCTCGTCGATCACGTCATCTATGTGATCGATGTGGCAGGGGGTGACAAGATTCCACGAAAGGGCGGGCCCGGTATCACGCGATCGGATTTTCTCGTCATCAACAAGATGGATTTGGCGCCGCACGTGCGGGCCGATCTGTCGGTCATGGATCGGGATACCCGTCGGATGCGCGGTGATCTTCCGTTCGCCTTCACCAACATTCTTTCCGGCGAGGGATTGGATTCCGTCGTAGCCTGGTTGGAGCAGCGTGTGCCCCAACGAACCAGGCGTTCGTAATCGTGCCGGCTCGCGGGGCGCAGCGAAAAAAAACTTCTCGGAAAACAAGTCCTTCTCCGAAAAGAAAAACTCCTCGGAGAAGGAGCGTGCCCGGGCGGTTCGCGACCGAACTAGTCGGGCGGGTCGGTGAGCTCAGGCTTGACTATGCGAAGCGCGAGCACCGAACCATCATCGCACATTCGTACTTCACGACACCCTGGAAGCTGCTCCCTCCCATTTACCTCGACGACACGGGAGCCGCCTACACGCTGTTGGTGAACCCCTCCGGCGGCCTGGTTGGGGGCGACCATCTTTCCATCGATATGAGCCTGGATCGAGACGCGCACGTCCTGATTTCCTCACCGTCCGCCAATCGGGTCTATCGAACCGAGAACAAGATCTCAGAACAGCACATCGATATTACCGTTGGGCCTGGTGCGGTTTTGGAATGGTTGCCCGAACACACCATTCCGTTCGCCAGTTCACGATTTCGGCAAATACTCCATGCCACACTGGCGCCTGGCGCGACTCTTCTCTTGTGGGATGCCGTCGCATCCGGGCGCATCGCTCGTGAGGAGCGATGGGCGTTTACCGGCCTGGAGAACGAAATCCGTATCACAACGGCATCCGGCAGTTCTTTGCATGAGCGCTACGTCCTTGATCCAGCTACGGACTTGGGGTGTGTTGGCCTGGTGGAAGAATGGAACTATGTGGCCTCGTTCTATGTGGTGAATGACGCCGCGACATCAGAGGTCTGGAGCGGACTGGAGTCGAGAATCGCCGCTATCTTGGATACTCGGCCAGGGGAAGTCTTAGGAGGTGTTTCAGCCCCATCCGTACCGGGGCTTGCCGTCAAAGTACTGGCTCGAACGGCCCCTGACCTCACCGCTATGCTTGATGCGTTATGGGCAGCCGCGCGTGAAGGGTTGTGGAATCTCCCGCCTGTGTCTTTGAGAAAATATTAAACGCTGAACTCGTTGAGATACCGCCCTATGGCGGTACAGGTCAGGAGGGAGCCCGAACTTTTGAAACTCCGGCTTCGGCCGCATTGGCTGTGCGGAGTGACCAAGCCAAGCCCACAAGCGAGAGCGTAGAGATGAGCCACTTGGAAGGGTCAAAATTATACCAGCGGGGACCGTTGCGATAGTCGCTTTGGTAGGTGTGGTGATAGTTGTGATACCCTTCCCCAAACGTCAGGAGCGAGACGAACCAGCTGTCTCGACTGGAGTCCACCTGACTATGCGGCTGGCTCCCCCAGAGATGGCACACTGAGTTGATACAAAAGGTCGAGTTCAGCACGGCAAACGCACGACCGACTCCGGCCAGCATGAAACAGCCGAGGCCGCCGAGCCAACCGCCATGCAGAAAGCCCACTACGAACGGCAGCGCCAACCCTGAAACCACGATCGGCACATAGTAGCGATACTGCCACATGATCACCGGATCTTGACGGAGCCGCGTCGCGTATCTTTCGTCCGAGTAGCGCTGGTCGGCGAAGAGCCACCCGCAGTGGCTGTGCCAGAACCCCAGCTTTGCATTGTAGGGATCGGCATCTTGGTCGCAGGCAGCATGGTGGCGGATGTGGTCTGCCCCCCATTTCAAGGCAGAGTTCTGTAATGCCCATCCACCGGCGATGAGTAATCCCGCTTTGACCCAATCGGGACACGTGAAACTCCTGTGCGAAATCAGGCGATGGTAGCCGACCGTAATGCCGAGTCCAGAGATGACGTACAACAGTCCGAACATGGTCCAGTCTACCCAGGTATACCCATAAACAAAGCCGAAAGCGGGGACACCGATGAGCGCGCTCCCCACAATGAGGCTGAACAGCAGGACGGTCACGTACACGGAATAGGTGCGCCTGAGCCTGATAGTAGATTGCGCGGGTGTTGTCATGAGGGTGCTGACACGGAAGGGGTCATTCGTTCATGTGAGGCAGAATTCGCGGATGATTGGACTCCAACTTATTTATCGAACTGTACCAGGACTAAGGCCGAATAGCTACTGGGGAAAGGTCTATAGCCTCCGCTTGTTTGACATTGACAGCGGACGGTAATATTTCATATACATAGTCGATCCAAGCCAGCCTCGCCAGCGGGTCTTCGATCGCGGCGTCTATAGTAAGATTTTGAGAAACATTTCTTCTCGGACGATGCGACATGGCATAGCGAGCGAGTCAAGAACCAGGCAAGAGCCAGAATGGGTAGTCTATTACAAGGAGGCAGTCCAATGAAGAGTGCGTTATCAATCATGTTCGGTGTAGCAGCCGTCGCGCTGGTCGCGGCGCCGCTCACCTCGTATGCGGGCGGAACGATCTCTGGGAAAGTGACCTATGCCGGTAAGCCGGAGCAGAAAGAATTCCTCTTTTCCAAGTTTCCCAATCCCAAATTCTGTCCTAAGAATCCAAACAAGAGTTTGATGGATGGAGACAAGCGGTTTTTGAAACAGATTGAAGTCGGAAAGGACGGCGGGTTGAAGAACGCGGTCGTCGCGGTCGTCGATGTCGAAGACAAGGCGTTCGTAGACGGCTATGCCGGCACGGAAGTGACGGCCGCGTTCTGCGAATTTTTGCCGTACAGCGGGATCGTCGTGAATACTCGTCCGTTCAAAGTGGAGAACACGGATGCTGACCCGGATGATCCTAAATCTGTTCAGGGTGTACTCCATAACCCACATAGCTTCACAGTAAAAGGTGTTTCCTCTGCGACCGGCTTCAATATCGGTCTTGCGAAGAAGGGCGACAAACTTGATAAGCCGGTGACCTTCCGTGGTGGAGCAGAAAAAGATGGGTACTTCCGCTTACAGTGTGACCAGCATGAGTTCATGCAATCGTTCTTCCTGCCCGTGGCGAACCCGCATTTTGCCGTCGTGAAGGACGATGGATCGTTCGAGATCAAGGATGTCCCTGCCGGCAAACACAAAGTGGTGGCCTGGCATCCTTTCGCCGGTAAGGCCAAGAAGATAGAGTTTGAGGTCGATGTGACCGATGGCGGCACCGCCAACCTCAAGGCTGAAATCAAGTAAGACGTTTCATCTCGTACTTGCGATCGAAGGGCAGCGGGGCGATCCGCTGCCCTTCGTGTTTCCAGCCCTTTCTCAAACAAAATTAGTCGCAGTGCCTTTCCATTTCCGTGTTAGAGGGTCTTGTTAGGGTGTCAGTTAGATTTTTTCTGGCAGTGGCGTGTCTCTAGAACAGATGGCATTGTTGGTCCGCGGCAAACCGTTGAGGAATGCTCCATCAGTGCGTCGTCGTCCGGGAGAAGTTCCTACAACTTCCGTCGAACTAGCCGTATCGGAAAGCCGGTGTCGGGCGGCTTATTAATATCGCGGCGCATATCTCGGCTCATATCGCGGCGCATTCGGGTACCTACTGCCTCCAGGAGGCGTGGGCACATAATTGGGGTCGATGTGCTCCCAGACCCCGGCACTTTTCCCACTAATCCCCCACCCTCGCACGTAGAGAAGCGCCAGCACAGGCTCAGTTTCAAATCTAGTAGTCTCAGTCATTCGTCCAGCCACCGTCACTCGCGCCCAATCGCGATACGCCTGAGGCAGTTCATTCCTCTCCACCTATCACCCAGTAGGTTCCGGCTTCGAGACCGCTCAGATTGGTTGGAGGATGGGGAATGTAATCCTGGTCCAGAGGCCGGTTCTTGAGGCGCAGCCAGAGGTACTGTTCGTGCGCTTCTTCTTCGATGATGGTCCCACCCAACAGCACCACTTTCCCGTGGAATCTCTCGGGATCGGCCACAAGATCCGAGAGCGTCGCGCCACGTTCAGCCTTCCATATATAGTAACGCGGCACATTGGAGTAACGCGGCACTTTGGAACACCCTGCCGCCGCCAGCGTGAGACTGACGGCTAGAAGCAAACAGAAGGAACTCCATTGGAGTCGGCCGTAAGTAGTCATAGTTTGTCGTCCTTGGTTGATTGCACTAAACACCGTGGAGACCGGGATACTTTGGATTGTCTCTATGGCAAGCACGGGAAGCAATGATCCTGGTAGAAGTCCCATCTTCACTACGAGTGCACTAAGGTGGAAGAGGTATCCAGAACTCCATGCCCCGATCCGAAGGATAGCCACGCTTGTTAAAGCGCGTCTCTCACCTAGTCCGCATCGGCGCATTCACCACCTGCTGTCCCAGGTGAGGGTATTGCCTCTGGACAACGGCCAATGTCGTGTCCCGTGCGTCTTGCACATGGTAGGTGTACGACGTTCCCAGGGCCACGCGTCGGGGAAAATCCAGAATAAGGCGCCCGATATACGCGGTGGTCTCAGGCGTCACAGAAAAGTTCACGCCCACATCGCCCCCCATAGCCGACAACCCTTCATGATGAAACGTCTTGAACAGATAAGTGCCGACCGGCAGGCGCGCGACGAAGATTCTCTCCTCACCCGGTTTCGCATCTAACTCATACCGGGCCAGGTAGGGGCGTGTGCCGCTTGGATCAGTGGCCTGCACTCTCAGAATTTCAAACTCATACGTGAACCCCGCCGCTTTACGACCGAACAGCCGGTTAAACCAGGAGCCGGGCGCGTCCTGATCGGCTTGCACAAGGACGGATCCGATCACGACTCCTCCGTCCGGCCCAGCCGGTACGATGGGTTCTCCGGACATATCGAGCGAGGGCGTACTACAACCTACTAGGACGGATATTGCGATGAAGCAGAGGGCTCGAACGACATGCGCAGACTGTCGCAACATCGGGTCTCCCTTCCAGAACGCCCCGATAGTCCTTTGAGGATCGGCGGTCATCGCGCGCGCAGAGTGCCACCATCCCGGGGAAGAGTCAAGTCACAGCGATTCCCTACTCCGCAATGGTCATTAGCTCCCGCGAAATTCAATCGCCGTCAGCAGGACAGCGCTCCATCTTTGTGACGGTAACGCTGGGACGGTCTCCGTGCCTTGTCTTTTACTTTCTGATCTAGGTAAGATCCAAACTTCAGAGCTAGGTGCTTGAGGGATTGGTGTGTCACGAGAACTCTCACTCGCGGAAATCTTTCAGCTTGGCTATTACTGGGAGACCAAAATCCTCCTGACGTCGGTGAAGCTGGACGTCTTTTCCACAATCGGTGAAAGACCGAAGGCAGCCCAGGACGTAGCAGGTCGAATTCAGGCCGATGAGCCGACCTTAGTTCTTCTCTTGAACGCTCTCGTCGCAATGAAGCTGTTAACGAAGGAGGGCGACTTGTATGGCAACTCTTCGACGGCGCTGAAGCACCTTGTCCGACACTCAACACAGTATGTCGGTCATCTGCTCCTGTTGCACGATGCGGAATGGAATAACTGGGGAAAATTGGAAGAGACGATTCGAACAGGGCAACGAGCAGTCGATCGACATGTCTTCGAGACTGATCCTGAGTTGGGAAGCAACGTGTTGACTGTGCTCAATCGCATCGGACAGCAAAGCGGACCTGATTTTGCTAGACGATTGAAACTGACGGGATCTGAGCGGACGTTGGACTTGGGCGGTGGCGCGGGAACGAATGCCATCGCCTTTTGCCAGGTGTATCCTGAATTGCGCGCGACAGTTTTTGATCTCCCGGCTACGTTGAAGTTGACGGAAAAAACGGTTAAGGACGCAAGGTTGGAATCGCGGATCACATTGCATCCTGGTGATTTCAATAGAGACCAACTCGGTGGTCCGTACGATGTGGTCCTGATGTCGGACATTCTCCACTATCAAACGTTCGAGATGAACCAGGATTTGGTTGCAAAGGTATTCGGCTCGCTTGCGCCGGGTGGTAGATTGATCATGAAGGACCGATTTCTGGACGAAACCGGCACCGGTCCGGCGTGGACCACCGCGTTTGCTGTGCACATCTTGATCAATACCCAGCAAGGCGGCTGTTATCGCACCAGCGATGCGGTTCAATGGCTGACCAAGGCCGGATTTGCCTCCGTGGTGGAATTAGAGAAAACAGCCGTGGTCCAAGGTGTAAAGACGTAAGCCGTGGGTCGTGAAGAGTGGTTCGCAAAGCGCGAACGGAATTGCGAGGTGCGCTTCACGAGATACGAGCGACGGAGGATGTAGGAGTGGATTGGTTACGCGAACCGGGATTCTTCGGAACCCACGCCACGACCGGCGCAGATTTAAGCCAGTTGATGGCCACGCTGTTTACCACGCTCTTTGTCGTTGGATGGTTCCAGGCTCGTAAGCGACAGGCCGACGCCCACCATTGGTTGATGCTGGGGGGAATGATTTCGATGCTCAGCTTCTTCATAGCCTACTATCTCTTCCGACAGCTTGGCGTACTGGCTTTTGAGGGAAAAGAAGGATTCGGCGGCTCTCAATCGCTCTATGATTACGTCTTTATTCCGGTGCTCACGCTCCATATCCTTCTTGTCATCATCGGCTTGATCATGGCGGTGTACATGATTGTGTTGGGCTTTCGCGCGCAACAGTTTATTGCCGGAGCGCGGTCCCTCCGGGAATCACGGTTGCTCACGACGTGGAAGAAGATCGGGCTGATCTTCGGCGGAATCGCCCTGGTGGTGCTCGGGCTATTTTTTTCGCGCGTGGCGACCGCCGGCTTTTCCATGCGAAAGCTGGAGGTGTACCTCGTATTTCTTCTGGTGGTCGCATGTGTGTTCGCGATCGAGATGACGATTCAACGGATCTGGCCTGATGGCGCGCAGCGCCATCGCGCGCTCGGCCGGTTCACGATGGTCATTTATTGTGTGCTGTTCGTGACCGGTAGCTTCACCTATACGATGCTCTATATCCTGTACCCAGGGAAAATTGGTTGAGCCGATGGACAAGTGTTCCGCTACGCCTCACCCCTCACCGTTCACTCCTTACGTGTGTTTGCCATGCTGACCTGCGGCTGTGGTCGATGGATGCATACCGAAGGGATTGAAGAACGTGCCGACGAAAGTGGTGCTCCTCAGTGGTTCATCCGTTCGGAATGCAGAGGCTGTGGTCTGAAAGTTGGGGTTGATGTGCCGGAGGGACAGACGCACGGACTTGTCGATCGATTGATGTGGACTGATGAGGCCTTGCACCGGCTGGATCGTCTCCCGCCCTATGTGGCCACTCTGGTTCAGAAGGATGTGGAGCAAGATGTTCGTCAGTGTGGTTCGCCGGTGGTCACGTACGAAACGCTGCTCCGTCCCCGAACTGGGGAGCGCATTGAATGGCATCCTGAGGCGGAGCGGCGGTTGGAACGAGTGCCGGCTGCGGTTCGCGCCATGGCTCGAATTGAACTTGAGCGCACGGCTGCGGATCGTGGGTTGTCCCGTATTACCGTGCCCCTGATGGAAGAAGTGAAGGCGAGATATTTTGGGATGGGCGCTCAGAAACAGTAAGGGGTGAGGAGTGAGGGGTTAGGGGTATATGACAGGGAAACGATTCTTTAACCACTCACCCCTTACCGTTCACCCCTAACGAGTCCACTATGTTGCATCGGATGGCTTTGCGGGTACTTCCGAGTTTAAGTTTGGCGGTCACGGAAGAGACCGTGCGCAAGCAGAAGCGGATCGTGATGTTTGTCCCCGGCCTGATCGCGTTCGGGGTGTATCGTCTCGTCAAGCATCTTGTTCCGATCGCAGATCCCCTTGTGCTGTTGACGGTCAGTAGCCTGGTGGCAACGGTCACCTCGGTCCTGGCCTATCGGGTTGGTCGGTCCGCCTCCTGGTCCGTCATTGTCCGCCAAGATGGAGCGCGTCTTCTCAGTTGGCTTGCCGGATGGATCGGCGCCGTCTATGGCATTCAGCTCTCGTTGCTGGTGCTCACTCTGTTATGGATCATGAATTACGATTATCTCCAACATCCCGATGGGCCGGCCATGATGGCGATCATCATCTCCTGCACGGCTGTCGCTCGCGATGCGTTTGAAATCGGACATGTGCGGAAGCTTTCGGTGTCAGGGCGACCATTTCTCACATTCCCTGATGGAGAGCAATTTCGTGCCTTGGTGCAGCGCAGGGCTTGGCAACTGGCGCCTTGGGCTGCGGTGGGTCTTGGTATGGGTGCGAGTGCCTCGTTGTCGGGGGCGGCCATTGCGGATGCTCAGGGAGTTGCGCTGGCCCAATTGTTGAGTGTGACGGTCCTCGGCGGCGGCCTGACTCTCTGTGCCTATTTTGGCGGGCTTTATCCGTCCATCCCATGGGTTCGCGCGCTCCGCCGGACTACGCCGGGTGAGTTGCTGAAATATTGGTGGTGGCCTGGGATGGCCTTTGCCTCGACCTATTATCTGGTGGCCATGGGGCTGCTCTTGTTTGTCGCGAGGCAGCCGACGATTACGTTAGGCTCAGCCGCTGTGATGGGCGCCCTGGTCACGGCGATGATGGGCGTGTATGGGTACTATCTGGGTGATCGCCGACATGTAGAGAATGAACAGGCTCCACAACTGTCGAGTGGAATGTTACGGTGCCCGTTTGTGATGGGAATTCTTGGGAAGACGATCGGTACCGATGGTGCAGCTGGGGAGTTGACGCTCGGGAAGACCGGAACGAAGGGGTAGATGCATGGGCCGAGGATTCATGATGATAAAACGTTCCGCGATCAGCGCTGCGATCTGCCTCACGATGGTCGCGATCGCGGTTGGATATGCGTGGAATGGCCCCGATCTGTCATTTGCAGAATCATCGACGGATGTGTACTTCGGCACTGAGGGAACTCCGCAGGGACCGGCGGCTCCGACTCCTCATGAAACGGTCTATCCGCGAATCGGTTCGTTGGACAGTCGGCTGCTGGTGTGGTTTGTGACGCAGCAACATACCTATTTTGGAGGATTCGTCCTGGCCCTGCCGTTGTTTTGCGCGTTGCTCGAGTTCCTTGGGTTGATCACCAAGAAGCCGGCTTTGGCGCTTCGCTACGATGGCCTCGCGAGAGATCTCGCGAAGGTGGCGGTCTTGGCATTGTCGGTCACGGCGCTCATCGGCAGCGTGATGCTGACGATGTTCATCACGTTGTACCCCAGTTTCATGAAGTATATGGGCGGAACATTCAAAGGGTTCATGCCCGTCTACGCGGCTGTGTTTGTCGGCGAGTCGCTGCTGCTGATCGTCTATTACTACGGTTGGAATCGGATGGCTGGGCGCGGCATGAAGTGGATCCACGCCGCGATCGGGATTCTGACCAACATTGTGGGAACGGCGTTACTGATGATGGCGAATGCTTGGTCTGCCTTCATGATGTCCCCCGCCGGGGTGGATGCGCAAGGGAGGTTCCTGGGAAACGCCTGGCATCTGCTGCATTCCGCGCTTTGGAACCCTCTGAACGTCCATCGCTTCCTTGCCGATATCATGTCCGGTGGGGCGGTGGTGCTGGCCTATGCTTGTTATCGGTTCTTTACCAGTAAGACCGACGAAGAACGGGCCTATTTCGATTGGGTGGGATATGTCTTCCTGTTTGTCACAGTCTGCGCGCTCATCCCCATGCCGATGGCCGGCTATTGGCTGATGAAGTCGGTGTTCGTGTTTCGCCAAACCATGGGTGTGACGATGATGGGCGGGTTGCTCACGTGGCTGTTTGTGGTCCAGGCACTCTTGATCGGCGTCTTGTTTCTGGGGATCAACTACTATCTGTGGCAGAGCATGGCGCGGATCAAAGGGGGAGAGCGCTATCAGCCCTATTACCAACTCTTGTTGAGCGTATTGATGCTGGCGCTCTTTATTTGGCTGACACCGCACACCTTGTTGATGTCTGCGAGCGAAGTGAAGGCGATGGGAGGCGCCCAGCATCCCGTGGTCGGCAACTACGGAGTCATGTCGGCCAAAAATGGCGCGATCAACATCTTGATCCTCGTCACGGCCCTCAGCTTTTTGTACTCTCGCCGAGCGAATCGTACGATGACCATCTCGTGGGTCAAGACCGGGAATATCGTGATCACGGTTTTGTACCTGGTCGGTGCGTTGAACATCGTCTGGTTGTCCATCTATGGATTTTATTTGCCGGCAAAGATTCGTGTCGGCCTTTCAGCTCCCCAAGCCTTCACGACGCTGACGGTGATTGTGGCAGGCGTGGTGATCAATCGCCTCATGCTTCGAAGAGCAGTGGTGCATGGCCCAATTCAGTGGGGAAAAATTCCGCTGCGCGGCATGATCGGATTATTTGGGTTGGCGGCGTCCTTTAGTTGGGTGATGGGCTTGATGGGGTACATTCGTTCCTCGGGGCGATTGTCTTGGCATGTCAGTGAGTTGATGGCCGATGTCTCGCCCTGGGCCTTCACCCCGGACCTCCAATTCGCCACGAAAATGGTGACGTTGAACATGGTGGTATTTTGGACGGCTGTCTTCGCCTTGTTCTGGATGTGTGAGCGGGGGCAGCAGCCGGTGATGGGGGAGGAATTCCGGGAGGAACAGGTACCCTTGCTTTCGCCGGTTCCATCGCGAGAAACCTAGAAAGGGAATAGAGCATATGGAGCGCCGTGTGTCGAAGTGTGCGACGGTTGTTCTCAGTCTCCTGATGGGCGCGCTTACTTGGCAGACTCCGGTAGGGGCCCAAGGTCAGGCCCTGGTGCTTGAAGATTTCCAAGCGAAGGAAGCGGACGGGTTTCCTTCCTTGTGGGATCACGAAAATCAGCGGAGTCAATCGAAAGGCCGTGAAGCCTATCGGGTGCAATCGGAGAACGGCGCGAACTTTCTCTCGGCAAAAGATGCCGGTCAGAGGATCAAGAAAAAGAAAATCGATTGGGATCCCAAAGCTTATCCTATTCTGTCCTGGCGGTGGCGTCTCATCAAGGCCACAACTGGAAACGAGCCACTGGCTGCAGTCTATGCGTCTCTTGATACCGATCTCCTCTTTATCCCGGTGTTCACGAAATATGTGTGGAGCGAGTCGAAACCGGATGGCACCTTAACGGAAGGCGGCATGTTCAGTGGCTCAGAGGTTGTTGTCCAGACCGGAACGAAGGAAATCGGACAATGGTTTGAGGAACGGGTGAATGTGTACGAAGACTTCAAGCGGATTCACAAGCATGAGCCGGCGGCGAAGGCGTGGGGCATCTCCATCATTGCGGCGCCTGGTGTCGAAATCGATTTTGGTCCGCTGATTGCTGTTCCGGCCAAGTAGGAAATCAGCTTTTCGGTCCATGAAGGATCAGTGATGGAGAGAAACAGAGCGTTTGATATTGCACTCGGAATAGCCGTGATGGGTACAGTCGGTACTCTGATCGGGCTGACCATGGGTGGGGGATTGATGCCGGTTGCCATCTCTGTTGGGCTTGGGCTCGGTGTTGTGATCGGCTTGCTCGGCGGCCGCCGATTTCTCGTCAGCATCCTTGTCGGTACTGTACTGGGTGGCGTGTTGGCCTGGCTGGTGGCCGGTGTTGAGCGGATGTGGGTCGGCGCCGGAGCGGGCGCTGCCATGGGTGGATTTCTTGGCGTCCAGATATCAATGCTGCTTGATGTGCGTGCTGCCAAGAAGGCGGCGTCGGAACAGGTCGAGACGTCGCCGTCCTGTCGGTAGGTCTCTCAATTAAAGAGGTGTTCGTGGAAAACAGGGGTGTGTTAGTCGGATCCATCGTTTTTGTTTTTGCGTCGTTCTTACTCATGATCGGCCTGCTGGCCTATGAGTCCTATAAGGCCAAGCAAATGAAGCAGCGTGTCGCATCAGTGAAGTCGGAAGCCAGACCGACTGAGAGTAGCCTGCCGGCTCAGGATTTCTCGATGTACAAGACAAAAATCGGCGATGACGGTCGCGAAATGGCGCAGATCCCGGAGGGTCCTTTTACGATGGGGAGCAATGACGGTGATCCGGATGAAGCTCCTGAGCATCAAGTGTACCTACGGGGATTCTATCTCGACAAAAAAGAGGTCACCCAAGAGGAATACATGCGGTTCGCGAAAATGACCAAGCGCGCTGTGCCCAGGATCGAGGTGTTCGACGACGATCAGTCGAAAATTTTGAAGCCGGAATTGGCTGTCATGAGTGTTTCATGGGACGAAGCGGCAGCCTACTGCAAATGGGCCGACAAGCGACTTCCCACTGAAGCCGAGTGGGAGAAGGCCGGCCGTGGCGAGAGCAAGAGAAAATATCCGTGGGGAGATAAATTCAGTATCAACGCCGCCAATGTCGATGGCAGCGAAGATGGGTATAAGTACCTCGCTCCACCCGGGTCGTTTGATGCAGGGCGGAGTCCCTACGGCCTTTATGACATGACGGGGAACGTAGCGGAATGGGTGGAGGATTCTTACAGTGAACACTACTACAAGAAATCTCCGTTTCGTGACCCCAAGGGGCCAGAGAATGCGGATCTTAAAGTCGTGCGTGGAGGCTCATGGCGGGAAACCGAGCATAATGCGAGGCTGTCGAAGCGGTTTACCGCCAAACATTGGCGGACAGACGTGACGATCGGCATTCGTTGCGCGAGTGACCCGGATCAAACTGCCGGAGGCGGCGCTGAGTCATAGATCGGCATGCTCGAATCAAAATTCAAATTGGTCTTTCTACTGGTCGTGTTGGCCTGTGCCGCGATGCCCATCATCGCCATCTTACGTGGCACCACGGTAACGCCGTATGAAAAGTCGGAGGCTGGGGCCAGTTCCGATATTGAGCCGTCGCCGGAGAGCGCTCCAGGAGAGGAACCGATCCCGGATGAGATGGTGACGATTCCGGCGGGGCCATTCATTCGGGGGACTGAGAGCGGAGGGTTCGATGAACGGCCGCAGCGAACCATCCATTTAGATGCGTTTTCTATCGATCGGTACGAAGTGACCAATCATTACTATCAGCAGTTTGTTCTGGCGACCGGCCATCGGAAGCCCGGGCTACCTGCGCGTTACGCGAAGAGTAGCGGAAGGATGAAAGGCACAAATCAGCCGGTCGTCTATGTATCGTGGGATGATGCGACGGAGTATTGCCGCTGGAAGGGAAAGCGACTTCCGACGGAAGCGGAATGGGAGAAGGCGATGCGGGGCAATGACGGAAGGCTTTGGCCATGGGGAGACAAGGAACAGCCTCATGGCGCGAATTGGGCGCGAGTCCAGGATGGGTATGAGGTATCCGCGTCGGTGGGAAGTTTTCAGGCTGATAAGAGTTCCTATGGAGTGATGGATGGAGCGGGTAACGTCATGGAATGGGCGAACGATTGGTATGAAGAAACATACTATAAGAACTCGCCGGAACAGAACCCACCGAGTCCAGAGTTTGGCACCTATCGGGTGCTTCGTGGCGGAGGCTATACGACGACCGGAGGTGATGTTCGAATTACCAGTCGAAGCAAGATGATGCCGGATTTTCGTGATGAGACGATCGGGTTTCGCTGCGCAATTTCGAAGACTGGAATGAGTGAAGAGGAGAAGAAGAAGCGGGATGAATTTACAGAAAATCAAAGTAATAGAGAATCAAAAACACGGCCAAAATAATATTGACAACCATTCCAGCCAAAACTATAATGTCAAACACTTTTGAGTTTTTCGTCACGGTTTCTCCTATTTGATTCGTCCACAAGCGGCAAAATTTGATAACACAGGGTGGAATGTCTGTCAAGAAACTGTAGATTTTTTGGGTTTCTTACAAATTGTATTTCTTGACCAGGAGTAAAGAGAACGATGGCAACAGCTACACCTGACAGCGAAATTAAGATAAAAATCGGCAAGATGATTTTCTACATCACCTGCGCCGTCGGACTATGGTTTTTCTACTGGCTTGCTGGAATCCAATGTCCCTGCTGAGATCGTGGATCTCGCCTAAACCGCAGGGCTCTGGTTCGCAGTTCAATCAAGATATGGCCAGATAATATAGAGGAGAAGAGGGAAATGAGCGCGTTGAATAATCCTGTCATTGCAGTGATTGTCTCTCTTGTTATCGCGGTCGGCTATTTTACGTTTGTTGACCATTACCTAATGGATATGCAGGGGCTGGACTACTGGTACCTATTCCGAAAGTAGGTCTGTGAGAAGGTAGCCAAGCCGTCTGAATTAAGTGTCGTAAATTTTAACACAAGGTATCTTAAGGAGGTATTCCATGGGCCTTTTAATCGGCAAGCGCGTATTTTCGATCATGGCGCTCTGCATGATGGTCGGCCTCCTTCTGCTTCCGATCGTCGTCGCTCTGCCTTCGCCGGCTATCGGTGAAGAGGCTCCTGCCGGCGATGCGGCAAAGAAGGATGGAGATAAAGTCGAGAAAGGTCGGGATGTCTATTACAAGACAGAAGGCATTGTAGTCGGTGCCCCTGCTCCTAAGACCGTGGATGGTCCCAAGGACTATCCACGATACAACTTTGAAAGTCGTGTCTTAATCTGGTTTGCCAATCAGCAACATCTCTATTACGGCAGCTTCGTGTTGGCTGTGCCGATTTTCTGTATGATCATCGAGTTCATGGGCGTTGTGACCAAGGACAAGGCGCTTGCGAAGCGTTACGATCAGCTGGCCTATGATTTTATCAAGATCAGCCTCACGGCCTACTCTCTCACGGCCATCCTGGGTGGCATTCTGATCTTTACGTTTTTGACTCTGTACCCGGCGTTCTTCGGGTATCTGTCCAGCATATTCCGTCCTGTCATGCACATCTACGCATTGATGTTCGTGGCTGAGAGCGGAACCCTCTATATCTATTATTATGGCTGGGACAAGATGAAGGAGGGTTTTCTGAAGTGGATTCATCTGAGTATGTCGGTGGTCTTGAATATCATCGGCACGCTACTCATGTTCCTGGCGAATTCTTGGATTGGATTCATGATGTCGCCCGCCGGTGTCGATGAGCAGGGACGGTATCTCGGGAACATCTGGCATGTGATCCACACGGCCTTGTGGAATCCTCTCAATCTCCACCGCATTCTGGGCAACATGGCGTTCGGTGGAGGCGTCGTGGCCGCCTACGCCGCGTATAAGTTCCTGGCGTCGAAGACCGATGAAGACCGCGCGCACTATGATTGGATGGGCTACATCGCCATGGCGCTCGGCGTGTCCTTCTTAATTCCGCTACCCTTTGCCGGCTATTGGCTCATGCGAGAAGTCTATGCGTATCGCCAGCAGATGGGGATCACGTTGATGGGCGGGTTGCTTGCCTGGCTCTTTATTATCCAGGCCACGATGATCGGAATTCTTTTCCTGAGCTCCAACTACTACCTCTGGCAGGCAATGGGCCGCATGCGTGGCGCTGAGAAGTATCAACGATACATTAAATATCTTGTGTTTCTGCTCATCTGCGGGTTCTTGGTTTTTATTACGCCGCACACCATGGTCATGTCGCCTGCTGAATTGAAGGCCATGGGAGGACAACAGCACCCGGTGCTGGGCAACTTTGGAGTCATGTCGGCGA
This sequence comes from uncultured Nitrospiraceae bacterium, assembly GCA_963711905.1. Lineage (GTDB taxonomy): Bacteria > Nitrospirota > Nitrospiria > Nitrospirales > Nitrospiraceae > Nitrospira_D. The sequence continues at coordinate 37,863 of CAVQFZ010000014.1, read as the reverse complement.
AGAATGGCGGCATCAATGTGATGATTACGACCACAGTGTTGAGCTTCGTCTGGTACATGCGAGGCAATAAAGTCTCGACGGTATCATGGGCGAAGTTCGGGAACATCTTCATGGGCGTATTCTTTGCCTGCGCCTACATCAACATTATCTGGCTTGCAATTTACGGGTATTACATTCCGGCGAACGTGCGAGTTGGTTTGTCTGTCCCGCAAGTGGCGACAACCTTGTCATGCCTCTTCTTTATGTTCGCGCTGAACAGCGTGATGATGAGGGGGGCAAAGCAAATGGGGCCGATCGAGTGGGGTAAGATTTCCGTCCGCTCCCAGTATGCCCTCATCATGTTGGCGACTGCGTTCACCTGGATGATGGCATTAATGGGCTATATTCGCTCTTCCGTTCGCCTGTTCTGGCACGTCAATGAGATCATGCGAGATAACTCCCCTTGGGCCTATACTCATACGGTGGGATTCGCCGCTAACATGATTTCATTCAATGTGCTGTTTTTCTGGATCAGTATCCTTTTCGTCTTCTGGATGGGCAGCTTGGCGGCGAAAAAGGTTCCGGTGGAGGCTAAAGCCGGCATCCCGGGCAGCGTCCCGCAGCCGGCTGCTAGTCACTAATCGGCGTCTTATTGATAGTTGGCTCAACGGGGAGGAGATCTTTTCCACCTCGGTAGCTGTAGGAGGTTAAGACCTTGGGTAACCTGATTGCTGAAACGCTCTCGGCGAGTTGGATGGCTCTGGCTATCCTTGCAGGCCTGATGGTTTATTTTCAGATGTCTATCAGCGACCCTGCTGCCAAAAAACGCGCGGTGTTCAAGACATTCATCGGAATTGTTTCCTGCTTCTTCTTGTTCATGGCAATCGTCAATTACAAAACGAATTTTTATGGTGAAAGCCGTTTGCTGCCGATGTCGCTTGTGACGATTACCCTGACGACCTTCGTCATGGCGTTGTACTTTACCAATCTCAGCGCAATGTTGAAGGTCGGCGGGTTTATGTTTTTCGTGGCTGCGTTCCTTTCGGGATACGGGAACTGGCTTCCGCAAGTTGAGGGAGGGTTTCCTCCGAAGGAAGAAAAGTTGGATTTCAGCTCCATGACTTCTCAACAGTTGGCTGACGAAGGCGAAAAGATTATTTTTGGGGGAGTCGGCAAGAATAAAGAGCAGGGAGCTATTGGAAAGGGACAATGCCCACTTTGCCATGCGTTCCATGCCGGCATGCTCGGGGAACGAGCGCCGAACTTGGCGGGTCTTCCCGAGCGGTCCGAGAAAGAACGTTTAGCGGATCCCAAGTATTCCAAGGGCAATCCGTCTAAGCGTGAATATGAAGTAAAGGAAGCGTTCCCAGGGTCAGGAACCGCTGAAAATGGTCTCGAGTATATCGCTGAATCGCATGCCTGCCCGAGCTGCTACGTGGTGTCCGGGTATGGCGTGAAGGGAACGAACGACAAGCAAAGTCCAATGCCGGCGATTCACAAGCCGCCTATCTCTCTCAGTCTTCCTGAGCTGGCAGCGGTAGACACGTGGTTCTATGTCCGTGAAGGACGCGATGCCCCCTCTTTTGAAGAGATCGTGAAGTCCTACGAGAAGTTTATCCCAGAAGCCGACCGTCCCAAGATGGCCGAGGACAAGCCCGCAGGAGCTACTTCGTTGATGGCTGATGGGTCGGAGCCGGTCGACCAGATTTTTGCTAAAGCACAATGTGTGTCATGCCATACGATCCCAGGCATCCCTGGGGCCATGGGTACTATTGGTCCTAAACTTGAAGAAGGCACAACCGCCGCGCAGCGCATAAAAGACCCCGCGTATAAAGGAACGGCAAAATCGCCTGCCGAATACATCATGGAATCTATCGTTGATCCCAGCGCCTATGTCGTCAAGCCGTTCCCCGATAACACCATGCCGAAAGTCTTCGGGCAAAAGCTGAGCGCCGGCGCCTTGAAGAAGATTGTCGATTATTTGTCGCAGGTGAAGGCCGGAGCGCCGCCGCCGAAGATTTCGTAGCCTCCGGCTACCTGTTATGCGGAGAGCAAAGGGAGTTTTCCAATGAAAGCGTTAATGTCGCTCGGTGCCCTGATTGGAGTAGCGGGACTTCTCCTGCTGGGAGGGATGATCTTCGATGTCATTCCCTCGAACACTGTTCGTTTAGTCGAAGGCTATATGCCCATGCAGATGCTGTTTGAGTTTGCATGCTTCGTCGCCGGCTTCGCAGGATTGAGCTATATGATGAGCGCTATGGGCATGCCGTTGTCTCGTTTTTGGCAGGGAATCGGGTTCTGGGCGTTCGTACTGCTTTATCTGAAATACCGCGTCTATCCACCGATTCCTTTCAGCGTCCGCGCCATGTATGGGACGGTGTCTCTCGTGGCCGTGTTCATGTGGCTCTCGGCCAATGAAGAAGACTGGAAGAAATTCAAGCAGCCTATCATGAACGTGTTAGACGCGCAGGGCGGGATGAACAAGATGCTGCGATGGGGATATCTCGTTCTTATCCCTATTCTGATGGGTTGGACTTCTTTTAACGCGATGGTGCCCAAATCAGAAGAACCGATCGAGTTACGAACGGTTCACCCTGCGCCGCCGGCCAGCACAAAGGTCCATGGTAAGACCTATACATTGCAGACTTCGCAAAATCCATATCGGGTAAATCAGGAAGGGAAATACGATCAGGAGTACACGAACGGCAATATTGTTGAGCAAGGCATGGGCCGTTTGATGAAGCCGAATGCCAACCCATGGGACGACAAGAATAAAGGATACTTGAAGTATGTCCGAGAGGGAGGAGAGATATTCTTCCAAAATTGTCATTTCTGCCATGGAGATAACCTGAACGGTCGTGGACTGCATGCCTTTGCCTTCAATCCGATTCCTGCAAATTTCACCGATCCAGGCACGATCGCACAGCTTCAAGAAACGTTTATCTTCTGGCGTGTTTCTAAGGGCGGGATTGGGCTACCCAACGAAGGCTTTCCCTGGGCTTCGGTTATGCCTCCGTGGGAGCAACACCTGACTGTTGATGAAATCTGGAAAGTTATTCTGTTTGAGTATTGGCACACAGGTTACTATCCCAGAACCTGGGATTAGTCGCAGAATCGATTGATTGCCAAACCAAACAAAATGGAGACGAGGCTAACCATGATGGACAACATAACTCAGAAGGCTGGAATGATGGCGGTAGCTGCCTTCGGAGTCGTTCTTGTGTCAAGTGCGGGAATTCCGATTGCTTCGGCACAAGGGCTTCCTGAAGGCTTTAAGAAGGGAGATCTCGCTCCTGAACCCTCAGCAGAAATGATTGAGGCGGGAAAGCGAGTTTATTTCACTAAATGCGTGTGGTGCCACGGAGTAGACGGTGCCGGTGACGGACCCGGAGCCGATCGCCTCTGGCCTCGCCCCCGAAACTTCAATCAAGGGACTTTTAAAATTCGCCACACCGCGAGCGGCGAACTACCATTGTTTGACGCGAAGAAGCCAGTCCCAGGCCAAAACGATCTCTTTGAGACGGTTACTCATGGATTGCCTGGTTCCGCTATGCCATCCTGGGAAGGTATCCTGACCGAAGAACAGCGCCTTCAAGTCCTATCATTTGTCACCACGGAACTGGTCAAGGATCGAAAGTTCACCGACAAGCAGTCGGAAACACAATCTGTGTTGCAGATGGCTGAGCTTAAAGCAAAACCTGCAACCGATGAAAGCAAGAAACGCGGTTCCGAGCTCGTCGTCGAGAAGAAGTGCGTCGAATGCCACGGGATGCAAGGACGTGGCGATGGGAACGCCTTTAATTTGAAGGACGACTGGGGGTTCTCGATTCAGCCCGCCGATTGGCACAAGTGCTGGAACTTCCGTGGTAGCCGTCAGGATCCATACAACGTCGGCAACATTTTCCGAACCTTCTCGACGGGTGTCAATGGCACACCGATGCCCTCGTTTGCTGACAACACATCGGTCGACGAACGGTGGGACATCGCCAATTTTGTCAATTCGCTGTGTGAGAGGGATGCATTAGGTAACCCGCTTCCGATTGATCCGCTGACTGATAAGCCGAAGATCAATTTCGTGATCCCATCAGATCTTGTTGAGGGTGAAATTCCAACCGACATTGAACATGAGGCCTGGCAAAAAGCTCCAAAGCGATACGTGGCTATGGGTGGACAGATCACTCATAAGCCCAGAAACTTCGTCAACCGGATTGATGATATATGGGTGAGCTCGCTCTATAATGATAAATCAATTGTCTATCTCATCGAGTGGGATGACAGAACCAAGAGCGTGGCTGAAGGAAAGCTTCCCTGGGCCCCAACCCAGGTTAATATCGATGTGAAAGAGCAGGAGCCCAAGACCGGTGAGGAGGGATCGATCGCAGCGAACCAAAATAACTACACGGTGTACAACGACGCAATTGCCATTGAGACAGCAGTAAAGTGGAAAGAATTACCGGCTCCAATCAAGCCCCGCTATTTGTTCGGGACTAATGACCAATTCCCTGTCGACATCGTCAAGTGGGAAGCAGACGGTTCTCTTCGTGCCTTCAAGGGTACGGGATGGGATAAGGACTTCGAAGAGCGCGATAACTACGAAGAGAGCATGAAGCTCTTGAAGGGTGAGTGGAAGGATGGGCGCTGGTATGTGATGATTCAGCGACCAGTTGGAAATAAGAAGGACCAGGATTATGACGAAGATACGTTTTTTGAAGTGGGGCAGTACATTCCCACCGTATTCTTCGCGTGGGATGGCCACAATGGCGATGCCGGACGAAAGATGGCTGTCTCTGCCTTCTTCTACACGTTTATGAATCCGCCGATCCCTCAAGAAACATATATCTATCCGGTAGTTATTGCCGTTGGGGTTGTGTTGCTGGAAGGATGGGTCCTGACTCGTCGCGCAAACAAGAAAAAGGGCAAGACGCTGTAGCATTTCTTAGGGACGCGCTTCAGCGAAGCAAAGAGAATGGAGGGGGTGGGGCGACCTACCCCCTCTTTTTTTTCACACAGGTCACGTGTTCATGATCACCGATGTGACGGGCGTACTACTGGCCGGAGGAAAAAGTAGGAGGATGGGAGAGGACAAGCGATTTATCCTTGTCGGTCAGCAGACTCTCTTTGAGCGGAGCTGCGCTGTGCTCTGCGAATTGTTTGAGCAGGTATGCGTCGTCATTGCTCAAGACAGTCCTTCGCTGCAAGCAGAAGTACCGGTGGTTCGCGATCGTATTCCGGACTGCGGGAGCCTTGGCGGATTGTACACGGGTCTTCGATGGGCTAAGACTCAAGATATCTTCCTCGCTGCTTGTGATATGCCGTTCCTCAACCCAGATGTCATTCGGTATATGGTTGGCCTGAAAGACCAGGCTGATATTGTCATCAGTCGGTGGGCGACTCGTTTCCAGCCGACCCATGCGGTGTATGGCCGAGCCTGTCTTCCAGTTATCGAGGAAATGATGAACCTCCACAATAAGAAGATTCACAGCATGATAAGTCATCCCGCTCTTCGTGTGCGCGTGATTGCCGAAAGCGAGATCGGACAAATCGACCACGATGGGCGTTCCATGTTCAACATCAATACGCCGTCCGATTTGGAACAGGCTCGATCAGTGCACGATTCTGGTACGGGTCCCGAGTCGTAGCGCTGTGGGAGACCTGTGAAACGCGCTATCCTTATTCTCCATCCCGGTGCGCTCGGGGATGTTCTGCTGGCTGTCCCAGCGATCAGGCGTCTGCGTGTGAGGTTTCCGCAACATGAGACCGTGCTCATCGCTTCTGCAGCTGTGAGTCGACTCCTATTGGAGTGTGACTTGATTGACGATTGGATTCCGTTGGAAGGGCAAGCGTGTCTGGGGTTGTTTTCAGAAACGCCATCCATCTCACGGGAATTACAATCATGGTTGAACCGATGTGATCTGGCTGTGGTCTGGATGGAGGACACAGATGGCGCTCTTGGTTCCCTATTTCAGGAATTGGGCGTCGCGCGGGTTCACATTCAATCGCCATTTTGCCTGGGACTACATGCGAGGCATCAGAGCCACCGTTTTCTTGAGTCGCTGGGTGAAACGGCGGGAGATATTTCGTCAGAGGGAACGGTACAAGTTCCCCTCCATCTCTTGCAACGGGGTCGAGACTGTCTTGAGGCTCTGAGGATCTCCCACGATCAATCGCTGGTGCTTGTGCATCCGGGGAGTGGAAGCATTCACAAGTGCCTTGAACCCAGAAGAGTTGCCTTGCTGATTGAACAGTTGTGGCGAGGAGGAATGTGTCCACTCGTCTTGGAGGGACCTGCGGATCAGGGTGCCGTGGGCCAGGCATTGCAGTTTGTGAGTCAGCCACCCCTTGTTCTCCGAGACCTTGATCTTTCTCAGCTTGCAGGAGTGCTTGCCCAGGCTACGTTCTATATCGGTCATGATTCGGGTGTGACCCACTTGTCTGCTTTGTTGGGTGTAAAGACTATTGCTTTATTCGGTCCTACCGACCACCATCGGTGGGCGCCACATGGTAGCCATGTGACGATTCTGCGTGGGTCTCCCTGTATCTGTGAATCGTGGGAAACGGTTACAAAGTGCGCGGAGAAGTCCTGTCTTAAAGTGCCGATCGAAGAGATTCTGACAGCTTCGGGACTTGCGATAGTGGGATGAGCAGCGCAAACCCTCGTAATTCCACATGAACCGCCTTGTCTCTGCCTACCTCATGTGATACAGTGGCGCGTTAATTTCCTTTCTTTGGTAAGGACTTAGGGGAATTGTTGTGTCTCAAGGACTCGTGCAAGAGAGGGTCACGACGGCCCTACTAGGCGCTCTCAATGGCGCGAGACAAAAAGGGCAGTTGAAGACGATGGCTTGGCCCATCCTGAGTCTCGACGCGCCCAAACGGCCGGAGTGGGGGGACCTCGCCTCCACAGTCGCTATGTCATTGGCGTCCTCTGAGCACAAGGCGCCTCATGATATCGCCCAAATCATCGTAGAAAATATCCCTCAGAGAGAGCAGCTGTTTGATCGAGTTGAAATCGTCCGACCCGGTTTCTTGAATCTTACGGTTAAACCGGCTCTCTGGCAGGAGGTTCTCCGTGAAATCGAGTTGCACGGGCCTCGCTATGGCCGGGCAGCTGTCGGAACAGGCCGTCGAGTGTTGGTGGAATATGTAAGCGCAAATCCGACCGGTCCATTGCATGTCGGCCATGGCAGGGGGGCGGCGGTCGGGCAGGCAGTTGTCCGGCTACTGGATGCGATCGGATACGATGCCGTGGGCGAGTACTATATCAACGATGCAGGACGACAGATGAAATTGTTGGGCGCGTCTGTGTATGCTCGTTACCAAGAGTTGTCGGGGCGGACGGTTGAGTTTCCTGAGGATGGCTACCATGGTTCGTACATCACCTCTGTGGCACAAGATATCAAGGACCAACTCGACCGCGTAGCTGATCAACTGAGTCCTGCCGACCTTGAGACTCGCTGCCGATCTCTTGCGTATCAGAAACTGCTGGGACTCATCCGTGACGACCTTATGTCATTCGGTATCGAGATTCAATCCTGGTTCAGCGAAGCGTCGCTTCTAGAGTCCAACGCCATCGAGCGGGCTCTGGATGAATTGAAAACCCGCGACCTTCTGTTCCTAGAGGAGGGCGCGTGGTGGTTTCGGGCGTCCATGTACGGCGATGAAAAAGACCGTGTCGTCAAGAAGCAGGACGATGAGTATACGTACCTCGCGTCCGATATTGCCTACCACCATGACAAGCTGAGGCGCGGCTACGATTTGTTGATCGATGTCTTCGGCGCCGACCACCATGGCTATATCCCGCGCATGCAAGCCGTCATGCAGGCATACGGACATCCGAAAGATCGTCTACAGGTCGTGCTGATCCAGTTGGTGAAGTTGCTGCGGGATGGCGTCGAAGTGAAGATGTCCAAGCGGACCGGGGAATTCATTACGATGCGGGAAGTCATCGATGAGGTCGGAGCCGACGCCGCGAAGTTCTATTTCTTGATGCGGGACTCCAAGACTCATCTGGAGTTCGATCTGGAGCTGGCGAAGCAACGGTCCGCCGACAATCCGGTGTACTACGTTCAATACGCGCACGCGAGAATTTGCAGTCTGTGGCGTGTGGCGTCCGCCAGAGGGATTGCCCGTCCATCCGCGGAGGGGACGGACCTGACGGTGTTGACGGATCCCGATGAATTGGGGTTGATCAAGAAACTGTCCTCCTACCCCGAAGTCATTCAGGCCAGCGCGCTGGCCTTTGAACCGCACCGGGTGACGTATTATCTTCAACAATTGGCGGCGCTTCTCCATACGTTTTACAACAAACACCGTGTGTTGCCTCCTGAAACCGATCAAGAGAATCATGAGTCGGCCCCCACCGAAGCGCTCACGCCCAAACGGACTGCGGCCCGACTGGTCTTGATGGGGGCGGTCCAGCAGGTTCTCGGAAACGGACTTGAGGTGCTCGGCATCTCAGCGCCTGAGCGCATGTAGCGGGCCAGATCCAGTAGAGGATGATGCAGTACCACGTCCAACAATTAGACCGGCACTCCAGAGGTCGCGTCGGTCTGCTCACGACCGCTCATGCGGAGGTCGAAACGCCGGCCTTCATTCCGGTCGGCTCGTTGGGACCGGTCAAGGGACTCGAACCGGATGATGTGAAGGATCTAGGGTTTCGACTCATCCTCAATAATGCCTATCACCTGTACTTACGCCCTGGTCACAAGATCGTCGCCGACATGGGGGGGCTTCATGCCTTCACCGGCTGGCCGGGAGCGATCCTCACCGACAGCGGTGGGTTTCAGATTTTCAGCCTGGCCAAATTGTGCGAGATCACCGACGAGGGCGTCACGTTTCAATCGCACATCGATGGGTCGACGCACTTCATCACGCCGGAAAAGGCGATAGAAATCGAGGAGGCGTTGGGAGCCGATATCATCATGGTGCTCGATCAGTGTGTCGCATTGCCTGCCGGTCGAGAGATCATCCGGGAAAGCGTGCGTCGAACCAAACTCTGGGCCGAGCGCTGTCAGGCGAGCAGGCGACGAACGGATCAGGCCACGTTCGGCATCGCACAGGGTGGATTGGAAGCGGACTTGCGTGTAGCCTCGGCGAGGGAGTTAGTGCGGTTAGGGTTCGACGGCTACGCGATCGGCGGACTGTCGGTCGGAGAAGGGAAGCCCGACATGTATGCGATGCTCGATGTGACGGTTCCGGAGTTGCCGGAGCACAAGCCTCGATATCTCATGGGGGTCGGACATCCGGAAGACCTGGTTGAAGGGGTGGCCCGCGGCATCGATCTCTTTGATTGCGTCGTTCCCTCGCGTCATGGCAGAACGGGTTCGCTGTTTACGGCGACCGGACGGGTCGTCATCAAGCAAGCGCAGTATGCCGAAGACGAACGACCGATCGATTCTGATTGCGCGTGTCCGGTATGCCGGCGATACTCACGGGCCTATTTGCACCACTTGTTTATGGTCAAAGAAATGCTGGGAGCTCGGCTCAACACGATTCATAATTTATGGTATTTTTCAGAATTGATGCGCCGAATACGAGAAGCCTTGGTAGAGGGAACGTTCCCTGAGTTTCGGGAAGCGTTTTATCGCCACCACAACCGACAGACGGTGCCGGCCGGTTTAGCGGGGTGTGAAGAACCGTGCGGAAAATTGCATGGGAACGGTCATATATAGAAGAAGGGGATCTACTCGATGTTGATGGAATCGATGGCATGGGCTGAGGGGACAGGCGGAGGCGGGTCGTCCGCCGGTGGGGCGGGGGGGTTCGTATCGCTGATCCCGTTCCTCTTGATCTTTATCATTTTTTATTTTCTTATGATCCGACCCCAGCAGAAAAAACAAAAGCAACTGCAGACGTTGTTGGACGCGTTGAAGAAGGGCGACAAAGTGGTCACGACGTCAGGAATCTGGGGCACTATCACCAATATGGGGAAAGAGACGGTGACACTGCAGATTGCCGATAATACCAAGATCAAAATGCAGCGCGACAATGTTGCGCGAGTGCGTGGCGAAGACGAGGACAAAGAGAAGGACGCCTAGCAGGCTGCTGAAAACTCGGTTGATGCCGAAAATATGGCCGGAAGGTCGGTTCGGTGCTAACGCCAGAATACCTTCAGGATGCTCAAAAAGGCTGTCCAGCAAGGCCGCAGCGAGCGAAGAGGCGAGGCGTACGCTTCGGTACGTTGAGCCTTTGAGCGATGCGAGAACGCCGCTGGCGGACTTTTTCAGCATCCTGCTAGGTCAAACGGGATAAGGGGTCACAGACGACATGAAAAAGGTAAGTGGGCGGCTCTGGTTATTAACGCTGATCATCTTGGGATCGGTCACGGCCTTTCTCCCGTCGTATCAGCCGGTGTATCAAGCCTTGCCCGGCTGGATGAAGGGAGTTCTCCCGAACAAGGGAATTACCTTGGGGTTGGATTTGCAAGGCGGCATCCATATGGTTCTGGAGGTAGACGAGGATCGTGCCGTGGAGATCGCGGTTGACCGTTCCGTCACCGCGCTGCAGGATCTCTTGACCGAGAAGAAACTCGCGGTGGACTCGATCAAGCGAACCGGGCACGACCAAATCACGATCCAGCTGCAGAATGCGGATACGAAGGTTTCCGCTCAAAAACTGATCGATAATTTCCCTATTTTTGTCGAGAAGGAGTCGGCGGGATCGACGAATGTCGTGGTGTGGGAGCTTCGTGAGCCGGAAACCAAGCGAATCAAGGATTCCGCCATCAACCAGGCTTTGGAAACCATCCGGAACCGGATCGATCAGTTCGGCGTCGCGGAACCGATCGTTCAGCGCCAGGGGTTGAAGCAAATCGTCGTCCAGCTGCCTGGTGTCAAGGATCCGAAACGCGCCAAGGATCTGATCAAGGAGACGGCGCTGCTCGAATTTAAAATGTTGGACGAAGACATCCACCTTGATCTCCCAGCACGGATTCCGAAAGACAGAGAAGCCGAGGTGCTCCAGCAGTATGCCGGCAAACTGCCGGAGAGCGACCAGATTTTATTCGAGCGAATGGTCGACAAGGATACGGGTCTTGAGTTTCGCATGCCCTATGTCGTCAAAAAGCGGGTCATGTTGACCGGTGATGTGTTGAGCGATGCGCGTGTCTCCATCGGTCAATTCAACGATTCGTATGTGTCCATCACGTTTGACTCCAAAGGCGGGCAGGAATTCGAACGGATTACGGGCGAGAACGTCAAGAAACGCATGGCCGTCGTCCTTGATAACACCATTTACTCGGCGCCGGTTATCCAAGAGCGTATCTCAGGGGGACGGGCGCAGATTACCGGGACCTTCACCACGCAGGAGGCCAATGATTTGGCGATCGTTCTGCGAGCCGGCGCGCTCCCCGCGCCGTTGAAGATCGTACAGGATCTTACAGTTGGTCCGTCCCTCGGCCAAGATTCTATCGATAAGGGGATCAGGGCGACGCTCATCGCCGGGGCGATGGTGGTGATTTTCATGATCGTGTATTACCGCCTGTCCGGGCTGATCGCGGATTTTGCATTGGTGCTGAACCTTGTCTGTCTCATGGGCGCGCTGTCCGCGTTGACCGCCACGTTAACGCTCCCCGGCATCGCCGGTATCGTGCTGACGATCGGCATGGGAGTCGACTCGAACGTCTTGATTTTCGAGCGCATTCGCGAAGAGCTCCGTGGAGGAAAGGCCGTACGGTCGGCAATCGACGCGGGTTACGACAAAGCGTTCCTGACGATCGTCGACTCGCACGTCACGACGTTGATTACCGGAGTTGCGCTGTTTCTATTCGGCACCGGGCCCATCAAAGGGTTTGCCGTGACGTTGTGTCTCGGCATCGCCATCAATCTCTTCACGGCGTTAGTCGGGACGAAAGTGATTTTTGATCTGTTATATCAGCGACACAAAGTTGAAGCGCTGAGCATCTAGCCATGGACCGGACGGCGATCAGTCTTCAGGGTGAGGCCCAAAGCAATCAAAAGGGAGCGCGCATGTTAGAGATTCTCGGGAAGACCAACATTGACTTCATGGGCAAGCGCAAGTTCTCATTTCTCTTTTCAGGGTTTATGGTCTTGCTCGGACTCATCGCGCTTGTCCAGATTGGGCGGGGCGCCGCAAATCTGGGCATTGACTTCGCCGGTGGGACGGCCGTCCAACTCAAGTTCGAGCAGCCGGTCCGAATCGACGAGGCCCGTAAGGCCTTGGAGGCGAACGGCCTGGGCGATGTGGAGTTGCAGGAATTCGGACAAGACAACAAGCTCCTCATTCGGGTCAAGGCTTCCACGACGATCGAAGAGAAGATCGCGGAACGCGTGGTGGGAATCTTCGCCAAAGAGTTCCCTGCCAACAAATTCGTGGTCGACTCAACCACTGAGATCGGACCGACCATCGGAAAGAAACTTCAGGAAGATGCGCTCGTCGCGGTCGTCATCTCATTTGCGGGTATTATCCTGTACATTGCGGCGCGCTTCGAACTCCGGTTCGGCATCGCCGCCGCATTGGCGACGTTTCATGACGTCTTGGCCGTGATCGGGGTCTTCTACCTCTTAGACAAAGAAATCACGCTCCTGATCGTGACGGCGCTTTTGACGCTGGCCGGATATTCCTTGACCGACACGGTCGTGGTGTTCGATCGGATCAGGGAAAATCTGAAGTTGCGGCGTCGAGAAAGCGAAGAAGCGACGATCAACGCCGCCATCAATCAGGTGTTGAGCCGTACGATCGTCACCAGTTTGACCGTCGTGCTCGTCCTGATGCCATTGACCGTGGTCGGTGGAGAAGTGCTGCACGATTTCTCACTTGCGCTGCTTGGGGGTGTGATTTTCGGCACCTTTTCATCGGTCTTCGTCGCCAGCCCACTACTCCTCTTGTGGCCAGGAACGCCGGGTCGACTCTTGAAACGCGGCTGAGCCGAATGGTGGAATAACACGGCGTCGCTCGTGAAGCGTTGTTCGTCGCTCGTTCCCGAAGATCATTCAGAGCGTTTCACGAGAGAGGCGTCACTCTTCACAGGTTTCCGCATCCTTAGCGGAGCACCCTTATGGCACTCTGGAGCCGGTCTCACAGCCTCCAGCAGAAGATCATCGCAGCGATCGTGATGGTCGGTCTCCTGCCGCTGACCCTTCTGCTCGCTCTCATCTATATAGAAGAACGACGCGCCTTGCGAGAGTCGACGGGGACGAATTTCAAAGACGTGGCCGTCGAAGTCGCACGTCGAATCGAAATGCACATGACTCGCGGTATGAACGAAGCCCAACAGCTTGCGACAACGCCTTTTCTCCGCACCGCCGTCTCGGAGGCCAACCGAACGTACGAGGGAAAAGACGCTCAGAGTATTTCTGACATCATCAAGGATTGGCAACAGCGGTGGGGGCAGCGCGACAAGCGAAGCGAATTTCCGCTCTTCGTCAACCGGATCGTGACCAACTACTTGATTCGATGGCACGAGATTCGAAAGTCGGACTATGTCGGCATTTTGATCACAGACGGGCAGGGAGCCTTGGTCGTCAGTTCAATTCCTCAAGTAGAGTATTCCTATGCCAAGGCCCTCTGGTGGCAGGCTGTGGTAAAAGGCGGCAGTCAGCAGCCGTACGTGAGCGACATCGCTTTCGACCCATCCTTTGGGACTCACGTAGTCGCCGTGGCTGCTCCGATCCTGGACGATCAACGGAGAACTGTGATCGGAGCTGTGACGATCCTCCTTCGGCGCGACACATTGTTTCAGTCCATCGCTGAGGGTTCGTTCGGCACGACAGGCCATGCCATGCTGTTCGCTTCAGACGGTGGAGTGGTGATTTGCCCGGTCCTGGCGCCCGAGGCCCACTCGATCGATGCCGAATTGCTCAGTACGCTGGAAGCTCCGAAGGCAGGATGGGCCGTGGCTGCCGACGATTCGCACGGAAACAAGCGCGCCCTGATCGGGTTTGCGCCGGTGCGGTTTGCCGATCAACTTGCCGCAGGCAGTCTCGGCGGAAAACGGTGGATTACCCTGGTGCGTCAGGATGCAGCGGAAACGTTCGCTCCGCTGGGTGAGCTGATGACCAAAATGTTGTTGTTAGGCTCGGTGATGCTGATGGGGCTTGGGGGGATCGGAGTCATCGTTGCCCGCCGGATTGCGCGGCCGATTCGGCTGCTGCACGAGGGCGTGCAGCAGATTGGGAGCGGTTGCTTAGAGCAGCGGGTGGAGTTGAAGACCGGTGACGAAATTGAAGGGCTGGCCCAGGCCTTCAATCAGATGGCGTCCAATCTGCAACGTTCATTCGGACAGATTGAGCAGCGGATGGCGGAGGTTCGGCAGTTGGAGGAGAAGTATCGGGATCTGATCGAACATGCTCCGGAAATGATCTGCCAACTCGATCGGGGCGGTCGACTGGTGCACGTCAATAAGACCGGCCTCGATAAACTCGGCTATACCCCCGATGAGATGTTAGGCATGAGGCTAGGGGATTGTGTTTCCAACGGACAGGAATTGAATGTAGTGCGCTTTCTGGAACAGCTCGTTTCACACGGGCAAAGCTCGATGGAAACCGTGCTGTTGGCCAAAGACGGCCGGTTGATGGATGTGGAGGTTCATGGGACTGCGCTGTTCGACCAAGCGCGAGGCGGGCTCATTCACTCGCGCGCCTTCGTGCGAGATGTGACCGATCGGCGTCGGTTAGAGCAAGAGATACAGCGGTACACCGTTGGATTGGAACAGGTGGTGTCGGAGCGCACACAGCAGCTGACGGTCTCTCAAGCCCGCTACAAGGCCTTGTTCGACTTCGTGGCCGATTCCGTTTTTATGGTGAGCGCGACGGGGTCCGTCGTTGCCGTCAATGAGCGGGAGCAACAAGTATTGGGCTATGCCGAGTCGGAGATCGTCGGGAAACACTTTCTCGACATCGTGCCGGACGCGCACCGCCGGTCTTTCACGGACTGGTTGTCCGATGTCAGTACGGAGCAGCGGCAGGTCGCCACTCAGGAGATGACGGTGTATCACGCCGATCGCCATGAGATTCCGGTGGAAATGGATCTGATCCGCGTGGGTGGGACCGAACCATTGCTTGTGATGGTGCAGCTTCGCGATATTACCGATCGGAAAAAGCTCGAGCGCCAACTGCAATCGTACCGAGAAGATCTCGAGCTGAACGTCCGGGAGCGCACCAGGGAAATCGAAGAGACCAAGCAGTACTTGGAAAATTTGCTCGAGAACGCCAACGACGTCATTTATACACTCGATCTGGATCAACGGTTCACCTATGTCAACGGCAAGGTCGATGCCTGGGGGTATCGCAAAGATGATTTGATCGGCCGGCCCTATCTCTCGCTCCTTTCCCGGCGTCATCGGGGACGGCGTCTCAAGAATACGTTGGATATCGGCGCCAAGCAGGTGTATGAGGTCGAAGTCGTCACTCGGCTGGGTGAAGTGCGCGCCGTCATGGTCAGTGTCTCTCCCCTTCAAGGGGCCGACGGAGAAATCCTTGGAGTGCTTGGCATCGCGCGCGACATGACGGAGACCAAGAAACTGGAGCGACAGATTCGTCATGCGGAAAAACTGGCCTCCATCGGTCAACTGGCGGCGGGAGTGGCTCATGAAATCAACAATCCACTGGGGGGGATCCTCAATTGTCTTTACAACCTTCGAAAGGGGACGCTCTCACCGGCGCGTCAAGAGGAATACTGGGCGTCCATGGAACATGGCGTCCGACGTGTTCAAAAGACCGTTCGGCAGTTGCTCGATTTTTCACAGCAGCACGAACCGGCATTCAGCCCGGCCGATATCAACCGAATCGTCGACCAGGTACTGGGGCTGACCACCCATCTCCTTGTTCCTAATCGGATTCGCCTGGAAACATTCCAGGGCAACGGATTGCCCAGCGTGATGGTTGATCGGCATATGATCGAACAGGTCTTGATGAATTTAATCTTGAACGCCGTGCAAGCCATGAAAAATGGCGGAGTGCTGACGATCAGGACATCCGTGACCGAAGGCATCTGCCGAGTTGAGGTCAATGATACGGGGTCCGGCATTCCTGCCTCAGTCCTTCCACGGGTCTTCGATCCCTTCTTCACGACCAAAGGGGAAGGGGAGGGAACGGGGTTGGGTCTCTCGGTCAATCTGGGCATCGTGGAACGTCATGGAGGGAAAATCTTGGTCGAGAGCGAGGTCGGAAAAGGAACGACCTTCACCCTGTGCTTGCCCGTGTCACGAGAACGTTCCTTTGCGGAGAAGGAAACATGAAAGGATTGACCGTCCTGCTGGTCGACGATGAGCCCTTGATGCGTCTTTCCATGATGGACGCATTGGAGGCCGTCGGTTGCGATGTCCTTGCGGTGCCGACCGGTACGGAAGGGATCGACGCGATCCGAGAAAAGACATTTGATCTGGTGATCACCGACCTCCGGTTACCGGGTGTGGACGGGCTGACCGTGCTCCAGGCGGCCAAGGGCAAGGAGCCCCAGACCGAGGTACTCATGATTACCGCGCATGGATCGGTAGAAACGGCAGTGGAGGCCATGAAACTGGGAGCGTTCGATTACATTACGAAGCCGTTCCAGATGGATGAATTGCTGCTGATCGTTGAGCGGGTCAGCGGCATAATCGCACTCCGTCGGGAGAATCAGGATCTCAAACACCAGCTCGAAGACAAGTTCTGTTTCAACGGCATGTTAGGGGCGAACAGTCAGATGCGCGCCGTGCTGGACAAGATCAAGCTCGTGGCTGAGACCGATTCCACCGTCCTGATCGTCGGGGAGAGTGGAACAGGCAAGGAACTTGTCGCCAATGCGCTGCATCAGAACAGCTCGAGGAAAGGGTATCCGCTGATCAAAGTCAGCTGCGCCGCCTTGCCGGAGACGCTGCTGGAAGCGGAACTCTTCGGCCACGAGAAAGGCGCGTTTACCGGCGCCTTGCGCCAGCGCCGAGGGCGATTCGAAATGGCGAATCGAGGGACCTTGTTCCTCGACGAAATCGGCGAAATCTCGCCTGTGGTGCAGGTGAAACTGTTGCGCGTCCTGCAGGAGCGCGCCTTCGAACGGGTCGGGAGCAATGAGCCGATCGAAACGGATGTGCGACTTGTGTGCGCCACACAGAAAGACTTACGCAAAGAGGTGGCTCAGGGCCGGTTCCGTGAGGACCTCTTTTACCGGCTCAACGTCGTGCCGATCATCGTTCCACCGCTCAGGCAGCGGCAAGATGACATTATGGTGATCGCCGATCATGTTCTCGAAACATGCTCGTTGAAGCTGAACAAGCACCTGCGCGGGTTTTCTCAGCAGGCGCGTGAATTGTTGCTGCGCTATTCGTATCCTGGAAATGTGCGGGAGCTGGAAAACATGGTCGAGCGGGCTGTGGCTCTCGGTCGAGATCGGGCCGCGGTTCAACCGGCCGACCTCTGTGGATTTCAAGCTTGCCCATACCTGGGGGGCGTTCCACAGGAATCCTGCGGCTTCTGCAGTGAAGGGTTGACCGGAGGGAAAAAGAAGAAAGATGCGACCCTGACCTCGCTGGCCGCCGCGCGAGAAAGCTTCGAGAAGGACTACATCGTCTCCGTATTGGAACGTGTCGATGGGAGCCGCACCACCGCCTCGAGAATCTTGGGATTGTCTCGAAAGGGCCTTTGGGAAAAGTGCAAACGCTATGGTATTCCATCGGCACACAGCGACAGCGAGGATGAAACCTAAATCTAGACCTAGACCGGTTGTTCCCATACCAACCGGGATTCGAATTGCCGCGTGATCTGAGCGGCGAGTCGTCTGTTAAGATGAGATGAGCATATTGTAAACGCTCAAGATTTTATTTTTTAACTACTCGGTGGAAGGAGATACGCGATGAATCTGTGGCATCGAACCATCAATGTCTCACTGGGCGTCGTTCTGCTTGCGGGAGTCGTGTATGCTGCCGAACCCGCCGAAGTGGGAAAGTTCGTCAACGCCAGAATCGAGATCGGTGAGATGATGACGAACTACTTTAAGGGTGGCCAGAGCTATGGGGAGGGACAGCGTCCGTCCCAGGAGCAAATGCGACAAATGGGAGCGGACATCAATACCAAGCTCACGACGCTTCTCGCCAAGCACGATCTGACGCTCGATGAATATCGCAAGCGCAGCCCGGAGATTTTTGCGGATGATGCGGCAGTCAAGCGCTATCTCAGCGAACATCCGGACCTCAAACAACGTTACGAGGCTCTCCCGCTCGATCGAATGGGGCGTGGTGGAAGTACTGGGCGGGGTTATTAGGGTCGACGCGCACTCATGGAATACAGACACCTTGGTCGGTCAGGAGTGAAAGTCAGTCGACTCTGCCTCGGCACGATGAATTTCGGGCCGCAGACGAGCGAGCCGGACAGCTTCGCTCTGATGGATCGGGCGTTGGAGCTCGGCATCAATTTTTTTGATACCGCGAATGTGTATGGCTGGAAGCTCGGTGAAGGCTGGACAGAGCAGATCATCGGCCGTTGGTTCGCGCAAGGGGGAGGCCGTCGGGATAAGGTGGTGCTGGCGACCAAGGTGTACGGTCGCATCGGCGAATGGCCGAATCAGTCACGCCTCTCGGCCGTCCATATCAAGCGAGCTTGCGAGGACAGTCTTCGACGGTTGAAGACAGATTGGATCGATGTGTATCAAATGCATCATGTCGATCGGGAAACGCCGTGGGAAGAAATCTGGCAAGCCATGGAGCAGTTGGTCAGGGAAGGCAAGGTGGTGTATGTGGGCAGCAGCAATTTCGCGGGTTGGCACTTAGCCCAGGCTCAGGAAACCGCGCGTAGCCGTCACTTTTTGGGGCTGGTATCGGAACAAAGCCTCTATAACCTCAATGAACGTACGATTGAACTGGAAGTCATTCCTGCCTGTGAGGCCTATGGCATCGGTCTGATCCCGTGGAGTCCGCTGGGACGGGGACTGTTGGCTGGTGTCCTGCATTCTGACAACATTGGCCGTCGCGCGGACGCGGATGTAAAACAAGAGGTGGTCAAGTCCCGCCCTAAATTGGAAGCGTACGAGGGGCTGTGCGCGCGGATCGGTGAACGACCGGCAGATGTCGCCCTTGCCTGGCTGCTGCACCAACGAGCAGTCACATCACCCATTATCGGTCCGCGTACCATGGAACAGCTGGAAGGGGCTATGAGGGCATTGAGCCTTTCCCTGGGCAGCGACATTCTGAAGCAATTGGACGAAATTTTCCCTGGCCCCGGTGGAACCGCGCCGGAAGCCTATGCGTGGTAACAGTGGATCAATTGAAGTCATGCTACAAGAACTTGAGGCTCGAAACTATATCTCCTCACGCGGCCGTCCTGTGAAAGTTTCGAGCGGTAGTCTTATTCAAGCCGCTGCAAATATTTGCCCACTATGCGACACCGCGTCGTGGAGTTCGTAGACCATGTGAGAGATTCTGCGAGTCGTGGTCTGTCAGCGTGGGATCGTGTCGATTGCATGGCCGCTGTCGGTTTCCTCGGGCGGCTGAGGGTACAGTTGCGCGAGTCGTTCGATGAGAGGGTTGGCTTCAGGGCTGCTGGTGCGTGTCGGCTCGCTGGATGCATGCTCCCAGGCTAAGATGTGAATCCCTGCCTCCGTGAGCCCCACGCGTATGGTCTCTACCATCGCTTCAACGGTGATCTCGGTCCAGGGTCGGAGGTCCAGGACCCGATCCTCCGGTCTGCCGGGCGGAGGGGATTCATGAATGAGCGTCCAGCACCGGTTGAAAATCGTCGCGCGGAGGGATTTGGGAATATTGAGCGTGGTCAGACGAGACGTGCAGAGTGCCGTCACGAACAGGACGAACTGAAGGTCCGGCATCTCGGGACGATGGATATCGAGTGTTTGCATAGTCGATGGCCTCCTACCTGAGGCGTCGGAAAGGGCTCGAGCAATGACGTGCTTCAGTCACAGATGGTTGAGCTTGAAACGTCGGCGTAAACATCGGTGTAGATGTCAAAGAACGCGTCGATGCTGTCGAGTAGCTGTGCCTTGATTTCATCCGCTGTGCCGTTCTTCACGTGCAGCGTCATGTTGCCGACCGATCCATCGGGCAGGAGAATGGGCACGCGCGGGTGGTTGAGCTCGCTCGCCGTGCCTTTATCCAGCCGCAAGCCATAGTTCAGTGCATAGCGGGCCTTCGCAATGGTGCCGGTTGATAGTGTGTTCATCGTGATCTTCCTCCTCTCAGGTCATTGCCTGGGTGTATCGGCTGACGAGTGGAAGATTCGAGCGGGTCGTATGGGCCTTCTCTAAAATCTTCCACCCCCATCCATGTGATTACACCTTCGTCATTGCCGACACCGGCTTCTGGGTGAACTCTTTGTACCCATATCGCTCGGCCAGATAGGCCTTGGCGTCCTCGCTGACGTACTCGGCAAACTTGTACCGGTCATCCTCGACAGTCTTGGCGTCTGCCATTACCTGATCAGTCGGGATCGCATACTCGATATTGCAGGACGTATAGGCTTGGATATAGGTCGGCCCGACCTCGCGAGCGATCAGCACGGCCTTCTTGATGCAGCTTTCCACCCGGCGCGGATTATTCGGCACGACGGTGGCGATGTAGGCGCAGCCGGCGATCTTCGCCATGGCGACCATGTCCATTTTCTCGAACTTCTTGCCGAGCGGCGCCATCTTCAGCACCGCCCCTCTGGTCGTCATACCGCTTTCCTGTCCGCCGGTATTTCCGTACACCTCATTATCCAGCATGATGGTCGTAAACCGTTCCTTCCTGAACCAAGAATGGAGGACTTGCTGGAATCCGATGTCGGCGGTACCACCGTCACCGGCCATCACGACCACATCCTTAGGTTTGTCGCCGAAACGAATCCGCAATCCGCGCGACAGCCCACTGGCGACGCCGTTCTGGTCTCCATAGTTGCCGTACACGAATGGAATCGCCGCCTGTGAAATTGCCAGCCGGCCGCAGCCTGCCGTCCCGACGGTAATCGTGTCTTCGGGATTTGGGAATGCGATGATGGCGAGCCGGATGAACAGGGTCATCGCGCAACCGGCGCACATAGGGTGCTCCTCAAGAATTTCTTTAAAGCTCCCCATCTGTGACACGGTCGTCTTCTTTCCGAAGGGCCCGTGCTCCACCATGTCCCGATATTCTTTCGGCATGAAGGAATCGAATCCTGGGGTGAACTTTACATAATCGAGACTCATCTGGCACCTCGCTTCCTAATGTTATCCGCAATTGCGGTGGTGTTTACATCTCTTACGCAGTCAACTTTTCTTGGCACGGCATTCCTGCTGCGGTCGTGCCGTCGTTCCGTCCGTGTGTCACGTTCATCCTCCACGTCCGGCCAGCACTCCGGATCGCATGCCGATCGCCTTCTTGACTTCTTCCACGATCACTTCCGGCGGTAAGGTCATGCCGCCGCAGACGCGCGGTCCGGCGACGACCCGCTCGCTGTTGGGGATCGTGGCTTTGATTTCCTTGGCCATCCATCCGATGACATTGAACTCGGGCACGATGATGTGTGAGGCCTGCTTGGTCGCTTCGAGAAGTTCTTCCTCCGGCCATGGGCGGAGGGTCTTGATTTTTACCAGACCGACGCGAATTCCTTCATCGGCCAGCAGGCGGATGGCTTCACGGCCCTGGGAGACGGCTGTTCCAGACGACACGATGAGAATGTCGGCATCCCCGTCTTCGACATCGATCAGGCCGTCCAGCCAGGCAATGGTATGTTTGCGCGACCGTTCCGCGGCGGCCCAGACTTCCTGTTGCCAACTCGCGTGCGTGGCGTAGCTGATGTAGTTGCTCTTCATCACGAAGGGATCGCGCATCATCCGGACCGGCGGACACTCCATATCCATGCAGGGCACGGGCGAGCGATAAGGATCATAGGGCGGCAGGCACATCTCGACGGGCGTCAGGCCGACGACGTCCTTCGTATGAGTCACGAAGAAGCCGTCACAACAGAGAGCCAACGGCAAATGCACGTCGGGCTCTTCCGACACCATATAACCCTTGAGGATCCAGTCGTAGAAATCCTGTGCGGTTTCTGCATGCCACACGAGCATACCCGTATTCATGAGATAGGCGATCTCGATGGTGTCCGGCTGGATCGACAGGGGAGAATTGATGCCGCGGCAAGTCACGATACATTGGATCGGCAATCGGGCTCCGGCCCACATCGGAAAGTTTTCCATGGCCCGCATGGTGCCCGGCCCGGCGGTCGTCGTGAAGACACGGGCTCCGCCGAAGGCGGCGCCGGCGCACTGTGACATGACCGCAAATTCACTCTCCCCACGGAAATAATCGCCGATATAGCCCTCGGCAAAGAGCTCGCCGCACAGGGCCGCGGCCTCGCTCTGAGGCGTAATGGGATAGGCCACCATCACATCGACGTTGGCGCGCCTGACGGCTTCCTTAATCACTTCGCTACCGGTAAAAAACGACGGTGTGCGAGGCGCTTCGTTCATCATCACCTGTGGATCGGTGATGACTTGACCCTTCTTATTCTTGGTTCCGATGATGGCTGTGTCGTCCATAGCTTGCTCCCTTCTTGTCGACGGTGCTGGCCGGCGATCCGGCGCACCGTGCAATGTCGTTATGCGCTGAATGAACTGCCGCACCCACAGGTCGTTTTGGCTTGTGGATTCTTGATCGCAAAGCCGGAGCCTTGCACACTGTCCAGGTAGTCGACTTCGCAGCCGGCCAGCAGTGGGGCGCTCTGCGAGTCCATGATGACCTTGACGTCACCTTTCTCGATCACCGTATCGTCTTCGCCCATGGCGGACTCGAAGGCCATCCCGTACTGGTAGCCATGGCACCCACCGCCTTTGACGAATACGCGCAGGCCGACCGTGTCATTCTCTTCCTGCATCAGCTCCCGGATCTTTTCTTCTGCCGTCGTGGTGATGGTAATCATGGCATTGCTCCTTTTCTGCATTGACTGGCGTGGTTGATCGACCTCAACTCCACTCCTGTGCAGAGGGCACCTCTGCCACCCCAAGCGATCAAGGCTCTTGGGCACAAGGCGTCTACACAAGTATTTCGAGGAACATTCGGCGCAAAAGCGGCGGAGACCAGGGAATCGGTCGCGCAAGAAGGGAGGGAGAGAAAGTGACGCGCGAGGGATGGGACGGTCGGCGTGGCTCAATACGTCATAGCATCACCCTGGGCGCATTGGGCATCAGAGTCAAGCGCTATTAAGGGGAAGGGAGCAGAAAAGCACGGTGCCGGCGAAAGCAACCCTTCTACTGCTCCATACTATTGCCATCGCAACGTCTCAGTATCGTTGAACTATTCAGGCCCGCATTGAATAGCTCAAACTCGAACTGACGCTCGGTGTCGGATTGGATTGAGATTTTTGTTTGAGAAACGGCAAGATTGGCCGTCCGTGATGACCACTATCGGCCAGGAGCGGAAGTTCGGAGCCGAGATCGCACCGCCCTAAAGCGGTCCTCAGCCCTGTCGCTTTTAAACGACCCGCATCACCTGCCAGCGAAGAAGCGGGCAAGCCCGCTGTAGCCGGTCAGGTGAATGCGGATGTTAAGCGGCATTCTGGTTGCCCTAGGCCGATTTTCGACCCAAAGTGGAACTCCAGTCGCCGATTTGATCCTCTGCTGGCGACACCGTCTCAGTGTCTGTCCTAGTCAATGACCTGCGCGGCGCTCCGAGCTTCGTTGGAACTACGAATCCCCAAGGTGACGATAACCTATGCGGTGGCGCCGGTTGGCTTTTTGAGCAAGCCGAATTCCTTTATTTGACCGTGCACCTCGCGATTTCCTTATTCAGCTGCGTGAGGTATTCCTTCGCAACCATCGAGAAAAGGTCGTCGCCCTCCTTATCGAGCTGGATCTTGAACTCGCCTTCCCTGATCCTCTGTATGAGCTTATTGAAGGCGCTCTTTACGGCGTTCGCGTTGTCGTCTGACAGCGGAATAACGACGTCGCCACTTTCGACCTTGATCCTGAGGGAATACTTGTCACCGGCATTCTCGACCATCGCCTCAAGCGTTTCCATAGATCCTCGCTCTCCAAACGCTTCTTCGCCACCCTCGAGCGTCCTCATGCTGACGGCCTTCCAGTCACGCAGATCATCGGGCTTCGCGATATTCACGAGGTTGTTCGTGAAAGGATTACCCATGTAAGTGCTGTATCCGTCTTGCCCGTAACACCGGTAAATCGAACAATAGGGAAGTGTCCGCACAGCGATGTTTGCGTCGTGCGTCGAAATAAACACCCTCTTGCCCGCTCGTGCCCGCTCCTTGAGAAGTGGGACGATTACTTCGCTGATATATTCGTTGCCTAGACTTTTTCTCCGGTTCGTCAAGGATGTATACGTCTTTTGTCCGTTCCTAGTTCCTTTCTGCAACATTACCATTGAGGACTCGCCGCTTGAGGGTGTGTAGGGAAAGTCGTCGAGAGTGAAATATCTTTTGAAAAGTAGAAGCTCGTGGACCGTTTTGATGCCCTCCGCATCCTCAACACTGTTTAGTTACAAAACATAATGAAACAAGTCATCCTGGAAGGCGTGGCTTGACGACATCGCGAACGCACTTCATAAACGTTTTCTGGGCGAGCTTTTTCACTCCGCTCAGACTCAACATTTCACCGTCAGTTACATTTCCGTTTTGAAGCACCAACTCCGTCACAAAAACTTCAAATGTCCCCTTACCTGAGCCTAGGTCCCCGACATCCTCTTCTTTAGATGGAATCTTAGTAACCGCTGCTCGCCAGGCTGGTCTCGAGCGTTGCTCTCAATCTTGGATGCGATTCCAGCGCATAGTCACGAAAGCCCGTTGTCGCCGGCTTGGCTGGCCATCCGGTGTTCCGCTGGATCTCCTTACGGAATGATTTGATAGCAGAATTTAGTAGAACGATCTCTTTCCAGCCTGCAAACCCCGTCCATTTCTTGCCGCCAAGTCGCTCCAGCAGCAGGTGACAATATGCGGTTCAGTTCTTTGAGTTCGTTGGGTAGAAGCTACCTTCTTTAAGGCCGGATCGATCTTGAGGAATTTGAAAAACTCCTCCGTTGTCGCCGTGGCTTTGTTGTATTCATTAAATCCCCGCTTGGCCTCACCCTCTTCCTCAGGGTCAAGTTCCTTCAAACGGATCCTTTGCGCGTTCTTGTTTGTGTTCACGGCGTTAAAGTGAGCAACGTATTTTTGGAATG
Organism: uncultured Nitrospiraceae bacterium; assembly: GCA_963711905.1. Lineage (GTDB taxonomy): Bacteria > Nitrospirota > Nitrospiria > Nitrospirales > Nitrospiraceae > Nitrospira_D. The sequence continues at coordinate 12,824 of CAVQFZ010000014.1, read as the reverse complement.
CTCGTGACATCGACCTCGCATGCGTCCCGCAGGGTCTGAATTTCGTCCTGGCAGTAGCTAATTTCAAACGCTATTTAGGTTGACGGAAAGACTCTTACCTTTGACGTCGAAAATCTCGTTGATCCGGCCGCTGGCGGATTCGTAAACCGTCGCGTCGATCCCGTTCTTGGAATAGTGTTTGGCGACAGCCGCGAGGATGCAGGACTTTTCCAGTTCCTTTCGGCCCGAAGATAACGTTGATGTCTGTTTTGAAACGCCTTGATGGTAAGTGTCGTGCCATCTCCAAACGGAGCCAGCGACAGGTCCTCGGAGATTTTCCGGTCGAGCACGGTGTTGATGGCCGTGGGGTCCTTTTTAAGAAGTAAGCAGAAGTGCTCAAAACTATCGATAGGGAGCCGTAGATCGGGTAATTCGTGCGCACGAGCGGGCATATTGTCCCCAATCATGGGGACATCGGAGCACCGTAATATTGAAGACCGAACCGTGGGGATATAAATGCCCCCGGGAGATTGCGTTACTCACTTCCTTGAGGACACACCACTTGTTCTTGGCCCCGGCCTCTAATACCTTGAGCATGTCGTCCGAGACGCTCGGCCGCTTCTGCTTGTAGTGGGCGACATAACAGCGGTTCCATCGCATCGAACGTAGCCAGGACATCCTGGATCGTCACTTTGAAAGTGTCGGGCGTAAAACCCTTCGTCAAAGCGACAACTGCAGTTGCTAGTTTCGCGGCGAGCGTCGGCGAAGTAATGACTAACAAGTGTCCTTTCTCATTACCGTCGTAAACGTCGATCTCGACGCCCGGCCATACTAGCGCGTCTTTTCCTATGCGCGTTTGGATCGCTTGGAATTGCGAGGTCGAAGACATTGTGATTCGTGACGGCGATGACCCTTACGTCTGTCGTCGAGACCGTGTCGAGGAGACTTCGGCGTTACTTCTTGTGGGCGCATCACCAGATTTACATTTCTTTGTGTGCGTGTGTATATCTATTTTAACGTTGCCTCCCGCGATCTTCAACGAGTGACTTTTCGGGAATGAAGGCACGATAACGGCCATTGCGCACGGAATGCCGGGCGGTCGAATGCCGCATAACAATGTTTAGGCGGATCCGTATAAGAACCGGATCTGCCATGTTCTATCCGCGTAACACGCCTTCAATGATCGTGAACAATATCCCATCATCGACGGTGGTGCAATGAGTTGCGGCCCATCGACCATGTATCACGGGTTCTTATGCGGATCGGCGTAAGCCCCCCTTCTGATAGCGGTCGGTCGTGTACTTCTGCTTTGGGTCGATAGCTGCCGGTCGATTCCGACACTATCTATCCAATGAAGGCTCAGTTTCTACGCAATATATATTGCTTGACTCCTATCCTCATTGCGCCCAGGGTGATGGTGTCAGGTGTGAAGCCCCGCTGGCTGTCCTATCTCTCGCGCTTCCTGACCATTCCCAGCGTGACCGATTCCCCAGTCTCCGCCGCGTTTACATCACAGTCTCTCTGACTCGTTGCTGGTTTGGTGTGATGGCCTGCTGATGGAGGCGGCCAGGACGCCGGCCGTGCCGCAGAGGACTTATCGATTCACATCCGCATTCCATCAGAGAGGAGCAACCATGCTCTACTATGCACTGATGTTCCTGGTCGTCGGCTTGATTGCCGGCGCCCTGAATCTCGCTGGGGTCTCGACGGTCGCGGTGCAGATTTCGTGGATTCTGTTCTTAGTCGGGATCGTGTTGCTGGTGATTCATTGGATCACTGGGCGCACCACTCGACCGGTGTGACCGAGGGTGACGGGTTGTCTGGCGGTTCCCCGCATGAGGACCCGCCACCCGTCAACCTCAATGATAAATAAGGAGGACAATGCGATGAATGCTGAGCAACTTAAAGGAAAATGGATGCAGTTCAAAGGCGAACTGAAAGGGAAGTGGGGTAAGTTTACGGACAATGATTTACAGGAGATCGGAGGGAACTACGACAGATTTGTCGGCAAAGCCCAGGAACGATATGGCGATAAAAAGCGTGAGCTGATGAAGTGGGCGGATCAGTGGTACCGCAAGGTTCGGCCGGACAAGACGGGGAAAAAGACTCAGTGACCGGAATCGATCAATGTGAGCCGTCTCACTAAACAACTCACAGTTATAAACGCGGCAACAAAAGGAGGTGTGCGATGAGCAAGGAAAGAGTTTCACAGCAAGCGACGCCGACCATGTCGGCCAGCACGTCCAAGATCAGCTCAAGCGGTGAAAAGTCTGATCCTGCTGGGCAGGCCTCGAAGGGGGCTTTGACGCACGACCGCATTGCGCGGCAAGCCTACGGATTATATGAACAACGAGGCCGGCAAGAAGGCCGGGCTTTGGAGGACTGGCTGAATGCGGAACGGAATTTGAGAGTATGAAACGTCCACTTCTATGACAACAAGGAGATGAGGCCATGAACACAATTTTACGCTGGGATCCGATGAGCAGAACTCAATGGAATCCTTTCAAGGATCGGGATGAACTGGAAAGCCGCTTGGCAACGCTGTTTGCCGGGCGGGAGGCGACGAGCAACGGAGGAAAGGAAGCCCTGACGGTGACCCAATGGTCGCCGCTGGTGGACATTACGGAGGATGAGAAGGAATACCTCATCAAGGCCGAATTGCCGGACATGAAGAAAGAGGACGTGCGTCTCACGGTAGAGGACGATGTTCTGGCGATTTCCGGCGAGCGGAAATTCGAGAAGGAAGAGAAGAGCAAAAAATATCACCGGGTCGAACGCGCTTACGGGAGCTTCGTGCGCAGCTTCTCACTTCCGGAGGATGCGGATGGGAGCAAGGTGACCGCGGATTTCAAAGACGGGATGCTTCACGTGCATCTTCCGAAATCCGTGCAAGCGAAACCGAAAGCCATCGAGATCAAGGTTGGCTAGTATTGCGTTGATCGAGGAGAGTAGGGGCGTCAGGGAAGGTGTTTTTAGGCATGACGATGCCGGAGTCTTTCTGACGCTCCGTGCAGGTCTTGTCCCTCAATGCTGCAAACGGTCATGAAAACATTGATATGTTGGTCACAGGCACATTGTTGAAAATCACAAGTGGATCTCACATGACGATTCCAAATCTGGTGTCGTGTCCGCCATTTGGCTCTGGCGATGAGAAATTGGTCCCTAGATCTTTTTCGCGAATCGATGGAGCCGTCTTTTCAGCTTCGAAGCTCTTGACAGATACGAAACTGCGCTCCTGATGCAGAGAACCTCCATCCCCAGAAAAGTCTTGAACCTGTGGATAGCGATCCGAATGGTGGCAATAACAACGATGCCGGCAACGGTGATCGTGCGATGTCAACGAGTTTTTCTAGGAATATGTAAAAACATTCAGAAGTAGCAGATGCACCACTATTAGTTGTGGCCTCACTGATAGGGTGCGGATGCCTAAACAATAGGCAGTTTGATAAATAAACCCGTCATTCGTGCCCTCTTTCCCTTGAAAAGTGACTTGTTCACAAGGTTATCCACAGAAGGTGGGGAGTGAGAATTTTCATGCCAGTTTCGCAGATGATTCGTTTTCCATGGGAAAAGTTTTATTGGATTGCGTCTTTCGCCGGCGAGATGGTGAGCCGACAGTGTTCGATGCTGGATGGATTCTTCCTCAGACCTTAAAACGCGGACAGAAGCGAGAACGATGCCGGCGGGTTTTCAGCAGCCTGTCAAGCGTAAGGTGGAGCATTGCCCGCCTTCCACTTGATACTGCAACCGATGCTGGCTCTCTGGTTGCCATCGACAGGCTTGCCGCCTAGCACCGCTTGGATAGCAGCGCGGAGATCACGGCCGGTTACAGGCTTATTGTTTCCGGGTCGGCTGTCATCCAATTGGCCGCGATACACCAGCAGCCTGTCACGATCGAAGAGATAGAAGTCAGGAGTACAGGCCGCTCGATACGCCTTCGCGACCTCCTGCGTGTCGTCGTGACAGAATGGAAAGGTAAAGCCCAGGCGTAAGGCCATTTTCTTTGAGCTCTGGCGGGGCATCATCGGGATAGCCTACCGGGTCATTGCTGCTGATGGCGATGATACCCAAGCCCGTGTCGCCATAGTCGCGTCCGAGTCCGGCAAGCTCCTGCTCGACATGCACCACATAGGGACAGTGCCGGCAGATGAACATGACGAGGAGCCCCGTCTTGGCGGCGAACGAGTCGAGGGAATAACCTTGCCCACTCACCACGTCGTGCAACGCGAACGGCGGTGCCGTGGTTCCAAGCGGGAACATGGTCGAAGTCATAGCCATGAGATCCTGTCTTGCCGGGCCTGTTAGAGAGAATGCCGCATGTCGTCTGCCGGGTCAAGTGGCAGTGAGGTGCTGCGTTTCTTGCGTCATCGTTGAGCGGGAAGATATGCTGCCGCACATCGCTGTGGATGTGTGGCAAGCCGTGACAGAGATGAGTTGCCCCGTCGATGAAAGGAGAACGAACATGCGGATGGTCTGGCTGTTGGTGCTGCTGCTGGGGTTTCCGGTTGTGACGCCTGCGCATGATGAGACGAAGCCCGAGACACCGACCCTCACGGTCAGCGAAACCGGGACGGTGACGCATGCGCCGGAAACGGCGTTCGTGACGTTCGGCTTGGAGACTCCAGGCAAATCACTCGCCGAGGCGCAGAGGCAGAACAGCGCCGTCATGAGCAAAGTCATGGACCGGCTGCGGGAATCACAGATCGACAAGGAGCTGATCCAAACCTCGTCCTTTACGGTCTCCCCGCATTATCGACCGCGGCCTAAACGTTCCGCCGATGCGCCGCCTGCTCCGCCGGAAATCGTCGGTTACGTCGTCAGCAACATGGTGACCGTGGAAATCCGCGCCCTGGACAGAGTCGGCACGGTGATCGAAGAAGTCTTGAAGGCCGGCGCGAACAGCTTTCAGGGGTTGCACTGGGGGTTGCGCGATGAACAATCGGCACGGCTGAGCGCATTGAAACAGGCTGCGGCCAAGGCGAGGGAAAAAGCGGCAGTGCTGAGCGAGGCGCTGCACGTGAAACTCGTGCGGGTGTTATCAGTCAGCGAAGGCGGCCATATGGTCAGACCGGCCGCTCCGATGGCACGCATGGCGATGGACACAAGCACAGGCGACGTGCCGATCTCGCCGGGAGAGCTGAAGATCGAGGCAATGGTGACGTTGGTCTACGAAATTGCCACGGACTGAGAACGGCTGCAAGAGTTGAGACGGATTGACATAGCCGTTGCAGAACAGAGGGCTTGGTGCTAGCATTGTGCTAGCTTAATCCAACAGACCGAAGGAGGCTTGTGGATGGCACAGGTTCTTGTTCGAAATCTTCAAGACAAAGTCGTTGCGCGGCTCAAAAAGCGAGCCAAGACTCGAGGGCGGTCACTTCAAGCTGAAGTCAAAACGATCCTTGAGGAGGCTGCCGAAGAAGAGCCGGGCGACTTCTGGAAGGAAGCCGATCGCATCCGTGAACGGCTCAAACGGTCTGGGAGGAAATTCAGCGACAGCGCCGAGTTGATCCGCGAGGACCGCGATCGGTGATGGCGTATATCATCGATGCGAGCGTCATTGTCAAATGGTTCATCCCGGAGGAGCACAGCGAGCGGGCCTTGCGGCTCAAAGACTCCGATGCGCGTCTGCATGCTCCCGCCTTTCTCACGCTGGAGGTCGGCAATGTTCTATCCAAGAAGCGCCGCCGTGGCGAACTGACCACGCAGGATGCTGAGGATATCTGGCGGGCATTTCGACGGGCGCCCATCCGCCGCCACGCCGATGAGACGTTGGTGCTGGCCGCGTTCGATCTCGCTCATCACACGAAGCAGAGTTTGTACGACAGCTTATACCTGGCACTGGCCATGCAGCTGAACTTGTCATTCTTGACGGCCGATCGCAAATTCTACAATGGGCTGCAGCTCAGCGAGTACCACAGTCGGCTGCTCTGGATCGAAGACTTCCCATGAGGTGAAATCCCCCATTCGGCCTACAAGGATTCCGGTGTGATTCTAGCGGTGCCCATCGCCTCGCAGTTCGGACCTCTCAAGAAGGTTGACTCATAACTTGACTCATACTTGACTCATTTATTATGCTGACCACATGGGGTTTCAACCCAAGTTCAACATTACTCCCGCTACACTAAAAGAACTCGAAGCTATCGCAGGTATGCGCGAGCGTATTCTTGCAGCCACGATCCAGGTGCCGTGGATTCCGAGACTGCAACGCGATGCACGAGTGCGGAATACACACAGCTCGACGGCCATTGAAGGTAACCCGCTGACTCTGGAGCAGGTACGTCTGATCGAGGAGGGGCATGGTCTACCAGCCGAACCGCCTCGGTCGCAACGAGAGATCTTGAACTATCTAGCAGGACTTCGGTTTATCGAACGACACAACAAAAAGAAAAAGGTCGGACACACAGACATCTTAAAGTTACATAAGCTGCTCGCCACAGAAGTGATGGATCAAGGCTCTGCAGGCCGATATCGAGATATCCAGGTCTATGTGGGTCAATACACACCACCGGCGCCGGATATGGTCAGTGGATTGATGAGCGAGCTTCTGGAATGGTGGAATGATCGGGCACGCGAATGGTCACCAGTCGTTTCATCGGCCATCTTGCATTACCAGTTCGAGGATATTCATCCGTTTGCCGACGGAAACGGACGGACCGGCAGAGCTTTGGCGCTGTGGGAACTCTACCGCCGAGGGTTTGATACTCATCATATTTTTTCAGTCGATGAGGTGTATTGGGAAGATAGGCCTGCCTACTACAACGCGCTTGCCAATGTGAGAGAGCAGGGAGGTGATCTCACGGCCTGGGTTGAGTACTGTGCCAAGGCATTGCGAATCACATTGGAACGGGTCTGGACTCGTATTCAGCATCTCCTGGCCGGTTCGGGGCCGAAAAGAGTGTTGTTGCGCCCACGCCAAGAACAACTACTTCGGCTGCTCAAGGATCGGGGAGCGATGACGCCGAAAGAACTTCGTGAAGCGTTACGTGTTTCTAAGCAAGGAGCCATGGATCTCTTGAATCCACTCTTGGAGGCCGGGTTGGTGCAACGAAGCGGGACGAAGAAATCCGGACGCTATAGCTTGGCGTGAAAGTTGGTGAACAGTACCACATTAGTGCACGCTGAAAGGTCCTGGAGATATGGCTGATGACCACGAACGTTAGCAGTCCTGCATCCACCGGACCGGCTGGCAGCCATTTTGAAGGGCAGGTCGGCGCCTTCTACTTGTTGTCATTGCTAACAGGCACGGAGCCCCGTGGCCTTCCAGGGACGATTATTGACCGCATCGAGTTTCAGCGGGCCGCCGAGGGACACCCGCTCGACGACGTGATCGTGCATGCCCACGATGCACGCGGCGAGGCCGCAGTTCTCGAAATTCAGGTCAAGAGGGGCATTACGTTTGCGCCCGGTGACCTGGTATTTCGCAAAGTCGTTGGGCAAATCCTCCAGGCTTCTCGAAAACCAGAATTTTCGTCCATCCGCTACGAACTCGCGATCGCAACGGCACGAACATCTCAGAAGATCGATGGCGCCTATCAGGATGTTCTGACCTGGGCACGGCAGATAGGCGATGCAGCGACATTTATGGCACGGATCAACCGACCGGGTTCCGCCAACGATGATATGCGCCAGTTCGTCCAGACTTTCAAATCCAATTTGCGGGAGGCTGGATCATCAGACGATGACGAGTCTGTCTGGCAACTTCTGAACCGTCTCCAGATTCTTGTCTTCGATTCCTCTGCTCAAGGCTCCGCGTGTGAGGCTCTGGCAAGAGAACGTGCTGTCCATGCGCTTCATCCTGATGAGACGCAGCGGGCAGGAACCCTGTGGACAACCTTGATTGAGCTTGCACTGCATATCGCCGCCTCTGGTGGAGACCGCAACCGCGATCGCCTGCACGAGGACCTCAAGAAACAAGCGTTTCGATTTGCCAGCTATAGACGTTACTCATCCGCACGCGCAACGCTGTATGAAGCTTCTCGCCATGCACTTGCGGATATCAACGATGGTATCGGTGGTGTGAAACTGACACGTCATACGCACACCGCCGCAGTTCATGCCTCTCTTGATAGCGGTCGCTATGTTGAGATTCGTGGTGATTCAGGGGTCGGGAAATCGGGAGTGCTTAAACACTTCGCCGACCAAATTAGTACAGAGGCACCGATTATCGTACTCAGTCCTAAGAGGACCGTACCAAGAGGATGGAGTGCCATGAAGGCGATGCTCGGGTTCGATGGTAGCGTTCGCGAGTTGTTGACCGACCTTGCGGCTGACGGTGGAGCGGTTCTGTTCATTGACAATTTGGACTTCTTCGATGAAGACGAGCGGAAAACGGTTAGGGATCTTGTTCGGGAGACAGCTGAGGTCCCCGGCTTTGCCGTGATCACGACGGCGAGGCGTCACTTTGGGATGGAAGAGCCGAACTGGCTTCCACCTGAGGCGCTAGATCGCTTAGGCCGAGCTGACCCAATCATGATCGGCGAGCTCACCGAGACAGAGCTTGACGAGCTCAGACATGCAGCTCCACGGCTCGCACCGCTCTTGACTGCTAACCACCCGGCGCGAGAAGTGACTAGAAACCTCTTCCGACTCGCCCGCCTAGCAAGTCAGCCAGAATACGTGATGGGTCTGCGTACTGAAGTCGATATGGCCAAGCAGTGGTGGCAGACGGCCGACGGCCCACACGATGATGAACATCGAGGGCGGGCTAGACTTCTCCGGGCTTTGGCAGATGCAGCGCTGTCTGGTGCCGACGTGCTAGACGTAACTCATCACCCACCACGGGCAGTTGATGCCTTAGTTGAGAGTAAGACGCTTCGCGATCTAGGAAACGACCGCATTTCGTTTCATCACGATGTCCTACGCGAATGGGCGATCGGAAATCTTCTTCATTTCAAGTCAGCGCGACTTGACCGTTTGCCGCTCGACCGACCTGCCCCTGCAGCCTTGGCACGAGGTGTTGAACTCGCTGCACGCATGGTCCTCGAACACGCTTCCAATAGCTCGCAGTGGCAGTCACTTCTCGACCGCCTGAGTGGCCAGGGAGCGCACGGCTCGTGGCGCCGGGCTGTATTGCTAGCGCTCGTTCACTCGGAGATCAGCCATCAACTGTTGGATTGCATTTCTAATCTTCTGCTTGCAAACAACGGAACTCTCCTCCGTGAACTTATACGACTAGTGAGGGCTGTCGATGCTGAACCTGCCGGAAAGATATATGCAGCGTTGGGGGTTGACCATAAATTAATAGCATCTTCGGGAATTCATATGCCGAGCGGGCCGTCCTGGCACCGATTAATCCTATGGATTCTGAAACTCGGGGAGAGCCTGCCTCCATCGCTAATTCCGGATGTAGCCGATTTCTATTTTGCGTGGTCAACACCTACGTTGGGGAATGATCCCCTCACACCTGATTTATTGTCTTGGTATTTTCGGTGGCTGAATGAGATTGAGTCAGCACGCCATGCTGCAAACTTTCGGGATTTGCGTCAGCCATTTGGGGGAGCCATCGAGCGTAACTCGATCGGAGTAATGGAATCCACCCTTCGAAGCGGATTTCTCTTGTGCTGCCATCGAACTCCAGAGTTAGCAAAGGAATATTTACGCCTATTGAGACAACGGCCCGGTGCGGATGCAATTGTCCACAGTGTTCTGAAGGTCCGTGGGAGCCTCGCCATGGCTGCACCTCTGGAACTTGCGGACTTCACTGCATCTGTTCTTATTGAGAAGCCGCGTAACAACCGTAACGAATATGGCTATGAGAGGAGAAAACCGTTCACGCATAATGATCTGGACTTTCTTCCCCCGTCGCCTGGGCAGGGACCGTTCTATGAACTGCTGACCCATGCCCCTCAACATGGGCTAGCGCTGATCCGACGGCTCGTGGACCATGCGATAGACTTTCACACTGAAGGTCGTGAGTACGATGCTGACGCGATCATTATCCCATTCCCCGATGGTGAAAGGGCCTTCCCCTGGACGCGCTCATATGCGTGGTCACGCGAGGTTGCCGGTCACTATTGCATCACGTCAGCACTCATGGCCCTTGAGGCATGGGGACACTTACGCATCGAAAGCGGAGAATCGTTTAATACAGTGCTTGGTGACATCTTGGGCACCACTGGATCTCCCGCAGCATTTCTCCTCGTCGCAGTAGACCTCATACTTTCGCATTGGCCAAAGCCTCGCGAGGCAGCGGTTCCCTTTGTCGCCTGCTCCGAACTTCTGTGCGTGGATCGACAACGACAGATACAGGAGAGTATAGGACAAGCGGATTTCTTCGGTTTGAGTGCGCTCAACAGAGAACCGGTTGGCATCGTCAATCTAGACAGTCTCAAGAAACGCGTTTCGAGACGTGTTTCGCTTGAAGTCCTGCTCGGTCATTATGCTTTAGGAGACCACGATCCACTTTACGAGACGCTCAAAGCTCTTGTACACCGCGCTGCCCAGCGCCTAGGTCCACCAGACCAGAAGTCCAATTTTCTGATCCTGCCTTTATGGCGAGGCACGCAATTAATCGTCTCGACCCTACCAACTGGCACGAACATCTGTTCAGCGGACCGATGGCACACAAGCAGTAGGCCACCAATATGTTTCACCAGAAACTGAACGTCAGCATCTCGAGTCTTCATCTCTGGAGAAGGGCCAACAGGGCAGGTGGGAAGATTTCAGCATGCAGCTCAGCATTTTGAATGCGCTGGAAGAACCATCAAAGTCCTCACTTCAGTTTGCGGCGGCGGCTGTTGAATGGGCACAATGCGTGATGGCCAATTTGGAGGCTGGAGGGCCAGATGAGGAAGATGATCAAGGCGAGGACTTTTTACGGGAAAATGCCATTGTGAGCGCCGCGACGATCGCCTTACGCGATGGTGATGATGAATTGCGCGCCAGATATCGGGCTTGGGCGTTCGACGTTTTTGCTCGGGCGTTGCAGACCAAAGACGACCCAGTCCTTCGATTTCGACCTGGACTTCGGTACAACCCTGTTGCGATTGCGTTCGTGGGTATGATTCACGCGTTAAGATACAATTTCGGTACTCAGGAGATACGGTCCCTACTTGAGGTGGCCACACGAGGCGAGCCGGCTGCTGCATATGGCCTTGGCGTGGCAGGTACAACCCTTGCCGCTATCGATGAACGATTGATTTGCTCCTTGCTGCGATGTGCCTTTGCCGCATGTGTTCGGCCTCATCACAGGCGGGGTCTCCCCGATGAAGACCTCGCCGTGCCTGTCGATCGCCCACGTAAACGGCTTACAGAAAGCCGTGGAAGCAGAACTGAAATGGCTAAGTAATGAACGTCCCGAACCCAACTGGCCGAACTTTCCAGCGGAAACTCCTCGACCCCGGCATCGTATCCGCCTTGGTGGCGGACGCGTAGAGCGAGAAGAGCCATTAAGACAGCGATCACGACGTGAGGAATACGCTGACCACCAGGCGGCAGCCGTATGGCTCGTCCAATTCCGAAATCTCGTCGACATCGACAAACGACCATGGATCAGAGAGATGGTGCGGGCGTATGCAAACTGGACTGCGGAGGCAAATGGGTCCCAAGCTGGACCCGCCGAAGACGTTGAGAACTCACCACAGGAATGGAACGCTGCATATTATGAACTGCTGGCCAGGTGCTTACCAGGGCTTGCGCTGTCGGATATCGATCAACTCGCACTAGTGCCAATTAGTTCGTTACCTGACGAGTCATTCTTTGACATTCTCCCTTCGTTCCTACGGAGCAGTGACATTGCATATTTCAATGATCGAGCCCTTGAGGAGTCTGTCGCAGTTAGTATTCGATCCAAGGTCGCTGACCGACTGATGGCGAGTGCCGGGTGGAAACGGCTACGAGGCCAACGAGGGAGCTCTATTGAGACACATATCGGCCCGGCTATCTCCGTGCTCTTTTTTAACGACTCTGGCATCGGCCAGCCGCCTCGATGCTATTTGCCTTCCGTATGCATTGATCGCCTTCCTGCGTTCCTTCCTGTGCTGGAAAAGCTGGTCAAAAGCGGTCCGTCACTCTTTGTCGCCTCGTGACGCTCAACTTGATGGAAGTTTAGGAGGAGCCAGCACACCTGGGTTTCCTTATTACATCAGCTAGAATCTGGATGCAGAGCTATCCGAAAGACACGGAGTTTTGGGTCGATTACGGAATTGGCCGACGTTTCTGCTTATGGATCGAAGAGTTTTAGCCAAGAGCTAACTTTTCTGGCACAGCGGACGCAGCAAAATTTGATGTAGAACAACTCCTTGCTGCACTCGTGAATTTGGGTGTCCCAGAAGCGCGAAGATTAGAGAGAGCTACTCAATAAGGAGTGACACAAAGGAAATGGGGCGAGTGTCTTATACTCCGAGCGTAGTTGATCGCACAGTTACCTCACTCTTCCGTCTTCTCTCCCCCTTCCCACAGCTTGACGGTGCGATCCCAAGATGCGCTGGCGAGACGTTTGCCGTCGGAGGAGAAGGTGGACGCATCGCACGCCGCCACTGTGGCCTTTCAGGGTCCGGAAATTTCTCCCGGTGGCCAGATCCCAAAAACTTGACCGTCTGGTCGTCGCTCGCGCTGATTAAGACTTTTCCATCCCCGGTGACACGGCGAGGCTGCGAATCCATCCCTTGTGGCCGGTGAGGGATTTCTTCTCAACGACGCTCGGTCATCTGTACAGCTTGATGGTCGTGTCTCGGCTGCCGGTAATCAACAGTTGCGCATCCGGGAGTAAAGGTCATCGCGCCGATCCAGTAGTCCATCGGTTTTTGGAATCTGCCGTCATCCTCGATATAGTAGCCGCGGGTTTCTGTGGAAATCATACTGGTCTTCCCGCCAATGGGCGTCGTGGAGTACCTTTTCCTCGCCGC